>NZ_CP135164.1:1200000-2400000 GCF_001940225.2 Roseburia sp. 499
CAGGAAGATGTAACCAAGATGGAAGAATTGGCTGAGGAACTGTTGGCAAAATAGAAGTAGTAGAAAATAAGGAACGAATATGAATTTATTTGATATTGTAGGACCGGTGATGGTTGGTCCCTCCAGCTCTCATACTGCAGGAGCGGTACGAATTGGATATATTGCAAAATTATTGTTGAATGAAAACGTAAAAAAGGCAGAGATATATCTCCATGGTTCTTTCCGGGCAACTGGAAAGGGGCATGGTACGGATCGTGCGTTGATCGCTGGGCTACTTGGTATGCATCCGGAGGATGAAAGAATTCCGGATAGTTTTCAAGTTGCAAAAGAGCAGGGAATGCAGTTTTCCTTTGAGGGAATTGAACTTCGGGATGCACATCCTAATTCTGTTTTGATGAAACTGACAGGAGTAAATGGACGAGAGTTGGAAATAGAAGCTGCTTCTATCGGAGGTGGAAGAATTAGAATCAGTAAGTTGGATGGTTTGGAAGCTAATTTCTGCGGAGATTATCCAACACTTATTGTACACAATTTAGACCAGCCGGGACATGTTGCAGAAGTCACATCTATGCTTGCCCACAAGTCTGTTAATATTGCTACCATGCAGCTATATCGTGACAGAAGAGGCGGTGATGCCGTTATGATTATTGAATGCGATAAAGAGGTGCCACCAGAATCCGTTGAATGGTTGGAAAAACTGGAAGGGGTTCGAAAAGTCACATATTTAAGTCTGATAGAAAAGCAATAAGTAAAGGTAAGGAGCCACATTATGAGTTTTAAATCATTAAAAGAGATTGTGGATAGTGTAAGAGAGCAGAAGAAACCTTTCTGGAGAATTATCATGGAAGATGATATGTCAGAACGGATGGTATCAGAGGAGGAATCTTTTGGTGCCATGAAAAGAATGTATGATACTATGCGGATGGCAGATCAGTCTTATGATGAAAAGTTGAAATCTGCCAGTGGCTTGGTAGGTGGAGATGGTTGGCAGATGAGGGAAGCAGTTGCAGCTGGAAAAACAATGTCGGGTGCTTTTATTGGCGAGGTTATGGTGAAAGCTCTAAAAATGGGAGAGTCTAATGCCTGTATGAAGCGAATTGTGGCAGCTCCTACGGCTGGTTCCTGTGGTGTGATGCCGGCGGTGTTCCTGACTTATCAGGAGCAATATGGTGTTAAGGATGAAAAAATGATTGAAGCCATGTTTGTGGCTGCAGGGATTGGTACAGTAATAGCGGAACGTGCTTTTATTGCAGGTGCAACCGGAGGATGTCAGGCCGAAATTGGAAGTGCCAGTGCTATGGCAGCCGGAGGACTTGCGTATTTGCAAGGAGGAACAGAACAAGAAATTGTCCATGCAGCGGCGATGGCATTAAAAAGTCTGTTGGGATTAGTCTGTGACCCGGTGGCAGGACTTGTAGAGGTTCCTTGTGTAAAGCGTAATGTAATCGGAGCAGTCAATGCGATTACCAGTGCAGATATGGCAATAGCAGGAATTGTAAGTCGTATTCCACCGGATGAGGTAATTGATGCCATGCGTGCGGTTGGAATAGCATTACCGAGTTCTTTAAAAGAAACCGGAGAAGGTGGATTGGCAGCAACGCCTTCCGGAGAAGAATTTACAAGAAGAATGATGGAAGAGCAGTAAGCCAGTTTTGGTTTACTGCTCTTTTTAAAAAAATTTTAAATTTTTTGAAGACATTTTTGTAGTATACTCGTTATAGTAAATGAACAGATAGTAAAACAGAAAAGGAGGCGGATAAAATCGATAATGAAGTGTATTTTGGTTATCTGTTGGATACATATCAGAAATTAGTATATTCTATTTGTTTTAAATTTACAGGTAACCAGTTTGACGCAGAAGATTTGACCCAGGAAACATTTTTATCTGTCTATAAGAATTTAACTACTTTTCAAAGGGATTATGAAAGGGCTTGGATTTGTAAGATTGCTACGAATAAAGGACTAGACTTTATTAAGAGTGCAGGAAGGCGTAGTGAGCCGAAGGAAGATGCTTATTTTACAGAGGTAAAAGATAGCAGAGACGGACCGGAGGAGGAATACTTACAACAAGAATCCAAAGAATATGTATTTACTATCTGTCAGAGCCTGAAAAGTCCTTATAAAGAAGTGGCTACAGAGCATTTTTATAGGGAAAAATCAGTAAAAGAAATATCAGAAGAAACGGGAAAAGGAATCAAGACCATTCAGACCCAGATATATCGGGCGAAGGCAATGATTAAGAAACTAATAGAAGGGAGGACGACCAAGAGATGACAGAGTTAAGAGAACAGCATATTACAAGGGAAATGTTTGAATGTTGGCAGCAGGGAAAAATGGAAGGCCAGCGAGAGGAAGAATTTTTAAGACATACGGGAACATGTACTTTTTGCGCAGAACAGTTTGGCATATGGATGGAAGAGAATCTGATGGAACCACCGGCATATTTGAAAGAAGAAATTACCAGAAGAACCAGACAGATAGATGTACAAACTGCAGTAAAGGTAAAGCAGACGTCAAAGCAGATGCAGTTGATGATATACAGCTTAAAAGTAGGTCTTGCGGTTGTTGCTTCCATATTTCTATTGACGGTAACTAGCAGTATTCAGAATATGAATATGGAGATTCCGTCTCCTAAGTCGGTTACAACAGAAACTCATCAGGAGAAGGAAAGTATCACAGATAAATTGAATCGTGGCAGTAGTTTTGTTACAGATGCATTAAACCAGATGACCAATGGTGTTTTTAGATAGAACAAAAAGGCTTAGAAGAGCAAAGTAGGAGGAATTGAGATGACAAGAAAGAAAAGTGGATTTTTAACATTCTGTTTCTCGTTAATACCGGGGGCAGGAGAGATGTATATGGGATTTATGAAACAGGGATTAAGCGTTATGGGAGTATTCTGGGGATTGATTTTTGTTGCGGCTTACCTGAATATTGATCAGGTATTGTTTGTGCTTCCTATCTTGTGGTGTTATAGTTTCTTTCATGTGCATAATTTGAGAGGAATGTCAGATGAAGAATTTTATGCCGTAGAAGATGATTATTTGTTTCACATAGAGCAGGTATTACCAAATGGAAAATGGAGCAAAAAGCAGAATAATATTCTGGCAGGAATCTTAATTTTTGTAGGAATTGCAGTATTGTGGCATTATCTATCTGAATATTTGTATTGGCTGTTACCGGATTGGATTTATTGGACGTTTGTAGAGGCTATACCACAAATTATCATAGCAGTTCTTTTGGTTTTTGTGGGAATTATGCTGATTCGGGGAAAAAAGGCAGAGTTAGATAAGGAAGAGGAGAAAAAGAAGGAGGGAACGTTATGAGAACCAGAAGAGTAGGAAGTATTACTTGCGGTTGTATGTTGATTGTATTTGGAATATTATTTCTGATTCATATGGTTTATCCGGCGCTAAGTTTGGCTTTTATTGTAAAGCTGTGGCCGGTTATATTGGTAGCGCTTGGGGCAGAAATGATATTTGCTAATTTGCACCAGGCTTCGGAAGAAAAGGAAGTAGTTAAGTATGACAAGGGAGCGATTTTTATTACTTTTTTGTTGATGTGCTTTGCCATGGGGATGGGAATTGTAGAATACTGTATGGAGTATTATGTGAGATTCGGATATATACACATTTAGAAGAAAAGAGAGCTATTGCAATAAAAAGTTGCATTAGCTCTTTTTTGGTGCATGGAAAATGAATTGTATAAAATGCACAAAAAATAAAGAATTAAAATGTAAAAAACAAACAAAGTAACGGTAAAAATGGAAAATGTTATTGATTTTTTTGGGAATAAGCATTATACTAACACTATCAACTGAAAACGTTACCGGAAACGCTTTCAGAAGAACAATTCATATTACTATTTATAGGAGGATGTATACTATGAAAAGAAAGTTAGTATCACTTATGTTGGTGGCAGCCATGGCGGCATCAATGGTTGTTGGATGTGGCAACAACTCAAATGACAAAGGGTCCAACGACAAGGGCAAGACAGAAGAAGCTGGTGGGGAAAAAGATGAGTCTGGAAGTACAGCAAGTGGTGACGGAAGAGTTTATTTGCTGAACTTCAAACCGGAAACAGACCAGGCATGGCAGGACTTAGCAGATGTTTATACCGACGAGACAGGGGTTGAAGTTAATGTATTAACAGCTGCAGACGGACAGTACAGCACAACAATGCAGTCCGAAATGGCAAAAGATGAAGCGCCAACTATTTTCAATATTGGTAATACAACAGCAGCACAGACTTGGAATGATTACACCTTAGATTTAAAAGATTCTGAGTTGTATAAACATTTAACAGATAAGTCTCTTTCCATTACTTATGACGGAAAGATTGCAGCAGTAGCAAACTGCTACGAATGTTATGGTATTATCTACAATAAGAAAATCTTAAATGACTATTGTACTTTAGATGGAGCAGTAATTGCTTCTCCTGATGAGATTACAAGCTTTGATACATTAAAAGCAGTTGCAGAAGATATCAATGCTAGAGTAGATGAAATCAATGATGAGTTTGGTTATGAACTTCAGGGAGCATTTGCTTCTGCAGGTTTGGATAGTGGTTCTAGCTGGAGATTTTCCGGACATCTTGCAAATATGCCATTATACTATGAATTCAAGGATGATGGATGTGATTTAATCAATGGTGAAGCTACTATTGATGGAACATATCTGGATCAGTACAAAGCAGTTTGGGATTTATATGTAAATACTTCTGGCGCAGATCCAAAAACTCTGAATTCCGGTGCATTAAATGCAGAGAGTGAATTCGGTATGGAAGAAGCTGTATTCTATCAGAATGGTGACTGGGAATTCTCTCCATTAACAAGTGATGAAAATGGTTACCTTGTAACAGCTGATGATATCGGAATGATGCCAATTTACTTTGGTGTTGATGATGAAAATCAGGGACTTTGTGTAGGAACTGAAAACTATTGGGCAGTAAATAGCCAGGCTTCTCAGGAAGATATTGATGCTACTTTAGCATTCCTTGAATGGGTTATCACATCTGACGAAGGTCGTGATGCAATCACAAATACAATGGGATTATCTGCTCCATATGATACCTTTACAGGTGATTATGAATCTGCAAACGCATTTGTTCAGGATTCCAATGCATTGATGTCAGCTGGAAAAACTTCTGTAGCATGGAGCTTTAACGCAACTCCAAACGTAGATGATTGGAGAGCAGATGTTGTTTCTGCATTAACTGCTTATACAGATGGTTCTGGAGACTGGGATGCAGTTAAAACCGCATTCGTTGACGGATGGGCAAATCAGTGGACACTTGCTCATGAAGATGATGCACAGTAATTTTGACAGACTAATAGAAAAGGTCATGTAATTCAAGGGGGAGAGGGCATTTCGATACCTTCTCCCCCGTTTGAAGGAAAGGGGTTATTATGGAAAAAGCAATAAAAAAGTATTTTCCAGTATTTGTGCTTCCAACATTGGTAGCATTTGCAATTGGTTTTATTATTCCATTTATATATGGTATATTCCTCTCATTTTGTAAATTCACTACGGTAACGGATTTTAAATGGGTAGGTTTTAATAATTATAAAAGGATTTTATATGTAAATGGGGTGTTGGATACAACATTTCTTCATTCTTTATGGTATACAGCGTTGTTTGCAATCGTTTCAGTAATAATTATTAATGTTGTTTCTTTTGCCATTGCAATGCTTTTAACAAAGGGAATCAAAGGAACTAATTTGTTCCGAACAGTATTTTTTATGCCAAATCTGATTGGCGGTATTGTATTAAGTTATATTTGGTTAATGCTTTTTAATAGTGTTTTATCCCATTTTTCGAAAACAATTGTCTCATCACAGTGGTATGCATTCTGGGGATTGATGGTTGTTGTATGCTGGCAACAGATAGGATATATGATGATTATATATGTTGCGGGTATTCAGAATATCCCGGGAGAACTGATTGAGGCTGCAAAAATAGATGGTGCAAATGCATGGCAGACATTAAAGTCTGTAACTCTTCCATTATTGATGCCAACGATTACAATATGTACGTTCTTGACGATGTCAAATGGATTTAAGTTGTTTGACCAGAACCTGGCATTGACAGGTGGTAATCCGGGTAAGATGTCACAGCTGTTAGCGTTGAATATTTATGATACTATGTACGGAACGACAGGATGGCAAGGCGTAGGTCAGGCTAAGGCAGTTATTTTCTTCATTCTGGTTGCTGTAATTTCAATGGTACAGAATAGAATAACTACCAGTAAGGAGGTAGAACAGTAATGGCAAAAAAAGCGGACGAAATGACTTCTGTAAGAAGAGCGAAGCACGGAGCTGTATTAAGCGTGATTTTGGCAATTGTATCATTGGTATGGATTTCACCGATTTTGATTGTAATTATGAACTCTTTTAAACGAAAAGCGTTCATATTCAGAAATCCATTTAGTATCAGTAGTAAGTCCATCACGGAAGGATGGGATGCGTTTGTAAAGGGAATTGAGAGGGTTATGTGTGGAACACTCAATTATGCCAATGCAATTAAGAAAACAGACTTCTTTCATGCATTTGGATATTCCCTGTTTATTACAGTAGCATCCGTAGTTGTTATTGTGTTATGTACTTCTATGTGTGCATGGTACATTACAAGAGTACATAGTAAATTCACCAAAGGAATGTATATGTTATGTCTGTTTTCCATGATTGTTCCATTCCAGATGGTAATGTTTACTTTATCCAAATTTGCAAATATGCTTCATTTAGGTAATCCGGTGGGAATTATAGTGGTATATCTTGGATTTGGTGCAGGACTTGCGGTGTTCCTGTTTACCGGATTTGTTAAGGGAATTTCACTTGAGATAGAAGAGGCAGCTATGATTGACGGATGTAATCCATTACAGACATTTTTTAGAGTGGTATTTCCGATTTTGAAACCAACCGCAATTACGGTGGCAATCTTGCAGGCTATGTGGATTTGGAATGACTATTTGTTACCAAGTTTGGTTCTTAATATTAACAAATATAAGACCATTCCAATCGCAATTCAGTATTTGAAACAGAGTCATGGTCAGATTGACTGGGGTGCTATGATGGCAGTACTTGTACTTGCAATTGTTCCAATTATAATTTTTTACTTATTCTGTCAGAAGTATATCATCGAAGGAGTATTGGCAGGAGCTGTAAAGGGTTAAATTTTTAGAAAAGGCAGGAAATGATATGATGACGATTAAAGATATAGCAAAGGAATCCGGATATTCTGTAAGTACTGTATCCAGGGTTTTAAATAATCGTAGAGATGTAAGCCCGGAGGCAAAAAAGAGAATAGAAGAGATTGTTGCTGAACATCATTTCGTGCCAAATAATAATGCAAAGCATCTGAAACAGAACGTTAGCAAGACAATTGCAGTTCTGGTAAAGGGAACTTCGAATATGCTTTTTGCCAGCATCGTAGAAGAAATTCAGAAAAAAATAGAAAAAACAAGATATACAGCAAGTATTACCTATATTGACGAGGATGATAATGAAGTAGAAGAAGCAGTTATTGTATGCAGGGAACGTAAACCTATGGGAATGCTTTTCCTGGGAGGAAATCCACAGTCTTTTGAAGAGACCTTTCAGGAAATAAATGTTCCCTGTGTACTGGTAACGAATCAGGGAAATGCCCTTAAATTTGATAATTTATCCAGTGTTGCAACAGATGATGAAAAAGCAGCAGAATGTGCTATTGACTTTTTGATTGAACAAGGGCATACTAGAATAGGAATTCTGGGAGGAGTACGTAGTTTGTCTCATACCAGTAACCAACGCTATCTGGGATGCTTGAAGAGTTTTGCTAAGCATGATATAGTTTTTGATGAAGCAGTGTACTATGAGACAGCTCGTTTTTCTTATGACAATGCATATTATGCTATGCAGCGTTTATATAAAAGAGCAGGCGATATTACGGCAGTATTTGCCATGAGTGATGTAACTGCAATTGGAGCGATTCGTGCTTTGATTGATATGGGGATAAAAGTGCCGGAAGAGATTTCGGTCATGGGATTTGATGGGATTGCGTTAGCAAAGTATTATAATCCAAAACTAACCACCATTCAACAGCAGTATAGCACCCTGGCATCCAGAAGTGTAGAAATACTATTAAATTATATTGAGTTAAGCACTAGCCCGGTACATGAAGTTATTCCATTTGGACTCATTCAGGGCGAAAGTGTGAAAAAAATAATAGGAGGAACGCAGAATGCGTAGTAGTGGAATTTTAATGCATATTTCTTCATTACCATCCCCGTATGGTATTGGAACCATGGGAAAGGAGGCAAGAAAATTTGTAGACTTTCTCGTAGAATCAGCACAAACATACTGGCAGGTGTTACCAATTTGTCCAACAAGTTATGGTGACTCACCTTACCAGTCTTTTTCTAGTTTTGCAGGAAATCCATATTTTATAGATTTGGATACTTTATGCGAAGAAGGATTATTAGAAAAGAAAGAATGTGAATCTTATGCATGGGGAGATAATGTAGAAGAGGTAGATTACGGTACATTATATGAGAGCCGTTATTCATTGTTACATAAGGCATATGGACGCTTTAAGAAGGATGTTCCGGCTGATTATGATAAATTCTGTAAAGAGCAGGATTGGTTGGAAGATTATGCTTTATTTATGGCATTGAAGGATGCTCATGATGGTGTGGCATGGAGTGAGTGGGAAGAAGAATTAAAACTTCGTAAGCCGGAAGCTATGAAAAAGGCAACATCTGAGTTAGCAGAAGAGATAGAATTTTGGAAGATGCTTCAATACCTGTTTTATAAACAGTGGAATGAATTAAAGGCTTATGCAAATGAAAATGGAATTCAGATTATTGGAGATGTTCCGATTTATGTTGCAATGGATAGTGCTGATGTATGGGCAAATCCGACACAGTTCTATCTTGACAAAAATCTGGACCCAATTGATGTAGCAGGATGCCCACCGGATGCATTTTCAGAAGATGGACAGTTGTGGGGAAATCCATTGTTCCGTTGGGATGTTATGAAAAAAGATAACTTTACTTGGTGGACAAAGCGAATGGAAAAAATGACAAAGCTTTTTGATGTAGTAAGAATTGATCATTTCCGTGGATTTGACTCTTACTATGCAATCCCATTTGGTGATAAAACCGCTCGTAATGGCGAGTGGCGCGAAGGTCCTGGAATTGAATTGTTCCGGACTATGGAGAAAAAGCTTGGTAAGATGAATGTTATTGCAGAAGATTTAGGATTCCTTACTGATTCTGTAAGACAGATGCTGAAGGATTCCGGATATCCGGGAATGAAGCTTGTTCAGTTTGCATTTGATACAAGAGAAGATGGAGACTATTTGCCACATAATTATACGCAGAATAGTGTAGTGTATGCAGGAACACATGATAATGATACGATTATTGGTTGGCTGGATACAGCATCTAAGGAATGTGTAGAATATGCAACAGAGTATTTGAAACTGGACAAGAAAGAAGGATATAACTGGGGCATTATGCGTGGAGTTTGGTCCAGTGTAAGTGATATGGCTATAGTAACCATGCAGGATGTGCTGGGAATTGGTAGCGAAGGAAGAATGAATATACCTTCTACTTTAGGATGCAACTGGAAATGGCGTATGAAGGACGGTGCACTTGATAAGAAATTATCCAAGAAAGTACGTAATTATACAGAAGTATACGGACGTGCGCCAAAGAAGCCAGAGGAAGAAAAAGAAGAAGTTAAGGAAGAAGTAAAGAAAGCAAAAAAGAAATAAAAAGTATGTAGAATAGGAAGAGGCAATTCACGAGGAAAACTTTTGAATTGCCTCTTCCATATATTAAGGGGAATACAATTAATACAAGGTCACCCCTCTATGCTCCACAGAAGTAGAAAACACAATCAGTGTCTTAGTACGTCCATAGGTCTGCAATTCTCCGATAAAGTGATCTAACTCCATAGTGCTTGGAAAAAGAACTTCCAGCAGCATGGAGTAGTCACCTGTTACACAGTTACATTCAATGACGTTAGGACAGGACTTGATATAAGGGTAAAATTCTTTTTTCTCTACTGGTTCTACTTCCAGATTGATAAATGCCTTGATATGATATCCAAGTGCAATAGGGTTAAGAACTGCATGATAGCCTTCAATATATCCTTGTTCTTCCAAGCGGGAAATACGGGAGGACACCGCAGGTGAGGAAAGAAATACCTTTGCTGCGATTTCTTTTATGGAAATTCGTGCATCACGTTGGAGCATATTTAAAATTTCTTTATCGACATAATCTAATTCTTCGTGTTTCATGAAATAAAAATCCTTTCCTGACTACGCCTTCGTATATCATCAATTTATCACTGGTACCATAAAATGTCAATGACTTAATAAAATAAAGTAAAAATAGGAATTTCGTTAAAGAGTTTTGTAAAAATGCTTCATTTCGTAAAGTTTTTTCGTGTTTTAAATGGAATATTGACTTTTCAGAGGGAAAAAGTCTATGATAACCAACAGTTGATGCGCAGAGACAAAAAAAGAAAAGGAGCGGCATATAAAATGTATCATACATATAACCCATACGAGAATGTTGTCAGTGTTATGACAGAAGCAATGGAAAAAGGAAACATTGACAAGACCATGTTTGAAATTATCAAGAACCCACAGAGAGAAACCAAGGTATATCTTCCGGTAGAAATGGATGACGGAACGGTAAAGGTATTTGAAGGCTATCGCGTACAGCATTCCAATATCCGTGGACCATTCAAAGGAGGAATCCGTTATCATCAGGATTGTACATTGGATGAAGTAAAGGCATTGGCAACCTGGATGTCCTTAAAATGTGCAGTTGCCAATATTCCATATGGTGGTGCAAAGGGAGGAATCAAGGTAGACCCGCATACGCTTTCTAAGAGAGAACTTTGTAAGCTTACCAGACGTTATACTTTTGCCATTGCTCCAATCATCGGAGCAGATACCGATATTCCCGCACCGGATGTAAACACGAATGCACAGACGATGGCGTGGGTATTAGATACTTATAGTCAGTTAAATGGAAAGCCTTGCCCGGGTGTAGTAACAGGAAAGCCAATCGAGTTGGGCGGTTCCAGAGGAAGAAAATCTGCAACCGGACGTGGTGTTGTCATTAGTACGAAACTATTGCTGTCACTGGAAGGAAAGAAACTGGAAGGAACAAAAGTAGCTATTCAGGGAATGGGAAATGTAGGAAGCAATGCTGCAAGAATATTTTTCCATCGTGGGGTGAAAATTGTTGCACTTAGCGATGTGTCAGGTGGAATCTACTGCGAATCCGGTCTTAATGCAGATGAAGTTTCTGAATTTCTGGAAAAAGGAAATCTATTAAAGGATTATGAAAAAGAGGGGGTAAGCCATATTACCAATGAAGAACTATTAGAAACAGAGTGTGACGTATTGGTGCCGGCAGCATTAGAAAATCAGATTACAGAAGATAATGCAGAAAAATTGCGTTGTTCTTATATTGTAGAGGCTGCCAATGGTCCTACTACCAGAGAGGCAGACGAGATTCTGGACAAGAGAGGGATTCCGGTAGTGCCGGATATTTTTGCTAACAGCGGTGGAGTTATCGTATCCTATTTTGAGTGGGTACAGAATATTCAGGAACTGACATGGGAAAGAAACAGAGTAAATGAGATGTTAGAAGACCTGATGTCAAAATCTTTTGGAGAAATCATGGGTGTGTCAAAAGAATGCGATTGTACGCTTCGCATGGCAGCTTATATTGTGGCACTTAGAAAGTTGATTTATGCCGAAGAAATAAAGGGATTGTTCCCGTAAAATAGATTCTAAAGAAAAACCTCCTGCATATACTGTAAACAGTAGAACAGGAGGTTATTTTATGGAAAATATCAGTGCCGGTACATATAATATCTATAAGGATATCAGTGCAAGAACACATGGAGATATTTATATTGGGGTAGTGGGACCTGTGCGGACCGGAAAATCTACCTTTATCAAACGTTTTATGGATATTATGGTATTGCCGGAAATGGAAGACGAGAATGACAGAGAGCGGGCGACAGATGAATTGCCTCAGTCTGCCCAGGGAAAGACCATTATGACAACGGAGCCTAAGTTTGTACCGAAAGAGGCAGCTCGTATTCAGTTGGCAGAGGATTTAGAAGTAAAGGTAAGATTGATTGACTGTGTAGGATTTATGGTGGAAGGTGCAACGGGACATCAGGAAGATGGAAGTGAGCGCATGGTGAGAACACCATGGTTTGACTATGAGATTCCATTTACACAGGCGGCAGAAATTGGTACGCAAAAGGTAATCAAGGAACATTCCAATATTGGAATTGTGGTAACTACAGATGGAAGTATTACAGAGCTTCCCAGAGAAAGTTATATTCCGGCAGAGGAAAAAACAGTGGGACAACTGAAAAAGATGGGAAAGCCTTTTATCGTATTGTTAAATACGCAAAAACCATATAGTCCGGAAAGTCAGAAATTGTCTGAAGAACTGATGCAAAAGTATGGAGTGACAGTACTGCCGGTTAACTGTGAGCAGCTTCGTAAAGATGATATTTATCGGATATTGGAAAGTATTCTTTATGAATTTCCGATTGAACGAGTGGAATTCTATATGCCGAAGTGGGTAGAGATGTTGGAGAATTCTCATAAGATAAAGGAAAATGTCATTGAAAATGCTAAAAGTATATTAAATCAGTTCAATTATGCCAGAGATGCCAGAAACATTGAATTGACGCCGCAGGGAGAGTATGTAAAAAAAATCAAGTTAGATAAAATGGAGTTGTCAAAGGGAAGCGTCCAGATTATTTTTGATATTGATGAAAAATATTACTATGAGAATATGAGTGAGTTGACCGGAGTGCCAATTCAGGGAGAATATCAGCTCATTTCTATGATAAAGGAATTATCGGGAATGAAACGGGAGTATGATAAGGTGGCGAGTGCCATGGAAGCAGTAAAGCAAAAAGGGTATGGAGTGGTAACACCACAGCTTTCTGATATTCAAATCGAAGAACCGGTGCTTATTAAGCATGGAAATAAATTTGGAGTGAAAATTAAGGCGCAGTCTCCATCGATTCATATGATTAAAGCAAATGTAGAAACGGAGATAGCACCGATTATCGGAAGTGAAGAACAGGCGCAGGATTTGATTGGATACATTAAGACTTCAAGAGACCAGGAAGAGGGCCTGTGGCAGACGAATATTTTTGGGAAATCCATTGGGGAACTGGTGGAGGATGGAATCCGAAGCAAGATTACCATGATGGATGATGAAAGTCAGTTAAAGCTTCAAGATACTATGCAGAAAATTGTAAATGACAGTAACGGTGGTCTGGTGTGCATTATTATATAAGCTGATTTAAAAAGTCGGAAAATGAGAAAATATCGTTTTCCGACTTTTATTTGTGTACAAGGCAAAAAAAATTTAGTATAATATGCCTATGAAGATAACATATATTCATCATAGCGCATTTTGTGTAGAAGTGAACAGAAAAGTATTGGTATTCGACTATTATGACGGGAAAAGTTCCGGAGATTGTATTTATGATGGCAGTATGCCGCAATTCCCGGAGGATACGGAAATGTATGTATTTTCCAGTCATGGGCACAGAGACCATTTTGATATGGAAGTGCTAAAGTGGAGTTACCGGTACAAAAATATTCAGTATATTTTTGCAAAGGAAATAAAAAAGAAGCTTGGAAACTCTGCATTACAGAGAATTCTTCCGGATATAGAGGTTTCTGAAATCAAGCAAAAAATACATTATATGAAACCCTTAGAAAGGTTGGAATTTCCGGGAGTGGAGGTAGAAACGTTACTGTCTACAGATAGTGGTGTGGCATTTCTGGTAACGTGTGAAGGAAAGGTATTTTATCATGCAGGAGATTTGAACTGGTGGCATTGGGAAGGAGAGTCAGAGGAAGACAACCGCTATCAGGAGGACACATATAAGGAGCAGATAGGATATCTTTCAGAAAAGCATATTGACGTGGCTTTTGTAGTGTTAGATCCAAGGCAGGAAAAGGATATGTTTTTAGGAATGGATTACTTTATACAACATGTGAAAGCAGAGCATATTGTTCCAATGCATATGTGGAAACAGTATGGGTATATCTCCAAATATAAGGATTATTTGAAGGATAAGAATGTAGCAGCAAATATTGTTGAAGTATCCGAGGAAAATCAGGTGTGTTTGTACATCTAAGGGAAAAACAAATAAGAAAAGGATAATAAATATGGAAGTAAAAATATATACGGATGGAGCAGCAAGAGGAAACCCGGAAGGTCCGGGAGGATATGGTGCTGTACTCACTTATGTAGATGGAAGCGGAAAACTTTATAAAAAAGAAATATCTGCAGGTTATAAAAAAACCACCAATAACAGGATGGAGTTGTTAGCAGCAATCCGAAGCTTACAGCAGCTCAATCGACCATGCCGAGTAGACTTGTATTCTGATTCTAAGTATCTGGTGGATGCATTTAATCAGAAATGGATTTATGGTTGGATGAAGAAGGGATGGAAGAAGTCGGATGGAAAGCCAGTGAAAAATATTGATTTGTGGAAAGAACTTTTAGAAGCAATGGGTCAGCATGAGGTGACCTTTCACTGGGTCAAGGGACACGACGGACATGAGATGAACGAACGGTGTGACTATCTGGCAACTACAGCAGCAGACGGGGATAACCTGTTAGAAGATACCGTTTCCGACACTTGAAAATAGAGGAACCATATGATATGATTAAACTTTGATAGGAGGTGCAGGAGCATGGCAGTTTTAAATGTTTTTTTAGAGTATGGAATTAAGTTTGTTGTTCTCGTTGCAGTCGCGGGATTGGGAATTTTCTTAGGAAAGAAGTTACGTGACAGAAGTGATGCAAAGAAAAGCATAGACGAGAAGTAAAAAGATAAATAGAGAGACAGTTGGAGGAAATTTGTTGTGAAAAAATATGGAGTAAATGAGTTGCGCAGAATGTATCTGGAGTTTTTTGAAAGTAAAGAGCATCTGGCAATGAAGAGTTTTTCACTGGTACCGCATAATGATAACAGTTTGTTATTAATTAATGCCGGAATGGCACCGTTAAAGCCATATTTTACAGGTCAGGAGATACCACCAAAGAAGCGTGTGACAACCTGCCAGAAGTGTATTAGAACCGGAGATATCGAAAATGTAGGAAAGACAGCAAGACATCTTACCTTTTTTGAAATGCTTGGAAACTTTTCTTTTGGAGACTATTTTAAACACGAAGCAATTGCATGGTCTTGGGAATTTTTAACGGAAGTAGTAGGAATGGAACCGGAGCGTTTGTATCCATCTATTTACGGAGAAGATGAGGAAGCTTTTGAAATCTGGACGAAGGAAATCGGCGTACCGGCTGAGAAAATCACACGTTTTTATCGTGATGAAAACGGAGAATGTGATAATTTCTGGGAGCATGGTGCAGGTCCTTGTGGTCCGTGTTCTGAAATCTATTATGACCGTGGAGAAAAATATGGTTGTGGAGACCCGGGTTGTAAAGTAGGTTGTGAATGTGACCGTTTCATGGAAGTATGGAACAATGTGTTTACTCAGTTTAACGGAGATGGACATGGCAATTATGAAGAACTTGCCAACAAGAACATTGATACAGGTATGGGATTGGAACGTCTGGCAGTAGTAGTGCAGGATGTAGACTCTGTATTTGATGTTGATACAATGAAAGCTATTCGTGATAAGGTCTGTGCAATTAGCGGTAAGAAATATCAGGTAGATGCAATGGATGATGTATCCATTCGTTTGATTACAGATCATATTCGTTCTACTACATTTATGATTTCTGATGGAATTATGCCATCTAACGAAGGAAGAGGATATGTATTGCGTCGTCTGATTCGTCGTGCAGCACGTCATGGAAGATTACTTGGTATTAATGGAAAGTTCTTGGCTGACTTAAGTGCAACTGTTATTGCAGAGAGCAAGGATGGATATCCTGAATTAGAGGAAAAGAAAGAGTTTATCTTTAAGGTATTGTCTCAGGAGGAAGAGAAGTTCGATAAGACCATTGATCAGGGTCTTACTATTCTTTCTGAAATGCAGGAAGAATTGAAAAAGAACGGGGCGAAAGTGTTATCCGGTGAGAATGCATTTAAATTATATGATACCTATGGATTCCCAATGGATTTAACTCAGGAAATTTTGGAAGAACAGGGATTTACCATTGATGAAGAAGGTTTCAAGAAATGCATGGAAGAGCAGCGAAACAAAGCCAGAAGTGCAAGAAAAGAAACCAATTACATGGGAGCAGACGCAACCGTATATGACGAGATTGATACTGCAATTACGTCTGAGTTTGTAGGTTATGACAGATTAACACATACTTCAAAGATTAGTGTATTAACTACAGAAACAGAGTTAACAGAGGCATTATCTGACGGGGATAAGGGAACCATTATTGTGGACGAGACTCCATTCTATGCGACTATGGGTGGCCAGAATGCAGATACTGGTGTGATTCGTGTAGGCGAGAATGAATTCAAGGTAGAAGATACCATTCATCTTCGCGGTGGAAGAATCGGTCATGTAGGAACTGTAACAAAGGGAATGTTCAAGGTAGGAGATACCGTAGAACTTTCCGTAGATGCAGAAAAACGTGCATTGATTGGAAGAAACCACAGTGCAACCCATCTGCTTCAGAAAGCACTTCGTGAAGTATTAGGAAGCCATGTAGAGCAGCACGGTTCTGATGTAAATACAGACAGATTACGTTTTGACTTTTCTCATTTTGCAGCAATGACAGCGGAAGAGATTGCAAAGGTAGAAAATATTGTAAACGCTAAGATTGCAGAGTCTATTCCGGTTGTAACCGAGGTTATGTCACTGGATGAGGCAAAGAAGACCGGTGCAATGGCATTGTTTGGTGAAAAATATGGAGAAAAGGTTCGCGTCGTTAAGATGGGAGACTTTTCTGTAGAACTTTGTGGTGGTACTCATGTGGCAAATACCGGAAGTATCGGAGCATTTAAGATTATTTCGGAATCCGGTGTAGCAGCAGGGGTAAGACGTATTGAAGCGCTGACCTCTAAGGCAGTATTTGAATACTATGACAGATTAGAAGAGACTATCAATGAAGCTGCTAAGATCGTAAAGACCAATCCGGCAGGTCTGGTAGAAAAATTGGAACACTTAATGGCAGACATGAAGGCGCTTCAGAGTGAAAATGAGTCATTAAAGAGCAAGGTAGCAAAAGATGCTCTTGGTGATGTTATGAATCAGGTGACAGAAGTAAATGGTGTAAAACTTTTGGCAGCAAGCGTATCCGGTGTAGATATGAACGGACTCCGTGATTTAGGAGACCAGTTAAAAGAAAAGCTGGGTGAAGGTGTAGTGTTGCTGGCATCTGATTTGGATGGTAAAGTAAATCTGGTAGCTATGGCAACAGAGGAAGCTATGAATAAAGGTGCTCATGCAGGAAACTTAATTAAAGCTGTCGCAGGAAAAGTTGGCGGTGGCGGCGGTGGACGTCCAAACATGGCACAGGCAGGAGGTAAGAATCCTGCAGGAATTCCGGATGCGATTGCAGAAGCAAAAACGGCATTGGAAGGTCAGATAAAATAAATTTGATATTTTTTTCGAAAAGTAGTTGACTTACGGGAAATATCTGCTAAAATAATTGTTAGTGCAATAAAATATTACCCAAACAGTTGAATATGCACAATACGCAACTGGAGGGAGGTTAGGTGTGAGACTATGTCAAATGTAATCGTTAAAGAAAACGAAACTTTGGATAGCGCTTTACGCAGATTTAAAAGAAACTGTGCGAAAGCAGGGATTCAGCAGGAAATTCGTAAAAGAGAACATTACGAAAAACCAAGCGTAAGACGTAAGAAAAAATCCGAAGCAGCTAGAAAGCGTAAATATAATTAATTGTGTAAAAAATCCGTTGTACGGTTGATGAAAATCAGCAGTACAGCGGATTTTTTTATATTCTAGGAAAGACCTTGTTACATTAAAGTGTGAAAGTAATAACTTTCCTAGAATAAAGAATTTTGGAATATTCTATCTTGTTCTTTCATATACATGAAATCAGGTGTAGGGAAGGAGGACAACTTATGGAGGAAATAGTAAGTGTATTTCCGGGGAGGTTAAGGGCGTTGTGTCAACAAGGATTTCAAAAGGAAGTAGAACCGGAAGAGATACGGCTTCGAATTGGACAGCCTGTTATGGTGATTGGAAAAACAGATGAGTATTTCTGGAATTTGGAAAGCGGTGGACTTCAGAAACAGGAAAGAGAAGCCTATTGTTGGAGTGAAGAAGATATGAAGGAGACCCTTTCCCGTATGAGTCAGTATTCCATGTATGCGTTGGAGGAAGAAATAAAAAGGGGATTTTTTACCATGCAGGGAGGACATCGTATTGGAATCGTAGGAAAGACTGTTTGTGAGCAGGGGAAAATTACTGCAATGCGCAATATCAGCGGATTAAATATACGAATTGCAAGGGAGAAAAAAGGATGTGCCAGAAAAATTCTTTCTTATATAAGAGAGGGGGAAGAAGTACATAATACATTGATTTTGTCTCCGCCCGGAACAGGAAAGACAACAATGCTTCGGGACTGTATCAGAATATTGTCAAATGGGGATGAAAAGGTGGCCGGAAAGAAAATTGGAGTAGTGGATGAACGAAGTGAGATTGCAGCTTCCTTTCAGGGAATTCCACAGAACGATTTAGGGATTCGTACCGATGTGTTAGACTGCTGCCCGAAGGCAGAAGGAATGCACCTTTTATTGCGTAGTATGTCTCCACAGATTATTGCGGTAGACGAGTTGGGAAGTAGAGAGGATTATCAAGCAGTAGAAGAGGTACTTCATTGTGGATGCAGGATTCTTGGAACTATGCATGTAGGAAAAGTAGAAGAATTGGAGGAAAAGGTATATCTTTCAGGCTGGTTGGAGCGGGGGTTTTTTGAGCGGTTTGTGTTTTTAATTAAGGAGAGCAGTGGCGAGCGACGATTTGAGGTGTATGACGAAGAATTGAGGCAGCTATGCTGAAACTAGCTGGGGGAGTGCTGGTACTTTTGGCAGCAGTTTCTTTTGGGTGGCGTCTGTCTGAAGAACAGCAGGAACATATGGAACAACTGGTGGCCATGAAAGAGATGTTTTTGATGATGACAGGGGAGATTTCTTATACCAAGACGCCACTTAGGGAGGCTTTTTTACGAATTGCAGAACAGAATAAGGAGCCATTTGCAGGCTTTTTGAAAAAAGCAGCAGAAGGGTTACAGGAGAATCAGGAGAGTATGGGAGTCTTTTGGAGAAAACTGGTGGATCAGGAGGAAGAACGTTTTCTGTTTTCTAAGGAAGAAAGAGAACTGTTAAAACGAGCAGGAGAAAATTTCGGTTATCTGGATGGACAGATGCAACTGAAAAATCTGGAGTTATATATTGGACAGGCAGAAGTGATGATAGAGCAGTTTCAAAAGGAATTAAAAGAGAAACAGAAGCTTGCCCAGACATTAAGTGTGATGTGCGGGTTATTTGTAATTATTCTGCTGTTATAAATACGGAGGAACTATGAGTATAAGTTTAATCTTTAAAATCGCGGCAGTGGGAATTTTGGTTACCGTATTGAGTCAGGTATTAAAGCACAGTGGAAGGGAGGAACATGCATTCCTTACCAGTTTAGCAGGACTTTTGATCGTATTGTTTTGGATTGTGCCATACATATATGATTTGTTTGAAACCATGAAAAATCTCTTTGCGCTATAAGGAGGCATAATGGACATCATAAAAATTGCAGCGCTAGGGCTTGCAGGTACGCTGTTGGGAATCATACTGAAGGGACAGAAAAAAGAGTATGAGTTGTTTATTTCTATGGGAGCCTGCCTTTGCATTTTTTATTTTATTGTCACAAAGTTAGAAATCGTGTTATCTGTGATTAATCAGATACAGAATTATGTGAAAATTGATACAGGATATGTGGGGATTCTATTAAAAATGATAGGGATTACTTATGTATCGGAATTTTCAGCAAATCTTTGTAAAGATGCAGGGTATCAGGCGATTGCAGGGCAGATAGAGATGTTTGGAAAACTATCGATATTAGCAATCAGTATGCCTGTACTACTGGTGTTGCTGGAAACAATAGGAGAGTTCTTAAAGTGAAAAAATGGATAATAGGGATAGTACTGGCTTTGATGTTGGGGGGAAATTCGCTTACTGTATATGCTATGTCGGATATTGCGGAGAATGAAACCATAGAGGAGTATTTTGATGAGTTGGATTTTGATGAGGTGGATAAAGTATTGGAGGAGAAGGGAACAGGGATTACATTTCGTGAACTAGTACAAATGCTTATTGATGGAGAGAAAATTGATAAGGGTGAATTGTTAAGAAACTTGTTGGATGTGGTATTTCATGAAGTCTTATCATTCCGTTTGGAACTCTTGCAGATTGTACTTTTATGTATTGTGTTTTCCATTCTTTATAATTTTACAAATATATTTGAAAATCCGGCAGTAACACAAATTAGTTTCTATATGGTGTACATGTTGCTCATGGTTTTACTGTTAAAATCCTTTTGGGTTTTAAAGGATGTGGTTTTGGCTGTATTAGATGACATGCTGGTATTTTTAAAACTGTTGGTACCTACTTTTTCTTTAAGTATGGTTTTCTCCGGACAGATGACAGCGGGAAGTGTATTTTATGAACTTACTTTTTTGTTAATATATGGAATTGAATGGCTAATGAATGGGGTAATTGTTCCTGCCATACAGATATATGTGGTGGTAGAAATGATGAATTATCTGACGGAGGAAGAAATGCTCTCCAAAATGACAGAGTTGCTTAAAGAAGGAATTGAATGGGTACTGAAACTGGTGTTTACCACAGTAATTGGAATCAATGTGGTGCAGAATCTTCTGGCTCCGGTCATTGATGGCTTTAAGTCTACGCTTATTTCAAGGACAGCCGGTATGATACCGGGACTTGGAACTTCTATAAATGCTGTAACTGAAATTATGGTGGGAAGCGGAATTATTATTAAAAACGGTGTGGGAGTAGCGGCAATACTTGTGCTAGTGGTATTGTGTGCCGGCTCTGTAATTAAGGTATGGGTGATGACCTTTTTGTATCGCTTGGTAGGGGCAGTTATGCAACCAATAGCAGACAAGCGTATGCTTGGCTGTATCAGTGGTACAGGAGAAGGCGGAAGATTACTTGGGAAGGTTACGGTGACAACGGTTGTGATGTTTTTGGTGACTATTGCCATGGTAACAGCAGCAACTACATTTCGGTAATAGGAAGGATTTAGCATGAAAGGAGTGGAATATGGAATCAGTATATGGGTGGGTAAAAAATTTAGTGTGCTTTTATATTTTTATAACAGCAGTATTGCATTTACTGCCCAAAGAGAGTTATCGAAAATATGTCCGATTCTTTACGGGAATGTTACTGGTAATTATGGTCCTTACTCCTATACTTTCTCTGGTAGGAAATGAGGAGAATCTTTATGAAAAGATAGAACAGACAGGATTTTTTCAGCAAATGGAGAATCTAAAACTTGATACTGCTTATTTGGAAGCAACCCAGAAGGAAATTTATCAGGAGGAATATGAGAAGGCAATTTGCATGGATATAGAACAGATGGTGGATAGGCAGGAATTAGAGGCAAAAAAAGTTGAGGTGCAACTGACAGAAGAGTATTTGGTGAAGCATATCTATATAGAAGCAGAATTTTTATCCGGAGATACGCGGTATCCGGAAAAAGCAGCATTTTCGGAAGGGACAGAATACCCTCAGGTATATGAATTGCAAAAAGAACTGGAGGATTTTTATCAAGTGGAAAAGAAACAGATAGAGATTGTAGTAAGAGAGTAAGAGGTGGAAGAATGCAGTTGGAAAAGTTAAAAAAAATCCCAAAGAACCAGATTCTGATTGCAGGATTGGTGGGGGTATTGTTGTTGGTAATTGCAATTCCGGTAGACAGTGGGAAAAAGCAAGTAGAAGAAAAGGAAGAGATACAGGAAGAACAGGAAGGATATAATGAAGGGACTGGCGGTGCATATGAAAAGAATCTGGAGCGCAGGTTGAAAGAGGTATTGGAGAACATGGACGGAGTGGGGAAGGTGGAGGTTATGATTACACTGAAGGACAATGGGGAGAGTGTGGTAGAAAAGGATAGGATGACTAGTAGTCAGAATACGCAGGAGGGCGACAATGGTTCGGTACGCAGCGTAACAGAAATTCAGTCGCAGGAGGAAACAGTATTTTCCGGGCAACAGGGGAGCGGTCAGGAGCCATTTATTTCCAAAGAGGTAACACCTCAGATTGAAGGGATTTTGGTAGTGGCAGAGGGCGGAGAAAATTCTGTGGTGGTAAAAAATATTTCAGATGCAGTTTTAGCATTATTTCCGGTAGAAGCACATAAAATTAAGGTAGTTAAGATGAATCTTTAGGAGGGTGTCATTTTGAAAAACATATTTAAGAAAAATCAGATTATTATTACGGCATTGGCACTAATGATAGCAGTAGCAGGGTACTTACAGTATACCGGAACACAGAGTGACGACAAAGTTGCAAAGGAAGCAAGTGCAGATTTAAGTGATACTACATATGAAATTTCAGATGAGGAATTTAGCGCAGATGATATTTTTACAGAAGAGGAGGAAGCAACGGCACAGACGGAAGCACAGGCAGATGCACAGACGGAAGAAGCACCGTTGGGGATTCAGACAGGAGAGGATATTGCAGCACAGAATGAACAAGAGGCAGCAGAGAATCCGGGCGAAGCAGTTCTTACCAGTAATTCTATAGAAAATGTGAACTTTGCGGCAGAAGTAAAGTTGAACCGAGAGCAGGTGCGTTCCCAGAACAAGGAAACGTTGTTAGAGATTATCAATAATACCAATATTTCAGAAGAACAAAAACAGGCGGCGATTGATGCAATGGTTGCTATGACAGATATTGCAGAAAGGGAAAATGCAGCGGAGATGCTTTTAGAGGCGAAAGGATTTACTGATGTAGTGGTAAGCATTACCGATGACAATGCGGATGTAGTGTTGAATATGGGTCAGGTAACGGATGCAAAGCGTGCCCAGATAGAAGATATTGTAAAGCGTAAGACTAATATAACTCCCGAAAATATTATTATTACACCGATTCAGGGAAGTGCTACAGAAACAACTACAGAAGAGTGAGGGAAAGAACTTGCATCAAAGGCCAAAAGGTATTATGATAAGTATGACTTATGAGAATAATAAGGAATATGGTTGATAGATACAGGAGGTCTTTATGAAAAGAGTTTTTTTGATTGTATTGGATAGTGTTGGAATTGGTGAAATGCCGGATGCAGAAGCTTTTGGGGATGAAGGAAGCAATACCTTAAAGGCAGCTTCTAAGGATAAGCATTTTGCTATGTCCAATATGAGAAAATTAGGACTATTTAACATTGATGGTGTAGACATTGGAGAAAAGGAAGCGCAGCCACAGGGAGCTTTTGCAAGAATGACAGAAAAGTCCATGGGAAAAGATACTACCATTGGGCACTGGGAGATTGCAGGGATAATTTCGGAGGCACCGTTGCCAACTTATCCGGAGGGATTTCCACAGGAAATCATAGAAGAATTCTCAAGAAAAACAGGACATGGCGTTTTATGCAATAAGCCGTATTCCGGTACAGAGGTAATTAAGGATTTCGGCGAGCAGCATATAAAAACAGGGGATTTGATTGTGTATACTTCGGCCGATTCTGTATTTCAGGTGGCTGCCCATGAAGATATTGTACCGGTAGAACAGTTGTATGAATATTGTCAGATAGCCAGAAATATGCTTGTTGGAAAGCATGGTGTGGGAAGAGTGATTGCGCGTCCTTTTGAAGGAGAGCCGGGAGCATTCGTAAGAACAAGTCGACGTCATGATTTCTCATTAGAGCCACCGAAAGTAACCATGTTGGATCAGTTGAAGGAAGCTGGTTACGAGGTTCTTGGAGTTGGAAAAATCTTTGATATTTTTGCGGGAAAAAGCATTACCGACTATGTAAGAACTACCGGAAATCCAGACGGTATCGATAAAACGTTAGAATATATGGAACGGGATTTTGAAGGGCTTTGTTTCGTAAATTTGGTGGATTATGATATGCTGTATGGTCATCGAAATGACGTGGAAGGCTATGCGAAGGCATTGACTTATTTTGATGAGCGTTTACCGGAGATTCTTGGTAAGCTTAGGGAAGATGATATTCTCATGATTACAGCTGACCATGGTTGTGACCCATCTACGCCATCTACCGATCATTCCAGAGAGTATACGCCTTTGGTAATGTATGGAAATAATATTCCGGCTGGAAAGAACTTTGGTACCAGAAGCACTTTTTCCGATATTGGAGCAACAGTGTTAAATTATTTCGGAGTAGAGAAGCAGATTGCAGGAGAAAGTCTGGTTATGTTTTAAGTGAAATGAAAACGAAAAAGTGTAATAGTTAGAGAGACTGGTTGAGTTATCTGCCAGTCTTTTTTATATCCTAGGAAAGACCTTGTTGCATTAAAGAGTGATAATTTAGCGGTTCATTAGCACTTGTAATACAAAAGAAGTATGGTGAAATTTATAAAAAATAGAAAAAAACAAAAAAGAAATCCATCTAAAAAAAGGCTTCTTTTTTTGTGAAAATATAAAAAATAAAAATACAATAAACATTTCTAACAAAAGTATAAAAAATATAAAAAAAATATGTATTGAATGCACAAAAAAAAAGACGAATTTCCAATTATTTTGAAAGTCAAACTAATAATTGACAATAATTTAACATGGGATTAAATTAGATGAAGAAATTACCATGGCAGTGTGATTTTGTACGGATACCGTCAGCCGTCAGAACTGCCATTAGGTGGAAAGGAAGTGAATATAATGGATGCTTTCGTAGAATCGCTGTTAGAGGAACTGAACTGTGAAACAGTCTTTACGATTCCATTATTTGGTGGAATTCCAGTATCTGAGGCAGTGGTAGTTACCTGGATTATTATGGCAGGGCTCACTGTTGTAGCCTTTTTGCTCACCAGAAATTTGAGCGTAGAACAGCCGGGGCGAAGGCAGCTGATTGTAGAAACAGCCGTGGAAGGTGCATATGGATTTTTCAATGACACCATGGGAGGACTAGGAAAGGAATATATTCCATATTTAAGTGCTGTTGCTCTCTACATAGGAATTTCCAATCTGATAGGATTGATTGGATTTAAGCCTCCCACCAAGGACTTGAATATTACCGCTGCATTGGCAATTATGAGTATTGTATTGATTGAAGTTGCCGGTGTGCGCAAGAAGGGAATGAAGAAATGGCTTAAGAGCTTTGCAGAGCCGGTGCCAATCATTTTGCCAATTAATATTCTGGAGATTTTTATCAGACCTTTGTCATTATGTATGCGACTTTTTGGTAATGTCTTAGGCGCATTCGTAGTTATGGAACTGATAAAATTATTAGTACCCGTTGTGGTACCAGTGGCATTCAGCTGCTATTTTGATATTTTTGACGGTTTAATACAAGCCTATGTGTTTGTATTCCTTACATCATTATTTATGAAAGAAGCTATTGAAGAATAAGAAGAAAAGGAGCATATGATTATGAATACAATTATCGCTATTGGAGCAGGAATCGCAGTTTTAACAGGAATCGGAGCAGGAATCGGAATCGGTGTTGCAACCGCTAAGGCAACAGATGCCATTGCAAGACAGCCGGAAGCAGAAGGTAAAATCAGTAAAGCATTATTATTAGGATGTGCCCTTGCAGAAGCAACCGCTATTTATGGTTTTGTTATCGCATTGCTTATTATCATGTTCTTAAAATAAAAACAGAAGAAAGGCGGCGGTAACATGCTGAGTTTAAATGTTTGGAATCTGCTGTTTACGGTAATCAATGTACTGGTATTGTATCTGTTAATGAAAAAGTTTTTGTTTAAGCCTGTGTTGGCAGTCTTAGAAAAAAGAAAAGAAATGATTGCGTCTAATATGGAAGAAGCAAGAAAGAGCCAGCAGGAAGCGGAAGAGTTAAAAACTGATTATGAAGAGAGAATTTCTGTGGCAAAGGAAGAAGCACAGAAAATCGTACATAGTGCAAGAGAGCTGGCAGAACAGGAAAGAGCAGGAATTCTGGAAAAGACCAGAATAGAATCAGAGCAGATGATAGAAAAGGCAAAGGCTGCAATTGCTTCAGAACAGGAAAAGGCACAGCAGGAGGCAAAGGAAGAAATTGCCAAACTTGCGGTATTGGCTGCAAGAAAAATTATAGAAGCAGGTGATGCCAATGACACAGACAGCTATTAATTATGCGAAGGCACTTCATGAACTGAATATCAGTAGGGAAAGCATGCGTACAGTAGAGGAGATAATAAAAACAGTTCCTACTGTTAGTGAAGTGTTAGAAGCCCCGATAATTTCAAAGGAAGAAAAGAGGCGTGTGACAGACCGGATTTTCCCGGAGGAGACAAGGTCTTTTATTAAACTTTTGTGTGATTATGACAGGGCAGATCAGCTTTTGAATATCTGTGAGGCATATGAAATAGAATACAGACGTATTCATCATATTTTAAAGGCTGAAATTTATTCAGCAAAGCCTCTGGGTGATGAGAAAAAGCAGGAAATTGAGAAGTTTTTACAGGAAAAATATCCTGATATGACATGTCAGTTATCCTATGAGATTGAAAAAAAATTGATGGGAGGAACCCTTATTAAGGCTGGAAACATGGAATATGATAACAGCTACGAGGGACGTTTGCATCAATTGGAATTAAAATTAACCGGGAGGTGAAAGCGGTGAGTGCAATCAGCGCATCAGATATTATTTCCATTATTAAAAGCGAAATTGAGCACTATGACTGGGAAAAAGAAGGACAGGAAACAGGTAAGGTTATCTGGGTCGGTGACGGAATTGCAACAGTATATGGAATTGACCATGCTGTATACGGTGAAATCGTCGTTTTTGAAAATGGATTAAAAGGTATGGTACAGGATATCAGAAGAAACGAAATTGGATGTATTCTGTTTGGAAAAGATACCGGAATCAAGGAAGGAACGAAGGTTGTTCGGACAAAAAAAAGAGCAGGTATTCCGGTGGGAGATGCCTATATAGGAAGAATTATCAATGCTCTTGGTGAGCCAATCGATGGAAAGGGAGAAATCAAGTCGGAAGAGTATCGCCCAATGGAACAGGACGCTCCTGGAATTTTAGAGCGTAAGTCTGTAAATACACCAATGGAAACGGGAATTCTTGCGATTGATTCTATGTTTCCGATTGGACGTGGACAGCGTGAATTGATTATTGGTGATAGACAGACTGGTAAGACTGCAATTGCTATTGATACTATTTTAAACCAGAAGGGAAAAGATGTTATCTGCGTTTATGTGGCAATCGGTCAGAAGGCATCCAGTGTTGCTAAGATAGTATCCACATTACAGCAACATGATGCTATGGACTACACGATTGTACTTTCTTCCACAGCAAGTGATCCGGCGTCTTTACAGTATGTTGCCCCATATGCAGGTACCGCATTGGCAGAATACTTTATGTATAAAGGTAAGGATGTGCTAATCATATATGATGATTTATCCAAGCATGCGGTAGCATATCGAGCATTATCCTTGTTATTGGAACGTTCTCCGGGACGTGAAGCATATCCGGGAGATGTATTCTATCTTCATTCCAGACTTCTGGAGCGTTCTAGTCGTCTGAGTGATGAGTTGGGTGGTGGTTCTATTACAGCACTGCCGATTATTGAAACACAGGCAGGAGACTTATCAGCCTATATTCCGACTAATGTAATTTCTATTACAGATGGTCAGATTTTCTTAGAGAGTGATTTGTTTTTCTCTGGTATGAGACCGGCAGTAAATGTAGGTCTTTCGGTATCTCGTGTAGGTGGAGCCGCACAGACCAAGGCAATGAAAAAAGCAACCGGAAGTATACGTATCGATTTGGCCCAGTTCCGTGAAATGGAAGTATTTACTCAGTTTAGTTCCGATTTGGATGAAAGTACCAAGGAACAGTTAGCACACGGAAAAGTTTTGATGGAGTTACTAAAACAGCCGTTGTGTCATCCAATGAGTATGGCAGAGCAGGTAATTACCCTTTGTGTGGCAAATAGAGGTATTTTAGATGAGGTTCCAGTGCCGAAGGTAAAGGAAACACAGATGAATCTATTAGCTCACATGGCAGATGCTCATCCGGAATTGGTAAAAGAGATTACGGAACAGAAGGTGCTGACAGATGAGACAGCGGAAAAAATCATAGTAGCTGCGAAGGAATATGTGCAGACAGCAGGAATATAAGGATGGTGAGGAAAGATGGCTAATACGAAGGAAATCCAGAGCCGAATGAAGAGTATTCAGGATACCATGAAGATTACCAATGCCATGTATATGATTTCCTCTTCCAAACTGAAGAAGTCGAAGAAGAGTCTGGAAGAAACGGAGCCGTACTTTTATACCCTACAGTCAACTATGAGCCGTATATTAAGACATGTTCCGGATATGGAAAGTATTTATTTTGACCAGCGTGAAAACAAGAAACCGGAGGAAAGACATACAGGATATATTGTAGTTACTGCGGACAAAGGAATGGCAGGTGCCTACAATCACAATGTATTGAAGGTGGCTGAGGAACATCTGAAGGAAAGTGATAATCCGGTGCTTTTTGTGCTAGGAGAATTAGGAAGACAGTACTTTGAACATAAAAAATTTCCGATTGAAGAACAGTTCCATTATACAGTACAGAATCCAACACTGAATCGTGCAAGAAATATAGCAGAGACCATATTAGAATGGTATAGTCAGGAACGGCTGGATGAAGTGTATATTATTTATACCAGAATGATAAATGCAGTGCAGGCTGAGGCAGAGGTTCGGCAACTTCTTCCACTGAAAAAGGCAGACTTTAGCCAGCAGATGCCAATTGGTGTTATGATGGAAGAATTAGCATTATTGCCAACACCGGAAGCGGTAATGGATCGAATCGTTCCGGATTATATAGTAGGTTTTGTATATGGAGCATTGGTGGAATCTTATTCCAGTGAGCAGAATTCCAGAATGATGGCAATGCAGGCTGCTACGGATAGTGCAAAAGAGATGTTAAGAGAATTAGATATTTTATATAACCGGGCAAGGCAGGCTGCGATTACACAAGAGATTACAGAGGTAATTGCAGGAGCAAAGGCCCAGAAGAAAAAGAAAGAACAAGGTGGAAAGTAAGGAGGAAAGTCTCATGGAACAAGGCAAAATTGTCCAGGTTATGGGACCGGTAGTCGACGTAGAGTTTGAAAATTGTGAACTTCCGGAAATCAAAGATGCGTTGGAAGTAGATAACGACGGAAAACGTTGTGTCATGGAAGTGGCACAGCATATTGGAAATAATACCGTACGTTGCATTATGCTTGCTTCCAGTGAAGGACTGCATAAAGATATGGTAGTTACTGCAACTGGAAGTGGTATTAAGGTTCCGGTTGGAGAAAAGACGTTGGGACGTCTGTTTAACGTTTTAGGCGAAACATTAGATAAGGGAGGGTCTTTGGAACAGGAAGAACACTGGGTTATTCATAGAGATCCGCCAACTTTTGAGGAACAGAGTCCGGTTGTAGAAATGTTAGAGACAGGAATTAAAGTAATTGACCTTTTGGCTCCATATGCCAAAGGAGGTAAGATTGGTCTGTTTGGTGGTGCCGGAGTTGGTAAGACTGTGTTGATTCAGGAGTTGATTCACAATATTGCCACAGAGCATGGTGGATATTCCATTTTTACCGGAGTTGGAGAACGTTCCCGTGAAGGAAATGATCTTTGGACTGAAATGAGTGAATCCGGTGTATTAGAAAAAACAGCATTGGTGTTCGGACAGATGAACGAGCCGCCTGGAGCTCGTATGCGTGTAGCGGAAACCGGACTTACTATGGCAGAATATTTCCGTGATGAGAAGCATCAGAACGTGTTATTATTTATTGATAATATTTTCCGTTTTACTCAGGCTGGTTCAGAGGTTTCAGCATTATTGGGACGTATGCCTTCGGCAGTAGGATATCAGCCTACATTAGCAACGGAAATGGGTGAGTTACAGGAAAGAATTGCATCTACGAAAAATGGTTCTGTCACTTCCGTGCAGGCAGTATATGTGCCGGCAGATGACTTGACAGACCCGGCTCCTGCAACTACATTCGCTCATTTGGATGCTACAACAGTATTATCCAGAAAAATTGTAGAACAGGGTATTTATCCGGCAGTTGACCCATTGGAGTCCAATTCCCGTATTTTGGAGGCAGACGTAGTAGGAGAAGAACATTACCAGACTGCAAGACGTGTACAGGAAGTATTGCAGAAGTACAAGGAATTACAGGATATTATTGCAATTCTTGGTATGGAAGAATTGTCTGAAGAGGATAAGCTTACTGTATATCGTGCCAGAAAGGTACAGAAGTTCTTATCACAGCCATTTAGTGTTGCAGAGAATTTTACTGGGATACAAGGAAAGTATGTGCCGGTGCAGGAAACTATCCGTGGATTTAAGGCAATTTTAGATGGTGAAATGGATGAGTATCCGGAAAACGCATTTTTCAATGTAGGAACCATTGATGAGGTAAAAGAAAAGGCAGAGCAAATGAAAGAATCCGCCGAAGAATAGGAGTGGTTTCATGAATACATTCTTTTTAAAGGTAATTGCAGCAGACCATACTTTTTTTCAGGGAAAATGTCAGGCATTGACAGTTCCGGCAATTGATGGTGAAAAAGGAATTCTTCCTCACCATGAGGATATGGTAATTGCAGTAAATGATGGTGAAATCCGTGTGACAGCAGAAGATGGCACTGTACATATTGGTATTGTAGGAATGGGATTTGTGCAGATTATCAATAACCGTGTGACTTTATTGGTAGAAACAGCAGAAAGACCGGAGGATATTGATGCCAGAAGAGCAAAAGAGGCTCAAGAACGTGCCATGGAGCAGATGCGACAGAAGCAGAGCATACAGGAATTTCATCATTCCCAGGCATCTCTGGCACGTGCAATGTCAAGATTAAAGGCTACAAGTAAATATAATCAGTAATGAGATAAAAGAAAGGCGTTTGTGAGAGTGAAAAGCTCTTACAGGCGTTTTTTATATCATAGGAAAGACCTTGTTGTATTAAAGTGTAAAAGTATAAAAGTATATGAATTTCCTATGATATAAAAAACGCTCCGCTAAGGATGCGCAGCTCGCGGAGAGGAAATTAGCCGTAAACGGCACCACTCGCGCGCGAAAGAGTCCGACGAGCGGACTCTTTGTTCTAACAAATGACAAGATTGTCAATAAAGTAATTAAAGTTACAAGGTTAGAAAAATGTGATAAAAATAACTTTTTATGATTATGAAAATGTGATAATAATAGAATATCAAGGTTGCAAAAATGTGAATATTAAAGTAATATAAGTACATAATATAGGGTGAACGGAGTGATATTATGTATCGGAATGCATTGGAAAAACTTAAGAAATGGAAAGATAAAAAGCATAGACTACCATTGATTTTAATGGGTGCAAGGCAGGTTGGAAAAACATGGCTCATGAAAGAGTTTGGAGTACAGTGCTTTGAAGAAGTCTGCTATATTAATTTTGAAAATCCGGGGCAGGTAGCAGATATTTTCGAAGGTACCATTGTTCCATCAAGAATGATAGAGTTGTTGGGAGCATATCATGGAAAAAAAATAGAGCCGGAAAAAACATTGATTATATTTGATGAAATACAAGAGGTTCCAAGAGCGCTTACATCATTAAAATATTTTGCCGAAGAAGCACCAGAGTATGCGATTTGTTGTGCAGGCTCGCTGTTGGGTGTGACTTTGCATGAAGGAACGTCTTTTCCGGTGGGAAAGGTTGATTTTATTACAATTAATCCACTTTCTTTTGACGAATTTCTTCTTGCAAATGGGGAAGAGATGTTAGTGGATTGGACAAGGGAACATTATCAGGAAAAAATGCCGGAAATGTTATCGGAAAAATATTTGGATTATCTAAAAAAATATTTTATCATAGGCGGGATGCCTACAGCAGTGTCCACGTGGCTTGAAACTAAGGATTTTTCAGAGGTGACAGAAAGACAGAGACGTCTATTGTTATCTTATGAAAATGATTTTTCAAAGCATGCTCCGGGAAATGTGGTTCCTAAAATTCATCATGTCTGGAATTCCATTCCATCTCAACTTGCAAAGGAAAATAAGAAATTTATTTATGGTCTGGCGAAGGAAGGTGCACGTGCAAGAGAGTATGAGGATGCTCTATTATGGCTGAAAGACAGTGGAATAGTACGAAGAGTAGGATTGGTAACAGGCGGAAGGCTTCCACTAAAGGGATATGAAGATTTAAAGGCTTTTAAGATATATCTTTTGGATGTAGGACTTTTGAGAACTTTATGTGAAATCGAACCGGAAATTATTTTAGATTCAGAGGCAGTGTTTAAGGAATTTATGGGAACACTTACAGAACAGTTTGTGCTTCAGGAACTTCAGGCAACAGAAGTTGCATCGAACATTTATTATTGGAGTGAAGGAGCAACATCAGAAGTTGATTATATTTTTTCCTATAAGAATCAGGTTATTCCGGTGGAAGCAAAGGCAGGTCTTTCTGTACATGCACAAAGTCTTAAGGTTTTTTGTAAAAAATATGAACCTAAAACAGCAATAAGAACTTCTTTAAAGCCGTTTCGCGTTGATAATGGACTTATTAATTTACCCTTATATCAATTATGGAATGTGAAAGCAATACTGGAGGCAGAGAGAAATTTATAGAAAGTGAAAATATGGTAACAGATATTGTGCATCTAATTCTTTAATATTTTTTTTAAGTCATTTTACACTTGACAAATATATTTTTCTATAGTAACATAACAGTGTTATGTTTTGCGCAACCATTTAATTGGAGGAAGAATCGTGAGAAACGAAAAGGAAACAAAGGCAAAACTTCTTGCCAGTGCTAAGAAAGAATTTCTGGAAAAGGGATATATGCAGGCATCTTTACGAAACATCTGCAAAAATGCCGGAGTTACTACGGGAGCACTGTATTTTTTCTTTCAGGATAAAGAAGATTTATTTGCATCTCTGGTAGAGGAGCCTTTAAAACAATTATATGAGGTGATGGAAAAGCATTATGCAGAGGAAGAAGAACGGGTAAAGGAAGTCACGGGAAAAGAGATAGATATTGCAGATGATATATTGGCTGCGAATCAGATTATACATTATATGTATGTATATTATGACGAATTTCAATTGATAATAAATCATTCCCAAGGGTCTCGATTTGAAAAGAGTGTTGAACGGTTAGTGGAAATATCAGAAAAACAGCTTCGTTTGATGTCAGATGAGATATCGAAGGTAAAGGGTTGTGCGCGGATTGATGATAGTATCATCCACTGGTTTGCTCATATGCAGGTGGATATATTTTTACATGTCATGAAGCATGAAAAATCCGAGAAAATAGCACAGCAACAAATAGAGAAAATGATAAAGGTTCTTATTTCAGGATGGTTTGCCATATTTTAGTAAGTGAAAAAGAAAGCTATGAGTGATGAAAGATAGCAAGGTACTCATAGCTAAAAAAATGCCAATAAGATAACAGTGTTATGTTATTGAGAAAAAATATCAATAAGAAGTGATAGGAAGGAGAATATTATGTATTTAGAAGTGAAGAATATGAAGAAAAGTTATGGAGAGGGAGGAAGCTATCTTCAGGTATTAAAGGGAATTACTACAGGAGTAGAGCAGGGGCAGATGTGTGTTATTCAAGGCACCAGTGGATCGGGAAAATCTACGTTTTTAAATTGTATTGGTGGTCTGGATACTTTAGATTCCGGTTCCATAAAGGTAGACGGTATGGAAATTGCCGGATTGAAGCAGCAGGCACTGTCAGACTATAGACGGGATAATTTAGGATTCATTTTTCAGTTTTACAATTTGGTGCCTAATCTTACTGTAAGGGAAAATATTCAGGTGTGTGAGTATTTGGCAAAACAGCCTCTTGATATGGACGAATTATTGGATATATTAGGACTTACAGAGCATCAGAACAAGTTCCCGTCTCAGTTATCCGGAGGTCAACAGCAGCGTTGTGCCATTGCAAGAGCATTGATTAAGAATCCAAAGTTGTTACTTTGTGATGAACCCACAGGAGCACTGGATTCTAACACCTCCAGAGATATTTTGGTTTTGTTGGAAGAGATTAATAAGAAGTATGGAACAACCATGCTGATTGTCACTCACAACAATTCCATTAAAAATATGGTACATAAAGTAATCATCATAAAGGATGGTCAGATTAAAAAGGAATATGAGAATGAAGTGAGAGTACCGGCAGCAGAATTGGAGGATTTATAGAATGCAGAAAATACTTAGAAAGCGTGTATGGCGTGATTTAAAGGAGAATGTTTTACGTTATTTAGCACTGGGCTTTATGATTATTCTGGGAATGTATCTTATCATTAGTATGGTAGGCGCTGCAGATACCATAATCGTTGGCGTAGATAAAGTAGCAGAACAAGCCAAGGTAGAGGATGGACAGTTTGGGGTATTCGTTCCACTGACAGAACGGCAAAGGAAAGAACTTACAGATAAGGGGATTGATTTAGAAGAGATGTTTTATCTTGATTTTCGGGCAGAAGAGGAAAGTACACTTCGTGTATTTAAAAATAGGGAAAGAATCAATCTCTTACAACTAGAGGAAGGAAATAGTCCGGAAACAGAGAAAGAAATTGTATTGGAAAAACGTTACTGTGAAGAACATGATATTCAGACAGGAAATGTTGTTTCAGTAGGAAAGCAGGAATTTACCGTGTGCGGAATTGGAACGGTTCCGGATTATGATGCTGCATATCGCAACTTGTCCGATAGTAGTGTGGATTCCGGTCAGTTTGGCATTGCTTTTGTTACAGAAGAGGCATACGATTCCTTAAATGCATCAGCCACCAGCGATAAGGCAGAAGAATATCTTTATGCATATCGTTTAAATGGAAAAATGACGGATACGGAATTAAAAGAAGAACTGAAGGGATTAAAGGTTTCAGAGAATGAAATAAAGGATGCAACAGGACAGATGTTGCATGCATCCTTGCAGGAAATATCTCAGGGAAGTGAGAAACTTTCAGAGGGAATTGGTGAACTAAAAGAACAATCGGATGAATTAATGGATAAGTATTTTGATATAGAAATCAGTAATTTAACACATTTTCTTACCACAGAAGATAATCCCAGAATCAAGGCTTCGGCAAACGATCAGGTGCTTACTAAGGTGGCAGGTCTTATGGCTGGTGTGATTGTTATGGTTTTGTTTACCTATGTGATTTCTGTTTTTGTGATTCATGGAATTGAAAAGGAAAGCAGTATTATTGGTGCATTATATGCACTTGGAGCAAAGCGGAAGGATTTGATTTATCACTATTTGATGCTTCCGGTTATTGTGACTTTTATTGCAGGCGTGATAGGAACCGCGCTTGGCTACAGTAAATGGGGAATTGATGTTCAGATGGCAGATTGTTATGGGTATTTTTCCATACCAACCCTTGAAACGGTGTATGCTCCTTATTTGCTTGTTTACGGAATCGTGATGCCGCCGGTGATTGCAGTGCTGGTAAATTATCTTACTATAAGAAAACGTCTGTCCCAGCCGGTATTAAAGTTGATTAAGAATGAGAAAAAAGCTCATAAAATCAGTAATATCAATCTTGGGAAAATGGGATTTGTAGGAAGATTTCGCATTCGCCAGATGCTTCGGGAAATGCGAACCAGTTTCACCGTTGTTTTTGGTATGTTCATTTCTCTGTTGATTCTGATGCTTGGAGTTGACTGTTATGTTCTGGTTAACCATATCAGTGAGGAAAGTAAAGCCGATACAAAGTTTGAATATATGTATACCTACAAGTATCCGGAGAAAGAAGTGCCGGAAGGGGGAGAAGCAGGATTTGCAAAAACGTTCAAAAAGGAGATATTTGGTTATAATCTGGATGTAACCTTACTTGGAATTGACGATGATAATCCATATTTTGATGCAAAGGTGTCAAAAGGGCAGAACCAGATAGTTATTTCCTCTGCTATGGCACAAAAGTATCAATTGAAAGAAGGAGAACAGATCATACTGACGGATGAAGAATCAGATAGATATTATGCTTTTGAGGTAAAGGGGGTTACACAGTACTCCGTAGGTATGTATGCGTTTATGGATATTGATAGTATGAGGGAACTGTTTGGGGAGGAAGAGGATTATTATAATGTAGTATTTGCAGATAGTGAACTTGATATTGATTCAGGAAGACTTTATGCAACAACTACCAGGGATGAGATTGTGAAAGGTTCTAATGTATTTATTTCCAATATGATGTCGATGATATATATGTTGACAGTGGTATCAATTATCATATTCTGTATCGTGATGTATCTTATGATGAAAGTGATGATAGACCGTTCTGCTTTTGGTATCTCACTTATTAAGGTATTTGGTTATCGGAAAAACGAGATACGAAAATTGTATCTGAGTGGGAATTTTTACATAATCGCTATTGGGGCTGCAGTATGTATTCCTGTTACCAAGTGGATTATGGATATGCTGTATCCATTTATGATATCTAATGTCAGCTGTGGGATGAATCTTACATTTACCTGGCAATTGTATGCAGGAATTTATCTTGCAATACTTGTACTGTATTTTGTGATAAATCAGATATTGGTACAGAGACTGAATAAGGTGGTACCGGCAGAGGTATTGAAAAATAGAGAATAGTATCTACATGGCAGAAACCGTTTCATGGAAAATGATTGCATTTTTTTCTTTCAGAAACTATAATAGAGAATGGTATTTTTCAAGAGAAGAAGAACACTGTGAAAAGGAGAACATACCATGGCAAAGGAATTATTAAAAAGAGAGCAGGTAGCAGTAGAAGATACCTGGGCAATCGAAGATATTTATGCAACAGAGGAAGCTTTTTTGGCAGATGCGGATAAGGTAGAAAAAATGTCAGAAGAGCTGGAAAAGTTCACAGAAAGCTATTTGAGTGAAAGTGGAATTCATCTGCTGGAGTACTATAAAAAGCTGGAAGAGATTTATATTGTGATAGATAAGGTATTAGGATATGCAGAAAGGAATGCAGATGTAGATACTTCTAATACACATTATCAGGCATTAGATGGAAAAGTAGTGACATTGTATTATAAATTGCAGGAATTAACAGCACCGATTGACAGTTATATTGTTGCAATGGATGATGCAAAGATTGCACAGTTTTTCAAAGATGTGCCGGAATTAGAAAACTATAAAGTAACCATTGAGGATGTGAGAAGATTGAAACCTCACACACTTTCCTCTGAGATGGAAGCATTACTGGCAGCTACGAGTGATATGGGAAGTGCTGTAGATAAGGTGTATGGTCTTTTAGAAAATGCAGACTTCGAGAATCCTACGGTGAAGGATGAAAAGGGAGAAATGGTCAAGGTCAGCAGTGGAAGATTTGTTCCAATGCTAGAGAGTAAGGACGTCAGAGTACGCCGTGATACCTTTAAGGCTTATTATGCGCGTTATGAACAGTACAAGAATACTTTTGCATCGTTGTATGAAGGTAAGGCAAAATCAAATTTCTTCTATGCAAAGGCCAGAAAATACAGTTCATCTATGGAAGCTGCGGTAGATGCCAATAATGTGCCGAAGGAAGTGTATTATAACCTGATTGAAGCAGTAAATGAGAATATGGATTATCTGCATCAATATATGAAACTGCGTAAGAAACTTTTAGGTGTTGATGAACTTCATATGTATGATGTGTATACACCGATGGTAGAGCAGGAGGAAGGTGAGATTACCTATGCTATGGCACAGGAGGAAATTGCAGAGGCATTAAAGGTGCTTGGTGACGATTATGTAAGTGTACTGAAGCAGGGATTTGAAAATCGTTGGATTGATAAATATGAAAACGAAGGAAAGAGAAGTGGAGCATATTCTGCAGGAAATTATTCCACGCATCCATTTGTATTGATGAACTTCCAGTACAATCTGGATTCTGAATTTACACTTGCACATGAAATGGGGCATGCGCTTCATTCTTACTATTCTTCCAAGAATAATAATATTTTTGATAGTGATTACAAGATATTTGTGGCAGAAGTGGCTTCTACTTGTAATGAAGCATTGTTGATGGATTATCTGTTGAAAAAGACGACAGATAAGAGGAAAAAGGCATACCTGATTAATCATTTCTTAGAACAGTTCCGTACTACGTTGTATCGTCAGACCATGTTTGCGGAATTTGAACTGCGTACCCATGAAATGGTAGAAAAAGGTGAGGCTTTGACAGCAGATGTTTTAAAGAAAGTATATTATGACTTAAACAAAAAGTACTATGGCAATGATATGGTAGTAGATGAGGAAATTGCAATAGAATGGGCAAGAATACCACATTTCTATTATAATTTTTATGTATATCAGTATGCCACCAGTTTTTCAGCGTCTATGGCAATCAGTAAGATGATTCTGGAAGAAGGAAAGCCGGCAGTAGACAGGTATCTTAAGTTCTTAAGTGGTGGATGTACAAAGTCTCCGATTGATTTGTTAAAGGATGCTGGTGTGGATATGACCACGAAAAAGCCAATTAGCGATGCACTTAAGACATTTGGAGAATTGATTCAGGAAATGGATCAGTTAGTTTAGGAAAGAGAGGATACTTTTTTTGGCAGATTTACAGAAAGAAATAGAAAAACGTAGAACTTTTGCAATTATATCTCACCCGGATGCCGGAAAGACCACATTGACCGAAAAGTTTTTGTTGTATGGAGGAGCTATTAACTTAGCCGGTTCTGTAAAAGGAAAAGCAACAGCAAGACATGCAGTATCTGACTGGATGGAAATAGAGAAGGAGAGAGGTATTTCCGTTACCTCCTCCGTATTGCAGTTTAACTATGACGGATATTGTATCAATATTTTGGATACGCCGGGACATCAGGACTTCTCAGAAGATACCTATCGTACTTTGATGGCAGCAGATTCTGCTGTTATGGTTATTGATGGTTCCAAGGGTGTAGAGGCGCAGACACGAAAATTATTTAAGGTATGCGTAATGCGCCACATTCCGATTTTTACTTTTATCAATAAAATGGACCGTGATGCTAACGACACCTTTGATTTGCTGGATGAGATTGAAAAAGAACTTGGAATTGCGACTTGTCCAATCAACTGGCCTATTGGTTCCGGAAAAAACTTCAAAGGTGTATATGACCGTAATACCAGAAAGGTAAAAATCTTTGAAGATACATTAAAGGGAACCAAGGAAGGAACAGAGCGGGAATTTGATATTGAAGATTCTGCATTAGAGGAAATTATTGGTGCAGATTACAAGGCACAGCTTTTAGAAGAAATTGAACTGTTAGACGGTGCCAGTGCAGAATTTGACATGGAACTGGTATCGAAGGGAGAATTATCACCGGTATTTTTTGGTTCTGCATTGACAAACTTTGGTGTAGAGACCTTTTTGCAGCACTTTTTGCAGATGACATCTTCCCCATTGCCAAGAAAATCAGATATTGGGGAAATTAATCCATTTTCAGAGGATTTTTCTGCATTTGTATTTAAGATTCAGGCAAATATGAATAAGGCTCATCGCGACCGTATTGCATTTATGCGTATCTGTTCCGGAAAATTTGAAGCGGGAATGGAAGTAACACATATACAGGGCGGAAATAAGAAAATGCGTCTGTCCCAGCCACAACAGATGATGGCACAGGACCGTAAAATCATAGAAGAGGCATATGCCGGAGATATTATTGGTGTTTTTGACCCGGGAATCTTCTCTATTGGAGATACCATTACTACGGCAAATGACAAGTTTGCATTTGAAGGAATTCCGACTTTTGCACCGGAACATTTTGCAAGAGTGCGTCAGCTGGATACTATGAAACGAAAACAGTTTGTGAAGGGAATTACCCAGATCGCACAAGAAGGTGCGATTCAGATTTTCCAAGAGTACAATACTGGAATGGAAGAGATTATTGTAGGCGTAGTAGGAGAACTTCAATTTGATGTTCTAAAATACCGTCTGGAGAATGAGTATAACGTAGACATTCGCCTGGAGAAGCTGCCTTATGAGCATATCCGCTGGATTGAAAATAAAGAGATTGATATGGATAAGCTGGTAGGAACTTCAGATATGAAGAAGATTCAGGACTTAAAGGGCAATCCATTGCTATTATTTGTAAACAGCTGGAGTGTCGGAATGACATTGGATCGAAATGAAGGATTGGAATTGTCAGAGTTCGGAAGAGAATAGAAGAGTATGTGATAGAAAAACGGATAGGAAACTGAGTGAGTTCAGTATCTTATCCGTTTTTCGTTGTTTCCTTACTCTAGATTTACCTTTTTTCGCATGAGAATAAGTGTAATGATATAGAACAAAATGCCAAGTACCAGATTCAATATGATAGAAGCAGGAAAAATTGTACTGTATATGCTACGAGTAGTAGATAGTGAATCTGTGGCAGTACCAGTAATATTCCTTAAATTGATAACTATCAAGATGATACTGGAAGTGATTTGAGTACCTATGTATAATGCAATATAAAAGACAATGGAGCATGCAACCCTGCATTTTTCTACTAACTGTCCCAGTGTAATAGCAAGGTATCCCATGGTCAGTGAGAAAAAGCTGCTTACCAGAAAGAGGATAAAACACAAGAATATCAGTACAACAGGGGTATATCCAAAAATATCCTGAAAGGAGGCTGTGTCTTGTGCTCCGTTAGACAAGGCAGAAATAAAGCCTGAAAGGAACGCTCCCTTGTCAGTGGAATTTTCGTGTACAGCTGCATAGTAACCACTGGAAAAACTAAGGGCAAAAATAGAACCCATGGTAAGTAGTGTGTTAAAGATAGCCCATAAGGAGGCTACAATCAGTTTGGCATTTAAAAGTTGTAACGGAGTAACCGGAAGGGTAAACATTAAATATCCTTCAGCAGTAAATAGATTTTTGTAAAATCGTACCAACAGATAAATTGTAGATACTAAATCTAATATAATCATGGAAATAGCATACAGAATAATTAGGAGAATAACCAATGGAATGGAATTCTCGCTCTGTAGGAGATCTGTGCCTAAAAAAATGCATCCTACGATTGTAATAAGAATAATGGTAAGGTTTACCGGAATGAGAATTCTTCTGGTAGCCGTCCATTCGTGCTTTAGTAATTTTCCTAACATTTGAATACCTCCCGGAATAATGCATCTACCGATTTATTATCCTTTTCTCTGATATCATCTACGGAAGCCTGTAAACGAATGCAGCCGTTTTGAAGAAAAATAACCTCATCCAGGATATTTTCAATATCGGAAATCAGGTGTGTAGAGATAAGGATAGAAGCGTTTTCATCATAATTGGATATAATGGTATTTAAAATATAATCTCTGGCGGCAGGGTCTACGCCTGCAATAGGCTCATCTAGCAGATACAAATCTGCTTTGCGGCTCATAACCAGAATTAGTTGTACTTTTTCCTTCGTTCCTTTGGAAAGAGTTTTTAACTTGCTATTTGGGTCAATATTTAATTTTGACAACATGTCATAAGCACGTTCTGTTTCAAAATCATCGTAGAAATCAGAGAAGAAACCAATGATTTCCTTTATTTTCATCCAGTCATTAAGATAAGTATGGTCTGGAAGATAGGAGATGAGCTTCTTGCTTTCTATACCTATCGGTTCTTCTTTGATATATAATTCGCCAGAGGTAGGGGAAAGAAGTCCTGCAATCAACTTGATAAGTGTTGTTTTTCCGCTACCATTTGGTCCTAGTAAACCAATAATATGACCGCTGTCAATCTGGAGATTGATGTCGGAAAGCGCAGTTTGTTTTCCGTATTGTTTTGTTATATTCTTACATTCTAATAAGGTCATTTTGTATCCACCTCGATTGTTTGTTTCATAAGAGATATGGCTTCATCCTTTTGAAAGCCTAATTTTTGCATATTTTCAAGAAACTGGGAAATGATTTCCTTTGCCAGTTCGGCCTTTAATTTATCAATCATCTTTGTATCCTCCGTAATAAATCTACCACTGGTTCGCTGGGAATAAACAAGGCCCGTCCGTTCCAATTCAGAAAGAGCCTTTTGCATGGTATTGGGGTTTACCGAAGCTTCTGCTGCAAGTTCTCGAACAGAAGGCAGTTTATCACCGGGACTGTATACGCCTGAAATAATATCCATCTGTATTTTTTCAATAATCTGGATAAAAATTGGTCTGTCGGAATCTAAGTTCCAGGGCATAATATCACCTCTTTTTCATGTATTATTGTACTATCTTAGTGATACAATAAACACTTTTGGTAAAAATGTCAAGAGATTTGGGCTATTTTCGCATGAAACATTCCAAAAGTTTATCATTCATTTCCGGGCTCATAAAGCAGAAACGAACGTACTTATTATCCAAAAACGGAAAAGTTGAACAGTCACGAATCATCATTTTTTCACGAATTGCACGGTCAAACAAAAGTTCTGAGGTAAGTGTATCATCCATAAGACGTACCAGCATAAAGTTTCCACTTGGCTTGTATACCTTGAAACGGGAGTCTTTGGAAAGGGCATTATACATTCTGGCACGCTCCGTAGAAATGAGTTGCCGTGTTTTTTGAATATAATCGGTATCTTTAAACATAATTTCACCGGCAATGACTGCAAGAGAGTTAATTGTCCATGGATTTTTTCTGGTATTGATTGCCTTAATTAAGTCTCGGTTTCCGGTGATAGCATAGCCAAGACGCAGTCCGGGGGCAGCAAAGAACTTAGAAGTTCCTCTTAGAATAACAATATTATTGTAAAAGGCAGTCAGTGGAGTGGAATCAATCTCATCATAATTATCAGCAAATTCCACATAGGTTTCATCTACCATGACAAAAATATCATTTTGTTTACAAATATCCAGAATGGTACGCATATCTTTCTGGTTGACAGCAGTAGATGTTGGATTATTCGGATTGCAGATGACCAAAAGGTCAATGCTTTCATTCAACTGAGCAGTGAAGTGGGCAACATCTAAGCAGAAGCCTTGTTCTTCTTTTAGTGGATAGTACAGGCAGGTACCGCCGCCTAAGGAAATTTCACGTTCATATTCAGAATAGGTAGGTCCAAGGATAAGAGCCTTTTGGGGATGTTCAATTTGAATGAATAGTGAAATCAGTTCTGTAGAACCGTTTCCCATGATAATATTTTCATAGTCTGTATTTACATAATCAGCAATGCATTTCCGAAGAGATGTGTATTCTCTGTCCGGATAGGTAGTAATTGCATCAATGTGCTTTGAAAGGGTGCTTCTGAGCATAGGGGAAACGCCCAAAGGATTTACATTGGCACTGAAGCTTGTAATTTCTTCCTTTTTAATACCATAAATTTGTTCTATTTTTTCCAGGTCGCTACCATGGAAATGGTCTTTGTGTTGTAACATTTTTTTGCCTCCAAATTTTTCATTTACACCATTGGCGGAATCGTTTATAATTTATGTATATTATAACGGATATTGACGAAAAATCAACTAGAAGCAGGTGACGATTTGCGTAAGAAGATACAGGAACTGGCAGCAGGAAAATGTGATAAGAAGTGTTCAATTATTCAATTTTCAGAGAAAGAATTGAAAGTAAAGGTGTTGGAGGGGCAGAAGTATAGTGGAAAGTTTACCATAGAAAGTACGAATGAGATACCTATGCGTGGTATCGTCTATTCTTCCAATCCACGGATGGAATGTCAGAATTCCCAATTTCAGGGAAATGAAGTAACCATAAATTATGAATTTCATAGTGAAGGTATGGTAGAAGGTGATTCTTCCAAGGGTGACTTTTATGTTATTTGTAATGAGGGAGAATATGACCTTCCTTTTGTAGTGACGGTTTCGAAGGGATATCCGGAGAGTTCTCAGGGAAGTATTGACAGTATATTCAGCTTTGCCAATCTTGCACAGAGTTCTTATGAAGAGGCAGTAGAAGTATTTGGAAAACCGGAATTTATCAATATTTTTAAAGAACGGGAGCAGGAAGAACGATTAGGGTATCTGGGACTTATGAAAAAGCCATGTACTATGGCGCAGGTGGAAGAGTTTTTGATTTTAGCTAAGAAAAAGAAAAGAATCAGTTTTTCTATAGAAGAAAGTCAGACAGAAATTTATGGAATCGGGCAAGATGAAAAGCAACATGTTACGTTGAAAAAGGATAACTGGGGATATGTTGCCATTGAGGTAAGCAGTGATGCTGCGTTTGTGGCACCGGTAAAAAGAGTGATTACCACCGAGGATTTTGTAGGAAATCGGGCGATTGTGGAATATGTGATTTTAGAAGAAAAATTACATGCAGGGAAAAATTTTGCAAGAATTACTTTTGAGAATCAGTTTCAGAAGGATAGTGTGGAACTTTGTATTACCAGAGAAGAAAAAGACATGGAGAAGAATCGAACTTTTCTGGAAATTCAAAAGCGAAGAGAAGCCTTAGTGAAGTATTATATTGCATTTCGTCTGCGTCAGATGGTAACCGGTGTATGGACAAAAAAGACTTGTGAGGAACTGGACTTTTTAATGAATCTGGAGCAGGACAATGGTTGGTGTTCCTTGTACAAGGCGCAGGCACTTCTGATAAATCGTCAGAAACAGGAAGCGCAGTGGATATTGGATGCTTTCCGTAGAGAAAATAGAGAAAAAGATACACCATTGTATGCGTATTATTTGTATTTGTGTACACTGGCAGAACCGGAACCGGCATATGTAAATCAGTTGACTGAGCAGATAGAAGAAATCTATCATCGGAATCAGGAGAATCCTATTCTATTGTGGATTCTATTGTTTGTGGATGAAGAGTTTAATTATAGTAATAATCGGAAATTAGAGGCAATTGCAAGGCAGATAGAGAGGGGATGTGACAGTCCGGTTCTCTATATAGAAGCATATTCCCTATTGAGTCAGGAGCCTTATTTGATTCATAAGGGAGACAAATTGGAACGAAAAATTCTAGGTTGGGCAGTGAAGCATAATGTTCTAACAATAAAGATGGCAGAGCAGATAAGACAGTTGATTCCACAGTTGACTTCCTTTCATCCGGTGTGGTATCGGATTATGGAATCATGTTATGAGAAGTATCCATCTAACGAACTATTGCAAGAAATCTGTGGATATTGTATCAGGGCCGGACGTTATGGAGAGCAGTTCTTCAAATGGTATGATGCCGGAGTCAGAGAAGAGTTGCGGATTGGTGGTTTGTATGAGGCGTGGATGTTGTCAGCAAATCAGGGACAATTACAGAAGATTCCGAAACTGGTGACAATGTATTTTCAATACCATAGCAATCTGGCATATCAGCAACAGGCAATGCTTTATAGTGCGGTAATAAGCAATAAGCAGAGTATGAAGCAGGTGTTCCAGAATTATCAGAAGTCCATGGAAGAGTTTGCGCTAGAACAGCTTAGGGCTGGTAGAATTGACCAGAATTTGGCAGTGATTTACAGAGAAATGTTGACCCCGGCAGTTTTGAATGAGGAATCAGCAGAATGGTTATCTAAGGTGATTTTTTCCTACCAGATTACTTGTCAGGAGGAAAAAGCGGTAAGGGTCATAGTACGGCAATATCAGTTGCAACAGGAACAGGCAGTTCCCCTGGTAAACCATAGTGCTTATGTCAATATCTATGGAATGGTATATAGCATATTATTAGAGGATGCAAAGGGAAATCGTTTCCTTCCAAAAGAAGATATTGTGATAAAGCCTTTAATGAATGCAGCGCTTTTTTTAAAAAAGGGAATGGAATATGCCAGTGATAATCTGAGTTTTATGTTGAGTTACTTTGATTGTAAAAAGATATGGCAAACCTATGAAGAGGAAGATTTACCTTATTTGAAAAAAATGATGGAGTCTCCAAAACTTAGTAGGGAATATCAGGAGGAAATTCGTCTTCAGATGATTGCATATCATTATGACAATTATACGGGAGATACGCTAGATGAATTTTTGTTGAATTTGTCTTTTGAACGGCTAGAACAGAATATCCGCGGAAAATTGATGGAACTTTTAGTGGCAAGGGGACACTTCCACAAAGCGTATGAACTGGTATTGGCATATGGAAGTGAAAGTTTGTCGGCGTCGAAGTTGTTGTCTGTTATTTGTAACAAAATAGATGAGATAGAACAGGAACCGGATGATTTTCTGATTGGAATGTGCAGAACTGTATTTTTGCGTGGAAAATATAATGATATGGTATTGGAATATATGTGTCGTTACTTCTATGGCAATCTTAAGGAGATGACAGGTCTTTGGAAGGCGGCAAGGGAATTTGAACTGGAGTGCCGGGATTTGGAGGAACGTTGCCTTACCCAATTTCTTTATACGGGTAGTTATGCTATGTGTATGGAAGAGATTTTTGAAAGTTACGCAAAAAAAGGTGGAAGAAAGATTATTATTATTGCGTATCTTTCTCAGATATCTCATAAGTATCTGACCAGTGATATAGAAGTCTCTAATTATGTTTTCCAAAAGATTTCGGAATTGTTGGACGAAGAGGAAGAATTAAATGAACCTTGTCGTCTTGGATTTTTGAAATGGTGTTCAGAGACAGAAAAGATATCCGAAAAGCAGAAGGAGCAAGCGGAAGAGATTCTAAAAATTGCAGTCAGTGAAGGAAAATATTTTCCGTTTTATAAGAGTCTTCCCCAGGAATTTGCAGAAAAGTATATGTATTATGACAAAACGTTTTTGGAATACCGCACAGTACCGGATACCAGAGTGGTAATAAATTTTGGGAAAAGGGGTTCAGAAGATTATGTAGAATGTGAAATGACAAGGATGTATAGTGGAATCTTTGTAAAGCCATTTTTGCTGTTTTTTGGAGAGGAAGTACCATATTATATTAAGGAAGAGAAAAATGGCGAGATGGTGGTAACAGAAAGCAGTCATGTTCAGAGTAGTGAGATATGTCCTGTTAATGAAGAGAGTAAGTATCAGCTCCTAAATGGTATGATCATGAGTTTACAGATGAGGGATGGAGCAACCATAGAGAAGTTATTGGGGCAGTATGAAATGGTGGAACAATTAACACGCGAGAGATTTACCATAATATAAAGGGTGGTGAGAGTGGATGAGACCGAAAGAAACAGAATGGTATATCGGAATTGAATTAGGAAATAAGTGGACTATGGTAAGTTCCTATACGGTAGGCATGAAGGAGCCTGAGACAAAGGGATTGGTTGCCGGAAGTCAGAGTTATCGAATTCCCACTGCCCTTTGTAAGAAACGTGGAATTAGTCAGTGGTATCTGTCAGAACAAACGGAAGGAATCTACATAGAGCATTTATTGGAAAAGGTAGTAAAAGGGGAAATAGTAGAGGCAGAAGAGTCCTATGAGGCAAAAGAACTTTTTTTGGTATTTTTACGAAAAGTAATACGGATGGCATTACCGGGAAAAGGAATAGTTGCAGTAACCAGATGTGTGTTTTCGGTAGAACAGCTTACCACAGAGTTAGCTGAATTGTTGCTTGGATGTGCCCGTGAACTGGGATGGAAGCCAGAGCAGATTCTGATTCAGGATAACAAAGAGAGCTTTTATGCTTATGCCGTTAGCCAGAAACAGGAATTGTGGATGTATGATGTTGCATTGTTTTCCAGTGAAGATGGAGCAGTCACTTATTGGAATATGAGTCATGACAAGAAGACGATACCTCAGATTTGCAAAGTCACAGAGCAATATTTGGGTGAACTTCCGAAAGATAGCGATGAACGTGATTTGGAATTTGCCAAAATGTTGGAAAAAACATTGAATGGAAGGATTGTCTCGGCGGTATACCTTATAGGAGAGGGATTTGAGGGAGGATGGATGCGAACCTCATTGCAGGTGGTGTGTCGGGGGCACAGAGCATTTCAGGGAAAGAATCTCTATACCAAAGGTGCTTGTTATGCAGGGGTATTAGATGCTCATGCTGAGAAAAGAGAGACCATTTATTTTTGCGAATATAAGACAGAGAAGAATGTGTTTTTGAAGGCGTCTTATCAAGAACGGGAATATATGTATCCACTGGTAGAGGCGGGAAGAAACAGACATCAGATTCAAAAAAAGTGTTCTGTGTTATTGGAAGGGGAACCATCATTGGATGTTTGGGTGCAATCTCCGGGAAAGAAAGAGGCTGTTATTGAGAGCATGGAACTTCAGGGATTAAATTCTGTAGAAGGAAGAAGATGCCGATTGGAACTTCAGATAGAAGGAAAACTAGAGAATGGATTGCAACTTAAGGTAAGAGATATCGGATTAGGTGAACTTTTACCTGGAAGCAATCAAGAATGGGAATACGAGATAGGATAAGGAGAAGACCATGAATAAAGTATGGATATGTCAGAGTAAAATAGCGGGTATTCCCCTTTATCTTCCGGAGCAGCGGGTAAACTTATATTCTTTGGAGGAATTGTGTTATTATTTATGCCAGGATGCTGAAGTAATAGAAGAACAGTTTTTTGATGAAAAATTAGTGCTGTGGTTGGAACGGGAACTGGAATTAACAGAATTGTGTGAGCGACTACGGGAAGGAATTGCACAAGGAAAGCGTGGTTTCTGGTGTATGGAAGTGATTCTTTGGGAAAGTGGTTATTATACCAAGGAAGAAATAGAAAAAGTAATGGAAACAGTAAGCAGGATTGTCCAGGCAAAGCCGGAGGAAAGAAAGAAGTTACGGGCAGATCGAATGCTTCAGGAAGGAAGGTATAAAGTAGCACTTCAGGAATATCAGCAGTTGGTTCTAAAGGATAATCCGGACAAGTTGTTAGCAAGTCACATATGGCATAATATGGGAACTGCATATGCAAGACAGTTTTTGTTTGAACGGGCAGCAGAATGTTATGAGAAGGCTTATATTATGGGGCGCATGGAAGAGAGCAGACAGCAGTATCTTGTTGCACGTGCTTGCGCAGAGAGACAGAATCTGGAAGAGGGTGAAAATATTACAGAAGGGAAAGACTTGCAGAAGGTGAAAGAGCAGGAGGGAATATTACGTTATGAAGAAGAGGTATATCGGAAATTAGAGAAACTTGTAGAAGAATATATGAGAAGTGAGTGAAAAGATGGGATTATTTAAGAGAAAGAAAAAGGTAGAACCAGTCGAAGAAGTAGTGGAAAATAATGGATTGGTAAAAGAGGAAAAGAAAGAAACGCGCCATGTAGTTATGGAATATTGTGAACAGATTATGGAGGCTGCAAAAGACTTAGAGGAGAAAAAAAGGGAATATCGGGTGGTGACTGATTATCTGACTGATATCCAGATTATAGAGGAGCTTCCGGAACCGGATATGAAAAAAATTCAGGAGTCAGCACAGCAGGTTCAGAATCTGAGCGAGACAAGAGATATTTATCGAAAGAAGGTAAAGACTATTTCAGATGCACAGTTTGCTCAGATGGAGCAGTTGGAAGATGAGGTGCCGGATGCAGTTCGTAGGTTAAAAACCAATGAGGCATATCAAGCTGCGGTAAAACGAGACATGCAATATCTGGAAGGGGAAAAGAATGAGTGGCATATTCATCAGGAAACGATGGAACGTGAATATCATATATTGCGACGTGTACTGTATGGAATTGCAGCAGTATTTGTAGTGGCGATAATTGCTATTCTTGTGTTGTCACAGGTGATTCGCTTAGACATTCAGACTCCGTTTTTGATTGCAGTACTGATTGCGGGCGGTGCAGGTGGTGGCGTGTTCTGGAGAATGCAGAATGATGAACGGGAAGTTAAGAAGGCCCAGGCAAGTATAAACCGTGCAATTACATTGTTGAATGGTGTGAAGTTGAAATATGTGAATATTACTAATGCAGTAGACTATGCTTGCGAAAAGTATCATGTACACAATTCTAATGAGTTGAATTATATTTGGGAGCAGTATTTAGAAGCCATAAAAGAGCGAGAAAAGTATCAGCGTACGAATGAAGACTTAGAGTATTTCAGTAGTAGATTAATTCGTGACCTTCATGCATATCACTTGTATGATGCAAAAATCTGGGTTCATCAGACACAGGCTTTGCTGGACAAGAAGGAAATGGTAGAAGTAAAGCATGAACTTTTGGTAAGAAGACAGAAGTTGAGAGACAGAATTGACATGCAGATAGACAGTATTCAAGGTGCTAAGGGAGAAATAGAAAAGCTCATAAAAGACTACGGACAGCATGAAGCAGAGATACGGGAGGTATTAAGTTCTCTGGATAAGATATGCGGAGTAGCATAGAAAATAAATATAAAGTCCTTGTAGGAATGGAAGAACCTTTGGGTTCGGAAAGTTCTACAGGGACTTTTTTTTGAAAGTTTTTAGAAGACCATCACATAACCATCACTTAAAAACTTTACAATAATTTTACATTCAAGGAGAAAGGAGTTGGAAAAGTGATACAGAAAGTATTTAATCGTTATGAAAAGAAGTATCTACTGACAGAACAGGAATATTGTGCCATAAGAAAAAGGCTGGAAGAATATATGGAAGAAGACCAGTATGGATTACATACCATTCGCAATATATATTATGATACTGCAGATGATGAGTTGATACGTACTTCTCTGGAAAAACCAAAATATAAGGAAAAATTCCGGGTACGCTGTTATGGAGAAACGGATGCAGAGAGTAATTATTTTCTGGAAATCAAAAAGAAATACAAAGGCGTTGTTAATAAGCGAAGGATTGTTATGAAGCCGGAAGAAGCGAAGGCATATCTGGAGCAAGGACAAAAGCCGAAAGAACAGTCACAGATTTTTAAGGAAGTAGATTATGTGTGGAATCGTTATCAGTTGATGCCGAAAGTATATCTTGCCTATGACAGGATTGCATTATTTGGAAAAGAAGACCCGGAGTTCTGGGTAACCTTTGACCAGAATATTCGAAGTCGTGACTTTGCATTGAATTTAGAAAATGATGCAGAGACCACAAAACTGTTGGAGGATGGATATTATCTCATGGAGGTAAAGATATCGAATGCCATGCCGTTGTGGTTCGTGAAAATTTTAACGGAACTTAGAATTCACAGTACATCTTTTTCCAAGTATGGAAATGTATATCGTAAAAGTTTAGAAGAAAATGGAGGACGAAAAGTATGTTAGAAGCAATATGGAACGCATTTTTTTATGCAGTAATCGCAGGAGTATTGGGAGTGGTTATCTCCCTGACTTATATGAAGACGGGAAAGGTATCAAAAAATTTTGCAAGAACATTGATTATTTTACCGATTCTGGTATGTGTAGTTATTACTATGGTAAACGGTAATCTGGGAACCTCTGTGGCAATTGTAGGAGCATTTAGTTTGATTCGTTTCCGCTCCCTACAGGGAAGCTCGAGGGACATTGCATTTATCTTTTTTGCTATGACAGCAGGACTTACCTGCAGTATGGGATATCTTCTTTTTGCAGTAGCAGTAACTGTTTTGGTATGTGTGATTTTGTTTGTATTGCAGCTTGTTCATTATGGAGAGAAAAAAACAGAGGAAAAGGATTTACGGATTACCATACCGGAAAATCTGGATTATACCAATATATTTAATGAGATTTTTGAACACTATACCAAGGGATATAAGTTACTCCAGGTAAAAACCACCAATATGGGAAGCCTATATGAATTACGGTATCATACCACATTAAAGGATGAGGCGCAGGAGAAGGAATTTCTGGATGCTTTGCGGGTTAGAAATGGAAATCTTACTGTGATTTTGGGAAGAACAGATATGGAAGAGGAGGAATTATAATGAAAAGAAAATATTTAAAACGGCTGGGGATATGTTTTCTTAGTGCCGTTTTAGTAATGGGAATGACTGGATGTGGTAAGAACAAAGAAAGTAATACGGAGTCTGGAACAGAAGAAGAACAGCAGAATACAGAAATGCAGCAGGGCAGAGGAATGGAAAACCAATTAACGGAAGAGGAATTGGCAACTTATGAAGAAGCAGATGGAATAGAAATAGAGGAATTAGAGCTAAAAACAGATTGGGAAGAAAAGGCGGAGATTTCTCTGGGAGATACTGTTACAGTGAATGGAACAGGAGCAGAAGTATCTGATGATAATACAGTGCTTATTACAGAGGGCGGTTCTTATTCGATTTCCGGTGAGTTATCTGACGGAATGATTCAGGTAGATACAGAGGATGCTGTAAAGCTGGTGTTGGCAGGGACTAACATTACAAATGCAGATGGTTCTGCAATTTATGTAAAAGCGGCAGAAGTATGTTATATAGAAACAAAAGTGGGAACAGAAAATGTGCTTTCTGATGGAGAAAGCTATGTAGATACAGAAGAGATGAAAGCAACCGTGTTTTCAAATGACAGACTGGTTATGTTGGGCGAAGGAATACTTACGGTAAATGGAAATTATAAGCATGCTGTCAGCAGTGATGATGAAGTATATGTAGTAAGTGGAAATTATGAGCTTACTGCAGTGAAGGATGGAATTCATGCAAGTAACTGGATTAATGTGGAAAATGGAAGCATTAATATGGAAGTCACAGATGATGGAATGCAAAGTGAAGGTCCGATTGCTGTGAATGGCGGAGCAATTACTATTGCAGCAGATGGAAAAGGAATTACTGCCTATGGAGACCTTACGGTAAATGAAGGAACTATTAGCATCAGTAAGTGTGAGGAAGGATTAGAAAGCAAAAATGACTTGACCATTAATGGAGGAACTACAGAAATAAACGGAAGTGATGATGGTCTGAATGCCAGAAGTTCTATTACGATTAATGGCGGAACGTTGTATGCAGAAATAACAGCAGGAGATGCGTTGGATTCCAATGGAACGATGATTATTAATGGCGGATTGGTATTGGCATTTGGAGCACAGGAACCAGAGGGCGGTATTGATTGTGATATGAATGAAATTCAAATCAATGGCGGAACAGTAATCGGTACCGGTGGAACCAATAGTGCACCTTCGGAAACAGAAAGTAGTCAGATATCGGTACTTTTAGGAAGTGCATCCAAGGGTGATGTGATAGGAATTCTGGATAATGAAGGAAACACCGTTTTTGCCTTTGAGGCACCGGGGGACTATAGTAATATGTTGTTGTCTACAGGAACGATTTCTTCTGATACAGATTATGTAGTTTATACCGGAGGAACTGTGAATGGGGAACGTTATCATGGATATTATCAAGACGGTGTTTACAATGGTGGAACAGAATCTGTTTCTTTTACCACAGACAGTATGGTAGTAAGTGCCGGTGGAACATCCAATAGTATGGGCGGCGGTCCTCAAGGTGGTATGCAAAAAGGCGGTATGCCACAGGGTGGAAAAATGCCGCAGAACGGTGAAAAACCAGAAAATGGAGAAACAGTAGAAAATTAAGAGTGGAATGGCAAAAAAATAAATGATATAATAGGAATAATAATGCTAATCTAAAATAGTAGAAAGGATATTGTTATGAAATTGAAACGTTTGCTCTAGCTCCATGCGGTTCTTGTATTGGCAATGCGTGTGGAGCGTAAAAAGTGTTGCCGCATTTCATTACTGAATGATACAGAATCCGCATTCTAATAAAAATTAGAATTAAGGAGTGGTTCAGAGTGAAATATGAAAATGCAGATAATATTTTTCCAGAGAAATTGCTGATTGAAATCAGACGATTTATGCCGGAAGGGTATGTATATATTTCTCCCAAAGGTGGTCGTAAGGAATGGGGAAGTGTTTCGGGGCAAAAATCAGAATTGGAAAAAAGGAACACTGAAATATATGAGGAATATCATGCCGGTAAAAGTGTTGATACAATTTCAGAAGAAAGGTACTTATCTAAAAGTTCTATTTATAGAATATTGAAACAATTTGAATATATGTGATGAAAAGCCACAGTTTCGGACTGTGGCTTTTTACATTATAGGAAGTTGCTTTGCACTCTTTATTCTCGAGAATGATACAAAGAATTTTCAGTAGCGGAAACAGTTGCTTTTTGTGATATGATTTATACATGACAGACAACTTTGTTTCTAACAGAGAGAAGGTAAGGAGGTTTATTATGCTATATCAGAATATATTAGATGAGATTGTGAATAAAAGTAAGCAAATTTTTGAGGATGAGCTTGTGGGGATATATCTACATGGTTCCATGGCAATGGGATGTTTTAATCCAGAGAAAAGTGATATTGATTTAATCATTGTAATTAGAAATAATATCACAGATAATCAAAAATTAAAGTTTATGGATAATGTGGTGGAGTTGAATAGAATAGCTCCAAGCAAAGGAATTGAAGTAAGTATTGTCAAGGAAGAATACTGCAAAAAATTTATTTATCCCACACCTTTTGAATTACATTTTTCAAATGCACATTTGCAGTGGTTTATAGATAAACCAATAGATTATGTTCAAAAAATGAATGGCACAGATAAGGATTTGGCTGCACATTTCAAAATCATAAAGAAATATGGAATTGTATTATATGGGGCAGAGATAAACGAAGTATTTGATGATGTACCAAGAAAAGATTACATTGATAGTATTTTGTGTGATATTGAGGGAGCGAAAGAGGAAATATTAGAAGAACCTGTGTACATGATTTTGAATTTAAGCAGAGTGGCAGCTTTTCTCAAAAATGATTTAATTATTTCTAAAAAACAGGGAGGAGAATGGGCATTACAAAACATTTCAGCGCAATACAAATCTTTAATCTCAAATGCAATACAAAGTTATTCCCTTGGAACTGAAATGAATATAGATAAAATGGAAGCACAAAAATTTGCTGATTATATGTTGCAGATGATAAGGGATATACTAGATTAAAAAATGAACAAGCCACCGGCTAAGCCGGTGGTTGTTATCTGAAAAGTTATTATCTACAATCAAATTCCGGATTGGCAGCATAAAAGTTCTTAGAATCAAGCTGGTCCTGAACAATACGAAGTCCTTCTCCAAAACGCTGGAAGTGCACGATTTCGCGAGCACGCAGGAAGCGGATTGGGTCAGCAACCTCTTGGTCTTTTACCAGACGTAAGATGTTGTCATAGGTGGTGCGGGCTTTTTGTTCCGCAGCCAAGTCTTCAAACAAGTCTGTAATTGGATCTCCCTTAGATTGGAATTCACAGGCATTAAACGGAATTCCACCGGCTGCCTGAGGCCAGAGTGCCAACGTGTGGTCTACATAATATTTGTCGAAGCCAGAGGCCTTGATTTCTTCCGGCGATAGGTTTTTCGTCAATTGATAGACAATAGCGGAAATCATCTCCATATGGGCTAATTCTTCTGTGCCAATATCAGTAAGTAAACCAGCTACTTCCTTGTATGGCATAGTGTAACGCTGAGATAGATAACGCATAGAAGCAGCCAGTTCGCCGTCCGGTCCACCGAACTGACTAATGATAACCTGTGCCATCTGCGGGTTGGTCTGGGTAATATTGACCGGATATTGCAGACGTTTTTCATAATTCCACATTAGCAGTAACCTCCTTCCCATGGCATTGGCTGGGTAGACCAGAGCCATTTTTGATCCGGCATGGCAGTGTCAATAGTTAGTGGACCATAGAGTTGTTCATATTCTGCCAGAGCTCTGGTACGCACTTCACGGAAGTGATTAAAGTAGGAGATGGCATTCTGGTCCATCGGATGAGTATCCAGATAAAGGGTAATATCATTTACTGCAAAACTGACCATATTAATCCACTGGAATAATTTTATCTGTTCCATTTGATTTCCTCTCATCTCGGACAGCCCCCTTTCCCATAAAATGGTTTATTTAATTCAGGGAAAATCGTGCCATATTGAAACGCTTTGTCTGGTTCGTAAACATCCTGAAAACATTGCCATGGAACGTAAGCCATACCAACCGGCAGATGTGCCAGAGGATCATTTCGCATGTTACCACAAGGCTGGGACATGGAACAGTCCGGCATAGAGCGAGTGGACATAGGACGAGAAGGCATAGAGCGAGCCGGCATAGGGCGAGTGGGGGCATTGCAGCCACATTCTCTTTCAGGTGTATGATTGCAACTATCCATAATAAGAATCCTTTCAAAAATTAGTTTTATTATAAAATATGAAAGATGGTAAAATGTGTTATCAATGCATAAAAAGATAGTGGTATGTATTTTATTTTTATGCATAAAGCACATTGATAATGATTCTCATTTATAATATAATTAAAAATAGAAAAATAACCACGATTGTAATGATGAGGAAGAGATTTATGACAATTTTAGAAGGAACAGTTCGAGAAAGTTATATTGTGACAGATATTCAAATGGAAGAAAACATTATGAGGCGTTTGGAGGCATTGGGAATTAATAGTGGTACACATTTAAAATTGATGAACCGTAAGAAAAATGGAACGGTAATTATTAAGGTGCGGGGAACTCGATGGGCAGTAGGAAAAGATATTGCAGAAGGAATTGAAGTAACGAAGGAAGGAATGGAGGAAAATGTCCATGGAAACCATTAGAGTAGGATTTGTTGGAAACCCAAACTGTGGAAAGACCACATTGTTTAATGCTTATACAGGGGCAAATTTAAAAGTGGCGAACTGGCCCGGAGTTACCGTAGAGCGTGTGGAAGGAGAGACTTCCTATAAGGGACAGAAGTTAAAGCTGATTGATTTACCGGGAATATATAGTCTGACCTCTTATTCTATAGAAGAAAAGGTATCCAGAAAATGTATTATGGATAACGAAGTAGATGTTATCATTAATGTAGTGGATGCGTCGGCGTTGGAACGAAACTTATATTTGACAATGCAACTTTTGGAGTTAGGCAAGCCTGTGATTTTAGCTATGAATATGATGGATATTGTGGAAGAGCGGGGAATGGAGATTGATATGCATCGCTTGCCTGAGATGCTCGGTGGAATTCCGGTGGTTCCGGTATCTGCAAGAAAACGGACGGGACTGGATGTTTTGATGCATGCGGTAGTACACCATTATGAGGAAAAACATAAGCCGGATGTGGTTCATTATCAAAACTATATAGAAGAAAAGATTTCTGTGCTTGAGAAAAAAATAGAAGAAATCTATGACGTAAAGGAAAACCAGCGTTGGTATGCGATTAAACTTCTGGCAAATGATAGTGAAATTACAGAAGAATATCCGATTCAGGATGGAGCAGTGTTAGATCGTAGTTATGAAAAGGATATTATTAATCAAAAATATGACTATATTGAGGAAGTAATCGAAGATACGTTGTTTTATAAGTCCGAAAAGTCAGCATTTACGGATAAAGTGGATGAGGTATTGACGCATCCTTTCTGGGGAATGCCTATTTTTTTTGGAGTAATGGCCATTGTATTTTTCTTAACATTTTTTGTGGGAGATGCTCTGAAGGGAATATTTGAAATTGCATTAGAATATATTTCTAATGGAGCTTTGTATGCATTAGAGCAGATGAAAGTGGCACCATGGTTGATTTCTTTGATTGTAGACGGAATTATCGCGGGCGTAGGCGGTATTTTAACCTTTTTGCCAAATATCTTTATTCTGTTTCTGGCATTGGCATTTTTGGAAGATAGTGGGTACATGGCAAGAGTAGCATATGTCATGGATGGAATGATGGGAAGACTCGGACTTTCCGGCAAAGCATTTCTTCCGATGGTTCTGGGATTTGGTTGCACCGTTCCCGCGGTGATGGCCACCCGTGCATTGGAAAAAGAAAAGGACAGAAGAAGAACGATTTTAATTACACCGTTTATGTCTTGTTCTGCAAGACTGCCGATTTATGTTCTGTTTGCAGAGATGTTTTTTGGAAAATATGCCATGGTAGCAGCACTTTCCATGTATGTTATAGGAATGGTGGTTGCAATTATGGTGGCACTTGTGATTCACAGAGTAGAGACTCATACAGCACATCAGAATCTGTTGATTGAATTGCCGGAGTATAAGACCCCGAATGCCAGAACGATTGCAGTATATGTCTGGGAGAAGGTAAAGGATTATTTGACAAAGGCAGGAACTACTATTTTTATTGCATCCATTATTATTTGGTTTTTATTGAATTTTGGAGTACATGGTATGGTAACCGATATTTCAGACAGCTTTGGTGCAATCTTGGGACATTGGATGGAGCCAATATTGGCACCGGCAGGACTTGGTATGTGGCAGATAGGAGTAGCATTGATTTCCGGTATCTCTGCAAAGGAGGTAGTGGTATCCAGTTTCTGCGTGTTATTTGGAATCGGAAATGTAAATTCCGCAGCAGGAATGATGTCATTGACCAGTCAACTGGCAGATGTAGGATTTGGACCGTTAAATGCCTATTGTATGATGATTTTTTGCTTGCTGTATGTACCTTGTGCAGCAACAATAGGAACGATAAAAAGGGAGACAGGGTCTTGGAAGTTTACGTTGAAAATGATATTATTTCAGATTTTGGTAGCATGGGGCGTGGCAACCGTGATATATCAGATTGGGTCAATTCTATTATAAAGTGTATATTATTGAGTACAAAGAAAAAATCTCTTGTAAAAGGTGAATCCCTATGTTAAATTATTAACGAATGCAAATTATGACTATGAATATATTTTAGATTACAGGAGGTTACAGATGAGAGGAATTGATACTCCAGTAAACCAGTTAAGAAAACAGGTTTTTGTAGAAGTAGCAAAGGTTGCTTATGAATCTGATAATGTAAATAATGATATTGAAGCAATCCCTTATAAAATTACACCAGGAGATGAGCCGCGTTTTCGCGAGAGCATATATCGAGAACGTGCCATTGCATCCGAAAGGGTACGTCTTGCAATGGGTATGTCTTTAAGACCACAGGATAAGCCGGTACATATTACAGATGGAGTAGAAGAGAGTAATATTTCCGAGAAATATTATGAGCCACCTCTGATGCAGGTAATCCCTTCTGCATGTAATTTCTGTGATGACAATAAATACGAAGTAAGCAATATGTGTCAAGGATGTATTGCACATCCATGTATGGAAGTCTGTCCGAAGGGGGCCATTTCTCAGGTAGATGGTCATGCAGTGATTGATCAGACAAAATGTATTAAATGTGGTAAATGTAAGGCTGCTTGTCCATATGATGCCATTTCAAAAAAGGAACGTCCATGTTCTAAAGCATGTGGTGTAAAGGCAATCGAGACAGACGAGCAGGGAAGAGCAAAAATCAATATTGATAAGTGTGTTTCTTGTGGTCAGTGTATGGTAAGCTGTCCATTCGGAGCAATCGCTGATAAGTCTCAGATTTTCCAGTTGATTCGTTGTATGAAGGAAGGCGGAGAGGTAATCGCAGAGGTTGCACCGGCATATGTAGGACAGTTTGGTCCGGACGCTACACCGGCACGTGTAAAGGCTGCATTGAAGCAGTTAGGATTTTCAGAAGTATATGAAGTTGCATTGGGTGCTGATATTGGAGCAGTAGCAGAAGCGCATCATTTTGCAAATCATGTTGCAACTGGAGAACTTCCGTTCTTGTTGACATCTTGTTGCCCGGCATGGTCTATGCTTGCAAAGACACAGTTCCCGGATATGATTGAGAGCGTATCTTCTGAATTGACACCAATGGTAGCAACAGCAAGAAGTATTAAGAAAAAGAATCCAAATGCACATGTAGTGTTTATTGGACCGTGTGCAGCAAAGAAACTTGAGGCAATGAGAACAAGTGTCCGCAGTGACGTGGATTTTGTTATTACTTTTGAAGAATTAAGTGCTATGTTTGAAGCAAAGGGTATCGACCCACAAACAATTGAAGCAAATGGTTCATTGCATGATGCAACCGGAGCAGGACGTGGATATGCAGTAGCAGGAGGAGTAGCAAAGGCAGTTACCGAATGTGTAAAGGAATATTATCCGGAAGTAGAAGTGAAGATTGAACATGTAGAAGGTCTTGCAGAATGTAAGAAAACATTAATGCTTGCAAAGGCAGGTAAGATGAACGGATGCTTAATTGAAGGAATGGGATGTCCGGGCGGATGTGTTGCCGGAGCAGGTACCAATATTCCTGTAAATAAGGCAAAACAGGAAGTTGACAAGGCAGTAAAAACTTCTAGCAAGTCTTTACCAGCCAAGGAATTAAGAGAGATTGAATTAGATTAGTAATAAGGCTAGGAATAAGCGAAAGGCGAATGTGTGTCAATGTGATATACATTCGTTTTTTGTTTTCGGTATAAAAAGTTGTTGACAGATATATCGGCATCTGATATATTGAATATATCGTTTGTCGATATATCGCGAGGTGATAGAATGGAAAAACATATTGCGTTGACAGAAAGTATGTACTATATTTTGCTGTCAGTGATGGAACCTAATCATGGATATGGAATTATCCAAAAGACGTTGGAATTAACAAAGGGAAGAATTGAACTGGGCGCCGGAACACTATATGGAGCAATAAATAGTCTGGTGGATAAGGGGTGGATTCAGTTATATAGTGAAGATAAGTTATCCAGAAAGAAGAAACAGTATATTATTACAGAAGAAGGTAAGCAGATATTAGGGCAGGAAATAGAGCGGTTACAGGAATTGCTGGAAAATGGAAGAATGATGGGATTCTGAAGGAGGAATGGCAAAATGAGGAAGTTTAGACTTTATCTTGATAAGGACAAGGAAGAAAAGTGGTTGAACAAAATGTGTCAAAAAGGCTGGGCGATGACAGGATTCTGTCTGGGAGTGTATACCTTTGTGCCATGTGAGCCGGGAAAATACATTTATCGTATTGATATGCCGGGAGAGATTGGAAAAGATAGCCCAAATTGTGGAATGAAAAGTCGGTATGTTGAGTTTGTGGAAGAAACGGGAGCGGAACATGTCTGTAATTGGGGCTGGTGGATGATTTTTCGAAAGGAAACGGCAAAAGGTGGATTTGAATTATATACAGATATAGAATCAGAGCTTGCATTATACAAAAGAATTCAAAAATTGTTTTTGTGGGTAGGGAGTATGGAGTTTTTGATTGGAATAAATAACACAACATCCGTTATGGAAAGCGGAATTGGAAATTTGGACGTGCCGCATGTGTTGTGCCTAACACTAATATACATTATTATTATGGCATTTATCGTTGCCATTACAAAGACCACAATAAAGATAAAAAAGTTGAAAAGGCAAATAGTGTCTTGACAAATATTAAGAAGTGTATTATTGTATTAAATGAATAGTACAAAGGCATGGAAAGGAAGAGAAGGTTATGAAAGAATTATTGCAGGTACAGAACCTTAGAAAGACCTTTAAGGTTTCTGCAAAACAGCAAAAACTGCAAAAGACCAAAGAAAGAATTAAGGTAGCAGTAGATGACTTATCCTTTACAGCATATGAAGGAGAAGTATTTGGATTATTAGGACCGAATGGTGCAGGAAAAACAACTACACTTCGAATGATGGCAACACTATTGACACCGGATGCAGGAGATGTGTTAGTGGATGGAACCAGCGTTGTAAAGAAACCGGATGTAGTTCGAGGAAAAATTGGTTTTCTTACCAGTGAATTGAAGTTAGAAGAGTTTTTCACTCCAAATTATTTATTTGATTTCTTTTCAGAGTTACATGGAATCGATAAAGAAACAGCAGCTAAGAGAAAACAGGAGTTGTTTGATAAATTTGGAATTTCTAAGTTTGCAGAGGTAAAGGTAGCAGACCTTTCTACAGGAATGAAGCAGAAGGTTTCACTGGTAATTTCTATTGTACATGATCCGGCTATTATTATTTTTGATGAGCCGACAAACGGATTGGATGTATTGACTGCTAAGGTAGTAACAGATTTCTTGGTAGAATTAAAGGAAAAAGGAAAGACAATCATTGTATCTACACATATTTTTAGCTTGATTGAAAAAATTTGTGACAGAGTAGGTATTATCATCAATGGAAATATGGTGGTTTGTGATACATTAGAGAATATTACAGCAGAAAAATGTCTGGAAGAGAAGTTCTTCGATATTTATGTGGAAAGTGTAGGTGGGCTCAATGAGGAATAATATATGGACTGTAATGAAGAAGGAATTTACTCGCTTCTTCACAGATAAACGAATGGTACTGACGACTCTGATTATGCCAGGACTTATGATATATTTTCTCTATAGTTTTATGGGAAATGGAATTTCCTCGCAGTTTGAGTCAGCTGAGGACGAGGTTTTAACGGTATATGCTGAAAATCTCCCGGAAGAGATAGAAACAATTGCAAATCAGATGGCAAATGTTAAGTTCGTTGATGCGTCAGATTCCAAAAAAGAAAATATTTTGGAGAAGTTGAAGGAATGCGATGAAAATTGCGATTTATTTGCAGTATTTCCGGAAAATTTCGTAGAAGAAGCACAAGCATATGACACAAAGAGCGAAGAAGCAGCGCCGAATGTAGCTTTATATTATAATTCTACGGAAACAGATTCTAGTGCAGCATATAGCATGATGCAGACTGTATTAGATACATATGAAGCTTCTATGGCAAATAAGTTTGATATTAATGCCGAAGAGGATACTTATGATCAGGCAACAGAAGAAGATTTGACAGCCATGATGTTTTCTATGATGGTGCCAATGCTTATGATGGTATTTTTATTCAGTGGATGTATGGCAGTTGCACCGGAATCTATTGCAGGTGAAAAAGAGCGTGGAACCATAGCAACTCTTCTGGTGACACCAATGAAGAGAAGTCATCTTGCTCTTGGTAAGTTATTAAGTTTAAGTGTAATTGCTATTTTGAGTGGATGTTCCAGTTTCCTTGGAACAATGTTATCTCTGCCAAATCTTATGGGTGGTGCAGAAGGTGTGAATGCTAGTGTTTATGGTGTAAAGGATTATATACTGTTGTTATTTATTATTCTGTCAACAGTACTAGTAATTATTTCCCTTATTTCCATTGTTTCAGCATTTGCAAAAAATGTAAAAGAAGCAACAGGTTGGGTAACACCGATTATGATTGTGTCCATGTTGATTGGTGTTACATCTATGATTGATAGCTTATGCAAAACAGAGCCAGTGTGGTTTTTAATTCCACTTTATAACAGCGTTCAGTGTATGAACGGAATATTCTCCTTAAATGTAAATTTAACAAATGTACTAGTAACAGTAGGAGCAAACTTCTGTTATGCAGCTATAGGGGTATTTGTATTGACAAAGATGTTCAACAGCGAGAAGGTTATGTTCTCAAAATAAGAATAAAAAGTAAGAAAAGAAGAATAATGATAGAAAAAGAGTTTCTTAATCGTAAGACTAAGAAACTCTTTTTTGATATTCTAGGAAAGACATTGTTACATTAAAGTGTGAAGAGGAAATATTATGGAATCAATCTGGAAACAACAAATACAATTACCAAAAAGAAGTGTATTAAAAGAAGATATTCATATAAAAAACGTGGTAATCGGAGCAGGAATGGCGGGACTTTTAACAGCTTATATGCTACAAGAAAGGGGGCAAGAGGTGGCAGTGCTGGAGGCGAATACAGTGGCCTCAGGGCAAACAGGACATACCACAGCGAAAATTACATCACAACATAATTTAATATATGCTTATTTGGTTGAAAAGTTTGGAGAAGAAAAGGCACTACAGTATGGAAGAGCAAATGAAAAAGCAATTCGGGAATATGAAAGAATTATTCAAAAGGAAAAGATAGACTGTCATTTTCGTCGTTGTTCTGCTTATCTGTATACGGAACAGGAAGAAAGAGTACAGGAATTGGAAAATGAAGTACAGGCAGCAAGACTTTGCGGAATTGAAGCAGAATTTACGAAAAAAACAGAGCTACCTTTTTCTGTGGCGGGCGCGGTAAGATTTCACAATCAGGCACAATTTCATCCATTGGAATTTGTGAAGAAAATATCAGAGAAACTTAGGATATATGAACATTCCAGAGTAACACGGTTAGAAGACCATTGTGTATTTACGGAACATGGTATGGTAGAGGCAGAACATGTGGTTTTTGCCTGCCATTATCCATGGCTTTTGACGCCGGGGTACTATTTCTTACGGATGCATCAGGAGCGCAGTTATGTGCTGGCTCTGGAAACAAAAAAGGAAATGGGTGGTATGTACCTTGGAATAGATACAGAAGGGTATTCATTTCGGGGAATAGAGGAGGATGGAAAGCACATGATTCTTCTGGACGGCGGCAGTCATCGTACTGGAGAAAATATAGAAGGTGGGAAGTATCAGATGTTGCGGAAACGGGCACAGGAGTGGTATCCGGAAAGTAAAGAACAGGCACATTGGTCGGCACAAGATTGTATGCCTTTGGACAAAATTCCGTATATTGGATATTTTTCTTCGGATATTCCTAATTGGTATGTAGCGACTGGATTTGGAAAGTGGGGAATGACTAGTTCTATGGTGGCAGCCGAAATAATTACAGATATGATTTTAGGATTAGAAAACGAGAATGAGGAAGTGTTTGCACCGCAGCGTTTTCCGGTTACTGCCATGTCTGGAAATTTGGCGGAAAATACAGCGAAGGCAGTAAAGGGATTGTCGAAACAATTCATGAATACGGATCAGATTCCTTCTAAATGCAGTCATATGGGATGTAAACTAGAAAAGAATGCAGATGAAGGAACATGGGAGTGCCCATGTCATGGGTCTGGTTTTAGCGCAGATGGAGAAGTGTTACGAGGACCGGCTCAAGAAAATCTTGCAATGTATAAAAAATGTCATTGACAAAACTGTATCAACTGTATATACTGTACCTATACAGTATAACGAATGAGGTGATGCTTTGAATATATTTATTGATAATAAGAGCGGTGAGACAATTTATAATCAGATTTATAGTCAGATTAAGAGTCAGATTATCAGTGGAGAATTAAAAGAGGATGAACCGCTCCCATCCATTCGTAATCTTGCAAAGGATTTACGGATTAGTGTAATTACTACAAAGCGTGCATATGACGAGTTGGAGAAGGAAGGATTTATCTATACAGTAGCAGGAAAGGGCTGTTTTGTAGCGCCTAAGAATGTGGAATTGTTAAGGGAAGAGAATCTGAAAAAAATTGAGGAATATATACAGAAGATAATGCAGCTCGCAGCATCCTGTAATCTGAGCAGACAGGATATTATTGATATGTTTAATATTATGGAGGAGGAATAAGAAATGAATGCGTTAGAGATAAGAGGACTAAGTAAGAATTATCCGGGATTTCAGCTCGATAATCTGAATTTAGAGTTGCCAAGCGGTTGTATTATGGGGCTTATTGGAGAAAATGGAGCAGGAAAAAGTACCACTATGAAGCTTATTCTAAATATGATTCAAAGAGATAGCGGTACGATTACGATTCTGGGAAAAGATAATCAGGAGAATATGAAACTTACCAAGGAGGATGTTGGTGTGGTTCTGGACGAAGTAGGTTTCCCGGAGTGTTTTAATGCCAGAATGGTTAATTCGATTATGAAGAATACCTTTCAAAACTGGGAGGAACAGAAGTTTTACGAACTTTTACAGAAATTGTCGGTTCCGGATAAGAAAGCGTTTAAAGACTTTTCCAGAGGAATGAAGATGAAACTTGGTATTGCCGTAGCATTGGCGCATAAGCCTAAATTGTTACTTTTGGATGAAGCAACGAGTGGGTTAGACCCAGTGGTAAGAGATGAAGTACTTGATATGTTTAGTGAATTTACGCGAGATGAAAATCATGCCATATTGATTTCTTCCCATATTGTAAGTGACTTGGAAAAAATATGTGATTATATTGCATTTTTACATAAAGGAAAACTACTGTTGAGTGAGGAAAAAGACTTACTGATGGAACAGTATGGTATTATCCGGTGCTCCAGAGAACAGTTTCTGGAATTATCTGCAGATGCAGTGCTTGGCAAAAAGGAATCGGCCTATGGTGTAGAGGCGATTGTACAAAGAAATCGAATTCCTTCCGGAATGAATATCAGTCCGGTGAATATAGAGGAATTGTTTTTATTTATGGTAAAGGAGGAGAGATAGCATGAAGGGATTATTGTTAAAGGATTTTTATATGATAGGAAAATACTGTCGCTTTTTTATTCTTATGAATTTGATTTTCCTTGTGTGTTCCGTTATGGGAGAAGAATATATGTTTTATGCTTTTTTCCCGTCCATACTGCTGGGAATATTACCAATGACATTGATTGCGTATGATGAACGGAGTAAATGGAGTGTATATGGCAATATTTTTCCATATTCCAGAGCACAAATGGTATCAGTAAAATATGTGATAGCACTGATTGGAGTAGGAACTGCGACACTGCTGACTTTCATAATGCAATGTTTGAGAATGTTCCAAAATAGTAGTGTTGCATGTCAGGAAGCGGGAATTATAGCAATGATTTCCGGAATTGTGGGAATGATAAATCCCAGTATTATATTACCGTTTATTTTCAAGTATGGTGTAGAGAAAGGAAGGATTATATATTATATTGGGCTTGTTGGAATCAGTTCCGTCAGTGTAATGATTTTTAAGTGTGTAAATCTAATGGAAGTTTTACCGAATATAGAAGGTAGTTTGTTTTTGGTGCTGCTTGGAGTTATTGTCCTTTTTGCATTATCATGGCTATTGTCTATTCGGATTTATCAGAAGAAAGAATTGTAAATTGTATAGCTACTATGGAGAGAAAAATTTCCATAGTGGCTTTTTTTATTACACGAGGAAGAGTCGAGAAAAGATATTATTGACAAAAACTACCAATCGGTAGTAAAATAATTACCGAAAGGTGGTGAAGGGATGGCAAGTAAAGAAGCAATTCTTATGGCAACACTGGAACTTGCGTCACAGAATGGTTTGGGAGCAGTCTCTCTTTCTAAGATAGCCAAAAAAGTTGGTATACAAAAGGCTTCTTTGTACAGTCATTTTTCATCGAAAGATGAAATCATAGACAGTCTTTATGAATACTTGCGAACAAAAGCAAGAAGCAAAGTTAATACAGGAGAAATTGACTATGGGGAATTGGTAAAAGGTAAGTCAGCGTTAGAAGTGCTTCGGTATGTAGTAAGTTCCTATCAGACAATGAATGAGGATTCGGATATGTTGCAATTCTATCGATTCATAGTGTCAGAGCGTCCATTTAACGAAGATGCAGCAAAAATAATGGTGGCAGAAACCGAGAAAATGATACTTGCTACGAAACAGTTGTTTTATGCTATGCAGGTACAGCATGTGATGAATTTTTCCAATGTGGATATGGCGGCATTTTCGTTTGCTATGTCGGTTCATTCTATCATCAATTATATAGAGGACAAAAAAACAGCCGGAATAGAGGAGGATGGAAAAATGATGGAGGATTTTCTGGAGGAATTCTGCAAAATATATGGAACGGAATAAAGAGAAAGTAACAAAGGATTAAAAGATATGAATAGAAGTGAAAATAAAAGAAGTATGATACATTATATGGGATTGCTGGGAATTATTAGTTTGATTTCCTATACGTTGGCAGTTGTTTTTTCGCCATTGGCTTATCCGGGGTATGACTGGATGGCACAGGCAGTCAGTGATTTAAGTGCGCAAAATGCACCATCCGAAATGTTGTGGAATCAGTTGTCAAGCCTTTATTGTGTATGCGGAATGATTTCTGTCATGATGGTTTGTGTATATGTTTCTTATAAGAAAGTATGGAGTAAGACCATTCGGGTAGGAATTTATTTGTTTGCAGCAATGAACTGGATTTCTAACGTGGGATACAAAATGTTTCCATTGTCGGACAGTGGGTATGCCGGAAAATTTCAGGATATCATGCATGTATATGTGGTTACGTCATTAACAGTTATGCTATCCATTGTATCTCTTGTTGTCATTATCATCGGAGGTTTTCGCAAGAGTACCTGCCGTTCTGTCGCAGGATGGGCTTTGTTTGCACTGCTTATGATGTTTGCCGGAGCAATCGGAACCGGAGCAGTACCAAAGGAGTATTTTGGTATATTTGAGCGGTTCAGTGTATTTGCAGCAACCGGATTTAATGCGGTGCTGGGTGTTTATTTGTTTCAGGGATTCCGGCAAGGGAAGTAAGACCTTCCTTGTGCATCCGCTAGACGTTATCTAGAATTTCAAGTTGAAATTCCACGACACAATGATGATTTACCGGATTAATTGGAAGAAGATAACGTTCTAGTGGATTTTCTTCTGTCCGGTATCCCCATTTGGTGCTTATTTTTCTCATATGATTGATAATAGTTCCAAAATTCTCAATGGAACCATTATAATAAGCAGATACAATTTTCCTTTTCGGATAATGTAGGATAAGTTCATCTTCACAGGGATTGACCGGTAATATTAATGTCAGTTTTCCCGTAGAATAATCATGTCTGGCCATATAGCTTATCTGCTGTTGCAGTGTGATATGCCGCCTTTTGGCATAGGATATTATTTCATTAAAATGATTTGTAATTTCTGTAGGGTCTATAATGTCCAGAGTTTTAGTAATTCCGTAGAAATCATATCGTTCTCGTACAACGATTTCTGGGAATTCATTGGTATCCAAGACACCTCGAATCAGTGCAATCTGCATGTTACATATGTCAATAATATTCTTGAGACTGTGTATTTTTTCCTCTTTTGAAAAAGTATGATTTAAATATTTTTTAATTTCTGAAATACCAAATCCCAAGGAGCGAAGTTGTACGATATTTAGTAGCTGGGTGATATCTTCTTCGTCGTAAATACGGTAATCTGAGGAAGATTCTCTTTTTGGGGGTGGCATAAGGCCTTCTTTTTCATAATATCTTATGGTCTGGGTGGATACGCCACAGACTTTAGCGATGTCTTTTATATGGTACATAAAATTCCTTTCAAAAAAACTTTACTTTATAGTGCACTATAAGGTTTATATTTACAGTGTAACAAGAAAATAAAAAAGATGCAAGAAAGGATAGTTTATGAAAAAGAAGTTATTATTAGTTATTGGTTTATGTATTGGTATAACGGCAACGGCCTGTTCGTCGAATTCAACTAAGACAGATGAGGCGGTTCAGACCGAGCAAACAAATACAGTAGATGAAACAGAGGAAGATAGTGAGACAGAAGAAATAAGGCCTGATTATCTGTTGGCAGATTTGCCATTCGATGGAGAGGAATGTACTGTTCCGGATACAGTAGCTTCTCCGGAAAAATATACCTATGTTGATGAGACATTAAGAATTACACAGGAGCAAAAAGATGCTTTTATAGCGGAATATGGCGAAGAAGAGTATGAAAGTGCAACATCTTCACTTTCACAAATGTTTCATATACAGAAAAATTCACCGATATATCCTTCCTATACAACAGAATTGAAAGAAACGTATACAATGGAGGATGTAGTTCTTACGTCTGAACTGGATGGACATCATATTACTGCCGATTATATTTTGCAATCCGGTTCCAAAGATAATGATACAGTTATCATGGTTCATGGAATTAGTGGAACACGTCGCAGTATGAAAACAGATATATTATTTTATCTTAGTTTAGGATACAATGTGTTAACTTATGACCAGAGAAGTTCCGGTGAAAACGATGGATTCTTCTATACATTAGGAGTATGGGAACAATATGATCTTATGGACTGTGTGAATTATGTGGATGAACAGATTTCAGCAGATAAGAAAATAGTTGTTCTTGGTCAGTCATCAGGTGGTACAAGTGCAGGACTAATACTTGGAAATAAGGAAGCACAGGAAAAAGTTGATTATGTAATTTTTGATTCTCCGGTTATGAGTATGTATGATATTCTGAAGTCTAACTTATATCGATATGTTAAGAAAGATCAGGTTGACTATGTGATGCAAAGCTGTGAAGATTTTATGAAATTTATGTATGGTTTTGGATTTGAAGATGGAGAAGTGGCGAATTTTGTGGCTGACACAACGATTCCGGTTCTTATTTTGACAAGTGAGGTGGATGATATTGTGCCTATGGAGCAACCACAGCGTATATATGACACAATCAAAAGTAATAATAAAAAAATTGTGATTTCAGAAATTTCCGGTCACTGTGCAATGAAAGATACCGAACACGAATTATATGAAAAAGAAGTGAGAGATTTTTTAGGATTATAAATTACCTGTCATAAATCTACGTTCCGTAGGTTGTAGTCATGATGTGAATCCTTTACAATACATGTAACGATTAAATGTGAAAGAAAAGAGGATGAAGGATAATGAACTATATAACAGGAACTGTGATTAGAGAATTGCGGGAAAAGAAAAAGTTGACACAGAAGGAATTGGCTGAAATTCTATGCGTTAGCGAAAAGACAATATCTAAGTGGGAAACAGGCAGAGGCCTTCCGGACATCGGGATTTTACCTGAATTGTCCGGAAGTCTTGGCATTTCCGTTGCGGAACTTCTTACAGGAAAACTTGCCGAGAACGAAAATCGTGAGGCAAATATGAAAAAACAGCAGTTTTATGTATGTCCTGTATGCGGAAATGTAATTGCAGCAACAGGGAAGGGAGTATATAGCTGTCATGGCATCACCCTTCCTGCGTTAGAGCCGGAGGAACCGGATGAAGACCACAAAATTATTCTGGAAATGGTAGAGAGCGAATACTGCGTGATGGTAAAGCATCCGATGACAAAAACACATTACATTTCTTTTATTGCCTATGTGACCAGTGATTGTATGGAATATAAAAAACTCTATCCGGAGCAAGATGCGACAGTGAGGTTTACACGAAAAGGGCATGGGTTGATTTATGCATATTGTAATAGACACGGATTGTTTCAGGTAAGGGTATAGGAGAGGAAAGTATGTGTACAGTTTTTACCGGTATAGAACCGCAGTGTTATTTTTTGGCAAAGAATTATGATTGCTTTGTAAATGGAGGAATGGTGTTTACCAATAAACGAAAGGTAAAAAGAAAATCACTGGTTGTTCCACCCGAAAAAGAGTTGGAATGGGTATCTCATTTTGGAAGTGTGACTTTCTCACAATCGGGGAAGGGGATGCCTGTCTGTGGAATCAATGAGAAGGGACTTATTGTAGAGCAGGCAACTTTTCCGGCTGCGTTGTATCCGGATACCACAGAAAAGGAACATATCAGCTGTCTGGAAGCCATTCAGTACCTTTTGGATTGCTGTGCAGATGTGGAACAGGCGATTCAGGCATTTTCAGATTTTGCAATTAGTAATCAGTCGGCGAAGCTCCACTATTTTCTCATGGATAAAAAGGGGAATCGGGCAATCGTAGAATTTGTAAATGGAGACAAGAAGGTGTTTCAGGGAAAAACAATGTTACCCATTCTTACCAATAGCAGTTATGAAGCACTTTGCCTTGGAAAAAAGCAGAACACATCTGAGTATGAAGAAAATTCCTTTATGCGTTTTCAAATTGTAAAGGAAGCCTTGGAAAAAGAAAATTCCTTGACAGTGGATTCTGCTTTTGCTATTTTGGAAAAAGCAGAGAGAAAGGATACGGTCTGGAGTGTTGTCTATGATCTTACAGCGAATAAAATTTATTTCCGGGATGAAAAGCGAAGGATTAAGGAAATTCATTTGGAGGAGATTGATTTTAGCGAAAATGCGGCTTCTAAACTTTATGACTTGGAGGATGACAGGGATGAGTTTTTATGGGAGCCATACAGCAGACAAGAGAATCGGAAAAACATTGAAAAATTCTATGGGAATCCATTGGTATTGCAGGTTCTGAATTTACCTAATGCAAAGTTTGTCATTGATTCTTTTGATGAGCATATTTCAAGAATAGAAGAGGGAAAGCTGTAAGTTGCCGTAAGAAAAATGAAAAGAGGTATAAGAAGTGGAAGTAAGACAGATATCAGAAATGAATAGAGAGAAAATGCGAGAGCGTATTATTTCGTATTTAAATAAATATGGTTTTTCTGAGTATGAAAGCATTGAAATTGCAAGTATGTTTCAAATGGAGAAGGTGAAGAAAAATCAAGTGATTATTGATATGAATGAAAGTCTAGATAAGATATTTCTTATAACCGAAGGAATTGCCAGAGGCGTATATTTTGATATGGATGGGAAAGAGTGTACAAAATGCTTTGCCACAGAAGGAATGTGGTGTGGGGTATATAACTATATAAAAAGAACACCATATGAATTTCGGATAGAGGCAATAGAAGATATGGCATTGGCAGCAATTTCCGTGAAAGATTTAGAATTGGTATTTCAAAGAATAGATAGATGTGAGAAGATTTTTAACCAACTGTGTATGGAGACTTTTTTGAAGGAAGAGCAGAGAAATTATCAGCTCCTGATGCTAAATGCTGAGGAAAGATATAAAAAGTTTGTAGAAGATTTTCCGAATATAGCGAACCGTGTGAAGCAGGAATATATTGCCTCATATATTGGAGTTACACCTAGTTCGTTAAGTAGAGCATTGAAAGAAAAAGATAATTTATTGTCATATGACAATGAAATAAGCTCTCCAAAATGATATATTGCATTCAAATATAATAGAAAAGAGGAAAGAAAATGAATGCAGTATTAATAACAGGTGCATCATCAGGTATTGGTGAATGTTTTGCTAAGAGATGTGCAAGTCAGGGAAAGAATTTGGTTGTAGTTGCCAGAAATGAGGAAAAACTTTTTCAGTTAAAAAAGGAATTGGAAGAGAAAAATAAGATAACAGTAACCGTGATAAAGGCAGATTTATCCAATGCCAATGCGGCAGAAGAAGTTTTTCGAACAACACAAAGTAATAATATATTTGTAGAAATGCTTATAAATAATGCAGGTTTTTCTACCAAAGGGTTATTTCATAAAGACGATTTTGAAACAATGGAAAATGAGATGAATGTGAATATGCTGGCGTTGACAAAACTATCATATTTCTATGTAAATGAAATGGTTGAGAAAAAGAAAGGGATGGTCATAAATATTGCATCCGCAGTCTCATTTAATCCATTGCCATATGGTGCGGTTTATTCAGCCACAAAGTCATATGTGTTGGCATTAACGGAGGCATTGTATTATGAATATAAAGACATGGGAATCAAATTTTTAGCAGTGTGTCCGGGTGCAACGGATACTCATTTTTTTGATAAGATAGGAAGAATGAAAGGAGAATTAAGGAAACCGGAAGATGTAGTGAATACAACATGGCGAGCTGTTGCAAAGAAAAAGATAGTTGTGTGTGATGGAGTGATGTCAAAACTACAATCATTCATGCCAAAAATTCTGTCAATGAAAAAAAGAGTTGCAATAACAGGAAGAGTAGGAAAAAATACTTGGGGAATATAGTGGAGAAAAAGAAATTTTATATTAAAAATTGAAAAAAGAACAAATGTTTGGTACAATAAGGACATCTAGAAAGTGGAAGGAGAATTCACATGGAACAGATGTCCTTATTTGATGATAGAAAAGTATATGCACCTTTGGCAAGCAGACTTCGCCCGGAGAATCTGGATGATTTTATCGGGCAGGAGCATCTTTTGGGGCAGGGAAAGATGCTACGTCAGCTTATAGAAAGAGACCAGATATCCTCCATGATTTTCTGGGGACCGCCCGGTGTGGGGAAGACAACACTTGCAAGTATTATTGCCGGTCATACCAAGGCAGATTTTATTAATTTTAGTGCAGTTACCAGTGGGATTAAGGAAATAAAGGAAGTTATGGCACAGGCAGAGAATGCCAGAAAGATGGGGATTCGTACCGTGATGTTTGTGGATGAGATACATCGGTTTAACAAGGCGCAGCAAGATGCTTTTTTACCCTTTGTGGAGAAAGGAAGTATTCTTCTTATCGGTGCTACTACGGAGAATCCTTCTTTTGAGATTAATGCGGCGCTTTTATCTCGTTGCAGAGTGTTTGTCTTAAAGGCACTTACCGAGGAAAATTTGGTGCAGCTTTTGAAAAATGCATTAAAAGCGCCGGCAGGTTTTGGCAATCAGAACGTTCATATGACAGAAGAACAGATTCTGGCAATTGCAAAAGTGGCAAATGGAGATGCGAGAACAGCGCTAAATACATTGGAAATGGCAGTGTTAAATGGGGAACTTGCGGCAGATGCTTCTATTACTGTGACAAATGAGGGGATGGAACAGTGTATTAGCAGAAAATCTTTACTCTATGATAAGAACGGCGAAGAACATTATAACCTGATTTCAGCTCTGCATAAGTCTATGCGTAATTCCGACCCGGATGCGGCAATATATTATATGCAGCGAATGTTAGAGGGTGGGGAGAATCCACTTTATATTGCAAGGCGGCTGATACGTTTTGCCAGCGAAGATATAGGAATGGCAGATAGCGGAGCTTTACAGGTGGCAATAGCAGCATATCAGGCATGTCATTTTAATGGTATGCCTGAGTGCGATGTGAATCTGGCACATGCGGTAACCTATCTTTCCATGGCACCGAAGTCAAATGCACTTTATATGGCATGTGAGGAAACAAAGAAGGATATTCGTACCAGACGTACTGACCCGGTACCACTTCAGATTTGTAATGCACCTACCAAACTGATGGAAGAACTTGATTATGGAAAGGGATACGAGTATGCTCACGATTATGAGAATAAGCTGACGCGAATGCAGTGTTTGCCGGATGCCTTGGCAGAACGAAGATATTATCGTCCAACCAGTCAGGGAGCGGAACGGCAAGTAAAGGAGCGCCTAGAAGAGATAAGGGAGTGGAAAAGGAAAAAATAGATAATTTAATCTTACATTGACAGAATAAAAGTAAAGGTGTATAACATAAATACGAACAAAAATATAAAACGGTCGTAAATGGAGGAGAAAATGAGAACGAGAACATTTTCAGAAGAGGAAAAGAAAGAAATAAAACAAAAAATGAAAGAAGTGGGGATGCCAATGTTAAAAGAGCAAGGGCTAATACATATGTCCATTAGCAAACTTGCGAATGCAGTTGGAATAGGGAAAAGTACATTTTATAGTTTTTATCCATCAAAAGAGGAATTTGTAGAAGATATGCTGGCTGACAACAGGAAACAACTGTTAGAAGATTTGCAGGCTGGTTTACAGGGGAGAGAGAGATACTCTATTGAAGAAAGCAAGGCAATAGTGCGAAAGATGGTAATGGATGCAGATAATATTTATCAGAATTTTTCTTCTGAAGACGAGGCTGCCCTTAAGAAAATGTACGAAAAAAGAGGGGTTCCTTTTGTAGACTTGGAGAAAGAAAAGCGTGTTATTGAGTTCATTACATCTATGATGGATGGTGTAAAGAAAAACCTCGATTATGCGGTTATTGCAAATATCATTAAGATTATTGTTCTTTCCTATGAGCAAAAAGAGATGCTACATGAATCAGGGGTTGAGAGAACCATGGATATAATGGTTGATTTATTAATTGATTCAATTTTTGAAATGTAAGGAGACGATGGTGATGATAAAGGTATTCGCAATTATAGGTATCATAGGCGGAATGTTATGTGCAGTGGCAGATTTGCTTTTGGATTTAAAAGGGGACGATAATCAGAAGCTTGGAAAAATGAAAATGATAGACAGTAAGTGGAAAGTAATGTCTCATGGAAGATTTGTATGGTCAGATATTCTTGCGATGTTTGCTGTTCCTATGTATTCATGTGGCTTCGTGGCACTTATGATGCAGCTATATAAGGTAAAAGTTGAACTGGCAATGGGAATGACAATCATGTTTTTGTGTGGGGCAATGGGGGGATTTATGATTCACACATTTCTGTGTATGATGCCTACGATATATCAGAAGATAATAGAGAAGGCAGATTTTGAAATAGCTGAGGATGTAATTGAAGGAGTATTTCGACAGATATATGTTCCGTTCTTTGTATTGTATTCTATGTTAGTTATTGTTCCTGCATTTATAGTTATGGGACTTATTGCTTTTGGAATCTTAGAACTGCCATTGTGGTGTATCATTCTTAATCCCTTGTGTTTTCAACTAATAGGTCTTTTATTTAGAGCAACCGGACTCAAGATTTTCGTTGATGCGCCAAGTTGCTGTGCAGCAAGTCTTGGACTTGCAATGTATGGAGTATTAGCATTGATGCTGATTTAGTTGGGAGAGGGGATTACTTTACAGTAAGAATGAAACGGTCACACTTTTTTCACAATTTTATTAGCACTCGCCTCTTGACAGTGCTAATAACAAGTGTTATAGTACAACTAGAACAAAGGAAAAGGAGGAAGGACCTATGATGGCACCAGGAAAACATTATCCAATGAAAAGTGATATAAGGGAAAGGGATGATAAATATGTGTTGGAAATTGACCTTCCCGGATTTCGAAAAGAAGACATAAAGGCATATATCCAGAATGGATACCTGATTGTATCTGCATTCCGAGAAAGGGAAAAGAACAAAGAAAATCACAAGTGGATTCGTCAGGAACGATATTTTGGTAACTATCAGAGAAGCTTTTATATTGGCACAGGAATTTCACAGGAGGATTTGAAGGCATCTTATCGATTCGGTGTTTTGAGAATTCAGATTCCAAAGATACCAAAGCATTTGGAAGATAATGCAGGAAACATTCAGATAGCATAAAATAGTAACAATTTAGAAATAGAATTTTATAGAGTTTAAGGAGGAATGACGTATGTTAGCACCTAGTATTTTGGGAAGAAGTTTTGTAGATGATTTTTTCAATGATTCATTTGATGATATGTTTCAAGAGATGTTTCGTACACCGTATGAACATGCCAGTGCAGGCGGTCTGATGTGTACTGATGTGCAGGATATGGGTGACCATTACCAGATGGAAATGGAACTGCCGGGGTATCAGAAGGAAGATTTAAAGGCAAATCTGAAAAATGGATATCTGACTATTTCTGCGGAACACAAAGAAGAAAATGATCAGAAGGATGAAAATGGTAAGTTTGTCCGCAGGGAGCGTTACATGGGACATTGCCAGAGAAGTTTCTATGTCGGTGAAAATATTACTCAGAATGATATTCATGCCGGATTCGAGGATGGTGTTTTGAAACTGACGATTCCGAAGAAAGAAGCAAATGCAGTCGAAGAACAGAAATATATCGCTATTGAATAATAAGTAGAACGAGATGAAACACGCTTTGCGAGTTTCACTCGTTATCGCGGTGCTCCTCGAATGCCCATGCAAGCATGGCATTCTCATCGCTACTCGCGTAAATAAAAAGAGGAAAGAAATCTTAAAAATTTAGGATTTCTTTCCTCTTTTCATATGTTATATTACCACAAAATCGCTAAAATTTCAAGACTACTAATCAATCCGTGAACGCTGTATAATCGAAAAACCATATGCAGAAGGGAAGGTAACGAAATGGAAGAAAAGGATTGGTTAGAGCTATTGTCGGGAAAAAATCAGCTTCAAAAAGTAATTGATATGAATCAAAAAACGGAGAAGTTTGGGCTTGCACTTACTGAGGAAGAAGCAAAGTTGTTAGTAGAAAGGAGGCAAGAAAACTTAAGAGAACAGCAGCGTGTAGAATTTGGAGAAGGAATACTGCCGAAGCTGATTTTTACTTTTTGCGATTCGCCTTATATTTATCAGGAAAATTATGTGGAGACAATCACCAGATTGCAGGAGATTTTTTATCTATACAAAAATGAGTCTATGGATGAATTAACAGATGATGAGTTGCTTGATTATATGAAAGAGGCTTTTGAAGGGGAATGTGAAGGCTCTTTGGAATTTTTAGAGGAAACAGTGTTGGAAGGATTTGCCAGAAATATTAGAAGAGAAGGAAATTTTTTCTTCGGAAAGAACTATAAAATAAGGGGAGGAGAGAAAGAAGATGAATAATTATGAAATGGAAGAGCTCTTACCCCTTGTTGCAGAGCTTACAGAAAAATACACTTCAAAGGAAAGTACCTCTATTTCTTATGAAAGGGCGAGACAGCTCATGGAGGCAGTTATTTACTGTATTCATCAGTGTGAGGATGACAATCAGTTAATCAGTGCAGAAAAATTGTCTGCAAAAGATGCGTATTATTTTGGGTGTGAAAAGCTAAAGGAAAAAGTGAAAAGGACCCAGACCGCCTATAATAAAATGATTATAGATTTTAATTCCTTTGGCAATGAGAATTATAATGATACGGTAACCAAAGGGATTCCGGGATTTTTTCGATATTATGATATTTGGTTTGCGCCGCAGGAAACTATTATTACAATGGATTATCCCACAATCTGCCCAATGAAAGGAGTTACCGGAATAGATGCCATTGAAAAATATGTGGAATACATTTCTTATGAACAAAGATTTATGGGAGCATTGCCGGAGAATTATGTATGTGAAATACTATATAGATTTCAAAAAAGCTACAAAAAGCAGTTTTACAATATTTGCAGTATTATTTTGCGCCATATTTTAGGGCATATGATAACCGGACAAAAATTAGGGATGGTTGCTTCTGATGAGGATTATATAAGGTTACAGGAGATTATTCAGGCACATGACAAAGCCTGGCTAGAAACGAGACTTGTGAATTTATTGGAAAGTCTAATCCGGGAAAAGTACGAGGGAAACCTATTGATGCAACTTTATCTGAAAGAGGACCTCAAAGACTTTGCAACAGAGATGTATCTTGCAGCACAAACCCAAAATCTACCGAAAGTGATTGTGTTATAGTAACAATACAGCATTGAAAGGTAAAAATAATTCGCACTAAATCATATGAAATTACTGTGGTTTTCTCTGTAATAAGGTAAAATAGAAGAAAAACTTTATCGCAGAGGTGCAAAATGAGCCGAGAGCAGGAAAGAATCAGAAAGAAACTTGAAAACAATCCCATTGCTGAATGTAATAAGATTCAGAACAGATTTTGTCCGGAACTATTTTCGATGTTCGGCAGAGTAAAAGATCCCCGTAATCAGAGTTACATTGATTATTCTTCAAGAGTCATGCTTGGAACTATGTACTATAAAAGTATTGCAGGGATTTCGAGCATGCAGGAAATGACAAGAACCTTTAATGATGAGAAAATCTGCAGAAATTTATACAGATTCATGGGAGAAGAAGTAAAAGATTATATGCCCCATGGTGTGACAGAAAATGAATTTCTGGAAAGATTAGATCCAAGGGAGTTAGAGAATGTTCAGCAGAATATCGTATATTCCATGATTCGTCGAAAGACCTTTGATAATGCCAAGGTGTTAAAGAAATGGCAGATTATTGTAGATGCAACCGAATTGGACGAAGGATACCAAAAGAAGAATGAGCATTATCTGAGCCGGTGTTACAACAGAGGCTCAGATAAAGAGTACATTAAGTATCACAGAAGCATACTTGAGGCAAAAATATACTTTGGAGAAAATCTTGTATGCAGTATTGCATCAGAAACAATAGAAAATTCGGAGAAATATATAAATCAAAGTGATGAAGCAGTAAAACAGGATTGCGAAAGTAAAGCTTTTGTAAGACTTGCTGCCAAAATCAAACAGAAATTCCCGAGGCTGCCAATTATCATTACGGCAGATGGACTGTATGTTACAAAAACAGTTTTACAGATATGTAAAGATTATCATTGGGATTACATTATCCGATATAAAGAAGGCTGCGCTTCATCAATAGCTAAAGAATACCGTGCACTTCCGGAAAAAGAAACAATTGGAACTGATATAGAGTATCAGAATAAAATCATGTTCAATGACTTTGACGTGAATCTAATCTATTATCGGGAAAGGTGGATTGTAAAAGGTGAAGAGAAAGAAAGAGAGTTTGCCTGGATTACAAGCATCGAGATTACGAAAAGTAATGCAAAAAAAATCGTACGTGCCGGACGTAACAGATGGAAAATAGAAAATCAGGGATTTAACCGCCAGAAGCATTGGCAGGGAGATATAGAGCACGCATGTAGTTGGAATGAGCGGGCACAGAAGAATCACTATCTGATGGAACAGATAGCGGATTTTGTGAAGCAGCTATATGAGTATTTCTATCTTGAAAAAAATGGAATAAAAAAGCTGCAAAAAAATATATCTCCTGAATTGTTAGCCAGCTTTGGACGGCAACTAACAGAAACAGAAGATATACCAGTTCAACTGAATAACTCAGTTCAAAACTGAATTAATTGTAGCAAAGAAGGTGATGCCTGCCAAGAGGAAAATGCAAAATTTATTCACAATTTTTTTTGACAGGAATTTGTGTAAGTATGCAATGTGGATAACTTAAGACATTTTCACACGAAATGTCGAAGATAAGCATTTTACGGAAATGGTAGGCTATAAAACAAATTTACCTTTCAATGCTGGTAACAATACAATTTGATTGATATTATGACACTGGTACTATAAAATAGTAATTGTGAAACAAAGGATAAAGTGTTTCACAAGGAGGAAATAAGGAATGTATCATATAGTAATATGTGACGATAATACAGAGGATTTGAAGCGGTTCGTGGATTTTGTTCAATCAAGTAGAGAGTATGAGAATAGTATGAAAATCAGTACATATTCTTCCGGTGTTGATTTTTTAGAAGCGGGAAAAGAGGCAGTTGATTTGATGATTTTGGACATGCAGATGACTGGAATGGATGGATATGAGACTGCCATGGAACTGCGTACCTATAATAGTCAGGCGGTGCTGGCATTTTGTTCTTCTGTGTGTATGCCAAGTCCGGAACATTTCAATGTTCAGCCTTACCGTTATCTTTTAAAAGATTATTCAGATGAAAAAATAATGCAGGCAGTAGATGAGTTATTGATAGAGATGAAACGTCGCAGTTATAAAAAACGGTTGGAAGTAACCCAGGACGGCAAAGCAATATTATTAGAAGCAGAGGAAATCTTATATCTTGGTAAACTAAAACGGGGAACTAAAGTAGTGCTTGCGGCAGATGCAGCATTATATGGGAAGGTCACAGATCTTGTGATTCGGGAAAAGTTGGAAGAATTAGAGAAGGAACTACTGTCGGAAGGATTTGCAAAGCCGCATTCCAGTTATCTGGTGAATCTGAAAAGAGTGAGGGCAGTAGATAATATGGAATTGTTGTTGGAAAATGGAGAAGGAATTAATATTAGCCGTTCCTGTCGGGAGAAATTTCACCATGCTTTTTCAGAGTTTTTTAGCAGAAAATACAGAAGAAGGACAAGTTAGAGGTTATTTCTTCCATATTATTTTTGAATAAAGGCAAAGTGATATAATGGGAAAAAAGATAGGAGGGGCATATGCAGGAATTTTTTTGGCTAGTATCAGGAATTTTAGAAGTTTATCCTGATTTATTCACGGTTGTGCCGTGAAAGTGGCTGAAAGCCACATTGTTACTGTATTTTAACTGAATATTGCTTTTCACTTATTAAGTGAATAAAAAAAGAGCATCCAAATGTGGTAAAATTAAGGTGTCGAATCTTAAATCATAACCCAAAAGGAGCCCTTTATGAGTATTGTAAACACCTTATCTCTTGAAAGCAATAGACAAATTAAAATAAATTTTGACGGAGGTGATTTGTCCTCCGATGCAGGCTTACTTCTTATCAAAGAATTCGTAAGCAAACTTGGTATTGATAAGCTTTTTGACAAAGCTTTCAAGACCAATGATTCTGCATTATTCAGATATCATACGGATCAGAAAAATCTGCTCCAGATGATATATATGATCATTGCCGGTTATTTCGAAGATGATGCTTCCGATGAACTTACAAATGATCCTGTATTCAAGTCTGTACTTGAAAAAGATGCCCTTGCATCACAACCTACGGTATCAAGATTTTTTAACCGTACGGATGAAGATACCTTAAACCAGTTCCTTACTATTGGCAGAATGCTGAGAAAGAAAATCTACAGTATCCAGATGCCACAGGCTGTTATTCTGGATCTTGATTCCACTCTTCTTGATGCATATGGTAAACAGGAAGGAAAAGCCTTTAACTTCCACTATCAGAGTAATGGATACCATCCGCTTGTCTGTTATGATGGAATGACCGGGGATCTGATTAAAATCCAGCTTCGTGATGGAACACAGTATTCCTGTACCGGAGTGGTTGACTTCCTGCAGCCGATACTTGATGAATACCTGAACGATTATCCGGCAATCCGTATTCTGCTTCGTGGTGACAGCGGTTTCGCTACGCCTGATCTTTATACGCAGTGTGAGGAAAATGGCACAAGCTATGTTATCCGGCTGAAAGAGAATGGAATTCTCCGTGAAAAAGCATCCCATCTTGTGGATGAACTTGATGAGATAACAAGGAATAACAAAGTTGATTATGCGGTAGTTTATGGTGAATTCATGTACAAAGCAGGTTCATGGCCTTATGAAAGGCGCGTGGTCTGCAAGGTTGAAAAGCCAGAGAACCAGATGATTTACATGTACACATTTATTGTCACAAACATGGATTCCTCACCAGAGTATCTCATCAAATTTTACTGCAAAAGAGGACTGATGGAAAACTTCATCAAAGAAAGCAAATCCGGTTTTGATTTCGCTTCCGTAAGCAGTCATACCAGAATGGTAAATGCCAACAGGCTTCAGGTACACGCTCTTGCGTATAACATATTTAATTGGTTTAGACGATTGGCGTTATCAGCAAATATGCGAAAGCAACGCATTGATACCGTCCGTTTAAAACTGCTGAAGATTGCTGCGAAAGCAGTTCATTCAGCAAGATATATAACATTCAAGCTGTGTAGTAGCTGTCCTTACAAGAATGAGTTTTATGAAACTCTGTCAAATATCAGCAAGCTTAGTATACAGCTGGAATAGCAACTATTAACGAACCTTGACAGCTCGATAACTGCTCTGAAATTTTCCATAGGTATTTTATACCCTTTTGCAGGTGATTTGAGAGAAGTTGTTACGGCAAGGATTAGATTTTTTGATTCACGGTAAATTTATTGGTTCAGATACTGATCCGTGAATAATTCAGGGTTGATACAAAAAATATTTCAATAATAGGTATTGATGGTCTTGGTGGCGCGGGGAAGAGTACAATATCTGAAAAGATATGTCAGAAATTTATAGACAACAATTATCATACACTTTTACTTCATATTGATGAGTTCACCAAGGTGCGGGAAGTAAGATACGATTCTGCATATCCTGAGTGGCAATGTTATTATGACTTACAATGGAGATTTGATTATTTTTCGGAGGTAATAAAGGAAATCAAAAATAACAAGAAAGATTATATTGACATTGAGTTATATGATAAAGACAAAGATACATATTTTCATCGGCGTTTTGATGTGGGGAAAAATACCATTGTGATTGTAGAAGGAATATTTCTTCAAAAAAAAGAATTCGAAAATGTATTTGATTATATGATATATCTTGATATTCCGGAGAAAGTCAGACTTAACAGAGTGATAAAAAGAGATACCTATATTGGTGATGAGCAACAAATCATTGATAAATATCAAAATAGGTATTTCCCAGCCGAGCATAGGTATATAGAAGAATACCAGCCTAAAAACAATGCTGATTTTGTAATAGGTGAATAAGAAACAACAGGAGGAATAGAATGGAACGAATAGAATTAAGAGAACTTCATGTTGATGTTATTGAAGAAATTAAAACATTTTTTGTAGAGATTTTTACAAAAGAACCATGGAATGATGATTGGAGTAATCAGGAACAACTTCATGCATATATCATGGATTTGATAGGAAATAAAAACTCCTTGGCACTTGGATTATTTGAAGACAATGTCATGGTTGGACTTGCCATGGGAAATATAAAGCATTGGTATACCGGAACAGAGTATTACATTGAGGAACTTTGCATTAAAAGGGAAGAACAGGGAAGAGGTCTCGGAACACAATTTCTGAAAGCGATTGAAGGATATATAAAGTCAAAAGGAATTACTCATATTTTCCTACAAACAGAGAGAACTGTTCCGGCGTATAGTTTTTACAAGAAGAAGGGGTTTGTTGAATTAACAGAACATGTTTCCTTTATTAAAGAATGCTAGAAATAGTTGAGGAAGTAATGGAGAAATAATTATGAACAGTAAAGAAATTATTGAGGAATTAAAATCAGAGTCATCTGAAAAGTATAAGGCAAATGTTGTAAAAATGGGAATACCGGAAGAATATAGTATAGGAGTTTCCACAACTATAGTAAGAAGTATTGCTAAGAAAATAGGTAAGTCTACGGAATTGGGATTTGAGTTATGGAATACCGGTTACCATGAAGCCAGGCTGCTTGCAGTTCTATTATTCGACCGCAAAGACATAACCCATTCTGATATAAAAAGGCTTATGTCAGATGTTATTTCATGGGATTTATGTGATCATTTGTGCAAGAACTTAATTATTAAGATGAAAGATTATCAGGATTTTATATTTGAGTGGATTACTTCTCCTCATGTATACGAAAAACGTGCTTCGTTTACCTTAATAGCATCATCTGCGATACATGATAAAAAATTATCAAATGATGTTCTGGATACATATCTGAAGTTAGTACGAGAAAATTCGGATAGCGAACATGAACATATTAAAAAGGCGGTTTCGTGGGCATTAAGGGAAATAGGGAAAATAGATTTTAGCTATAACGAGAAAGCATTATTATTAGCCCATGATTTAAAGGAAAATGGAAATAAAGTACAAGTATGGATTGCTAAAGATGCTATGAAAGAATTAGAAAATGTCGTTAAGGTGGAAGGAAGAACACGTCTGATTTCCACTAAGACCAAAATGGGAAGCACGATATCATAGTTTCTATTAGTGCAGAATTTAAATGGAAAGGGTACTATTATGATAAAAAAATATAAGCTAGGATTTAATGTATGGGGATTGCTATTGTTTTTGATAATTATGTTACCAAATTTTTATTGGTTTGCTGTTCCGGCGCCAAATGATGTATTAAGAGCAGAATCTACTACCGGAACAATAGATACAATAGCATCTATAGCACAAGTGTTAATGATTATTGCTTTGTGCATAATTGTGAATAAAGACAGTAAAAAAATCATGATGAGTCCGCTTATTATAGCTACAATTATAAGTTGTTTCTTATATTTTATGGGATGGATATTTTATTATCAGGGTGTGACAAATGCAGTAGTTATTTTAACATTGTGTGTGTTTCCATGTCTGGCATTTCTATTTTTTGCTATTGATAGGAAAAATAGGGTCGCAATTATACCTATATTGATTTTTACAGTATGTCATTTAATATATGGGGTAATAAATTTTGTTTAAGTTGTAGGTCTATACCATTCATTGAAACAGAGTGAAAAGGAAATTGTAAGGAGATGAAGAAACTATGAGAGCAAATAGGAAGATAAGCTTATTGTTGTGTATTTTTAGTTTGATTTTTTTCTGTATAGGTTGTGGCGAAGGTAAATTTAATGGTAGTATGGTGGGCAACGAGAATGAGTTTAGTTTAGAATATTCAGTGTTTAATACAACGTATGAACATAACTTTAATCTGGAAAAGGGAGACGTTATTCGGTGTAGTATTGTGGCGGATAAAGGAAGTATTGACATTAGTATTCATAAAGGTGAGGATGTAAGAGCATATCAAGGAAATGATGTCACTACGGGAAATTTCGATGTAGAAGTGGAAGAAGCTGGAGAATATACCATTACTGTTACAGGAAATGAGGCATCCGGCAGTGTGTCTTTTGAAATACTGGAATAGCTTGTAGAGGTATATGGAAAAGAGGTATGTGAAGTGGAAATAAGACAGATATTAGAAAAGGATAGAGCAAAAGCCTTAGAACTTGTGTGGAATGTGTTTTTACAGTATGAATCCCCGGATTATTCAAAAGAGGGGATAGAAGCCTTTTACCAATCTGTTATTATAAATGAGGATTACATAAATAATATTGTGATGTATGGGGCTTTTGAAAACAATGAAATAAAGGGTGTCATTGCTACTAGAAATAAAGGGAATCATGTCGCATTATTTTTCGTGGATGGAAAATATCATAAGCAAGGAATAGGAAAGTCTCTATTTCAAAAAGTATTAGCGGAGAGCACAGGAGATGAAATAACCGTGAATTCATCTCCTTATGCAGTAGAGGTGTATCGACATCTTGGATTTTGTGAAACAGATACCGAACAGATCGAAGATGGTATCAGATATACGCTAATGAAATATCAGAAATCATACTTATATACAAAGATTCGGGAAAATATATGGCAGATTGAAGAAGAGAATGGGGTTTGTTGTACGTTAATCAAGGGAAGTGAAATGGCGATACTGGTTGATACCGGATATGGACACCGTAACCTGAGAGCTTTTGTAGAAAAGAATATTTCGACTCCGTATATAGTAATCAACAGCCATGGGCATCCGGATCACATCGGAGGGAATCATTGGTTTGATGAAGTTTATGCGATAAAAAAGGAATGGGATGTAATAAAGCATTTTGAAGAACCGGGAAATAGAACATACGGGTTAAAGGAATTACAGGTGGATAGTCACATTTCTTTAGGGGATATTCAGGTCGATGTTGTATTATTAGAAGGCCATACAAAGGGCTCCATAGGCTTATTGGTGTTGGAGGAGCAGCTTTTGATTGCGGGAGATGCATTGAATGAAGGGTTATGGTTATTCAACTATGGCTCTTTGTCTATGAAAAAACTTTACGAAACCATGCAAAAAGTGATGCAGATGAAATTTTCTACTTATTTATGCGGACACAGTAATCAAGAATATAAGAAAGAAAAATTATTGGCACATATTCATAATCTGGAAAATTTAAAAGTGGATGAAAATACGAAACAGGATACGATAGGTTTCGAGACATACTGTAGCAGTTATGAGGATTCTCATGGAAAGTCAGAAATCGTATTTACTATTGATAGACTAGAGGTATAGAATATTAATAAGTGCAAACAGTTATAGGAGTGTAAAAGAATGAGAGAAAAAAATATACAATTAAAAACAAAACGACTACTGATTTCCCCCATGTCCGATGAAGAGATGAGGCAGTTAATCATAGAAACACCGATTAGTGAATTAAAGCGGGCTTATAAGGAAATGTTGGGTGGATGTCTGAAAAATCCAGAACATCGTTTATGGTATACTGCTTGGAAGATAAGTTTAAAGGAAAATAAGCAACTTATCGGGACTGCGGGATTTAAAGGACCTGCAAACAACTGTAGTGTGGAAATAGGTTATGGAATCGATGATGGATTTGAAGGAAATGGATACGCTACGGAAGCCGCAAAAGCACTCATTGACTGGGCATTTGAACAGGAAGGCATCTGTTTCGTTGAAGCTGAAACAGATCCTGACAATATAGCATCCCAGAGAATATTAGAGAAATTGTCGTTCAAATCAGATGGAGCAGGGGAAGAAGGACCACGATTTGTATTGGAGAAGGGGGAAACTTCATGGATGGCAATTTATATGTGTTTTGGACTTAGTATAGGAACGGCATTGGGAGCAACCATGAACAATATGGCAATAGGGATGTGTTTTGGTATGGCAATAGGGATGTGTCTTGGAGTAGCAATTGATTCAGCATCAAAGAAAAAACGGAAAGAAATTCGGGAAGAACGGGAAAAACAGTAAAATACCAGATAAACAGGAGGATATTATGGGAGAATTAACAAAGTTACCTAATTTGGGAAAGGTATTAGAGGAACAATTAAATAGTGTTGGCATTTTTACAGAAGAAGAGTTAAGAAAAACAGGCGCCAAACAGGCATGGTTGAAGATACAGCAAATAGATACTTCTGCCTGCCTGCATCGTCTTATGGCATTAGAAGGAGCAATACAGGGGGTAAAAAAGACTTTATTGCCGGAAGAAGTAAAAGCGGAATTAAAAGAATTCTACCAGTGGAATAAGAAATGAGTGGAATAGGAGTGCTATTAAAATGAATATAAGTAATGAGTTGCTTGAAAATTTGGATAAATTACATACAACGGAATTAGGAGTTGTACGAATTAAGAAAAATCTTTCTTTGGATACAGAGGATGTAGTTGACTGGTGCAGAGTTAAAATAGAATCGCCGAATGCTGTTATTACAAGGAACGGAAAGAACTGGTATATTAATGTAGATGGTAGCATCATAAGTGTGAATGCTTACAGTTACACAATCATTACAGCCCATAAGGAAAAATTAAAGTAGTGGAGGGATAAGAATGAAACAATATATTGTAGATGCATTTACAGATAAAGTTTTTTCAGGAAATCAAGCAGCGGTATGTGTTCTTGAAGAATGGGTTTCGGAAGAATTGATGATAAATATTGCAAAGGAAAATAATTTTTCAGAAACAGCATTCACTGTGAAGGAAGGAGAGAAATTTCGTCTTCGGTGGTTTACTCCCGGTGGAGAAATTGACCTTTGCGGTCACGCTACACTTGCAACTGCGTATGTTATCATGCAGTTTTATGAGAAAGAGATATCTTCTGTAGTATTTGAAACTTTATCAGGAACTTTAAAGGTTCATAAAAAAGAAGAATTGTACGAAATGGATTTTCCGGCTTATGAATTTAAGCAAATTCCTGTGACAGATGAAATAGAAGAAGCAATGGGAGCACGACCGATAGAAGCATACTTGAGTAGGGATCTTTTAGTTGTATTCGATTCAGAAGACACAGTTAGAAATTTAAAACCAGATCAGGAAAAAATGAAGAAACTGGATGGATTAGTTGTTGGAGTTACAGCAAGAGGAAAAGAATATGATTGTGTTTCCAGAGTATTTGGCCCTAAGTTAAATGTACCCGAAGATCCGGTCACAGGATCCACACATTGCCTGATTATTCCTTACTGGGCTGAAAAACTTGGAAAGAATAAATTGATTGCATATCAGGCCTCAGAGAGAACAGGCATATTATATGCAGAGCAGATTGGAAACAGAGTAAAGTTGGCAGGAAAAGTTGCGCTGTATTCGGTGGCGGATATTTTAGCAAAATAAATTTATAAGCATTAAAGTAAGAACAGCAATTGGGAAGTAGCATTTCTTGGACATAAAAGAGTCCGCGAGCGGACTCTTTGTTTTAATTTATTATTGGAAGTGTTCAGAAATATATTGTTGTACTGCGGAACACATTTCGTCTTTACATGTCCAGTGCAGATAATGTGGACCATTTAAGGAAATCACCTTTTGCAGAGAAGGATTGGTTATATATGTTTCATAGAATGAAACACTTGTTTTTCCGTCATCGCGAGGTTTCTGATTGCTGTCGTCGGTAGTAAAGAATAAGACTGGTAAATCTTTTCCAAATGTCATATCATGTGTTTTAGCAATACTGTCACTAATATGATTCATCTGATCAATTACATTTTTGTTCTGCGCTTTCCAGGAGGCAATATGGCGTTGCAAGGAAAGGTTCTCATCGGTATAATAATTATTGCTGTTGTCAGAAATAAAAGTGTCTGGTGCGAAAAGAGTAATCAATCGCATAACGCCCAGATTAACAAGCTGGCCTGTTGCAAGCAGGGTATGCTTGGGAAGTTCTTCGTCAAAATACTCAGCCATTCTAGGCAATGTACAGTCAATACCAATGATTCCGGCCACTTCATCAGGATAGGTATTTGCATAATAGACGGAATGGATACCGGATATGGAATGTGGCATAAGGATATAAGGCGCATCAATTTCGGCAGTATGTAGCGCAGAATGTATTTCTTTTACTTCATTTTCTATTGTTCGCTCTTTCGATGTAATATCGCTCCATCCATATCCAAAGGGTTCAACTATTACAACGCGGTTTTCCTTGGCAAGGCCTTGGGCGAGTGGCAGAAAATCAAGAACAGGTGAAGCAGTGCCAAGACCAGGTAGAAGGACTATGGTATTTTTACCTTCGCCTAGGATATATAGATTCATGTCCTTTCCATCAACATTGACATATTGTCCAATCGTAGGATTATTTTTCTTTTCGATAATGGTTAGAATCTGATGAATTGTAGTGATTAGTATTAAAACAGTAATAATTACAAGTAAAATAATTTTAATGATTTTAACAAATTTCTTCATAAAACTCCTTTCGTATCTAAAATGTAATATTTTTGAGGTAAATAAAATATATCAGATGAACCTTGAGATAATCAGGAGTAAACCTTGAGATAACCTTGAGATTTCTTTTTTTCTCCACAAAGAGGCGCAGAAAAGGTATAATCAAAGAAGAAAGGAAGGAATATTTAATGAAGAATAGCTGGATAAAAGAAAAATCAATTTTGATTGTTGATGATGAAATAGAATTACTAACGATGTTAAAATCAATTTTCGAACGTGCCGGATATATAAATATTATGACTGCGGTTTCAGGAGAAGAAGCATTAAAGATGATATCAGTGAAAATACCGGATATGGTCATATCTGACGTAATGATGCCGAATATTGATGGATTTGAACTTCTACAGGAAATACGTGCTGTAAGCAAAATACCTGTACTTATGTTGACCGCACGGGGAGAAGCTGAAGACCGTTTTGCTGGTTTTGAAATGGGAGCAGATGATTATTTGGTGAAGCCTTTTCTTCCGAAAGAACTTCTTTTGCGGGTAGAAGCAATCATGAAACGTGTTTATCCGGAAGAAAATCGTTTGGTAACGCTAGAAAATGTGGTAGTTGACCTTGATAGAGCAGAAGTACATAAAAATAATGAGGTTATTCCATTAACAGCAAAGGAATATGGAATTTTTTTAAAGCTTGCAGAAAATGCAGGCAGGATAGTGACAATTGGTGTTTTGTGCCAGACTGCTTGTGGTGAGATATGGCAAGGCTATGAAACGACACTCATGACACACATCAGACATTTGAGAGAAAAAATTGAGAAGGATCCCTCTAATCCTGTTTCATTGCTTACGGTAAAAGGTCTTGGCTATAAATTAATAGTGAAATAGTAGTGTTTTGTGTACGAGATGGAGAAGGTATGAATACAATAAACAAATTTTTTAAAAAGTATTTATGGAAAAGTATATTGATATTACTTTTATTTTTAGTATTGAATTTAGTCTTTGGAATAGGTTTTTTAACGGCAATGAAAAACCATACTATTGATGCAGAAAAGGAAGTTAGCAAAATTGCAGAAGGAATCAGGCAAAATGATTTAAAGCAAATTTCAATAGATGAAAATACAAGGGAATTATTGTCTGAAAAAGATTCCTGGGCAATGATTCTTGATGATAGTGGAAAGGTTATATGGGACTATTATATGCCGGAAGATATTCCCCAATATTATTCTGTTTCTGATGTGGCAAAATTCAGCCGATGGTACTTGGAAGACTATCCTGTTCTGGTGCATGAACTATCCTTTGGACTTTTAGTTGTTGGTTATCAGCCGGATAATATATTGGGAAGCAGTATGATAAAGCTGCATTATGTAACAGATTCTGGTTTTGTCAAGGTGGCATTTATTGGTGGAATATTACTGTTGCTCGTGAATATAGTGGTGGTTGTGTTGATTTTTTTGAATAATACCAGAAAGGTAGAAAAGGAAATCGTCCCTATTTTGTGTGGAATTGAAGAGATTTCCCATGGAGGAGCGGTTTCTCTTCCGGAAAAAGGAGAGCTGGCCAATATTAATATAGAACTGAATTATGCAAGCCAATATATCATGAAAAAGGATAAGGCAAGGGCAGATTGGATCAACGGAATATCTCATGACCTTCGAACACCATTGTCTATGATTATGGGATATGCAGGAGAGATAGAGGAAGATGAACTGATATTTTCTGAAACACGAAAACAGGCAGGAATCATTCGAAGTCAAGCAGAAAAAATAAAAAAATTGATAGCAGATTTGAACTTAGTTTCAAAATTAGAGTATTCCATGCAACCATTGAGAATAGAGAGTATAGACTTGCTGGAGTTAGGAAGACAGGTAGTAGTAGAATTTTTAAATGATGGTTTAGAGGAAAAGTATGAAATCGATTATGACATTTCCGAAATTTCACAAGAGCCTCTTTTAATAGAAGGGGATGTATTCCTTTTAAAACGAATGCTTGCGAATCTTATTCAAAATAGTATTTCTCATAACCCTGAAGGGTGTCATATTGTTCTGGCGATAAGGGATACCGGGAAAGAATGGGAATATTCTGTATCTGATAATGGAATTGGAGTGCAACAAGAAAAGATAGAACAACTAAATCGTGGTGTTATTTCCGGCGAAGATTATTTGGACAACGGAGAAACATCCCATGGATATGGACTAAAACTGGTCAGACATATTGTAGAAGCTCACCGGGGCAGGATTTTTTTGAAATCCAATGTTCCACAAGGCTTGTGTGTGGAGATTTTTTTGGGGCATAGGAATGATTTAAGAAACAAAACTTAGCGAGAGCGTAAAGAAAAAGTGTGTTGACAATTAGCATCTATGTTTGTATAATACAGATATAGACCGACGGTCGGTCGTAATAATGGAGAAGATTTTGCGAAAGTAGATTTGCAATATGTAGAAAGAGGTAAAAGTGTGAGAATTGTAAAGGAGCATGATGAGCGAAAGAACGAAATTATTGATACAGCGGAACGTTTATTTGCAATGAAGGGATACGAACAGTGCAGCGTAAACGATATTCTGACAGAAATAGGAATTGCTAAAGGAACCTTTTATCATTACTTTAAATCGAAGGAAGAAGTGTTGGATGCCGTTATCGGAAAATCTACGGGAATGATTGCAGAACGTGTAACTGAAGTAGTGGATAATAAAAGTTTAGCTCCGGATGATAAAGTGTTACAGGTATTTCTTGCAATGAAGATAGAAAACCAAATGGAAGAAGGGTTTCTAGAAGAAATGCATAAAGTGGAGAATACTTTGATGCATCAGAAGTCTTTGGTTTCTATTATTGAGGTATTAACTCCCATATTGACACAGGTGGTAGAAGAGGGAAATCAAAGTGGAGCGTTTCATTGTGAATATCCGGAGCAGTTTATGCAGATTTTTCTTTCCTCTGCGATAACATTACTGGATGATGGTATTTTTCAGGTCGCACCGGAAAAAATCCAGGGATTGTTTATTGCCTTAGTTGCAGTATTGGAAAAGATGTTGGGAGTAGAAAAGGGAAGGTTTTGGAAGAGAATTGGGGAGTATTTGAGTGCATCCTAATTATGAAGTAATGTTTTATAAAGTAGAAGGTCACATGGAAGACCTTCTATTATTTGACAAAGCAACAGACCGACAGTCGGTCGATGAAGAAAGGAGAAAAAGAAATGAAGAAGTTTTTATTGATTTGGATAGGGGAGTTGATTTCCAGTATAGGAAGAGGGATGACAGCATTTGCATTATCTATTTATGTTTATCAAATGACAGGGAGTGTAAGTTATGTATCGTTAGTTACCTTACTTGCCTATATGCCAACGATTTTATTAAGTCCCATTGGAGGTGTATGGGCTGACAGATATGACAGGAGACTTCTTATGATTATAGGAGATTCCTGTTCGGCATTGGGGCTTGCATATATTTTGTGGCAGATACAGTTTGGCACCTTTCAAATGCTACCGATTTTGTTAGGAGTGGCATTTAATGCAGTTTTTGTGGCCTTAATGGAGCCTTCCTACAGAGCTACGGTTACAGATCTTTTGACGGAAGAAGAATTTGCAAAGGCAAGCGGAATGGTGCAGATGACAGGAAATGCAAGATATCTGATTTCACCGGCGATTGCAGGTGTACTTCTTGGCGTAGCAGATATTCGATTGATTCTAATAATTGATATTTGCACCGTTGTAGTTACAGTTTTTACGACTGCAATAGTGAGAAAAACAACCAAGAAACCAATACCGAAAGAAGGACAGGGCTTTATAAAAGAAATGAAAGTCGGACTTGGTGTGATTAGGGAAAATAAGGGTGTTTTGTCATTGGTTGTTATTATGGCATTTGTCTGCTTTTTCATTGGATTTGTTCAAACATTGTCCGGACCGATGGTATTGGCAATCAGCGATGCAAAAACAGTAGGTATCATGGAATCGGTATGTGCCATAGGTATGCTTGTAGGAAGTGTGTGGATAGGAATTGTTGGAATTAAGAAAAAGTATGCCACAGTTTTGTGTGGAGCAGGAATCTTGAACGGTCTATTTATGGCATTGGCAGGTGTAAGCACAAATCTGATTTTTACGGGCTGCAGTATCTTCTTATTTTTCTTGTCCTTACCGTTTGTGAATACTTGTGCAGATGTAATGGTAAGAGTTAGTGTTCCGAATGAAGTGCAGGGAAGAGTATGGGGAATGATAAGCCTTTTGACACAGTCGGGAACAGTATTGGCATATGTACTTTGTGGAGTGTTGTCTGATTATATATTCGAGCCAATGTTAGCAGAGGGAGGAATACTTTCGGACAGTATTGGCAAAGTGATTGGTACTGGAGAAGGAAGAGGAATCGGACTATTGCTTATTTTATCGGGAATTGGAATGATGGTAGCAGTATGGATGACAGGACGTAGTAAAGCAGTTCGTAGTATAAAGGTATCTTAAAAGAAGGAGGAATTTATGTATTTCAAGTTGCTGAAAAATGATTTCAAAAAGAATCCGGGAAAACATTTGATTTTATTGTTGTTTATGTCTTTATCAGTGACACTTGCAGTATCCGTTTTTCTGATGCTGGTACAGTTATTTACTTCTATTTCTTCTATGTATGAGACCGCAAGACCACCCCACTTTTTACAAATGCATAAGGGCGAAATAAACCAAGAGTCTATTGATGAGTTTAACCAATCTTATCCGGGTATGGAACACTGGCAGACGGTTCCTATGATTGATGTTTATGGGGATGAACTGGTCGTGAAAAAAAACGATGAGCAGAAGGAATTTACATTAGGGGAATGCAGGCTGGATATTAGTCTGGTAAAACAGAATGAACAGTATGATGTACTACTTGACCGGGAGAGAAATGTACTTCATATAGAAAAAGGAGAAATTGGTGTACCGGTTATTTTGCTGGAGAATTATCCCATTGATATTGGAGATGAAATCTGCTTAAAAGGGGAAAATATGGAGAAGCACTTCGTGGTAACGGAGTATGTTTATGATGGACAGATGAATTCCACACTTTGCTCTTCTACAAGATTTTTAATTAGTGAGGAAGATTTTGAAGAGTTGTTTGGAAAAGCAGGAGAAACAGAATATTTGATAGAAGCGTATTTTGAAGATTCTGCTATGGCTGCTGATTATCAGACTGCATATGAACAAAGCGAGAAAAATCTGCCAAAGGATGGACAGGCGATAACCTATACGTTGATTTTTCTTTTAAGTGCCATGACGGATATTATGATGGCAATGGTATTTTTGCTGATTGGCATATTGTTGATTGTTGTTGCTATGATTTGTCTGCGGTATACCATTCTTGCCAAGATAGAAGAAGACATGAGAGAAATCGGAACTATGAAGGCTATGGGAATTCCGGGAGCGGGAATCCGAAGTCTTTATCTGGGGGAAATTCGGATACTAATGGGTATTGGATGTGTAATAGGATATGGTGCAGCTTTACTTGTAGTTACTTTTTTGACCGGACATATGAGCCGTACCTTTGGAAAACATCAGGTAGGAATGGGAGTCTACATAGCGGCAGTGGGAATCTGTATTCTGGTATATGGAATTATAATTCTATTTACGCGGAAGATACTTGGCAGACTGCGCAAGGTAACGGTAGTAGATATCCTTGTAACAGAAAAAGGCTTTGGAAAGGAAGGAAAGACAAGAGATGGAATTCATAAGTCGCTTCGGCTTCCGGTGAACTTACTTGTGGGCTTACATGAAGCAAGAAATGGATATGGGATTATTTTCAGTTTACTGTTGATTGTTACCTTTCTTGTTACAGTACCTTATCGTATGGTGCATACTATGGAAGATAAGGAATTTAGTACCTATATGGGAAGTGCAATTTGTGATGCACCAATAGAAGTGGAACAGGGGGAAGAACTGGAAGCAAGAAAGGAAGCAGTAGAGAAACTTTTACTGTCGGAAAAAGAAAAGGATTATGTATCTGATTATAAGATGCTACGCAGAGTGCGGTTACAGGTAGAAGACAGCGAAGGAAAATTACAGGGGATTCACATTGATACCGGAGAACAGGCAGGAGAAGGAATAAAGTATCTCACGGGAAAACAGCCGGAAACAGAAACGGAACTGGTATTGTCTAGCCTTATGGCAGATCAGCTTGGAAAAAAAGAAGGGGATATGGTTACCATTTTTTGGAATGAGAAAGAACAGGAATTTGTGGTAAGCGGCTTTTATCAGGATGTGACAAGTGGAGGAAGAACTGCAAAAGCGGTGTATGATTTTAAAGAGGTAGAGGCAGAACAGTATACATTTGAGGTGAATTTCGGCAAAGCACCTGAAAGCAAAGAACGGATAGCAGTATGGAGAGAAGAGTTGGGCAGTGGTTATACTGTGGAATATATGGAGGATTTCATTGCACAAACTCTAGGCGGAGTAACAGCACAGGTACGGCAGGCATCCATGACAGCATTTGTAATAGGTATTTGCCTGATAGGAATGATTGTCATGTTGTTTTTGAAACTTAGAATTGCAAGGGAAGGAAGAATGCTGGCAGGAAAGAAAGCAATGGGCATTTCATTTTCAGCTATTTGCCGGCAGGAATTATATCCTGTTTTGCTGGTAGGTGGACTTGGAGCAGTGGTAGGACTTGTATTGGCGGGAATCGTAGGAGACAAGATTTTTGGTGCTCTATTCAGTGTGATGGGACTTGGAATTGAACAGATAGAATTTGCTGCAATGCCTGTAATGATGTATGTTTTGATACCGGTTATATTATTAGCAGTATTGGGAGTAGTTACAATAATTTCTTGTCGTCAGATAAAAACAATGAAGATAACAGAGTACTTTAGTGAATAAAGAAGGGTAGGAATAAGATGATAAAAATAAACGGGATTTGTAAGAAGTTTGGAGAAAACGAAATATTAAAGAATATTGATTTTCATATAAAAGAGGGTGAATTTGTTGCAGTTATGGGACAGTCAGGCTGCGGAAAATCCACGCTTCTGTATAGCATTAGCGGAATGGATAAACCTACCGGTGGTCAGGTGTTGTTTGAAGGGAAGAAGTTGTATGAATTTTCGGAAAAGGAGATGGAAAAGCTGCGTCTTAACCGTATGGGATTTATTTTCCAGAAGGCAAATTTTTTAAAGAATCTTTCTATCGAGGATAATATTGTATTTCCGGCATTTCAGGCAGGCAAAAAAAGCCGTGGGGAAGTTGTAAAGGAAGCTGAAAAACTAATGGAACAGATGGGGATTTTACATATTGCAAAGCATGATATACGAAAAGTATCCGGTGGACAGTTGCAGCGAGCCGCTATTTGCAGGGCAATGATAAATCATCCTGCTATACTATATGGAGATGAGCCTACGGGAGCACTGAATTCTTCGGCAACAAGAGAGGTCATGGACATTATCAACCGGATTAACAAACAGGGGACGACTGTTTTATTGGTAACGCACGATGCTAAGGTTGCAGCAAGAGCAGACCGTGTGATTTATTTAGAAGATGGAAGGCTAAAGGAAGCCTTAGAGTTGGGAAAATTTGTAGAAACAACGGCGGCAGACAGAGAAGAAAAATTAAAAGAATGGCTAGAAAAAATGGGATTTTAGAAAAAGTATAATTTAGATGTTGACTCTCCCCTTACGGGAGGCATTAGGATATCCTCGTAAGGAGGATATGAGATATGAGTACATGCATTGAAGTGAGAAACCTCACAAAGTCTTTTCGTGGAAGAACGGTTGTAAATAACCTGTCTTTTGAAGTGAAGAAGCAGGAAGTGTTTGGGCTTTTAGGTCATAATGGTGCAGGAAAAAGTACCACCATTGAAACCATTCTGGGTATGAAAAAGCAGGATAGCGGAAGTGTAAAAGTGTTTGGCAGAGAGCCTCGTAAGAATCGCAAAGAAATTTTTGAACGCGTAGGTGTGCAATTACAGGCTTCGAACTATCAAAATAACATTAAGGTAGGAGAAATCTGTCAGGAGATATCTGTGTTGTATAAGAATCCGGCAGATTATCGGGAACTTTTACGAAAGTTTAAGCTGGAACAATTTGAGAAAGCTCAAGTAAATAAGCTGTCAGGAGGAGAACGTCAAAAACTGTCTGTTGTGTTGGCATTGATTCCGAAACCGGAAATTGTCTTTTTGGACGAATTGACCACAGGACTGGATACAGCTGCCAGGCGGGAAGTATGGAAAACGCTGAAAGAACTAAAAAAGGAAGGTACAACGATTTTTCTGACTACACATTATATGGAGGAGGCAGAAAGTCTATGTGACCGAATCTGCCTGATCAAAGAGGGAAAAAAGGTTATCGAAGGTACAGTAGAGGAAGTTGTAAACAAGAGTCCTTATGATAATTTGGAAGAAGCATATCTTTGGCATATGGGCGAGGAGGTTACATTATGAAAAGATTTTTAAAACTTTATTCGGTGGAACAAAAACTGGGATTTCGTTCTGCAGATTCGATGATATTCGGTGTTGCAATGCCGGTGGGCGTGTTAATGTTAATTGCTATAGTTGCAGGTGGAAAAATAGCAGGAGATAGCGGGTATACTTTTTTAGAAAGTGCCTTTGCATCTTTGATTGCAGTTGGAATTTGTGCCAGTGCCTTTATGGGAATTCCACTGACGATTGCAGATTACCGGGATAAAAAGATATTGAAGCACTTTTTTGCAACGCCTTGTAGTCCAATTTGGATTCTCGGAGCAGATGTATTGTGTTGTACTGTAAATGCTATACTGTCAGCGGTTGCAGTAACAATAGTTGCGGTATTTGCCTTTGACTATCGGATGGCAGGAAATATACTACTTTTTTTAGGTGCGTGGGTGTTGACCTTAGTTTCCATGTTTAGTATAGGGTTATTAATGGCTAGTTTTTGCAGAACAGTAAAGGCAACGAATGTAATTACAAGTGCGGTATACTTTCCGATGCTATTTTTATCGGGAGCAACGATTCCGTTCGAATTGTTTCCGGAAGGTTTACAGAAAGTAGCTTCTGTGTTACCGTTAACACAGGGAATTAAGTTGATGAAGGAAGCATCTCTGGGAGTACAAACCGAGGATGTAATCTGGAGAATTGTACTTCTTTTAGGGATTACTGTAGTATGTACAGCTATTTCTGTAAAAACATTTCGTTGGGAATAGCAGATAAATTTGAAAGAGTGTTTGGAGGGAGAACGGAAATGAGAATGTATCGAGAACATGATTATTGTAAAGAAGAGAAAGAACCGCCTAGATTGTATAAGATTGGTATGTTTGCGGCAATGAATCATGTAACGATCAAGACCTTGCGGTATTATGACGAGCAAGGTCTTTTGAAACCGACGTATGTAGATGAGATAAATGGATATCGTTATTATCTTGCCAGTCAGATTGCAGATCTGCATCAGATTCTTGCCTTGAAAAATATGGGATTTTCCCTAGATGATATCAGAGCGATTCTGAAGGGAAAATCAGAAAAAGAATTGCTTATGGCAAAGAAACAGGAAATTTTAAAGGAACTGGCAGAACTTACGACAAAATTGGCACAGGTGGAAAGTTACTTGGCGGAAGAAAATTTGGACTTGTCAGCACCGGTATTGATTAAGCGTATACCGGAAGTGATTGTGTCAACTATGGAAGAAAGAATAGATACTTATGATGCCTTGTTTGAGGTGATGCCAAAGATGGGGGCAGAGATGGAGCGACTTGGGTGTGTATGTGCGGAGCCGGATTATTGTTTTACGCATTATTTAGAGGAAGGTTATAAGGAAGAACAGATACTGATTGAAGTTTGTGAAGCAGTTACGGAGGTAAAGGAAGACTCAGAATTAGTTCGGTTTAAAGTGTTTCCGGAGATAAAAGAAGCGGCATGTATTTTCCATAAAGGGTCTTATGATACATTTCCAAAATCTTATGGGATTTTATTGAAATTTATCGAAGAAAATGGATATGAAATCTGTGGAAATATCAGAGAATCCTATATTGACGGTGTGTGGAATAAAGAGTCTGAGGAAGAATGGCTGTCGGAAATTCAGATACCGGTTTGCAAAAAGGGAGGAAAGGAACATGTCTAATCAGAGCAGAATTATCATTAAGGGATTACATCAGAATAATCTGAAAAATGTGTCATTGGAAATCCCTAAAGGGAAGATTGTAGTTTTTACCGGAGTCTCGGGCTCCGGTAAATCCAGTATCGTGTTTGATACTATCGCAGCAGAAAGTCAAAGGCAGATGAATGAAACGTACACTGCATTTATGCGTGGACGTTTGCCAAAGTATGAGAAACCCAAGGTGGATTCTATTGAAAATTTGTCTCCTTCTGTTGTGATTGATCAGACCAGACTTGGAGGAAATGCCCGTTCTACTGTAGGAACAATCAGCGATATGTATGCAGCTTTGCGATTGCTATATTCCAGAATCGGAGAGCCTTATGTTGGAACGGCATCTTACTTTTCTTTTAATGATCCTAATGGTATGTGTAAAACCTGTTGTGGTATCGGTAAGGTGACAGATGTAGATGTTTCGGTAGTATTAGATGAGGAGAAGAGTTGGAATACGGGAATGGTGGAGCTTCCTGGTTTTCGTAATGTAGGTAACTGGTATTGGAAACAGTATACGGAAAGTGGTCTGTTTGATCTGGAGAAGCCGTTAAAAGAGTATACGGAAAAAGAAAGAAATCTTTTGCTTTACGGTGCGTATGAAAAGGACGGAAAGCAGGTAGATAAGCATGTGGCCGGTGTATATAATCATTTGACCAGATTACTGATTAAGCGTGATACGTCTAATGCTCATGAGGTGACGAAGGATCGTTTAGAGCGACTAATCAAGCAACGCGAGTGTCCAGTGTGTCACGGAAAACGCTTAAATCAAAAAGTATTAGACTGTAAAGTTGCAGGATACAATATCCACGAAATGTGTGAGATGGAATTTACAAGATTGCGTGAAGTACTTCAGACGATTGATGACCCACGGGCACAGACCATTGTGCAGTCCCTGACAGCAACCTTAGACCGTATGATAGATATAGGGCTTCCGTATTTGAATATGAACCGGGAGTCTGCATCACTTTCCGGTGGAGAGGCACAGCGTCTTAAATTGGTGCGATATATGGGAAGTGCCCTCACCGGTATGACTTATATATTTGATGAACCAAGTACGGGGATGCATCCAAGGGATGTGCACCGAATGACCAGACTTCTTAAAAGCTTGCGTGATAAAGGAAATACAGTACTAGTGGTAGAGCATGACAAAGATGTGATTTCCATTGCAGATGAGGTGGTAGATGTAGGACCTCTTGCAGGGAAAAATGGTGGTCAAATTCTATTTCAGGGAAGTTATGAGCAGTTGCTTGTATCAGGCACTCTTACTGGAAATGCCATGAAGGAAGAGGTTCCTATTAAGAAAAATCCTCGTGTTCCTGAGGAATTTTTAACTGTTCAAAATGCCAGCATTCACAATTTGAAGAATGTTTCTGTGGATATTCCATTGCATGTGCTTACAGTTGTAACAGGTGTGGCGGGTTCTGGAAAAAGCAGTTTGATACGGGATGTATTTGCGAAAGAGTATGAAGAACAGGTGGTACTTGTGGATCAGTCTCCGGTAACAGCAACAGGACGTTCTACACCAGCTACGTTTCTTGGGTTCTTTGATGAAATACGAAAGATTATGGCAGCAGAAAATGGGGTAAGTCCAGCGCTGTTCTCATTTAATAGTAAGGGAGCATGTCCGGTTTGTAATGGAAAAGGTGTAGTTGTAACAGAATTGGTATTTATGGATCCGGTAACTACAGTGTGTGAAGCCTGTGAGGGAAAGCGTTATAGTAAGGAAGCGTTGTCATATTGTTACCGAGGAAAAAATGTAGAAGAGATTCTTCAGATGTCAGCAGAGGAAGGATTGGAATTTTTCAAGGATAACCGGAAAATCAGCAAGGTATTGAAAGCTATGATAGAAGTAGGAGTACCTTACTTATCATTAGGACAGCCGTTGTCTACCTTGTCAGGAGGAGAACGACAGAGGATAAAGCTTGCAAAAAATCTTGATAAGAAAGGAAATATCTATGTATTAGATGAGCCTACAACCGGATTGCATGCTTCTGATGTGAAGAATATTATGAAGCTGTTAGATGGTTTGGTGAAACGTGGAAATACTGTAATTGTGATAGAGCATAATACGGATGTTATGAAGCAGGCAGATTATATCATAGATGTGGGACCGGATGGTGGTACAGCAGGAGGAGAAATAGTCTTTACAGGTACACCATCGGAAATGATTGAGAAGGCAGATACCATTACTGCAAGATATTTACGAAAAAGCGAAAAAGCGTAAGAATGTAAATCTTGTAAAATCTTACCGGCTGGTATATAATAGCACATAGCGGTTTACTCCGAAAATAAGTAGAAATAGAAGATAGAAGGAGAAAAGTTATGAGTAAAGTAAGAACACGGTACGCACCAAGTCCAACCGGAAGAATGCATGTGGGAAATCTGCGTTCTGCTTTGTATGAGTTTTTAATTGCAAAGCATGCAGGTGGAGATTTCATGCTTCGTATAGAAGATACTGACCAGGAACGTTTTGTAGAAGGAGCTACGGAGATTATTTATCGTACTTTGGAAGAAACAGGATTAAAGCACGATGAAGGTCCGGATAAGGACGGTGGAGTTGGTCCTTATGTTCAGAGCGAGCGTATGAAGACCGGAATTTACATGAAATATGCCCAAGAACTGGTAGAAAAGGGTGAGGCATATTACTGTTTTTGTGATAAGGAACGTTTGGAATCCTTGAAGACAGAGGTTATTGAAGGCAAGGAAATCATGATGTATGATAAGCATTGTCTGCATCTTTCTAAAGAAGAAGTAGAAGCGAATCTGGCAGAAGGAAAGCCTTTTGTTATTCGTCAGAATATTCCAAATGAAGGAACAACTACCTTCCATGATGAACTTTACGGAGATATTACAGTAGATAATGCAGAATTAGATGATATGATTTTGATTAAGTCTGATGGATATCCTACCTATAATTTTGCAAATGTGGTAGACGACCATACCATGAACATTACACATGTAGTAAGAGGAAACGAATATCTGTCTTCTTCTCCAAAATATCAGCGTTTGTATGATGCGTTTGGTTGGGAGTCCCCGGTTTATATTCATTTGCCATTGATTACGGATGAAAATCATAAAAAACTGTCTAAGAGAAGTGGTCATGCATCTTTTGAAGATTTAATCGAGCAGGGATTCTTAACTAAGGCAGTAGTAAACTATATTGCATTGTTAGGATGGAGTCCGGAAGATAATCGTGAAATTTTTTCTTTAGATGAATTAATTCAGGAATTTGATTATCATAGAATCAGCAAGTCTCCGGCAGTATTTGATATTGTAAAATTAAAATGGATGAATGGCGAATATTTAAAGGCTATGGACTTTGATGAATTTTATGAGATGGCAGAACCTTATATTAAGAAAACAGTTACTAAGGATTATGATTTGAAAAAAATCGCTCAGATGGTAAAGACCAGAATTGAGATTTTCCCGGACATTGCAGATCATGTTGACTTCTTTGAAGCAGTACCGGAGTATGATATTTCCATGTATGCTCATAAAAAAATGAAGACTACACCGGAATCTTCCTTAGAAGTGTTAAAGGAACTGTTGCCACGTTTCGAGGCACAGGAGGATTATTCTAATGATGCACTATATGAGGTACTTTGCAAGTATGTAGAGGAAAAGGGCTGCAAGAACGGATATGCTATGTGGCCGGTGCGTACCGCAGTTTCCGGAAAACAGATGACACCGGGCGGCGCAACCGAGATTATGGAAGTGCTGGGAAAAGAAGAATCTGTAGCACGTCTTAAGGTAGCGATTGCTAAGTTAGAAGCAGAGATTCCTGCATAAGAAGGAAATAGTATATATGAGTTTTAATTTATCTCAGACAGAGGCAATCGGACACGGAACCGGACCAATGCTTGTATTGGCTGGTCCCGGGTCCGGTAAGACCCTTGTTATCACAGAACGAACAAAGAATTTAATTGTCAATCAGGGCGTAGACCCATCTCGTATTCTTGTTATTACTTTTACCAAGGCAGCAGCAACTGAAATGAAAGAACGTTTTTTTCGATTAATGGGAGGAAAAAGGTATCCCGTTACTTTTGGTACCTTTCATGCAGTATTCTTTAGTATTTTAAAACATGCTTATGGATTTCGGGCAGATAATATTATAAAGGAAGAACAGCGTTTTGCACTTATGCGAGAAATTATCACAAGAATGCATTTGGAGTATGAGGATGAAAATGAATTCATCGGAGATATTTTAGGTGAAATCGGTCTGGTAAAGAATTCCGGTATTCCCTTGGAGCATTATTATTCGAAAAACTGTGGAAAAGAGATTTTTGAACAGATTTATCAAAGTTATGAGGGACAGATGCGTCAGAAGCGGTTGATTGACTTCGATGATATGTTGGTGTATTGTTATGAGCTTTTTACCCAGCGAAAGGACATTTTAGCTGCGTGGCAGAAGAAATTTCAGTATATTTTAATTGATGAGTTTCAGGATATTAATAAGATACAGTTTGATATTGTAAAAATGCTGGCAGAACCGGAAAATAATTTGTTTATAGTAGGAGATGACGATCAGTCTATTTATCGTTTCCGCGGTGCAAAGCCGGAAATTATGTTGGGGTTTGAAAAAGCATATCCACAGGCAAAGCGAATTTTATTGGATGTGAATTATCGTTCCGGTAAAGAAATCGTAGAAACATCTTTGCGTTTGATTTCACATAATGAAGCCAGATTTGAAAAAAGTATTCATGCGCATAGGAAAAGTACGCAGGGAGTTTCTTATCAGATGTATGAAAGTCCATTAGAAGAGAGCAGAGCAATTATCAGAACCATATTAGAGGGATGCGAAAAGGGAAAAAGCTACAATGACTTTGCAGTTTTATTTCGTACCAATACTCAGCCGCGGATTTTGATGGAACAGATGATGACATATAATATTCCGTTCCGTACCAGGGATAATATACCAAACCTCTATGAGCATTGGATTACCAGAGATATTTTAACCTACATAAGGCTTGCTATGGGTGGACGTGAGAGAAGAGATATTCTTCAGATTATGAATCGCCCAAAACGTTATATTACCAGGGAAAGTGTAGATGATGAAGTAATTGCATTTGATGCATGGGCAGAGTATTTCTACGAAAAGAAGCAACCCTGGGTCGCGGAACGGATTGAGCAGTTAGAGGCGGATTTGCGAGTGATAAGTAGGATTTCGCCTTATGCAGCCATTAACTATATTCGTCATACCATAGGATATGAGGAGTATTTGAAAGAATATGCAGATTATCGAAGAATCAGTGAAGATAGTCTAATAGAAGTGTTGGATGAACTTCAGGATGCGTCCAGAGAATTTAAGATTTATGGAGCGTGGTTTGATCATATGGATGCATATACGGAAGAATTAAAGGAGCAGAAGCGACAACAGGAGATGATGACAGATTGCGTTTCTTTGGCTACCTTACATAGTTCCAAAGGATTAGAATATCCGATAGTGTTTTTATTAGATGTAAATGAAGAAATCATGCCTTACAAGAAGGCTGTTTTAGATGCAGATTTACAGGAAGAGCGAAGGATGTTTTATGTGGGAATTACCCGAGCAAAGGAAGCGTTATATGTAAACAGTGTGAAGAAGTACAATGGAAAAGAAGTAGAGCCCTCTCGTTTTGTGGAAGAAATGGCAGAAAAGAAAATGGAAGAAGAATGATGTGGATTTTCTGATTTGCTTATGCTATACTGTGTTTACTACAAAAGAAAAAAGTGTTTATAAAACACATGGAATAGAACCCCCGATTGCCAGCACCGTCAAGGAGGAAACTATGACAGATAGTAAAAAAATTGATGTGATTCTGAATTGTATGCAGAAAATGGATGAGCGAATGGACAAGATGGACGCGCATATGCAGAAGATGGATGAGCGAATGGACAAGATGGACGCGCATATGCAGAAGATGGATGAGCGAATGGACAAGATGGACGCACGAATGGATACAATAGAATCACAGATAAAACAGTCAGAACGAGTATTAAAAAATGAAATCCGCAATAGTGAAAATCTTATTCTAGATGAAGTAGAGCGGGTACATAAGATTCTGGAAAAGCATAAGAATGACAATAATAAACATATTGCATAACAGTAATGAAATGGAGCTGTGGTATCACAGCTCCATTTTTATACCATAGGAAAGAATTTATTGCGTTAAAGTACGAAAGTATATGAATTTCCTATGATATAAAAAACGTTTCTTTTACGGAAGTTTTACAGAAATTACAAAAATCTGCGTATAACATTTTACATGTAGATGCTAGAATTGGACAGTAATTTTGTTCTTAATTGTAGGGAGAGTATATTGTAGAGAATGGTGAGTATGTTGCAAAAGCGGGAACACAGTCCGGCTCAAAATGGACAGTACTTCGAAAAGGAGAAAATGGAGAACTCGTAGAAGAAGTAATCCCAATGCAGACCATTTATTATGATAATAGCAATACAAAATGGGAGACCATAAATCTTCATTATTGAGGAAGTGGAGAAACTACTTGGCCGGGACTTCCAATGGAAGCAACAGAAAATGCGAATATTTATAAATTACAAGTGCCGGTAGGCATTTCCGGAATGGTATTTAACAGTACGGTAGATGGTGAAGAGGTAAGAAGCTTTGATGTAAATGATATTGTAGATGGAGCGACTTATGTTGCAGTTGATCTGGATGCTGCTGGAAAATGGGCAGTATGTCAGAGTGATAAAATACCACAGAAGCCGGAAAATCCTACAGACGAGCAAAAGAAAGCAAAACAGGTAAATACACATGTAGGTGCAGATTATGATACCGTGTACTTATCTTTTACAACAGCAGCAGAGGTTGAGTCAAAAGTAGTATTGAAGAGTGTATCAGGAGAAGAAACAACTTTCACGGGAGAACATTCTTATTCCTATGTATCAGAAAGCTTTAAGCATAAAATTGAATTAAGTGGTTTGAAACCATCAACCAAATACACTTATACCATTGGGGAAGGAAACTATAAGTTTGAAGGAAGTTTTACAACAGTTCCGGCTAAGGGAAGCAATGCTACATTAAAATTTGCATTCCTTGCAGATACTCAGGTAAGTAATGGGGTAAATGCTAAGGCAGCAGGAGCAACCTTTAACCAATTAAATCAGATTGACGATTTAGGATTTATTTATATTGGTGGAGATATTACAGACAATGCAGATAATAAGCTTCAGTGGGAAACACTATTTGAAAATGACGGTGCATACCCAACCGCAGGAATTGATTGTTTATCCAACAACTTATTAGCTGTTACACAGGGAAACCATGACAAAAATTACAATAATTCTTCTTTGTCAAATTATATCAATGCACCGGCAGAGGCTGGGAACTTAGTATATTCCATTGATTATGGTAAGGTAAAATTCATTGTATTGAATCTTGAAACAGCAAAAGAAAGCGATGCAGTACGTGATGAGCAGAAAGCATATTTAGAAAAAGAAGTTGCAGATGCAAAGGAAAATGGTCAGTGGACTATTGTAGGATTTCATAAGTCAATTTACACCGGAGCTTCTCATATTGTAGATAGTGATGTGAAAGCGGCAAGAAAGTACTGGAGCCCGGTTCTTGCAGAACTTGATGTGGATGTAGTATTAGAAGCACATGACCATGTGTATGCCCGCGGATTCATCAACGGTGATGGAACCAGAGGAGAAGTAGAACAGGATAGCACAGGAGCATATATAAGCAAGGATAATGCACCATTATACATGGTAGGTGGTCATGCAGGTGGATTAAAGTGGTATTCTCAAAAGGATTATACAGTAGAAGAGGGGGATCCACTTCTTCCAAACTATGAGTTTTTGGATGTAAATTCAACAGATGGAGAAAATGGAAGTAACGTAAGCAAAGAACAGGTATATACTATTTTTGAAGTAAACAATACAGAACTGAAGAGTACAACATATATGTTTAAGTATGATACAGATACTGATACAATTACTACTGAGCCATATGTATACGATTCTGTTACAATATAAAGAACGGTTGCAGCTGAGAATCCGGAAGAACCGGAACAGCCAACACAGCCGGAACAGCCAATACAGCCAACAACAGATAGAACTTTGAGTACAGAGCAGGTGGAAAAAATTGTTTCTCAGATTAAGAATGCACAGAGCGGAGCGAACATTACCATTTCTATGGAAAATGCAACAATTTTGCCAAAAGAAATATTAGAGACAGCACTGGGAAAAGACATCACTCTTGAACTTCAGATGAATGGATATACATGGAAGATTCTTGGAGCAACAATAAAAACTGGTGAGTTAAATGATATTAATCTGGAAGTAAAAAGAAATACAACTAATATTCCAAGTAATTTGGTTTCTGCAATAGCAGCAACTAATCCGGTAGAACAAATTTCCTTAACACATGATGGAGCATTTGGATTTACTGCATACCTGACTCTGAATGTGGGAAGTCAGTACACGGGAAGAGCCGGAAGACTTTACTACTATAACAATGGAAGTATGGAATTTATGAACGAAGGAGTAATTACTGCTGACGGTAACGTATCCTTAATGTTCAATCATGCTTCTGATTATGCGATTGTAATAAAGGAAGGGATAGCTGCGGATACAACAACTACTACTACAACAACAACTACTGCAGCAACTACCAATGCAACGGCTACTAATGCTCCGAAGACAGGCGATACACAGAACATGGGAGTGTGGTACATATTGTTAGCACTTAGTGGAATCTGCGTAGCTGGAAACTGTTATGCAGTAAAAAAGAGAAGAGCAGGAATGAGATAAAGGTATATAGATAAAAACCAAAAGAGGAGTCTTTGAAAAAGACTCCTCTTTTAAACTTATAAATTTCTTAATCCATTTCATCAAAGGCTTCTTCGTCCAGAAGTTCATCGAAACGGTCAGCAACTGCTTCGTATTCATCGTCTTCTTCAATGTTTTCCAGAGAAGGATTTCCCTCTTCATCTTCAAAATAACGATAGATGTATACTTCACCGTCTTCATTGCCTTCACCATTTTCGTCCAGAGGGAGAAGTGCAATGTAGTTCTGTTCTCCTACATCAAAAATAGTAAGGATTGCACATTCTACATCGGAACCATCATCTAATGATAGAGTGACACGCATATCAGAACCATCATCTTCGGTTATGTCATTTGCTTTGTTTGGATTTTCATTCATATAAAATACCTCATTCTTTCATAAATTAGTTATATGATTGCCTGAATGTGAAGTTCAGGGTGTTTCATTAAGTCAATGTATTCATTTGTCATGGTGTGGATTACCGGGCGGGAGAGATACTTTTGATTCATGAGGACGATTTTTCCACATGTACCATCATTTAAAAGTACACTGTTGCAGATATAAGTATCAACAATACGATTCAGGAAGGTAAGAATATACCTGGAATCATATTTAGTCAGTCCATCTCTTTCAAAAGTAGCAATTACTTCGAATGGGCATAGTCCCTTGCGGTAGCAGCGATTAGCAGTCATTGCATCATAGACATCTGCAATGGCAATAATTTTAGCAAAGTCATCAATGTCTGCATCTTTCAATCCCATCGGATAACCAGTACCGTCACAACGTTCATGGTGCATTAAAGTAGCACGGATAACACGTTTGTCTAAGGGCTGTGTTTCTAATATCTCAGCACCATAGCGAGCATGTTTCTTTACTTCTTCGTATTCTTCAGAAGAGAGATGAGCTGGCTTGCCAAGAATCTCTGGAGGAACCATACATTTTCCAATATCATGCAGTAAGCCGGCAAGAGTTAATGTTTCCAAATTATCTTCAGATAATCCAACCCATTCGCCAAGCATGCGAGAAATTAAAGCAACATTTAAGCAATGGGCATAAGTAGAATCATCAATTTCACGCATGTTGTGTAACATATCGAAGATAGAAAGCGTTGTCAGGTTATTTTTGTACAGACTACTAACCTGGTCTAAAAGAGAAGAAGTGTCTACCGGAACATTTTTCTTAAGTAAGTCATTCATGGACTTTTGAAGAAGTGTTACCTTTTTTCCATAATCAATCTTAAACATATGGAAAGATTTACTGCGGCGAATTTTCTGTGAATAAGAGATAATTTCCTCATGCTCATTTCCGGCAAGTTCTTCTATTGCGGAATTTCGCAATTCGTCTTCTGGAATGATGGCAACCCACTCTATACCATAAAATTCCAGACGGGAAATCTGCTGCACTGTTAAAATAGAATGTTCAGGAAGAATCAACTGACCTGTAGCACTATATACCGGAGCAGCAGTAAACATTCCCGGTTTTACATCAACAATTGCTGTTTTTGTCATATAAATACACCCCGTTTCCTATTTATGAAAAATTTATGTTATTTTTATCATATCATAACTGGAAAAAAAATACTATATTTTTGTTGACAAAGTAGTTTTTTGTGATATACTTTGACTATCAAACTATTTGCAAATCAAAATATAAAGGAGATTAAAGACATGTTAGAAAAAATGAAAGAAATTATTGCAGAACAGTTAAGCGCAGAGGCAGCTGATATTACAATGGAGACTTCTTTTAAAGAAGATTTAGGAGCAGATTCTTTAGATTTATTTGAATTAGTTATGGCTCTGGAAGATGAATATTCTGTAGAAATTCCTTCTGAAGATTTAGAAAATCTGCTTACTGTAGGAGATGTTGTTAATTACTTAAAAGATAAAGGTGTAGAGTAAAAATGAAAACAAGAATCACAGAACTGTTACAAATAGAATATCCAATTATCCAGGGTGGCATGGCATGGGTAGCAGAGCATAATCTTGCGGCTGCAGTGTCACAGGCAGGAGGTCTTGGAATTATTGGTGCAGCCAATGCACCGGCAGAATGGGTGCGTGGAGAAATACGCAAGGCAAGAGAACTCACAGATAAGCCGATTGGTGTTAATGTAATGTTGTTGAGTCCATATGCAGATGAAGTGGCACAGGTATTAGTAGAGGAAAAAATTCCAGTAATTACTACAGGTGCGGGAAATCCGGGAAAGTATATGGAAATGTGGAAAAGTAATGGAAGTAAAGTGATTCCCGTAGTAGCAAGTGTAGCATTGGCAAGAATGATGGAAAAAGGTGGCGCAGATGCAGTCATTGCAGAAGGAACAGAATCTGGTGGACATATCGGAGCCTCCACAACCATGACACTGGTTCCACAGGTAGTAGATGCTGTGAATGTTCCGGTGATTGCAGCCGGAGGTATTGGAGATGGAAGAGGAATGGCAGCAGCACTTATGTTAGGAGCTGAGGCAGTTCAGATGGGAACCAGATTTGTAGTAGCAAAGGAATCCATCTGCCATCAGAATTATAAGGATAGAATCATTAAGGCAAAAGATATTGATTCTGCTGTTACCGGAAGAACTCATGGACATCCGGTTCGTCAGCTGAGAAATCAGATGACAAAGGAATACCTGAAGAAAGAGCAAGAAGGAGTTCCATTTGAAGAGTTAGAACTTTTGACAGTAGGAGCTCTGAAAAATGCTGTTGTAGATGGTGATGTGAAGAACGGAACCGTTATGGCAGGACAGATTGCAGGAATGGTTAAGAAAGAGCAAACCTGTAAGGAAATGATAGAAGAAATTATGGCAGAGACAAAAGGTTTGTTACAGAAAGCAGGAACATTGTATGAGTAAAGTAGCATTTGTTTTCCCGGGACAGGGAGCACAGTATACCGGAATGGGAAAGGATTTCTATGAGAATTTTGACCGGGCAAAGGAAGTATTTGCCGTAGCCAACGAGGTGTCCGGTATGTCTATGGAAGAACTGATTTTTCAAGAAAATGAAAATCTTCATATTACAAAATATACCCAGATAGCAATGCTGACGGTGGAAATTGCAATTTTAAAAGTATTGCAGGAAAAGGGAATCCATTCAGAAGTAAATGCAGGCCTTAGCCTTGGAGAATATGGTGCTTTGGTAGCGTCTGGAGTATTATCTGTGCATGATGCATTGGAGGTAGTAGTAAAACGTGGTGCATATATGCAGGAAGCAGTTCCTACAGGTGGAGCTATGACAGCAGTTATGGGACTCTCTAATGATGTGATTGAAAAGGTCTGTGGTGAAACAGAAGGAATCGTATCAGTTGCAAATTATAACTGTCCGGGACAGACAGTAATTACGGGAGAAGAGGATGCAGTAAACAGAGCTGCGGAAAGCTTAAAAGAGGCTGGTGCAAAACGGTGCATTCCATTAAAAGTAAGTGGACCGTTTCATTCTAAGATGTTAGAGGAAGCGGGAAAGAAACTTGCACAAGAATTGGAAAAAGTAGAAATACAGGAAATTGATATTCCGTACATTACGAATGTGACAGCAGATTATGTAACAGATAAGAATCAAGTAAAGAGTTTATTGGAGAGACAGATTTCCTCTTCTGTATGTTGGCAGCAGAGTGTAGAGCGTATGGTGCAGGATGGTGTAGATACTTTTATTGAAATCGGACCAAAGAAGACTTTAACCGGATTTTTGAAAAAGATAGCACCGGAAGCAAAAGGATATAATGTAGAAACCATAGCAGATTTGGAAAAATTATTAGAGGTATTGGCATGAGTTTAAAAGGAAAAATAGCGTTGGTGACAGGAGCATCCCGCGGAATTGGGAAAGAGATTGCAAAGACACTGGCAGAAGAAGGAGCTTTTGTGGTTGTAAATTACAACGGTTCAAAAGAGGCGGCAGACCAGGTAGTGGCAGAAATTGCAAAAGAGGGTGGAACAGCAGAAAGTTATGGCTGTAATGTCTCAGATTATTCAGCAGTGGAAGCAATGATAAAAGAAATCATCGAAAAGCATGGCAGACTTGATATTTTAGTAAACAATGCCGGAATCACCAGAGATAATCTGATTATGAAGATGAAAGAAGAAGATTTTGATAATGTTATTGCTATTAATTTAAAGGGAACTTTTAATACATCAAAGCATGTTGCAAGACAGATGCTAAAGCAAAAGTCTGGTTGTATTATCAATATTTCTTCCATTTCCGGGGTGATGGGGAATGCTGGTCAGGCAAACTATGCCGCTTCTAAAGCAGGAGTTATTGGACTTACAAAGTCACTGGCGAGAGAATTGGCAACCAGAGAAATTCGTGTAAATGCCGTTGCACCTGGATTTATTGAAACAGATATGACAGGACAGCTTTCTGAAAGTGTAATTGAGGCAGGAAAGGCACAGATTCCTTTTGGAAGATTTGGAAATCCAAAGGAAGTTGCCAATGCAGTAAAATTTTTAGCATCGGATGATGCATCCTATATTACCGGACAGGTATTGCATGTAGACGGCGGCATGGGGATGTAAGGCAAAACAGAAAGAACAGGAGAGATTTCATGAAGAGAGTTGTAATTACCGGAATGGGAGCAATTACCCCAATCGGATTAAATGTAGAAGAATTCTGGGATGGAATCCATCAGGGAAAAATCGGTTTCAGTGAGATTACCCAGTTTGATACCACAGATTATAAAGTGAAAATTGCAGGAAATGTGAAAGGGTTTGATGGAAAGAATTACATGGACCCTAAGTCTGCGAGACGTATGGAGTTGTTTTGCCAGTATGCAGTAGCAGCAACGAAAGAAGCATTGGAACAGTCTGGTATTGATATGGAAAAGGAAGATCCTTATCGGATAGGATGCGCTATTGGTTCTGGAACAGGAAGTCTTAAGGCAATGGAAAGAGAACACAAAAAGCTTTTGGAAAAAGGACCAAGCAGAGTGAATCCGTTACTGGTGCCATTGATGATTACAAACATGGCAGCAGGAAATGTAGCAATCCAGTTTGGATTAAAAGGAAAAAGTCTGAATGTGGTAACGGCTTGTGCAACAGGAACCAATTCTATTGGAGAAGCATATCGCTCTATTCAGTGTGGAGAAGCTGATGTTATGGTAGCGGGTGGAACCGAAAGCTGTGTTACACCAATCGGAGTAAGTGGATTTACTGCATTAACAGCGTTATCTACCTGTAATGATGTGAATCGTTGTTCCATTCCTTTTGACAAAGACAGAAGCGGATTTGTCATGGGAGAAGGAGCAGGTGTCGTAGTTCTGGAAGATTTAGAACATGCAAAAAAGCGTGGAGCTAAGATTCTGGCAGAAATTGTTGGATATGGATGTACCAATGATGCTTATCATATTACATCTCCGGCAGAAGATGGTATGGGAGCAGCTAATGCAATGAAAAATGCAGTAGCAGAAGCAGGTATTGCACCAGAAGAGGTAGAGTATATTAATGCTCATGGAACTGCAACTCATCATAATGATTTGTTTGAAACCAGAGCAATTAAAATTGCTTTTGGAGAACATGCCTACGATATGAAGGTGAATTCTACTAAGTCCATGATTGGTCATTTGTTAGGCGCAGCAGGAGCAGTTGAAGTTATTGCTTGTGTATTGCAGATGAATCATGATTATATTCACCAGACAGTAGGATTGGAACATCCGGATGAAGAACTTGATTTGGATTATGTTCAGGGAAAAGGAATAGAGAAAAAGTTTAAATATGCTTTAACAAATTCATTAGGCTTTGGCGGACACAATGCCAGCCTGCTTTTGAAGAAATATGAGGAGTAAGACCATGGAATTTGAACAGCTTATCACATTAATTACAGCCGTATCGGATTCTGAACTCACCCGTTTTTCTTATGAAGAAAACGGAACAGTAATTCAGATGCGAAAAGAAAAGGAAGAAAAACTGGTAACAGTAAATGGAGTAGCTCAAGATGTTCCTACATTAGTAGAGCAGGGAGCAACTCAGACGGTAGGGAAAGAAACGGAAAGCGTTTCGGGAAATGTTGTCACATCACCGTTAGTTGGAACCTTTTATGCGTCTTCTTCTCCGGAGGCAGAACCTTTTGTAAAAGTAGGAGATTCTGTGAAAAAGGGTCAGGTACTGGGAATTGTAGAAGCAATGAAGTTAATGAATGAAATTGAAAGCGATTATGATGGCATTGTAAAGCAGATTCTAGTATCAAATGAAGATGTGATTGAGTATGGACAGCCAATGTTTGTCATCGGTTAGGAGGAGCGCATATGTCATTAATGGGAACAAAGGAAATTATGGAAATTATTCCTCATCGTCAGCCATTTTTATTGATTGATACTATTGAGGAATTAGAACCGGGGAAAAGAGCTGTTGCTAAAAAATGTGTTAGTTATAATGAGCCATTTTTTGGCGGACATTTTCCGGGAGAACCGGTTATGCCGGGAGTATTGATTATAGAAGCACTGGCACAGGCTGGTGCAGTAGCTATTTTAAGTGAGCCGGAATTTAAAGGGAAGACGGCATATTTCGGAGCAATCAACAGTGCAAAGTTTAAACAGAAGGTAGTGCCGGGGGATGTGTTGATGCTGGAACTTGAGGTTATCAAGGTGAAGGGGCCGGTTGGCGTTGGAAAAGCAACGGCAACCGTAGACGGAAAAGTAGTAACACAGGCAGAACTTACCTTTGCTATTGGGTAAAATGTAAAAGTTAAAGGAGCATTTAAATATGTTTCAAAAAATATTAATTGCAAATCGAGGAGAGATTGCAGTAAGGATTATACGCGCGTGTCGCGAAATGGGAATCCTTTCTGTAGCAGTTTATTCAGAGGCAGATAGGGATGCGTTACACACCCAACTTGCAGATGAAGCAGTATGTATCGGAAAAGCACCGTCTTCTGACAGCTATCTGAATATGGAGAGAATTTTGAGTGCAGCGATTGCGACAAAAGCTCAAGCAATTCATCCGGGATTTGGTTTTTTATCAGAAAATGAGCATTTTGCAGATATGTGTGTGAACTGTGGTATCGCATTTATTGGACCTTCAGGTGACTTGATTGGAAAAATGGGTAACAAGTCTCAGGCGAGAACTACCATGATGGAAGCAGGAGTACCGGTAGTTCCGGGAACAAAGGAACCGGTGTATACCGCGGAAGAAGGAACTAAAATTGCAGCGGAAATTGGGTATCCGGTAATGATTAAGGCATCCTCCGGTGGTGGTGGAAAAGGAATGCGTATTGCCATCGAACCGGAAACATTTGAAACAAACTTTAATCTGGCTCAACAGGAGTCTATCAATTCCTTTGCAGATAATACTATGTATATTGAAAAATATATTGAAGAGCCAAAACACATTGAATTCCAAGTTTTAGCAGATAAATTTGGAAATGTCATTCAGTTGGGAGAACGAGATTGCTCCATACAGAGACGACATCAGAAGATGATAGAAGAATCTCCTTGTGCTGTTATGGATGAAGAGTTGCGTAAACGAATGGGAGACACTGCCGTATTGGCAGCGAAGGCAGCAAAATATGAGAGTGCAGGAACGATAGAATTTCTCCTGGATAAAAATAAAAATTTCTATTTTATGGAAATGAATACCAGAATTCAGGTGGAACATCCTGTTACTGAAATGGTTACTGGAATTGATTTGATAAAAGAACAGATTCGAATTGCTGCGGGAGAACCGTTGCGTATGAGGCAAGAAGATGTTGTATTGCGTGGGCATGCTATAGAGTGTCGTATCAATGCAGAAAATCCGGAGAAGAACTTTATGCCTTGTCCGGGAACGATTGAGGAATTGCATTTTCCGGGTGGAAATGGGGTTCGAATTGAGTCAGCGCTTTACAATGGATATACTATTCCGGCATACTATGATTCTATGGTGGCGAAAGTGATTGTTCACGGGGAAAACAGGCAGGATGCAATACGAAAGATGCAGAGTGCTTTAGGTGAAGTTGTAGTAGAAGGTATTGTTACAAATTTAGATTTTGAGTATGACATTTTAAGTCATCCGGTGTTTGTGTCTGGAAAGACCAACACACATTTTATCCCGGATTATTTTGAATGATTTGGCAGAAAGGTGAGGAAACATGCTGAAATTTAAGAAAACCAACTATATTGCAGTACAGGGGAATGAACCTCAGGTACCGGAAGGACTATGGATAAAATGTGATGCGTGCGGGGAAATGCTTTATAAGGAAGATGTAAAGTCAAACCGCTATATTTGTTATAAGTGCGGAAAATATTTCCGTCTTACAACGAAAAAACGTCTTCAGATGGTGGCAGACAAAGGAAGTTATGAAAAATGGGAGGAAGGCTTGGAAAATGGGAATCCGTTAGATTATCCGGATTATCAAGAAAAAATAACAAGTCTGAAGGAAAGGTTAAAAATAGATGAAGCAGTTACTTGTGGAAAATGTACGATTCATGGGGAAGAAGCAGTAGTATGCGTTTGTGATGGAAGATTTCTAATGGGAAGCATGGGTTATGTGGTCGGAGAGAAAATCACAAGAGCAGTAGAACGTGCAACTAGCGAGCAACTGCCGGTTATTATATTTACCTGTTCCGGTGGGGCAAGAATGCAAGAAGGAATGGTATCGTTGATGCAGATGGCAAAAACTTCAGCGGCATTCAAACGCCATTCAGAAGCAGGGCTTTTGTATATTTCTGTTTTAACAGATCCAACTACTGGAGGAGTAACTGCAAGCTTTGCTATGTTGGGAGATATTATTCTGGCAGAGCCGGGAGCATTGGTTGGTTTTGCAGGACCGAGAGTGATTGAACAGACCATTCGTCAAAAATTACCGGAAGGATTCCAGCGAGCAGAATTTTTGCTGGAACATGGGTTGATTGATGGTATTGTGGAAAGAGAAGAACTGAAAGACACTCTGGCAAGATTGATTGTAATGCATCGTCCGGTAGAAAAAAAGGAAGCATTGATTCCGAATAAGCGAAAAGAAGTGGAGAAGGAAGAAATTCAGGAAAATGTAACTGCTTGGGATAGAGTGCTTCGTGCAAGAGCAGCTGATAGACCAGTTGCAATGGATTATATTCAGGAAATTTTTACAGACTTTATGGAATTTCATGGGGACCGTCATTGTGGGGATGATGGTGCTGTAGTGGGCGGAATTGCTTATCTGGATGGTTGTCCGGTTACTGTAATTGGACAGCAGAAGGGAAAGAATACTAAGGAGAATCTGGTGCGTAATTTCGGTATGATGTCACCGGAAGGATATCGTAAGGCATTGCGTCTTATGAAACAGGCAGAAAAGTTCAATCGCCCAATTATTTGTTTTGTGGATACACCGGGAGCTTTTTGCGGTATGGAGGCAGAAGAGCGCGGACAGGGTGAGGCAATTGCCAGAAACCTGTTTGAAATGTCAGATTTGACCGTGCCTGTTTTAAGTATTGTTATAGGTGAAGGTGGAAGTGGTGGAGCTCTTGCACTGGCGGTTGGAAATGAAGTATGGATGATGGAAAATGCGACCTATACGATTCTGTCACCGGAAGGATTTGCTTCTATTTTGTGGAAGGATGCTTCGAAAGCACCAAAAGCGGCTGAAGTTATGCGAGTGACTGCAAAGGATTTAAAGGAGCTGGGAATTATTGAAAAAATTATTTCAGAGCCGGAACCGGCAAATCCAAAGAATGTAGAACAGATTGCAGGAGAAATGCAGGAGGAAATTCGTAGATTCCTTCACAAATATCTGGATATGGGGAAAGAGGAGCTTGCAAATCAACGTTATGAAAGATTCCGTAAAATGTAGGAGAGAAGGAAAAAAATGAGTAAGTTGGTAATCAGAGATTTAGCGGCAAAAATCCCTGTAATACAGGGTGGAATGGGTGTAGGAGTGAGTTTGTCGAAACTAGCGGGAAATGTGGCAAAATGCGGAGGAATTGGTATTATTTCCACAGCCCAGATTGGTTATCAGGAAGAGGGATTTGATGAGCATCCCATAGAGACAAATATGAAAGCAATAGAAAAACATATAAAGAAGGCAAAAGAAATTGCCAAGGGTGGTATCGTGGGCGTGAATATTATGGTAGCAACCAAGCGGTATGAAGAGTATGTGAAAGCAGCAGTGAAAGCAGGAGTAGACTTAATTATTTCCGGAGCAGGGCTTCCAACACGACTACCGGAATTTGTTGCAAAATCCAAAACAAAAATTGCTCCTATTGTATCCTCTATAAAATCAGCAAAGGTCATATGTAAGTTATGGGACCGTAAGTATCAACGCTGTCCGGATATGGTTGTTGTTGAGGGACCGAAAGCAGGTGGACACTTAGGATTTTCTTATGAAGAGTTAAAAGAGATTACTTCGGAAAAATATGCGGAAGAAATCAAAGGAATCATTCAAGTAGTAAAGGAATATGGCGAAAAATATAATTACCATATTCCGGTAGTAGCTGCAGGTGGCATTTACGATGTGGAAGATATGAAGCGTACGATGGAACTTGGAGTAGATGGTGTACAAGTGGCAACACGATTTGTCACTACTTATGAGTGCGATGCAAGTGAAGCATACAAACAGGCTTATATTGATGCTCAAAAAGAAGATATAGAGATTGTAAAAAGTCCGGTAGGAATGCCGGGAAGAGCCATTCGTAATGAATTTATTGAAAAAACAGAACATGAGCCGGCAAAAATCACAAAATGCCATCAGTGTTTAGAACATTGTAAACAGAAGGATATTCCTTACTGTATCACAGATGCATTGATTAATGCAGTGAAAGGAAAAGTGTCGGAAGGACTAATTTTTTGTGGTGAGAATGCATGGAGAGCCAAGAAACTGGAACATGTTTCAGATATTATGGAAGAATTTGGCAGTTACATGATGGTATAGGGAAAACGGGAAGAAAAGAATCTTCCTGTTTTTTCTTGTATATTTACTAGATTGGGACTTTTTTTCTGGCAAGGAAATTGATATAATAAAAGGAAGAGCAAAAAACAGGAGGCATGTATGAAATTTCAAATCTGTACCGGAAAGTATGAAACATTCGGCGTAACAAAAGAGAAGGACATCCTTTCATTTTCCTTACAGGCAGGAGAGAAAGCCACCTGTAATTTGTTATTGTATCCGAAGGGAGAAGAAAAAGCGCATAGAATTCCTATGCAGAGAAACAAGACATATCACACGGTTTATACTGTGGGAATCCATGGACTTGATTGGCAGGAATATGATTATAACTTTGAAATAGATGGAAAAGAAGAGACAGATCCTTATGCCAGACGAATTATTGGAAGAGAAGTGTGGGCAGAGGAAGAACGAAGACCAGAGGAAGAAAAAAAAGAGAACTTTGTTCCGGAAAAAATAAAAAGACAACGTGAGCAGTTAAAAAGGCAGAAACAGAAAAAAATAAAAAGTGGATTTTATTTTTCAAATTATAACTGGAAAAACGATAAAAATCCAGAGATAAAGAAAGAAGATATGGTGATTTATAAGCTGCATGCCAGAGGATTTACCATGGGGATGAAAACAGAGAATTCCCAGAAGGGGACCTTTGGGATGATAGAGAGAAAACTTAATTATCTAAAGGATTTAGGTGTTACCAGTTTATTGTTTCTTCCGGTATATGAATTTGAAGAATTTTTGCAGTTGGATAAGAGTAAAAGGGAGGAACATCCGGCAAATCTGGTGAATTACTGGGGGTATACGGCAGGAAGTTATTTTGCACCGAAAGCATCGTATCTTGGAAAAGAAAATGGTCCTGATGCGTTGAAGAGATTAATCTACAAGATGCATCAGATGGATATGGAATTTATGGCAGAATTCTATTTTGATAAAAAAATAAATCCATATTTAATTATAGAAGTTATACGTTATTGGAAGCGGGAATATCATGTAGATGGATTTCGAATAATTAGCAGTTATCCGGTTGCAGAGTTGCTGGCGCAGGATGCTCTGCTTAGTGGATGCAAGTTGTTTTATGAGGGATTTTCAGAAGAATTAGCATCCTCCCAGTCGCGATTAGGACCAGAACTATTTTCTTATAATGATGCATTTATGTATCCGGTACGGCGACTTTTGAATCACCAAGGTGGAAATATCTATGAGTTTTCCTGTCAGATGAAACGTCAGCAGGAACATCAGGGATTTGTCAACTTTGTGGCGGAGAATAACGGTTTTACGTTGTGGGATGTATTTTCTTATGGAAGAAAGCATAATGAAGAGAACCTGGAAGAAAACCGGGATGGAAGTGATTGGAATTATAGTAGCAATAGTGGACAGGAAGGAATTGTAAAAAAGAGAGAAATTATCCGATTACGGGAACAAAAGGTGCGAAATGCATTAGCAGCAACAGTGTTTTCACAGGGAATACCACTTATCTGGATGGGGGATGAGTGTGAAAATACTCAGAATGGTAATAATAATGCATATTGTCAGGATAATGAAGTGGGCTGGAAGGATTGGAAGAATACAAAATCCAGCAGAGAAATGATTGCGTATCTCAAGACAATTTTGGAGTTGCGAAAAAATTATCCGGTGCTTCGGAGTCCTAATCCTTATCAAATGATGGACTATGAAAAAAAAGGATATCCGGATCTTTCCTATCATAGTGAAGATGGATGGCAGATTGATTTCGAACGAAATCGCGGATTTATAGGCATGTTTTATTGTGGCGTTTATGCTGGTGAGGAACATTTGTATGTTGCATATAATTTTCAGAATGAACCACAGAAAATGGCTTTGCCAAGAGAAATTTCGTGGGAGATTATATTTGGTACCGGAAGAGAAGAAAGTGAGAAGAAAATTGTCACAGGAGAAGTTGTGGCAGAAGCAAATACCATTCTGCTATTGAGAGGACGAGAAAAGTCAAGAAAGGAAAGAATAGAAAAGAATGGAAAAAAGCGGAATCGGAATTAATAGTTTTGTATTGAAATGGATTGCAATTATTGCAATGTTGATAGATCATGTTGGGGCAGTCTTATATCCACAGTATTTGATTTTTCGTATTATAGGAAGAATTGCATTTCCGATTTTCTGTTTTTTGTTAGTGGAAGGAGCAATGCATACCAGTAGTATTCGCAGATATGAGGGGCGAATGTTGCTGTTTGCTCTGCTATCGGAGTTACCTTTTGATTTGGTTTTTTATGAAGAAATAACATTAGAGCATCAGAATGTCTTTTTTACCCTTCTTATTGGCCTGGTCATGTTAGATATCATGGAACAAACCAAAGACAGTTATTTCCCCTTCCTAGCGATTCTGGGGGCTATTGCGCTGGCTGAAATATTGGCTGTAGATTATGGTGCAGGCGGAATTTTGCTTATTTTATGTTTTTATGAGTTATATGAGCGGAAATTCCTAAGACAAGTGGCCTTTGTTACAATGAATATTCTCTATTTTGGAGTAGGAGTTCAGGCATATGCAGGTCTGGCGGCAATTCCAATGTTGTTATATAATGGAGAACGTGGACTGGGAATGAAACAATTCTTTTATCTTTTTTATCCTGCTCATTTATTAATTTTATATTTAATTATTAGATTATAGGAGTGAAATACATGAAGGTCTGGCAGCATTTTAAGACAATCAATCATCATAAGTATCTAGTTATGAAAGGATGCTTTCGGGTGGGGCTTTATAAACAGGGACTATTGCACGATATGTCAAAATATACGCCCACAGAGTTTTTAGTAGGGTGCAAATATTATCAGGGAACAGCCAGTCCAAATAATCGAGAAAGGGAAGAACGAGGCTGTTCCAGCGCATGGTTGCACCATAAAGGAAGAAATAAGCATCATTTAGAGTATTGGATTGATTATGGTGTGGGAACAGACAAAGCCATGGTGGGAATGAAGATGCCTTTAAAATATGTGGTGGAGATGTTCATTGACCGAGTAGCAGCATCTAAAAATTATCAGAAAGAAAAGTATACGGATGAAAGTCCGTGGAACTATTATGCTCATGGTAAAGGACATTATATGATACATCCGGATACGCAAGCGCTGTTAGAAAAACTTCTGCGGATGCTAGCAGAAGAGGGGGAAGAAAAAACCTTTTCTTATATTAAGAATGTTTTGTTGAAACAAAAAGACTATTAAAAGTTAAAACAAAATTATATAAATTGATTTGTCTCTGAATCATAGCAGTAGTCGATAGATGCCAGAGTGTCTGTTAATTCGGGAAGAGAGATATTAAGACTCTTTCCGAGTTCTTCCAGAGATGGATAAAAGTCACGCAGTTGTGTGTTGATGTAGCTTAGTAGAATAACAGGGTCTTTTGGTATCTGATTCATGATTTACCTCCGTAGTCAAATCGTTTATTGATGTAGCATAGTATACTCCCATTAAAAGTAGTTTGCAAGAAAACAAAAAAAGAATTTCAGAGTGGAAAGGCACTTCATGGCTTGATTTTTCATAGAATGTAATAAATCAGCTTAGAGGTGCTTTTTTGAAAACTTTTTTAATGCCATTAAATGCAGAGGAAGAAACATATTATTTGAAAAAAATGAAAGAGGGCGACCTTGAAGCTAAATATACTCTGATTGAACGAAATTTGAGATTGGTAGCACATATCGCCAAAAAATATCAGAATTCAGAGGAAGATATGGAGGATTTGATTTCCATAGGGACGATTGGATTGATTAAGGCAGTATCTACTTTTAATCATGAGAGAGGAAACCGCCTGGCAACCTATGCAGCAAGGTGTATTGACAATGAATTATTGATGTATTTTCGCGGGAAAAAGAAAACTTCAAGAGAAGTATCCTTGTATGAACCCATAGGAACGGATAAAGAGGGAAATCAGATTAATCTTATGGATGTGGTGGAAAGCCAAGAACGTGACATTTTTGAAACAATTGAATTAAAAGGGAACAGCAAGAGGATTTATGAGATGATACCAAATGTGTTGGGAAGTCGGGAACAAAAGATTATCGAAATGCGTTATGGACTATACAATAAGAAACCGGTGACACAGAGAGAGATTGCGGATAAGATGGGAATTTCACGTTCCTATGTGAGTAGAATTGAAAAACGGGCATTGGAGAAACTAAGAGCCTGTTTTGAAGAGTGAATGGGAGAGGCATTGCCAAAAGGGAGAAAGCATGGTATGATGAATTTATCTTTTTATCTTAGGGCACATCAGCCCATGATTCCCGTAAGCTAGCACAAAGGGAGGCATTTGTGTATAGTATTGTATCTACCGCAAGTATAAGCGGAATTGAAAGTGTTTTAGTACAGGTGGAAGCTGACGTATGTGATGGCATGCCTGTGTTTGAAATGGTAGGTGAACTTTCTACAGAAGTAAGAGAATCCAAAGAGCGGATTCGTGCAGCAATCCGTAATGCAGGAATTAGGTTGGCACCAAAGCGGATTACCATAAATCTGTATCCGGCAGATTTGAGAAAAAGTGGTACTGGATTTGATTTGCCTATTGCACTTTCTGTATTAGCAGCTTATGGATATATTTCGGCAGAATGTTTAGAAGAAACGGTATTTGCCGGAGAAGTTAGCCTGAATGGTGATATACACCCGATTGATGGGGTTTTGCCTATGGCAATGGCAGCGAAAAAATCCGGTAAAAAGAGAATTTGTATTCCGGAGGCAAATGCAAAAGAAGCAGCTATGGTAGGAAGTGTTGAGATATTACCGGCAAAGAATCTTAGCCAGGTCATTACAATGTTGCATAATCCGGATAATTTTAAAATGGCATATAATATAGAAGAAACGCATTCTGTGAAAACAGAAAGAGAATACGATTTTCAAAAAATACGCGGACAAAAAGTGTTAAAGAGAGTGTGTGAAATTGCCGCAGCAGGGAGACATAATCTTCTGATGCTTGGACCGCCTGGTGGTGGAAAAACAGCTGCGGCAAGAGCTATTCCAGGAATTTTGCCACAGCTCGCAGAGGAAGAGGCATTAGAACTTGCTAGAATCTACAGTGTCAGTGGATTATTCGGAAAGAGGGAGAAAAAATTAAGAGAAAGACCTTTTTGCCATCCGCACCATACCATAAGTGTGGCGGGAATGGCAGGTGGCGGAAAAATTCCCAAGCCGGGAGAAATCAGTCTTGCACACAACGGAGTATTATTTTTAGATGAAATGACAGAGTTTCAAAGAGCAACGCTTGAGGTATTACGTCAGCCATTAGAAGAAGGAAGGATACATCTGGTGCGAAATAATGGGACATACTCTTATCCGGCGGATATTATGCTGGTAGCGGCAATGAATCCCTGCAACTGCGGATATTATCCTGATCGAAATAAATGTACCTGTACACCTGCCATGATACGTCGACATTTGCAGAAAATCAGTCGTCCGCTTTTAGATCGAATTGATTTGTGTGTAGAAGTGCAAAAGCCAAGAATACAGGAACTGACTGGAAGAACAAAAGAAGAGTCCTCTTATGAAATCAGTTTACGTGTAGAAGAAGTGCAAAGAATCCAGAATCTACGGTATTCAGAAAGTAGTATTCGCTATAACAGCAGAATTCCGGCAGAGCAGATAGAGTATTTTTGCCCAATGCATCAGGAAGCAAAGGATATGTTAGCAGAAGCATTTGAAACTATGGAATTAAGTGTCAGAGGTTATTATAAAGTAATACGGGTAGCCAGAACGATAGCAGATTTAGAAGGAAAAGAGCGAATAGCTAGTCAGCACATTGCTGAAAGTCTTATGTATAGAAATATTGATGGAAGGGGATGGATAGGCAGTGATGTATAAAAGATGGCTAGGAGGAATTTTCGGGATATCTGCAACGAAGAAAATTGCCTTGGAGGAGCAAGTAGGAGATGCAAAGGGGATATATGATATGGATAAAAGCACACTTGAAAAAATATCTTTTCTGACAGAAAAAGAGTGCGACATATTAGTGGAAAGCAAACAGAAAAATCTCCGGAAAGAATGGGAAGAACAGGAAAGGAAGGGGATTTCCTTTGTTTCTTTTTGGGAAAATGGATATCCTAAGAGGTTGAAAAATATATATCAGGCACCCTATGGTCTTTATTATCATGGAAAATTGCCAGAGGAAGAGAAGGGAGCAGTGGCATTAGTGGGGGCACGCAACTGTTCGGAGTATGGAAGAACAGTTGCCAAAAGAATAGGATATCTTATGGCAGAACGGGAGATAGAGGTGATTAGTGGAATGGCATCCGGAATTGATGGAGCGGCCCAATGGGGGGCACTGAAAGCGCAAGGAGCAACTTATGGTATTTTAGGATGTGGTGTCGATGTCTGCTATCCGAAGCAAAATCAAAGTTTGTACGAAAAAATACCCGAAAAAGGCGGGGTTATCAGCGAATATCCACCGGAAACTATGCCAAGACCTGCTTTTTTTCCAAGTAGAAATCGAATTATTAGCGGAATGGCCGATGCTGTTATTATAGTAGAGGCAAGAAAAAAGAGTGGCTCTTTGATTACCGCAGATTTTGCATTAGAACAGGGAAAAGAAATATATGCGGTTCCAGGAAGGATAGGAGACAAGTTAAGTGAAGGTACAAACCGCCTGATTCAGCAAGGCGCTGCGATTTTTACGGGGGAAGAAGAAATGCTGCGGGAAATGAATATGCTGACAGACAAAGAGACCGTTTTTTCAAAAAAAACAGGAAAGGCACTTGAAAAATTAGAAAGGTTGGTGTATAGTTGTGTGGATTTAACCCCGAGAAGTTTAGAAGAGTTAATGAGAAATACAGGTCTTTCTCTGGGAGAAATAATAAGAATTCTCAATATATTAAGGGAAAAAGGCTATATTTCAGAAGTATATAAGAATTATTTTATTCGTACGGATATATAGTTTGAATAAAATAATGGGGAAAGGTTTAAAGGAGTAGGCACATGGCGAAATATCTTGTGATTGTGGAATCACCGGCAAAAGTAAAAACGATTAAAAAATTTTTGGGAAACAATTATGAAGTTGCAGCATCGAACGGACATGTCAGAGATTTACCAAAAAGTCAATTGGGAATTGATGTAGAACATGATTTCGAACCCAAATATATTACAATCCGTGGAAAGGGAGATATTCTGGCAAAACTGCGTAAGGAAGTGAAAAAGGCAGATAAAATATATCTGGCAACGGACCCTGACCGTGAAGGAGAGGCTATTTCATGGCATCTCTCAAAAGCATTAAAGCTAGAAGAGAGAAAGAATGTATATCGTATCAGTTTTAATGAGATTACGAAAAATGCGGTAAAGGCATCTTTAAAACAGGCAAGAGAGATTGATATGAATTTGGTAGATGCCCAGCAGGCAAGACGTATGTTGGATCGTATGGTGGGGTATCGTATCAGTCCACTGTTGTGGGCGAAAGTAAAGCGCGGATTGAGTGCAGGTCGTGTGCAGTCAGTAGCACTTCGTATCATCTGTGATCGAGAAGAAGAGATTAATGCATTTATTCCGGAGGAATATTGGAGTCTGGAGGCCCAATTTGCTGTTCCGGGAGAAAAGAAATTGTTAAATGCGAAATTCTACGGCAATGAAAAAGGAAAAATGACAATTGGTTCTCAGGAAGAGCTAGACTGGATTCTAGAAAGCTTGAAAAAAGAAAATTATCAGGTGCTAGATGTGAAAAAAGGAGAGCGTGTAAAAAAAGCGCCTCTGCCATTTACCACAAGTACTTTACAGCAGGAAGCAGCAAAAGCGTTGAATTTTTCTACGCAAAAAACAATGCGTTTGGCACAGCAGTTATATGAAGGAATTGACATTAAAGGTCAGGGAACCGTAGGTTTGATTACCTATCTGAGAACTGATTCCGTGCGTATTTCAGAAGAGGCAGATTTTGCTGCAAGAGAGTATATTCAAAATGCTTATGGTGAGAAATACACTTCCAGTAAAGAAGAAAATGCGAAAAAGTCAGGTGCAAAGATTCAGGATGCTCATGAAGCAATTCGTCCTTCTGATATCACCAGAACACCGGTTATGGTAAAAGAATCTTTGAGCAGAGATCAGTTCCGTTTGTATCAGTTGATATGGAACCGATTTGCAGCAAGTCGTATGAGCAGTGCCGTGTATGAGACCACTTCCATTAAGATTGGGGCAGGAGAATATCGGTTCCATGTGTCTGCGTCTAAAGTGGCGTTCGAAGGATTTATGTCTGTCTACACCAGCGAAGATGATGAAAAGGGAGAAAATAATCTACTGTTGAAATCCATAGATACCAATACAAAACTAACATTGAACGGATTGGAAGAAAAACAGCATTTTACTCAGCCACCGGCACATTTTACAGAAGCGTCACTGGTAAAAACTTTAGAAGAGCTTGGAATTGGACGTCCAAGTACTTATGCACCTACAATTACTACACTATTGGGTAGACGTTATGTAGTAAAAGAGAATAAAAATCTTTATATTACAGAATTGGGAGAAGCTGTTAATAATATTATGGTAGAAGCGTTTCCGGTTATTGTAGATGAACGGTTTACGGCTAATATGGAATCTTTGTTGGACAAGGTGGCGGATGGAGCCATTCCTTGGAAAACAGTTGTCAGCAACTTTTATCCGGATTTGGAAGAGGCGGTACAGGCTGCAGAAAAGGATTTGGAAAAGGTTAAGATTGAAGATGAGGTAACGGATGTTATCTGTGATTTGTGTGGCAGAAATATGGTGGTGAAATACGGACCTCATGGAAAATTCCTGGCATGCCCGGGATTTCCGGAATGCAGAAACACCAAACCGTATTTAGAGAAAATTGGTGTAAACTGTCCGAAGTGTGGAAAAGAAGTAGTATTAAAGAAAACCAAAAAAGGAAGAAAATACTATGGATGTGAAGCAAATCCGGAGTGTGATTTTATGTCATGGCAGAAACCTTCCGGTGAAAAATGTCCGGAATGTGGCGGATATATGGTAGAAAAAGGAAATAAGTTGGTGTGTGCAGATAACCAATGTGGATTTGTGAAAGAAAAGCAAAAATAGTGTGATAATAATGGAGAGAAAACGGGAAAAGGGCAAGAAAGTTAGAAAACTTGTTGAATTTCTGCGGAAAAGGTGGTAAAATACAAAAAAGTTTTAAATTTTATAATGCTGAAATAGGAGGTATATTATGAGCGTTCAGTTGTTGGACAAAACAAGAAAAATTAATAAACTGTTGCATAATAATAATTCCTCGAAAGTAGTCTTTAATGATATTTGCGAAGTATTAACGGAGATTCTTGAATCTAATATTTTGGTTATTAGTAAAAAAGGAAAGGTACTGGGAACAAGTACCTGTGAGGGAACCGAAGAAATTACAGAGCTGATTGCTGACGAGGTAGGAGGTTTCATTGATCCATTATTAAATGAACGTCTTCTTGGTATTTTGTCTACGAAAGAAAATGTAAATCTGGAAACATTAGGATTTGTTTCGGAGGATGTGAAAAAGTATCGTGCAATTATCACACCGATAGATATTGCAGGCGAACGCCTAGGAACCCTTTTTGTATATCGTCTGGAAAGACAGTATGATATTGATGATATTATATTGAGTGAATATGGTACTACAGTAGTTGGGTTGGAAATGATGCGTTCTGTAAATGAAGAAAGTGCAGAAGAGAGCCGTAAGGTTCAAATTGTTCGTTCTGCGATTAGTACACTTTCTTTTTCGGAATTAGAAGCCATTACCCACATTTTTGATGAAATGGATGGCAAGGAAGGGATTTTGGTAGCAAGTAAGATTGCTGATCGTGTTGGAATCACCAGAAGTGTTATTGTCAATGCGTTACGCAAATTCGAAAGTGCCGGTGTTATTGAATCCCGTTCTTCCGGAATGAAGGGAACCTATATTAAGGTTTTGAATGATGTAGTGTTCGATGAATTGGAAAAGGTAAAAAAACAGAATATGAATCATAACTAGAATATGAGACTGGAGATTTATAGCACAACTGTAAATCTCCTTTTTATATACAAAAAAATCCATACTAAACTCCATATCCTTTTGATGGCAATTGTGTATGGAGGTCCATAGTAGATAAGAAAAAAAGTATGGTGTATAATCTTACCGCAAATTGTGTTTGATTTGACAAAAAACTACAATATCGTGTAAAAAAACAGAAAAAACACTAAAAAATACTTGCAAAATTGTATAGATAATTTATAATAAAATAGAGTAGGGTAATGGTACTAAGTACGAAAGGAGTAATGGGATGTTTAGCAGTGATATTTATAATTATATCAACGTTATGGATAAAGCAGCAGATGCTACATGGTTAAGACAGACTGCTATTAGTAATAATATTGCGAATCAGAGTACACCGGGATATAAGCGTCAGGATGTGGATTTTGAAGGGACATTGGAGAGGGAATTGAATAAGTCAAAATATACATCTTTGGATAGTAAGGTGAAGAATTTACATTTAAACCATTTGAATGTAGAGACATATACAGATTCATCCAACTATTCTTATCGACTTGATCGAAATAATGTGGATCCTGAGCAGGAATATGCAGAACTGGCATCTGCACAGATTCGATATAGCGCATTGATTGATAGTATGAATAGCGAGTATGCGAGAATAAAGAGCGTTATTAAGTAGCAGATAGCTGAAACAATATAAAATTGGGAGGAATTCAATATGTCATTATTTCAGTCTTTTAATATCAACGCGTCTGGTATGACAGCCCAGCGCTTTCGTATGGATGTCATTTCTGAAAATGTTGCTAACGTAAATACCACAAGAACGGAAAATGGAACTCCATATAGAAGAAAAATTGTTACTTTCGAAGAAAAGGATGTAACATCTTTTAGTAAGGTGTTGGAAAATACCAGAAATGCTTATGTTGGAAATGGAGTAAAGGTATCTAGTGTAAAGGAAGATACAGAATCAGATTATATTAAGAAATATGACCCATCTCATCCGGATGCGGACGAAGATGGCTATGTGTCGTATCCGAATGTAAATATTGTAACGGAGATGACGAATATGATAGATGCAAGCCGTTCCTATGAGGCGAACGTAACTGCATTTCAGACCAGCAAGTCGATTGCTATGAAGGGGCTTGAATTAGGTAAATAATTTGTTAAGGAGGCTTTTTAGATGGATATAACATCATTAACAGGAATTGATTCCAGTTATATTAAAAACGCGGCAATTGAGAGTCAGAATCTCAAGACAGAGGATTCCAGCTTTAGTAGCGTGTTACAGTCAGCAAAGGATATGCTGAATGAGACCAGTGAATTGCAGAATGCTGCGGAAGAAGCGGAAATGCAGTTTATGTTAGGATATGCAACCAATACCCATGACTTGCAGGCGGCTCAGGAAAAGGCGGATATTGCATTGAATTACACAATTGCAGTACGTGATAAAATGCTGGAAGCATATAAGGAAATAATGAATATGCAGATTTGATTTTATGCAGGTAGATGAGTAGGAGAAGCAGATGGACAAGATAAAAGAAATTCCCCAAAAAGTGTTGGAATGGTGGAACAAATTTTCTGTAAAACAAAAGACATTGATTGCTAGTATTGTAGTGTTTGTTATAATTGGATTGGTGGTTGTTGGAAAAATAGTTACTACTCCAACTATGGTGACAATACGAGAATGTGAGAATACAAAAGAAGCAGGCGAGGTAAAGGAACTGCTGGAGAGTGAAGGAATTAGCTATACTACTTCGGATGATGGATTAGTTTTCAAGGTTAATTCAAAAGAACAGGCAGATGCGGCTATTCTATTAGGCGAAAATGGCATACCTGCAACTACATATGAGTTGAGTAATGTATTTGATGGAGGATTTAGTACTACAGAAGCAGACAAGTCCAAGAAGTATCAGTTATATTTAGAAGAACAGATTGCAGAACAACTTCAGGAACTTGATTCTGTAGAGTCTGCGAAGGTGAAACTGAACATGCCGGTAGATGATGGAACGATATTGGCAAATCAGCAGGATACTTATGCAGCGATCACATTATCTCTGAGTGACAAAAATGCGGTTGATGAGGAAACAGCGGCAGGACTTGCTAAATGGATAGCAACTGCGATTGGAAATGAAGATACCAATAATGTTTCTATTATGGATACAGCAGGAAATATGTTATTTATGGGAGCAGATTCCGGAAGTTCTATGGGAACTGCAACTTCTCAGCTCTCTTATCAGAGCAAAGCTGAGAATATTGTGAAGTCAAAAGTAAAAGAAGTAGTACTTGGAACCAGCGTGTACGATAATGTATCTGTTGCCCCAAATTTGGTTATGAGTTTTGATCAGACCAATACAACAGACCATCAGTATTATACAGAAGATGGAGCGGAACATGGACCAATTGATTCTGAAAGTAATTACAGTTCAGAGTCAACAGGAGGAAGTGCAGGAGTACCTGGTACTGATTCAAATGATGACACAACGTATATGATAGAAGATGGTTCAGTATCTTCCCAGACAATTACAGATGAGACAAAACAATATAAGACAAGTGAAAAGATTACAGATACTACGGGAGCAATTGGAAATATCGATTACGATGCCTCTTCTTTGACGTTGGTGGCAACACAGTATCACATTTATGATGAAGATGCACTGCGTGCAAGCGGTGAGCTGGATGACAAGACTTTTGATGAGTTTGTAGCGGAAAATCGTGATAAAGTGAAACTGGATGTGGATCAGGATTTCGTAGAAATGGTATCCCGTGCAACTGGTTTTTCGGAGGATAACATTAAGATTGTAGCATATGAAGTGCCGTTTTTTAATTATTCAGATGGTAGTGGTAAAGGTATTATGGACTATCTTCCATTGATTATCGCGGTAGTGATTATGCTGATGTTGGGATTTGTAGTATTCCGTAGCACGAGAAAAGAACAGTTGGAGGAAGTGGAACCGGAACTTTCTGTGGAATCATTGCTTTCTTCTACAAAAGAGGCACAGGAGACATTGGAAGATATTGGATTTGCGGAGAAGTCTGAAACCCGCATTTTAATAGAAAAATTCGTGGATGAGAATCCAGAAGCGGCAGCTTCGCTGCTTAGAAACTGGCTGAATGAGGAGTGGGAATAAGCAATGGCAGGTAAAACAGAAGAAATGAATGGAGTTCAGAAGGCGGCAATACTGCTGATTACATTAGGACCAGAAAAATCGGCAGCTATTTTCAAACATCTGAAGGAAGAAGAAATTGAAGAGTTGACATTAGAAATTGCAAATACCAGAAGTGTAGCGCCTCAAACCAAAGAAGATATTTTGAATGAATTTTATCAGGTGTGCCTGGCACAGCAATATATTGCTGAAGGTGGTATTGGTTATGCGAAGGAACTGTTGGAAAAAGCATTGGGAGAAGAACGTGCTCAGAATGTTATTTCTAAGTTGACGGCATCTTTGCAGGTACGTCCTTTCGAATTTGTGCGTAAGACAGAGCCAAGTCAGTTACTGAACTTTATTCAGGATGAACACCCTCAGACAATAGCAATGATTTTGTCGTATTTGTCTTCAGGGCAGGCGGCAATGATTATTGGTGCATTGCCACCGGAAAAACAGGCAGATGTAGCAAAGCGTATCGCATTAATGGATCGAACATCACCGGATGTTATTAAGGAAGTGGAACGCGTATTGGAAAGAAAACTTTCTTCTTTAGTAAATCAGGATTACACCATTGTTGGTGGTGTAGATGCTATCGTAGGCATTTTGAATACGGTAGATAGAGCAACTGAAAAACATATTATGGAATCTCTGGAAATTGAAGAACCAGAATTGGCAGATGAAATCCGTAAGAAGATGTTCGTATTTGAAGATATTCTTCTTCTGGATGACAGAGCAATCCAGCGTGTACTTCGTGATGTAGACAATAATGATTTGGGTGTTGCATTAAAGGCGGCGAATGAAGAAGTACAGAATGTTGTCTTTAAAAATATGTCTAAACGTTTGGCAGCCATGATTAAGGAAGATATGGAATTCATGGGACCGGTTCGTATGAAGGATGTAGAAGAAGCACAGCAGAAGATTGTTGGTATTATTCGTAAGCTGGAGGATTCAGCAGAAATTGTAATCTCCAGAGGTGGAGGTGACGAAATCGTTGTCTAATTTGTATAAACAAAGATATGTGGTGACGGACGGAAATGGAGCCAGGATTATCAATTCAAATGCGTTGGTAGCAGAAAAATTAGACGAGTTGGCAAGAAAGACACAGAGCCTGGATCAGGGGATACCTGATAAAGATGGATTTGTAGCTGGTCTTAGCATAGAAGCGGTAGAGGTAATTCCGAAGGAAGAAGCGCTCTCTATGGAAGAAGTGCTAGAACAGAAATCAGCTGAAGCAGAAGAAATTCTGGAAAAAGCAAATGAACAGGCAAAGGAAACTGTGGAGACAGCAAATCAGCAGGCAGAAGCAATTCGCCAGCAGGCGCAGGAGGAAGGGTACAATCAGGGGCTTTCCGAAGGCAGACAACAGGCACAGGAAGAATTGGAAGAACTTCGTCGCCAGATAGATGACGAGAGAAAAGCAATGCAAGAGGAGTATCAGCAGCAGCTAAAGGAATTGGAGCCGATGCTGGTAGGTGTTATTGCAGATGTATTTGAACAGGTGTTTCATGTGCAGTTTGATGATAAAAAAGAAATTTTGATTTATCTGATACAGAAGACAATCCTAGAAATTGAAGATGCAAAGGAATTTCAGGTAAAGGTTGGAATAGATAATTTCACTTTTCTGGAAGACCATATCAATGAGATTCGTGAGAAGGTAGGACAGTCTGTAAAGATAGAAATTATGGCAGATGCCAGCATGAAGGATGGACAATGTGTCATAGAAACAGATTCCGGTGTTTTTGACTGTGGAAGAGATATTCAGCTTGAGAATCTGATAAAGACATTACGTTCCTTAAGTTTGCGAGGATAGATAACGTGGGATATAATATCGAGAAATATCGTCAATTGACAGAACATAAATTTTACAGAAATCTGGGAAAAGTGGTAAAAATCGTAGGTCTTACCATAGAATCAGTAGGACCGAGCGCAAAGCTAAATGACCTGTGTCGTATTATAATTGATCCCAAAGAGGACATTTCCGTAATGGCAGAGGTGGTTGGATTTCGAGATAAGCGATTGCTCCTTATGCCTTATGATAGTGTGGAAGGATTAGGAGTAGGATGTATCGTAGAAAATACGGGGCATCCTTTATCTGTTTCTGTAGGAGAGGAATTGCTGGGACATACTCTTGACGGTATGGGAAGACCAACTGATATTGAAGAATTAATTACGGAAAAAGAATATCCGGTAGAAGCAGCACCACCGGATCCGATGGCAAGAAAAATTATTGATGAAGTTCTGCCATTGGGAGTAAAGGCAGTAGATGGTCTTATTACAGTAGGAAAAGGACAAAGAATTGGAATTTTTGCAGGTTCCGGAGTGGGAAAGAGTACACTGCTTGGTATGTTTGCGCGTAATACCAGGGCTGATATAAATGTAATTGCACTGATAGGAGAACGTGGCCGAGAGGTCCGGGAATTTATCGAAAGAGATATGGGAGAAGAAGGAATGAAACGTTCCGTTGTAATAGTGGCAACTTCTGACCGTCCGGCACTGATTCGAAACAAAGCGGCGAAAACGGCTACAGCTATTGCAGAGTACTTTAGAGATCAGGGGAAAGATGTTCTTCTTATGATGGACTCCTTGACTCGTTTTTCTATGGCTCAAAGAGAGATTGGATTGGCTTCAGGAGAACCACCGGTTACAAGGGGATATCCACCAAGTGTATATTCCGAGATGCCGAAACTTCTGGAAAGGGCAGGAAATTCTGATAAAGGTTCTATTACCGGATTATATACAGTCTTAGTAGATGGTGATGATTTTAATGAACCTATTACAGATACAGCAAGAAGTATTTTGGATGGGCATATCATGTTAGATCGAAAGCTTGCACATAAAAATCATTATCCAGCCATTGATGTATTGCAGAGTATTTCTCGTGTTATGAGTTCTATTGTGAATTCAGAGCATAAAGCGGCAGCAGGAAATCTAAAGAATGTGTTGGCAACTTATCAGGAAGCGGAAGATTTAATCAATATTGGAGCTTATAAGAAAGGTTCTAATAGTAATATTGATTATGCCATTGAAAAAATAGATACTGTAAATGAATTTTTACTGCAGGAAACTCATGAAAAATTCTCCTTTGAAGAAATTGTGGAGAAGTTGGAAGCTTTATTTTAAAAGTAGGGAATGATGTATGGCAAAATTTACATATAAGATGCAGAATATTCTTGATATTAAATATAAGCTAGAAACTCAGGCTAAGACTTCTTTTTCTATCGCAGCAGCGACTCTAGATAAGGAAGAAGAAAAATTGGCAGAATTGAATCTGCGAAAGTGGAATTACGAGAATGAAGCACGAAAACTAGTTGCGGATAAACTCGATTTTCAAGCAATCAAGGTGAATAGGGCAGCTATTGAGAATATGAAAGGTGCCATACGAAGCCAAACATTAGCAGTGCATGTGGCTCAGCGAAATCTGGAAAGTGCCAGAAAACATCTTCAGGAAGTGATGACGGAGAGAAAAACACATGAAAAGCTGAAAGAAAAGGCATTTGATGAATTTAAGAAAGAAATTGAAAAAAACGAAAGCAAGGCAGTGGACGAACTGGTAAGTTTTACCCATAATCATGCCAAGAATGAATAAGGTGGTGAACAGCATGGCAGCAGAAGAAGTAATGGAACAAGAAGAAAAAAGCGTAGATAAAAAGGCAGAGAAGAAAGCCGCCAGAGCAAAGAAAAAGGAAGAAAAAGAAGCGAAGAAAAAAGCAAAGGACGAGGAAAATACAGAAGAAGAGTCTGGTGGAAGTCGCATAGCAGTTGTAGCTGTGACGATTGCTTTTATTGCTGTCTGGCTTGGAATTTTGGTATTGGTAATTAAGACTGATATTGGAGGATTTGGTTCGACTGTGTTACAACCAATTTTAAAAGATGTACCTTATGTGAATAAGATTCTTCCGGATACGGCAGAGGAAGAGACTGTAGATGCGCAGTATCCGTATACAACGTTGGATGAAGCAATTGCCAGAATTAAGGAATTAGAGGTACAGTTGGCAGATGCACAGTCTCAGACGAATGCAAGTTCTGATAACGTAGAACAGTTGCAGTCAGAAGTGGCAAGATTGAAAGAGTTTGAGGAACAGCAAGCAGCTTTTGAAGAGGAAAAAACAAAATTCTACAAAGAGGTTGTATTTGCAGATAATGCACCCGATATAAGTGAATATAGAGCTTATTATGAAAGCATCGATCCCGCCAATGCGGAAATTCTATATAAACAGGTAGTAGAGCAGGAAGAAGCGGATGCCAAAATTCAGGAATATGCAGATACTTATGCTCAGATGAAGCCAAAACAGGCAGCTGCTATTATGGAACAGATGACAGATAATTTGGACTTGGTAGCAAAAATTTTGCAGAATATGGATACGTCTGCTAGAGGTGCTATTCTTGGCGCTATGGATTCGGAGGTAGCAGCCCGAGTTACAAAAATCATGGAGCCTTAAGAATAAATAAAATAAAGAAGAAAGGAGGAAAAGGGGTGACAGACACTAAGATTTCACAATTATCGTCCATGTTGCAAGGTATGAAAAACATGGCTTCCACAGTGGAAACATCAAAGAAGGCAGAAGCAGCATTCGGAGCATTATTGAACCAAACGGCAGGCAAAGGGTATGAGGAACAGTACTCATGGACAAGTCAGATAGGAAAAAACTCTGTTGCGGTAGGAAGTAATCAGGTGATTTATGAAAAAGAAGCTGCACAGAACAACTTCAAAGATACGAGCTTTGTGAAAGCAAGCAGTTCTGACATTACCAGTAAACTATCGGAAGATGCTCAGGAACAAATAGAAACAGTTGTAACTGAAGTAAAGAATGTTCTGAAAGAAAAATTAGGTGTGTCGGAAGAAGAACTGGTTCATGTAATGGAAGAGTTGGGACTTACAGTATTGGATTTGTCAGAACCAACAAAAGTCACACAATTGGTAATGGAACTTACCGGAAGTCAGGATGGAAGTGAGTTGCTAGTAAATCAGGATTTTCAAACATTAATGTCCCAGATAACAGAACTTTTCGGACAACTGACAGAAGGTTTGAATTTGACAACAGAAGAGTTACAACAATTATCAAAACAGTTGACAGAAATGCAACAGAATATAGTTGTAGAAGAAGTACCGGAACAGGTTCAGACGGAAAATGTTTCTGAGGTAGAAGTAAAAACAGAAATAGAACCGGGAACAGAATTGCAGGATAATATAGTGCTTGCAGAGGCAGAAGAAACAGTAACGCAAAGTGAGCTCAAGACAAAAGAAAAGACAGTTTCAGATACTGCAAAGCAGGTGGAAACCGAAGTCACAGAGGAAGTAGAAGAAAAGACGCTGGTAAAGCAGATTGAAAATGTGACAGAAGAAGATACTAGCGAAGAATCCAATAGTGATGAAAGTAAGCAGAAAACGGCAACAGCAGAGTCTGATGTTAAACCACAGGCAGAAACAAAGGGACAGCAGACACAAGTAAGCTTCCAGACAACCACACAGACCATAAATAATGGTCAGACAGTAGAAGTTGTGCAGACGGTAACGCAATCTCAGATTGATGTAGAGAGTATTTTGCGTCAGATTAGCCAAATGACTAGAATCAGTGTTACACAGGCACAATCATCTATTGAAATGCAGTTGAATCCGGAGAATCTGGGTAAGGTTTATTTACAAGTGATTTCGAAGGATGGTGCTATCACAGCACAGATTGCTGCACAGAATGAAGCTGTAAAAGAAGTATTGGAAAGCCAGATTGCAGTCTTGAAGGAAAACATGAATCAACAGGGCATGAAAGTAGAAGCAATTGAAGTAACTGTTGCCAGCCACGAATTTGAACGGAATCTGGAAGAAAATCAGGGGAATCCGTCAAAAGAGCAGCAGGAAGCAGAAAAACCTTCCAGAAGAGGAATCAATTTAAACAATCTGGATGAATTGGAAGGAGTAATGTCCGAAGAAGAAACATTGGCAGCAAAAATTATGCGGGATAATGGAAACAGTGTAGATTTGACCGCATAGGAAAGGAGAAGATATGGCAGTTATACAGCAAGTACAGGATGGAAAGGTAGTAGATACTTCAGCGTCCAGTCAGTCTTTATCAAGTGTAACCAAGTCTGATAACAGTTCCTTAGACAAGGAAGCATTTTTGCAGTTGTTAGTAGCGCAGATGAAATATCAGGACCCATTAGAACCGACGTCAAATACAGAGTATATTTCTCAGTTGGCAACATTCTCATCACTGGAAGAAATGCAGAATTTAAATTCCACTATGGAAACTTCACAGGCAACTAATTTAGTAGGAAAAACAGTTATTATGAAGGTGACTAGTGCGAGTGGTGAAACTACTTATGTAACAGGACAAGTAGATTACATCGTACGAGAGAATGGAAATACATATTTGTCTATAAATGATGGATTGTATTCCTTGGATGATTTAGATACGGTTGTTGATGAAGATTATTTGGAGGCAACCAATGCAGCAACAGCATTCCAATATATGGTGGCAAAGTTACCAAATGTACAACGACTTTCCTTATCAGATAAAGATAAGGTAGAAGAGGTTCGTAAATTCTATGACGAATTAACGGATTACCAGAAACAGTACATTACGAATAATGTAGATAAGGCATATATGGAAAAATTGGAAGCGTTGGAAGCTGAATTAAAATCCTTACTCGAAAATGCAAACACCAACACAGATGGTGATGCAGATACAAATGATAGTAACAACACGGATGGAGATAACTCAGGCGCTACAGCGTGAGGAAGCAGGGAAGCTTAGAATGGAGAGATTGCTATGAACAAGATTTCAAATCAGTTCTCTTCGATAGAACAGATAACAGACCGGTATCTGAAAAAGGATGGAAGAAGTTCTGTAAGCAATAATGCGGAATTGTCCTTTGGTGAGATATTAAAACAAAAACAGGCTGTTAACGAAAGTTCTGTATTAAAATTTTCCAAACATGCATCACAGCGTTTACAAAGTAGAAACATAGAGCTTTCAAATGAACAGAAAGAACGCTTGGAGACAGGGGCGGAAAAAGCAGAAGCGAAGGGAATGAGAGAATCCCTTGTGATTGTAGATTCGTATTCCTTTATTGTGAATGTACCCAGTAAGACTGTGGTGACAGCAATGGATCAAAACGAGTCAGAAGAAAACATTTACACAAATATTGATGGCGCTGTAATTATGTAGCTGGACCGTAAGGAAGCTAAGGTCTTTGAATGACAGAGAAGACCATGCAGCGAAAGATTAGGAGGTCATTTCACTATGATGAGATCATTGTATTCTGGTGTATCAGGATTAAAAACACACCAGACAAAAATGGATGTAATTGGTAATAATATTGCAAACGTAAATACGGTTGCTTTTAAATCATCCTCAACAACATTTAGCGAGATTATGTATCAGACCATTTCCAGTGCATCTGGAGCAACTCAGACAAAGGGTGGTATCAATGCAAAACAGATTGGTCTTGGTGTTACAACAGGATCTACTTCTGTAAATATTACATCTCCGGGAGCAACTCAGACTACAGGTGATGCATTTGATTTAAAGATTACAGGAGATAGTTTCTTTATTGTAAACAATGGTACAGAAAATCTTTTTACCAAGGCAGGGGCGTTCTATATTGATGGAGCTGGAAACCTTGCAACCAAGGCAAATGGTTATAACGTTATGGGGTGGCAGGTAGATCCGGCAACCGGAACGATTAAAAAGGATACGGTATCTGCACTTCGAATCATGCAGGAAAAGAATTTGACATCTTCACCGGAAGCAACAACGGATGCAACTTGCGGAGGTATTTTGGATGCTAATAATACAAATGTTAACAGTGCAAATGGTTATACCATGAATTTGAACTTCTATGATGCATTAGGATACAGTTATACAGCAAAGTTTGCAATAAAGACTTCAAATCCGGATACAAAGACATATACAATAGAACTTTCTGATATTTTGGATTCTACGAATCATTCTATTTTGAATGACTATTTGGATACTACAATTCCGGGAAACGCTGCCCATTCAATGGCTGATATTTTTGGTCAACAACAGAGTACAAATGTTACGAAAAATTTAGCAACAGGTTATGCCAATATTACACCAGGTACGACCGGTACCGTTGATAAGACTTTGAATGATGGAACAGTAGTGACCCTAACATATGACACAAATACAGGAAACTATGTAGGAAACAATAATGGTACTCAGATTGTTAGTACACCACAGGAAATTTATGGATTGTCAACAGAAGAACAGGCCAATTTTGATCCAGCAAACATTCAGGCAGATGGAACTTATCAATATACTCAGCTTAGTTATTCCTATGAATTAGATTATGATGAAAATACAGGGTTATTCAACTATATTGGAGCTGCTGGAAATAATACTCAGATTCTTAATATGAGTGCATTAGGTGGTAATTTTGCGGATATTACTATTGATTTTAGTACAACGAAGAACATGGATAACTCCGGAAAGTGTACCATGGATATTGATACAGGAAATGTAAACGACAGTACTCTTGGAAAAGGTAAGAAATTGGGAGCACTAACAGGATTACAGGTAGCTGAAAATGGTGAGATTTACGGAAGTTATGATAATGGTAATACCGTATTGTTAGGACAGATAGCTGTTGCTGTATTTTCTAATCCATCTGGTTTGGAAAAGGTTGGAGATAACTGTTATCAGAAAACATTGAACTCTGGAGAATTTGATGGAATCGGACAGGATATCACAGCAGATGGTGGCAAGATGAATAGTGGTGTTTTGGAAATGTCTAACGTAGACCTTTCTACTGAATTTACAGAAATGATTACTACACAGAGAGGTTTCCAGGCAAATTCCAGAATTATTACAACATCCGATACACTTCTGGAAGAGTTGATTAATTTGAAACGTTAATTTTTAAATAATTAATACGACATTTTGGGGAATTATATGACAATATTCCCCAAAATGTGGTATAATAAAGAGGTGAACTCTATGATAGAAGTTACAAAGCTAAATGGAAGTAAGGTTTTGATTAATGCAGAATTAATCGAATCGGTAGAGGAGACCCCGGATACTGTCATTTCTTTTGTCACTGGAAAGAAGATAATTGTAAAAGAAAGTAGACAAGAGATTAAAAATTTAGTAATATTATATAAGAGAGATTTTATGACAACTGGGCTTAGCTGGCTAACCCCAGATGAAAAGAAAGAACAGTTGTGATGAGGAGTCAAGGAGCGGATTTCTCATAGAAGAAAAAGAATAATTTCATGGATGAAGAGGGTAGGTGGCTAAGTTGGATATAGCGTCTTTAATTGGATTTTTATTAGGTGTCGGAATGTTTGTTTTCGGCGTTATTTATGGCGATGATGGTATTAATGTGGCGGCATTGGGAAGTTTCTTACATATACCATCCGTGCTGATTACCATTGGTGGTTCATTAGCGGGTGTACTTGCTTCCCATACACTGGAAGACTTTATAAATGGTCTAAAGGGATTTGTGAGAATTTTTAAGGCATCTAAGGCAGATATAAGTGAAGTGATTAAGAATATTATTGATTTATCGAATATAGCACGAAAAGAAGGACTCCTTGCACTGGAAGAAGCAGCAAATGGAATTGAGGATGAATTCTTGAAAAAGGGTGTTATGCTTGTTGTAGATGGTACGGATCCGGAATTGGTAAGAGGAATTTTAGAAACGGACTTAACTTGTATTGAGACAAGGCATAAAAAAGTAATTGGATTTTGGCAGAAATGGGCAGAATTAGGTCCTGCTTGGGGAATGATTGGTACATTGATTGGTTTGATTAATATGTTAAAAACAATGAGTGACCCTTCTACCGTCGGACCGAGTATGTCAGTAGCATTGGTTACTACTTTGTATGGTTCTTTGTTAGCAAACTGGCTTTGTAGTCCGGTTGCAAATAAATTAATTGTTAATAACGATGTAGAAATTATGATTAAGGAAGTTACAGTGGAAGGACTTTTGTCCATTCAGGCAGGTGAGAATCCTCGTGTAATTGAAGAAAAACTGAAATCTTTCCTGTCTCCAAAGATGAGAGAGAGCATGTCGGAGGAACAGGCCGGAGGTGAGGCATAGTGGCTAGAAAGAAAAAAGAGGAGCCGCAAGGTGGCGGTGCTAGCTGGATGAATACCTTTGCCGATTTGATGAATCTGTTGTTGTGTTTCTTTGTATTGTTGTTTTCAATGTCTACTGTAGATGCAGAGAAGTTTGATCAGTTGATAGCATCCTTGCAAAATAGTTTTAGTATTTTCCCTTCGGGAGGAGCATCTATTGGAGATGGGATGATGGTATCTTCTGGCGTGAGTCAGTTGGAATTTTTGGATACCTATTATACTGAGGGCGCAAATTCTGCTTCGGAAGAAGATGGAGAGAGCGAAAGTGAACAACAGGAAGAACAGGACTTAAAAGCGGAATATGAAGAAGCTGCTTTAAAAGAGTCTGAGCAAATGGCAGAGGCGATTGAACAGCAGTTGGCGCAGTTACAGATTGCAGATCAGGTAGAAGTAGAATCTAATGCACAGTATGTGATGTTGACGCTAAATGGAGCATTGCTGTTTGATAGTGCCAAATCAGAGATTCGAGAGGATGCATTGCCATTAGTGGATAAGTTGTCCACGATATTGCAAAGTTATGATAGTAATCGTATTTATATAGAAGGACACACAGATAATGTCCCGATACATAATGATAAGTATGAGAATAATGATATTCTTTCTTCTTATCGAGCGCATTCTGTTAAGAATTATGTATTATCAAAGACGTCATTGGACCCAGCTAAAATAAGGGCAACCGGATGTGGGGAGTACAATCCCATTGCAGATAATTCTACACCGGAAGGAAGAGCAAGAAACCGAAGGGTAGAAATAAAAATATATAATTCCTATAATTCTAATTAGAAAGGAAAGACAGTATGAAAAAGAATTTAATGAGCGTTTTAATTCTGGCACTGGTACTTGCAAATTTAATTTTGACAGCAATCCTTATGATTTCTGTTGTACCACAGTCAAAAAAGGCAAATGAATTGATTACAAAGGTATGTTCAGCAATTGATTTGGAGTTGGAAAGTGGAAAAGAAGAAGGAGCAATCAATGTTCCAATCGAGCAAATCGAGGAAGTAAAGATTTCAGAGGGAGAGAAAATGACAATCAACTTGAAGAATACAGATGGAAAAGACCATTATGTAATGATGTCAGTTTCTGTTACCTTAGATACAAAACATGAGGATTATACAGATGCAAAAGCTATTACAAACAAAGAAGGAATCATCAAGGATGAAATCAATAAAATTGTATCTAGCCATAGTATTGATGATATGAGAAATGATACAAAGGGAATTCAAAATGAAATTTTAAAGAGCCTTCGTAAGATGTATGATTCTGATTTCATTGTAAGTGTTGTGTTCTCAGATATCAATTATCAATAGAGAAGTAAAAGTAGTTAATGTCAGGTGGTGAAAGAAAATGGGAGAGGTCTTATCGCAAAATGAAATAGACAGTCTGCTGAATGCTCTCAGCAATGGAGAGTTAGATGTAGACGAGATGAAAGACACCGGGGAAAAACAAGTAAAGAATTATGATTTTGCAAGACCTGCGAAGTTTTCCAAAGAACATCTTAGAACAATGGAAATTATTTTTGAGCATTATGGGCGATTGCTATCTACGAATCTTCCGGTATACTTAAGAAAAAATATCCAGGTTGAGGTAATGAATTCAGAAGCTGTTACTTATTCTGAATTCTCAAATGCCTTGTCGAATCCGGTGCTTCTTGGAATTGTAAACTTTGCGCCGATGCCGGGAAATATTATTATGGAGTTGGCATCAAATTTGGGATATGCGATGGTAGATCGTATGTTAGGCGGTGCAGGAGAACCGTTGGAACGAACCAGAGATTTTTCGGAGATTGAGTTACTGATTATAGAGAGAATTATGAATGTGTGTATCAATCTTTTGAGAGAACCATGGGAGAATGTTGTGGATATTCATCCGCGTTTAGAGCGAATAGAAACCAATTCACAATTTGCACAAATCATATCTCCTAGTGAAATGATAGCAATTATTACTATCAATCTGAAGATTGGAGATGTGGAAGGATTGATGAATGTGTGTCTTCCATATATGACTCTGGAAGATATAATGGATAAGTTAAATACGAAATATTGGTATTCTACCATGCAGGAGTGTGATGAAAAAGAGTATACCGAAGTAATTGAGGCAATGATTTCAAAAGCTCCAATGCCGGTAAAGGCAGTGTTAGGAAAGAGTAATATTTCGGTAAATGATTTTGTTAATCTACAGGTTGGAGATATTATCCGACTAGATACCAAAGTAGACCAGGAGTTAGAAGTATACGTTGGTAATATAAAAAAATTTACTGCTCTGCCCGGTGCTTCGGACGAACAATATGCAGTAAGAGTTACATCAGTAATTAGAGAGGAGCAGTGAGAAGATGGATGGTGTTTTATCACAAGAAGAAATTGAAGCGCTGTTGAGTAATGATGCCAATGATGACACAGTAGAAATGGCGGAAAATGATGAAAATGGGTTAACACCGGATGAAATCGATGCAATCGGAGAAATTTCCAATATAAGTATGGGAACTGCCGCTACAACGTTATTTTCACTAGTAAACCGTAAAGTTGATATCTCAACTCCGGTAGTTTCTTTTGCAAATTGGGAGGATATTGTAGATTCTTACGAAAAACCTTGTGTATTTATTCGAATTGCTTATACAACGGGGTTAGATGGAAGTAATCTTTTAGTTTTAAAAGAAAGAGATGTTAAGGTTATTACTGATTTGATGATGGGAGGCGATGGTACTAACACGGATGGCGAATTAGGAGAGTTACATCTGAGTGCTATCAGTGAAGCAATGAATCAGATGATGGGTTCTGCAGCAACATCATTATCTTCCATGTTAAACAAGATGATAGATATCAGTCCGCCAGCTGCAGATTTGGTTGATTTAAAAGATTCTGTAGATGAAGCAGGTATAGCAGAATTTTTAACTGGACAATTTGTAAAGATTTCATTTAAAATGGAAATTGGAGATTTGGTAAATAGTGAGATAATGCAGTTGTTCCCCTTCTCCTTTGCAAAAGAGATGTGCGCAGGAGTTGCAAAGACTATGGAAGAAGATGTTTCTTCTACAGAGGCAGCCCCACAATCTGCACCGCAGCCAGTACCACAAACGGCACCGCAGATGCAGTCACAGCCACAACCACAGATGCAGCCGATGATGGGGCAGCCAATGATGGGAGCGCCTATGAATAATAATATGACACAACAGATGTACACACAGCAGCCGGTTAACGTACAGCCGGCACAATTCCAGGCATTTGCCGGAGATTTTAATCCAGTAACACAGCAGGAGAACATAGGATTGATTATGGACGTACCGCTGGAAGTAACTGTGGAATTAGGAAGAACAAGCAAATCCATTCAGGATATTTTGGAATTTGCACCTGGTACAATCATTGAATTAAATAAGATTGCCGGGGAACCTATTGATGTGCTGGTAAACGGAAAATATATTGCCAAAGGTGAAGTAGTGGTAATTGAAGAAAGCTTTGGTATCCGTATTACAGAGATAATAAATAATTAAGAAATTAAATCTAGAAAAAAGATGTAAGGAGAGAAACAGATGGCAAAGAGTATTTTAATATGTGATGATGCAGCATTTATGCGAATGATGATTAAGGACATTTTAACAAAGAATGGTTACGAAATTGCAGGAGAAGCAGAAAATGGAGCAAAGGCAGTAGAAAAATACAATGAAACAAAACCGGATTTGGTATTAATGGATATTACCATGCCGGAAAAAGATGGAATTCAGGCTTTGAAAGAAATTAAAGCAGGAGATCCTTCTGCAGCCGTTATTATGTGTTCTGCAATGGGACAGCAGGCAATGGTTATTGAAGCAATTCAGTCTGGAGCAAAGGATTTTATTGTAAAACCGTTTCAGGCAGAACGTGTATTAGAAGCTGTTAAAAAAGTAGTAGGTTAGTATGATTTTACTTGAAATATCTTCAGGATGGGAAAGCTTTTTTCAGTTGATTGGCGTTTTGCTTATATTCTTGTTTGTATTGGCGATTACATATTTTACAACTAAGTGGATTGCAGGCTACCAGAAGGGAGCTATGTGTAACAAGAATATAAACGTCATCGAAACTTTTCGAGTGAATAATAATAAATTTATTCAGATTATTCAGATTGGAGAGAAGTATTTGGCAATTTCTGTGTGCAAAGATACTATAAATGTATTGACAGAATTGACCAAAGAACAGCTGACATGGCTTCCGCCGGAAGATGAAAAGGCAGTTGCTAAGACTCCGAACTTTCAAGAGATTTTTGAAAAATTGAAGGGAAAATTCCCTGGGAAGTAGGCAAAGTTTTATGAAAAAGCTGAAAAAAATATATTGTGGAACTTCCTTTGCCTTTGGAACGATTACCTTGATTCTGGCATTAGTTTTATGCTTGGGACAGAATGCATATGCAACAGAAGCAAATCAGGACTTAACAGAACAGACGACCAATGAAGTGGGACAATTGGATAGTGGGACACAGAGTCAGGTACAGGGTGCAACTACTGATAATACCAATGGAGTACATGTGACCTGGAATAATGAGGATGGAGATTTCTCAGGGAATTTAAAAATATTGCTGGTGCTTACCGTAATCTCGTTAGCACCATCAATTTTAATCATGCTGACTTCATTTACTAGAATTATTATTGTTCTGCATTTTGTAAGAAATGCAATTGGTACACAAACAGCACCACCAAATCAGGTGTTGATTGGATTAGCATTGTTTCTGACATTGTTTATTATGAATCCGGTTTTTACGGAGATTAATGAAAATGCAATTAAGCCTTTTGACGCAGGTGAAATTACACAGGAGCAGGCAATCGAAGAAGGGGAAAAGCCTTTAAGAAGGTTTATGTACAAGGAAACACAGCAAAAAGATTTGAATCTGTTTTGCGATATAGCAGGAATAGATGATATTGATACTAGTGATGAAGAACAAGTAAATCAACTTTCTATGACAATTATTATTCCGAGTTTTATTTTAAGTGAATTGCGTACCGCATTTATCATGGGATTTTTGATTTATGTTCCGTTTATTGTAATTGATATGGTAGTGGCATCAGTACTTATGTCTATGGGTATGATGATGTTGCCGCCTACAACGATTTCCTTACCATTTAAGGTGTTACTATTTGTTCTTGCAGATGGCTGGGATTTGGTAATTGGAAGTCTTGTGAAGACATTTTATTAAGTAGAGGTGGATACAGATGATTACAGAAGGACAGGTCTTGGATATAGCAAAAGAGGCGTTGTATCTTATTATAAAAACGTCAGCACCTCTACTTTTAATTTCACTGATTGTAGGTTTGGTAATTAGTATTTTCCAGACGGTCACCTCCATCCAGGAGCAGACATTAACATTTGTTCCCAAGATTATAGCTGTTTTTCTGGGACTTATGCTCGTAGGTGGATGGATTTTAGAAAATTTAACAGGCTTTATGACAGAATTATGGAATAATTTTGGCCTGTATTTACGATAGGTTGACAAAAGTTATGGTAAATTATGAGTTTTCAATTTATACATTTGAATATTTTCTGATGATATTGGTAAGGATTGCATCATTTGTATCTATTGCACCGTTTTTTGGAATGAAGAATACCCCTAATCGTGTGAAAATTGGGTTGTCGGTATTTACATCCTTGATTCTATATCAAGTAATGTTGCCGAAGGAACCGCTGGAATATTCTGGAGTAATAGAGTTCGCCATCATCATCTTGAAGGAAGGAATTACAGGATTGCTCATTGGATTTGCGGCAAATATTTGTAATTCCATTGTTTTATTCTCGGGTAAAATGATTGATATGGAAATTGGAATGGCTATGATGAATGTTTTTGATCCATCGTCCAATCAGCAGGTGGCAATTTCAGGACAGTTCTATAATTATATGATAATGATGTTATTAATAGTAACCAATATGCATCATTACATTTTAAGGGCATTGATAGATTCTTATCAGGTAATTCCTATCAATGGAACTGTTTTTCAGTGGGATAGTTTATTAGCAACTATGACAGCTTATATGACAGATTTAGTAGTAATTGGATTTCGAATTATATTGCCGGTATTTGCTACTAACATGATTTTGAATTGTATTCTTGGTGTGATGGCGAAAGTATCCCCTCAAATGAATATGTTTGCGGTGGGTATTCAGTTAAAGCTTTTGTTAGGACTTACAATTTTGTTTGTAACAATAGGGTTATTACCTAATATTTCAAATTTTATTTTTACAGAAATGAAAAAAATGATGGTTTCAATAATTGAAGGAATGTATTAACGTGGAAGAAGAAAAGTATTTTTTCTTGGAGTATAATCTTCAGTGGTTTGCAAAAGATGGGGAAGGTGGAGAAAAGACCGAACCAGCTACTGCTAAGAAGTTAAGGGACGCCAGAGAAGAAGGGCAGGTGGCCAAAAGTAAAGAATTGAGTGCTGCCGTTGATTTGATTGCTTTATTTCTGGTGTTGAAAATATTTATTTCTTATATTGGGGAAAATCTCATAAGCATGTTCCCGGTTATCTATAAAAAGATGCCGGATATTATAAATGACAGTGCAGGAGGAATGTCTATTTTTTCTGCCACAACAGTAGTCAATAATGTAATGCTTGTCATTTTAAAGATTGTGGCACCGGTATTTGTAGTAGGTGTTTTGGTCTGTATCTTGATTAATATTTTCCAGGTAGGATGGAAAATTACAACTAAGCCTATGCGGCCGAAGGCAAGCAAGATAAATCCATTAAGTGGATTTAAGAGAATATTTTCCAAGGATTCCCTCTTTGAATTGGTGAAATCAATTGCTAAAATAGCATTGATTGCATATGTAGCTTATACCGCTATTAAAGGGCATCAGAATGAGTTGTTTTTGTTGTATGATATACCGTTGATGCAAGTTATCATCCTAGTTGGAAGCATTGTGATAGATGCAGGATTTAAAATTTCGTTGGTTTATCTAGTGGTTGGTATTGCGGACTGGTTTTATCAGAAACACAAATTTAAAGAAGATATGAAGATGACCAAGCAGGAAGTAAAAGATGAGTATAAGAATACAGAAGGAAATCCTGAAATAAAGGGGCGCCAACGTTCTAAGATGCGTGAAGCATCACAGAGGCGTATGATGCAGAACCTTCCTACTGCAGATGTGGTCATCACCAACCCGACTCATTTGTCAGTTGCAATTAAATATGATGCAGATAAGAATTCTGCACCAGTGGTTATTGCAAAGGGAGAAGATTATCTGGCGATGAAAATTCGTGAGATAGCAAGAGAAAATAATATTGAGATTGTAGAAAACAAGCCTTTGGCGAGAATGTTATACGCTAACGTGGAGGTTGGTGCAGAGGTTCCGCCAGAGTTATATCAGGCAGTAGCAGAAGTATTAGCTTTTGTATACAGTTTGAAGAATAAATAATTAATAAAGAAACAGAGGAGGAAATAGCATGAAAAAGGCAGATTTGGGAGTGGCATTATACATATTGGCAGCCGTTATTTTCTTTATTGTTCCCATTCCTTCTATTTTATTGGATATCATGCTGGCTTTTAATATCGCAGTTGCTTTGGTAATACTAATGAATGCGTTATTTGTAAAAGAAGTGCTAGATATGTCATTTTTCCCGACACTGTTATTATTTACTACTATTTTTAGAATTTCCTTAAACGTTTCTTCTACACGTTTGATTTTAAATACAGGAAATCCAGGAAATGTAGTTCGAACTTTCGGAGAATTTGTTGGTGGAAATGATTTAATTATTGGTGCAATCATATTTGTTATCTTATTGATTATTCAGTTCGTAGTAATTAATAAAGGTTCCGAACGTGTTGCAGAAGTAACGGCCAGATTTACGTTGGATGCAATGCCAGGTAAACAGATGGCGATTGATGCAGATTTGAATACTGGTATTATTAGTGAAAAACAGGCAAGAGAACGTCGTGATAAGATTCAGCAGGAGTCTAGCTTTTTTGGAGCCATGGATGGTGCTACCAAATATGTAAAAGGAGATGCAATGGCAGGTCTTATTATTACATTTATTAACCTGGTTGGTGGTACAGCCATGGGAATAATAAATCAGGGACTTGCCTTTGGAGATGCGATAAGCCAGTTTGGTATTCTTACTATTGGTGATGGATTATCCAGTCAGATTCCATCTTTATTAATTTCTCTGGCAACCGGTATTTTAGTAACAAAGGCATCTAAGGAAGCTGACTTTAGTCAGATATTAGTAAAACAGTTATTCGGAATTCCAAAAGTATTGTATATTGTGGGTGGAGTTTTGATTTTTTTAGGAATTACCACACCTTTGGATTGGAAATTGTTTATTGCTTTAGGAACAGCATTTATTATAACTGGTAGAAGTGTAGAAAATAGCATTGGTATTGAAGCTATTGAAGAAGAAGTGGATACGGCAGAAACCCAGGCGGAAGAGATTCGTAAGCCTGAAAATGTGGTATCTTTGTTACAGGTAGATCCGATTGAATTAGAATTTGGTTATGGTATTATTCCGTTGGCAGATGTCAGTCAGGGAGGGGATTTACTGGATCGTGTTGTAATGATACGACGTCAGATTGCTTTAGAACTTGGTATGGTTGTGCCGATTATTCGTTTGCGCGATAACATTCAGCTGAATCCAAATCAGTATATTATTAAAATAAAAGGAATTCAAGTAACGGAAGGCGAGATTTTGTTTGACCATTACATGGCAATGAATCCGGGGTTTGTAGAAGAAGAAATATCCGGTATCCCAACCTTTGAACCTTCTTTCCATTTGCCAGCGCTGTGGATTACAGAAAGTCAGAGAGAACGTGCGGAGAGCCTTGGATATACGGTAGTAGACCCACCTTCTATTATTGCAACACATTTGACAGAGGTAATCAGAAGTCACGTGGACGAATTGTTGACAAAACAGGATGTACAGAATCTAATTAATAACGTAAAAGAAAGCAATCCGGTATTAGTGGATGAGTTGATACCGAAATTGCTTGGAATTGGTGAAATTCAGAAGGTACTGCAGAATCTTTTGAGAGAAGGGATTTCCATTCGTGATTTACTCACAATTCTGGAAACACTTTCTGATCATGCTGCAACTACCAGAGATGTTGATGTGTTAACAGAGTATGTAAGACAGAGTCTGAAACGTGCTATTTCCAGCAAGTACTTTCCTGCAAATGAAGTTACTAGTGTAGTAACTTTAGATCCAAAGGTAGAACAGGAAATTATGGCCTCTGTAAAGCAGACAGAACAGGGGGCATATTTGACTTTGGACCCGGAAAAGACGAAGGCAATTATGGCTTCTCTGGAAACAGAAATTGCAAAATTAGAGAATCTTGGCAAAAATGCCATTATTATTACGTCGCCGATTGTGCGAATGTATTTTAAAAAGTTGACAGAAGATTATTTTAAAGACTTGATTGTTGTTTCCTACAATGAGGTAGAGTCTAATATTGAATTACAATCAGTAGGGATGGTGAGCCTTTCATGACAATAAAGAAATTCCAAGGAAAAACAGAAGAAGAAGCCACTTTAAAGGCAAAACAGGAATTTGGGGCAGGGACAGTTATTATGAATGTAAAAGAAGTGAAGCCCAAAGGATTTTTTAAAGCATTTAAAAATAGTACATATGAAGTTACTGCGGCAGTAGAAGAAAATGAGAGAGCAGTTGCTATAAAAACACCGGAGATACCTAAGCCGGGCAAAATAGATATTTCTGCGGATGAGGACATTCAGATTCCAAAACCGGAAGAAACGAAGAAGAATGATTCTGTAGCTGTAGAAAATATGTGGGCTTCCTTGGAAGAAAAAATGAAAAATGAAAGCAAAAAGGAAATAGCTGTAGAAAATAATCTGGAGGAAAAATTAGAAAGTCTTCAGAATTTTCTGGAAAAGAAGTTGGCTCCGGAAGAAACCAAGGAAGAAGAACCGCAAGAAGTTCCGGAGGACGAAGGATTTAAATTTATGAAGATGATTTACAGCATTCTATTAGAAAATGAAGTAGATGAAAAATATGTAAATCAGATTATGGATGAAGTAGAGACAGTGAGAAAGAATGGTTCTAGTGTGGATCATATGCTCTCTAGCATTTATCAGAAGATGATTTTGAAATTTGGTCAGCCACAACCGATTGAATTAACTGAAAGTAAGCCGAAACTGGTATTTTTTGTAGGCCCTACTGGAGTTGGGAAGACAACAACAATTGCAAAGATTGCATCCAGATTTAAGGTAGAAAAGGGAAAAAAAGTAGCATTATTGACAGCCGATACATATCGTATTGCTGCGGCAGAGCAACTTCGTACATACGCAAATATTTTGGATACTCCTATTAAGGTGATATATTCTGCTGAAGAATTGAACGATACCTTACAGGAATGGAAAGACTATGATTTAGTATTGGTGGATACAGCAGGGCTCTCTCATAAGAATGAAGAACAGAGGAATGATATTAAAAATCTGATATCAGGTGTGTCAGAGGAATATGAAAAAGAAATATATCTAGTATTGAGTGCTACCACAAAGTATCGTGACTTGAAAGAAATTGTAGATGCATACAAGGCAGAGTTCGAGTTTAAATTGATATTTACAAAGTTGGATGAGACTAGCTGTTACGGAAATATTTTAAATATGAAACTGTATACCGGAGCTGATTTATCTTATGTAACATGTGGGCAGAATGTACCGGAGGATATAGAAGTTTTCAATATGCAGAAAAATGTAAAGATTCTGCTTGGAGGAAAATAATTTATGGATCAGGCAGAACAGTTAAGAAATATAGTAAAACAGAAAAATCAACAGATTGTTTCAAATGCAAGAGTGATTACTGTTACTAGTGGAAAAGGGGGAGTGGGAAAATCAAATGTAGCGGTAAATTTGGCGGTTCAAATACGGAAATCAGGGAAGAAAGTTATTATTATTGATGCAGATTTTGGACTGGCAAATGTAGAAGTTATGTTTGGCGCAATTCCAAAATATAATTTTAGCGATTTAATCTACCGTGGAAAGAGTATTCGTGATATTATATCATTAGGACCGATGGAAATTGGATTTATATCTGGTGGTTCCGGTATAGCGGGGGTGAATAATCTAACGCGAGAACAGATTGAGTATCTGATTAGCAATATGAAAGAGTTGGATCAGATGGCAGATGTAATCATTATAGATACCGGAGCTGGAATATCTGATAGCGTTTTGGAATTTGTACTTGCAAGTCCTGAGATTGTTTTAGTTACTACGCCAGAACCAAGTTCTTTGACAGATTCCTATTCTCTACTGAAAGCGTTATATCGAAATTCAGAATTTCAGTGGGAAAAGAAGAAAATCAAAGTGGTTTCCAATCGTGTAACATCAGTAGAAGAAGGAAGAGCTGTATTTGAAAAATTGAATACAGTAGTAGGACAATTCTTGGATGGAAGCTTGGAATACTTAGGAATGCTTCCACAGGATAGTATGTTGGAAAAGGCAGTAAGACAGCAAAAACCAGTTACTATTTCTTATCCAGAAGCAAGAGTGTCCAGAGCATTTGAGGCATTGACAGAATATTTATTGGAAGAAAAAGAAAGTCAATTCCAGATGAAACGGGGAATTGCACAGTGGTTTTCCAGCTTAATTAGCAGAAGAAAATAAGAATAGAGGTGCAAAATGAGTTTCAATCTTATTCGTGTAGGTAACAAAATTGATATTCGGGTATTACAGCAGGTAGACCAGGAAAGATCCGAAGGAATTATGGCAAAGGTATATAAGAGTAGCGTGCAGGATATAAAAAAGAACGGATTGTTAGAAATATCGATGCCTATGTACGCGGGAAAAATGGTATTACTTTCTGCAGGGGTTCGTTATGAGTGTATTTTTTATACTGCAAATGGACTTTATCGATGTGTAGCGCAGGTAAAAGAACGCTATAAAGTAGCGGGGTTATATATGCTTCTGATGGAGCCTAAAAGTCCAATGGAGAAATTTCAGCGCAGGGAATATTTTCGATTTGAATGTGCTATGGATATAGATTACTGTAAGATTACAGAAGATGAGGCAAGGATAGAAAATATTGAGGAGCTGAAAAAAAGTCACAAAGAAATGTCACCGGAAGCGGAAATGCGTCAGGGAATTGCAGTAGATTTAAGTGGTGGTGGAATCCGTTTTGTGGCAGAGGAAGAGGGAAAAAAAGGTGAATATCTATTAATTAGCATTTTCCTTAGAAGCATTGAGGTAAATCAATTATTGGAAGTTGCCGGAAGAGTACTTTCTTGTAATAAAATACAAGGGGATGCAGGACAGGGAAAATACGAATATCGGATACAGTTTTTAATGAAAAATCAAAAGAAACGAGAAACAATTATTAAATATATTTTCGAGCAGGAGCGCAAAAACAGGCAAAAAGGATGATAGTATGAAGAAGAATATTTTAGTTGTTGATGACTCTGCACTCATGAGAAGGGTTATATGTGATATAATCAATACAGATAGTACATTTCAGGCAACTGATGTATGTAGAGATGGTCTAGAGGCATATGAGAAGCTAAAGACAACAAAGTATGATGCAGTTGTCTTAGATGTAAATATGCCGAGGATGGATGGCCTGGAATTACTAGAGAAATTGCAACAAGAGCATATTAGCGCTACCGTTATTATGGTAAGTACCACTACAACCGCAGAGGCAGAAGTAACCATGTTGGCTATGGAACGCGGGGCAGTTGATTTTGTTGCAAAACCATATAACATCATAGAGGCAAAGGGCGAAGATTTCAAAAGAAAGCTATTAAGTGTTTTGCAGGCAGTACTGAAGAGTGGAAATGCGGAACGATTTTTTGAAACAACTCCAAAACCATCCGCAAAACCTATAGTTTCTAAGGCTGTTTCAGTTGCCAAAACAGCGAGGACAGCTGGGAAAAAATTGGTTGCGTTGGCGTGCTCTACAGGAGGACCAAAGGCATTGCAGAGTGTAATTCCATATCTTCCGAAGAACATGGATGCACCTATGGTTCTTGTACAGCATATGCCAAAGGGATTTACAAAGTCCATGGCAGAACGTCTGAATGAAATCAGTGAAATTTCCGTAAAAGAAGCAGAAGAAGGAGATATACTGAGAAAAGGGTGGGTTTACGTTGCACCAGGCGGTAAGCACATGGAGATAGTAAAGACCGGAGGTGGCGAACACAAGATTCATTTGAATGATGAGCCGGCAATTGGCGGACTAAGGCCGTGTGCAAACGTAACCTATGAATCTTTACGGACAAGCGATTTTGACAAAATTGTTTGTGTGGTTTTGACAGGAATGGGAGCAGACGGGACAAAAGGAATTCTTTCTTTAAGAGAAAAAAAACCTTTACATGTAATCGCTCAAAATGCTCAGACTTGTGTTGTATATGGTATGCCAAAAGCAATTGCAGATGCAGGTGTTGTAGATGAAGTAGTTCCATTAACGGAAGTAGCACCAACAATTATTAAGAATGTGGGGGTACGTTAGTATGGATGTAAGCCAATATCTTGAAATTTTTATTGATGAAACAAACGAACATTTACAGAATTTATCAGATTGCATTATGAGTCTGGAAAAAGATCCAGAGAACATGGATACCATTAATGAGATTTTCCGTGCTGCACACTCCTTGAAAGGAATGGCAGGAACTATGGGATTCAAACGTATGCAACATTTGACCCATGATATGGAAAATGTATTCCAGGAAGTGCGCAGTGGTAATATGAAAGTTACCAGTGGACTGGTAGATGTATTATTCCAATGCTTGGATGCGATTGATGCATACTTGGAGAACGTAAAAGAGAGTTCTGATGAAGGAACCGAAGACAATGAGGCAATCATTCAGGAACTGAATGATATTTTGGCAGCAGAAACCGGAAATGTATCAGAAGAAAAAACAGCAGCTGCACCTCAGCAGGAAGAAAAGAAAGAAGAAGCAAAGAACGACGAATACGAGAAACGGTATTTTAGTGTAGAATTATCTGAAAAAGAAAAAGATTCTATTAAGAGTGCAGAAGAAAGAGGAATGAATGTATATGGAATTACTGTATATATTCAAGAGGAATGCTTGTTAAAGGCTGCTCGAGCATTTTTGGTTTTCAAGGCTGTAGAAGACTACGGAAATATTTTAGTGTATTATCCAAGTTCTCAAGATATTGAGGATGAAAAGTTTGAAAATGATTTCAGTTTCTTCTTAGAGACAGAAGCTCCGTTAGAAAAAATTATGGAAGTTTCTAAGGCTGTTTCTGAAATTGCAGAAGTTGTGGGCGAAAAAGTGAATTATAAGGATTTGGTAGCAGTAGCAGAAAAGAAGGAAACTGCTGAGGTGGAGACAGAAAAAACAGCACCTGTAGCAGTAGCCGCACCGGCAGAAAAAACAGCACCTGCAAAAACTCAGACTAAGGCAGCAACAACTAAGAAACAGGCGGCAGGAAAGCCGGTTACCAACCGCACCGTCCGTGTGGATATTGAAAAATTGGATGCATTGATGAATCAGGTCAGTGAGTTGATTATTGCAAAGAATTCATTAGTGTCTATTAGTAGCACAGAAGGAAGTAGTTTGCAGAGTCAGACTTTCCATGAACAAATTGAATATCTGGAAAGAATTACAACTAATTTGCATGAATCTGTTATGAAAGTTCGAATGGTGCCAATTGAGAGTGTTGTAAACAAGTTCCCGCGTATGATTCGTGATTTATCTAAGAAGTTAAATAAAGAAATGGAACTGATTATGACCGGTGAAGATACGGAATTGGATAGAACTGTTGTAGACCAGATTGGAGATCCATTACAGCATCTGCTTCGTAATTCTGCTGACCATGGTTTAGAGAGTGGAGAGACGCGTCGAAAAAGAGGAAAGCCAGAAAAAGGTACAATATGTTTAAATGCGTTCCAGGAAGGAAATAACGTTATTATCGAAGTAAGTGATGATGGTAACGGTATTGATACAGAACGCGTGAAAGAAAAGGCAATTGAACGTGGTCTTGTCACACCGGAACAGGCGGAGGCACTGAGCCAGAAAGAAATAATTGACTTCTTGTTTATGCCAAGTTTCTCCATGGCAAAACAGATTACGGATATTTCCGGTCGTGGAGTAGGACTTGATGTAGTTAAGTCTAATATTGAAGCACTGGGCGGAGATGTAGAAGTAAAGAGTGTCATGGGAGAAGGAACTAAATTTATTGTAAGATTACCATTAACACTGGCAATTATTCAGGCATTGATGGTAGAAGTACATGATGAAAAATATGCAATTGCATTAGGTTCTATTCAGACCATAGAAGATATTCCGGTAAGTGAGATTAAGTATGTACAGGCAAAAGAAGTAATTCATATTCGTGGTTCTGTCATTCCTTTGATTCGTTTGGAAAAAGTATTAGATATGGAACCGACAGAGGAAGAAAAAGAAAGCCTGACCGTTGTTATTGTTAAGAAGGGCGAAAAATTCGCCGGTCTTGTGGTAGATAACTTAATGGGTCAGCAGGAAATTGTTATCAAATCTATTGGAAAATACATTAATAATACTAAGATTATTAGTGGCGCAACTATCCTTGGAGATGGTGAAGTAGCATTAATCTTGGATGCAAATGTGTTGTTATAGGGGGTGACGGAATATGGCAAATAATGTGGCAATATTAGAAAATGATAGAAAACAGTTTATTGTGGTGAAAATCGGTAGTGAACAATATGGAATTGATATCAGTTATGTGGATAATATTGTGCGTATGCAGAAGATTACTAGAGTACCAAAGGCTCAATGCTATTTTAAGGGAATCATTAATTTGCGTGGAGAAATTGTTCCGGTTATGAGTATTCGCACGAAAATGGAATTGGAGCCGGATGAGATTACAGATGCGACCAGAATTATTATCTTAAAAATTGAAGAGATGGGAACATTTGGAATCATTGTGGATGAGGTGAAAGAAGTTGTAACTCTAGGGGAAGAGGAAATTGATAAGGTTGCAAGTTCTAATTCATGTTCAGGAGCAGGTGCAAAGGATACTTTTATCAATGGTGTTGGAAAACATGGAGAGGAATTGATTTCTCTTTTTGATATCAATGCAATTATTGAGGAAAAAGAAAATGCATAAATAGGCTTTTGGAAGAATGAACGGCTGTTGCAGAAGCGTTAAGACGTTAGCAACAGCCTGTTCACAATAAAATAGGGAATGGAGAAGCTATGGCTAAGTTTGATTTAAATCAAGTCAATGATATGTATGTTGACGTATTAAGGGAAATTGGAAATATTGGAGCAGGAAACGCAACTACTGCGATATCCAATATGCTTAATTTAAGAGTGGACATGGACGTGCCCAAGGTTGAACTTTTGAATTTCCAGGAGCTTCCGGCGGCAATTTCAGCAGAAGAAGAGACTATTGCAGGGATTTATCTGGAAGTAGAAAGTGATATTAGTGGAAGTATGATGTTCTTACTGAAGATGGATTCGGCACATTATCTTGTAAATCGTCTTATGGGAAGACCGGATGATTACAATGAAGAATTCAACGAAATGGATTTATCTGCATTGAAGGAAATAGGAAATATTATTTCAGGTTCCTATTTGTCTGCATTGTCTTCTATGACGAATATGTGTATTACATCTTCGGTTCCATATCTGGCAATTGATATGGCAGGAGCAATTTTAAGTGTACCGGCAATTCAGTTTGGGCAGTTTGGAGATAATGCACTTTTAATTGAGACAGAATTTGGTGATGATGTAAAAATTCAGGGATTTTTCATTTTATTACCTGATATTGATTCTTACGATAAAATATTGACATCCTTGGGAATTCAAATATAAGGAGTGTAGGTATATGGCTACAATCAAGGTGGGAATGGCGGACTTAAATATATGTAAGTCACCAGATATGATTACAACGCTGGGTCTTGGGTCATGTATTGGGATAGCCCTGTATGATCCTGTGACCAAAATCGGAGGGCTTGCACATATCATGCTTCCGGATAGTACACAGATGAGAAATAATACCAATATTGCAAAATTTGCTGATACAGGAATTGAAGAATTGGTAAATAGAATGGTAGCAGCGGGAGCTAATAAGAGTAGATTAGTTGCCAAAATAGCTGGTGGAGCCAAGATGTTTGAAGTAAGTGGTCTTTCCGCTATTGGAAATGTTGGAGAAAGAAATGCATTGGCTTCCAAAGAAAAATTAAAGCAATTGGGAATTCCGCTGAAGGCGGAGGATACTGGCTTAAATTATGGACGAACTGTAGAGTTGTATACGGAAACAGGAGAATTTCGTATTAAGTCAGTAGGAAAAACAGTAAAATCAATTTAAAGGATGATGGCATATGAAGACAAAACAAGTGCCTGCAATTATTATGCTGATTGCAGGATTGGTGACTAGTATTGCCGCGATTTTAAGTCACATGGAAACAGCACAGTTCTTAAAAATACTGATTATTGTGTTGATTGTGTTTTACATATTGGGCTGTATTGTAAAAGTGATTTTGGACAAGAACTTCAAGGAAGAGGTAGAAGAAGAGGCCGGGTCGGAGACAGAGGCTGAAGAAAAGGAAGAGTCTGCAGAAGAGACAGAAGAAATACAGGCAGAAGAATAACCTGAACTTGGGGGTTTTGGATGAAAGCAGCAGAAAGAGAAAAATTATGGGAAGAGTTTTTTAAGAATCCGTCAGCAGAACTTAGAGAACAGATTATCATAGAATATGCACCGTTGGTAAAAATTGTTGCTGGACGGTTGAGTATGTATCTAGGTTACAATGTGGAATATGATGATCTGGTGGGTTACGGAATTTTCGGACTGATTGATGCAATTGATAAATTTGACATAAATAAAGAAGTGAAATTTGAAACTTATGCAAGCCTTAGAATACGCGGTTCTATTTTGGATCAAATACGAAAAATGGATTGGATTCCGAGGACTGTGAGACAGAAGCAGAAGAAAATTGATGAGGCAATAAGGAAAATAGAAACGGAAACAGGAAGAAATGCACAGGATGAAGAAATTGCCAGAGAGTTGGGGGTAAGTGAAGAAGAATTAACTAGTTGGCAATCTCAATTAAAGGTGACGAATCTGGTTTCTTTAAACGAGTATGTGGACCAGGGCCTAGAACCAGTTATGGATGCAAGAGGTAATTCGCACTTCGCTCAACCGGAGGATGCTATTGCCGAAGAAGAATTGAAAAAGGTATTGACACAGTCACTTGAGGTATTAACAGAAAAAGAACGTAAAGTAATTACGTTGTATTATTATGAAAATCTTACCCTAAAAGAGATTAGTAATATTCTTGAAGTATCAGAATCTCGTATTTCACAACTTCACACAAAGGCATTAACGAAAATGAAGAAGATTATGGGACCTTATATGGAGATATTAACAGATTAAAGCAGGGAGGGTAATTATGGGAAGTAGAAATGGATATTTTAAACTGAATATGAGGGATGAAGGAGTTTCCCTTATAGTATATTCGCCAAAAGAAGGTGGAAAATCTGTAGATATCAAAGAAGTAATTGCTTATCTGGATAGGAAAAATTATAATAAATACGATTTGAAAGAAGTAAATCGAGCAGTAAATACTATGCAGGAATCAGAAGAAGTCTATATAGGTGAGTGGAATGGGCTTTATGAAAATGAAATGATGGAAGTAAATGTTTCTAGTGATAAGATGTTGGCATTTTGTCGCTTTTATCCGCCATCTAATAATGGTAAACTGTTAACGATGGAAGATATTATCGGCGATTTGAAAATGCAAAAAATAGTGGTTGGAATTGACGATGATGAGATAAAAAAGTTTTTAGAAGAGAGAAAATATTGTACCAATTATATTCTTGCAAAAGGAGTTCCGCCAGTAAATGGAACAGATGCAAAAATTGAGTATTTTTTCAATACGAATCCGAATTTAAAGCCTAAAAAGAATGAAGATGGTACGGTAGATTATCATGAACTGAATACCATTAGTAGGGTAGAAGAGGGACAACTTCTGGCAAAACTTCATGAAGCGGTAAAAGGGCAACCGGGGCAAGATGTATTTGGAGTAGCAATTCCAGCAAGGCAGGAGAAAAACTTAAAATTGGAATTTGGAAATAATATTACTATTTCTGAGGACAAAACAGAAATTTATTCGCAGGTGACAGGTCATGCCAGTTTAGTGCAAGGTAAGGTATTTGTATCTGATGTATACGAAGTGCCGGCTGATGTAGATAATACAACTGGTGATATCACCTATAATGGAAATGTGTCCATAAAGGGAAATGTGAAAAGTGGATTTTCTGTAAAAGCAAAAGGTGATATTATAATAGATGGTGTGGTCGAAGGAGCGATATTGTCAGCCGGTGGACAGATTATTGTAAAACGTGGAATCCATGGAATGAATAAAGGAAAGGTAGAGGCCAAAGGAAATATTATTACCAAGTTCATTGAAAATGCAACGGTTGTATCCGGTGGATTTATTGAAGCGGGATCCATTTTACATAGTCAGGTGTCAGCGGCAAATGAAGTACGCGTAAGTGGAAAAAAAGGCTTTGTAACAGGTGGAGTTATTCGTGCCGCCAGTTTGGTGGAAGCGCAGATTATTGGATCAGATATGGGAACTATAACACGGGTTGAAGTGGGTGTTGACCCAGAGATGAAGGAGCGGTATAATTCTTTGCATAAGCAGATTTTGGATATTGGCAAAGAAATGGAAAAATGGAAACCGATTCTTGTAAACTATAGCGAACGAGTAGCCAAAAAGGAAAAAATCAATCCGGAAACGGTAGTTCAAGTCCAATCAGTTGCTAAGAAATATAAGGAGAAGCAGGAAGAACTTGCAAAAATCCGGGAAGAATTTATTGGAATTCATGAGCAGATTCAATTGGAAACCGGTGCAAAAGTAAAAGTAAATGGAAGCGTATATCAAGGAGTTTCCATTGCGATATCTGATGTCAGCTATAATGTTAAGGGCACTATATCCTATTCAAAATTTGTGAGAGAACAGGGTGAGATTGTAGTGAAGCCGCTATAAAAGGAGTTGATTAGATGTCAATTAGGCCGATTGATTTTAATGGGATGATTCAAAGAACGCAGGATGTTAGTACGCTGAAACAGAATGAGGATAATAAACCATTTCTGGAGCAACAGAATATTCAAACCCAGTTTAGTAAAGAAACGGTGCATCATATGAAACAGGTTACCCATGCAGATGATGCTGGAAATCAGCAGAAACGTTATGATGCCAAGGAAAAAGGTAGCAACGAGTATGTGGGGCAGCAGAAGAAAAAGAAGGAAAAAAAGAAAGATGGAAAGGTGATAGTAAAGTCTGCCAGTAGCGGATTTGATATCAAGATATAGGTAGAAGTTTATGACAGCAATAGAGATTGTTTTAATCGTAATAGGCGTTATCATGATGATTGCCAGTTTCTTTGTAATGGAGAAGCTTTCTAATAGTGAAGTAAATAAGATGGCAGAATTGAGTTCGGCGGAGATACAGCGTATTATGGAACGAAGTATGAAGGATGCTGAACAAAAAATAAATGATAAAATTGACGGTGTGATTGAAGAATCAATAGAACAATCTACAGAACAGGTGGAACGTGCTCTGGATAAGGAAACCAATGAAAAGATAAAAGCAATTAATGAATATTCTGACACAGTGCTGGAATCTATTAACAAAACCCATAATGAGGTTATGTTTTTGTACAGTATGTTGAATGATAAACATTCAGAATTAACGGCATATGCAGGAAAAATTGCACAATTGGCAATTCATTTAGAAGAACTGCAGGAAAATATTGAGCAGACCATAGAAAAATCACAAGAATTTTTAGAACATCCCATAAAGCCAACGGAACCGTCAGAGGAAACTGCAAAAATTATAGAAGAGTTGGAAGAAAAAACAGAACAGCAGGAAAAGGAAAAAAATCAAAAGCAGCAGATTCTTCAGATGCATAAAGATGGAATGGAAGCTGTTGAGATTGCACGGGAACTTAATATGGGTGTTGGTGAGGTTAAACTGATAATAGGATTGTTCAGAGAGGAAGATATGTAATACTATGAAGTTGAAATATTATTTACGGGGACTAGGTGTTGGAATTATCTGCACAGCTATTATTATGGGAATTGCTTTATCTGGAAAAGGGAAAGAAAGGCTGACAGAGGATGAGATTATAGAAAGAGCTAGACTTCTCGGAATGGTCATGGCAGATGAACAAGAAACAGAGATAGAAGAACCAGAAGAATCGGAGAAATCCGAAGGTGCAGAAGAAGATAGTCAAAAAAATCAAGCACAAGATACAGAAGAAAATAATCAGGAAAGTCAAATTCCACAGGTGGAAAATGAAGAACAAGTTGTACCTGAGACGCCAGTAGAGCAGCCGACATCAGAGCCGGAAATAAAGACAATTGAAGTGCTTCCGGGAGAGTATTCGGATGTAGTAAGTCAGAAGTTGTTTGAAGCCGGATTGATTCCGGATGCGGTTGCTTTTAATAAGTACTTGATGGATTCGGGACAAGATCAGAATATTATGGTGGGAGTTCATCAGATTCCTTTAGGAGCAAATCAGGATGAAATTATTAAAATTTTAGGGGAAAAACCACAATAGGTATTGTCAGGAAGTATTTCCTGTGATATAATCTTTGAGGCAAATAATCAAAAAACACATATGTGGATCAAAGAGCCGGTGCCCTATCGGTAGCTTTTTGAGAGGAAGCATATGGAAGAATTTAACCAATGGAGGTAAGAAAAATGGGCGTTATTTCAATGAAACAGTTATTAGAGGCAGGTGTTCATTTTGGACATCAGACAAGAAGATGGAATCCTAAAATGGCTCCATACATCTACACAGAGAGAAATGGTATTTATATCATTGACTTACAGAAATCTGTAGGAAAAGTAGATGAAGCTTATAAGGCAGTTTCCGATATCGCAGCAGAAGGCGGTACAATTCTTTTTGTAGGAACTAAGAAGCAGGCACAGGATGCTATTAAGGCAGAGGCAGAGCGTTGTGGAATGTTCTATGTAAATGAAAGATGGTTAGGAGGTATGCTTACCAACTTCAAGACTATTCAGAGTCGTATTGCAAGATTAAAAGCAATTGAGACAATGGCAGAAGACGGAACATTTGATGTATTACCGAAGAAAGAAGTAATCGCATTAAAGAAAGAATGGGAAAAGTTAGAGAAAAACCTTGGTGGAATTAAGGATATGAAGAAGATTCCAGATGCTATCTTTATTGTAGATCCTAAGAAAGAAAGAATCTGTGTACAGGAAGCACATACTTTAGGAATTCCATTGATTGGTATTTGTGATACAAACTGTGATCCAGAAGAATTGGATTATGTAATCCCAGGTAATGATGATGCTATTCGTGCGGTAAAATTAATCGTTGCTAAAATGGCAGATGCTGTTATCGAAGCAAATCAGGGAACGATTGAAACAGATGAAGCTTATGTAGAAGAGGAAGAAGTTGCAGAAGAAGCATAATCTGTAATATCAGATTTAGAATGATAAGAGGACAGACAGTTTTGCCTGTCCTCAACTATAAGAATGGAATTATTACATGGAGGGAATTGAAATGGCTATTACAGCAGCAATGGTAAAAGAATTAAGAGAAGCAACCGGCGCAGGAATGATGGACTGCAAAAAGGCTTTAAATGAAACAAATGGAGATATGGAAGCCGCAGTTGAATTTTTAAGAAAGAATGGACAGGCAAAGGCAGAGAAAAAAGCTGGAAGAATCGCAGCAGAAGGTCTTTGCGCTGTAGTTATGAAGGATGATAAGACAGCAGCAGTTGTAGAGGTTAACTCTGAGACAGACTTCGTTGCTAAAAATGCAACATTCCAGGAATTTGTAAACTCAGTGGCTGAACAGGCAGTAAATTCTAATGCTGCAGATATTGATGCATTTATGGCAGAAACCTGGAATGCAGATAACAGCAAAACTGTAAAAGATGCATTAGTAGAAAAGGTAGCAGTAATTGGTGAAAATCTTACAATTAGAAGATTTGAAAAAGTTGTTGCAGAAAATGGATGTGTTGTTTCTTACGTACATGGTGGCGGAAGAATTGGTGTTGTTGTTGAGGCAGAAACTACAGCTGTTAACGATAACGTAAAAGAAGCATTGGCTAATATCGCAATGCAGATTGCTGCTTTAAATCCAAAATATGTTTCTGAAAATGAAATTAGTGATGAATATAAGAAACATGAAGAAGAAATTCTTCGAGCACAGATTATGAATGATCCAAAAGAATCTCAGAAGCCAGAAAAGGTAATTGATGGTATGATTAAGGGTCGTTTAAATAAAGAATTTAAAGAAATTTGTTTGTTAGATCAGGTATACGTAAAAGCAGAAGATGGAAAGCAAACTGTTGGAAAATATTTAGAGCAGGTATCTAAAGAAGCAGGCGCTCCAGTAAGCGTTAAGAGATTTGTTCGTTTCGAAACCGGAGAAGGAATCGAAAAGAAAGAAGAAGATTTCGCAGCAGAGGTTGCAGCACAGTTAAAATAGTAAATGGTAAAATAAAAGGGACATCTTGAAGTATATCAAGATGTCTCTTTTTGCAGTATCTCTTCCAATTGAATTTTCAGAATATTTCGAAAAAAACAAAAAGAAATAGTACATATTTTTTCGCATTTTTTTAATGCGTTTTAAGAAAAATGTGTTACAATATCTTGGGAGGGTAATACATGGAAGATAAAACAAGTAGTGGATTGCGTGAACAGCGTTTGCGCCGTAGACGGATTAATCGGATGAAGAGCACTATCGTAATGACATTGGCACTGTGGGTTTTGTTGTCGATGATATTGATAGTAGTTTTACTGATAAAGTTATTTTCGTTGGAACATAAAGTGGACAAGATAGCGGAGTCAATGATTTCGGTAGAACAGATAGCGGAAGGTAAAGATACTAAGGGCGCTTCATTGCCGGATGAGGAACCACAGGTAGATGCATCAGTACCGCAGGAAGATGGTTCGGAGATAATAGGAAATGATAATACAGATGCAGTGAATGTACAGAACCAGATGGATATGGAAAACCAAAAGGTAGAGGGACAGACGCAGAAAGTATATCTTACTTTTGATGATGGACCAAGTGAGAATACAGCAAAAATTTTGGATATTTTGAAAGAAAAGAATGTAAAGGCAACTTTTTTTGTGATTGGCAAGGAAGATGAAGAGTCGAGAGCTCTTTATCAGAGAATTGTTGCGGAAGGGCACACTTTGGGAATGCATTCATTTTCTCATAAATATAGTGTGATTTATGATTCTCTTGAGGCGTTTGAAGAGGATGTAAATCATCTACGCAGTTATCTAGCAGAGATAACTGGCGAGGAACCGGATATTATACGTTTTCCGGGAGGAAGTAGTAATCAGGTGAGCAATACAGATATGACAGAGTTTATTCATTATCTGAATCAAGAAGGTATTACCTATTATGATTGGAATGTTGCAAGTGGAGATGCTACCAGTCAGGCATATACAGCTGATGAATTGGTGCAGAATGTTATAACAGATGTGGAAAAGTATGACACATCTATTGTGTTAATGCACGATGCTGCTACAAAAGGGACTACTGTGGATGCACTTGGTCCTATGATAGACCAGTTACAGACAATGGGCGTTGAGTTGTTGCCTATTGATGAAAATACAAAGCCGATTCAGCATATACCAGCTGACAGCGTAAACTAAAATAAAAATATGGAGGTACATATATGAGTTTTTTTAAGGATTTTAAGGATGATCTTTCACAGGCAGTAAATGAATTGATGCCAGGAGAGGAATTAAAGGAAGAAGAAAAGAAAGAAGGACAGGAACAGCCAGATGAGGTTGTAAATACATTAGAGCAGGAAGTTGATGTAAAGTCTGAACTTCAAAAATTAGAAGGACTTTTTGAAAAGGTAGAAGAGCCGGAAGAAACATTAGAAAATGTAATTGAGAAGAATCAGAAAGAAGAAGCAGCAAAGGCTGAAAAAGAAGAACTCAAACAGGAGGAAAAGACTGTGAATAATGAAACAATGCAAAAGGAAGTGTCTGATGAAGTGACTATTATTACAGAGGGAACATCTCTGACAGGTAATTTAGAATCTACAGGTTCTTTCGAATTAAGAGGAAAGATTGAGGGAAATGTTCGTTGTAATGGAAAGATGACTGTTACAGGAAGTATTAAGGGTAATTCCGATGCAGCTGAATTTTTCGCAGATGCGGCAAAGGTTGAAGGAGAAATTACTACAACAGGAACTGTAAAAATTGGTCTTGGTTCTGTTGTGATTGGTAATATTTCTGCTACTAGTGCAGTAATTGCAGGTGCTATTAAAGGTGATATTGATGTGCAGGGACCTGTTGTTGTAGATACCTCTGCAGTTGTTATGGGAAATATTAAGTCTCGTTCTGTACAGATTAATAATGGTGCAGTTATTGAAGGTTTCTGTTCTCAGTGCTATGCAGATGTAGATGTAAACAGCCTTTTCGATGAAAAGAAGGGTTTATAGAATGAAAAGAATATTATTAAAGTTGAGTGGTGAAGCCTTAGCTGGTGAGAAACATACTGGTTTTGATGAGGCTACAGTAACTGTAGTAGCAAAGCAGGTAAAGCAACTTGTGGATGCAGGGACAGAGGTTGGTATTGTTATCGGTGGAGGAAATTTCTGGAGAGGAAGAACCAGTGAAACTATTGATAGAACAAAAGCAGACCAGATAGGGATGCTGGCAACAGTTATGAATTGTATTTATGTGTCTGAAATATTCCGTTCTATTGGAATGAAGACACAGGTATTAACACCGTTTGAATGTGGTTCTTTTACAAAATTATTTTCTAAGGATAGAGCGAATAAGTATTTTGCAAGAGGAATGGTATGCTTTTTTGCAGGTGGTACGGGACATCCGTATTTTTCAACAGATACAGCTACTGTTTTGCGTGCAATAGAGATTGAGGCAGAAGGGATTCTGTTAGCAAAGGCAATTGATGGCGTTTATGACAGTGATCCAAAGGTGAATCCAAATGCAGTAAAATATGATGAAGTGTCTATTCAAGAAGTAATTGATAAGAAGCTTGCGGTAGTAGATTTGACGGCTTCAATTATGTGTATGGAAAATAAAATGCCGATGTATGTATTCGGACTGAATGAAGAGAACAGTATTGTAAAAGCAATGAACGGTCAGTTCTCAGGAACAAAGGTTACCGTTTAAACAGAATATCAATATAATCTTTGGAGGATTTTTTTATGGATGAAAGATTACAGCAGTATGATAATAAGATGCAGAAATCACTTCAAAACTTATTAGAGGAGTTCGGTTCTATCCGTGCAGGACGTGCGAACCCTCATGTACTGGATAAAATTAAAGTGGACTATTATGGAACACCAACAGGAATTCAGCAAGTAGCTAATGTTTCTGTTCCGGAGCCTCGTATGATACAGATTCAACCATGGGAAGCAAGCATGGTACGTGAGATTGAAAAAGCGATTATGGGATCTGATTTGGGAATTAATCCAACAAATGATGGAAAAGTGATTCGTCTTGTATTCCCTGAGTTAACAGAGGAACGTAGAAAAGAATTGGCGAAGGATGTTAAGAAAAAAGGCGAAAATGCTAAAGTAGCTGTTCGTAATATTCGAAGAGATGCAAATGATGCATTGAAGAAACTTGGAAAATCAAATGAAGTTTCAGAAGATGAAGTGAAGCAGTTAGAAGACGAAGTACAGAAGTTGACAGATAAGTATATTGTCAAAGTAGACAAAGCGGTAGAAGAGAAGTCAAAAGAAATTCTTACCGTATAAGGTTTCAGGGGACATGACGTTAGTTCGTGTCCTTTTTGAAATCATAGGGATATAGGAGGTGGAAAAATGAATGTTCCACAGCATATAGCAATTATTTTGGATGGAAATGGACGATGGGCAAAGCAACATGGAATGCCACGAAATTTTGGACATACGCAGGGAGCAAAGAATGTGGAAACAATTTGTCGAGAAGCGTGGAATTTAGGCGTGAAATATTTGACGGTATATGCTTTTTCTACAGAGAATTGGAGCAGACCAAGGGAAGAAGTAGATGCGTTGATGAAGCTTTTGCGTAATTATATGAAGAACTGTGTTAAGACAGCAGAGAAGAATCATATGAGAGTCCGTATTATTGGTGATAAGACAGGTCTGGACGAGGATATTCAAGAAAGTATTGCGCGGTTAGAGGAATCTTCCAAAGATCATGATGGATTAAATTTTCAGATTGCAATTAATTACGGAAGTAGAGACGAGATGCTTCGTGGCATGAGAAAGATGCTTCAGGACTATAAAGAAGATAAATTTTCTTTGAATGAACTAAATGAAACAAAGTTTCAGAGTTATCTGGATACGGCTGATATACCGGATCCGGATTTGTTAATCCGTACCAGTGGAGAACAAAGGATATCTAATTATCTGTTGTGGCAGCTGGCATATACGGAATTATATTTTACCAATGTGCCATGGCCGGATTTTACAAAAGAGGAATTAGTAAAAGCCATTGAAGACTATAATAGTAGAGACAGACGCTATGGTGGGATAAAGGAGGAATAACCTTGTTTAAAACACGTTTATTAAGTGGAATCGTATTGGTGGCGGTAGCGCTTGCCTTGATTATTACAGGAGGAAACGTGCTGTTGGCAGGACTTACGATTATTTCACTGATTGGAGTATTTGAACTTTATCGAGTATTTTATATAGAAAAAACTCTGGTTGGAGTAGTGGGATACGCAGCAGTTCTTATATATTATGCTAATTTGTTATGGAATTTCATACCAGATATGATGATGTTCGTATTAGGAGTTCTGGTGGTATTTATGACAGTATATGTATTTTCTTTTCCGAAATATAAGGCAGACCAGATTTTTGCAGGATTTTTAGGCATTTTTTATGTTGCAGTTATGCTTTCCTGTATTTATCAGACCAGAGAACTTTCAGCGGGAACTTATATTGTATGGCTGATTTTCCTATGTTCTTGGGGATGTGATACTTGTGCCTATTGTGTGGGAATGCTAATTGGCAAGCATAAGATGGCACCAGAGTTAAGTCCAAAGAAATCTGTAGAAGGAGCTGTAGGAGGTGTGCTGGGAGCAGCATTACTTACTGCAATATATGGACTTGTTTTTCAAAAACAGATGGAATTGTCTACAGAATATATTTTTGTCTTAGCAGGAATCAGTGCGATAGGAGCTTTGATTTCTATGATAGGAGATTTGGCAGCATCTGCTATTAAACGTAATTATGACATTAAAGATTATGGGAAACTGATACCGGGACATGGTGGAATCTTGGATCGCTTTGACAGTGTGATTTTTACGGCACCGATTATTTATTATCTTGCATTGTATTTAATATAAACAGAGGTTAGTTATGAAGAAAATTGCGTTATTAGGGTCTACTGGTTCCATTGGTACGCAAACTTTGGAGGTAGTTAGAGAACAGGGCGATATTCAAGTGGTTGCGATGGCGGCCGGGAAAAATATTCGTCTTCTGGAACAGCAGGTACGGGAATTTCAGCCGAAACTTGTATCTGTCTGGGAAGAAAAAGATGCCAGCGCTTTGCGGGAAAGTCTGCGGGATATGGAAGTGCAGGTAGTATATGGAATGGAAGGACTTCTGGAGGTCGCGGTAGTACCGGAAGCAGAGATATTGGTTACGGCAATTGTGGGAATGCTTGGAATACGTCCTACTATAGCGGCAATTGAAGCGGGAAAGAACATTGCTCTTGCAAATAAAGAAACGTTGGTTACAGCGGGACATTTGATTATGCCGCTGGCAGCTGAAAAAGGAGTTTCTATTTTACCGGTGGATAGTGAGCATAGTGCTATTTTTCAGTCTTTAAACGGAGAAAAAAATAACAGAATTCATAAGATTCTATTAACGGCTTCCGGTGGTCCTTTTCGTGGCAAAAAGCGAGAAGAACTTATAAATGTTCAGGTAGAAGATGCCTTAAAACATCCAAATTGGTCAATGGGAAGAAAGATTACTATTGATTCGGCGACCCTTGTAAACAAAGGATTGGAAGTTATGGAGGCAAAATGGCTATTTAATGTGGAATTAGAACAGATTCAAGTAGTGGTTCACCCACAGAGTGTGATACATTCCATGGTAGAATATGAAGATGGGGCAGTAATTGCACAGCTTGGAACACCGGATATGCGTCTTCCAATACAATACGCTCTTTATTATCCGAATCGAAGAAATTTATCAGGAGAAAAACTGGATTTTTACCAATTGTCAAATTTGACTTTTGAAGAACCGGATATAGAGACTTTTACAGGACTTAAGCTTGCCTTTCAGGCAATGAAGCAGGGAGGAAATATTCCGACTGTATATAATGCAGCGAATGAAAGGGCCGTAGCGTTGTTTTTGAATCGAAAAATATCATTTCTGGAAATACCAGAAATCATAAATGCATGTATGGAAAATAGTAAATACGTAAAACATCCTAACGTAGAGGAAATTCTGGCGACAGAGGCAGAAACTTATGCATTTATAGAGAGCAGGTGGTAACGTGAAAATTATAATTGCAATTTTAATATTCAGTATCATTATTTTATTTCATGAATTGGGACATTTTCTTTTAGCAAAGAAAAACGGTGTCAGAGTAAATGAATTTTGTCTGGGATTGGGACCAACATTGTTTGGGATTACCAAAGGAGAGACAAAGTATTCCATAAAACTGTTGCCTTTTGGTGGAGCTTGTATGATGGAGGGGGAAGATGGAGAAAGCTCTGATGAAGGAGCTTTCAACAATAAGTCTGTCTGGGCACGTATTAGTGTAGTGGCAGCAGGCCCTATTTTTAATTTTATCATGGCTTGGGTATTTGCCTTAATTATTATGATTTGTGTAGGATTTGATAAACCAGTGCTTACTGATGTAATAGATGGATATCCGGCACAAGAGGCGGGAATGCAGGCAGGAGATGAAATTATATCAATTAACGGGAGAAAAATTCATTTTTACCGCGAAGTAAGTATGTATTCTTTTTTTCATGCAGGCGAAGAAGCAACGGTAGTTTTTGAGCGAGATGGAAAACAAATGGAAGTTACAATAACGCCTAAACTGGATGAAGAGTCTGGTAGTTATTTATATGGTTTTACCGGTTCTTCAGCAAGACAGCGTGGAAGTGCAGGAGAGACCATTACACATAGTTTTTATGAGGTGAAATATTGGATAAACTATACTGTAGATAGCTTGAAATACCTAGTAAGCGGAAAAGCCAGTGTAAATCAGTTGAATGGTCCGGTAGGTCTTGTTAAAAATATTGGTGATGTTTATGAGCAAAGTAAAGATAGCGGTGGATTGTATTTAGCACTTTTGAGTATGCTTAATATGTGCATCTTTATTTCTGCAAACCTTGGTGTTATGAATTTGCTCCCAATTCCAGCCTTAGATGGAGGAAGATTGGTGTTCCTAATTATTGAGGCAATTCGTGGAAAGCGTGTGGACCCGGAAAAGGAAGGTATGGTTCATTTTGTGGGGCTGATGTTGCTTATGGCACTGATGGTATTTGTTATGTTTAATGATATCCGTAATATCCTTTAGGAGAAGCATATGGAAACGAGTATAGTAAGAAAAAAAACAAAAGAAATACAGATTGGTAATAAGAAAATCGGTGCAGGTAATCCTGTTTTGATTCAGTCTATGACAAATACAAAGACAGAAGATGTGAAAGGAACCATAGACCAGATTCAACGTCTCACTTCCGCCGGATGTGACATTATCCGTTGTGCTGTTCCTACGATGGAGGCAGCAGAGGCATTAGAAGAGATTAAAAAGGGAATTACGATTCCGTTGGTGGCAGATATTCATTTCGATTATCGTCTTGCTATTGCAGCTATGGAGCACGGTGCGGATAAGATTCGCATTAATCCGGGAAATATTGGTTCTAAAGAGAAGATAAAAGCTGTTATTGACGTGGCGAAGGAACGTAATATTCCGATTCGTGTAGGAGTAAATAGTGGTTCCTTGGAGAAGAATCTGGTAGAAAAATACAATGGTGTTACAGCAGAAGGCATTGTAGAAAGTGCATTGGACAAGGTACATATGATTGAGGATATGGGCTATGATAATTTGGTGATTAGCATCAAATCGTCCGATGTTTTGATGTGCGTGAAAGCGCATGAACTGATTGCCGATAAAACAGATTACCCCTTACATGTAGGGATTACGGAGTCCGGAACTGTTACTAGCGGAAATATTAAATCTGCCATGGGACTTGGAATGATTCTGGGACAGGGAATCGGTGATACCATAAGAGTATCCTTAACAGGAGATCCTTTGGAAGAAATCAAGTCTGCCAAGATTATTTTGAGAACGTTGGGACTTCGCAAAGGTGGAATTGAAGTGGTATCCTGTCCGACTTGTGGAAGAACCCAAATAGATTTAATTGGTCTTGCAAATCAGGTAGAAAATATGGTGGCAGATATTCCATTGGACTTAAAGGTTGCGGTCATGGGATGTGTGGTAAATGGACCAGGAGAAGCCAGAGAAGCCGATATTGGAATTGCAGGTGGAATTGGTGAAGGATTGCTTATTAAGCATGGAGAAGTATATAAAAAAGTAAAAGAAGAAGAGTTGTTAGAGGCTCTTAGATACGAGTTGTTACATTGGAGTGAATAAAATGAGTAAGCTGTTTTTTGATGTTTTTCCGGAACTTAAGGTGAATCAGGATATGGAGAAGCTATTGGCAGATGTGGAGGTGACAAAGGTTTCCACGAATAGCCAGCGAAACCATCTTCGAGTATATCTGTTAAGTACCAGACTGATTTGGAAAAGTAATATTTTCCATTTGGAAAATAACATCAAGAAACAGCTTTTTCCGCATCATGATGTTTCTGTAAAAATTATTGAAAAATATCAGTTGTCCGGACAATATAATCCTAAGAAATTGATGGATGTATACAAAGACAGTATTTTAGAAGAATTTCGGGCATACAGCCTTTTGACCTATAATGTTCTGCGGATGGCACAGATGGATTTTCCGGAAGAAAATAGGATGATACTTACTCTGGAAGATTCCGTCATCGCAAGGCAGAGATCAGAAGAAGTAGTACAGATTTTGGAGAAAATTATTTGTGAACGATGCGGCATGGATGTGAATATTCAGGTAGAATATGCTGAACCCAAAGAGAAGAAATACAAGAAAAATAGTGATATTCAGATAGAAAACGAAGTTAAGAGTATTGTAAGTCAATCTTCTCTGTCAAAGGAAAAGCAGCCGGAGGAAGAGAATATACAGGAACTGCCGGTGGAGAATTGTGGAGAGGCAGCACCGTTTTCACCAGATTCTGTTGTATTGGAGGCAGCACCTATTCCAGAGAAGAAAGAAGAGAAAAAAGAATCACCAAAGAGTGGATTTCAAAAAGGCGGCTTTAAGAAGGGTGGATTTTCAGGAGGAGCAGGAGGCGGATTTAAAAGATCTGATAATCCTGATGTGGTATATGGAAGAGACTTCGAGGAAGAGACCATTGCTATCAAAGAGATTCTGGGTGAAATGGGTGAAGTGGTAATTCGAGGTCAGATTTTAAGTTTGGAAACAAGAGAAATCCGAAATGAGAAAACGATTATCATGTTTGCCATTACTGATTTTACAGATACCATTATGGTAAAAATGTTTTCAAAGAACGAGTTCGTACCGGATATTACAGCAGAGGTAAAAAAAGGCGCCTTTCTAAAGATAAAGGGTGTCACCACAATTGATAAGTTTGATGGAGAACTTACGATTGGCTCTATTGCGGGAATTAAAAAAATACCGGATTTTACGTCTACAAGAATGGATAATAGCCCTCAGAAACGAGTAGAACTGCATTGTCATACAAAAATGAGTGATATGGATGGAGTTTCCGAGGTAAAGGATATTATTAAGCGTGCTATGAAGTGGGGGCATAAAGCGATTGCTGTTACGGATCATGGTGATGTACAGGCCTTCCCGGATGCGAATCATGCGATTTCACCAGAGGATGATTTTAAAGTAATCTACGGGGTGGAAGCATATCTGGTAGATGATTTGAAAAGTATCATTGAGAATCCAAAAGGACAAAGTCTGGATGATACTTATGTGGTATTTGATTTAGAAACTACAGGATTTAGTCCTTTGAATAATAAAATTATTGAAATTGGGGCAGTTAAAGTAGTTGGTGGAAAAATTACAGAGCGTTTTTCTACTTTTGTTAATCCGGAAGTGCCGATTCCATTTAAGATTGAAGAATTAACCAGTATTCGAGATGACATGGTATTGGATGCACCCAAAATAGAGGAAGCTTTGCCTGAATTTCTGAAGTTTTGTGAAGGGGCAATTATGGTGGCCCACAATGCTGGGTTTGATATGAGCTTTATCAGTAAGAATTGTGAACGGCAAGGGTTAGAATGTGAATATACGATTATTGATACGGTAGCATTGGCAAGAGTGCTGCTTCCGCAATTAAACCGTTTTAAGTTGGACACAGTGGCAAAAGCGTTAAAAATATCTTTGGACAACCATCACCGTGCGGTTGATGATGCAGCATGTACTGCTGAGATTTTTGTGAAATTCATTGAAATGCTAAAAGAACGTGGTATTGAGACGTTGGAACAGGTCAATGAAATGGGAAGTACTTCCGTTGATAATATTAAAAAATTACCATCTCATCATGCGATTATTTTGGCTTTAAATGATACAGGAAGGATTAATATGTATCGGTTGGTTTCAGAGTCTCATTTAACCTATTATCATAGGCAACCCAGAATTCCGAAAAGTGAGTTCTTGAAACATAGGGAAGGATTAATGATAGGTTCTGCTTGTGAAGCAGGAGAGTTATATCAGGCAATTTTGCGTGGAGGTTCTGAAGAAGAAATAGCACGCTTGGTACGTTTTTATGATTATTTGGAAATACAGCCCCTTGGAAATAATGCATTTATGCTGCGGGGAGATAACCCTACGGTAGCTTCGGAAGAAGAATTGAAGGATATTAATCGGAAAATTGTTAAGTTGGGAGAACAGTTTAATAAGCTGGTAGTTGCAACCTGTGATGTACATTTTCTGGATCCGGAAGATGAGGTATACCGTCGGATTATTATGGCAGGAAAGGGATTTAAGGATGCAGATGACCAAGCACCGCTTTTCTTGCGAACAACAGAAGAAATGCTGGAAGAATTTGCTTATCTTGGCAGTGAAAAAGCAGAAGAAGTGGTTATTACGAATCCCAACAAAATAGCAGATATGTGTGAAAAAATTGCACCCGTAAGACCTGATAAATGTCCGCCGGTTATTGAAAATTCAGATCAGATGTTAAGAGATATCTGCTACAATAAGGCGCATGAAATATATGGAGAAAATTTGCCGGATATTGTATATGAGCGTCTGGAAAGAGAATTGAATTCCATTATATCCAATGGATATGCCGTAATGTATATTATTGCACAAAAGTTGGTGTGGAAGTCTAATGAGGATGGGTATCTGGTAGGTTCCCGTGGTTCGGTAGGTTCTTCTTTTGTAGCAACTATGTCAGGTATCACAGAGGTAAATCCATTGTCACCGCATTATTATTGTCCGGAGTGTCATTTCTATGACTTTGATTCACCAGAGGTAAAGGCATTCAGTGGCAGAGCTGGTTGTGATATGCCGGACCGGAAGTGCCCGAACTGTGGAGCAGACTTGAAGAAGGAAGGATTTGATATCCCATTTGAAACATTCTTGGGATTTAAGGGAAACAAAGAGCCGGATATTGACTTAAACTTTTCAGGAGAATATCAAAGTAAGGCCCATGCTTATTGTGAAGTTATTTTTGGATATGGACAGACCTTCCGTGCCGGAACAATTGGTACACTGGCAGATAAAACAGCATTCGGCTATATTAAGAATTATTATGAGGAGCGCGGAGTCAGAAAAAGAAATTGTGAGATAGATCGTATTGTACAAGGGTGCGTGGGAGTTAGAAGAACTACCGGACAGCATCCGGGAGGAATTGTTGTTCTTCCGGTGGGAGAGGAAATCAACACGTTTACGCCAGTACAGCATCCTGCAAACGATATGACTACAGCCACAATAACGACGCATTTTGACTATCACTCTATTGACCACAATTTGTTAAAACTTGATATTCTTGGACACGACGATCCAACCATGATTCGTATGTTGGAAGATTTAACAGGAATTGATGCGCAAAAGATTCCGTTGGATGACAAGAAGGTCATGTCGCTGTTTCGGAGTACAGAAGCACTTGGCATTGCACCGGAGGATATTGGTGGATGTCCATTGGGCTCTCTTGGAATTCCTGAGTTTGGTACAGACTTTGTTATTCAAATGTTAATTGATACACAGCCGCAATCCTTTTCTGATTTGATTCGTATTTCGGGATTATCTCATGGTACGGATGTATGGTTGGGAAATGCTCAGACATTGATTGAAGAAGGAAAGGCAACCATTTCTACTGCAATCTGTACCCGTGACGATATTATGATTTATTTGATTAATATGGGAATTGAGAGTGAACTTTCCTTTACTATTATGGAAAGTGTTCGAAAGGGAAAAGGATTAAAGCCGGAATGGGAAGAAGTTATGATAGAACATGGAGTACCGGATTGGTATATCTGGTCTTGTAAGAAAATTAAGTACATGTTCCCAAAAGCCCATGCGGCAGCATACGTTATGATGGCATGGCGTATTGCATATTGTAAGGTATATCATCCATTGGCATATTATGCAGCTTACTTTAGTATTCGTGCAACAGCATTTAATTATGAGTTGATGTGCCAAGGAAAGGATAAGTTGAGCTATTTTATGGCGGATTACGAACGCCGTAAGGATATTCTGAGTAAAAAAGAACAGGATACTTATAAGGATATGAAAATTGTTCAGGAAATGTATGCCAGAGGGTTTGAGTTTTTACCAGTGGATTTGTTTGTGGCGAAGGCTCATGCATTCCAGATTATAGACGGAAAGCTGATGCCATCTTTAGATTCTATCGAAGGACTGGGAGATAAAGCAGCAGATGCGGTGGTAGAAGCTACGAAAGATGGAAAATTTCTATCCAAGGATGATTTCCGCCAGCGAACCAAGGTATCCAAAACAGTGATTGACTTAATGGATGACCTTGGAATTCTGGGAGACTTACCTGAATCAAATCAGTTATCCTTGTTTGACTTTTAGTAGTTATTCGTTCTCAAATGTAAATTTTTCTACGTTAATAGCTTCGTTGGTTGGGGTTTGGAAAAATTCATCCTGATTTCTGAAATTTCGGAAATATACATAATTGGAAGTGATGTTAATATCAGAGTAGATACCTTCTGCAATTACTTCCTCTTTGGATGAAGCATCCAGACCTTTCCGGCAGAGCTCATATATTTCATTATCTATATCAGCTTTCTGATAATAAACATAGTCGCCATAGACATTATAGCAGTCTATCCGGCATTCTGAAATATCTGTTTTTTCCTGACTATTTTTTTCTATTCTGGTAAGATGATAGTCGTTAGTGCAATCCATAAAATAAATATAGGAACCATCATCAATAGGATTCCAACAATTTCCCTCATAGAGAAGGGAAGAGGTATCACTTGCCGAATTCCATGACCAAATGTTGTGATTTGAGTCTAAGCCATTATAGCATAGTGTTCCATTTGCGGCAGGAGAAAGCAGAAGAGGAGAAGAATTTAGTTTCTGTTTTTCTGTACCATCTATTTTTACTTTGTACAAGGTAGAAGCAGTTTCTTTATCATAGTGTATGTAATAAATGTAATTCCCGGATAATGCAGCATAGAGAGAGGGGTCATTATCTAAGATAACGCTTTGTTTGCCATTGTGATTTATTCGACATAGGCTGTTGGCAGCATATGTGATAAAAGCAAACGAGGAATCAGAACGTGATTTTTTTAAATTATCACGAACATAGTAAACATAGTTATCGTCAGCATTGATAAAAGAGACTTTGTCTGTACATAACTGGTGAGCTTCTGTTCCCTGAGGAGTCATTTCATAAAGGCTATAGTCATCATAGGGATTGGAGAAATACACCATACCATTATGCTCACAGAATAGTCCGGCATTGTAATAATTTCCGGCAGTATTTCCGGAAACATTTGTAGGATTGAAACGAGTGCGGTTTTGTAAGTGGAAAAAAATAGAAATACCAATAATTATCAAAATAACGATAATAATTAATATCCAGATAAAACGCTTTGTACTTTTTTTCATAAGAATCCCCCTCTTCCTTTTTATAAATTAATAGTATTATATATTTTTTAAGAAAAACATGCAACATCAATATACAGAGAAAATAAAAGTAAAATAAAAGTAAAATCAAGTGGAAAACTTGTTTTTCGTCGGTAGTTGTTATATTATAATAGAAAACACTTTAAGGATGTGACGTATGAAAGATTTAATAAAGATTAGAGAAGAAATTGATAAAATAGACAGCGAGATTATAGAATTATATGAAAAACGTATGGAATTGACTACAGAGGTAGCGGAATATAAAATTTCAACCGGGAAACAGGTACTGGATAAAAAAAGAGAAAATGAAAAATTAGACAGAGCAGAAGCGCAGGTACGGGATGAGAAGAACCGTTATGGAGTAAGAGAACTGTTTGAACAGATTATGGCTATGAGCCGTAAGCGGCAGTATCAGCTTTTGGTTAGTCAGGGCCTTGGCGAAAAGATAGAGTTTGAGCGGGTAGACAAACTTCCTTTTGAAAATGGTAAAATCGTATATCAAGGAGTAGAGGGGGCTTATAGCCAGATTGCAATGCAGGAATATTTTGGAAAGGATGTCGACAGCTTTCATGTAGATACCTGGAGAGATGCCATGGAAGCAATTAAAAATGGAGAAGCAGATTATGCGGTACTTCCCATTGAAAATTCTTCTGCCGGAATTGTAAGTGAGAATTATGATTTGTTGGTAGAATACGAACACTACATAGCAGCAGAGCAGACGGTTAAGGTAGAAAGTGCTTTGTTGGGAGTGCCGGGAGCAGAAATGTCTGATATTACTTGCGTCTATTCTCATCCGCAATCCTTTTTACAAAGTGTAGATTTTTTGAATGAGCATAAAGATTGGGAACAGATTCGTCTGATTAATAATGCAGTTTCAGCTAAAAAAGTTAGTGAAGAGGGGAAGAAGAATCAGGCGGCAATTGCAAGTCCTATCAATGCGGAACTTTATGGACTTAAGATTTTAAAAGAACGGGTAAATTACAGTGCAGAAAATAGCACGCGTTTTATTATTGTAACAGGGAAAAAGGTTTATACCAAAGATGCAAATAAAATAAGTATTTGTTTTGAAATTCCACATGAAAGTGGGTCTTTGTATCGTATGTTGTCTCATTTTATTTTCAATAACATCAATATGGTGAAGATTGAATCACGTCCGATAAAGGACAAGAGCTTTGAGTATCGTTTCTTTGTAGAGTTTGAAGGGAAACTTACAGATGGGGCTGTGCAAAATGCGTTAAAAGGATTAAGTGAAGAGGCAAGTGCTGTAAAGATATTAGGAAATTATTAGATAAAGAGGTTATAGAAATGAAAAGCACAAAGGATTTGATTTTATATAAGGAATTCGATTCAGAAGAGGTATTCTATGATGTTACATGGATTATAGAAAATTATGAGAATGACTATTACAACAAAGAAGATGTAAGAGCATTGTGGTACGAATGTTTTCATGAATTGATAGAATTGTCGGCAAGTCATGGATTTGAAGGAAATCTTTGGCATAATTACCTAACCTATCTTTTGGTAAATAACGAAAATGCCTATAGTAAGGCATGCGAGATTAAGGGGAAAGTAGAAGGAAGTATTAATCAATTGGCATTGCATGATTTCGGTATTTTTAGAGAATTATTTGAATTTGATTTAAAGCAGATAGAAGTTGTACTGGGAACAGATTGTATGCCGATTTTGGAGAACTACACCAGAACAGAAGGAACCGGAAAGATTTTTAATCATCGTATCCGAGACCGTATTTGTAATTTGAGCAGACGTTTGGAAGAAACAGAAAGTGCAGAAGAATTTAAGGATGCAGTGACTGAGTTTTATAAGGACTTTGGAGTAGGAAAACTTGGACTGCATAAGGCATTCCGCATTGAACATGGTGAACAGGAAGCAAAGATTGTACCAATTACCAATATTGCACATGTACATCTTGATGACCTGGTAGGATATGAACTTGCAAAACAAAAACTCATTGATAATACAGAGGCTTTTGTAAATGGAAAGCAGGCAAATAACTGCCTGATGTTTGGTGATGCAGGAACTGGAAAGTCTACCAGTATTAAGGCAATTATCAATCAATATTACGACCAGGGATTGCGTATGATTGAGGTGTACAAGCATCAGTTTCAGGATTTGAATTCAGTAATTGCACAAATTAAGAATCGAAATTATAAATTTATCATATATATGGATGATTTGTCTTTCGAAGAATTTGAAATCGAATACAAATATTTGAAAGCAGTGATTGAAGGAGGTTTGGAGAAAAAGCCGGATAATGTGCTGATTTATGCAACTTCCAACAGACGACATCTGGTGCGTGAAAAATTCAGTGATAAAGAGGAACATAATGATGACTTACATACCAATGATACGGTGCAAGAAAAATTGTCATTGGTGGCAAGGTTTGGCGTTACCATTTACTTTGGTGCTCCAAATAAGAAAGAATTCCAGAATATTGTAAAGACTCTGGCGAAGAAATATCAGGTTCATCTGCCAGAAGAAGAACTTCTGGCAGAAGCGAATAAATGGGAATTGAGTCATGGTGGATTGTCAGGAAGAACAGCGCAGCAGTTTATCAATTACTTACTCGGCAAGCAATGACTTAGCCGATAAGAGAAAGGAACAGACAATGAAAATCACAACATTTGCAGCAATTTACATTGGTTCTTATGAAGTTAGTTTAAAGGTATTTGAAATTTCTGCCCGTAGGAAAATACGCCCTATTGATTATGTGCGAAGCAGGGTGGAATTAGGCAGGGATGCCTATACCAAAGGAATTATTGGATATGAATTGGTAGAGGAACTCTGTGATGTATTGAAGGAATTTCATACCATTATGGAAGGATATAAGGTAGATGCTTATGAAGCATATGCAGGAAATGTTATTCGTGATGTAAGTAATGAATTGTTTATTTTGGATCAGATTCGTCTTCGTACCCAGTTGAAGGTAACCGTGCTCAGTAACTCGGAGCATCGGTTTATGGGCTATAAGTCTCTGGCAGCCATGCCTGAATTTGAAGAGATGATACAAAAGGGGGCAGCTGTTGTAGATGTAGGTGGTGGCAGCATGCAGATTACTTTGTTCTGGAAAGGAAATGCCATTACTACTCAGCATATTGTACTGGGAATTATGCGTATCCGTGAAAAATTGTCCGGTATCGAGAATTTAGTTTCTCATTACGAAAATCAGATACAGGAATTGATTGATAAAGAACTGGAGATTTTTAAACGATTATATTTGCCGAAAAAGGACATAAAATATGTCATTGTAATGGGAGATTATATTAGCGAAATTGTAAAAGGGGTATCAAAAAAAGAAGCAGACGGAAGTATTGAGACAGAACGTTTTGTAAAACTTTTGAATAAGTTGAATAAAAAATCTCCGGAAGAAATTGCAAAGGAACTGAATCTCACAAATGAACATGACCAGTTGATTCTTCCTTCTGTAGTATTATATAAGCGTTTGGCAGAGGCTGTAAATGCACCGTATATCTGGGTACCTGGAGTAAATATCAGCGATGGTATTGTCTATGATTATGCAGAAAAGCATAATATGATTCGTTACGAACATGATTTTGATGAAGATGTTCTTTCCGCAGCGCGAAATTTGTCAGAACGTTATCAAGGCTATTCCACTCATACAGAGGCAGTAATGAATATGACGGGAACTATTTTTGATGCTATGAAAAAGGTACATGGGATGAAGAATAGAGAGAGACTTTTGTTGCAGACAGCGGCTATGCTTCATGACTGTGGAAGATACATAAGTTTAGTGAATCAGGGGGAATGTTCCTATCAGATTATTATGGCATCTGAAATTATCGGCATGACGCATTTGGAACGGGAAATTGTAGCAAGTACAGTAAAATATAATTCTCAACCATTGCCGCCTTATGAACAGATGATGGATAAGATGGATCAGGAGAGTTATATGATTGTGGCAAAGTTAGCAGCTATATTGAAAATTGCCAATGCCATGGACCGGAGTCATAAAGAGAAGTTTAAAAATGTGAAAGCAGTTTTGCGTGAAAAAGAGTTGCTTATTACTGTTGAAGCAATGGAAAGTATTGTGCTGGAAAAGGGATTATTCTCTACTTATGCAGATTCCTTTGAAGAAATTTTTAGTGTAAAACCAACGATAAAAGAAAAGAGAGTTTTCCAATAAGGAGGAGCTATCATGGAAAAGGATTATTTAAAACCGGAATATTATGAAAACAGAGAATTAAGCTGGCTGAAATTTAATGGTCGTGTATTAAATGAAGCAAGAGATAAGTCTATACCTTTACTGGAGCGCCTAAAGTTTGTAAGTATTACGTCTTCTAATTTGGATGAATTTTTTATGGTGCGTGTAGCATCTTTAAAGGACATGGTACATGCAGGATATAAGAAAAAAGATATTGCAGGGATGACAGCAACAGAGCAGTTAGAAGCCATTAATAAGGATACCCGTGCATTGGTGGAAACCCAATACTCTACTTACAATCGTTCTTTAGTTCCATTAATGAAAAATCATGGGATTGAAATTATTGATCGGTTTGAGGAATTAACAAAAGAGCAAGAAGAATATGTGGATCGATATTTTGAGGAAAATGTATATCCTGTACTTACTCCCATGGCAGTGGATGCATCAAGACCATTTCCATTGATTCGAAATAAAACATTAAATCTTGCTGCATTGCTTTCAAAGAAAGGGGATGCAAAAGGGGAGGTAGAATTTGCCACAGTACAGGTGCCTTCTGTATTGTCCAGAATTGTTCAGATTCCGGCAAGAGAAGAAGGAATGCGTAGCTTTATTCTGTTAGAGCAGATTATTGAGCGTAATATTAATCAGTTGTTTTTAAATTATGATGTATTGTGTGCCTATCCGTATCGTATTATGAGAAATGCAGACCTGAGTATTGATGAAGATGAGGCTGAGGATTTATTGCAGGAAATCCAAAAACAGTTAAAAAAACGTCAGTGGGGAGAAGTTATCCGATTAGAAGTGGAAGATGGGGTAGATAAACGCCTTCTTAATATTCTGAAGGAAGAACTTCATATTCAGCAAGAGGCAATTTATAAAATTGGCGGTCCCCTTGACTTAACCTTTTTAATGAAGATGTATGGTCTTGAGGGATGTGATGACCTTCGTTATGCACCATATAAACCGCAGAGAGTCCCTCAGATTGTACCAGGGGAAGATATTTTTGAGGAAATTCGAAAGGGTGACATTTTATTACATCATCCATACCAAACCTTCGATCCGGTGGTAGACTTTATTCGTCAGGCTTCGGTAGACCCCAATGTTCTGGCGATTAAGCAGACTTTGTACCGAGTTAGTGGTAATTCACCGATTATCGCATCGCTTGCTCAGGCAGCAGAAAACGGAAAACAGGTTTCTGTATTGGTAGAGTTAAAGGCAAGATTTGATGAAGAAAATAATATTGTGTGGGCAAAAAAACTGGAAAAGGCAGGATGTCACGTTATTTATGGATTGGTAGGATTAAAGACGCACAGTAAAATTGCATTAGTAGTACGACGCGAAGAGGATGGCATTCGTAGATATGTACATCTGGGAACCGGAAACTATAATGATTCTACTGCAAAATTATATACGGATTTAGGTATGTTTACCTGCTCTGAATCCATAGGAGAGGATGCAACAGCCGTATTTAATATGTTGTCCGGTTATTCAGAACCATTGAGTTGGAATAAGCTGGTGGTGGCACCAATTTGGCTGAGAAAGAAGTTCTTAAAACTGATTAAAAGAGAGACAAAGTATGCACAGGAAGGAAAAGAAGCTTTTATTAAGGCGAAGATGAATTCCCTATGTGATCGTGAAATTATTGCAGCGCTGTATGAAGCATCTGCCGCGGGAGTTAAAATTGAACTTGTAGTTCGAGGAATCTGTTGTTTACGAGTTGGTATTCCGGGAATCAGTGAAAATATTTCTGTAAGATCGATTGTAGGAAATTTTCTGGAACACAGCAGAATATTTTACTTCCATAATAATGGACAGGAAGAAATCTACATGGGAAGTGCAGACTGGATGCCGCGTAACTTAGACCGCCGAGTAGAGATTCTCTTTCCGGTAGAAAATGAACGATTGATGGAAGAAATAAAGCACATTTTAAATACTCAGTTAGAGGATAATATGAAAGCACACATTTTACAAAGTGATGGTGAATATGGTAAAATAGATAAAAGAGGTAAAAAACTGGTAAATTCTCAGGAACAGTTTTGTAAAGAAGCAAAAAAAGCAATTCCAAAACAAAAAAATATATATCAGGAAAGAGTATTTATTCCGGCAGAACCAGTGGAGTAACCAAGGAAAAATGTAAGAGAGATAATAAAGTAATGCATGTAGAAATGAAAGAAAAACAAAAAAAGTAGAGGGAGAAACAAAAGATAAGGTTATGAAAAGTAAAATTTTATTTTCTGATGTGGATGACACGTTAGTAAACAAGGATAAGACCATTTCGGAGGTAAACCGAAAGGCAATTACAAAAATGCTGGAGCAGGGGCATTATTTTGTTGCAGTAACAGGAAAACCAATCGTAGTTGGGAGACGTGTAATAAGGGATTTAGGATTGACCATGCCGGGATGTTATATGGTAGCGTTTAATGGTGCGGTGGTATATGATTGTGCGGCAGACAGAGTTCTGGCGGAACGTACACTTTCTTTGGATATTGTAAGAGAGATATTGGAGGAAGCAGATTTGGAAGGGGTTCATGTACAGACCTATCAGAAAAATCATATACTGACCAGAGAGCATGATGAGGAACTTGATTTTTACTTAGATCAGGCAAAAATGGAATACAAGTTGGTGCCGGATATTTTCAGTTGTTTGGAAAAAGAGCCAAACAAGGTAATCGCAATTAGTATTGATGGACAGAAACCATTGGTGGAACTCAAAAAAAACTTATTGGAGAAACATCCTAATCTCGAGAAGCGTTGTAATTGCTTTTTCTCTAAGGATGAATATTTGGAATTTTGTCCAAAAGATGTTAATAAAGGAATCGGTGTGAAATATCTTTCAGAGTTTTTGAATATTCCATTTGAGGACACGGTTGCAGTTGGTGATGGAAGAAACGATCTTTCCATGATTAAGACAGCAAAGATTGGAGCAGCAGTGCAAAATGCGATTTCGGATTTAAAAAAAGAAGCAGATTATGTAACAGTGGAAGACCATGAACACGGAGCTGTGGCAGAGGTAATTGAACGATTTATATTGTCATAGACAACCAGCATAGAAAAGAGTATCGCATAGAATTAGTGCGATACTCTTTTGGCTTTAATGGCATCTAATATATTGTCTGGAATTTTTAGGTTTCCTTTTCCCGTTCCAAGATGAAGATAAGGTTTGTTTTCACCATGAAAGTCCGAACCGCCGCTGATTAAGAGGTCAAATTCAGCAGCAAGCTTTTTCATATTACGTTCATCCCCCGGAGTATTCATAGAATAAATAGCTTCCATTCCAGTGAGACCGGATTCTTTTAAAGATTTTACAAAAAAACGAAGTCTGTCATGGTTCATATGACAGAGTACCGGGTGAGCAAAAAAAGAAAGTCCGCCGCCAAGGCGAATAAGGTCAATGGCTTCAAAAGGAGAGATTTTTTCTCTTGGAACATAGCAACGGCAGTTGTCACCAAGATATTTTCGGAAAACGGTATCTCGGTCTTTGACAAATCCATGCTCAACCAAATAGCGGGCGAAGTGAGCACGGGTAATAACACTTTCCGGATATTCTTTATAGAGAGCTTCTAATGTAATATCAAATCCTTCTTTCTGAAGTAAAAAGGCCATTTTTTCATTACGAATGTCGCGGCTTTGGATGAATTCCTGCAACTTTGCAAGAAAAGCTGGATTCGTATCATCAATATAGAACCCTAACATATGTACTTCTGTACCATTATAATCTGTAGAAAGTTCAATTCCCGGTATCAGTTCAATTCCAAGATTTTCAGCAATGGGTTTTGCTTTTGCCAGACCTCCTATTGTATCGTGGTCGGTCAGAGCGATAGCAGAAAGACTGGTATCTGCAGCAAGGTGCATTAGCTCTTGGGGAGTAAGTGTTCCATCAGATTCGGTAGAGTGGGTATGTAAGTCAATCATATAAAAAGTCCTTCCTTTTCTTTGATGAATGTGCTATGATAAATAAAGTAATTTACAACTTATTATTATATCAGAAATTAGAGCAGAAAGAAACTGTGATAAAAATGAAAGAGATTTTCAAAAAGTACTTGACGATAAGGAAAAGAGATGATATAGTAATGAAGTTGTAAGTAGAAAACAAAGTAGAGTATCCACTCTCACCTTAGCACAAATGCGTGACTAATGGTTCATATTCGTGAGAAATACAGAAGTATTTAGAATATAAGTGGATAGTCTGCCTATCCACTTTTTTATATTAATTTTTGGAGGTGCACAACCATTAGCGATTTAATGATTAATGAACAAATCAGAGATAAGGAAGTTCGTTTGATTGGCGAAAACGGAGATCAGCTGGGTATTATGTCTGCAAGAGAGGCATTGAAGCTTGCACAGGAAGCAGATCTTGATTTAGTAAAAATCGCCCCAACCGCAAAGCCACCGGTATGTAAGATTATCGATTACGGCAAATACAAATACGAGCTTGTCAGAAAAGAAAAAGAAGCCAAGAAAAAGCAGAAAACTGTTGAGGTAAAGGAAATCCGTTTATCACCAAACATTGAGACAAATGATTTGAATACAAAAATTAATGCAACAAGAAAGTTTATTGCCAAGGGCAATAAAGTAAAAATCACCTTGCGTTTCCGCGGAAGAGAAATGGCTCATATGCAGAGTAGTAAACATATTCTGGATGAGTTCGCAGAGACATTATCAGATGTTGCAGTAGTGGAAAAGGCACCTAAATTAGAAGGCCGCAGTATCAGTTTGGTGCTGGCGGAAAAGAAATAAACAGGGTTTAAGGAGGAAACAAAAATGCCAAAAATCAAAACAAGTAGAGCAGCAGCAAAGCGTTTTAAAGTGACAGGTACAGGAAAGTTAAAGAGAAATAAAGCTTATAAGAGACATATCTTAACAAAGAAATCTACAAAGACAAAGAGAAATTTAAGAAAAGCAGCAATGACAGATGCAACTAACGTTAAGAATATGAAGAAGATTTTACCATATCTGTAAGAATGAGTTAAGGAGGAATAGAAGTCATGGCAAGAATTAAAGGCGGATTAAACGCTAAGAAAAGACATAATAGAACATTAAAATTAGCAAAAGGATATAGAGGAGCTCGCTCCAAACAGTATAGAGTAGCTAAACAGTCTGTCATGAGAGCATTAACAAGTTCTTATGCAGGTAGAAAAGAAAGAAAGAGACAGTTCAGACAGTTATGGATTGCTCGTATTAACGCAGCAGCAAGAATTAACGGCATTTCCTATAGCCAGTTTATGCATGGATTAAAGTTAGCTGGTGTAGAAGTAAACCGTAAGATGTTAGCTGAAATGGCTGTAAATGATGCAGAAGGTTTTGCAACATTAGCAGAACTGGCAAAATCTAAGGTAGCTTAATTTAAGAAAAATTTAGAGTTTTTCAAATAATTTAAATTTTTTTGAAATTTTGAAAAATAATACTTGATTTTTTGAAACTCAGCATGTATAATATCAATGTTGAGTTTCGACATGGCTCGTTGGTCAAGCGGTTAAGACGCCGCCCTCTCACGGCGGAATCAGGGGTTCGATTCCCCTACGAGCTGCTAGCTATAATTGAATAGCCCAACCCGTAGAAAATGCTGAAAGCCTTAATGTAAGGTTTTCAGCATTTTCTGTTTTGAAACATTTTTTTTAAAACCCCTTGCAATTCGTGGATTTAAGTGCTATGATACTAATGATAACAAAGGTAACCTTAGACTTGAGAGTGGACATTGGTCCACTCTCAATTTTATGTAAGGTCAAAAAATTGAATATGGAAAGAGGTGTAAATATGTCAAAGAAAGAGACGTATGAACAGCGTACAGAAGAATTACTGCTGCCTATCATGGAAGAAAATAATTTTGAATTGGTAGATGTAGAATATGTCAAGGAAGGCGGCAACTGGTATCTGCGCGCTTACATCGACAAAGAGGGCGGAATCACGGTAGACGACTGTGAAGTAGTGAGCAGAAGGATGAGTGATTTGCTTGATGAGGCAGATTATATTGAAGAATCTTATATATTCGAGGTGAGTTCCCCAGGATTGGGAAGGCCGTTGAAAAAGGAAAAGGATTATGCCAGAAGCATGGGGAAAGAACTAGAGATTAGAACATACCGTGCGATTAATAAAGAAAAAGAGTTTTATGGTATTTTAACTGCTTATGATGAAAATACTGTTACCATTCAACCGGAAGATGGAGAAGAAATGATATTCAATAAATCAGACATTGCGTTAATTCGTCTGGCTTTTGATTTTTAAAATACGTCATAAATGCGTCAATAACAAGAAAATATTCAGGAGGATAAAAAAATGAACAATGAGTTATTAGAAGCGTTAAATATACTGGAAAAGGAAAAAGATATCAGCAAGGATACTTTATTAGAGGCGATTGAAAATTCTCTGATTACAGCATGCAAGAACCATTTCGGAAAATCAGATAACATCAAGGTAAATATCAATCCGGAGACATGTGAGTTTCATGTGTATGCCGAAAAGACTGTTGTAGAAGAAGTGCAGGATGAGGCACTGGAGATTAGTCTTGGAAATGCAAAAATGGTAGATTCCCAGTATGAATTGGGAGATATTGTAAATGTTGAGGTGAAATCCAAAGAATTTGGACGTATTGCAACACAGAATGCAAAGAATGTTATATTACAGAAGATTCGTGAAGAGGAAAGAAAAGTACTGTTTAATCAGTATTATGGAAAAGAAAAAGATGTTGTTACCGGTGTTGTACAACGTTATGTAGGGAAAAATATCAGTATTAATCTTGGAAAAGCAGATGCCATTTTAAGTGAAAATGAACAGGTGAAAGGTGAGGTGTTCCAGCCAACAGAACGAATCAAGGTATATATTTTGGAAGTAAAATCTACCTCCAAAGGACCAAAGATTTTGGTTTCCAGAACACATCCGGAATTAGTAAAACGTTTGTTTGAGTCAGAAGTAACGGAAGTAAAGGATGGTATTGTAGAGATTAAGAGTATTGCAAGAGAAGCTGGAAGCAGAACCAAAATCGCAGTATGGAGCAATGATCCGGATGTAGACCCGGTAGGTGCATGTGTCGGATTAAATGGAGCGAGAGTTAATGCTATTGTAAATGAACTTCGTGGAGAAAAAATTGATATTATCAATTGGAGTGATAATGCGGCAATGCTCATCGAGAATGCATTAAGTCCTGCAAAAGTTATTTCTGTTATCGCGGATGCAGAAGAAAAGACTGCAAAAGTAGTTGTTCCTGATTATCAATTATCATTGGCAATCGGAAAAGAAGGACAGAACGCAAGATTGGCAGCAAGACTGACCGGATTTAAGATTGATATTAAAAGTGAGACACAGGCAAGAGAAGCCGGAGACTTCATGGATTATGAAAATGATTATGAAGATGATTATGAGGATTACGAAGAGGAAGAATATACAGAAAAGGGTGAGTATGTAGAAGAGGAGTAGGAGAATGAGTAAAAAAATTCCCATGCGTCAATGCGTTGGATGCGGTGAAATGAAGAATAAGAAAGAAATGTTTCGTGTAATTAAAACTGCAGAAAACGAAATTCTTTTGGATACAACCGGAAAGAAAAATGGCAGAGGTGCATATATATGTCCAGATGAAGAATGTCTGAAAAAGGCAATTAAGACAAAAGGACTGGAACGCTCCTTAAAAACTGCCATACCACAGGAAGTAATAGAGAATCTGACAAAGGAGATGGAAACCATTGCAGCAAGATAGGATATTGTCCATGCTTGGTCTAGCAGCGAAAGCAGGGAAGGTAACAAGCGGCGAGTTTTCAACAGAAAAAGCAGTGAAAAGTGGTACAGCATTTCTTGTGTTGGTGTCAGAAGAGGCGTCTGATAATACAAGAAAAATGTTTCGCAATATGTGTTCCTTTTACCAGGTTCCGATGTATATATATGCTCCAAAAGAGGCATTAGGGCATGCCATTGGCAAACAGTTTCGGGCATCCGTTGCAGTATTGGATGAAGGATTTGCGAAGAGTTTGGAGAAAAAATTAAAATTGTTAGAAAAAACGGAATAACGGAGGTAACAAGAGTATGGCAAAAGTCAGAGTACATGAACTTGCAAAAGAGTTAAATATACAGTCAAAAGATATTATTAAATTTCTGGAAGAAAAAGATATTACAGGAAAGGTCGCAAACAGTTCTATTGAAGATGATGTGATTTCAATGGTAAAAGCAAAGTTTTCTGATAAGACGGAAAAGGAAGCAGAGAACAAAGAGGTGCATAAGGAAGAGAACAAACAGGAGAAAAAGGCAGGAGAACGTCCAAAGAAAAAGTCAAGTATCACCGCAGTGTTCAATCCGCAGAATAGTAAGACAGCACCAAAACGCCCACAGCAGGGAGGAAGACCGGAAGGAAATCGTCCACAGCGTTCACAGGCACAGAATACAGAGGGAAATCATCAGCAGAAAGCCCTGAACGAACAGAGACCGAGACCAGAAGGAAATCGTCCACAGAACGAACAGCAGCAGGGAGGAAGACCGGAAGGAAATCGTCCGCAACGTCCACAGCAGGGAGGAAGACCGGAAGGAAATCGCCCGCAGCGTCCACAGCAGGGAGGAAGACCGGAAGGAAATCGCCCGCAGCGCCCGCAGCAGGGAGGAAGACCGGAAGGAAATCGTTCACAGCGTCCACAGGGTGACAGAAATAATAACAGAAATGGACAGAATCGTCCAAATAATCAGAAAAATCGTTTTGAACAGGAAATCAGTAAGTTGAATCAGAATTCTCCGGCACCGGTAGTGGAAGAACGCGGAAAAGAAAGCAGAGAACGGGATAACCGTAAAAATAATAATCAGCGTCATGAGAAAGATATTATGGGCAAGAAGCAGGAGCGATTTGATAACCTAGAAAAGAGCAACAAAAAGAAAAAACAACAGCAGCCGGCTCCGCAGCCGCAGCAGAAGGAAGAGGATACCATTAAGACAATTACCCTTCCTGAAAAAATGACAATTAAAGAACTGGCAGACCGTATGAAAGTACAGGCGTCTGCAATTATTAAAAAGTTATTTTTACAGGGAAATATGGTAACTGTAAACAGTGAGATTACCTTTGAAGAAGCAGAAGAGATTGCACTGGAATTCAATTGTATCTGTGAAATGGAAGAAAAAGTAGATGTAATTGCGGAACTCTTAAAAGAAGAAGACGAAGATGAAGCTGTTATGGTAAAACGTCCTCCGGTTGTATGTGTTATGGGACACGTAGACCATGGTAAGACATCTCTTCTGGATGCGATACGTGATACCCACGTGATTGACCGCGAAGCAGGTGGAATTACTCAGCACATCGGAGCTTATATGGTAGAGTGTAATGGAGAAAAAATTACATTCTTAGATACACCGGGACATGAAGCATTTACTGCAATGCGTATGCGTGGTGCTAATTCTACTGATATTGCAATTCTTGTAGTAGCAGCAGATGATGGTGTTATGCCTCAGACAGTAGAGGCCATCAGTCATGCAAAGGCAGCAGGTGTAGAAATTATTGTTGCTGTTAATAAGATTGATAAGCCAAGTGCTAATATTGAACGAGTAAAACAAGAATTAGCAGAATATGAGCTAATTCCGGAAGACTGGGGTGGAAGTACCATTTTCGTACCGGTGTCAGCACATACACATGAAGGTATTGAACAGCTTTTGGAAATGGTTCTTTTAACAGCAGAAATCTGTGAATTAAAGGCAAATCCAAAGCGAAATGCAAGAGGTGTTGTCATTGAAGCACAATTGGATAAGGGAAGAGGTTCTGTTGCCACTGTTCTAGTACAAAAAGGTACATTACATGTTGGTGAACCGATTGCTTGTGGAAGTTGTTATGGTAAAGTCAGAGCCATGATTGATGATAAAGGCAGACGAGTAAAGGAAGCAGGTCCTTCTACACCAGTGGAAATATTAGGTTTGAATAATGTACCAAATGCTGGGGAAATCTTTGTATGTACAGGTTCTGAAAAGGAAGCGAAGAGCTTTGCTGAGACCTTTATTTCAGAAGGAAGAGAAAGAATGTTAGAGGAGACAAAGTCCAGAATGTCTCTGGATGATTTATTCTCACAGATTCAGTCTGGTAATGTAAAAGAACTTCCAATTATTGTAAAAGCAGATGTTCAGGGTTCTGTAGAAGCAGTAAAACAGAGTTTAGTAAAACTTTCCAATGAGGAAGTTGTGGTAAAGGTAATCCATGGTGGCGTTGGTGCTATTAATGAATCTGATGTAAGCTTGGCATCTGCATCTAATGCGATTATTATTGGATTTAATGTACGTCCGGATGCAACTGCTAAAGCAACTGCAGAGAGGGAAGGCGTAGACGTCAGATTGTATAAGGTAATCTACAATGCTATTGAGGATGTTCAGGCAGCTATGAAAGGAATGCTTGATCCTGTATTTGAAGAAAAGGTTCTGGGTCATGCAGAGGTGCGTCAGATATTCAAAGCTTCAGGAGTAGGAAATATTGCCGGTTCCTATGTATTGGATGGTGTATTCCAGAGAGGCTGCAAAATTCGTATTTCTCGTGAAGGAGAACAGATTTTTGAAGGCGATCTTGCATCCTTAAAGAGATTTAAAGATGATGTAAAAGAAGTAAAAGCAGGATATGAATGCGGTCTTGTTTTTGAAGGATTCAATGATATTCAGGAACTGGATGTGGTAGAGGCATATACCATGGTCGAGGTTCCAAGATAAGATTTGAGGAAAAAATATGAGAAAAAATAGTATTAAAAATACAAGAGTCAACGGAGAGGTTCTTAGAGAATTAAGCAATATTATTCGTGGTGAGATTAAGGACCCAAGAATCAATCCAATGACCTCTGTAGTAGCAGTTGAGGTGGCCCCGGATTTAAAGAGCTGTAAGGCATATATCAGTGTATTAGGCGATGAAGAATCTCAGAAGGATACATTGGCAGGATTAAAAAGTGCAGAAGGGTATATTCGGAGCAAGCTTGCAAAGAATATCAATTTGAGAAATACACCGGAGATTCGTTTTGTATTGGACCAGTCCATTGAATATGGTGTTAATATGTCAAAACTGATTGATGATGTAAATAAGGAGCAGTAAATATGGAAAATCTGGCTTCACAGCTGGAACAGGTAGAGACAGTTGCCATTGCCGGACATGTGCGTCCGGATGGTGACTGTGTGGGCTCCTGTCTGGCAACTTATAATTATATAAAGACGTGGTATCCGGATATTCAGGTAGATGTGTATCTGGAGCCTATTCCAAATATATTCAAATTTTTGAAGAATGCGGATCAGATACATCATAGTTATGAATCTGATCAAAAATATGACCTGTGCATCGTACAAGACTGCGGAGATACCGGGAGACTTGGAAATGCAGTGAAATATTTTGAAACAGCGAAAAAAACAGTATGTATTGACCATCATGTAAGCAATGCTAGTTTTGCGGACGAGAATTATATTTTCCCAGAAGCAAGTTCTACATCTGAGTTGATTTTCGAATTGTTAGAAGAAGAGCGAATTACCAAAGAAATTGCAGAGTGTATTTATGTGGGTATGGTACACGATACCGGAGTATTCCAGTATTCCTGTACTTCTGCCAAGACAATGAATATTGCCGGAAGACTGATGGAAAAAGGAATCGATTTTTCGAAAATCGTAGATGATACTTTTTATACAAAAACGTTTGAGCAAAATAAAATTCTGGGACGTGCTCTATTAAATAGTGAACTTTATCTGGATGGAGCATGTATTGCTACGGTAATTTCTAAAAAGGAAATGGAAGAATATGGTGTGCTTCCAAAGCATTTAGAAGGTATTGTGAGCCAATTACGCGTGACAAAAAATGTAGAAGTTGCGGTATTTTTATATGAAAATGAAGATGGAACCTGGAAGGTAAGCATGCGTTCTAATGGAAAGATTGATGTGGCATCTATTGCCATGAAACATCAGGGCGGTGGACATGTCAGAGCAGCAGGAGTTACTATGACAGGTATACCGGAAGAAATCATTTCTGTTTTGTGCAAAGAAATAAAGGAGCAGTTATAGTGAAACGATGATTAGTGGAATTATCAATGTGTATAAAGAAAAGGGCTATACTTCTCATGATGTGGTAGCAAAGCTTCGGAGAATTTTGAATCAAAAGAAAATCGGACATACTGGGACTCTTGATCCGGATGCGGAAGGAGTTCTTCCTGTTTGTCTTGGAAAGGCAACCAGAGTATGCGATATGCTTACAGAAAAGGATAAAGTGTACGAGGCAGTTCTGTTATTTGGAAAGAAAACAGATACTCAGGATACGACGGGAAATGTACTGGAAGAAAAAGAAGTTGCCTGCACAGAAGAACAAGTGCGAGAAGTAGTAAAATCCTTTGTAGGGACTTATGCACAAATTCCGCCTATGTATTCCGCACTTAAGGTAAATGGGAAAAAGCTTTGTGATTTGGCAAGAGCAGGGATTGAAGTGGAAAGAAAACCGCGAGAGGTGACAATTTTTTCTATTGACATAGAAGAGATAGAGTTGCCCAGAGTGAAAATGCTTGTGCATTGTTCAAAAGGAACGTATATACGCACTCTTTGTCATGATATAGGAGCAAAGCTTGGATGTGGCGGATGCATGGAATCCTTGTTGCGTACAAAGGTAGCACAATTCACGTTAGAACATTCTTTACGACTTAATGAAATTGAAGAAAAAGTACAAAAACTTCGTCAGGAAACAGTTCAGGAGCTTACAGCAGAAAGTCTGGGAAATATAGTTACCAAAACAGATGAGGTTTTTGAAGGATATCCAAAGTTGTACGCAAAAGAAGGGGTTGAAAAGATGCTTTATAATGGAAATGCCATGCAACCAGAATGGATAGAAGGATGGCAAGATTCTTTGCAGCAAGAGAAAATTCGCCTTTATGACCAAAAACAAAATTTTATTGGTATCTATCAGTATAACAATAAGTATATGGATATCAGACCCATTAAGATTTTTATGGAATAGGACAGAATAATGGAATACATAAAAGGGACAACAAGATTTAAAATAGAAGAACCTACGGTGTTGTCTTTGGGAAAGTTTGATGGACTTCACCGGGGGCATGAATTATTAATGGATTATGTGTTTCGAAAGAAACAGGAAGGATTGAAGGCTGTTATTTTTACCTTCGATATTCCGCCAAAGAAAAATGTGGAACGTGTGAATGCAAAGGTACTTACTACGAATCAAGAAAAGAGTAGGCTCTTTGAAAGTATTGGTATCGATTATTTGATTGAGTGTCCGTTCACTCAGGAAGTTATGTGCATGGAGCCGGAACTGTTTATTGAGATGGTAGTAAAGCAACTCAATGTGAAATGTTTGGTGGTAGGAAAAGATTTTCATTTTGGGCACAACCGACGTGGTGATTATCGGATGCTTCAGCAATACGCTTCTGAATATGGTTATGAAGTAGAAGTTGTAGATAAGATGCAGGAAGATGGAAGAGATATAAGTAGCACGTTTGTAAGAGAACAGATTGTAGCTGGAAATATCGAAAAGGCAAACGAACTTTTAGGGTATCGGTATTTTGTGGAAGGTTCCATACTTCATGGCAGAAAGATGGGAAGAGCAGTGCTTGGGATTCCTACCATTAATCTGATTCCAACAGAGGAAAAGCTGTTGCCGCCATATGGGGTTTATCTTTCTATAACAGAATGGAACGGGAGAGCGTATCCGGGGATTACGAATATTGGGTGTAAGCCTACTGTAGAAGGAAATAATCCAGTAGGGGTGGAAACCCATATTTTTGATTTTGATGAAGACATTTACGGAAGAGAAGTAAAGGTAAGCTTTATCAGCAAAATGCGGGAAGAAAGAAAGTTTGAATCATTGGATGCTTTAAAGAGACAGATGATACATGATGTTGCATTTGGAAAACAATATTTCAGAGAAAATCAAAGGTGAATGATATGGAACTTATTTTAACATTGTTAGGTGGTCTTGGACTGTTTTTATTTGGAATGACCTTTATGAGTCAGGGATTACAGAAGGCAGCGGGTGCAAAACTTCGAAATATATTAGAGGTAATGACAAAGAACAAACTAATTGCTGTTGTTTTCGGAGCATTGTTTACTGCGATAATCCAGTCTTCGGGAGCAACTACTGTAATGGTGGTAAGCTTCGTAAATGCTGGAATTATGTCGCTGGCGCAGTCAATAGGAATTATTTTTGGTGCCAATATTGGTACAACAATTACTTCTCAATTAGTGGCATTTAATCTTACAGGAATTGCACCGTTTATTCTATTTGTGGGAGCGGTACTCATGATGTTTGGACGAAAGCCGATGATGAAGAAAATAGGTGAAGTTATTCTGGGCTTTGGAGCACTTTTTATGGGAATTAGCATGATGAAGGATGCTATGGCCGACTTGAGAAATTATCAGTCTGTTCTTAATGTACTTGGAAGTCTGGATAATCCGTTGCTTGGAATATTGATGGGAACAGTCATTACGATTATCGTACAGAGTTCTTCGGTAACAGTAAGTATCTTGCTTTTAATGGCTGGGCAGGGGTTGGTAGACCTTTCTGTTTGCTTCTATGTTATATTAGGTTGTAATATAGGTTCTTGTACACCGGCAGTTTTGGCAAGTCTTGATGCAAGGAAAGATGCAAAACGTGCGGCTTTGATTCATGTGATGTTCAATGTGTTTGGCATGGTGATTATTGGATTGTTGTTAGTCTTTGGTATGCAGTATTTTGAATCTTTTATTTTAAAGATTTCTGGTGCAGACGTAGGCCGATGTGTAGCAAATGCAGATACCTTGTTTAAGATATTCCAGACTGTTATTTTCCTTCCGATGTCAGCACAGTTTGTTGCTTTGACTAAGATGATAATTCCGGGTGAGGATAAAAAGAATCAGGATTATCAGTTGTTATATATTGGAAAGCAGAATATTTTCTCACCATCGACTGCTGTGGTAGAAACTACACAGGAAATTGAACATATGGCAAAATTGGCATATGAGAATTTACAGCTTTCCATGGAAGGATTTTTTGATGGAACAGAAGAAAAGATTCAGAAAGTATATGAAACAGAAAAGCAGATAGATTTTCTAAGTCATGAAATCACCGATTATCTTGTGAAAATCAATCAGTTGCAGCTTCCGGTAGCAGATGCGCAGAGAATTGGCGGTCTGTTTCATGTGGTAAGTGATGTTGAAAGAATCGGAGACCATGCAGAGAATATTGCAGATGCGGCAGTGAAGTGCAGAGCAGATGGTATTTCTTTTACCAAAAAAGGAACAAAGGAAATACTTCAAATGCATGAAAGAGCATTGTTGATATTTAAAGAATCTATGGAGATGTTCATTACGCAGAATATAGAAAAGCAAGATGAAATATTAAATTTAGAGAATAGTATTGACCGTATGGAGCGTGAGCTGCAACAGAATCATGTAAAACGTATGGCAAAGGGAAAATGTTCTCCGATGGCAGGTATTATTTTTACAGATCTAGTAACTGGTTTAGAACGCATTGGTGACCATTCCACGAATATTGCATTTTCTATTTTGGAAAAGGATCCGGAAGAGGAAGATGTGTAAAATGTTACATAAATGTTACAGAATGCTTGACAGTGTAATCTTTAGTTGATATAATAACCGAGAATTATGTTGGGATGAGTAAGAGATTCAGTATGGAGGTCAGCCATGAGATATGAAATCAGAAGAATAATAGCAACCTGTATGGCAGGTGTTACTGTTTTGAGTATGACAACGATGCACACAGAAGCATCAAATGGAGCAAATGCAGGAATTACGGCTGTGTTAGGTGAGAGCTTATCTAGTGGAGTAAGTGCAGGAATTACTGCGGTTGAGGCACAGAATACAACACAGGCAAATATAGAGACAATATGTGGATATACAAATCTTGGAATTGCAAATGTAGATAATCATTTGAATATTCGAGAGGGTGCAGGTGAAGACTATAATTTAGTTGGAAAGTTGCCTAAGGATGCAGGATGTGAGATTCTGGAAACAGAAGGAGAATGGAGTAAGATTCAGTCTGGTGATGTTACAGGGTATGTAAAAAGTGAATTTTTATTTACTGGTGATGCGGCTGTACAGAAGGCAGCAGAGGTTAAGTCTATTGTAGCTACATCCAACACCATGACATTAAATGCAAGAACAGAGCCGAATACCGAATGTAGTATTTGGACAACTATTGCAGAGGGAGAAGAACTGCAAGTAATAGAGGATATGGGCGATTGGGTAAAGGTAGACATTGATGGAGATGAATGTTACGTTGCCAGAGAATTTGTAGAATTATCCGAAGAATTACCCAAAGCCATGACTATGACAGAGATTCGTTACGGTCAAGGTGTATCTGATGTACGTGTTGATATTGTACAGTATGCATGTCAGTTTGTAGGTAATCGTTATGTATGGGGTGGTACAAGCCTTACGAACGGAGTGGATTGTTCCGGATTTACCATGCGTATTTACGAAAAATATGGAATTTATTTGCCACATTCCTCTAAGGCTCAGGCAAACTGTGGTACAAGAATTGATGCTTCTGAAGCAAGACCAGGAGACTTGTTCTTCTATGGAAGTGGAAAGAGCATTAGTCATGTGGCAATGTATATCGGAGGTGGTCAGGTAGTACATGCAAGTTCTGCAAAGACTGGAATTAAAATATCTAATGCATATTATCGAACTCCGATTTGTGTAGTAAGATTATTAAATGATTAAAAATGCTTTACAAGCATAGAATGTCTGTGTTATAATGCTTTGGTGTGAATAAGCCCATATTCAGTAACCGGACACTCCAACCGTTACTTAATATGCACAGTAATAGGGCGATTTATAAAGATTTAAAGGAGGTTATCATTATGATAGCAAAGGAAAAGAAACAGGCAATTATTGCTGAATACGGAAGAACACCTGGAGATACAGGTTCACCAGAAGTTCAGGTTGCTATTTTAACAGCAAGAATTCAGGAATTAACAGAGCACTTAAAAGAGAATCCAAAGGATCATCATTCAAGAAGAGGACTTTTAAAAATGGTAGGTCAGAGACGTGGTTTACTTGCATACCTGAAGAAAGTAGATATTGAAAGATATCGTACTTTAATTGACCGTTTAGGTATCAGAAAGTAATTTTCTGGCGGTTATAGAAAATAGAGCGGAGTTCCGCTCTATTTTCGTAATATGAAAAAAGTTGGTAAAGGGGCAGAAGGCACTTCCGAGACCACTGAGATGTACATAAAATGTTTTGTGTGTAACTCAGTAGTTTCGGTCTCTTCTGCCATAACGGAGGGTAATGCCTTCCAGATTATATATGAAGGAGATAGAAATATGTTTAAACAGTTTACAATGGAGCTTGCGGGAAGAACTCTTCAGGTTGATATTGGAAGAGTTGCTGCTCAGGCAAATGGAGCTGCTTTGATGCATTATGGTGATACTGTAGTGTTATGTACTGCAACAGCATCAGAGAAGCCAAGAGATGGGATTGATTTCTTCCCATTAAGTGTAGAGTATGAAGAAAAGTTATATGCAGTAGGTAAGATTCCTGGTGGATTTAACAAGAGAGAGGGAAAAGCATCTGAAAATGCAATTTTAACTTCTCGTGTTATTGACCGTCCAATGCGTCCATTATTCCCAAAAGATTATCGGAATGATGTAACATTAAATAATTTGGTTATGAGCGTTGATCCGGAGTGTCGTCCTGAAATTGTTGCAATGATTGGTTCTGCGATTGCAACAAGTATTTCTGATATTCCATTTGACGGTCCGTGTGCTACCACTCAGGTGGGTATGATTGATGGAGAATTTATTGTCAATCCAAGTCAGGAACAGTGGAAGAATGGAGATTTGAATCTGACGGTAGCTTCTACTAGTGAAAAGGTTATTATGATTGAAGCTGGTGCAAACGAAATTCCGGAAGCAAAGATGCTTGAGGCTATTTATATGGCCCATGATATCAATCAGAAAATTATTGCATTTATTAATGAAATTGTGGCTGAAGTTGGAAAACAGAAGCATGAATATACCAGTTGTGCGGTACCGGAAGAGTTATTTGCAGCGATTAAGGAAATCGTACCTCCAGCAGCAATGGAGGAAGCTGTATTTACAGATGAAAAGCAGGTGCGTGAAGAAAATATCAGAAAGATTACAGAGCAGTTAGAGGAAGCATTTGCAGAGAATGAAGAATGGCTTGCTGTTTTAGGAGAAGCTATTTATCAGTATCAGAAGAAGACAGTTCGTAAGATGATTTTAAAAGACCATAAGCGTCCGGATGGTCGTGCTATCGATCAAATTCGTCCGTTAGCAGCAGAAATAGATTTGATTCCAAGAGTTCATGGTTCTGCTATGTTTACTCGTGGACAAACTCAGATTTGTGATGTGGTCACTTTAGCACCATTATCTGAAGTACAGAGAATTGATGGTTTAGATGAAAATGAAGTAAATAAGCGTTATATGCATCACTATAACTTCCCAGCATATTCTGTTGGTGAGACAAAGCCAAGCAGAGGACCGGGACGTCGTGAAATCGGACACGGAGCATTGGCAGAAAGAGCATTGATTCCTGTTCTTCCATCTGAAGAAGAATTCCCATATGCAATTCGTGCCGTATCTGAGACTTTTGAATCTAACGGTTCTACCTCTATGGCATCTACCTGTGCATCTTGTATGGCGTTGATGGCAGCTGGAGTTCCTATTAAGAAAATGGTAGCAGGAATTTCCTGTGGTCTGGTAACAGGGGATACCGATGATGATTATATCGTACTTACTGATATTCAGGGGCTGGAAGACTTCTTTGGCGATATGGACTTTAAGGTAACCGGTACCCGTGAAGGTATTACTGCAATCCAGATGGATATTAAGATTCATGGTTTGACCAGACCGATTGTAGAAGAGGCGATTGCAAGAACAAGGGAAGCAAGACTCTATATTATGGATGAGGTAATGTCAAAAGCCATTGCAGAGCCGAGAAAAGAAGTTGGAAAATATGCACCGAAGATTATTCAGATTCAGATTGATCCGACTAAGATTGGTGATGTGGTTGGTCAGCGTGGAAAGACCATTAATGCAATTATTGAACAAACTGGTGTAAAGATTGATATTACTGATGATGGTGCCGTTTCTGTATGCGGAACTGATAAGGAAATGATGGACAAGGCTGTAGAGATGATTAAGATTATTACTACAGAATTCGAAGAAGGACAGATTTTTGTAGGAAAGGTAATTAGTATCAAAGAATTTGGTGCATTCCTTGAATTTGCTCCGGGAAAAGAAGGAATGGTTCACATTTCTAAGATTTCAAAAGAGCGTATCAATCGTGTAGAAGATGTTCTGACACTGGGCGATGTTGTAAAGGTAGTCTGCCTTGGAAAGGATAAGATGGGAAGAATCAGCTTCTCTATCAAAGATGTTCCGGCAGAGGAATAAGAGAATAAATAGTATAAGAAGTTTGTCTTTGGAAAGGTCAAAGGCAAACTTCTTTTTTGTTGCATATAGTAATAGAAAAAGGAAATAACAATGGACAGAGTCAGAAAAATCATGAGGGCACAGCAGGCATATCGCAGAGGATATTTTGGGGAAGAAATCGGAGTTGCAGTTTTGGATACGGGAATCTTTCTACATCCGGATTTTGAAAAAAGAGTGGTATGTTTTCGAGATTATATTAGTGGAAGAACTGCTCCTTATGATGATAATGGGCATGGAACACATATTGCAGGTATTATAGGTGGAAACGGAACTGTTTCCGCTGGAAAATATATGGGAATTGCACCAAAATGTCATTTTATTATTATAAAAATTTTAGACCAGAAGGGAAATGGAAATACTGAAAATGTGGTAGAATCTATCAAATGGCTGGTTTCTCAAAAGGAACAGTATAAGATTCGAATTGTAAATATTTCCATTGGAATGGTATTAGAAGCGGAAAGTGCAGAACGTAAGCGGCTGTTACAAGCGGTAGATTATGCATGGGATAGCGGAATTGCTGTTGTGGCAGCCGCTGGAAATAATGGACCGGAAGAAAATAGTGTAACGGTACCTGGAATTTCCAGGAAAATTATTACGGTAGGATGTTTTGATGACACCAAAGAAGAAATTGGTGTGTCGAGACTAAAACCGGACTACTCTGGACAGGGGCCTACAGATAGCTGTATTGTAAAACCAGAGTTGGTAGTCCCGGGAACAAATGTAATCAGTTGTTCCGCAACAGGCGCTTATGTTAAGAAAAGTGGAACTTCAATGGCAGCTCCGATGGTGAGTGGAAGTATTGCACTCTTACTTTCGAAGTATCCCAAATTTTCACCGGCAGAGATAAAGTTGCGTCTTTATGAAAGAGCATTAGATTTGGGACTTTCTACATCAAAGCAAGGATGGGGAATGGTGGACATTGGAAGATTATTGTGATAAAGTAAGAAAGATGATGTACGTGAGAGGATGATTATGTGAAAAAAATAAAGAAGCTTTTATTGGGAAGAACTATGATTGTTGCAATGGCAATTCTCATACAGCTGTTATGGATATTATCGTTTTTGAACGGAGTTATAGTTAAATACTCATTTTTTAATACAATTATAGAAATAATAGCTATTATAGTGGTGCTGACTATTGTAAATAAGAGGAGTAATCCTTCCTATAAAATTGCATGGACTTTCGTAATTCTTGTGATTCCCATTGTCGGACTTCTAATATATTTTATTTTTGGACGTTCAGAACTTATGAGAAGAACAAGACGAAGAATGGAAGTGATTAATCAGGAAATGGAAAAGGAGCTTCCAGATGGGACTGCATATATGGAGGAAATACGCAATAAGGATAAGAGCGTTTATAATCAGGTAAAATACATTAATGATTGGGCAAACTTTCCGGTCTATCGTAATACAGAAACAAAGTATTATCGAGTGGGCGAAGAAATGTTTCCAGATATTTTGGAGGCTTTGAAAAGTGCAGAACATTTCATCTTTATGGAATACTTCATTGTAGAAGAAGGTGCCATGTTTAACCCTATTTTGGATATTTTGAAAGAAAAGGCAGCACAGGGGGTAGATGTACGCTTTATTTATGATGACTTTGGATGTGTTACTACGTTGCCTGCAAAGTATTATGAGACAATGCAATCCTTTGGAATTCAATGCGTAAAGTTTAACCCACTGTATCCGGTGATGTCTGTTATTATGAACAATAGAGATCACCGGAAGATTCTGGTGGTTGACGGAAAGATTGGATTCACCGGAGGTATTAATCTGGCAGATGAATATATTAATGAGGTAGAACGTTTTGGCTATTGGAAGGATACAGGAATAAGGCTGATTGGAGATGCTGTATGGAGCTTTACGGTAATGTTTTTGGAGATGTGGAGTTACATTACAAGAAAGCCTCAGGGAGATATTGCAAGATTTCGTCCGCAACTTTATCAGACAGAAAAATTTGAGAATGATGGTTATGTACAGCCTTATGATGATAGCCCATTGGATCATGAGACCTCCGGAGAAAATATTTATATGAACATTATAAACCGGGCAAAGAATTATGTTTATATTTTTACTCCGTATTTGATTCCGGATCATGAAATGATAAAATGCCTACAAAATTCAGCTAAAAGTGGTGTGGATGTCCGCATTATTATGCCGGGAATACCGGATAAGAAGGTCGTATATTGGATGGGACAGTCATATTATGAAGAATTGTTGGAGAGTGGCGTAAAAATTTATCAGTACAAGCCAGGATTTGTTCATGCAAAATGTTTTGTATGTGATGATGAGATAGCAACCGTTGGAAGTATTAATATGGATTACCGTAGCTTATATCTTCATTTCGAGTGTGGTGTGTGGATGTATCAGTCCAAAGCTGTGTTGCAGGTGAAAGAAGATGTTATGAACACTTTGACGGAGTGTGAGGAGATTACGATGGAATTCTGCCGGAAGAGGCCGGCAGTCATCCGCACAATTTTGGCTGTTATTAAGATATTTACTCCATTACTGTAATTCGTTGCATCAAGACATAAGAAATACTTTAAGAGCTTGTTTAAAGTAATCTTTGAAATTTGCTTTTTTAATAGTATTCTGGAAGAGAATATTTACCGAACCGATTTCTTTTCCGTTTAGTTTGTATATGGCTTTTCCTGCGATGGAGGATTTTTTTAAAGGAGCAGCAACCGTTTGGGGAAGTTTTAGTTCTTTGGTAATCTTGGACAGGTCGGCACCCGTTGTATCCAGATAAGAAAAATCGGATTCATAAGAAATTGAAACAGAATCTTCGACACCACCGTTTACTATAAGCTCGGGCAATGCATCCTGATTTTTATCATGATAAATCTTGCATTTTCCAAAGCCATAATTTAAAAGAGTTACTGCGTCTTGAAATCGAACTTTGTAGTCAGGAGCAGCCATTACTACGGCGATGAGTTCCATATCATCGCGCTCTGCAGTGGCAGAAAGGCAATATTTTGCCTGCGAAGTGGAACCGGTTTTTAAACCTGTGGCATATTCATATTGTTTAATCAGTTTGTTCGTATTAGTAAGTCCAAACTCCGTAGAGCCCTTTGCAGTTACATGAGTAATGGTGTCCATCCAAACAGTGCAGTAATTATGTATTTGAGGATATTTTGTAATTAATTCTCGTGACATGATGGCAACATCGTAAGCAGTGGTCATATGACCTTCGGTGTCTAGTCCACAGCAGTTGACAAAGGTAGTATCATTCATGCCGAGTTTTTTTGCACGCTGATTCATCTGATTTACAAATTCTTGTTCGCTGCCGAAAATATATTCAGCCATGGCAACACAGGCATCGTTGGCACTTGCAATAGAAATGCATTTTAACATGGTATCTACCGTCTGGGTTTCTCCGGGTTCTAGGAACACTTGGGAACCACCCATGCTTGCGGCATATTCAGATACGGTTACTGTGTCATCAAGCGAAATGGTCCCATTTTCTAAAGCGTCAAAGATAAGTATCATAGTCATGATTTTTGTGATGCTGGCAGGATGAAGAGGAATATGAGAATCTTTTTCATAAATCACTTGTCCGGTAGAGGCTTCCATTAAGACAACAGAAGGAGCGGAAACGGATACTTCTTCCGGAGAAGTTGGGGTCGGTGTTTCAGAAGTAGGAAAGAAAGAAGTAAGAAGTATAGATACGGATAAAAATAGAGATAAAATACAACGCATGGCAAAACCTCCAAATGTTATAGTACAGTTTAATCCCAAAGCCTGTCTGTTATTCCATTTTCCAAGTAGGAATGAGAAGATATGGCGAGAAAGGCAGTAAAATGGTAAAAATATTAGTGATTTTATTTTTTTTAGGAATATTATTTATTCTATGGCAAAAATGGGAACTGACCAAATTTGAAGTGACAGATTATGCCGTAATGTCAGAAAAAATAAAAAAGGCACATAGAGCCATAGTGATTACAGATCTTCATGGATTTACTTATGGAAAAAAAAATCAACATTTATTAGAGAAAATTAAAGATTGTAACCCGGAGATGATATTAATTCCCGGTGATTTAATTGTGTCTAAATATTCTGATACCTTTGGAACTGCATTAGAACTTCTGAAAGAATTGGTGAAGATTGCCCCGGTGTATTACAGTTTTGGAAACCATGAGACACGTTTGCGAAGTCCTGAAAAAATGAATCATTGTGCTTTTCAAAATTATGTGGAAGAGGCAGAAAAAATAGGGGTAAAGATTTTAAATAATAAGAGTTTTTTAGTTTCGGAGTTAGAAAACATTCGTATAATAGGTCTGGAGCTTCCTGTTGGGTATTATGAAAAAGGAAGAATTGTTCCAATGAAATCAGATGTTTTAGAAGACTTATTGCCAATGCCTGAGAAAAATGATTATGTCATTTTGCTGGCACATAATCCGGCATATGCGGAGTATTATGCAAAATGGGGGGCGGATGTTACTTTTTGTGGACATAATCATGGGGGACTGATAAGGATACCGGGAATCGGAAGTTTATTATCTCCTCAACTTACTTTGTTTCCGAAATATGATGCAGGAAAGTTTCAGAAGGAAGGCAAGGATATTATTGTAAGTCGTGGAATTGGCACGCATACCTTTCATATCAGAATATTTAATCGAGCAGAATTATTGAATATTCAGTTTTTGCCTAAATAAGACAATAACTTGTAGTATAGGAGGGAGATGTCATACTAAATATTGTAAATTTTGCTTGAATTTTTTTGAGCCAGCGGGTAAAATAGAATACGTTAGAGATTATGGGAGCGTGTATATGGAATTAACGGTAAAGTTGCAGGTGTTTGAAGGTCCGTTGGATTTGTTATTGCATCTGCTTGAAAAAAATAAAGTAAATATTTATGATATTCCAATTGTAGAGATTACAAATCAGTACTTGGCGTATATTGGGGAAATGAAACGTCAGGATTTGAATGTTATGAGTGAGTTCCTTGTAATGGCAGCTACACTAATTGATATTAAGTCTAAAATGCTATTGCCTAAGGATGAAACGGAAGAAGAGGAAGAAGATCCAAGAGCAGAATTGGTACAGAAATTATTGGAGTATAAGATGTATAAATGTATGTCCTATGAGCTAAAGGATCGTCAGATGGATGCAGAAAGAGTCTTGTTCAAAGTACCAACTATTCCGGAAGAAGTGCGTAAATATGAGGAACCGGTAAATGTTGCAGAATTAGTTTCGGATATTACTTTGAAGAAGCTCAATGATATATTTAAGTCTATTATGAAGAAGCAAGTAGACAAGATTGACCCGATTCGTTCTCAATTTGGAAAAATAGAGAAGGAAGAGGTATCCTTAGAGGAACGGATGGAATATCTGGAAAATTATGCGATGGTACATAGAAATTTCAGCTTCCGGGGACTGTTGGAAGCACAGAGCAGTAAGATGGAGATTATCGTTACTTTTCTGGCAATTTTAGAATTAATGAAAACGGGTAAAATTTATATTTCTCAAGAAAATATTTTCGATGACATTTTCATTGAATCAAAGGTTGCAGCATAAGCTCAAAAGGAGTAATATAATGATATTAGAAGAAAAGGAAGCAATTATAGAAGCGGTTCTTTTTTCCATGGGAGAATCGGTGGAACTTGCAAAATTGGCTGAAGTGTTGGAGATAAGCAAGGACGAAACAAAAGACATTATTTACAATATGATGGACAAGTACGAGAAAGAACAGCGTGGAATTCAGATTATTGAGATAGAAGATGCTTTTCAGATGTGTACTAGAAAAGAAATGTACGAATATCTGATTAAGATTGCAAAGCAACCGAAACGTCATGTGTTGACGGATGTTTTGTTGGAAACGCTATCAATTATTGCGTATAAGCAACCCATTACGAAATTGGAGATTGAGAAGATACGCGGGGTCTCCTGCGACCATGCCGTAAATAAATTGGTGGATTATAACCTAGTCTGTGAGATTGGCAGACTGGACGCACCGGGCAGACCTTTGCTCTTTGGTACAACAGAGGAATTTTTGCGAAGTTTCGGGGTACAGTCATTAGATGAACTTCCTGTGTTGAATCCGGAACAGGTAGAAGAATTCAAACAGCAGGCAGAAGAGGAAATGCATTTGAAACTAGATGTATAATTAAAGGAGGAATTTTTTTATGGGAAACGAAAGCAGAATCTTGGAGGAATTGAAGGAAACAATGCCGTTATTTCGGCAATTAGCAACGAATGATGTATATCTTTCTCTGTTTAGTAGAACAGAGGTGCTTGGTGTATGGAAAGCAGATGAATTTCAGGTAGATTTTGTGCAGGTGGGTGAGACGTTAAGCCGTTCTAATCCAAAGCATGGATTCGTTCTTGATGCGATGGAAAAGGGAAGTGCTATTGAGGCAGAAGCGCCAGAAGAATTCTTTGGAATTCCGGTACGTGGAAATTTAATTCCGGTCTATGAAGATGGTCAGGTTGTAGGTGTGGTTGCAAGTATGGTTTGTATCAAGGAGAATAAAAGAATTGGTTCAATGGTAGAATCTTTTGACAGCAATCTGAGTGAAGCTTTGCGGAGCATAGAAGAAATAGCAAAGGGTGCTAGTGATTTGTCAGATAAGTTAAATAACATTCATGCTACGTCTGAAATGGTCGGAGATCAGGCAGATAAGGCTTCTAAGCTGGTAAGTGCTATTCAAGGAAATGCGTCACGTTCTAATATTCTTGCGTTGAATGCATCCATCGAGGCTGCTAGAGCTGGTGAAGCAGGAAGAGGATTTGCAGTAGTAGCGAATGAAATGGGAAAATTGGCTCAGGTCAGTGGAAGCTCTGCAAAGGAAATAGATACGTCTCTTACAGATATTTTTGAAGCAGTAAAACGAGTAACCGATGAAGTAACCCAAGCAACGGAAGTTGCTACAGCACAAGCAACAGAAACAGATAAAATCATTGCGACCCTTGAGGATATTGTATCTTGGGCAAGCGAGTTGACAGAATTTGTAAGAAAGTCTAATTAAGAAGAACAGGAACCCTTTATGTGAAAACATAAGGGGTTTTTCTTTTGGAGTCTAGTTGCGTTGTTCTAGGTAAAAGGAAAAATACATATAGTAAAAGGAAAAAGCAGAAAAGAAGATAAAATGGCGAAAAGAAAATTTGGACTTATACTTTTGTCTGTTGTGATGTGTATTCAGTTATGCAAAGACTTTTTTCTGCCAGTTTGTGCGGAAGAACAAAATGATTTGAGACTATATGCGAAAAGTGCGGTTTTGATGGATGCGGAAAGTGGAAGAGTATTATATGAAAAGGACGGAAATATCCATATGCCCAATGCCAGCACTACTAAAATTATGACTTGTATTTTGGCAATTGAAAATGGCAATCTGGAGGATGAAGTCAAAGTAAGCAGTTATGCGGCTTCTATGCCAAAAGTGCGTTTGGACATGAGCACGGAAGATACCTTTTATCTAAAGGATTTGCTTTATTCCCTTATGTTGGAATCTCATAATGATTCTGCAGTTGCTATTGCAGAGCATATAGGTGGAAGTGTAGAAGGCTTTGCAGCTATGATGAATCAAAAGGCAAAAGAGTTAGGATGTACAGATACATATTTTATTACACCGAATGGTTTGGATGCCCGGGATGATAGAGGAGTACATGGAACAACAGCGACGGATTTGGCGCGAATTATGAGTTATTGTATCAAAGATAAGACTTTTTTGGAAATCACTCAAACTGCAAGTTATAGTTTTTCTGATATTGCAGGAACAAAAACATATAGCTGTAACAATCACAATGCCTTTTTGCAAATGATGGATGGAGCGTTGTCGGGAAAAACAGGATTTACAGGAAATGCAGGATATTGTTATGTTGGAGCTTTGAAAAGGGATGACAGGACCTTTGTTGTAGCACTTCTGGCATGTGGATGGCCTAATAATAAAACATACAAATGGGCAGATACCAAGCAATTGATGAACTATGGGTTGGAAAATTATACTTACGAAGATGTGTTTGAATATGAAAAAGAACTTCCGGATATTGTAGTGGAAAATGCAGTTCCGAAGAACGGAAAGCTTTATCAGCAAGTAGAGGTTCCGGTGAAAATGGAAGAGACTGCATTACAAGTGTTAAAAAGGAGTGACGAGCAGATACATACGGTATATGATATTCCAAAGAAATTAAAAGCACCGATAAAGGACGGAGAGAAAGTTGGAAATGTGACTTATTATCTTGGGGAGAAAAAAATAGGAGAGTTTCCAATAAAATCCGATGGGACAGTAGAAGAATTAGATTTTTCCTGGTATGTTAATTATATCTTAGAACGATTTTTAATGGAGAAGAAATTATGTATAAATTTCCAGTAAAAGTAATATAAGTTAGTGAAAAAATCAACAAAAAACGGAAATTGTCTATTGAAAAATATGTGCAAAAGATATACAATTATAATTGGATGAGAAGTAAGAAAAATTTAAAATACAACATGGAGGTCTAAGGAATGAGTAATACTACAAACTCAGCAAGACAGAGGATTGTCGGTCTTCTTGACGAGAAAAGTTTCATGGAAATCGGTGCTCTGGTAACAGCAAGAAACACAGATTTTGATTTAAACCAATCTGAAACTCCTTCTGATGGAGTAATTACCGGTTATGGTCTGATTGATGGAAATCTGGTTTATGTGTACAGTCAGGATGCAGCTGTGTTGAATGGTACCATTGGTGAGATGCATAGCAAGAAGATTGCGGCTGTTTATGACATGGCAATGAAAATGGGAGCACCAGTGATTGGATTGATTGACTGTGCCGGTATGCGTTTGCAGGAATCCGTGGATGCATTAAATGGTTTTGGTGAGATTTATGCAAAGCAGGTAATGGCAAGTGGTGTGGTTCCACAGATTTCGGCCATATTTGGTAACTGCGGTGGCGGCCTTACCGTTATTCCGGCATTGAGCGATTTCGTGTTTGTGGAGAAGGAACAGGGAAGAATGTTTGTAAACTCACCCAATGCACTTCCGGGAAATAATTTAGCAAAATGCGATACCGCTGTAGCTACATATCAGAGTGAGAACAATGGATGTATTGATGGAGTTGGAACAGAGGTAGAGATTCTAACACAGATTCGAGAATTGATCTGTATGCTTCCGGGTAATAATGCCGGCGGAGGAAGAGAAGAAGAGTGTACCGATGATTTGAATCGGGTATGTGAGAATCTTGAAAATTGTGTAGAGGATGCACGCCTGATACTTACCAATATTGCAGATGATAATCTGTTCTTGGAAACAAAGAAAGATTATGCAAGAAATATGGTGACTGGTTTTTTGCGTTTAAACGGAATGACAGTGGGTGCTGTTGCCAATAGCAGTGCTGTATTTGATGAAAATGGAGAAAAGAAAGAGAGTTTTGATAAGGGGCTTACTGCAAGAGGATGTAATAAGGCAGCAGAATTTATTCAATTCTGTGACGCGTTTGATATTCCGGTATTGTCTCTTACTGCGGTAGAAGGATTTGCAGCTAGTACATGTTCTGAAAAGAATCTGGCAAAGGCAATGGCACATATGACCGTTGCATTTGCAGGAGCTACGGTTCCGAAGGTAAATATTATCATCGGAAATGCTTACGGAACTGCATCTGTTATGATGAATAGCAAGTCTATTGGTGCAGATTTGGTATATGCATGGGAAGGAAGTAAAATTGGGATGATGGATGCTGCATTGGCAGCAAAAATCATGTATGAGGACAAGGGCTCGGATGTAATTGCCCAAAAGGCAAAAGAATACGAAGAATTACAGTCTTCCGTTCTTACAGCAGCAAGACGTGGGCTTGTAGATCTTATTATTTCACCGGCAGATACCAGAAAATATGCAGTAGCAGCATTTGAAATGCTTTATACAAAAGGTGCTGGAGAACCTGTAAAAAAACACATAGCAAAATAGAAAGGTGAAGCTTATGAAGAAGAAAATAGCGCTCATACTGAGCCTATGTCTTATGGTGCTTTGTATGGCAGCCTGCGGAGAAGATCCGACCAAGGTTGACTATAATGGATATAGTTATGATGAGTTGAAGCAAGAGGTGCAGGGAATGGCGGAAGCTTTGACAGCTATGTCGGATGAGGAAATAGAGCAGTATAAGAAAATAGAGGATGAACAGTATGCAATGTTGGCAAATGTAGCAACACGCTGGAGTGACTCTATCGAGGATGTGGGAGAATATCGTGAACTTGGAGAATTTACTATAACAAAGTCGGGAAAGACTCTTACCTGTGAACAGGAGATTGTTTTTGAAGAAAGATCTGTAATTCTCACTTATGTGTTCACATATTACAATATGCAGTTAGATGATATTACCGTAGATCCGGTTCAAACATTGGGAGAAAAGATGGCAAATGCCGGATTAAATACACTGATGGGAATGGGTGTTGTGTTTACGGTTCTTATCTTAATCAGTTTGATTATATACTGTTTTAAGATATTTCCATATCTGGAGCAGAAGAGAAAAGCAAAGAAAAGTGCTATAGTTCAGCCAACAGAAGAAATAGTTACAGAAAGCGTACCTGTTGCAATGCAGGATGATTTAGAACTGGTAGCAGTTATTGCAGCGGCAATTGCAGCATCCACAGGAACTTCTACAGATGACTTTGTAGTTCGTTCTATCAAGAGAAGATTTTAAAGGTAGATTCAGGAGGAAACGAAAATGAAGAATTATACAATTACCGTTAATGGAAATGTTTATGATGTTACAGTAGAAGAAAATGGAGCCTCTGCGGGTACAGCAGCACCAAGAAGAGCAGCAGCTCCTGTCGCAGCACCAGCAGCACCGGCGGCTCCAAAGGTAGCAGGCGGTGCCGGAAGTATTAAAATTGAAGCTGGAGCAGCCGGAAAAGTATTTAGTGTAGATGCTAAGCCAGGCGATACAGTAAAACGTGGTGATACCGTACTGGTTTTGGAAGTTATGAAGATGGAAACACCTGTTGTTGCACCGGAAGATGGTACGGTAGCAAGTATCGATGTAACTGTAGGACAGGCGGTAGAAGCAGGTGCATTACTGGCAACTATGAACAAATAATCAGGAGGGCAAAATATGAGTTACGTAGGAGAAACATTATCAAACCTCCTGCATCAGACTGCATTCTTTAATCTGACTTGGGGAAATTATGTCATGATTTTAGTGGCATTCATATTTCTTTTCCTTGCTATTAAGAAAGGATTTGAACCCCTGCTGTTGGTTCCGATTGCGTTTGGTATGTTATTGGTAAATATTTATCCGGATATTATTGCATCGCCGGAAGAGACCAGTAATGGTGTAGGTGGTTTATTGTATTATTTTTATACCTTAGATGAGTGGTCTATCCTTCCTTCCCTGATTTTTCTTGGAGTAGGAGCGATGACAGACTTTGGACCGTTGATTGCAAATCCAATCAGTTTCCTGCTTGGAGCAGCAGCGCAGTTTGGTATTTTCGGTGCGTATTTCATGGCAATTCTGTTAGGATTTAATGATAAAGCGGCAGCGGCAGTATCCATTATCGGAGGTGCTGATGGTCCAACCTCAATTTTCCTTGCAGGAAAATTGGGACAGACCGGATTGATGGGGCCTATTGCAGTGGCGGCATACTCCTATATGGCATTGGTGCCTATTATACAGCCACCAATTATGAAACTGTTTACGACCAAAAAAGAGCGTGCTATTAAGATGGAGAATTTAAGACCGGTTTCTAAACTGGAGAAAATCTTATTCCCAATCGTGGTTACAGCAATTGTTTGTTTGCTTTTGCCGACAACAGCACCATTGGTAGGTATGCTGATGCTTGGAAATCTGTTCCGTGAATGTGGTGTGGTTCGGCAGTTGTCAGAAACAGCATCCAATGCGTTAATGTATATTGTAGTTATTTTATTGGGAACTTCAGTAGGTGCTACTACCAGTGCAGAGGCATTTTTAAATATAACTACGCTGAAGATTGTAGGACTTGGATTAGTGGCATTTATGTTTGGTACGACAGCTGGTGTGTTATTTGGTAAGCTGTTATGTAAGCTTACACATGGAAAGATTAATCCATTGATTGGTTCCGCAGGTGTATCTGCTGTGCCAATGGCGGCACGTGTATCGCAAAAAGTAGGTGCAGAAGAAGACCCGACGAATTTTTTACTTATGCATGCAATGGGACCGAACGTTGCCGGAGTTATCGGTACAGCGGTAGCAGCTGGTGTATTTATGGCGATTTTTGGAATATAAAACAGTTTGCTGTTTTATGAGTAAGTAGCGAAGCGGATTACAAATATCCGCTGAAGAGGAAGCCGTAAGGCGGAATGAGAGGTAAAATATGGCTGAACAGATTAAAAAACCAGTAAAAATTACTGAGACAGTACTTCGTGATGCGCATCAGTCTTTGATTGCGACACGTATGACGACAGAGCAGATGTTGCCGATTGTAGATAAAATGGACAAGGTTGGTTTTCATGCAGTAGAATGTTGGGGTGGAGCTACCTTTGATGCATGTCTTCGTTTTTTGAAAGAAGATCCATGGGAAAGATTAAGAAAATTAAAAGATGGATTTAAGAACACAAAATTGCAGATGTTATTCCGCGGACAGAATATTTTGGGATATCGTCCTTATGCAGATGATGTAGTGGAATATTTTGTACAGAAGTCTATTGCAAACGGAATTGACATTATTCGTATTTTTGACTGTCTGAATGATATTCGTAACCTTCAAACAGCAGTAAGTGCATGTAACAAAGAAAAAGGACATGCGCAAGTGGCATTATCCTACACGCTAGGAGATGCTTATACCTTAGATTACTGGATGGATATGGCGAAAAGAGTAGAGGATATGGGAGCCGACTCTCTGTGTATCAAGGATATGGCAGGACTATTGGTGCCACAGAAGGCAGATGAGCTGATTCGGGCATTGAAAGCATCTACCAGCCTTCCGGTTGAACTCCATACACACTATACCAGTGGAGTTGCTTCGATGACTTATATGAAGGCAGTAGAAGCAGGGTGCGATATTATTGATACCGCAATGTCTCCATTTGCCCTTGGAACTAGTCAACCGGCAACTGAAGTTATGGTAGAAGCATTTAAGGGAACGGAATATGATACTGGATTAGATCAGACGAAGTTGGCAGAAATTGCTGATTACTTCCGACCGATGAGGGAAGAATGTCTGGAAAGCGGATTGATGAATCCGAAGGTATTAGGTGTAAATATCAAGACATTGCTATATCAGGTGCCGGGTGGTATGTTATCCAATTTGCTTTCACAGTTGAAAGAACAGGGAAAAGAAGATAAGTTTGAAGAAGTGTTGGCAGAAGTACCACGGGTAAGAAAAGACTTAGGAGAGCCACCTTTGGTAACACCTTCCAGTCAGATTGTGGGAACACAGGCTGTGTTTAACGTATTGATGGGAGAACGTTATAAGGTAGCGACCAAGGAAACAAAGGATGTTTTGCTTGGAAAGTATGGACAGACAGTAAAGCCGTTCAATCCGGAAGTGGTAGATAAAGTATTAGGAGAGGATAAAAAGAATGCGATTACCTGTCGTCCGGCAGATTTATTGGAACCGGAACTTGCAAAGATTGAAGAAGAAATGAAGCAGTGGAAGCAGCAAGATGAGGATGTGTTATCTTATGCGTTATTTCCTCAGGTTGCTACAGAATTTTTCAAGTATAGACAAGCACAGCAGACTAAGGTAGATGCAACCATTGCCGATAAGGAAAATGGAGCGTATCCTGTGTAATATATTTTGAATATCCTAGAAAAGCAGAAAACAAAGATGGTTTTCTGCTTTTTTTTTTGTAGGATTTTACTTAAAAATGGAGAAAAAAACAAAAAATATGTTATAATATACAAAAGCAAGGAGGCTTTTGAAGTATTAGGAGTAGTTGGAGGATTATAGTATGGAAAGAAGTATGTTGAATCAAGGTCTTGTATACACGAATGATGATTGTACCGGATGTAACAGATGTATCTCTGTCTGCCCGGTCTTAGAGGCAAATTACTCTTTACGGGATGGTAATGAGAATGTGATTCATGTAGATGGAGATGCATGTGTGCAGTGTGGGGCGTGCATGGATGCGTGTCACCACAACGCAAGAGAATTTAGAGATGATACCGTAGACTTTCTGGAAGCATTAAAGAATGGAGAGAAAATTAGTATTTTGATTGCGCCAGCCTTTATTGCTAATTATCCGGGAGAGTATCGCAAGGTGCTAGGGTATTTAAAGAGCCTTGGGGTAAACCGAATGATTAGTGTAAGCTTTGGGGCTGATATTACTACCTGGGGGTATTTGAATTATATTACAAAATATAATTTTAAAGGTGGGATATCACAACCATGTCCTGCAATTGTTAATTATATTGAAAAATACATACCGGATCTTACGGAGAAAATCGTTCCGGTACATAGTCCGATGATGTGTGCCGCAATTTATGTGAAGAAATACATGAATGTTAAGGATAAATTGGCTTTTATTAGTCCATGTATCGCAAAGAAAACAGAAATTATGCGTCCGGGAAACAAAGAATATATTTCTTATAATGTTACCTTTGCTCATTTAATGGAGCAATTAAAGGGAATTAATTTATCTAGTTATGATGCAATAGATGAATTGGAATATGGAATGGGAAGCTTATATCCACAACCGGGTGGATTAAAGGAAAATGTAGAACATTTCCTTGGAAGAGATGTTATGGTTCGCCAAATTGAAGGTGAAAGTCATGCATATCATTTTTTGGAAGAATATGCAAAGCGCGTGAAGGCTGGAAAGCCATTGCCGTTTTTAGTAGATGCATTGAATTGTGCAAACGGCTGTATCCATGGAACAGCTACAGAAGCCGGTACAGAAGATAATGATGATGTTCTTTTTGAAATTCAGAATCAGCGAATCAAGGCGAAGAAGGATGATAAAAAGAATCCGTGGGCGAAGGAAATTAGTTATGAGAAACGTTTGGAGAATTTCAATGCACAGTTTTCTGAATTGAGACTGGAGGATTTTCTTTGTAAATATTACCCTGCTGATAAAAAAGTACCAGTAAAGAATGAGCAAATTCAAGAAGGTTTTCAGGAACTTGGAAAGAATGCTCCTGCGGAGCAGAAGATTGATTGTGGTGCTTGTGGATATGATAGTTGTCGAAAGATGGCAGAGGCAATTGTTATGGGATATAATTACAAGGAAAATTGTATCCACTATGTAAAGAATGAGCTGATTGAAGAGCAAGGAAAAATAAAAGAAATGAATCGTCAGGAGCGGGAAAAACAGCAGAAGAAGGCGGAAGTTTATCAAGAAATAATGAAAGATTTTGAACAGATTAAAGAGTCGATTTCTGAACTGGCGATAGGAAACCAGAATTCAGCGGAGGATGCTACAACTATGGCACAGGCGGTAGGAGATATATCTGGATTTACAGATACATTGAGGGAATCTATGGGACAGGTAACCGAGGCAGTAAAAGGTTATGATAGTATCAATGAAGCAATTATTAAAATCTCTAATCAAACAGGTATGCTTGCATTAAATGCAGGAATTGAGGCGGCTAGAAGTGGCGAGGCAGGAAGAGGATTTGCAGTCATAGCAAATAGGGTGAGAGAATTATCAGAACAGACTAAAAGTGCAGTGGTTACCGGTAAGAAGCAGAGTGATGTATTGATGCCTGCTATGGAATCACTTGGAAATGAAACAGATTCTTTTATTAAGAATATTGAAGATATCAATACCAAGACATCTGCCCTTGCAGCTAGTAGCGAAGAGATTGCAGCCCAGACAGAAGTGATTGAAGAAGTGGTAAATCGGGTGGTAGAAAAAATGAAAGAGGTTGTGTCAGAATAAAAAACTATTGAGATGAAAGCAGCTTTTTGGTATAATAAAAAAAGCGACGGCGCTCATGGCAATGTGCCACGAGCGCCATTTTTTTGGAGGCAGAAAAAGTGGGAAATACCAATGAATTAGTGAATCGAATTAATGAACGGTATGGAAGTTTGAGTAAAGGCCAGAAAGTTTTAGCAGCTTACATTACGGATAATTATGATAAGGCTGTATTTCTTACGGCAGCCCGTTTGGGGGAAGTGGTAGGAGTCAGTGAATCTACAGTAGTTCGTTTTGCTACACATCTGGGATATAAAGGATATCCGGAATTTCAAAAAGCCCTGGAAGAAATGGTGCGAAACAAACTGAATTCTGTACAGAGGATGGAAGATACCTATGGAAGAATTAGTCAGTCTAAAATTTTGGAAACGGTACTGACTTCAGATGCAGAACGGATTCGTGACACTATGGAATCCATTGATGAACATGCTTTTGATCTTGCTGTGGATACCATTTTGAGTGCAAAGAATATTTATGTAATTGGGATACGAAGTTGTGCTCCGTTGGCAGAATTTCTTGCTTTTTATCTAAATCTTATGTTTAAAAATGTACATTTACTTCATACAAATAGTTCCAGTGAAGTTTTTGAGCAGATGGTACGCATTGATAAGAATGACGTTATTATAGGAATTAGTTTTCCGCGGTATTCCATGCGAACCTTAAAAGCGTTAGAATTTGCTAATAATCGTAATGCCAAAGTAATTACTTTGACAGACAGCGTACATTCTCCAATGAATTTGTATTCTTCCTGTAATTTGATTGCCAAAAGCGATATGGCGTCTATTGTGGATTCTTTGGTGGCACCCTTGAGTGTTATCAATGCCCTGATTATGGCATTGTGTATGAAAAAGCAGGGTGAGGTAGTAAAAACATTAGAGATGTTAGAGAATGTATGGGAAGAATATCAGGTATATGGAAATGACGAGATTAATTATATCGACGACTCCATGAAAATGCGTTATGCAAGGTTAGGAGACAAGAATGAGTAAGGTGATTGTAATAGGTGGCGGAGCTGCCGGTATGTTTGCTGCCATTCAAGCAGCAGAACAAGGACACTCTGTAGTGTTGCTTGAAAAAAATGAGAAGCTTGGTAAGAAGATTTATATTACAGGAAAGGGAAGATGTAATATTACCAATGCCTGTGATACAGAAGAATTATTTCAAAATGTGATGCGAAACAGTAAGTTTTTGTATAGTGCTTTTTATACCTGCAGCAATTATCAGGTAATGGATTTTTTTGAAAGTAATGGACTTCCCATTAAAACAGAACGAGGAGAGCGTGTATTTCCACAGTCTGACCATTCCTCAGATGTAATTGCAACACTTCAGCGTGTATTGAAGAAGCAGGGAGTGACGGTGCAACTTCATTCAGAGGTAAAGAAACTTAAAATAGAAGATGGACAGATAAAGGGTGTGCTTTTGAAAAATGGAAGCTTCCTGGAGGCAGAACGTGTCATTGTGGCAACCGGAGGCTGTTCCTATATAACGACTGGTTCTACTGGGGATGGTTACCGCTTTGCGCGGGAGGTGGGACATACGGTTACAGAACTTTATCCGGCATTGGTACCTTTTGAAACAGAAGAAAGTTGGATAAAGGAACTGCAGGGATTATCCCTAAAAAACGTTTCTGTAAAGATAGAAAAGAATGGAAAAGTGTTATATGATGCTTTTGGTGAGATGTTGTTTACACATTATGGTGTCAGTGGGCCTTTGTTATTAAGTGCTAGCAGTATGGTAAATGATTATGCAGATAAGATGCCATTGCAAATGAGCATAGATCTGAAACCGGCATTGGAGGAAGAACAGTTGGACAAGCGGATTTTGAGGGATTTTGAAGAGAATCAAAATCGTCAGTTCAAAAATGCGGTACAAAAGCTGTTTCCTGCAAAGATGATTCCGGTAATTATTCGCTTGAGTGGAATTTCACCGGAAAAAAAGGTAAACGAAATTACAAAGGAAGAACGTCAACAATTTGTAAAGCTGATAAAGGCATTTCCGTTGACATTATCTCGATTTCGAGATTTTAACGAGGCAATTATCACTCGGGGCGGTGTCAGTGTGAAAGAAGTGAATCCATCTACCATGGAATCAAAAATAGTAAAAGGGCTTTATTTTGCCGGAGAAGTATTAGACTTGGATGCACTGACCGGAGGATTTAATCTTCAGATTGCTTGGTCAACAGGTTACCTGGCAGGTAACAGTATAGAATAGAGAGAAAGAGGAGAAAAATATGGCTTTTAACATAGCAATTGATGGACCGGCAGGTGCCGGAAAAAGTACCATAGCCAAAAAGGTAGCGAAAGAGCTGTCTTATATTTATGTGGATACAGGAGCAATGTTTCGGGCAATGGCACTGTATTGTATCCGAAATGGAGTAAATAAGAACGAGGAAGAAGCAGTATCTGTAGCATGCGAACAAATAGATGTATCTATTTCCTATGAAAATGGAGAGCAACAGGTTCTGTTAAACGGAGAAAATGTGAATGGTTTTATTCGTACAGAAGAAGTGGGAAATACGGCTTCAGCTATCAGTGTTTATGGAAAGGTGCGAACAAAGCTTTTAGAGTTGCAACGCCAGCTTGCGGAAACTCAGAATGTAATTATGGATGGCAGAGATATTGGAACCTGTGTTCTTCCAAATGCCCAAGTGAAAATTTACCTGACTGCAAGTGTAGAGACTCGTGGAAAGAGACGTTTTCTGGAATTACAGGAAAAGGGGCAGAAATGTAATCTGGAAGACATCTGTGCAGATATACGAGAACGGGACTACCGTGACATGCATCGGGAAATTGCCCCGTTGAAGCAGGCAGAGGATGCTGTTCTGGTAGACAGTTCCGAGATGACGATTGATGAAGTAGTGAATGCCATTTTAAATCTTGTTGCACAAGCGCAACAGAAATAAAATATAAATTGAGGTCGTTGGTATGGAAGTAATACTTGCAAAAAGCGCTGGGTTCTGTTTTGGAGTAAAGCGTGCCGTGGATACGGTATATCAGCAGGCAGAAGAAAAAGATGGAAAAATATACACTTATGGGCCGATTATACATAACGAAGAGGTGGTAAAGGACTTGGAACAAAAGGGAGTTCAGGTTGTGGAAACCAAAGAAGAATTAAGAAAATGTAAGGATGGCACAGTTATCATTCGCTCCCATGGTGTCGGAAAAGAAATTTATGATTTACTGAAAGAAGAAAATATATCATATGTAGATGCAACTTGCCCCTTTGTACTAAAAATCCACCGTTTGGTAGAAAAGTACAGTAAGGAAGACTATCACGTGGTAATCATTGGAAATGGAGAGCATCCGGAAGTACAGGGGATTCATGGATGGAGTAGTAATCTGGAAGAAACAACTGTAATTTCTGCTCCGGAAGAAGCTCGAAAATTTAACCTAAAAGTACCAAAAAAGATATGTGTTGTTTCACAAACGACATTTAACAACAAGAAATTTAAAGAATTAGTTGAAATTATCGCGGAAAAAGGTTATGATATAATTGTTTTAAATACGATTTGCAATGCGACGCAGGAACGGCAGGCTGAAGCAAGAGAGATTGCCGGAAATGTAGAAGCGATGATTGTAATTGGTGGAAAGACTAGTTCCAATACGCAAAAGTTATTTGAAATATGTAAAAAAGAATGTGAAAATACTTGCTATATACAGACACTGAAGGATTTGGATTTGTCTAAATTACAGTCCATTAATAGCGTAGGTATTACCGCAGGGGCTTCTACCCCAAACAAAATTATTGAGGAGGTTCAAAAAAATGTCAGAAATGAGTTTTGAACAAATGTTGGAAGAATCATTTAAAACAATAAGAAATGGAGAGGTAGTCGACGGTACCGTTATTGATGTGAAACCAGACGAGATCATCTTGAACATTGGTTACAAGTCCGATGGAATCATTACTCGTAATGAATATACAAACGAACCAAATGTTGACTTGACCACAGTTGTATCCGTAGGTGATACTATGGAAGCTAAGGTACTGAAAGTAAACGATGGCGAAGGTCAGGTATTGTTGACATACAAGCGTCTTGCTGCAGAAAAAGGAAGCAAGAGACTGGAAGAAGCATTTAACAATCAGGAAGTGCTTACTGCAAATGTTGCACAGGTATTAGATGGAGGCTTAAGCGTAGTAATCGATGAAGCAAGAATTTTTATTCCTGCAAGCTTGGTATCTGATACATACGAAAAAGATTTGACTAAGTATAAGGATCAGGAAATTCAGTTTGTTATTACTGAATTCAATCCACGCAGAAGAAGAATCATTGGTGATAGAAAACAGTTATTGGTTGCAAAGAAAGCAGAATTACAAAAGGAATTATTTGCTAAGATTAATGTTGGAGATGTTATGGAAGGAACTGTTAAGAATGTTACAGACTTCGGTGCATTTATTGACTTAGGCGGAGCTGACGGATTGCTTCATATTTCTGAAATGTCTTGGGGCAGAGTAGAGAATCCAAAGAAAGTATTCAAAGTTGGCGATGTTGTTAAAGTATTTATCAAGGATATTAACGAAAACAAGATTGCATTAAGCATGAAGTTTGAAGATGAGAATCCATGGAAGGATGCAGCTTCTAAATATGCAGTGGGAACTGTTGTAAAAGGTGTAGTTGCAAGAATGACAGATTTTGGCGCATTTGTAGAATTAGCACCTGGTGTAGATGCATTGTTACACGTTTCACAGATTTCTAGAGAACATGTAGAGAAACCTGCTGATGTATTAAGCGTTGGACAGGAAATTGAAGCTGAAGTTGTTGATTTCAACGAAGAAGAGAAGAAAATCAGTTTAAGTGTAAAGGCACTGTTGGCTCCGGAAGAAGATGCGGAAGCAACTGATGCAGAATAAGTATAATCTGAAAACACGAAAGAGTAGGTGAATGCTATGTTTACCGGATATGAAGAGTTTAAGAAAGATATTTTTGCACTAACAAAGATTGATTTGAATGCTTATAAAGAAAAGCAGATGAAACGTAGGATTGATACCCTGATTACGAAGAATAGTGTCAATAACTACAAAGATTATGTAGCGTTGATTAAAAGTGATAAGGAAAAGTTTGAGCAGTTTGTAAATTTTCTTACAATTAATGTATCGGAATTTTACCGAAATCCAGAGCAATGGGAAATATTAGATAAAGAAGTATTTCCAACTCTAATTCAAAAGTTTGGAAAAAATCTTAAGATTTGGAGTGCTGCATGTTCTACAGGTGATGAACCATATTCTTTGGTAATGGCGCTGTCAAAGCATATACCTGTTAATCAGATTAAAATTATAGCAACTGATATTGATAAACAGGTACTGGATAAGGCAAGACTGGGTCTTTATAATGAGAAAAGTATTGCTTCTGTGCCGGCAGAGTTTAAGAAAAAGTATTTTAAGCAGATTGGAAGTTCTTACCAGATTTCTGATGAAATTAAGCGTCAGGTGGAATTTAAGGAACATAATCTGTTGAAGGATCCTTATCCTGCCGGATGTCATTTGATTGTCTGCAGAAATGTACTTATTTATTTTACAGAAGAGGCAAAAGAAGAGATTTATAAGAAGTTCAATGCTTCATTGAATAAAGAAGGAATACTTTTTATTGGAAGTACTGAGCAGATTATGAATTACAAAGAATTGAATTATTTAAGAAAACAGTCGTTTTTCTTTGAAAAAGCATAATGTAGCTTTTATTACGAAAAAAGAATTCCATTCATGGAATTCTTTTTTTGAATTGTGAATTATTACAATTTGGCATTAAGTAAATATTTTAACAAATGAAGCGAATATTTCTTTTGAGCTTCCGGGGAATCGGTGAAGTCTTCGGTCATTTCAAAATACAGTACTTTGTCGTGGTATTCCAATTTGAAGTAGGGCTCGAAGATTTCGGCATACTGTGGTAAGAAGCAACCTGTCTTTTTGCTGTAACAGGTCGCAGCTTTTGCACGGGTACGATAATTTTTATCTACATAAAAAGCTACACTTTTGTGAACTGCCATGTCCTCTTCAGGAAGATAATAATAATCCTTATAATTGGAATAGAAATACTTTAATTCACCCTGATATATTTTGACTTTAAGTTTGACCTGATTCTGAAAGCCGGTGAGATAAATGTCCTGAAAACCAAAGGAAAAACGTTTTGGTAAAGGAAAAGTGGTGTTTAAGTTAAGGTGAAGTTCTAATGCGTGAGAACCTTCATATTCTTCATAGGAACATTTTTCAAACCCAGTTACTTCAAAGTTTCCTTCAAAAAGCTGGACATAGGAGAGGATTGGTAATAAGTCAATCATTCCGGTTACATCCTCGTAATTATGAAGACGAAGTAGATTGAGGGCATCTTCAGAAGGAGAGTTTACATAACTGTCATATACGTTAATCAATTCTCCGCCAGAGTACATATCTTCCCTTTGAAGTCCAAGAAAGTGTTCAATGGTTTTCTGCTTTAAATTCTCCAATTTTAAAATATTTTTGTATTTTGAAAGAGACTTAAAAATATCAAGATATTGAAAATTACAAAATGGATCTAATAGTTTGTAATGCTGGAATCGTTCTTGTAGATAAGGGATATCAAAACCAATTCCGTTAAAAGTAATCAAAGTATTGTAATGTGTTAAAAGTGCTGAAAAAGCATTTAGAATTAGCTTTTCTTCGGAAGGATTTTCTGCAAAAAATTGCGTAGTGCATACGACATTTCCTTTTCTTGCGGCACAGCCAATTAAATAGACATGAGTGTGTTTTGCGGAAAATCCGGTAGTTTCAATATCAAAAAAAACAGAAGACTCCGAAAAGAGTATTTCTGTGATAGGATTATCCTTATTAAATGGAATTTCGTTTTGCCAGGTTTTCATAAGCTAAAAATATCTCCTTTCTCGATAAGTATAACATATTTTGAGTAAGGTTCAAATATCTATAAATACAATTAATAGTATAAATAATACAAATAAATATAAAAAAATACTAGTGCGCATGTAAAAAAGTACAAAAAATCAGTGTTATTAAATAAAAATTGTGGTATAATTATAACGATAAAGTTATTCGTGAAGAACGTAAAGTTTTTCATAGAGTAACAAATATAAAAATCATACATTTTATAGAGAAAGTGGGGCACAGAAAATGGGTTTAATGACATTTAGAGGTGGCGTTCATCCACATGATGGAAAAGAATTTTCCAAGGATAAGCCAATACGTGAATTATTACCCAAAGGCGAACTGGTATATCCAATATCACAGCATATCGGAGCGCCGGCAAGTCCTATCGTAGCTGTGGGTGATACAGTGTTGAGAGGACAGAAGATAGCAGAAGCAGGCGGTTTTGTATCTTCACCAATTTATTCCTCTGTATCAGGTACAGTAAAGGCGATTGAACCACGACGTGGAGCCGTTGGGGACATGGTGAATTCTATCATTATTGAGAATGATGGAGAGATGAAGGAAGTGGAGTATCAACCGGTAGATAATATCGATTCTATTTCCAAAGAGGATATTATCAATAAGGTGAAAGAAGCTGGTGTAGTAGGAATGGGTGGAGCCGGATTCCCTACACATGTGAAATTATCTCCGAAGGAGCCGGAGAAAATTGACTACATTATTGCCAACTGTGCAGAATGTGAACCATACCTGACAGCAGATTATCGTCGCATGATAGAGAATCCTGAAATGCTTGTAGAAGGTATGAAAATTGTATTAAAACTCTTTGATAATGCAAAGGGTATTTTTGGAATTGAAGATAATAAGCCAGATGCCATTGCAAAGGTGCAGGAACTGGTAAAAGATGAACCACGCATGGAAGTCTGTCCGTTACAGACAAAATATCCACAGGGTGGAGAACGTCAGTTGATTTATGCAACTACTCGCAGAGAAATCAATTCTACTATGCTTCCGGCAGATGCAGGATGTATTGTAGATAATGTAGAGACGTTGATTTCTATATATAATGCTGTAAAACTTGGAAAACCTGTTATGAATAGAATCTTTACTGTTACAGGTGATGCGGTAAAAGAGCCAGGTAACTTCAATATCTGTATTGGTATGAGTTATGCGGAGATTTTAGAAGAAGCAGGTGGCTTTAAAGAACAGCCGGAAAAGATTATTTCAGGTGGTCCAATGATGGGATTTGCTATGTTTGGACTGGATATTCCTACAACAAAGACATCATCCTCTTTACTTTGTCTTGCAAAAGATGATGTGGCAGCAAGTGAGACAACTGCATGTATTAATTGTGGACGATGCGTAGAAGCATGTCCGGAACGAATTATACCATCCAGACTTGCTAAAATGGGTGAACATGGTGACATGATCGGATTCGAAAAGTGGAATGGAATGGAATGTATTGAATGCGGAAGCTGTAGCTTTATTTGCCCAGCAAAACGTCCATTAGCACAGTCTATTAAGACAATGAAGAAACAGATACTTGCAGAGAGAAGAAAGAAAAATTAACGAAGAAAGAGGTGGCTTATTGTGAGTGATTTATATAACGTATCTTCATCACCACATGTACGTGCCAAAGATACAACAGCCAGAATCATGCTTTATGTAATTATTGCTTTATTGCCGGCAAGTGTTTTTGGTATTTGGAATTTTGGATTTAGAGCATTACTTTTAATAGCAGTTTGTATTGCAACTTGCGTAGTTTCAGAATGGCTTTTTGAATTAATAATACATAAAAAAAGCACAATTAGTGATTTGAGTGCAGTAGTAACAGGTCTGTTACTTGCATTGAACCTTCCGGTTAGTCTTCCGGTTTGGCAGGCAGTATTAGGAAGTGTATTCGCTATCGTAATTGTAAAGATGTTGTTCGGAGGTTTAGGACAGAACTTCATGAATCCTGCACTTGGTGCAAGATGTTTCTTGCTAGTATCCTTTGCAGGAACTATGACGAACTTTAACTGTGATGCTTATACTGGAGCAACTCCACTTGCAATGATGCGTAATGGCGAGAGTGTAGATACTATGAAAATGTTAATAGGTACTACCTCAGGAACCATCGGTGAGACATCTACCATAGCTATTTTGGTAGGAGCAATTATTTTGATTTTATTGGGAGTTATTGATTTAACGATTCCAGGAACCTATATTGTAACTTTTGTTGTATTTATCCTTTTATTTGGCGGACAGGGTATGGATTGGAACTATGTAACTGCACAGCTGTGTGGTGGTGGACTTATGTTGGGCGCATTCTTTATGGCAACTGACTATGTAACATCTCCGATTACTCCGCTGGGCAAGGTGGCATATGGTATTCTTCTTGGTGTCCTAACTGGATTGTTCCGTATTTTTGGTGCGAATGCAGAGGGTGTTTCTTTTGCAATTATCTTAAGCAACCTGTTAGTGCCGATTATTGAGAAGTTTACTATCCCAAGAGCATTTGGACAGAAAAAGGAGGTAAAGCAGCATGAATAAGAAAATTGTGCATGACGCGTTAATTTTAACTGCATTTACCCTGGTTCTTGGATTCATTCTTGGTGCAGTAAATGAGATTACGAAGGACCCTATTGCAAAGGCAAATAAAGCAGCACAGGATGCAGCATATCAGGAAGTATTCAAGGACGCAGATTCTTTTGAAGATAATGCAGACTTTACTGCTGAAAAAGCAGCAGAAATTATTGCAAAAAGTGATTATACCAATGATGAGATTATTGGTGTAAGTAATGCACTTGACAAATCAGGAAATGTAATTGGTTATGTAATCAATGTTACTTCCCACGAAGGAAGCCAGGCAGATATTACGTTTTCCGTAGGAATTAAGAGTGACGGAACAGTAAATGGATATTCCATTACATCTATTAGTGAAACCCCTGGATTAGGAATGCTGGTAAATGAAGATGATTTCAAAAAGCAGTTTAATGATAAGGCGGCAGAATCATTTTCTGTTGTAAAAACAGAACCTTCCGCAGACAATGAAATTGAGGCAGTTACAGGTGCAACTATTTCCTCCAAAGCAATCACTAATGGGGTAAATGCATGTCTGGTATATTTCAGCACTGCATTACAAGGAGGTAACTAAATATGAATAAGTATGTTGAAAGATTATATAATGGTATTATTAAAGAAAATCCAACCTTTGTATTAATGCTTGGTATGTGTCCGACACTTGCGGTTACATCCTCTGCAGTCAACGGACTTGGTATGGGACTTTCTACAACAGTAGTTTTGGTTATGTCCAATTTACTGATTTCTGCATTCCGTAAGATTATACCGGATGGAGTGCGTATGCCGGCATATATTGTTATTGTGGCTTCTCTGGTTACAGTAGTACAGTTCTTGATGCAGGCATATACACCTTCTTTATCAGCATCCTTGGGCGTATATATCCCATTGATTGTTGTTAACTGTATTATTTTAGGTAGAGCAGAAAGCTATGCATCTAAGAATCCGATTACACCATCTATCTTTGATGGTTTAGGAATGGGACTTGGATTTACCGTTGGTTTGACATTGATTGGTTTGGTACGTCAGATTCTTGGTTCTACGCTAGGAATTACCGTATTTGTTATGGCTCCTGGTGCTTTCCTTGTATTAGCATTTTTAGTAGCAGGTATGAATGTGGTACGTGATAAGATGGAGAAAAAAGGCAAACCATTGGCAGCTCCATCCGGATGTATTACCGGGGATTGTGCAAGTTGTTCCCAGTCAGCTATGTGTACCGGTAAATCCGTAACCAAGAAAACAGAAGAATAGGAGGCAGGAGTAGATGAAAGAATTATTAATAATTGCAATCGGCTCTGCCATTGTAAATAACGTAGTATTAAGTCAGTTCTTGGGAATTTGTCCATTCCTTGGTGTTTCTAAGAAAACAGAAACCGCAGCAGGAATGGGTGGCGCAGTAGTCTTTGTTATTACTTTGTCTTCCTTTGTAACTGCATTGATTTATAAGTTTATCCTTGCACCGCTTGATATCGCATATTTGCAAACCATCGTATTTATTTTGGTAATTGCATCTTTGGTACAGTTTGTAGAAATGTTCTTAAAGAAAAATATGCCACCGTTGTATGAATCCCTTGGGGTATATTTGCCGTTGATTACAACAAACTGTGCAGTATTAGGCGTGGCTTTAACGAATGTAAGTAAAGCATATGGAATTTTAGAAAGTGTAGTAAACGGATTAGCAACAGCAATCGGATTCTTTATTGCTATTGTAATTATGGCAGGAATCCGTGAAAAAATTGAATACAATGACATTCCGGAGCGTTTTAAAGGAACAGCCATCGTGTTAATTACAGCCAGTTTAATGTCAATCGCCTTTATGGGATTTTCAGGCATGATTTAGGAGGGAATGAATATGAATTTTACAGCAATTATCATTGCCGCCCTTGCCGTAGGCGGAACAGGTATTATCCTTGGATTTTTCCTTGGAATCTTCGGAGAAAAATTTAAAGTAGAAGTAGATCCGAGAGAAGAAGCTATTTTAGGTGTTCTTCCGGGTAACAACTGTGGTGGATGCGGTTATGCCGGATGTTCTGGATTAGCAGCAGCTATCGTCAAAGGAGAGGCTCCGGTAAACCAGTGTCCGGTTGGAGGAGCACCGGTTGCGGCTAAAGTTGGTGAAATCATGGGCATTTCCGCAGAAGAAGGTGCGAAAAAGGTTGCTTTCGTAAAATGTGCGGGAGACTGTGAGAAGGCAAAGCGCGATTACGAATATACCGGTGTAGAAGATTGTGCAGCAATGGCATTTGTACCAAATGGTGGACCAAAATCTTGTAACTATGGATGTCTTGGTTATGGAAGTTGTGTAAAGGCGTGTCCATTTGATGCAATCCACATTGTAAACGGAATTGCATTGGTAGATAAGGAAACATGTAAGGCATGTGGCAAGTGTGTAGCAGCATGTCCGAAACATCTGATTGAACTGGTACCTTACGAAGCAAAGCAGAAGGTACAGTGTAGTTCTAAGGATAAAGGTAAGGATGTAATGGCAGCATGTTCTGTAGGATGTATTGGTTGTCATCTCTGCGAAAAGAACTGTCCGAATGGTGCAGTTACTGTAACGGATAATGTGGCTCATGTCGACTATGAGAAATGTACCGGATGTGGAACTTGTGCTGAAAAATGTCCGAAGAAGATTATTACCATTGCATAATAAAATGTTTTGAGAGAACCACTTCTTTTCTAAACTACTTTAGAAGAGAAGTGGTTTTTTATGTCGAAATATGATATACTTGTCAAGTTGTAGTAAGTTAAATACAGAGGACAAATGGAAAGAGGATTCAGATGATGAACCGGAAACATTTAAAAAAATATATCGGAACAAAAGAATTTTATAAGATGGTATTATTAGTAGTAATTCCTATTATTATACAGAATGGAATTACAAATTTTGTAAGTCTTTTGGATAATATTATGGTGGGGCAGATAGGAACGGAACAGATGAGTGGCGTTGCTATTATAAACCAACTGATGATGGTATTTAATATTTGTGTATTTGGCGGTGTGTCCAGTGCAGGAATATTTACAGCACAATATTATGGACAGGGAAATCGTGAAGGAGTACGTAATACTTTTCGGTTTAAGTTTATTATTTGTGTAGTCATGGCATTGGGAGCTATAGCATTATTCTTTTTCAAAGGTGAAGAACTGATTATGCTTTACCTACATGAAGGAACGCAGGATGGCGATATTGTCAAAACCTTACAATACGGAAAAGAATATCTTTCTGTAATTATGATTGGGATGATTCCATATGCGGTATCTCAGACTTATGCCAGCACTTTGCGTGAAACAGGAGAGACACTAATCCCAATGAAAATTGGAATTAGTGCTGTAATGATGAATCTGGCAGGAAATTATTTGTTGATTTTTGGTAATTTCGGAGCACCGAAGCTGGGAGCAGTCGGTGCAGCAATTTCAACAGATATTGCCCGTTTTGCAGAATGCTTTATGTTGATTTGGTGGACCCATAAAAATCATAAACGACATAGCTTTATAGAAGGCGCTTATAGCAGTTTACGAATACCAAGGACATTAACATTGGATATTATTAAAAAGGGAATACCATTACTGCTAAATGAGGCAGCATGGTCTATGGGACAGGCCTTTTTAATGCAATGTTATTCCATGCGAGGACTGGCGGTAGTAGCAGGATTAAATATTTCTAGTACGGTATCCAATCTATTTAATGTGGTTTTCTTGGCTATGGGAAATGCGATTGCCATAATAATAGGACAGCTTTTGGGTGCTGGTAAGATGGAAGAAGCAAAGGATACTGATCGAAAACTTTTGGTATTTTCAGTAGGAACCTGTGTAATATTTGGAAGCCTGTTGGCCGCAATTTCACCATTTTTCCCTGAAATTTATAATACTTCTTCGGAGGTACAGGGACTGGCAACACGATTTATTTTGATTTCAGCTGCATGTATGCCGCTATATGCATTTATGCATGGATGCTATTTTACATTGCGCTCTGGTGGAAAAACTTGGATTACAGTATTGTTTGACAGTGTGTATGTTTGGGCAGTAGATATTCCCCTTGCTTATGTGCTGTCCAGATTTACAGGAATCCCTATTGTTGGGGTGTACTTAAGTTGTCAGTTGGTAGAAACCATAAAATGTGTGATCGGTTATGTATTAGTGAAAAAGGGGATTTGGCTGCAAAATATTGTTTCAGATTCTTAATACAAAGGAGAAAAGTCGGATATGTTGTTTAGCAGATATGAAATCGTATGGTTATTTTTTGTTTATAGCTTTCTCGGATGGACCATGGAAGTGGTTCATGGAGTCTATGGAAAAAGAAAGCTGATAAATCATGGCTTATTAAATGGAATTGTTTGCCCGGTGTATGGATTTTCTATGGTGTTCTTATCCGTATTTCTGGATTCGCTACGAGAAGGCTGGTTCTATTTGTTCTTAGGCTGTATGATTGTAAGTTCTGTTATTGAATTGATAACAGGAGTAATTTTGGAAAAAGTATTTCAGATACGAATGTGGGATTACTCTAATATGAAATTTCAGGTGGGTGGATATGTTTGCCTGAAATACGCTATTCTTTGGGGAATTCTTGGAATGTTGCTGATAAAGCTGGCAAATCCGTTCTTTTTAAGCATTATACATGAAATACCACAGCTTGTAGGTGAAATCCTACTAATTGTGTTTAACATATTATTGGTAGTAGACACGGTAACAACGTTAGCGGGATTATATTTTGGCAGAGAAAATTCGAAGCATATGGATGAAATTGCAGATGGATTTTCGCAGGCATCGAATTCCTTGCGTAAAGCCATAACTGCTAGGGTAGAGCAGCGTATGGAGCGTGCATTCCCAAATCAGAAAAAGAAGGATATGGAGAGTGCAGCCGAGAAAGAGGAAAAGAAATTACGCGAAAGTGTATTTGCCTATGGATGTGGATTTCATAAAATTGTCTGGATTTTTTTCTTGGGAGCATTCCTGGGAGATATTACAGAAACGATTTTCTGTTGGATAACTACAGGGGAATTGATGAGTCGAAGTAGTGTAGTATACGGGCCGTTTAGTTTGGTATGGGGAATTGGTGTTGCCGGAATTACAATGTTGTTGTATCGATATCGGAATAAAGAAGATCGGTATATCTTTCTGGCAGGTACTTTCTTGGGCGGAGCTTACGAGTACATATGTAGTGTTTTTACAGAAATATGTTTTGGTACTGTTTTTTGGGATTACAGTGATATACCGTTTAACCTGGGAGGACGTATTAATCTTTTGTTTTGTTTCTTCTGGGGAATCGCGGCATTGGTATGGATGAAATTGTTTTATCCCTTCTTTTCTAAGTGGATTGAGCGGATTCCAATGAAAATAGGAAAAATACTGAGCTGTGTTTTTGTAATATTTATGACGATAAATATTATAATTTCTGCCGGCGCATTAGCACGTTATAGTGACAGAAATCAGGGAATAGAATCGAAAAATGCGATAGAAAAATGGCTGGATAGTCATTTTGATGATAGTCGTATGGAATGGATTTATCCCAATGCAAAGATGACAGAATAGTAGTTTTTATATTTTGCACTAGGCTTTTTCACTTAAGTGTGGTAAAGTAATAAGGTATAATCAGGATAAGGACGAGAAAAATGGAAATGAAGGAATACTTAAAACATAAAAAACGTGTAGTGGTAAAAATAGGATCATCTTCCCTAATGCATGAAGAGACTGGGGGACTTAATTACCCCAAATTAGAAAAACTGGTACGAGAATTATGCGACATTCATAATCAGGGAATAGATGTATGTCTGGTAAGTTCCGGAGCTATTGCTGTGGGAAGAAAGGTCATTGGGCTGGAAGAACGACCTAAGAGCATTTCTACCAAACAGGCATGTGCAGCAGTGGGACAGGCAAGATTAATGATGACATATCAGAGAATATTTTCTGAATATAATCATATGGCTGGTCAGGTATTGATGACAAAGGGAACCATGTTAAATAATGTATCTAGAAAAAATACACAGAATACTTTTGAAGAACTGTTTCGTCTGGGCGTAATTCCGGTTGTAAACGAGAATGATACAGTATCTACATATGAAATGCAGTTTGGTGATAATGATACATTGTCTGCCATTGTAGCATCATTGGTGGGAGCAGATCTTTTGATTTTGTTATCTGATATTGATGGACTATTTACCGATGACCCTCATAAGAATCCAAATGCAGAGTTGATTAAAGTGGTAGAGCATCTGGATGAAGGTGTATTGTCTATGGCAAAGGATAGTACAGGAAGTGATGTGGGAACCGGTGGCATGGCAACGAAACTTACAGCGGCAAAAATTGCTACTCTTTCCGGCGCAGATATGATTATCGCAAATGCAAAGGATGTGGGAATTCTCCATGAGATTTTTGAAGGGGAATTTACTGGAACACTGTTTAAGCAGCATAAGAATGAAGATTTTTATATTGCAGATTTTATAGAAGAAAGTATAGGATAGAAGGAGATACATATGGAACAGAGTAAAATTGACCGAATCAATGCGTTGGCGAGAAAATCAAAAGCAGAAGGTTTGACAGAAGCAGAGAAGAAGGAACAGGCACTTTTGCGTCAGGAGTATATTGCTAATGTAAGAAGAAATTTAAGAGGACAGCTTGATAATATTGATGTGGTAAATCCTGATGGAAGTATCGAGAATCTGGGAGAAAAGTATGGAAAGAAAACAGCAAATTAGAGCTGAGTTAAAAGAAAAAAGGAATTTGTTGACAAAAGAACAGCGGGAAGAATATTCTGGAAAGATATGTGAACAGATTTGGAAGTATATCGTATCAGAAGAAGCGGAAGTCATATATTGTTATTATCCGTTGGGAAGTGAAGTAAATGTGTTGCCTTTGGCAGAAAAAGCACTGGCAGAAGGGAAAAAAGTCGCATTTCCGCGAACGAATGGAGATATGATGGAGTTTTATCCGGTTATGTCATTAGCTGGTTTTCAAAAGGGAGCTTTTGGAATTATGGAGCCTATTGGTGAGGTTCCGATTACAGAAGATTCGCCCATGGTAATTGTTCCGGGACTTGGGTTCGATAAAAGTAAAAACAGAATTGGTTACGGAAAAGGTTTTTATGACAGATATTTTGCAAGATTTCCTGCATGTCGAAAAATTGCTGCAACTTATGAAACACAAATCGTAGATAACATTCCTACAGATGATTTTGATACACCAATGGATTTGATTATAACTGAGAGAGAGGTATTGGAATGAACAGTATGTTAGAGCAGATTGGAAAAAATGCAAGGGAAGCAGAAGCGGTTATGCGTGTATTATCTGTGAAGGAAAAGAATAAACTGTTGGCTACTGCTGCAGATTATTTAATGGCAGATATGACATTGCTTCTGGAAGCGAACGAAAGAGATATGGAAAATGCAAGAGAAAATAATATGCCACCGGCATTACAGGACAGATTGCAGTTGACAGAATCAAGGGTGGCGCAGATGGCAGAAGGGTTACGTCAGATTGCTGCGTTAGATGACCCGGTAGGGGAAGTACTGTCTATGAAACAACGTCCAAATGGTCTTATGATTGGTCAAAAACGAGTTCCGTTAGGAGTCATTGGAATTATTTATGAATCCAGACCAAATGTAACAGCAGATGCTTTTGGACTTTGCTTTAAAGCTGGAAATGTGGTGATTTTAAGAGGCGGTAAAGATGCTATTCATTCTAATAATGCCATTACCAAGACCATGCAGGAAGCTTTGGAGAAGTGCGGTCTTCCAATTCATGCAATTCAGTTGATTACAGATACTAGTCATGAAACTGCAGAAGAGTTTATGCGCATGAATGAATATGTGGATGTTTTGATTCCGCGTGGAGGAGCCGGATTAATCCGCACTGTAGTGCAAAAAGCTACAGTACCTGTGATTGAAACAGGAACTGGAAATTGTCATATTTTCGTAGATGAGACAGCAGATTTGGATATGGCAATTGATATTATTTTCAATGCAAAGACCCAGAGAATTGGTGTATGCAATGCTTGTGAATCTCTGGTAGTGCATGAGAAGATTAAGGATGCATTTCTTCCAAGGTTAGCAGAACGGCTAAAAGAAAAAAACGTAGAACTTCGCGGAGATGAGAAGAGTCGGGAAGCTTGCGTTGAGATTAAAGCAGCAACAGAAGAAGATTGGGGAACTGAATATTTAGATTATATTCTATCTATTAAAACAGTTTCTTCTATTGAAGAGGCAATTCTCCATATTAATAAGTATAATACAGGACATTCTGAGGCAATTATCACGAAGGATTATGATAATGCACAGAAATTCTTGAATGAAATTGATGCGGCTGCTGTATATGTCAATGCGTCTACAAGATTTACCGATGGATTTGAATTTGGTTTTGGTGCAGAAATCGGCATTAGTACTCAGAAACTGCATGCCAGAGGACCAATGGGATTAAAAGAACTGACTACAACCAAATATATTATTTATGGAAATGGTCAAGTGAGAGAATAAGAAATATGTGTGTGCATTATATACAATTGGGAGAAGAACAAATTGAATTGTCATTATTTCATGGATTTCGTCGACATCAGGAAGTAACAAAATGCTGGCGGAAGGAAAATGGAAGATGGCAGTTAAAAGATATTCCTTTTGTAGAAGAGTGGAGCGAAGCAGAATATGCATTTTTGGTAAAGTGCTTAAAGAATACAGACCATACCGGAGGATTTGTGTTTGGGGCCTTTGATGAGGAGCGGCTGGTTGGTTTTGCATCTGTGGAGAATGAACCTTTTGGTTCAAAAAATCAGTATGTTCAGTTGTCTTGTATTCACGTTTCAGAGGAAAGCCGTGGAATGGGAATCGGGAAACGATTATTTGCCATTGCCAGTGAAGCTGGCAGAAGATTGGGAGCAGAGAAATTGTATATTTCTGCACATTCGGCAAAAGAGTCTCAGGCATTTTATCATGCTATGGGGTGCATAGAGGCAAGAGAGTATAATAGACAGCTAAGTGAAGCAGAACCTTGTGACTGCCAGTTAGAATTTGTACTGTAAACGTAAAGGGCAGATAAGAACGTAATGTTGAAGAGTTCTTATCTGCCCTTTTAGCGTTTTATAGAGTTTTTCCATTTAAAACTTCTATATAGTCTTTATAATTTTCCTCTAATAATGTTGGCGTATCTAGTCCGTAAGGACAGTGTGCGCTGCACTGGCCACAGTGAATACAGTCCTCAATTTTTTTCATCTTTGCCTGTACCTCTGGTGTAAGCTGTAATTCGGAAGGAGAACGGCGAAGCAGCAGCGACATGCGGGCACAGTTGTTGATTTCAATTCCTACCGGACAGGTGGGCATACAGTAGCCGCAGCCACGACAGAAGTTTCCGGCAAGTTGCGTGCGGTCATCTTCTATGATTTTCTTGATTTCCGGTGTCATTGCAGGCGGATTATCAATATAGCTTATGAATTCATCCAGTTCTTTTTCACGCTGCACACCCCAGATAGGAAGCACATTGTCAAACTGATCCAGATATGCATAAGCGGCGGCAGAATTCGTAATGAGTCCGCCGGATAATGCCTTCATAGCAATAAATCCCATGTTTTCTTCTTGACATCTTTTTACCAGTTCTAAATCTTTTTCCGTGGCAAGATAGCAAAAAGGAAATTGTAAGGTTTCGTAAAGTCCACTGTCTATGGCTTCGTGTGCTACGGAAAGACGGTGATTGGTGATACCAATGTGGCGAACCTTACCCTCTTCCTTTGCCTGTTCCATAGCTTCATATAATCCGGTACCATCACCGGGTTTAGGACAAAAAGAAGGATTGTGGAACTGATAAAGGTCAATATAATCTGTTTTCAGAAGAGAAAGACTAGTCCTTAAATCCTTCCAGAAATCAGCTCCATTTTGGGCAGCAGTCTTTGTTGCTATATAGATATGATTGCGGACATCAGAAAGTGCCTCTCCGATTTTGGCTTCGCTGTCAGTGTAAAAGCGTGCAGTATCAAAAAAGGTTATTCCTGCATCATATGCTTTACGCAATAGTTTTCCCGCATCTTCTGTGGAGATACGTTGAATCGGGAGAGCACCGAAACCATTTTTGTTTGCGGTAATTCCCGTTTTTCCGAGAGTAACAGTTTTATTCATGTTAAAACACCTCTTTCGTAAAAAAAGTTAATGAGAAAATTGTTCATTAGGACTATTTTATCATGATATATTTTCAAATACAAGAAGTTAAGAATTACGAACAAATGGTTGGATTTTTTTGCAGAGACATTTACATTCTACGGAAAAAAGTGTATGATATAAGTTAAGTTTGCTTTGTGCAAGACTAATTTTAAATATAGATAGAAAAGGATAGTATATATGGAAAAGAATATGTATGACCAGGTTCCGACAATGGAGCCACAGCGCCAATTTTATTATATGGAAAAAGCCAAGAGTTATGTAGATGATTTGGCACAGCAGTTAGGTAGAAGACCAACCTTTTGTGTCACTACATTCGGGTGTCAAATGAATGCCAGAGATTCTGAAAAACTGACAGGAATTTTAGAAACGATTGGGTACGAAGCGGCAGATAGTGAAGATGCCGATTTTGTTATTTATAATACCTGCACAGTCAGGGAAAATGCTAACAACAAGGTTTGGGGACGTTTAGGATATCTGAGTACTTATAAAAAGCATCATCCACATATGAAAATTGCACTTTGTGGTTGTATGATGCAGGAACCGGAAGTAATTGAGAAGTTGCAAAAAAGCTATCGCTTTGTAGATTTAATATTTGGAACACATAATATCTATAAATTTGCAGAACTCATTGTTGCTACTTTTGAACAGAAGGGAATGGTAGTTGATATTTGGAAGGATACAGATAAAATCGTAGAAGACCTTCCGGTGGAGCGTAAGTATTCCTTTAAGTCCGGAGTCAATATTATGTTCGGATGCAATAACTTCTGTAGTTACTGTATTGTTCCTTATGTGCGAGGAAGAGAACGTAGCAGAAAGCCTCAGGATATCATTCGTGAAATCGAACATCTTGTGGCAGATGGCGTGGTAGAAGTTATGCTTCTTGGACAGAATGTAAATTCTTATGGAAAGAATCTGGAGACACCGGTAACCTTTGCAGAATTGTTGCAGGAAATCGAGAAAATTGAAGGATTGGAGCGTATCCGTTTCATGACTTCCCATCCAAAGGATTTGTCTGATGAACTGATAGAAGTTATGAGCAAATCGAAAAAAATATGTAAGCATTTGCATTTACCGTTACAGTCAGGAAGTAGCCGTATCTTAAAGGAAATGAACCGTCATTACGATAAGGAACAGTATTTAACCCTGGTGGAAAAGATTCGCAAGGCTGTACCGGATATTGCACTTACTACAGATATTATTGTAGGATTTCCTGGTGAGACGGAAGAGGACTTTTTAGAAACTATGGATGTGGTACAGAAAGTACGCTATGATAGTGCGTTTACTTTTATATACTCTAAACGTACCGGGACCCCTGCTGCAGCAAAGGAAGAACAAGTACCGGAGGATGTGGTGAAAGACCGTTTTGACCGGTTATTAAAGGAGGTACAGAGTTGTGCTTCTGAACGTGCTCAGGCTCTTACCGGAAAAACGGAAAGCGTTTTGGTAGAAGAAGTGAACGAACAGGACAGTTCACTGGTAACCGGAAGACTCAGTAACAACTTTGTAGTACATTTTCCGGGAACAGAAGAATTGATTGGAAAGATTGTTAACGTGAAGTTAAAGGAATGTAAAGGATTTTATTTTTACGGTGAGATGACAGGAGAAGTGTAAGATGTATTCTTATATTAAAGGTGAACTGGTTGAGATTATGGATGATGTGATTGTAGTTGAAGCTGGACAGATTGGCTACAATATTCACATTCCAGCCAGTATGATAGATAATTTTACAGGAACAGGACAGGACGTAAAAATCTATACATATCTTCATGTAAAGGAAGATGATATGCAGTTGTATGGATTTTTAACAAGAGATGACTTGAATATCTTCAAGTTGTTACTTGGGGTTAGTGGTATCGGCCCGAAAGGTGCGCTTGCAGTGCTGTCGGTAATGACACCGGATGACCTGCGTTTTGCAGTGTTGGGAGAAGATGCAAAAGCCATTGCAAAGGCACCGGGAATCGGGAATAAGACAGCACAGCGTGTTATTTTGGAATTGAAGGATAAGTTAAGCTTAGAGGATGCTTTTGAAGCGAAAACTGCACATGTGGCAGAGACAAATACCAATTCACTTTCCAGCGTGAAAAACGAAGCGGTACAGGCCTTGACAGCTCTTGGTTATTCTGCTTCAGAGGCTTTAAAAGCAGTGAATGGTGTGGAACTTACAGAGGACATTACGGTAGAAGAAGTGTTGAAAGAAGCATTGAAACAGATGGCGTTTCTTTAGGTAGTATGAGGAGAAAGAAGGAACTATATGGTGAACAAGTTGGAAAAATGTTTCAGGATGAGAGATCGTATTATTCCAATGAATTACTCTGTTCCATACAAGAAGATTTTGATTATATTGATTTATTACAGGAAATACCACAAAAGGTATATGGAATATATGGGAACAGAAATCGCTCGGAATATGACAAGAAAATACAAGATTTAAATTTGTCATCTGCAACATTGGAAAAGTTGGAAATTAGTTATGTAAATAATGCTTGTCATATGATGATGATTGAGAATCCACTGGGAACATATGAAAAAATAAGTGAAATATTATGCGAAGAGTTTAAGGAATAACACTTAGTTGGAGAATAAAATGAAAAAGGAATTTATGAACTGTCCCTCATGTTTTGAAGGACAAGAGATGTATGGATTTGATTGGAAAGAGCATGTTGTTGCAATACCCGCTCCGTTGGTCGTTGTAACATCATATAAAGAAAATGGAAAGACGAATGCAACAATGCAATCATGGTTAACTTTTTCCAATAGTGATGGTTTTTATTGCATTTTTGCAGATGTAAACAAATATGGACACATGTATTCTACTATTAAAGAGAAAAAATCCTTGGTAATTAACTTCCCCTCTGCGGATGTATATATGAAATGTCATGCTACCATCTATAATAACGAGTACGAAGATGATGAAATTCAAATGGCAGGTTTAACTGTGGAGAAAGCTTCCATGGTAGATGCACCAAGAATAAAAGAATGTTTTTTGAATTTAGAATGTGAGTATGCATGGGAAAAGGAACTTACACCTGATAGTTACCATATTGTCATGTGTGTAAAAGTTGTTAATGTGGTAATGGATGAAGAATACTATAACGAGCAAATGAAGGGACGTTATGGTGAAACAGGATATTTATATAATATTCATTCTCCGAGAAACCCGGAGAGTGGAAAAGAGGAGAATACTTGTGTCGGTATTATAAAAAAGTATGCTACATATGATGAGTTATCCAATAAATAAGTATACAAATCCCAGTTTTTCGAACTTACTGAGATGAAGTCTAAAAAAGTATCGAGGTCAGGAGAAAATTATGATGAGAAAAGCAGAAAACAAAGATGTTACGTTATGCGATGACATTCGTTTCTTGACAAACAGAGCATTATGGGAAACAGAAAATTTAATGAAATGTATTCCAGACGAACTTTGGAATAAGAGATATGATGGACTACCTATGTGGAAATACCTGTATCATACCTTGTATTCTATGGATAGGTGGTTTATTAATCCATGTGACTCTAATTATCAGAACCCCGAATTTCATACAGAAACCTTAGCAGATTTGAATGTTGTTCCGGATAAGGAATATTTATCGAGGGAACAATTAGAAGACTATTTTTATGGCATCAAGTCGAAAATTGAAACCTATATAAACGAGTTGTCCGATGACGAACTTTCTAATATGCCGGAAGGATGCAACATGACAAGATTTCGTCTAATATTGGGACAGTTTAGGCATTGGCACAGGCACATGGGAGTAATCTATGGATTTATTGTGGAAGATACTGGAAAGTGGCCGTATGTTCTGAATATGAAAGGGGCATATCCGGAAGAACCAATGCCAAACTACTATTAAGATTTGATAATAACGGGAGAAATTATATGCAAGATTTCTTTTATATTTCAAAGGAAGACATCATTTTGCAGGGTAAAACGCATGAGCCGTACTCTGAACATAATTTTATTGTATATGTAAATCCAAATGATAACCGCAATAAAATCCATATAAATACATATTTTGTTGAATATGAAGAAGGTATTCAGTGCTGTCATTTTTATGACAGAGGGCTTTGTGATACCATAGATGAATATAGAAAATTAAATATGTATGAAATTGAAAGTCAGGCATATGGTTCGTGGATGGATGGTGCCAGATAAAGTTTGCTAACAGTAACACAAAGTAGATGGGGATACTTAAAGACAGGAGATAATAGAATGCTCATTAATGATGAAATTATAAATGTAAAAGGAAAAGAGTTGCTATTTCGCAATGCAACGGAAGAAGATGCACAAATGCTGATAGACTATTTGAAAGTGACTTGTGGTGAGACTAGATATTTGGTGAAAGAGCCGGAAGAAATAAAATTCACCTTAGAACAGGAAAAAAAGTTTATTACTCAAATTAATAATTCTGAAAATAATTTAATGTTATTAGGTTTTTTAGATGGAAAATATGTCGGCAATTGTTCTCTTATGGGAATGGCAACAAGCAGATATAAACATCGTGCCAGTATGGGAATAGCGCTTTATCAAAAATATACCGGAATGGGTATTGGGCGTGCTATGATAGAGAAGTTATTTGCGGTAGCTAATGAAAAAGGTTTTGAGCAAATTGAACTTGAAGTAGTTGCTGATAATGAAAGAGCTATCCATTTATATAAAAATATGGGATTTGAAATTTATGGAACTTTTCCTAATAATATGAAATATAAAGATGGTACATATGCTGATGCTTATTGGATGATGAAAAAACTTTAAATAAAGCAATGTGAAAGGGCTGATTATGAGGTTAATAATTTATCAGAACTTTTAGACATTTGCGAGGAACAATGAAATGAATAAATTAAATATTGAAACATTAGAAAATTATCTAAAAGAAACATATAAAAGTTTTGATGAAGACCAAGGCTTATTTATGAAACTTGTGGAAGAAATTGGTGAAGTGGCAGAACTTCTAAATATTAGAACAGGAAGAAAAGGTGGCGACAAAGATATAAAGGAAGAATTAGCAAAAGAATTAGCTGATGTTATCCATTATACTGTAGCTATAGCTGCTATTAATAATATTGATTTAGAAAAGACAATAATTGAAAAAGATTTAAAGGCTGCTATTAAATATAATCATGAAATCAATTTAAAAGATTATATGGAACGAAAAAGTTGAATTGAGCGAGGTCTTTAGAGCGGGGGATGCTTCTTGTCCGAAGGACAAGAAGATGGGTGGAGATAAAGAAAATTGATGTTGGAGGAAACTATGTACTATCATGCATCGCCAGTAAAGAATATAGAAATTTTGAAACCACGAATTTCTAACCATAATATACCATTAATATACTTTTCGGATAAGCGTGAAAATGTCTTAGTATACTTAAGCAATGCTGTTGAGAAATTCTGTAAGGAACAGAATTTTGAATATAACGGATTTTGGTATAAGTGGGGAGCGTATGGATTTAAGGATGGAATCCTATGCTTTGAAGAATACTATCCTAATGCTTTGGAAGAAACATATAAAGATGTTTCTGGCTATATTTACTACTGTAATGAAATCATTGAGGAAAATGCAATAGATATCAAGATTCCCAATGCACATATTTCCAGTAAGGCAACAAAGGTAAATTTCTGCGAATTCATTGAAGATGCATATGAGGAAATAATGTTGGCTGAAAAAGCGGGCAAAATACATATCATTCGCTACGAGCAGTTTATTGGTAAAAGAAAAGCGTGGTTGGAAAGAGTAATAGAGGAAGAATATAGTAGTATTGAAAATCACCCAGAGTACCGATTCTTTTTGAAGAATAAGTTTGCAGATATTCTGAAGGATAAATCCTAAGTTATCGAGCGGTGCCATTCGCATCTTCGCACCGCTCGTAGAAACGCGCAACTTCCAATTTGCCGAAAGGAGAATCTGATGAGGATAGAACATATTGCATTATATGTAAATGATTTAGAAGCGACCAAAGAATTTTTTATAAAATATTTCGGGGCGTCTTCCAATGATGGATACCATAATTTTAATACGAATTTTCGTTCCTATTTCTTGTCTTTTGATGATGGGGCTAGATTAGAAATTATGAATAGACCATCTATGGATAATCCTGAAAAAACTATGGAAAGAACAGGATATATTCATTTGGCTTTTAGTGTAGGAAGTAAAGAAAAGGTTGATGCACTTACAGCAGAGTTGAAGAAGGATGGTTATGAAGTAATAAGTGGGCCAAGAACAACAGGCGACGGATATTATGAAAGTTGTATCCTTGGTATCGAGGGGAATCAAATTGAAATAACCGTATAAAATAAAAATTAAGGAAGAATATGGCAATTTATTATGGTACAAATTGAACCAAAAGAATATCCGGCAATTGGATCATATGTTGATGTAGGAACATATCAAGCACACTATTACGCAAAAGGTGAGGGTGATGTTGCATTTGTTTTTATTACGGGTTCCGGAACACCATGTGCTTATACGGATTTTTATATGATTCAGAATATGTTGTCAACAATGGGACAGACAGTGACATTTGACCATGCGGGAAGTGGTTGGAGTTCGAGTACGGAAACGGAGCGTTCAATCGAAAATCTTGTTAAAGAACTTTCGATATTGATTGATACGGTTGCTCCAAACAAGCCGATAATTTTACTTTGCCATTCTCTTGGTTCTCTTGAAGCAATTGGCTATGCCCAAATGAATCCAGAAAAAGTGAAAGGCATTATATTTTTGGATTCTGGAAGTCCGGAGTTTTATAGTACAGATTCTGAAATTTTCGCAAAAATAATTAATCGAGGAAGTGCATTTATCAGAACAATTGGTATCAATCGTCTATTGGGAGAGCTTGGAATTATGTTGCCATTATACGGTGAAAATATTAGAAATCACAACATTCCGGAAGAAGTGAAGGAAATAGATAAATCAATGTATTATCAATTTACAGGAAACTCGGCTTCATTGGACAACATTAAACTCATCAACGAAAATGCAAAAAAGGTTCGTGAAGGCTCTTTGTTAGGTAAAATACCGATACTTGTTCTTTCCTCTGATAATGGTGATGAATGGAATGATGTACAGATTCAATTGGCATCATGGTCTGAAAACAGTAAACAAGTCATGATTAAGAATGCCGAGCACTATATACACTGGTCAAATTATGACAAGGTTTCATATTATATTGAGTTGTTTGTTGAAGATATCTTGAATTAGGAGATGAATTATGATAGAAAAAGTAAATATTAAGGAAAAAGTAAATTCTATAAATGAATTGTTTTCGTATATGCGAATTGGTACATTAAATAATCACATGATTAACGTTCTTCAAGCCGAGAATAGGACACTGGATTTTCATATTCATGAAGAATCGGATGAATTATTTTATTGTATTGAAGGTGAATTTGATATTGAATTTGAAGATGGACTTACTCACCTGGTAGAAAATGATTTTATTATTATTCCAAAAGGAGTTAAACATAGACCTGTTTGTAAAAAATTGGTCAAGTGTCTTCTAATTGAAGTTGAGGGGACTCTAAATAAAAGCAATACAGGTGGTACATATTCGGAAAGTGATTGAGGAAATGAAAATGATAAGAAATGCACAGAAAGAGGATAAAGAAAATATAACAAAAAATGGAATCATTAGTTCAGAGTTCATAGAACATAAAAAGCAGATATTATCAATTGCGAGCCGTAACTATATTAGTAAACTTATGGAATTTGAGATACCAAGAATAAATGACGATATTGCAATCCAAGCCTTTATAGAAGAAAAAATGGAGCATATGCAGGGAGTTGTTTATCTGCAAAAAGGATGTTGCAAAGGATATTTGCTTTATCAGTTATGGGAAGAAGATAATATATTACATTGCAATATTCCGATATGGGGATATGGTGCCGAGGGCGAAGACAGAACAAAAATTGTGTCACTCTTATTTCAAGAGTTAGCCGGACAGTTGGTAAATGGAAAAGTAGTTTCGTTTTCCGTTCATATATATGCACAAGATTTGGAGATACAGAGACTATTTTCCTATATGGAATTTGGAATACAAGCAGAGACAGGTGTTCGCCTCTTGCAAAAGAATGATATCAATAAAGAATATTGCATAAGAAAAATCGAAGTAAGCGAAATAGGCAAAAGGTGGTCAGAGATTTGGGCGTTATTAAGTAAGTTGATTATGCATTTAAAGGAGAGTCCTATTTTTTATCCAGGTAATGAGTTTACAGAAGATGTATATAAAGAATTTTTTGAGGATGAAGATACTAATGTTTTTATTGCAGAAGAAAACGGAAGAATCATAGGCGTAATTGAAACAAATCCAGAAAGAAATGAATTTATTTTTGGAAAAGAGGAATCTGCTAATGTGGGGGAAGCATTTGTACTACCAGAGTATCGAGGAACAAAATTGGCGGAATCATTGCTATTTTATGCAGAAAATGAGTTGCTTATGAAGCAGTGTTCCTATGAGTGGGTAGAACATGGAACAGCCAACCCTAATGCTAGAGGATTTTGGAATAAATATTTTTCTACATATGAATATGAATTTGTTCGATGTATAGGAGGTATATAATGGAAAAGAGTAAAAAAATTTTCGTTGATTTTTTAGATCAATATAATGAATGTTTTTATAACAAAGATATAGTAGGTTTAAAAGAATTTTATGATACGCAAAGCAATGTGTTGATATATTTTGATAATCATAAAGGCAATGATACATATACTTTAGAGGAGCATTTGCAACTGATTTCAGACTTTTTTGTGAAGGGAAAGCAAACAGAGTCAGGGGGCGTAGAGCCGCTTATCATAGAAAATTTAAATGTTTTCCATAAAGAAAATGCAGCGTGTTTATGTTTTATTTCTAAGTATAAAAGTTTTCCTGTTCCGGTAGTACGAAGTACCATGTATTTGGAGCGTATCGAGGATAAGTGGAAAATTATGCATGCGCACTTTTCTTTTGAACCTGAAAAGAACCTGAAAAATAGAATAGATATTGTAGGAGGCATGTAATGAAAGATTTTCCAGATTTTATGAAGAGCAAATATAACCACATAGATAGTAGTCAACAAAATACAAAAGACATTGATGGATACTATTTTGAAGGAAAAGATGGTAGCCAGATGGCTTTTTGGACGTATTATTCAGATCGAGAATCAAAAGAGCAGATACATGAATTTGATGAATATACGTTATGTGTGGCAGGTGAGTATGTTGAAATATTTAATAATGAAGAACACATTTTAAGACCGGGAGATGAAATTATTGTTCCGAAGGGAACACCACATCATGGAAGAGTGAAAGCAGGAACAAGAACAATACATTGTTTTGGTGGAAAAAGAATTAGGCAGTAAGGCATTGTTTTTTGAAGATGTAACAGATATAATAGTAAAAGTTAAGATAAAATGGAAGGAACATTTTCATGGAAAAAAGAGTGATTTCCACACAGGCACAGGAAGAAGATATTAAAATAGAGACAAGCCTGCGTCCTCAAACTTTAAATGAATATATTGGACAGGAAAAGGCAAAGGGAACATTAAAGGTCTATATTGAAGCAGCAAAACAGCGTAAGGAATCTTTAGACCATGTATTGTTTTATGGACCACCGGGACTTGGTAAAACTACTCTTGCGGGTATTATCGCTAACGAAATGGGTGTACATATGAAGATTACTTCTGGTCCGGCAATCGGAAAACCAGGAGAAATGGCAGCTATTTTAAGTGGACTTCAAGAAGGCGACATCTTATTTGTAGATGAAATTCATCGCCTAAACCGTCAGGTAGAGGAAGTTCTTTACCCTGCCATGGAAGATTATGTCATTGATATTATGATTGGAAAGGGAGCAACTGCCCGTTCCATTCGTCTTGACTTACCACACTTTACACTGGTGGGGGCAACAACAAGAGCTGGTTTGTTATCAGCACCATTGCGTGACCGCTTCGGCGTAGTAAATCATATGGAGTTCTATACACCGGAGGAATTAAAGACGATTGTTCTTCATTCAGCAAAAAAACTAGATGTTGAGATAGATGAAGAGGGGGCCTTTGAGCTTGCAAGACGTTCCAGAGGTACTCCAAGACTTGCAAATCGTCTTTTGAAGCGTGTCCGTGATTTCGCCCAGGTAAAATATGATGGAAAAATCAATAAGGAAGTAGCTTCCTTTGCATTAGATTTATTGGAAGTAGACAAATTTGGATTAGATCAGAATGACAGGAATATTTTATTGACGATTATCGAAAAATTCCAAGGCGGACCGGTAGGTCTTGATACCCTTGCTGCATCTTTAGGCGAGGATGCAGGGACCATTGAAGATGTGTACGAGCCATATTTGGTGAAGAATGGCTTTATTAACCGTACTCCCAAGGGAAGAGTGGCTACAGATTTTGCTTATGGACATTTTGGAATTACAAAATAAAGGTTGTTTTTCTGTAAAAAAAGAGATATACTTTTGAGTGTATATGGTAAAAGAAAGCAGAGAGGATGAAGACTTATGTCAGCGAAAACCAGCGCAGATGTTTTAATAGGAGGCAAGATTTATACATTAAGCGGATACGAGAGTGAGGCTTATTTACAGAAGGTTGCTACCTACATCAATAATAAGATAAACGAATTTGACGAGATGGAACAGTTCCGCCGTTTTCCGATGGATATGAAGTCCACTCTGTTGGAGTTAAATATTGCGGATGATTATTTCAAGGCTAAAGAACAGGCAGAAACACTGGAACAGGATATAGAGGTTAAGGACAAGGAAATTTATGATTTAAAGCATGAACTGATTTCTGCTCAGATAAAGCTGGAGAGTAATGAGAAGGCCATTACAGAGCTTGAAAGAGAAAATAAGGAATTGTTATTACATAAAGCGAAGCTAGAGGCTTCTTTAGAGGATGCATTACTTGGAAAAGTAAAAGGACAGGCAGAAACGAAAGAGGTTGGAACAAAAGTAGCAACGCAGAAGACAAATGGAAATAAAATTTCGCAGGTAAAGACCTCAAAAGAGGAAGGAAACAAGTGATAATGAGCTCTGAAAAGGAAATAACTTTTCAGAGCGTTTTTATCTTATAATACGAGGTTATATTATGAAAGAAAATAAATTTAAGAAAACAGAATTATTAGCACCGGCAGGATCCTTCGAGACTTTAAAATCGGTAGTAAATGCCGGAGCAGATGCCGTATATTGTGCAGGAAATCGTTTTGGTGCAAGAGCGTATGCCAATAATTTTACAGAAGAAGAAATGCTTTCGGCCATTGATTTTATGCATCTAAAAGGGAAAAAGTTGTATATGACAGTGAATACCCTTTTAAAAGAAAAAGAGCTGGAAGAAGAATTATATGATTATCTGAGACCTTATTATGAGGCGGGACTGGATGCAGTAATTGTACAGGATTTGGGTGTCATGCGTTTTATACGAGAGCATTTTCCGGAACTTCATATCCATGCAAGTACTCAGATGACCATTACCGGAGCATATGGGGCAGAGTTGATGCTAAAGGCTGGTTGCAACCGGATTGTAACAGCAAGAGAACTTTCTTTAAAAGAGATTCAGGATATTTACGAGAAGACAGGGGCGGAGATTGAGAGCTTTGTTCATGGTGCATTGTGTTATTGTTATTCAGGACAGTGTTTGTTGAGTAGCATGCTTGGAGGTAGAAGCGGCAATCGAGGACGGTGCGCACAACCTTGCCGTCTTCCTTATGAACTGATTGAAGAAAGAAAGCACGGATTTCTTTTGAGCCCGAAAGATTTGTGTACCATAGACCTGATACCGGAATTGATTCAGCATGGGGTACATTCCTTTAAGATTGAAGGACGAATGAAGCAAGCAGAATATGCAGCTGGAGTTACCAGTGTATATCGTCATTATATTGACAAATATGAGGACAATCCGCAAGCTTCCTACGAGGTATTGAAAGAAGACAGACAGAAATTATGGGATTTTGGAAATCGTTGTGGATTTACGGATGGTTACTACAAGAGACATAATGGGAAAGACATGATTACTTTTGAAAAGCCTTCCCATGAAAAGAGTAATGAGCAACTGCAACAGCAAGTGCGAAATACCTACATCAATCAGGAAAGAAAAGAAAAAATAAAGGGAATCTTAATACTTTCCAAAGAACTTCCGTCAAAACTTATGTTAGAATATAAAGGTGTGGAAGTAACCGTTGAGGGCGATGTGGTACAAAAAGCCCAGAAACAGCCAATGTCAGAAGAAACCATACGGGATAAGATGCAAAAGACCGGAAACACGCCATTTATGTTTGAAACATTGGAAATAACAATGGAAGAGGATATTTTTATTCCGGTAGGTGCATTGAACAAATTGCGGAGAGAAGGTCTGGAACAGGTAGAACGTCAGATTCTTGGGACATATAGGCGAAGGATACCGGAGAAAACAGCTAATATCCAAGAAAAGGATAAAGCAAAAAATACATCGAAAGCAAGAGAATGGAACCCAAAGCTTCATGTATTATTAGAAGAGCCGGAACAGCTTGCCTTTGCATTAAAACAGCCAGAGGTTGACAGAATTTATTTGGATATTTTAAAAGTAACGAAATCAGATGTTTGTTCCGTGAAGGCAACCGGAAAAGAAGTGTATCTGGCATTGCCTTATATCATGCGAATGGATTTGGCAAAACGGTTAGAAGCGCTGATTTCAGAATTAGAAAAAGAAAATCCTGATGGTTATTTAGTTCGAAATATGGAAGAAATCTGCTTTTTACAGAAACTGGGAATAGATGGAAGTAAGATACAGACAGATTATGGAATCTACATATTTTCCAATGAAGCTCAAAATATTTTAAAGGAATGGAAGATAGGGCATTTTACTCTGCCGGTAGAGTTAAACCGTGGGGAATTGTCAGAGCTGAATTGTGAAATGGGAGAAATGATTCTGTATGGTCATCAGCCGTTAATGATAAGTGCTCAGTGTCTTCACAAAAATGTGGCAGGCTGTGACAAAACACCAGGTATTTTTCATATAAAGGACAGATATGGTAAGCTTTTCCCGGTAAAAAATAATTGTAATGCATGTTATAATGTGATTTACAATACCAGTCCATTGGTTTTGATGCATCATTTTACAGAAATCCAAAGACTGACGCCGGAGGCAGTAAGACTCAGCTTTACCGTAGAAAACGAGAAGAAAATGGAACAGGTATTTTCCCTATATCGGCAAGCTTTTATGGAAAAGAAGAAGGTATCGCCGGAACAATATTTTAAGGACTATACCAATGGTCATTTTAAACGAGGAGTAGAATAGTTTATGGTACACTTGATTACGGAGCTATCAAAATATTTAATGATTATTCTGTTTGCACTGTATACTTATCAGTGTTTTGCAGTATTAAAACGCAACACAGACCCGGAGAAACAGAACAGAAAGTTTCATCAACAGGTATTCTATATGTATATGATACATTTAAATGCCTATCTTGTTTTGTATTTATCTACAAAAAATCAGAGCTTGATTACTTTTTATCTGATGCAGGTAGTGTATTTTGTGGTAGTACAGATTTGTTATACTACTATTTATCGTAGGGCATCCCGGCTGGTAGTAAATAATATGTGTATGCTTATGATGATTGGCTTTATTATATTAACTCGGCTATCTGTGGATTTTGCAGTAAAGCAGTTTAAGATTGCCATTATTTCCATGGCAGCAACGATGCTGATTCCGTTTTTGATTAGTAGACTGAAGTTTTTTCGCAATCTTTCATGGATGTATGCCATTGCCGGGATTACGCTGCTGGGAGCAGTTGCAGCATTAGGAGCAGTTTCTCATGGAGCAAAGCTTTCTTTTACTATAGCAGGAATTAACATACAGCCTTCAGAATTCATTAAGATTATTTTTGTATTTTTTGTGGCAGCTATGTATCATGAATCGACCGAATTTGTGCAGGTAGTAAAAACCACAGCCATTGCGGCACTTCATGTAATCATACTGGTTTTATCCAAGGACCTGGGAGCAGCGTTGATTTTCTTTATTGCTTATATTGTAATGCTTTATGTTGCCACTCATAAAATCTATTATTTTTTGGGAGGAATTTTATGTGGGTGTGCTGCATCCGTGGTAGGATATTTTTTGTTCAATCATGTAAGAGTGCGTGTATTGGCATGGCAAGACCCTCTGGCACGGTTTGAAAATGAGGGAAATCAGATATCAAATTCACTGTTTGCCATTGGAACCGGAGGTTGGTTTGGAATGGGACTGAATCAGGGAATGCCAAATAAGATACCGGAGGTAAAGCAGGACTTTATTTTTTCTGCCATTTCCGAAGAATTGGGCGGTATTTTTGCGCTGTGTCTGATTCTGGTATGTATCAGTTGTTTCCTTATGTTTTTGAATATTGCTATGCAGATGAAGGATTCTTTTTATAAGCTAGTGGCATTAGGACTTGGAACGATATACGGATTCCAGATATTCCTCTCTGTTGGCGGTGATATTAAGTTTATTCCCTCTACCGGTGTAACTTTACCACTGGTAAGTTATGGTGGAAGCTCACTGTTAAGTACATTGATTATTTTCGCTATCATTCAGGGATTATATTTATTACGGGAACGTGAGGAAAATGAACTTGAAAAACCAAAAATAAAAAAGAAGAAGAAAGGAGGCAGAGTGACCCATGAGGAAACAGTCAAAATCCATGGAACGAAAGTCCAGAACTTCGACTAATAAAAACAAAAATCGTGAATTTGTGATTATTACATATATGTTCGTTGGAATCTTTATCCTGATGATGGGATATTTTGCTTACTTTCAAATTTTCAAAAGTGAAGATTTTATTAACAGCCCGTACAATACGAGACAGGATAAGTTTGGAGAACATGTTGTGCGGGGAAGCATTTTATCCTCTGACGGGAAAACATTGGCAGAAACCATTGTTGAGGAAGATGGCAGTGAAACAAGATATTATCCGTATGGAAATATGTTTGCACATGCAGTAGGCTATGATAGCAATGGAAAGTCAGGAATCGAATCCTTTGCTAACTTTAATTTGCTGCGTTCTCATGCTTTTTTTTTAGAGCAGATTATAAATGGATTGAAGGATGAAAAGAATCCTGGAGATAATGTAATTACAACTTTGGATTACTCTGTACAAGAAGTAGCTTATAATGCACTTGGAGATAATAATGGTGCTGTAGTTGTCATGGAGCCGGAAACAGGAAAAATACTGGCATGGGTATCCAAACCGGATTTTAATCCAAATACCATAGCAGCAGATTGGGAAAGTATTATTTCTAATACGGACAGCGAGAATTCTGTATTGCTAAATCGGGTAAGTCAGGGACTGTATCCGCCAGGGTCTACGTTTAAAATATTGACTACTTTGGAATATATTCGAGAAAATCCGAATTATTTAGATTATACTTATGATTGTACGGGAAGTATTAATAAGGATGAAACAGAAATTCACTGTTATGATAATTCCGTACATGGGACGGAAGATTTAAAAACATCTTTCGCAAAGTCTTGTAATGCTTCTTATGCAAATATTGGACTTTCCTTGAATAAAACATCTTTTGCAAAACTTTGTAACAGCCTATTATTTAATGCGGATATTCCCAGTGCATACCCGTATCAGAAGAGTAGTTTTGTGCTGAATGAGGCTTCGGATACATCTGCTACCATGCAAACAGCAATTGGGCAGGGGCAAACTTTGGTAACTCCACTTCACATGGCGCTTATTACTTCTGCAATTGCAAATGATGGTGTGTTGATGAAACCTTACATTATTGACCATACAGAAAATTATAAAGGAATTTCTGTGAAGGAATATAACCCTTCTACTTATGGAACCTTGCTAAATTCTCAGGAAGCAGCTACCATGCAAGAATTTATGTCTTATGTGGTTAGTGATGGAACTGGTTCTAAATTAAATGGTCAAAGCTATGAAGCTGCTGGAAAGACCGGTTCTGCAGAATACAGCAATACCAAAGGAGAAAGCCATGCATGGTTTACCGGCTATGCTTCTACAGAAGAAAAAGGAACGATAGTAGTAACCGTAATTGTAGAAGGCGGAGGAGCAGGAAGCTCTGTAGCAGTTCCGATTGCAAAGCAGGTTTTTGATACCTATTTTAATAATTAATTTCTTGTCTGTCTTGCAAGATAGTCGAAAAAGAGGTATACTGTTTTCAAGTTCTAAAACCACATCAGGAGGTATTGCAATGATAGAAGCAACGAGTTGTGGTGGTGTGGTAATATTTCGCGGGAAGATACTGCTTCTGTATAAGAATTACAGAAATAAGTATGAAGGCTGGGTTCTTCCGAAGGGAACGGTAGAGCCGGGCGAGGAGTATAAAGATACGGCAGCAAGAGAGGTTCTGGAAGAGACAGGTGTAAATGCATCAATTATCAAATATGTTGGAAAAAGCCAGTATACCTTTAATGTTCCTGAAGATACAGTGGAAAAGGATGTTCACTGGTATCTTATGATGGCAGACAGTTATTACAGCAAACCACAACGGGAAGAATATTTTGTTGATTCCGGGTACTACAAATTTCATGAAGCATATCATTTATTAAAATTTGCAAATGAGAAGCAGATATTAGAAAAGGCTTATAATGAATATCTGGATTTAAAAAAGAGTAATCTTTGGGGCAACAGAAAATATTTTTAAAAGGTGCTCATCGAAAGACGGGCGCCTTTTTTACAAAAAAGTAATGAGAGGTTTGGATGATTTGGTATAAAGATTTTTATGCAGGGGAATCCATTGCATCAAAAAAAGAAAGAGTAAAATGGAAAATTCTGCATAATGCAGGACAACTGGATATATATGTCATTGCTCTTGGAAGTGCCGAGGGAAATCTCCTGGATATCATCCCGGCTTGGGAATTGATGCAGAAACATTATCCTAAAATAGATATGCTGGTTGTTGGCGTGGACAAAGGATATGATAATGCCATGGAATTAGCAGGAAAGATTGTGATAGACGTTTTTAAAGAGACCGGAACCTTTAAGGTAAAAGAGTATTTTCTTGAAAAACAGCGGGAAAATCTCAGAAAAGAGCCTGTATGGAAATCCTGTTCTTAATTCTAAAAATAATTGGCATTTGTTTTCTTGTTTTAATTGGAATATTCTTATTTTTGATACTCTCTATACTATTTATTCCGGTCAGGTATCGTATCAAAGGAAAAGGAGAGGTTCCTAAGACATTAGAAACAGATGCAGTGTTTAGTTGGTTTTTACATGTTATTCATGGAAGAGTCTGTTATGGCACAGATGGATTTTTGGTTAAAATACGAATATTTGGTATTCCTTTAAGGTTGGGGCAGAAGAAACCCAAGAAAGAGAAAAGAAAACGCACAAAGGAAATACAGGAATTGTCAATAGATTTAAAGAACGAAGCAAAAGAGGCGTCTATCGACTTTGATGAACAGTTAAGTGAAACACAAGAAACCGAAATAAAGGTTTTGAAAGAAGAAAAAGAAGAGAAATCTTCTCGAAAGAATTTTTTCAAAAAACTAAGTTTTAAAGGAATCAAAGAAAAATGCAAGCGATTCTGGCAAAAGCTAATTCGCTTAAAAGAGCAGCTTGGTAACATAAAAAATATCATTTTGGAAGAGACTAATAGAAATGCGGCGACTGCTTTGCTTCGGGAATTCAAAGGGTTAATGAAGCATTATACTCCGAGAAAAGCTTCAGGAGAACTTCAATTTGGTACAGAAGATCCTGCCAATACAGGACAAATTCTTGGAATAATTAGCTTATTTCCGTTTTGGTATCGCTATAAAATATCCGTAATACCTGATTTTACAGCGGAAGGATTTTATGCCAGAGGAGAACTTTTTCTAAAGGGACACATTCGAAGTGCTCATCTGTTGGCATCAGGAATGCGGCTTATAAAAAATAAAGATATACGCAAACTTATCAATCAAATTAGAACATAATAGGAGGTTTTTATATGCAGGACAATAATTTTAACACAACAGTACAGTCATTATTTAAGGGAATGGACAACTTCATCAGCACCAAAACAGTAGTAGGTGATGCGGTTCATATAGGGGATACCATTATTCTTCCATTGATAGAGGTTTCCTTTGGAGTAGCTGCAGGGGCATTTTGTCAGGAAAAGAAAAACAATGCAGCCGGTGGTATGGGAGGTAAGATTACTCCAAGTGCAGTATTAGTAATTCAGGATGGATGCACCAAACTTGTAAATATTAAGAATCAAGACAGTGTGACCAAGATCTTGGATATGGTTCCTGATTTTGTGAATAAATTTACTAGTGGGAAAGACAATAAAAAGACAAACGGAATCGTAGACGAAGCTGCGAAAGAGGCTGCTGCAAAAGATTTATCAGAGAAGCTGAATATTGTTGATGAGACAGAAGCGTAGATTTGGTTTTGCCGTTTCAAGGCATTTATTCCCAAGTTTTGCATATAGTATATAATAGAAAGGTTTGCAGGAGGGAAAATATGCGACGGCTGATAGGATTTGTTCTGTTCTGGATAGCAATCGGAATGGCGCTTATGATGTTTCTGCACAGCCAATTATTGGGATTGATTATAATATTTCTGCTTTTGTTATTAGGATATAATTTATTTTCTTGTTGAGTTAATACTGTCGTATTTATTCTTTGATACGACAGTATTTATTTTTTTGTATAAAAGTGAGCTGTCCGCTTTATTTTGGAAAAACTTGACAGTAAATTTAATCTTTTGTATGATTTAATAGTTAAAAATAGGTAATTGCGAAACAAGTTCGCAATCCTGATTGAATACAAGGATAGAATCCTGCAATGCAGGATTCTTGGTATGAAAAGTGGATACCAGGTATTTTTTGGCACACGAAATAAATCCCATGGATTTATGGAATTGGTAAGCCCTATGCGATGAGAGGTTTCAAACTTCTAAGATACTGGTGTTTATGTATTTTATCAGCAACCATCACAGTAACAAGCTGGGTAATACCGGCGAGAAGAAGATCTGCATGGAGCGTTTTCTCATTTTGAGTTTTACGTCCGGCAATACAGAAACTATCTTTAAAGTGATTGATAGATTTCTCTACATTGACTCGGATTTTGTAAGTTTCATCCCATTCGGCGGAACCGCGTTCGACACCCGGATACGCGCGGAGGTTTTTCTCCGGATAGATGTAGATCATTCGTCCGCAGGAAGAAGTTGTACAGGGGTTATCGCAGTGGCAGACGCGACGTTTGGATTTATCTGCCGGATTGTATTCCCATTTCATTTTGGGGCATACAAACTTCATGGTTGGAATCTTGCTTTTTAAATGAGATTTACTTCCTTCTCTTTTCATTGGGAGTGAAGGATCGTGAGGGCAACAGGGAATGCCGTTCTCGTTGAATGTGCAGCCGTTTTCTTCCATGGAGAGTTTTACTCTAAGGGGAATGAAAGCTTTTTGAAATCCGATTTCTTCAAAAAGAGATTTGTAGATTTCAATCGTATCAAAGGCTGCATCGCCCAGAAAAGTCTTTGGCTCAATAAGCGGATGTTTCTGGAAGAAATCAATCAAAACAGGAAGTAATGCTTTTGAGTCGGCGAGTGACTTATCTTCGTCCGGAGAATCCGATTTTTTCTCCACAACGATATCAGGATGAGCATTCAGAAAGTCTTTGTTATAGAAAGTGATATCACGAACAATGCCAAGCCCATTTGTAATAATGCCAAACTTGTAAGCGTAACAGAAATGTCCATTAATGTACATTTGTTGGATAGCCTGATTAGAAGCAGCATGGGAAGGCATGGAACCATAGGCAGCCTTATAAGGGTCGTAAGAATCATCAAGGTTATGGGATTTTTTAAAGGCTTTCAGCTGTTTGATAATACGGTTAGCATATTTGGGATTATTTTCAGCGACCCAGGCTTCTATACCGGAGGTATCGAAGATGGTCATGGATGCAAGAGCAGAATCAATCTTTTGGCAGATCGGTTCGGTCAGATCAACCAAGTGGTCGAACATAGATTGTAAGTCCAGTAAGAAATCCTGTTTAAAACGAGTGAATTTTGAGGCATCGGGAACAACATCAAATCCACAGAAATCACGCAATTCCTGAGAGTATTTGAGAAAGACAATCAGAAGCATATCAGTCGGGATTGAGAAGATACGCTGGATCAGAAGAGCTTTGAGCATAGGATAAAGCTGATGTTTGCGAGGTCTTCCGGTACGAGCGTGAAAATGAGACACAAAAGAAACAGGAACAATTTCATCAAGGTTAATGGCTTCATCAAGAAGTATTAGAAACTGATATTTGTCATTGTCAAATTTATTTTGACAATCTTCAAAAACTTCTGCCAAAGTGAGCTGCTTATGTGTTATCATATGAGTATATCTCCTTTCAGGTGGATGGTTGATTAGTTTCTCGACAATTCTATTTTACCATAAACCTTGAGGAGATATTTTATTTTGGCAACAAAAAAAATGCTGTATTTATGCGGCTTTTGGCGTTTCGCAAACGCCAAATAGTTAAAAAGCATAAAGGGAGAAGAAATAATATGTCAGAAGAAATTAAAATTAACCAAACCTCCGTAGAAAATGACGCAACGGTACTTTCGGGGGCAGCAGCATATTTTGAAGAAGTTGCGTTAATTCCGTCAGATGAAGAGACTACGCTTACAGCAAATGGAAACGGGCAGAGTAATTTTGGCAAATCCCAAAAACTGATCGCTTCTTTTGGAGCTGCGATAGAAAAAGAAGTTGGCAATGTCAGACAACTGGGTGCAACTTTTGAGGAATATGACAGCATGATGAGCCAATTATGGGAAAATGGCTGTAGATATGAAACATTAACAGAGAGCAAACCCTAAACAAAAATAACATGGAGACTTAACAATGGAAGAGACTAAAAAACAAAAGAGTATTGAAAAACTAGAAGAAGATAAAGAAGCTTTAGAAAGGCGAAAAAAGCGTGTATTAGAAAGGGAAGACGATGAGGATATGGAGATTTTAAGGACTTATCGGAATCTGGATAGAATGCGGGAAGCTTGTGGAGTGAATGATACAGAAATATTACGTCTGTTGGATGAAAAGCAAAGTGTATTAGACTCATTAAGAAGAAGGAAAATGGAATTTGGGGAAGAGTTCCAAAATGAGACTAAGAAGGAAGAACAGAAAATAGAGGAAACAGAAGCAAACTTTCAGGAAAAGAATGCTGAAAAAAATGAGGAAGATAATAATTAATACGGAGGAAAAATTTCATGAACGAAAATTCTTATTTAAATCCCACCAAAATAAAAGAAGAATGTGATAGTGCGATTCACAGTGCTGCAGGCAATGAGAACAGCAAATAATTCCGATATTGCTGATTTTACAATCTTAAAATCGTCTGTTGGAGATGAAGTGTTAATTGGCGGCAATATTCTGAAACAAAAAGCTGCTGCGTTGCGACAAAAAGCTGCAGATGAGGAGACTGCACAGGAGTATGAAAGAGAAGCAAACAAAGCCTTCTGGCCATGGGAAAGTCGGTATTATAGCTGGAAAGCAAATCAATACTGGAATATGGCAGAAATTGACCAAAGGTTGTATCTCATGTGGCAGGCAAAAGAAGACCGCTATGATGAAATAGAAGGTACTACCAGTGGATTGTTTTTGGCAGTGGCTACTATGCGGGCGGCAGCAGAAACGGGACTTTGTGCTATTGATAATGCTTTTCAAAATGGCGCTTATGTTTCGGATCCAAATGCAGCATGGAGGACAGAGCTTGCAAAGTCTTACATAGAGCGTATATTGACAGTAAATGCAGACGGAACTATAACTGCAAATTGGGATGAAGTAGAAAAAGTGTTGAGTAAGCCAGCAGAAGAAATTACGCAGGAAGAGTATCAAGCATTGGCATTGTTATATCTGAATATTGATGAAACAGAATTGTCTCATTTTCTTGAACTTTGCATGGATAGAACATCGGATGTAGATATTCCATGGTATAATGAAATGATTCAAATGGGAACAGGCTTTTCGGGAGGCGAAGATTTCTCTGAATGGACTGTAAATACAGAAAAATTGGATAAATTGATAGAGCAGGTGTCCATTGCTTCGGATGGTACATTAGCTATGTTGCGAGTGATTGATAGTGAAAATGAAAATGGAAATGAGAATGAACAATATAAAAGACTAAGAGAGCAACGAAATATTATAGTTCAGAGGATGACACTTTTGGAAGTGACAGGAGAAGTTGGAACTTTTCGTGGAGAGTATCAGGCGGAGCATCCAACGATTAAGATAAAGAAAAATGAGGATGAAAGTCTGACTATGAGTTTTTGCCAGTTTCGTAATATAGGAAGTGAAGTGTCACCAACAATGAGTAATCTTGGAGAATCTACCATAAACATTTCAAGAACTAAGAATGGTGAAAATATTGATAGAGATGCATTAAAAGATACAGAACTTTCTTTTGCGGGATATTTTGCAGGGGTTTCCTTAGTTGACGAGACGTGGAGTTTTATGATAGATGAAACTTCAGGGGAAATGATTAGTATGGGCTCAGAATATTTAGGGACATATCTGGTAGAAAAAACAGGAAAAGAGGCATTAGAAAATGTGATAGGATATGTTCCCATAGCCGGTGATATAGCAGGCTTTGCAATCGACATGGCAGAAAGCAGAGCAGAAGCAGATGCGGCGCAAAAGTTTATCACAGGGCAATTAGACACTTTAGAAAGTGCAATGATTTATAGAGCCTTTGATTGTAGCGTTAACTTTGTTCAGTATGATACAGTAGATAATGAACAACTTGCCTTATATACACAATCTGGACGAAAGACGGCAGATATTATAAATAGTGTAAATGATGCATTAGGAACAGAAATAACAGAGGCAGATGTTGTGACAAAGCCGAACGAGATTTCGAATTTAATTGATCAGTTAATTGCTGAGAATCCAGAGAACGCAGATAGATATAATGATGCAATAAAGGGAGATTAGGAGGTAGACATGAAAAAAAAACATATTATAACAATAATAATATTAGTAATAGTACTGTTGGCAGGAATCAAAGGAGTATTGTTGTATCGTGACTATAAAACAGAACAGGAACGAATGGCACAGAAACCTTATTTTACAAAATATAAGTTAAATGAAGAAGAAATGAATATTTTAAACAGTCAATTTCATGTGAAGACAACACCAGACTGGTGGGAAAATTGGAATGAAGAAGATAGACCAGATTATAGTTATTATACCATAGAAGCTACAGAAGATACTAAAATAGTGGTTACTGTAATGAATTATTGGTTATTTGATGATTTGTCAGAAGTGGATAAAGACGCATGGGAAAAGGCAACAGAATATGGTTTTACAACGGATAATCGGATAACAGTAGAATGGGTTATGGAACATCCTAGAAAAGCAGTTGAGATTATGTATTCCATGGCAAGTCATGGAGAAATTTTTCAAGAACTTAGAGAATGGATATATCCAATATATGAAAGAATTACAGGTGAAAAGATAGAAGATATAACCAAAGAGTAGGAAGTAAGATTATGAAGAAGAAACGTATTATGACAATAATATTACCTGAATCCGTGAAACTCATTAATCAATAATGTGTCAAACTTATGATAAACAAAGGGATTAATGAAGCTTCATTTCCTATTTCTGATTTCACCCATTTGATGAAGTTAAAATACACGAAAAAAACTTAAGTTTTCCTATGCTATCTATGCCTCATATAGTAAAATATAGGTATCAAATATATGAGGTAAATACACATGAAAAAGCTTGTAATTGAATTCTCTAATGAAAGATAAATCACCCCGAGTGGACTATCTCTTGTTGGACAAATGCTTGGCAAAAGCAACTTTATCAAAAAGTGCAATAATAAATTCAGCCTTCTGCACTTAAGTCAGATCTTGTTCCTCTGGATCTTGATGTGACTCCTATGGATAATTCCAAGACTCATAAGGAAGGTGTTTCACACACTTACAAAGGATTTGATGGTTACGCACCAATGATGGCTTACATTGGAACAGAAGGTTTTCTTGTAAATACAGAGCTTCGTGAAGGAAGCCAGCATTGCCAGTGTAATACGCCTACATTTTTAAAACAACCCCTGAAGAAAAGACGCCGAATCAGAACAGTCATAGGAAATCTGATTCAAATCGCAGGTCATGTAACAACACATGGACGACGAATAATCCTGGCAATAGGATGTAGCAATGTATGGCGCCATGTTTTTATGGATGTTTATAATCGATTTGCTTTAGCATAAATCCTTCCCCAAATAGAAGGCTTTTTAAAGTGCGTAAATTTTTTGAACGAGTAACTCTATTAAAGGAAAAAATAGGTATAAGCAGGAACTTTTTCAATTCACTTGGCTGATTATTGTCTAAAATCAGTTAGAAGCGAGGTTCCTGTAAAAAAACACCTGAGTTTCACGGATTCTGGTTATTGGTTGTTTGATGATTTATCAGAATATGATAGAGACGGATTTGAAAAAGCAAAAGAATATGGATTCACAACAGACAATCGCCTAACGGTGGACTGGGTCATGAAATATCCAAACGAAGCGGCAGATATTATGGAATCTATGGCAAGTGATGGAGCAGATTTTATATATTTGTTTCGTTTGGTTTATCCAAAATATGAAGCAATAACCGGAGAAGTAATAGATACAGAAAAGAAAGAGGATGAGTGGATAGAAGATTTTAAAGAAGGTTATGTGGATTAATGCAAAAGGATTATGATAGCAGTAGAAGAAAAATAGAAAAATAAAAAGAGCCAGCCTTCACAGGCTGGCTTGATTTCCGCTTCTTAAGCTCTTTCAACTTTACCACTTCTTAAGCAAGAAGTACAAACATACATCTTCTTAGCGGCTCCATTTACCTTACACTTAACGGATTTTACGTTAGAACTCCACATTCTGTTAGATCTTCTATGAGAATGGCTGACATTATTTCCGAAATGTGCACCTTTTCCACAAACACTACATTTTGCCATAATTGCACCTCCTTGCAACTTACTAAACCTACATATTGTTATAGGCTCACAACAAACATATTCTACCAGAAAGAATACTGAATTGCAAGCGAAAAATGATTTTTTTATAAAAAAGTAAAAAATTATGTTTGATTTTTCTATAAAAGCGGTTATAATAGCAATATATGTGCAAGTGATTGCAGTAATAAAATGGAGGTTATGGTATGAAAGGACAAATGAACACACCTTACGGAAAAGTGTTAATTGATACAGATGTCATTGCAACCTATGCCGGTTCTGTAGCGGTAGAATGTTTCGGTATTGTAGGCATGGCTGCCGTAAATGTAAAAGATGGTCTTGTTAAACTTTTAAAGCGTGATTATCTGAATCATGGTATCAATGTTACCATTACAGATAATAAAATTACATTGGATTTTCATGTAATTGTTTCTTATGGCGTTAGTATTTCAACTGTTTCTGATAACTTAATCAGTACGGTGAAATACCAGGTGGAAGAATTTACTGGTATGGAAATCGAAAAAATCAACATCTTTGTAGAAGGTGTGAGAGTGATTGATTAAGGAGGAAACTGTAGTGCAGGTTAATACAATAGATGCTTCTATGCTTGCTAAAATGTTTTTGGCAGGTGCGAAGAATCTGGAATCAAAGAAAGAATGGATTAATGAGTTAAATGTTTTTCCGGTACCGGATGGAGATACCGGAACTAATATGACTATGACAATTATGGCTGCGGCAGCAGAAGTAAGTAATTTGGGTGAACATCCTGATATGAAGTCTTTGGCAAAAGCGATTTCTTCCGGTTCCCTTCGTGGTGCAAGAGGAAATTCCGGTGTTATTCTTTCACAGCTATTTCGTGGTTTTACCAAGGGAATCAGTGAATATGATACAATTGATGTAGTTGTATTATGTGATGCTCTTCAGAAGGCAGTGGAAACAGCATATAAGGCAGTTATGAAGCCGAAGGAAGGTACAATCCTTACCGTAGCCAAAGGTGGAGCAGATAAGGCACTGGAATTAATCGGAGAGACCGATGATTTGGTGTATTATATTGATGAAGTAATTAAGCATGCAGATTATGTTTTAAGTCAGACTCCAGAAATGCTTCCGGTATTGAAGCAAGCCGGTGTGGTAGATTCCGGCGGACAGGGTCTTATTACTGTATTAAAGGGTGCTTATGATGCACTTCTTGGAAAAGAGATTGATTATACCATTGAAGGAGCTTCCCAAGGTTCTGGTGTGGTAAAGATATCAGCGCAGACAGAACAGGAGATTAAATTTGGTTATTGTACAGAGTTCATTATTGTGTTAAACAATCCTTTAAGCGAACAGGAAGAACTTAACTTTAAGGGATTTTTAGAGTCTATTGGTGATTCTATTGTAGTTGTTGCAGATGATGAAATTACAAAAGTCCATGTACATACTAATGATCCTGGACTTGCAATTCAAAGAGCATTAACCTATGGTTCTTTAAGTAAGATTAAGATTGATAATATGCGCGAAGAACATCAGGAAAAACTCATTAAGGACGCTGAAAAGGTGGCAGCCGAACAGAAAGATGAAGAGAATAAGAAACGTTCTCAAAAAGACGCTGAAGAGGAAGCTAAGGCCAATGAGCCAAGAAAAGATATGGGATTCATCTCTGTATCCATCGGAGAAGGAATCAATGAAATTTTCAAAGGCCTTGGTGTAGATTATATTATCGCGGGCGGACAGACCATGAATCCAAGTACAGAGGATATGCTGAATGCCATTGAGGAAGTAAATGCAGATAATATTTTCATTCTTCCGAATAATAAAAATATTATTCTTGCAGCAAATCAGGCCGCGTCTTTGATGGAAGAGAAGAATATTTATGTAATTCCTACCAAAACAGTCCCACAGGGAATTACTGCTTTAATTAACTTTATGCCGGATAAAACTGCAGAAGAAAATGCAGAGCAGATGACAGCAGAGCTTGAGAATGTTAAAACAGGTCAGGTTACCTATGCGGTACGTGATACGCTGATTGATGATAAAGAGATTAAGCAAGGCGATTATATGGGAATTGGTGATAGTTCCATTCTTTCGGTTGGACAGGACATGGATAAAGTCATCAAGGAGATGGTCGCACAGATGGTAGATGAAGATTCTTCTATTATCAGTGTTTATTACGGAGAAGAAATAGAAGAGGATGCTGCAGAAGTATTAGGAAATGAATTAGAAGAACTTTACCCGGATTGTGAAGTAGAAGTACATTCCGGCGGACAGCCAATCTACTATTATGTTATTTCTGTAGAATAAGATAGGAGGATTCCCATGGAATTAAGTTCTGGAATTGGAACCATTAAGGGAATCGGCGCAAAAACAGAAGAGTTGTTTCACAAGATAGGAGTATACACCTTAGGTGATATACTCCTTCATTATCCAAAGAATTATGATAAGTTGCCAGAAATTACGCCGTTGGCAGAGTTACCGGAAAAGTTTGAAGTTGGAACAGAAAGTATCACTACGGCATTGGCAGTACATATTCAGAAAACTCCTTTTGTAAAAAGTGCCCGTTCCATGCAGATTACCACATTACAGGTACAGGAGCAAAACGTTCATCTGGACGTGATATGGTTTCGTATGCCCTATTTAAAAAATACGCTTACGCTTGGAAGCTGGTTTGTTTTTCTTGGAAAAGTGACAAGAAAAGGAAACGGTTATCATATGGAACAGCCACAGATATTGGTGCCCGAAAAATACAATGCTATGCAGAATTGTCTCTGGCCAAGTTATGCATTAACTGCCGGATTAAGCAAAAACAAGCTATCCCAAACTATTCAGCAGGTATTGAAGGAACTGGATTTATCCAAAGATTATCTGCCAGAGGAAATTCGAAGCCGCCATCAGTTAGCAGAATACAATTTTGCCATTGAAAATATTCATTTTCCCGAAAATGATAAAGCATTGGAGGAAGCACGAAAACGCTTGATTTTTGATGAATTTTTTCAGTTTATTCTTTCTGCTGGAATGCAAAAAGAACAAATGGAGGAAATACAAAATGATTTTTCGTTTCTACCACTAGAGCAGAGGTTGTGGGCTGATGAAGTGATGGAAAAGCTTCCTTACAAACTAACAGGAGCACAGCTTCGTACTCTTGGAGAAATTCGTGCAGATTTGCGTGGAAAAAAGGTGATGCAGCGTCTGGTGCAAGGAGATGTAGGTTCCGGTAAGACAATTATTGCATTCCTTGCTATGTTGGATGCTGCACAGTCCGGTTATCAATCTGCACTGATGGCTCCAACAGAAGTTCTTGCCCAACAACATTATCAGACATTTACAAATCTTTGCGAAGAACATGGATTAAAAATCCCCATTGTATTGCTGACTGGTTCATTAACTGCAAAGGAGAAGCGACGGGCTTATGAGCGAATGGAACTTTATCCCAATGCTATGGTAATCGGAACACATGCACTGATTCAAGAACGGGCAGTGTTTGACAATCTTGCATTGGTCATAACTGACGAACAGCACCGTTTTGGTGTAAAACAGCGAGAAACACTGTTTTTAAAAGGAGAACAGCCTCACACACTTGTAATGAGTGCAACACCGATTCCAAGAACCTTAGGAATTATTTTATATGGAGACTTGGATATTTCTGTAATTGATGAAGTGCCGGCAAAACGTCTGCCAGTAAAAAGCTGTGTGGTAGGAAAGAATTCCCGCAAAACTTCTTATGATTTTATAGCAAAGGAAATACAAAATGGCCATCAGGTTTACGTTGTCTGTCCGTTGGTGGAAGAGAGCGAAGGACTGGAAATGGAAAATGTTACAGACTATACAGAAGCTTTGAAAAAAAATCTTCCCAAAGGTACTGTGGTGGAATATCTTCATGGAAAAATGAAGTCTGGACGTAAAAATCTAATTATGGAACAATTTGCGCGAAATGAGATTCAGGTTCTAGTATCTACAACTGTTATTGAAGTCGGAGTAAATGTACCAAATGCTACTGTTATGATGATTGAGGATGCGCAGAGATTCGGACTTGCCCAATTGCATCAGTTACGAGGAAGAGTGGGGCGTGGAGATGCACAGTCTTATTGTATTATGATTAATACCACGGATTCGGAAAAAGCAAAAAAACGTTTGGAGATATTGAATAAGTCAAATGATGGATTCTTCATTGCCAGCGAGGATTTGAAATTGCGTGGTCCGGGAGACTTTTTCGGTATTCGCCAAAGTGGATTATTGGAATTCCGTTTGGGAGATATTTACCAAAATGCAGATTTGTTGAAACTAGCTTCGGAAGAAGCAAATCTGATTCTGGCTGAAGACAGAAGATTAGAATCAGAGAAATATGCTTCTGTGCGAGAAAGGATTCAGACATATATAAGGGAACAGGCAGAAATTGCAAACTTATAGTTGAAAATTAAACATGATTTTAGTATAATTATTCATGAAGTATACATATACAAAAGAAGAGCTATGGAGGTATGGGAATTATGAAAAAAATTTGTGCTTTTTTAGCAACTATCATGCTTATCTTTTCGATAGGTACTATTGTAGCACCTATGCAAAAGGTAAACGCTTTTTCAGAATCAGAGCTTAACTATTCTGATTTTAATGGGTATTATTCGACGAAAGCAGGAACGAGTTTGTATTATTATGTCTCACTGGATTATGAGACGGCAAACGAGTTGGATGTAACCGGATGGAAAGCCGCACTTTGTCCAGAAGATAACAAAACATTAGCTGGTGCAGTGGCTACAGTTGATATTTCTAATACTGACAAATATGTCAGTACAGAATACAATTATGCATGTATGAATTTGACTATTATATTAGCAAATGATATTCCAGAAGGAAGTTATAAAAAAGTAATCTTTGATGCAGAAGGTAATATCAAAAATGAGGATTATAGTCCAAGTACATTTATAAATCAGTATTTGACTTCATTTGAGTGTGATTTGATAAATAATGATGGTTATGCTTATGCCTATGTGTATGCAGATAATGTACCATTGAGTTCAGAAACATATCCAACTTTTTACGCTGCAGATAAGGCAACCCCAGTTACTTCATTTAACGATTATACTACTGAAGTCAATAGAAATGGCGATAAAGTTCATGTGTATAGACTAAATATTTTGAATCCGGCGGAATTTACATTAGATGACGAAGGACTTGCTTATTTATATTATAAGGTAAATGGCGGTATTGGAACAACCAGAACAGATGCCAATGGATTTTCTTGGACTTATGCATATGATTTAAATAATGTCCTTAAGAGATATCAGGCGGAAGGTTATTTAACTGATGTTACAGCAACTACACCGTTTGATACAACCGATTCGAGTATGACTGCAACTGGAAATCTTAATGGTCAATCGGTTGATGTGTCCGTTACTTCAATTCAAAGTTCTGATGTTCCAGAAGTTCAATCAGCCATTAACAATGTGGTTGATTTGGTAAATCGAATTGCCAATGATGCTGAGAACGTAGCTGCTGTGTTAAAGCAGTACGCACCTTCTTTGAATATTTCTAAACCATTAGCTGGTGGAACTTTAGAACTTACGGTTCCAAGTGGTACAGATATTTCTTCAGGAATACAAATTACATTTGCAGATAGTAATATTGCAACAAACGTAAAAAAAGGTGATACTATTGTTGTGCTTCATATAAAACAGGATGGAACAATTGAATATATTCCTGCTACAGCAGGTGATGGAAACATTACAGCAACCTTTACATCACTTTCTCCAATTGCATGGTTTAAGGTGGAAACAGCTAATGTTGCAACCGGTACTACAACCAGTAGTGATACAACTAAAGTATCACCTAAAACAGGAGAGAACTTTTGGGATTTTTTATTTCATTAATTATGAGTGAAAAGTAAATTCTAATATTTATATTCCCTGGGAGCATTCCCAGGGGATTGTTTTTATATTTTAAAATATGTATGGTGAAAGATATGACAAAACTAAAAGATTCAATAGGAAAAGCCTCGTTATCAATGATATTAGGAATGGCAGTAATTTTAGGTGGTGGATTTTTTGATTATTCTGTAGCAATTGTAGGAGCAATCATCACAATATCTTTATTTGCAATGCTGATAAAAGGAGAATCGTTTTTTCAGAGAGATAGGCGAAAGGTCTTTGCAATCCCAATTATGATAATGTGCATATCAATAATAGTGAGTTTTTGGGCTATTGATTATATGGATAATTTTATGGGAATTATGCGAATCGGAGTAATATGCCTATGGATGTGGATGATTCGATGCAAGAGTAATGAAGATATAAATCTAGTGCAAAATATAATTCCAGTTTTGGGTTGTATTATGGTTCTTATATCAGTTGCCAGTCTTTTTGTATTCAATATGAAATTATACTTTTGGGAAAATAATCGAATGTCCGGTTTTTTTCAATATGCAAATACATGTGGACTTTTTACAGCAATAGGGCTTGTAATATTGGTTCATAACTGGAAAGAAAGAAAAAATTTCATTTTAAAAATTATGCAATTAGTTATCTTAGTTGCAGGTTTATTATTAACAGGTTCCAGAAGTATATTATTAGTTTTGCTGATATGGGGAATTTATTATGCATTTAGAAGGAGAGACGTTCAAAAACCTTTTTTTATAACAACTTTTCTATTAATCTTAGCAGGGAGTTCCTATATTATTTTAACAGGAAATACAGAAAATATTGGACGAATTTTTACAATTTTTAGTTCAAATTCTACGATATGGGGAAGAGTTCTTTATGCCAGGGATGCTATTTTTGTGTTGTTCAAAAAGTTTTATGGACTTGGAAGAATGGGCTATTATTATAGCCAAGGAACTTTCCAAACTGGGGTATATCATACGAGATTTGTTCATAATGATTTCTTGCAGATTGCGTTAGATTATGGTGTTATTGCACTGATACTATTATTACTTTTTATAGGATGGCAAGTGTTTTACGGAAAACAAAATCGAAATGATAAAGAGATTCTTCTGTTGATATGTTTTTCATCGTTAGTTGATTTTCACTGTCAATATCTTTCGATTATAATGATTGCAGTTCTGTTTTTAGATTATGGCGAATGTATCAAAGTAAAGAAAAAGGAGCTTCGTGAGAACTATATTATTTTGCCAGCACTTCTGATACTATTTGTTTATATTGGAATTGCTACAGGGTGCAGCAAAATAGGAAATCAAGATTTTGCCTTAGCAATGCTTCCAGATTATACATATGCTCAGGAGAAAAAAATGCTTTTTTTTTTCAAGCAGAAGACGGCATACGAGATAGCATCAAAAGTAATCGACAAAAATCCATATAATATAACTGCTTTTATCACTAGAGGTTCCTTTTGTGCATCACAAATTCGTATTGAAGAATGTATTGATGATTTGAACCAAATGCTTGAGTTAGATCCATATAATGTAGAATATTATAAACAATATGAGCAATTGCTGCAAAATCTCATACTGCAACTGAATAGAATTTCATCTGTAGCAGAAAAACAGGAAATGTATGAATATTATATGGCTCTTCTGCAAGAAAGAATAGATTCTCTGCCAGCGCAATTAGCTTCTTTGCAGGAAAGAACTAGTTGTATTGCATATAAAATAAAAGATAAACCCGTATTTCTTTATAAATAGGATTAGAAAGGGAAATGAGATATGAAAAAAAGACTGAAAAAAAGTAATAAGGCTATTTACATAGTGAGTATAATTGGTGCTATGTTGCTGATATGTTTGGTGTTGGTTTTTTTGAAATACAAACAATATAAAGAAGAAATAAATGAAAATATACTTGAAATGGATACTTTGGTAAAACAGGTGACTATTGATACAAAATCTGAAGATGAAAAAGGAACAGAGTCTGAAGTAGCAAACGAAGAGCCATGTCTTATGCATGATTTTGATACTTTAAAACAAATGAATGGGGATGTCTATGCGTGGATTACAATACCGGAAACAAAAGTGGATTATCCTATTCTGCAATCTACTACGGATGATAAGTATTTAAATACTAATATCGATGGTTCCTCGGGATATCCGGGCTGCATCTATTCAAATATATGTAACAGTAAAGAATTTGATGATTATATTACAGTTTTGTATGGACATAATATGAAGTCTGGAGAAATGTTTGGCAGTTTACATAATTTTGATGATGCAAATTTTTTTCAAGCATTTGATAAATATACCGTAGAGACAGAGAAAAATCGATTTATTTATAGTATATATGCTGTGGTCAATTATAATGATAAACTGATACCGGCATATTTTGATGTAAAAAGTTCGACGGGTAGGGACGCTTTTATTGAATCACTAGAAGAGTGTCGTGAAAATAATATTACGCATTTTAATGATGAGATAGAGATAGCAGGGGAGGATAAAGTATTAGTATTGTCTGTGTGTATCAGCGGTCAGGAAAATAGGAGATATTTAGTTGTTTCAAAGTTAGAAGAGGTAATATCTTATTCAAAAGAATAATATAAATAGCGGTTTGTACATAAAGGTACAAACCGCTATTTTGGTGCCAGTAAAATTACTATTTACCGGACATCTGTCTTTCCTGGGCTTCGATCATTTTCTTCACCATATAACCACCAACAGAACCATTCTGCTTAGAGGTTAAATCTCCGTTATAACCGTCCTTCAAAGGAACACCAATCTCATTAGCTACCTCAAACTTGAACCTGTTTAACGCACTTTTTGCTTCAGGCACTACTGCCTTGTTAGATGAATTAGACATATCGTTACCTCCTGTTTTCTTCCTCTTTGGTTGTGTAACAAGATTTGTTACGATTCTAGTATATGCAGGAGCGCTCTTAATAGACATGCAATTCCTTCCGATTTTAACATTTTTTTGTAATTGATTATTCTGCTAAAGAAATTCCACTAATATCCGGACTGGTGGTGAGAGAGTAGTTTGTATAATATACTACAAATCCGGGTTTGCTTCCATTTGGCTTTTTTACATTTTTCTTTTCCAGGTAATCAATTTCGACCTTATCATTATCCCGTCCCTTTGAATAATATGCAGCAAGCCGACCAGCTTCTTCAAAGGTGCGGTCTGGAAGTTCATCGCCATTGGTTTTTACAATAACATGAGATCCCGGCATGCCCTTAGCGTGGAACCACCAGTCGTTTCCAACGGCAAACTTAAAGGTCAATTCATCATTTTGCAGATTATTTTTTCCGACATAAATATGATAACCATCAGAGGAAATGTAGTGAAAAGGTTTGCTTTTGATACGTTCTTTTTTACCGGTATTTTTCTTCTTAATATAGCCGGATTGTATCAATTCTTCTTTAATCTGTGTCAAATCTTCTTCAGATACAGCAATATCCATGGAAGTAGCAATAGATTCCAGATGTTCAATTTCGGAATGTGTTTCCTGAATTAAATCATTTAAGGCTTCGCTGGTTCGTTTCAATTTATTATATTTATCAAAATATTTTTGTGAATTTTCCTGTGGCGTTAATTGCGGATCTAAAGGGATGGTTATCATCTCGTTCGTATAATAATTGAGGGCTTCCAGTTTTTTTGCCCCCTCCTCCAAATTGTAACCATAGGTATTAATTAATTCCCCATAAACTTTATATTTATCACGTTTTTCTGTATCTTTTAACTGTTTTGCCTGTAAATCATATTTTTTTCGGTTGCGTTCCAGAACTGTGGTAACAACTTTTCGCAGGTCTACGGATTTCTGGCGGATTCTGGTGTAGATATTTTTTTCTGCATAATACTGTTCCAATACTTCGGAAATCGTATGAAAGTTACTAATATCTAAATCATCATACTGTTTTAAGGAAACAGCAGCAAATTCGACCGGCTCTTTTCCCTTTTTTACAATATTTGGAGAAAATTTTCCTTCTGCAATATCCTCCATGAGCCACTGAAAATGATGATAAAGATGGAGTTTTTCTTCTTCGTTTAGTGCCTGAGTGGGGCGGTCTCCGTCAATTCCTGCACGAAAGCATAGTTCTGATGCAATAACCGGACTGATACCGTTGTAGGTGGTATAGATTGCCTTAGTGACAGTCATTGGTTTCTCAAATACTTTTTCAAAAAAATTATTCTGGTTAGCAGTAAGCGGATTGTATTTATCCTGAGTTTCCGGAATGAAATAGGTTCTTCCGGGCAGTACCTCACGAACTGAACTGACCTGAGCAGAAATATGCTTGATACTATCAATAATCATTCCATCTTCATTACAGAAAATGATGTTACTGTGTTTTCCCATAATTTCTACAATCAATGTCTTGTGACATAAATCCCCCAGTTCATTTAAATGTTCAATTTCAAAATTAATAATACGCTCCATATTAGGCTGGTAAATTCGGGTGATTCGTCCGTTTGCAATATGCTTACGGAGTAGCATACAAAAATTCGGTGCAGTCATAGGGCTTGTTTTATTCTCTGAAGTGAGATAAATAAGTGGAAGAGAAGCACTGGCGGATAACACCAGACGCACTTGTCCCTTTGTTCCTTTTAGGGTGAGAAGCAACTCATCATTTTCGGGCTGGGCGATTTTACTGATTCTTCCGTTTAATATATTTTCATTTAATTCTTTTACAAGATTTGCTATTACAATTCCATCAAATGCCATAATTTATTCTCCTACAATTTTAAATTTCAATGTCAATACAGGACGTTACTCTGAGTATACACCAAAAATCGAAAAAAGAAAACACAAGACATTTGACTATTTAGCAAAATTGTTCTATAATACAAATAATTATGCATACGGTGATGCATGAGACAGGAGGTTTCACATGATTAAGAGCATGACCGGCTTTGGACGCTGTGAAATTGCTGAGAAAGAACGAAAGATTACGGTAGAAATAAAGGCTGTAAATCACAGATATCTGGATGTAAATATCAAAATGCCGAAAAAATTAAATTTTTTTGAAAGCAGTATCCGTACTCTTTTAAAGGAATATATCCAGCGTGGTAAAGTAGATATTTTTGTTACTTATGAGGATTACACGGAAAATAATGTAACCTTAAAATATAACCAGGAACTGGCAGCTGAGTATGTAAAGTACATAAGCCAAATGGCAGAGGACTTTTCGCTGAATAATGATTTGCAGGCATGTACTCTTTCACGTTATCCGGAAGTTTTAACAATGGAAGAACAGACGGTAGATGAAGATGCATTATGGGCTACTTTAGAAAAAGCAATTCGCGGTGCTGCAGAGCAGTTCGTAGAGACACGAATGAGAGAAGGAACAAATCTTAAGGAAGATTTATTGCAAAAACTGGACGGAATGTTACAGTATGTTGAAGAGATTGAAAAGCGTTCGCCTGAAATCATTGCGGAATATCGTCAGAAAATACAAGACAAGGTAGCAGAGCTTTTGGGTGATACACAAATAGACGAGAACCGTCTTGCAACCGAGGTTACCATTTTTGCCGATAAGATATGTACAGATGAAGAGACTGTACGCTTAAAGAGTCATATTCTCGCAACAAAGGAGACTCTTTCGCAGGGAGGAAGCATAGGACGAAAGCTTGACTTTATTGCTCAGGAAATGAATCGTGAAGCAAATACCATTCTTTCCAAAGCAAATGATCTTACGGTTTCTGATATCGCTATTAATTTAAAAACGGACATTGAAAAAGTAAGAGAACAAATTCAGAATATTGAATAAAGAGGTTCTAAGATATGAAGAACAGAGGAATATTGACTGTGGTTTCCGGTTTTTCCGGCTCGGGAAAGGGAACCATTATGAAAGAATTGATGGCGAAGTACGCAGATACTTACGCATTGAGTATTTCAGCCACAACTAGGGCACCAAGACCGGGAGAGGTTCATGGAAAAGAATATTTTTTCGTAACAAAGGAAGAATTTGAATCCATGATAGAACAAGAAGAATTGATTGAATATGCTCAATATGTAAATAACTATTATGGAACACCCCGAAATTATGTTTTTGAACAGTTAGAAAATGGGAAAGATGTTATTTTAGAAATTGAAATTCAAGGAGCTTTGAAAGTAAAAGAAAAGTATCCTGATACCGTATTGATGTTTGTCTCTCCGCCAAGTGCTGAAGAATTAAAAAAGCGTCTGGAAGGCAGAGGAACTGAAGATGCAGCAACCATTGCTTCCAGATTAAGTCGTGCATGGGAAGAAGCACAAGGAGTAGAAAATTACGATTATTTCGTAATAAATGATGTTTTGGAGGAGTGTGTAGAGGAAGTACATGCTATTATCCAGAATGAACATGCAAGAGCATTCCGAAATCAGGAATTGATTGATGATATAAAAAATGAATTAAAAGAATTTTCAAAAGGAGAATGATGCCATATGATGTTACGTCCATCTTACACAGATTTAATGAAAGTAGTAAACAGCGGAGTGGAAATCGGAGAAGAACCGGTAGTAAATAGCCGTTATTCTATCGTACTTGCCACAGCAAAACGTGCAAGACAGATTATTGCCGGAGAGGAACCATTGATTGATGATATTGCAGGAAAAAAACCTTTTTCTATTGCAGTAGAAGAACTTTACAATGGTGAAGTGAAGATTGTCGGTGATGACGAGGAAACTGAAGAATAAAACAGCATAAATTCAGAAATATTTTACCACACTGTTTTGGAAACAGAACAGTGTGGTAATCTTTGTTATTAATGGAGGAACTATGAGAATTTTATTTGTATCCCTTGGGTGTGATAAGAACCTTGTGGACACGGAGTTTATGCTTGGAACTTTACGGGAAGCCGGGCATACTTTTACAAATGATGAAACAGAAGCAGAGGTTATTGTAATTAATAGCTGTTGCTTTATTAATGATGCAAAAGAAGAAAGTATCAATACCATTTTGGAAATGGCTGAATATAAAGATGCAGGAAGCTGTAAGGTATTAGTTGTAACCGGTTGCCTTGCAGAACGATATAGAGATGAGATTATAAGAGAAATTCCACAGGTAGATATCATATTGGGAACTAATTCTTATGAAGAGATTGCAAAGGCATTAGAAGAAGTGCAAGCACATTCAGGGCAGCATTATGAAGCCTATAAGCCGCTAGAAGGTCTTCCGGAAATAAAAGCCTCCCGTTCTCTTACAACAGGGGGACATTATGCTCATCTTAAGATAGCAGAAGGATGTAATAAAAATTGTACCTACTGTATTATTCCTCATATTCGAGGCAGATACCGTAGTGTGCCTATGGAAGAACTGTTAAAGCAGGCAAGAGAACTAGCAGAGCAAGGTGTAAAGGAATTGATTTTGGTAGCGCAAGAGACAACTCTGTATGGTGTCGACTTATATGGTGAAAAGTCTTTGCACAAATTATTAGATGCATTGAACGAAATTTCCGGAATCCAATGGATTCGAATTATGTACTGCTACCCGGAAGAGATTTATGAAGAACTGATTCAGTCTATTAAAAGAAATAAAAAGGTTTGTCATTATCTTGACATGCCGATACAGCATATTAGTAATGAGTTGTTAAAGCGTATGGGCAGACGTACTACAAAAGAAGAACTGACAGAAAAAATCTCTCATTTGAAGAAGGAAATACCGGATATTACACTGCGTACCACATTGATTAGTGGTTTTCCGGGAGAAACACAGGAAATGCATGAGGAATTGATGTATTTCTTAAATGAGATGGAATTTGATCGTCTCGGTGCATTTACTTATTCCCCTGAGGAAGGAACACCTGCTGCAGAATTTCCAAATCAGATTGAAGAGGAAGTAAAGTCTGAATGGCGTGATGAAATCATGGAACTTCAGGAAGAGATTATTTTCGATAAGAACGAAGAAATGAAAGGGCAAGAACTCTGGGTTATGATTGAAGGCAAAGTGGACGCGGAAAATGCCTATGTGGGAAGAACCTACCGAGATGCTCCGGAAATTGACGGATATGTTTTTGTCAATACGGACGAGACGCTTATGACCGGAGACTTTGTAAAAGTAAAAATAACCGGAGCATATGAATATGACTTAATAGGAGAGATGATAGTATGAATTTACCAAACAAGTTAACTATTTTGCGTGTTATATTAATTATTCCATTTGTACTTTGTATGCTGCTTCCTTGTGTAGGAACTGCTGGGAAATATGCGGCTGCAGCGATTTTTATTATTGCCAGTCTGACAGACATGCTGGATGGAAAAATCGCACGAAAAAACAATCTTGTAACTAATTTCGGAAAGTTTATGGATCCGTTGGCAGATAAACTGTTGGTATGTTCTGCCATGATTTGTCTGACAGCAAATGATAAGTTGGCTGCATGGATTGTCATTGTGATTATCAGCCGAGAATTTATTATTAGTGGTTTCCGTCTGGTGGCTTCTGATAACGGAGTAGTGATTGCTGCAAGTTATTGGGGCAAGTTTAAGACTACTTTTCAGATGATTATGATTGTTATGTTGATTTTGGATTTTGACAATGATATTTACCGTATCTGCACAACTGTGATTACTTATATTGCATTAATTTTGACCGTAGTTTCTTTAATTGACTATATTGCAAAGAATAAATCTGTATTGAAAGAGCAAAAATAATCAGAAAACAATTTTTGCAAAATAAAGGACGGTAACATTATGACAGTAGAATTAGTATGTGTAGGAACAGAACTTTTACTTGGAAATATTGTAAATACCAATGCGGCATACATGGCAGAAAAGTGTGCTATGTTGGGACTTTCCATGTATTATCAAAGTGTGGTAGGCGATAATCCCGGAAGATTGGAAGAACTTTTAAAAACGGCAAAAAATCGTTCCGATGTTATTATTTTATGCGGAGGACTTGGACCTACTCAAGATGATTTAACCAAAGAGACAGCGGCAAAAGTAATGAAGAAAACTTTGGTCGAGGACACTCGTGCCAGACAAGAAATTGAAGCATTTCTTACGAAACGTGGCAGAAAAATCACAGAAAACAATTGGAAGCAGGCATTAGTCCCCGAAGGAAGTATTGTACTGTATAATTCAAACGGAACAGCTCCCGGAATTATCATGGAGGAAGAAAATACCAGAATGATTCTGCTTCCGGGACCACCAAATGAATTGATTCCTATGTTTGAAGAACAAGTATATCCATATTTGAACAAATTACAACCGGAAATCATATGTTCTAAAATGGTAAAACTGTGCGGTATTGGTGAAAGCACTGCTGAAACAGAGATTTTAGATTTGATTGAGCAGCAGGAAAATCCAACCGTGGCACCATATGCTAAAACAGGAGAAGTGCATTTACGCCTTACAGCGCGAGCAGAGACGAAAGAAAAGGCTTTTTCTATGATTGAACCATTAGAGCAGGAACTGCGAAAACGATTTGGTTCTATGATTTATACGGATAAAGAAGATGTAACACTGGAAATGGCAGTAGCAAAACTATTGTCAGAACATCATTTGACAGTAACAACTGCAGAATCTTGTACAGGAGGTCTCTTGGCCGGAAGACTCGTCAATGTACCGGGGATTTCGGAGAATCTGAAGGAAGGATACATTACTTATTCTAACGAAGCCAAAGAGAAACTACTAGGTGTATCGCATGAGACATTAGAAAAATACGGAGCAGTCAGCGAAGAAACGGTTCTTGAAATGGCAAAAGGTGGTGCAAAAGCAGCAAACGCAGATATTTGTGTTTCTATTTCAGGGATTGCCGGACCGGATGGTGGCACCAGTGAAAAACCAGTAGGTTTGGTGTACATGTGTTGTTACTGTAAAGGAAAGACATATACGGAACGAAATATATATACCGGGAACCGCAGTAAAGTAAGAGAATATGCCGTAGCCAGTGCTTTGACACTGCTTCGTAAAGCAATTTTAAAAGAGGTGGAATAATGAGAATCATAGCCGGAAGTGCAAGAAGTCTCCCGCTTAAAACGATTGAGGGAATGGATACAAGACCAACTACAGACCGTATAAAAGAAACATTGTTTAATATATTAAATCCAGATATTTCGGGATGCGATTTTCTGGATTTATTTGCAGGAAGTGGTCAGATTGGATTAGAAGCTATCAGTCGTGGAGCAAGACAGGCGGTTTTCGTAGAAAACAATAAGAAAGCTGTAAACTGTATACAGGAAAATATTGCTTTTACTCGTTTTACTGAGCAAAGTACTGTAATGCATATGGATGCTGTTTCAGCAATTCGTCGTATGGAAGGAAAGCATATTTTTGATATTATTTTTATGGATCCTCCATACAAAAAGGGACTAGAAGAAGATGTTTTACGAACATTAGCTGATTCCTCCATTATAAATGAGGATACACTAATTATTGTAGAAGCATCATTGGATACAGATTTCTCCTATTTAAAGGAGATTGGATATCAAATAACAAAAGAGAAAAGATACAAAAACAACATGCATGTTTTTATGCGGCATGTCAGATAAGAAATGGGGGCTAATATGACAAGAGCAATTTATCCGGGAAGTTTTGACCCGGTAACCTTTGGACATATTGATATGATTGAACGCTCTGCTAAAATGGTAGACGAGTTGTTGGTATCAGTTTTGAATAATAGTGCAAAAAATCCGTTGTTTTCTGTAAAAGAACGTGTTAGTATGTTAGAAGAGATAACAAATCATCTTCCGAATGTAAAAGTCACTTCTTTTGACGGGTTACTGATAGATTATGCACGAGAAATGGATGCTTCTATTATTATCCGAGGACTTAGGGCTGTGACAGATTTTGAATATGAACTTCAGATTGCACAGACCAACCGGATTGTGAATCCAAATATAGATACTTTGTTTTTGACTACCAGTTTGGAGTATGCTTATTTAAGTTCTACCATTGTTAAGGAAGTTGCTTCTTACGGGGGAGACATTTCTCATTTTGTACCAGAGAAGCTCATTGGAAGGATTTACGAAAAATACAATAATAAGGAGAGTTAACTATGAGCAGTAGAATAGAACAGATTATTGATGAAATTGAAGAGTATATTGATGGATGTAAGCCACAGCCTTTTTCAACATCCAAGATTGTAGTAAATAGAGATGAATTAGATGATTTATTGGCAGAACTTAGAAGAAAAACGCCAGATGAAATTAAGCGTTATCAGAAAATTATTAGTAATAAAGAAGCTATTTTAGCAGATGCTCAAGCCAAGGCAGATGCCATTATTGCAGAAGCACAGGTACATACCTCAGAGTTGGTAAGCGAACATGAGATTATGCAACAGGCATATGCACAGGCAAATGAAGTGGTATTAATTGCTACGAATCAAGCTCAGGAAATTCTGGATAATGCGACCAATGATGCTAATAACATTCGTATGGGAGCAATTCAGTATACCGATGATATTCTGAAAAATTTGGAAGAAATTATTGGTCATGCTATGGATACCACGCAGGCAAGAACAGATAATCTCATGAAATCTCTTCAAAACTGCTATGATTTAGTAAATACAAACCGGAATGAATTAAGACCGGAAGAAGAGCAGGAAGTTCCGGCAGAGGAACCAACGCCAGAAAAAGAAGTTCCTCAGATGGAGGTAAATACAGATTTACTGAACCAATAAAAGCGCAAGCAAAAAGGTGATGCCAGTTCCGGCTAACTTTGTAAGGATGTATGGTTTTAGTGGGAAATGGGTATCCTTTACCATAGAGGCGGTCTGGGCAAACCCGGAAAGTCCACCAAAAGCAGTATATGCCATAATTAATGGATAAGTTTTGGAAAAAGCCATATTAGTGCCGGCGGTATATGCAACTCCATTTGTAATTTCTGTAAATCCAATTAAAATACATCGAAGATACTGATTGGAAACTGGAAGCAGGGTAGTCATTTGAGCCAGTATGGCAAAAAGCATAATGTATCCGCCCAATTTGGCAAGGGTTTCAAATCCGTTCATAATGCCGTCATCTATGAGTTGAAAGTTCATTGATGTCGGCTTTTTTTGAGAAATTTGCGAAGCAGAGAAATTTTTCCTATGACAAAGCAACATATATAAAATTAATGGTGGTAGATACAAAATGAGATAAGTCTGCAATAACAACTCCGAGTGATGCAAGCAGTCTGTCAAAATGAAACCACTAACGAAGGCTGGACTAATATTGTTGCAGATACAAAACAGTCGACTTCCTTCTTCATAGGACATTTTTTCAGAAGATACCAGTTCGGCTGTAATTTTACTTCCCAGCGGAAAACCAAACAGCAACCCTGAAATCAATGGATAAAGTCCGGCATTGCTGATAGGAAAGAACTTCTTTACAATTCTATGCAGTTTTACAGTTAATTCGTCTAAAATTCCTGAATGAATTAATATGTAGGAAAGAATGGTAACCGGAAGCAGAGTAGGCATCATTTTCTCATACCAGAGTTTTAGACCTATTGCAGCTGACATCACAGCATCTTTCGGGAAACACAAAATATAAGTTAAAAAACCGATTAAAGCAATAATATACATGATTTTTTTCATAGTTTATTCTATGAATCATAATAATAAATATGCGTAAAATAGGAGGGCATAAAATGAAAGTTTGCAATGAATTAAAACCAAAGAAAGTATTTGAATATTTTGAAGATATATGCAGTATTCCTCATGGTTCTAAAAATACGAAGGCAATTAGTGATTATTGTGTTGCTTTTGCAAAGGAACACGGTCTTAAGTACATTCAGGATGAAATGAACAATGTTATTATCTTCAAAGAAGGTTCTGCAGGATATGAAGCTTCCGAGCCAATCATCATTCAGGGACATATGGATATGGTCTGTGAAAAAGAAAACGGCGTAGATATTGATTTTGAAAAGGATGGACTCCGCCTCTTCGTAGATGGCGATTTTTTGAAAGCAGATGGCACAACTCTTGGTGGAGACGATGGAATTGCCATCGCCTATGCCTTTGCAATTTTAGATGATGATACTCTGGCGCATCCACCATTAGAAGTAGTCATTACTGTAGATGAAGAGATTGGAATGTTAGGAGCTGAGGGAATAGATCTTTCCATGTTAAAAGGAAAGAAACTTTTGAACATTGATTCTGATGAAGAGGGTGTATTTTTAACCAGCTGTGCAGGTGGTTTAACAGCAGAATGTGAACTTCCGGTTACAAGAAAAAGTACAGAAGGAATGGAATATGAGCTGAAGATTACAGGCCTTCAGGGGGGACATTCAGGAAGTGAAATTCATAAAGAGCATGGAAATGCGATTATGCTTATAGGCAGATTATTAAAACAATTAGCAGATCAGATAGATTTTTCAGTAGTTTCCCTAACCGGAGGATTGAAGGACAATGCCATTCCTAGAGAAACGATATGCACCATTCTTATGAATGAAGCACTGGAAACAGAATTGCAAGAACTGGTAAAAGAATATGACGCAGATTTAAAAAAGGAATATCATATTTCGGATCCGGATGTTTCCGTGCTCTGCACAAAAAAAGAAAATCTATCAGTTGACGCATTAGATAGAACTTCTTTTGCCAAAGTATTATTTATGTTACGAAATCTTCCTTGCGGTGTGCAAAATATGAGTATGGATATTCCAGGATTGGTGGAAACTTCTTTGAATGCAGGAATTATGACTTTGAGCGAGGATACATTCTCTCTTTCCTTCTCTGTAAGAAGCAGCGTTACCAGCCGGAAATACGAAGTAACCGATAGACTTTGTTTTGTAACTGAATTCTTAGGTGGTTCCGTCAATATTAGCGGAGATTATCCGGCATGGGAATACAAAGCTGATTCTAAGATGCGTGATTTGATGGTACAGACTTATCGGGATTTGTTTCAAGAAGAGCCTAAAATACAGGCAATTCATGCCGGATTGGAATGTGGTATTTTTTCCGGTAAAATCGATGGCTTAGATTGTATTTCCTTTGGACCGGCAAACTTTGATATTCATACTCCTAAGGAACGTTTAAGTATTTCTTCTACAGAAAAGGTTTGGAATCTGATTGTGGAATTTTTAAAACGTTCGAAATAATATGAAAAGACGCGTAGGACTGTTCTGTATTCTTTTTACTGCAATTCTTGGATTCGATGTGGTGACTATTACAAAAATCCAAAATATTGCAAAGGTAATGCATCTTATGGATGTAGAGAGTACCAAAGAAAACCTGCGCAATCAGGAAATTTCCGGTGAATTATATCAGAAATTCTGTGGTTATGAGAAAGACGGACGTTACTCCAGATATGAATATTTGTGTGGCTATCTTTTCACTGGAGAAGAGAAGGAAAAGCCATTAGAGGAATATTTGAAACCGGTAAAGAAATATAAAAAGAAGGAATTTTCCTATATAGTAAGCTATGAGAAAGCCCTCTGGTGTGATTTGAGATACTTTCCGGTTCCTGCTGATCGTGGTGAAACCCTTCAGGTCTCCTTTGAAAATTCATGGATGTCAGAGCGAACTTTTGGTGGAAAACGAAAGCATGAAGGTACGGATATTATGGCATCTATGAATCAAAGAGGTCATTATCCGGTAATCAGCATTTCTGACGGTATGATAGAAAAAATAGGTTGGCTTCCGCAGGGCGGCTACCGGATTGGTGTTCGTTCTCCAAATGGTGCATATTTTTATTATGCACATTTGTATGACTATGCTGAAGGAATCGAGGAAGGAAGAGAAGTGAATGCGGGAGAATTACTTGGATTTATGGGCGATAGTGGCTATGGAGAAGAAGGTACCGTTGGAAATTTTGATGTACATCTTCATATAGGAATTTATCTGAATGATGAAAATGGCGAAGAATTTAGCATCAATCCCTACTGGATTATGAAATATTTAGAGGATAAACGTCTTACCAGCCAATATGAATAAGGAGCATTATGCAGTTAAGAATTGATAAATATCTGGCAGATATGGGAATCGGAACCAGAAGTGAGGTAAAACAGTATATACGCAAAAAACAAGTACAGGTTAATGGAGTCTATCCCAAAGGACCGGAACAGAAAATAGTCCCAAACCAAGACAGCATAACTTTTCAAGGAAAAGCCATCAGCTATATAGAAATGGAATATTTTATGTTAAATAAGCCTGCCGGATGTGTTAGTGCTACTACAGATGCGAAGCATAAAACTGTATTGGACTACATAGATACCAAAAAGCGTAAGGACTTATTCCCGGTAGGACGACTGGATATTGATACAGAAGGTTTGCTACTTATTACGAATGATGGGGCACTTGCCCATGAACTATTGTCACCCAAAAAGCATGTAGCAAAGACTTATTATGCCAAAGTAGAAGGCTGTGTTACTTCAGAGGATGTAGTACAATTTGAAAAAGGCGTAGATATCGGAGAAGAACGACTTACCCTGCCGGCGGAACTTAAGATTTTAAAAGTTTCGCCGGAGGATATTTCGGAAATAGAGCTTACCATTATGGAAGGAAAGTTTCATCAGGTAAAGCGGATGTTTGAAGCAGTTGGTAAAAAAGTAGTCTACTTAAAGCGGATTTCCATGGGAAATTTAATATTAGATGAGAATTTACAACCGGGAGAATATCGTAAACTGACTGCAGAGGAAATAGAAAAGATTCAAATGAAACGATAGGAGGGGCGAGATATTGTTAAAAAATATACAATCTATTATTTTTGATTTAGATGGAACCTTGATAAATTCCATGTGGGTCTGGGACGAAATCGACATTGAATTTTTATCTGCGCGTAACATGGAACTTCCTCCTACCTACCAAAAAGAAATTGAGGGAATGAGTTTTACGGAAACAGCAGTTTATACAAAAGAATTATTTCATTTACCGGAAAGTGTGGAAGAATTAAAGGCTATCTGGAATCAGATGGCATTAGAAAAATATACAAAGGATGTACCGTTAAAACCAGGCGTAGAAGAATTTTTAAAATATTGCAAGGAAAATAAAATTTCCATGGGGATTGCCACCAGTAATTCCAGAGAATTAGTAGATTCCGTAGTAAAGGCACATTCTCTGGAAGATTCTATACAAGTAATTGTTACTTCTTGTGAAGTAGCAAAAGGTAAACCTGCACCGGATGTATACTTAGAAGTGGCAAAACAATTGAACACTTTACCGGAACATTGCCTTGTATTTGAAGATGTTCCTATGGGGATTTTAGCAGGAAAAAATGCAGGAATGAAAGTCTGTGCAGTAGAAGATGCATTTTCAGAAGAACAGCGAGAGGAAAAACGCCGACTGGCAGACTATTATATTTCATCCTACGAAGAAGTGCTGCAGCACACATATGAGGTTTTAGAACATGAATAACGGATTTTTACCTCTTTCTAAAGAGGATATGATAAAAAGAAAAATAGAACAATTTGACTTTGTCTATGTTATTGGGGATGCCTATGTGGATCATCCCTCTTTTGGACATGCCATTATCAGCCGTCTACTAGAAGCTCACGGTTACTCTGTGGGGATTATTTCACAACCGGATTGGACGTCAAAAGAAAGTATTGCCATTTATGGCGAACCACGGCTTGCTTTTTTAGTAAGTGGTGGAAATATGGATTCCATGGTAAATCACTATAGCGTATCGAAACGCCGCAGGGAAAAAGATTCCTTTACACCGGGTGGAGTTATGGGAAAACGTCCGGATTATGCTACCGTGGTATACTGCAACTTAATACGCCAGACTTATAAAAAAACACCGATTCTCATTGGTGGAATCGAAGCCAGTCTTCGTCGACTTGCTCACTACGATTATTGGAGTAACAAGGTAAAACGTTCTATTTTATTGGACTCCGGTGCGGATATTCTGATGTATGGAATGGGCGAACATAGTATCATAGAGTTGGCTGATGCATTAAATAGCGGACTTGCTGTAGAAGATATCACTTTTGTAAATGGTACTGTTTATAAAACCCGTCAAAAAGAGAATATATATGACGCAACTTTCCTTCCTACCTTTGAAGCAGTAAAGGAAGATAAAAAAACGTATGCGCAAAGCTTTTATCAGCAATACTGTAACACAGATCCGTTTAGTGGAAAACGTCTTGTGGAAGAATATCCACATGGAATCTATGTAGTGCAGAATCCAGCCGCAAAACCATTGACCCAGACTGAAATGGATGATGTATATAGTTTACCCTATATGCGCACCTATCATCCTTCTTACGAAACAGCAGGTGGTGTACCGGCTATTTCAGAAGTAAAATTCAGCCTTACCAGTAACCGCGGTTGCTTTGGCGGATGTAGTTTTTGTGCACTTACATTCCATCAGGGAAGAATTATCCAGACCCGTAGCCATGCGTCTTTGATAAAGGAAGCTGAATTGCTTACACAGGACAAGGAATTTAAGGGGTATATCCATGATGTTGGAGGGCCAACGGCTAATTTTCGCGCGCCTGCCTGTGAAAAACAATTAACAAAAGGAGCTTGTCCAAATAAGCAATGCTTGTTTCCAACCCCATGTAAAAACTTAAAAGCAGACCATAAGGATTATTTAAGCCTGCTTCGAAAATTACGAAAGATTCCAAAGGTAAAAAAGGTATTTATTCGTTCTGGTATTCGTTTTGATTACCTGTTGGCAGATTCAAACCGAACCTTTTTAAAGGAACTGTGTGAACATCATGTCAGCGGACAACTTAAGGTAGCACCGGAACATATTTCTGACAAGGTACTTCAGAAAATGGGAAAACCGGAGGTGGCAGTTTACAATCGTTTTGTAAAAGAATATACTAAAATGAACGAAAAACTGGGAAAGAAACAATATCTAGTACCTTACCTTATGTCTTCTCATCCGGGCTCCACATTACAAGAAGCAGTGGAATTGGCAGAATTTTTAAGAGATTTGGGCTATATGCCGGAGCAGGTACAGGATTTCTATCCCACACCATCTACGATATCCACCTGTATGTATTACACCGGACTGGATCCACGTACCATGGAACCGGTTTATGTTGCCCATAATCCTCACGAAAAGGCAATGCAGAGAGCACTGATTCAGTATCGTGATCCAAAGAACTATGATTTAGTAAAGGAAGCCCTTATTAAAACTGGACGTACGGATTTGATTGGATTTGATAAAAATTGTCTCATTCCGCCACGAAAAATGACAGCAAAAAATGAACGTAAAAATGCAAGCAATAAATCAAAAGGCAAAATTAGAACAGGAAAGGGACGAACACCGCAGAAAAATCAGCGAACTACATCATCCAGAAAAGGAAAGAAACAACGATGAAAAGCTTTCAGATAAATAACAATGAGGCGGGACAACGCTTTGACAAATACTTGAAAAAACTTCTTTCGCAGGCACCGGGAAGTTTTGTATACAAAATGCTTCGAAAAAAAAATATTACTTTGAATGGGAAAAAAGCAGATGGTTCTGAGAAATTGAATATTGGGGACGAAGTGAAGCTGTTCTTTTCTGATGAGACCTTTGAAAAGTTCACGGCTTTAGAAAATTCAACGACTACTGGAAATTCGGGATGCATTACCGAGAAATATCCTTGTATTCCGCTCGACATTGTTTATGAAGATGCTGATATTCTGGTTATAAATAAACCGGTTGGAATGCTTTCACAGAAAGCTACTCCAAGTGATATTTCTGCCAATGAATATATCATTGGCTATCTGTTGAAAAATAAGTCTATTACAAAAGAAGAACTTGTAACTTTTCATCCTTCTATTTGCAATCGTCTGGACAGAAATACTTCCGGACTCCTGATTGCCGGAAAAAGTTTGAATGGCCTGCAGAATATGGCAAAACAACTTAATGACCGTTCTATGGAAAAATATTATCGTTGTCTGGTAAAAGGAAAAATAACCGGGGAACAGCTTATTGAGGGTTGGCTGAAAAAGGATGAAAAGAGCAATAGTGTAAAAATATATAAGGAAGAAGTTTCGGATAGCAAATATATCAAAACAGGATATAAAGCGGTAGAAAATTTTTCTTTCTCCGACAACAATATCAAAGAAACTTATACCTTATTGGAGGTTCACTTAATTACCGGTCGCTCGCATCAAATTCGTGCACATCTGGCCTCTATTGGACATCCTATTGTAGGAGATAGTAAGTATGGAGATAGAAAAGTAAATACCAAATTTGCAAAAGAAGTGGGAATTCACTCCCAGCTACTGCATGCCTATCAGATGAAGTTTGAGGATGGAAGAGAAGTAACTGCCACTTTGAGCAAAGAATTTCAGAAAGTGTTAGAGTATTTAAAAAATAACGGATGAGAATAATTTTGTATTTTTTACATAAATTTAAAATGTAATTGCATTTTACCGCAATTTATTGTAGAATGTAGTTAGAAAAGCTGTGAATCAGCGGTGGGTTGACACCTAAAATCTGATACTTTTTCCGAACATAGGTGTCGGAGGTTGGCAGGCAACGGAAAAACCTGTTATTTTCCAGACATAGGTGCTGGAGGTTGGCAGACAACGGAAAAATCAACCACGAAAAGGGAATGTTTAGTGCTGCGGCATTAACGTTCCCTTTTCTAATAATAAAATTAAGGAAAATGTTATGGACAAAAGACATGCAATTCAAATTATAACAAAATCGGCTAAATTATATAAAGAGTATTTGGAAGATCAAAAAATACTATTTCTTTATGGCATACCATCTGAAATTAGAAAGCAGCTTGAAACAGAGGAAAATTATTTGCCACAGCTGAAGGGATACGAGGTTGCTTTTCATCGCTATAATTTTTTACATTTGACAGGAGTAAGATTAAGTCCTAAGGTTGTATCTTCTATTCATTTTTACGAAAAATGTTTGAGTAACAGATTAACAGAAGAAGATTTTTCGTTTTCAAAAGACGGTTCCACAACTCAAAAGCTTGATATATTAGAAAATATGATGCAGATTAAGAAAACTGTAACAATGATTGGAGATTTTACAGGCAGAGGTCCAAAACTATTTACAGAAAAAGTTGCAGGAAATGTATGTGGATGTATTGGATTTGTAAAAGACCGTAATACCAGTTTAAATGTTCCGAATACGTTATTGAAAAAAGATATAAGAGATGTAACAACTATACCAACACAAAAAGTGTACGCAGTGGCATCAAAGAAATATATGGATGAAAAATATTCTATATTTACAAAAGTGGATAAAAGTATACATATTAACGAATGTCGTTTTTCGGATGAAATAGAAAATATTTTAGAAAAGCCCAGACCATTAATATAAAAATGTATCGTGAATAAAATTATAGGTGAGAAATATTATGAAGTTTGTTAGAAAAATGTCTATCAGCGAAATTCCACAGGGTTTTGCCCTTATCCAAAATGTTTTTTATGAATTTATAGCGCCTGATTATTCAAGTGAGGGGATTGAAACCTTTGAAAATCAATTTTTGAAAAATACTGAATTTCAGCAAAAATTTCATGATGGTAAAGAAGAAATGTACGGTGCCTTCGATAATGATGAATTAGCCGGTATTTTATCCATCAGTAATCATAATACTGTTTCTTGTGTATTTGTAAGAAAAGAATATCATAGACAAGGGATAGGTACTATGCTTTTTAATGAAATTATAAATATTTTGAAAATTCGCAATGTAACAGAAATTAAGCTAAATGCATCACCATATGCTGTGCCCTTTTATCATGCAATTGGATTTCAGGACATGAAGAAAGAACAAGAATACAAGGGCATACGTTATACACCTATGAAAAGGAAGATTTAAAATGATTCAAGAAGCAGTACACAGCCTATGAAATAACAACTTACTAACTTTGGAGGAATTATGGCAACATGGAATTCAAGAGGTTTACGAGGTTCCACACTAGAAGAATTCATAAACCTCACCAATGAAAAATATTTATCGCAGGGACTGGCGCTAATTCAAAAAGTACCAACCCCAATTACGCCATTAAAAATAGACAAGGACAACCGCCACATCACGCTGGCATATTTTGAACAAAAAAGTACGGTAGACTATATTGGAGCTGTACAGGGAATACCAGTGTGCTTTGATGCCAAGGAATGCAATACAGACACCTTTCCTTTACAGAACATTCACTCGCACCAAATCGCATTTATGGGAAACATGGAAAAGCAGGATGGTATATCATTTTTGATTATTTTTTATTCTCATCGAAATGAATTTTATTACCTGCGCTATGAAAAAATAATGGAATTTTGGAATCGTGCCCAAGAAGGTGGAAGAAAAAGTTTTCGTTATGAAGAATTAGAACCGGATTTTTTCTTTCATTCCCATGGTGGACTTTTAGTTCCATATTTGGATATGATGCAGAAGGATTTGGAAATGCGAGGTTGACAATTTGTTCTTTGTTGGATATAATATGAATAATTTTAGTTTAGTAGCATGGTAGCACACTAAAGTGCATGACAATAGAAAATTGGAGGAAATTATGGAACGACGTTTATTACATACCCCGGAAGGTGTTCGGGATATTTACAATTCAGAATGCGCGAAAAAACTTGTTTTGCAGGATAACTTGCATAATCTACTAAAAAAATACGGATATCATGCAATTGAGACACCGACCTTTGAATTTTTCGACATTTTCGGGAAGGAAATTGGAACAACTCCTTCCAAAGACTTATATAAATTTTTTGACCGTGAAGGAAACACATTAGTATTACGTCCGGATATTACTCCGTCTATCGCAAGATGCGTAGCAAAATATTATGCAGAAGAAGATTTACCGGTTCGTCTTTGCTATATGGGTAATACCTTTATTAATAATACCAGTTATCAGGGACGTTTGAAGGAATCTACACAGTTGGGAGCAGAGATGATAGGCGATAACTCTGTAGATGCAGATGCAGAAATTATTGCACTGGTAGTAAATGCTTTAAAAACAGCAGGATTACAAGAATTCCAGATTGGTGTTGGCCATGTGGGATTTTTTAAAGGATTAGTGGAGGCAGCAAAATTACAAGAAGAAACTGAAACTGAATTAATGAATCTGATTTCTAACAAAAACTTTTTTGGTGTAGATGAATTAATTGATTCACTTTGTCTAAATGCTGATTTAAAAGAGTTGTTTTCCATGCTGGGAAGTCTTAGTATGTCTGAAGATATGTTGAATCGTGCCAAGAAACTTGCAGCATCATATCCTATGGTGTTAGAGGCATTGGAACATCTAGAATTATTATTACAGGTACTTTCCTGTTATGGAGTGGAAAAATACGTTTCCTTAGAACCAGGCATGATTAGCAGTTACCATTATTATACTGGAATTATTTTTGCCGGATATACTTTTGGAAGTGGCGAGCCTATTGTAAAAGGTGGCAGATATGACAATTTACTTCCTTATTTTGGGAAAAATGCTCCTTCCATCGGTTTTGCTGTAGTTATTGATCAGTTGATGGCTGCGTTATCCAGACAAAAAATTGAAATACCGGTACAAGATAATCAGGTCTTAATTGTTTATAAAGAAACCAGCCATGACAATGCCATTAAGAAGGCACTATCATTAAGAGAACAAGGCACAGGCGTTTCTCTTGTGAAATGGGCAGCCCATAAAACAGTAGAAGATTATAAGGCATATGCTGCGCGAATGCACATGCAGGATATAACATTTATGGAATAGCACGGGAGGAACAAGATGAGATATTTAACATTTGCACTTGGAAAAGGAAGACTGGCGAAACAGACCTTGGAAACCTTTGAGAAAATTGGAATTACCTGTCAGGAAATGAAGGATAAAGATACCAGAAAGCTGATATTTGTCAATGAAGATTTGAAATTAAAGTTTTTCCTTGCGAAGGGACCGGATGTTCCAACTTATGTAGAATATGGGGCTGCTGATATCGGGATTGTTGGAAAAGATACTATTTTAGAAGAGGCGCGTAATATTTATGAAGTATTGGACCTGGGCTTTGGAAAATGCAGGATGTGTGTCTGCGGTCCGAAGGATGCAGAAGAACTGTTAAAACACCATGAGTTAATCAGTGTAGCAACCAAATATCCTAGAATCGCCAAGGATTATTTTTATAACAAAAAACATCAGACCGTGGAAATTATCAAATTGAATGGTTCTATCGAACTGGCACCAATTGTTGGTCTGTCGGAAGTAATCGTAGATATAGTAGAAACCGGAACTACCTTACGTGAAAACGGTTTAAGTGTATTAGAAGAAGTTTGTCCTCTTTCTGCTCGAATGGTAGTAAATCAGGTCAGCATGAAAATGGAAAATGAACGTATTACTAAATTAATCAGTGATTTGAAAGAGGTATTGGCAAAGGAGAATGGCAAATGAGAACATTAAAATTAACAAGTGATACAAAAAAGAATCTATTAGAAGACTTATTAAAAAGAAGTCCAAACAATTACACACAATATGAAGAAAGTGTCAATGCAATTATTGAAAAAGTACGTGCTGAAAAAGACGCTGCTGTTTTTTCCTATACAAAACAGTTTGATGGTGCGGATATCAATGCTTCCAATATTCGTGTGACAGAAGATGAAATTAAAGAAGCATATACTTTAGTGGATGATAAATTGTTACAGGTAATGCGCAAATCCTTGGAAAACATTCGCGTTTACCATGAAAAGCAGAAGCAGTACAGTTGGTTTGACAGTCGTCCGGATGGTGTCATGCTTGGTCAAAAAGTAACCGCGCTTGCAAGTGCCGGTGTTTATGTACCTGGTGGAAAGGCTGCTTATCCTTCTTCGGTACTGATGAATGTTATCCCTGCAAAAGTAGCCGGTGTAGAAAAAATTGTGATGACTACTCCATGTAACAAAGAAGGAAAAGTCAATCCTGCCACATTAGTAGCTGCAATGGAAGCTGGTGTAACAGAAATCTACAAAGTCGGTGGAGCACAGGCAATCGCAGCCCTTGCCTTCGGAACAGAGAGTATTCCTAAGGTAGATAAAATTGTAGGACCTGGAAATATCTATGTTGCCCTTGCAAAAAAGGCAGTATTCGGTCATGTTAGCATTGACTCAATCGCTGGACCAAGTGAGATTCTGGTATTGGCAGATGAAACATCTAATCCACGCTATGTAGCTGCAGATTTATTATCTCAGGCAGAGCACGATGAACTGGCAAGTGCTATTTTAATTACCACCAGTGAAGAATTGGCAAAGAAAGTATCAGAAGAAGCAGATAAGTTTGTAGCTGAGCTTTCCAGAAAAGAGATTATTGAAAAATCTCTGGAAAACTATGGATACATATTGATTGCAGATTCCTTAGACGAAGCAATTGAAACTGCCAACGAAATCGCATCCGAACACCTTGAAATTTTAACAGCAAATCCTTTCGAGGTTATGATGAAGATTAAGAATGCCGGAGCTATTTTCGTAGGCGAATATGCAAGTGAACCACTAGGTGATTATTTTGCAGGACCAAATCACATTTTACCTACCAATGGAACAGCCAAGTTCTTCTCGCCATTAGGAGTAGACGACTTTATCAAAAAATCCAGTATTATTTCTTACTCCAGAGAAGCTTTAGAGCCTGTGTATAAAGATATTGTACAATTTGCAACCTCTGAACAGTTGACGGCCCATGCAAATTCCATTAAAGTAAGATTTGAAGATTAGATAGAAAAGAGGTAAAGGTATGTCATTTCAAAGAAATGTACAACAAAACCGTAAAACAAAGGAAACCGATATTTCCCTTTCTTTTAATATTGACGGAAACGGCGAAACTCAGTTAGATACCGGAATTGGATTTTTCAATCATATGTTGGATGGTTTTGCCCGTCATGGTTTTTTTAACTTAAAGGTACAAGTAAAGGGCGATTTAGAAGTAGATCCCCATCACACCATTGAAGATACCGGAATTGTGCTTGGAACAGCAATTCGAAAGTCCTTAGGCGATAAGCGGGGAATCAAGCGATTTGGCAGTTGTATTCTTCCTATGGACGAAACACTGGTACTTTGTGCTGTTGATTTGAGTGGAAGACCTTATTTTTCCTTTGAAGGAGAATTTACCACAGAGCGAGTAGGATATATGGATACCGAAATGGTACGGGAATTTTTCTATGCCATTTCCTATAGTGCGGGAATGAACTTACATATGAAAATATTAGCTGGAACCAATAACCATCATATGATAGAAGCTTTGTTTAAAGCATTTGGAAGAGCTCTGGATGAAGCAACAACAATTGACCCGCGAATTACAGATATTATGTCAACGAAAGGTAGTTTATAGGTGATAATATGGAACACAAGAACCTGATTGCCACCATGTATTTAAAGAATGGTATGGCAGTAAAAAGCCCACTTGAGTTAGAAAGCGTAGGTGATTTTAAGACTCTGGCTAAACTGTATAACGATAGTGGAATAGATAAATTATATATTTTTGATTTATCCGATAATGACAATGAACATGATTTGAATCTTCACACCATTAAGGAATTATGCCGAATTGTAGAGATTCCTGTTTATGGTGGCGGAAATATTAATCGTTTAGAGGATATTAAGAAAATCCTTTATGCCGGATGCAAGGGAGCTATTTTAAACAGCGCCAAGCATGAAGCACTGCAGCTTGCAGAAGAAGGTGGACAGCGTTTTGGCAGAGAAAAAATGCTTCTTTCTATCGAAAATGTAGATATTTTATTTAAACATAAAGAAGAAGTAACGAAGTATATCCATAAATTAGTGGTTATGAATGAAAATATTGTTGACACTATGGGGAACGTAACCTCACTTCCATATAGTGTTATTATAAATGATTTTAATTTAGAACGTTGGGCAGATATATTAAAAAAAGATTCTGTTACTGGAATCGGCGGTAATTATATCAGCAATCCGGAAACCGATGTTATGAAGTTAAAAATGCTTCTTGCTATGCAAGGCGTAGAGACAGAAAAATTTGAGTCTTCTGTAGAATGGTCTGAATTTAAATTAAATGAACAAGGAATGATTCCGGTAGTTGTTCAAGATTATCAAACCTCTGAGGTATTAATGTTGGCTTATATGAATGAAGAGGCATTTAATACCACCCTTGCTACAGGAAAAATGACCTATTACAGCAGAAGTCGCCAAGAACTTTGGACGAAAGGTGAGACCTCCGGTCATTATCAGTATGTGAAATCTTTAACAATTGATTGTGATAAGGATACGATTCTTGCAAAAGTTTCCCAGGTTGGTGTGGCATGTCACACCGGCAATCCAACTTGTTTCTTTACGGAATTAGTGAAAAAAGAATATACCGGTAAAAATCCATTAAAGGTATTTGAAAATGTCTATAATGTAATTGCAGACCGCAAAGTACATCCAAAGGAAGGTTCTTACACCAACTATCTGTTTGATAAGGGAATTGATAAGATTTTGAAAAAAGTAGGAGAGGAAGCAACCGAAATTGTAATTGCAGCCAAGAATCCTGAGCCGGAAGAAATCAAATATGAAATATCCGATTTCTTGTATCACATGATGGTACTTATGGTAGAAAAAGGAATTACCTGGGAAGAGGTTATGGAAGAATTAAGTCAGAGATAATATACAAAAGGTATTTGTGATAAAAATAAACACAAGTACCTTTTTTTTTGCATTTCTTTGCATTTTTTCTTTTCCTTAAAACTAAAATAGAAATAAGAGGTTTTAAGGAGTTTTTTATGGAAAAATCACTTCAACAATCAGTAGAAGAACGCAGAGCCTATATCAATCAGATACGTTCTTCCTTTCAAACAGACAATTCCACTGCAACCGGACACTATTCCTTATATGGTACGATGGAAAAGAGAGAAGAACAAACACCAGCCGCATCCACGCTTGGCATCCGTACCATAATTGCACTTCTTATTTTTGCAGCATTTGTCTATTGTGATAAAGAAAAAATTACTTATCACGATTATTCCACAGAACAAGTTTTTTCTCAGATAGAATGGAATCCGCTTCCAATGGACGAAATTGATGAGTATGTACAATCCCTTTAAAATATGCTATACTAACATACATGTGTGCAGATTCATCTGTACCAATAGAAGAAAATGATAAGGAGCAATTTATGAATCAGCTTGCATTATCCGATGAAATTTTATTGTCTATTGATAAGCCGGCGCGCTATATTGGCAATGAAGTAAATATGATAAAGAAAAATCCGGATGAAGTGTCGATACGTTTTGCTATGTGCTTTCCTGATGTATATGAAATAGGAATGTCACATCTTGGTATTCAGATTCTATATGATATGTTTAATAAACGTGAGGATGTTTATTGTGAACGTGTTTATTCTCCATGGCCGGATCTTCATAAAATCATGAAAGAACAGGACATTTCTCTTTTTACCTTAGAGACGCAGTCCCCAGTAAAAAACATGGATTTTCTAGGGATTACCATACAATATGAGATGTGCTATACCAATATTTTACAGATATTAGATTTAAGTCATATTCCAATGATGGCAACAGAACGAACCGAAGAAGACCCATTGGTAATTGGCGGTGGTCCTTGTACCTATAATCCAGAGCCATTGGCAGACTTTTTTGACTTATTTTATATAGGGGAAGGAGAAACGCAGTATGACAATCTCTTTGACCTTTATAATACCATGAAAAAGCAGGGAAAGAGCCGACAGGAATTTCTACATGAAGCAGCAAAAATTCCGGGGATTTATGTACCATCCCTTTATGAAGTGACCTACCATGATGATGGAACGATTGCTTCTTTCCAACCAAAACTGGAAGACATTCCAACTACCATCCGAAAGGAAATTCAGATGGATGTTACCAATACCACATATCCTCACAAGCCTTTAGTTCCGTTTATTAAAGCAACGCAGGATCGTGTGGTATTGGAAATTCAGCGTGGATGTATCCGTGGTTGCCGTTTTTGCCAGGCAGGAATGATTTACCGACCGGTGCGTGAACGTGACGTGAATATGTTAAAGGAATGTGCTCATGATATGTTAGAAAGCACCGGACATGAAGAAATTTCCTTAAGTTCTTTAAGTTCCAGTGATTATAGTCAGTTACCGGAACTCATTAATTATTTGATTGAAAAGAAGGAAAAAGGTGTGAATATCTCCTTGCCTTCTTTACGAATCGACGCTTTTTCTCTGGATGTTATGAGTAAGGTACAGGATATTCGAAAGAGTAGTCTGACCTTTGCACCGGAAGCAGGTTCACAGCGTCTTCGTAATGTTATCAATAAAGGATTGACAGAGGAAGTTATTTTGCATGGTGCTGGACTTGCCTTTGAAGGAGGATGGCAGAAGGTAAAGCTTTACTTTATGCTTGGACTTCCTACAGAAACGGAAGAAGATATGAAAGAAATTCCACGTTTGGCAGAAAAGATTGCGGAACGTTATTACGAAATTCCAAAGGAGCAGAGAAATGGAAAGTGCCAGATTACCATCAGTACCTCTTTCTTTGTTCCAAAGCCTTTTACTCCGTTCCAGTGGGCTCCTATGTGTGAAAAAGATGAATACCTTCACCGGGCAAAGATTGTAAATGATGAAATGAAGGAACAACTTAACAAGAAGAGCTTAAAGTATAACTGGCATGAAGCCGATGTTACGGTTCTGGAAGGTGTATTTGCCAGAGGGGACCGAAAAATTGGACAGGTTCTGTTAAAGGCCTATGAAAAAGGATGTATCTTTGACTCATGGAGTGAGTTTTTTGATAATGAAAAGTGGATGGAGGCTTTTGACGAATGTGGTATTTCCATTGACTTTTACAATCTGCGTACCAGAAGTACCGATGAGATTCTCCCATGGGATTTCATTGACTGTGGTGTTACAAAGTCCTTCTTAAAACGAGAATGGGAACGTGCACAGCAAGAAGTTGTAACGCCAAACTGCCGTATGCAGTGTAATGGTTGTGGAGCAGCAAGATTTGAAGGAGGTGTCTGTCTTGAACATCAGAATTAAATTCCAAAAATATGGTGTCATGAAGTTCATCGGACACTTAGACATTATGCGCTATTTTCAGAAGGCGATGCGACGTGCAAATATAGATATTGCTTATTCCGAAGGTTTCAGTCCACACCAAATTATGTCTTTTGCCGCACCTTTGGGGGTAGGCATTACTAGCGATGGAGAATATCTGGATATTGAAGTAAAAACTACCCGTTCCAGTAAAGCATCCATTGAGGCATTAAATCAGGTTATGGTAGAAGGAGTTTCTATACTAGAATATAAAAAACTTCCAGATATGGCAAAAACTTCTATGTCCTTAGTAGCCGCTGCAGATTATATTGTTTATATAAAAGAAAATTATTCAAATCCCTTCAACTTGAAGGAACTGGAAGAAAAAATACATGCTTTTTACAACCAATCAGAAATCTTAATTACCAAAAAGACAAAAAAGAGCGAGACAGTCATGGACTTAAAGCCCCTCATCTATGACATGAAGGCAGTGGAACATGAAGGTAATGCAGCATTTTTCTTAAAGGTATGTACCGGAAGCAGTACCAACATCAAACCTGAATTGGTATTAGAAGCTTTTTATCGTTTTTCTAATCTTGATTATGAACCACTGGCATTTCAGATTCACCGTTTAGAAGTTTATGCATCTTCTAGTGAAATTCCGGTCAAAGGTGAAAAAGAGCGGGCAGAATACGAAGAAAAACTGAAGATTATGAAGTCCGAATATAAAAAGAATGGATTGGAATTCCCTGCATTTTTCACGCTTGGGGAATTGGGGGAAGATATTTTATAATTATGGAAACAAAACTACTGATTACCAAACTGATTCGAAATCATACTACTTATATTGCAACGGCTCTTTATTCGGGAAAAAAGTTATTGGAACTTTATTTAGAGCCGACAGAGCAGGAAAGTATCTTAAATAATATTTATGTGGGCAGAGTAAAAGATATCGTCAAGAACTTAAATGCTGCCTTTATTGAAATTGCACCCGGAAAGCCCTGTTACTATTCCCTGGAGGACTGTCATAATCCTTTGTATGTGAAGAAAATAAACAGTCCCAGAATGGTACAGGGAGATGAAGTAGTGGTACAGGTGGTAAAGGAGAATATAAAGACAAAGCCTCCCAAGGTATCTACGAACCTCACATTTACAGGGACATATCTGGTACTGACCACAGAAAATACCTCCTTGGGAATTTCAAGAAAACTTCCGGATGAGGAGCGAGAACGATTAAAACAGTTGTTGGAACCATATCGAAATGATAAGTTTGGAATCGTGGTACGTACCAACGCTGCTCAAGTAGAAGACACGAAGATTTTTCAGGAATATGAGACTTTAAAACAGGAATATGAACAGCTTATGCAAAATGCTGTTCATCGTACTTGTTTTTCCTGCTTGAAGAAGAGTCCGCCGGAATTCTTATCTTTGTTAAAAGATGTTCATCAAGCAGAATTGAATGAAATAATTACGGATGATCCAGAGCTTTTTGACCAGATAAATGCAGCCGGCTTTCATGCAACTTTTTATGAGGATAAACTGTTAAGCCTTCACAATCTTTATAGTCTTGAAACACGCCTTCAGGAGGCATTAAATGAACGGGTATGGTTAAAATCCGGTGGTTATCTTGTGATTCAGCCTACAGAAGCATTGACTGTCATTGATGTAAATTCAGGAAAAAGTATTGCCAAAAAGAAAGTACAGGAACATTATCTTAAGATTAATCTGGAGGCAGCAGAAGAAATTGCACATCAACTTCGCTTACGCAATATCTCCGGTATTATTATTGTAGACTTCATTGATATGAAAGAACAGTCTGCCAAAGATGAATTAATGTTACACTTAAAGCAACTGGTAAAAAAAGACAGTGTTCCGGTTCAAGTAGTTGATATGACACGTTTGAATCTGGTAGAACTGACCCGTAAAAAGGTACGAAAATCTCTGGCGGAACAGATAGAAGGAGAAAACTAATGGGAAATGTATCAAATTGCGAAACTTGTGCAAACTATGTATATGATGAAGATTATGAGTATTATGTCTGTATGGTAAATTTGGATGAGGATGAAATGGTGCAGTTCATGACAAATTCTCGCTGGGAATGTCCTTATTATCAATGTGACGACGAGTATAAGATTGTTCGCCACCAGATGTAAGGAAATTAAGGAATTTTTTCCAAAAACACTTGACGGACAGTTCTTGCTATGCTAGTATATATGAGTATGCCGCACAGTGAGGTTCTACAAGTCTATATTTTTATAATATAGCACCGTAACTGGCGAGTAATGATAATAGGAGGTGCCATATGTACGCAATTATAGCAACAGGTGGTAAGCAGTACAAAGTATCCGAAGGCGATATCATTACCATTGAAAAGCTTGGTGTTGAAGCTGGTGAAAAAGTTACTTTTGATAACGTATTAGCAGTAAGCGACGGTTCTTTAAAAGTTGGAGCTGACGCAGCAAACGCAACTGTTGATGCTTCTGTAGTTGAAAACGGCAGAGGTAAGAAAGTTATCGTTTACAAGTACAAGAGAAAAACCGGTTATCACAAGAAGAACGGTCACAGACAGTCCTTCACCAAAGTGAAAATCGAAAAGATTAATGGCTAATCGATAGGAATTGTTATGATTCATGTAACGATTTACAAAAACCATAAAAATGAATACACTGCATTTAATTGTATTGGACACGCAGAGTATGGAGAATCAGGCGAAGATATTGTCTGCGCAGCAGTTTCTGTACTAGTTATCAATACTATTAATTCCATTGAACACTTTGTTTGCGATGAATTTGATATTGTAACAGAGGAAGAAAGTGGTTTGATTGATTTTTCGTTAAAGGAAAATTATTCAAAAGAAGCGGTGTTATTGATTCGTTCTATGGTTTTAGGCTTACAAGGAATACAAAATAACTACGGAAATGAATATATTACGCTTATATTCAAGGAGGTGTAAGACATGTTGAATATGAACCTTCAATTTTTCGCTCATAAAAAGGGAGTTGGTTCTACTAAGAACGGTAGAGATTCCGAGTCCAAGAGATTAGGTGCGAAAAGAGCTGATGGACAGTTCGTAAAAGCTGGAAACATTTTATACAGACAGCGTGGAACCAAGATTCACCCAGGTGTGAACGTTGGAATCGGTGGCGATGATACATTGTTCGCTAAAGTTGACGGTGTTCTGAGATTTGAAAGAAAAGGAAGAGATAAGAAACAGGCTTCCGTATATCCAGTAGCAAGCAACGAATAAGAAAGACTGATAGACTCGACTGCAACAGCCGGGTCTATTCTTTTAATAAAACTGAGATATTCTCTCGTTTGAAATTGAGGTGGAAAACAATGTTTGCAGATAGTGCAAAAATTATTATAAAATCAGGAAATGGCGGAAATGGTCATATATCTTTTCGCCGTGAAAAATATGTTCCCAATGGCGGACCCGACGGCGGTGACGGCGGAAAAGGCGGAGACTTAATCTTTCAGGTGGACGAAGGATTAAATACTTTAACAGACTTTCGCCATAAACGCAAATATGCCGCACAAAATGGTGAAGAGGGCGGAAAGCGCAACTGCCACGGAAAAAACGGTGAAGATATGATTGTAAAGGTTCCTGCCGGAACAATCATAAGAGAAGCAGAAACGGATAAGGTCATTGCAGACATGTCCGGAGACAACACAAGACAAATTATCTTAAAAGGCGGAAAAGGCGGTCTGGGAAATCAACATTACGCTACCTCTACTATGCAGGCTCCCAAATATGCCCAGCCGGGTCAGCCTGGAATTGAGTTGGAAGTTCGCCTGGAATTAAAGGTAATTGCAGATGTAGGATTGGTAGGATTCCCTAATGTAGGAAAATCTACGTTGTTATCCCGTGTTACAAATGCTCGTCCTAAGATAGCAAATTATCATTTCACTACACTAAATCCGAACTTAGGTGTAGTAGACTTAGAAGGCACTGGCGGTTTTGTCATTGCTGATATTCCGGGATTGATTGAAGGTGCTTCGGAAGGAATTGGACTTGGTCATTCCTTCTTAAAACATATTGAACGTACCAAAGTTATGATTCATATGGTAGATGCAGCATCTGTAGAAGGACGAGACCCTATTGCAGATATTTATGCCATAAATAAAGAATTAGAAGCATATAATCCGGAATTAATGAAAAAACCTCAAGTTATTGCAGCAAATAAAATAGATGCCATTTATAATGAAGATGAAAGTGCGTTGCCGGCATTAAAAGCAGAATTTGAGCCAAAAGGAATACAAGTCTATCCAATTTCTGCCGTTAGTGGTCAGGGATTGAAAGAACTTTTGTATCATGTAAATGAACTTTTATCCGGATTAGATGATGCCCCAGTCGTATATGAACAGGAATACTTCCCGGAAGCATCCTTATTTAAAGATGAGGCTTATACAGTAGAATACAACGAAGAAGATGACGTATATGTAGTAGAAGGACCTAAGATTGAGAAAATGCTTGGTTACACCAATATTGACTCTGAAAAGGGATTTTTGTTCTTCCAGAAGTTTTTGCGTGAACAGGGTATTTTGGAGGATTTGGAAAAGGCTGGAATTACAGAAGGCGATACGGTTCGTATGTATGGTTTAGAATTTGATTATTACAAATAAGGACTTATGTCCGGAAAGGATTTTTATATGGAAATGACAAGCAAACAACGTGCTTATTTAAAATGTCTTGCCAGCAGCCTGACTCCTATTTTTCAGGTAGGAAAGGCAAGTATTTCACCGGAAATGGCAGCCGGAATTGATGAAGCACTGGAAAAACGGGAATTAATCAAAATTTCTGTGTTAAAGAACTGCTTCGATGAGCCAAAAGAAATTGCTCAGACCCTTGCAGAACGTACCAATTCTCAGGTCGTTCAAGTCATTGGTAAAAAAATTGTATTATACCGTCCAGCCAAAAAGGATGCTAAAATTCAATTACCACGCTAAAGGAAGTGACGCTTATGGATAACGCAACAGATCATGACATAATACAAAAAATCGGGATTATGGGGGGAACCTTTAATCCCATTCATAATGGACATCTGTTGATGGCGGAATATGCCAGAGAGGAATTTGATTTAAACCAAGTCTTGTTTCTTCCTACCGGACATTCCCCCCATAAGTTGGAACAACAGATTACAGAAGCTTCCATGCGTTGTGACATGATAGAATTGGCAATTCAGGATAATCCCTTTTTTAAACTTGATTTAACAGAAGTGAAAGAAGAACGTATCAGTTATACTTATCTTACACTTCCGTTATTGAAAAAGAAACATCCAAATGCAGAACTGTATTTTATTTTGGGCGCAGATTCCCTTTTTGATTTGGAAGATTGGAAGAAACCAGAAGAAATTTTATCTACCTGCAATATTCTTGCGGCTTATCGTGAGGATAAAAGAGAAAAAGACTTCCAGAAACAAATTGACTATCTGAATAAAAAATACCATGCCCACATTTATCCGTTGCATATGCCAAGTTTCGATGTCTCATCAAGCAATATCCGAAATCGCATTAGAGAGCATCGAAGCATACATTATCTGGTTCCAAAAGAAGTTGAACATTATATTAGAAAAACTGGATTGTATCAATAGAAAAGAAGTGATATTGTGAAACGTAAAGAAATAGAAAAGCAATTAAAAAAAGAATTGGACAAGGATCGTTTTACACATACTATGGGCGTCATGTATACCGCAGCAGCTCTTGCCATGGCGCACGGAGCAGATATGGAACAAGCACTATATGCCGGTTTATTACATGATTGTGCAAAATGTATTCCAAATGACGAAAAAATTGTCCTATGTAAGAAATATCAAATACCCATTTCCGAAGCAGAAGAGAAGAGTCCATTTCTTCTACATGCCAAGCTGGGTGCTTATTACGCCGAACATAAATATGCTATTCAGGACAACGAAATTTTGCATGCCATAAAGGTGCATACCACCGGCGAACCTGGAATGAATACACTAGATAAGCTCATTTACATTGCGGACTATATAGAACCCAACCGAGACCAGGCACCTAATCTGACGCTAATTCGGAAACTGGCTTTTGAAAATTTGGACGAGGCAATGAAACAGATTTTAAGCGACACCTTACATTATTTACAAGAAAAAGGAGGAGAAATTGATCCCCTTACCGCTCAAACTTATGAATATTTTCATAACAACTAATTTTTTATAACTAAGACATTTCGAAAGGAGATTACAATCAATGAGTCAATCAAATGAAATGGTAAAAATTGCATGCCATGCATTAAGTGAAAAGAAAGCAGAAGATGTGCGTATTATTGATATTAGTGAAATTTCACCGATTGCAGATTATTTTGTTATTGCCAGTGGCGCTAATGCAAATCAGCTTCAGGCGATGGTAGATGCTGTAGACGAAGAATTGACCAAAGCCGGATATACAGCAAAGCAGGTAGAAGGGAACCGCAATTCCAGTTGGATTTTAATGGACTATAATGATATTGTAGTTCATGTATTTTCGAAAGAAGACCGTCTTTTCTATGATTTGGAACGTATCTGGACAGATGGAAAAAAAGTAGAACTGGAAGATATATTAGCTGAATAGAAGCAAACAAAATATTTTTAACTAAAAAAGCGTCATTCCTATAATAGCGGAATGACGCTTTTAGATTCCAATTAGAAAAGACGAAATACTCCAAATACCTTACCAAGAATACTACATTCTTGCACAATAATTGGTTCCATATTATCATTTTCCGGTTGCAGACGGTAATAACCATCTTCCTTATAAAATGTCTTTACAGTTGCAGAATCATCCACAAGAGCTACTACCATATCTCCATTCTGTGCGGTATTCTGACACTGTACCAGAATACTGTCACCGTCAAAGATACCTGCATTTATCATACTTTCTCCCTTAACCTTTAGCATAAATGTCTCTACATTTGGCATCATATCTGCCGGAATAGGAAAGTAAGATTCAATATTTTCCACTGCCAATAAAGGTTCACCGGCAGCTACCCGTCCCACCAGGGGAACATTCACAACTTCACGACGCACCAGATTGAAATTATCATCAATAATCTCAATGGCTCTTGGCTTAGTCGGGTCACGACGTATGTAACCATTCTTCTCCAATGTCTCTAAATGAGAATGAACAGAAGAAGTAGACTTTAAATGAACTGCTTCACATATATCTCTTACTGCAGGCGGATATCCCTTATTCAAAATCTCGCTTTTAATATATTCCAAAATCTCCCGTTGTTTATCACTAATCTTACCGTATGACATATTCATACCTCCTAATACAATTCTGTTGTTCGAAATCTGCGTATAAAATTACAAACATTCATTTTATTTATCATAACATACCTACTTTCAAAATGCAAACACATATTCCGAAAATTTGTTCGGATTTTATATTGACAAACAAGTGTTCGTATGCTATTATTCAAACATAAACAAATGTTCGTAACAGATGTTCGAATAGTCATATGGAAATAATCATTGATCAAGGGAGGAAGTATTATGAATTACAGAAAACAGGCAATTTCTTTTAGAAGAGAAGCAGAAGTACACCAAAATATTCTTTTAGCTCTAATTACTACTATTGTTGTTTTGTTATGTGTATTAATTGGAAGTAGCATTGCTGCCTCTGGACAAAGTAAGGCTGCACAAAATACCTCTTATAAATATTATACCAGCGTTGAAATCGAAAAAGGAGATACCATCTGGAATATTGCAGAAGAATATATGACACCCGAATATGGAAGTATACAAGAATATGTAGAGGAGATTAAATCCGTAAATAATCTTGGCGATGATGATATCCATTCTGGACAGTATCTTATGATTCCGTATTTTTCCAGTGAACGTAAATAATTATGCCTTTTATTCATTTTTTAATATAACTCTAGCCTACTGATTTCTCTGGATTTTAGTAGGCTTTTTGCTTGTCTTTTTTGGGATTTCATTCTATAATAGTAAAGATGTATTTACAAGAGGAGAAAGAGATATGATTAAATTTTTATATGTTATTTTTATGAATCTATTCCGGGCTCCCTATATGATTCCTAAAATGCGTTATCAGGCAAATCATCCGGAAAAATATTCAGAGCAGAAACGTTATGCATTAGTTCGTCATGCTATTACACTTATGAAACGAACTGGTCATATACATACAAAAGCTTATGGTGAAGAAAATCTTCCAAAAGAAGGCGGCTATATCATGTATCCCAATCATCAGGGAAAATACGATGCACTTGGTATCATGATTACTCATAATACTCCTTGTTCTTTTGTAATGGATAAGGTAAAATCCCATATGATTTTGACAAGTGAAATCGTAGATTTAGTACAAGGAAAACGTTTGGATCGTAAAGATGTCCGCCAGGCACTTCCGGTTTTGAATGAAGTAGCAGAAGAAGTAAAAAATGGACGGCGATATATTATTTTTCCAGAAGGAGATTATGTCTATAACAATCGCAACCGTATTTCCACATTTAAAGCGGGTAGTTTCAAATGCGCACTAAAAGCAAAAGCTCCTATTGTACCAGTAGCACTTATTGATTCATACAAGGTATTCAACAGTTTTACCCTAGGAAAAGTAACTACGCAAGTGCACTATTTGAAACCCTTACTATATGAAGAATATAAGAATTTAAAGACTATAGAAATTGCAAAAATCGTACAAGAGCGTATTGCAAAAGTAATAGAAGAGTATAGCCCCATTACATGCTAAAGAATCATTGACCAGTTTTTAGGGGCCAATCCTCCATATTTCCATTTACAATAGCCGTGAACATTCTTTCTTTACAGCCTGGATGTTCACGGTTTAGTTTTTTTAGTATGTCTTTTATGTATTCTCGCTTAGTATATCCATCTGCAGGACATGGACTCTTGGCTACAGGAAGATTATATTTGTGGCTAAAGCCAATTACATCTGCTTCCCACACATACATCATGGGACGAATGACCGTTAACTCCGTACGATCTAAATATGTTTTAGGGGAAAAGGTATGAAAACGACCTTCAAAAATCAAAGACATCATCATAGTCTCAATAATATCATCCTTATGGTGAGCATATGCAATTTTGTTAAAACCACATTCCTTTACTGCTTGATTCAAGGCACCTTTTCTCATTTTGGCACAGAGTGAACAAGGATTACTTTCTTTTCGTTCTTCAAAAACAATTTTTGCAACTTCAGTATGCACCACTTTATATGGGATTTCTAACTCCTGACACAGCCTAGCAATTGCCTTTGTATCAAAGTTTTGAAATCCTAGGTCCACTGTAATTGCCATAAGTTCAAATTTTTTCGGATAAAAACGTTGCAGTCCCTTCAAAGCATAAAGCATAGTGAGGGAATCTTTTCCACCGGAAACACCAACTACAATTTTATCTCCATCCTCAATCATTTGATAATCATCAATAGCACGTCTTGTATAACTCATTAATTGTTGTAATTTCATAAATTTCTCTCCTTTGGTTTACATAAATACTTTATGTAAATATGTTTCTTAAAAGAGTCATTTTCTAAAGTATTTATTATAGTATAAGTTTGTGATATAATCAATCATTATGACAGAAAAGGAGATTTAATCATGAAATTTGTTGTACAACGAGTCACCGAAGCTTCTGTAGCAGTAAACCAGGAAGTAATTGGTTCAATTCATCATGGATTTTTGGTATTAATTGGAATATGTGAAGGTGATACAAAGGAAATTGCAGATAAATTAGTAAAAAAACTCATTGGTTTGCGGATTTTCGAAGATGAAAACGGTAAAACCAACCTTGCTTTAAAGGATGTAAACGGTGAATTATTGCTAGTTTCCCAATTTACCCTGTATGCAGATTGTAAAAAGGGAAATCGTCCATCCTTTATTAAAGCCGGTAATCCGGAGCTTGCCAATCAGTTATATGAATATATCATTGAACTATGTAAAACAGAGATTCCTGTAGTAGAAACAGGAGAATTTGGTGCAGACATGAAAGTTTCCTTATTAAATGACGGGCCATTTACTATAATTCTGGATTCAGTAGAAATCTGTTAAATACAAGAAGATAGACTTGTCTGAATAAAATTCACTCCATCAGTTCGTAAAATCAACATTTCGCGAACTGATGGTTGGCTATGAAATAACATAATCACTCTCAACTTTTACTGTCCGCTCATGAAAAATCATGTATTGATATTTTCATTCAGTTCCTTCTTGAATCTCATTTCTTCCTTTTCTTCATACACTGCAAATTCGTCCGACAAGAATCGTTTCATACTAATTAAAGTACTTTCTATCATCTCTTTCTTCTTCTTTGTCCGTCCAATTTGAGGAAGACATAGAAAATAATTCAAATAGCAAGTAATTTCATAAGGTTCGATTGAGAGTTTTACTCTAATCTTCATGGTAGAATAATTGGTAATTAGATGGAGCGAAATATCTTGAAGTATTATCATTTCAGTATATAACCTATATATGAAAGAACTGATTTCTTCGGCTCGCCTGGAAGTAATCAATGCAATTTGCTCATACCCCATAAAGACAACCCAAGGAATGATGATATAATTGATACTGGTCCATTCGTTTCCTTTCAGCGATATATATAAGCCTCCGACTCCTGTTAACATTGTCATTGCATTGATAAAGTATAATCGCAAAAACCTTACTTCACTTATATATGAATATTTATCTTGAAAGTTGCCTGTTACAAAAAAAATCACAACTATTACATTTCTTAAAAACCATATTGCCAAATAAATTACTGAAATGAAAATTATACATTTGATAAATCCATATGACATTACAAAAGGTAAAACCTCAAGATATATCAAAAAACCAATCATATACGTTGACCATATCCAATAGAAGTGCAACAATATTTTTAGTCGCGTTTTCTATCCTAAATAAGTGGAATAAAAATAATTAAAAAACAGACTATAGAGACCATCAATAGCCCGTGTTTAAAATTTCTATAATTATCGGTAACTGATTTCTTTACATATAAGCACATGGCTAACAATAAAAATAAAATGGCGAAAAAAAGACGTCAATATAAATAGCTTCTATCATTGCTTCTACCTTTAAATCATTGTAAAACAATGCATATGTAAAATATAATACTCCTAACGCAAATGCTAACATTAAAAACGGGCTTGCTTTCATGTAAATCTTGTCATTCGTTCCATACATGTTTTTTGCGCTACTACTAATTTCGACTAGGAATTGCTTGATTTTTCTCATTTTACTGTCACCTCTTGCTACTGTTTGTCTTCTATAATATATTATGGTTCACTAATTTCATCGCTTTTTATCCTTCTATCCATACCATGGATGGGTGTCATCATATCCTTCAAGTATAATGAAAATGACACTTCTGGACATTTTATGCTATTTATGTTACTATTTTTCCGTTGTCACCAAACCCACTCCGGCAACGGAAAGGGGGTGTGTGTATGGATATACTGATTTCGTTTTTGGTTGCTGTCATGGGTGGTGTAGCCTGCCACTACATCATCAAATGGTTAGATGGCGATGACAATGACAACTAGCCTAAAGAAAACCCCGGAACTGCCATTCCGGGGTTTTCGCTTTGTGCCTGTATGGACACTGATTTCGTTTGCCTATGCACATTATAACATATGCATCTGCCAAATTCAAGTATTCTACTTTATAGGGGAATTTATTCTTTTTTCCGCTAAACTTAATTTTCCTTTTTTCTCTTGACGTCCTCAATATTATACCAAAACTTGTATTACAATACAAACAGAATAAAAAAACATATCCAAATATCTTTTCCTGTGATAAAATCTAATTATATCGCAATAACGGAACTAACAAAAGGAGTCTTTTTCATGGAATATACAGAAAAAATCAATCTGGAAAACAAAAGAAAATTACAGGAATTGCTAAAGGAATTACCTAAATTCTGCAGCGACTTTTTTCGATATCTGGACACACGCAATACTTCCTCCAGAACTAGACTGTCTTACGGCTATGACATCCGAATTTTCTTTGAATTTATTCAGGAAAATAATCCGGTATATAAAAAAATGTCTATGCACGATATTCCTATCAGCGTGTTAGATGAAATGACCCCGGTAGATATTGAAGAATATCTTTCCTATCTTTCTTATTATGAGAAAAAAGACGGACAGGCAGTAACGAATGGAGAAAAAGGAAAATCACGGAAACTCTCTGCTATCCGTACTATGTACAATTACTATTTTAAAAAGGAATTCATTAAAACAAATGCTCCATCTATGATAGAAACACCAAAAAAGCACAAAGAAAATATTATTCGTTTGGACAAGGATGAAGTATCCGAATTGATTACAACCGTCCAAAATGGTGAAAATTTAACCGCAAGACAGCTTGCTGCCCATCAAAAGACAAAATATCGTGATATTGCTATCCTCACTCTTCTACTTGGCACCGGAATTCGTGTATCCGAATGTGTGGGACTGGATGTTGCTGATGTAAGTTTTAAAAATAATTGTATGCGGGTTGTTCGTAAAGGTGGAAATGAATCTACGATTTACTTTGGTGACGAGGTGTCTGACGCTCTTTTAGATTATCTGGAACTAGAACGAGAAGGTCTGGCTCAGAAAGCTCTTCCGGAGCATGAAAACGCTCTGTTTTTATCGTTAAAATACAGCCGTCTGACCACGCGTGCCGTAGAAAAGCTGGTAAAAAAATATACAGGAGCCGCTAATATTAACAAAAAAATTACTCCTCATAAGTTGAGGAGCACTTATGGTACCAATCTCTATAAAGAAACCGGTGATATTTATTTGGTAGCAGATGCCCTGGGCCACAAAAGTGTAGAAACCACCCGCCAGCACTACGCCGCCATTGATGACGACAGACGCAGGCTGGCAGGTAAGTTTTCAGGAAGCATCTTTCATGAGGATGAATAACCCTACATGAAAATGTTTAAAATCAATATTTCTACCAATCCTACTGCCCATGCTATGGTTGTAGTAACAGACCATACTCTGATTTGTTCCTTCGTTTCTGTAATACCACTTAGACGATTTACTACCCAGTAAAAACTGTCATTAAAGTAAGAGAAGAACAATGATCCAATACATGCTGCAAATGCGCCCAATAACATGTTTCCGCCGGCTGCAGATACGATTGGTGCTGTAATTCCTGCTGCTGTAATCATTGCAACTGTACCTGATCCCTGAACAAATCGTACCAAAGTTGCGATAATAAACGGAAGTAGAATAACCGGTATACTGGTTGCTGCAATTCCTTCTGCAATATAGTTTCCAACGCCTGCTGTCTTAATTACCTGTCCTAATGCTCCACCGCCGCCGGTTACCAGAATAATAATACCTGCACTCTTAATACTATCTTCTAATTGTTTTATAACTTCAGCACGTTTCATATTTCCGGTCAAAACATAAATTGCAAGAATCAATCCAAGTCCAACTGCCACAATTGGTTTTCCAAGGAAAATCAAAATTTGAAATAATCCATCCGTTTTTCCTAATGCACTTAGTATGGTATTTGATAAAATCAAAAGAATAGGTAATAACAATGGTGCAAAAGATGCAAAGGTAGATGGCAGTTTTTTATCTGTGTCATTCAATGAATCGTAAACCGGCTCCTGATATGGAGGGCGTTCCCAACTTTGTCCATCTTCACTTGGCAACTGATAAATTCGCTTGCCAAGCCATTTGCCATATAGCATAGTTGCAATTGCCATCGGAAGTGCAACCACGATACCTAATAACAGAAATTGTCCTACATCTACACCAAAGGTTCCTGCTACACCAAGCGGTCCCGGTGTTGGCGGAATCAAGCTGTGAGTGATTACCAATCCGGCTGCCAAAGCGATACCAAGACTTACCATTGACTTCTTAGTTTTCTTAGAAATTGCTTTTGCTAATGGCGAAAGAATTACAAATCCTGAATCACAGAAAATCGGTATGGATACTAAGAATCCCGTCAGTGACATAGCTGCTTCTTCTTTTCCTTTTCCAAATAGTTTTAAAAAGGTACGAGCCATCCGCTCTGCTGCTCCTGATATCTCGAAAACTTGTCCGAGCATAACACCAAAGCCAATGATGATACCTATGCTTCCAAGCGTACCGCCAAATCCATCTGTAATCGCAGTAACTACATCATTTGCCGGCATTCCGCCAATTAACCCAATAATACAAGAAGCAATAATCAAAGCAATAAATACATGAATTTTTGTTTTTAAAATAAGTAAAATCAATACAATTAGGCCTATAAACAACCCTATTAACATTTGTGTTCCAGAAATACCTTCCATACGCTTTCCCTCCAATACTCTTCTTTTTGTCCGGTGTTATTACTATGACATAAAATTCGGTGCATATTTTACAGCCAGACGAATCGCTTCTACCATACTAACAGCACTTGCAATATTTTTCCCCGCAATATCCATTGCTGTACCGTGGTCTACAGAAGTTCGTAGAATCGGCATACCTCCTGTAACGGAGATTGTCCGTTCAAAATCCAATGTCTTGGTTGCAATATGTCCCTGGTCATGATACAGAGATAATACACTGTTGAATCGTCCCTGTAACGCCAGATGGAATACAGAATCGGCACCGATAGGGCCAACGACCGGATAGCCCTCTGCCTGCAGTTCCTCTACTGCCGGAATTACATGTTTCACCTCCTCATCTCCAAAAAGTCCATGCTCCCCACTGTGTGGATTCAATCCTGCAATTGCCATGTTCCCCTCTGTTACCCCCAATTTTTTCAATGCTTCCAGACAACGTTTTACATAGTCTTTTATACGGTCCTTTGTTACCATATCACAAGCCTGTCGTAATGACACATGACGACTTAAGAAAAAAACACGCATATCTCTTACTTCAAACATTGTCAGTGGGTCAGGTGTATTGGTCAATGCCCCAAATATTTCCGTGTGACCAATAAAATTAATACCTCCTGCCTTTAACGCTTCTTTGTTGATTGGTGTGGTTGCTACTGCAGCAACTTCCTTATTGTTGGCAAGCTGTATGCTCTTTTCTATATATTCATACGCGGCTTTTCCGCACATACCATCAATTTTTCCAATCTGAAACTTTTTCATATCAATATTGTCAAGGTCAATGAGATTCAAAATTCCTTTCCGATAATCTCCTTCCTTTGGATCTTTAATTATCTTGATTTCAAGGCTGGCTCCTGTAATCTTAATAGCATTTTCCATTATCTTCCTATCTCCGATAATGACGCATGCAGCTCCTTCCTCCACAATAGGATCTACCAGTGCCTTCGCCACGATTTCCGGTCCAATTCCTCCCGGATCTCCAATGGGTACAGCTATTATTGGTTTGTTCATAATCATCCCTCCTGTTCTTACATAAACAACTTCTCCTTTAAATAATTGATACATTCACGCATAGCACTTGGTTCTCCTACCATTCCCCCTTTGGTAACAACCCTGATACCAGCATAGTCTCCACCAAGAATCTCACCATAGGCAGCCAAAGGAAGTACCTCTCCCAAAAGCTGAATTCCTGATGCCTGAAAATTCTGGCAAATTGCAACGGTAACATCACCACCACTGGAATAGATTCCTTTAAATCCCTGAGAAGAATCCAGTAATCTTCTAGCGATTTCCGCCAATGAATGATTAATTATCTTGCAGAGCTCATCGCTATTTTTTCCGGTTTCTCTTGTATACTTTTCAAAATCAATTCGATTTTCCGGATAAATGCCATCACCTACCACACTACAAACTTCATAATCAGCACAATTATTCAAAATATCAGTTACAATTCTTTCAATCTCCTGTTTTCTACTTTCTTCTCCCATTAGAAATTGTTCAGTTTTTGCAAATACATTGTGAATACTCTGAGAAAGTAGAAATTCTTCCACCTGCGTAGTCGTTACCGGATTAACACTTCCTACTACTGCAAGAATTTTAGAAGCAGATGTTCTGGTTTTCGGTACAATACTTTTTCTTACAACAGTCATAGTAAATGGTCCGGGATCTACCATGATACAGGATACTTTACTCTCAATGACCGCATCAGCAATTAAATCTAAATCTTCTTGAGAAATACAATCAAAAATAATTGTTCTAATTCCGTCCTGCTCCAATTTTAAAATGGATGCCACAATATGCTCTTTTCCTTTTCTTAGGTCCTCCATATCCAAAGATGCTACCGGATACTTAGACTGTGCACGATAAATATCTTCTACTTTTGAAGTAGTAACAGGCGTCTTCGGATCAATTGCTGCAGATGTCTTATGTAACGGAACTCCATTTACCAGCATATAACCTCCACATACTACTCTTCCTGAATCCGGAAAACATGGAGCTACAATAGCAATTCTTTTTTCACTAAAACTGTCTAAAAATGCATCTGTTTCGCTTCCAAGATTTCCGCGCAACGTACTGTCGATTCGCTTGGAATAAATCTTAATTCCTTCCTGCTGTAACAACTTTGACACATTGTATACACGGTTATATGCTATTTCCGGAGACACTCCCCGGCTATCAGTCGGATACAAAATACAGTCACAATCTTCCTGATTATTTAATTCCAACCGCTCTGTGTTCATTACCGTGTATGCAGTATAATTGATTTTTTGAAGCAGGGCACCTGTAGCATTTGCTCCAGTCAAATCATCTGCAATAATCAAACAATCTGCCATTTTCCCACCTCCTATGCAATTAAGGTCATGCATTGATTATATGTATCTTTTTCTTTTCTATCAGTTCCAATTCTTCCTTCTCAAACTGATAGGTTGTAATCACTCCGGTATAATCCCCCATATTGTTAATTCTACGCATTGCTTTTCGATTAAATTTACTAGAATCTACCAGCAAGTAACTATAACAACTATTCGCGATGGCAAGGCGTTTATAGGCTACTTTCTCCTCTGTTGGAGTCAATACATCGAACTCTTCATCAATAGACGCTGCTCCAATAAATGCTGCATCTATCTTCAATTCGCGTAAAGTGTTTTCTGTCAGCATCCCCATCATACATGATGTATCTTTCTGAATCCATCCACCACAGATAATCAGTTCACAATTTAGTTTGTTTACATAATGCCCGATTTCCAAATCGTTTGTAACAATCGTAAGATTATCCAGTTTCTTCAGTTCTTTTGCCAGATAAAGATTTGTAGTTCCTGCATCCAAAAAAATGCAATCACCATCATTAATATAAGACAATGCCTTTTTGGCAATTCGCTTTTTCTCATCTCCTTGCACACTGATTTTCTTAGTGTAGGGTACTTCTTTCTTAGCAATTGCACCTCCGTGGCAACGCTCAATCCATCCTTCTTCACTTAGGTGTTGTAAATCACGTCGTATTGTCATTAAACTGACATCCAATTCTTTTGCCAGTTTTTCAACCTCGACCCCACCTTCTTCTTTTATCTTTGTAACAATATAATTCTGCCGTTCCGTTGCCAACATATGAATTCCTCGTTTTCTTTTTACACTATATGTTCTTTTTGCGATTCATTTTGTTCTTATTTGTTCTTATTATATTTTTATTTTCTATTTTTGTCAATATTTTCTCTAAATTTGTTCCTTCTATCTTTATTTTTTCTGAATTTTATCAAAAACGAACATTATTGGAACAAATATAAAAAACTGCCAACTATGTGGCAGTTTTCAAATAGTCCAAAAGACTAAATATTTAAATGTTTTTCCAATGCAACAGCGATTCCATCCTCGTTATTGGATAAAGTAATTTCATTTGCTACTGCTTTTAATTCTTCACAAGCATTTTCCATAGCAATACCCAGACCAGCATATTCAATCATTGTAATATCGTTTTGAGCATCCCCGAATGATATAATTTCCTCTCTTTTAATCCCCATACTTTTACATACATAGTCCAAAGAGGTGGCTTTATTAATACCTTTCATATTACATTCCAGGTAAAAAGGCGCAGACATTACAAAGGAAAACTCTTCTGCAAATGGCGTTGTTATCTCTTCCATCTTTGAAAGCAATACTTCATTTGGAGCAGCCGTCAAAATCTTCACAGGCGAAACGCTTAAAAATTCAGAAAGCGGAATTTTCGTTTCTGTCACCTCTAATCCAATGATACGGCTTTCATATTCTACTTTATAACCATTTTTATCTATCGTATATAAGCAATCTTTTCCATAAGTCATTGGTGTTACGGGAAACTGTTCCAAATGTCTTAAAACCGCTTTTGCCCGCTCTACCGGAATACTTTTTTCATAAAGAACTGTGCCATCTTCGGCATCCAACACCTTACCACCATTATACGCAAGTAATATTCCATGATGTGTATCCATTTCCAGTTCACGGCTTAACTGTTTCAATCCCGCAACCGGACGCCCGGAAGCAAGCACTAGAATAATACCTCTTTCCTGTGCCTTTTTCAGGGCGTCCAACGTCTTAGGAGTTATTTTCTTTTCATCATTCGTCAACGTTCCGTCAATATCCAGAACAATCATTTTATAACTCATATCGTTTTATCCTTTATTTCTCTTTCTTATATCCATATATTTCAAAATCATCTCTACGCAGCCATCAATTCCAAGCTCACTGCTATCCAAAGACAGATTATAGCTTCTGGAATCTCCCCATTTTTTACTAGAGTAGTAATTATAATAGCTTGCACGCTTCTTATCCGTCTTTTGTATCATGTCTTTTGCCTTTTCCTTTGACAATTTGAAGGTGTCCATTACATGATTGATTCTAAAATCCATATCCGCATGGACAAATACACTTAGGCAATTCGGATGCTCCGCAAGTGCATAATCTGCACAGCGCCCTACAATAATACAGGATTCTTTTTCTGCAAGATTTTTAATGGTATCAAACTGCGCTAAAAATACTTTGTGGTTCAATGGCATGTCTAGAAAGGGAGCTGATGTATATCCGCTGACGGAATATGTATCCATAACCAAAGAATATAAAAAGCTGTTCGTAGGCTTTTCATCATGGTTTTCAAAAATTTCTTCACAAAGTCCGCTTTCCTTCGCTGCCATCGCAAGCAGTTCCTTGTCATAATATTTCACATTTAATTTTTCGGAAAGAGCACGAGCTATGTCCATACCGCCGCTGCCAAACTCTCTACCAATTGTAATTACAAAGTTGTCCATAGAAATACCACCTTTCTGCTTTACTTGTCTTTATTATAATATATTTTCAAAAAAATGTATATACATTTACAAGTTTCCTCTTAGCAGTTTTTGAAAATAATCCGGTAGTGATGCTTCTACTTCCACATATTCTCCGGTCGTCGGATGAACAAATCCAATTACTATGGCATGAAGCGTCTGCCCCTGTAAATGATAAGGATTCTTTCCACTGCCATACAACGTGTCTCCCATCAAGGGATGCCCAATGCTCGCCATATGAACGCGAATCTGATGAGTCCTTCCTGTTTCTAATTCAAACTCCATATAAGTGTGGTTACTAAAACGCTCCAACACACGATAATGAGTTACCGCGGGCTTTCCGTTCTTTTCATTGATTGCCATTTTCTTGCGCTCAATTGGATGTCTTCCTATGGCACCTTCGATTCTTCCTGTATCTTCCTTTACTACTCCATTTACAATTCCACGATAACGTCTGGTGACGGAATGCTCTTTGATCTGCTCCGCAATTTTTACATGTGCATTATCATTCTTGCACACAATCAAAGCTCCGGTGGTATCCATATCAATTCTGTGTACAATTCCCGGACGTATGGCACCGTTAATCCCGGAAAGGCTCTCACGACAATGATACATAATGGCATTTACCAAAGTTCCGGTATAATGCCCGGCAGAGGGATGTACCACCATTCCTTTTGGTTTATTCACTACTAATACATCGTCATCTTCATATAAAATATCCAGCGGAATATCTTCTGGCAAAATCTCAATTTCCTGTGCTTTAGGAATCGTAACATTTATAGTATCTTCTGCACTTACTCTGTAATTTGCCTTTTGAACTTTTCCATTCACGAACACAAGATTTTCTTTTATTAGCTTCTGAAGAAACGAGCGGGATTGATTTTCATAAATCAACGCCAGATACTTATCTAAACGCTCACCTTCCTGCTCCATGGTTACTTCAAATTCCTGCGAAATCCCATCATTCTGCTTCATTTCCTGCATGCTTCTTCTTTCTGGAAGGCAATAATACCTCCACATCCTCTTCTTTATAATAAAAAATAAATAATATCAGCAATGCTGCTACACTGCAACTCACATAAATATCCGCTACATTAAAAATCGGAAAATTAATCAATTCAAAGTAAAAGAAATCAATAACGTAATCCAAACGTATACGGTCAATGAGGTTTCCAAAGGCACCTGCCATCAAAAACATAATAATAACTCTAATCCAGACATATCTTTTATCCATAGGACAATGCCAATAAACATAAGACATAACTGCGACCAGAAGTATGGTAATTACAACAAATACAATCTTTCCACCCTGAAACATACCGAAGGCAGCTCCCTGATTTTCCAGATATTGCAAACAGAATACATCTTTCATAATCGAAATGGAATTACCATCTTTTAAATGTATGGCTGCCAGATATTTTGTAAATTGGTCTAAAAATATCAACAAAATAGTTACTATAATCCCTAATAAACAGCTCATTTTCTTATTTTTTGTCATATGATTTACACTCCCATAACATAGGAAATTCCCACAAGAAGTTCTTCATCTGTTAATTCTTTTGTAATAACAGCATTTCCTATTTCTTTTAATACAATGAATTTCACTTTCCCGGATTCCATCTTCTTATCTAACTTGGTTGCCGCCAAAATCTCCTCTGGGCCATGGGAAAATTCCGGTATACGAATCGGAAGATTATAACTTTGTATCGTTTCTTCTATCATAGCAAGCTGTTCTTTGGTAATATGTCCAAGCTTCCATGAAATGTAAGCAGCTCCTGCCATTCCAACGGCAACACATTCTCCATGATACATGGAAAAACCTGAAAGTTTTTCGATAGCATGTCCTAAAGTATGTCCAAAATTTAAGAGTGCACGTTCTCCTTGCTCTTTTGGATCATTTTCTACTACATTACGTTTGATTTCACAGCTTCCAAAAACAATTTCTTCCATGGACTCCATATCCAGAGCCTTTATTTTTTCGCTATTTTCCTGCAAATAAGAAAAATAAGAGGTATCTTTAATCAATCCATGTTTGATGATTTCTCCCATTCCGGAGGAAATCTGGCGTTTCGGTAATGTTTTTAATACAGAAAGATTCATATAGACCAATTTAGGCATATAAAATGCTCCTACCATATTTTTGTACTGCATGAAGTCTACTCCTGTCTTTCCTCCGATACTACTGTCTACCTGTGCCAATAATGAAGTAGGAACCTGTACAAAATCAATACCACGAAGATAAGTAGCAGCTGTAAATCCGGTCAAATCACCTACTACTCCTCCTCCAAGAGCAACTAACAAATCCTTACGGTCAAAGGAATTTAAAATCAGATGTTCATATACCTTTCCTACCGTATCTGTATTTTTACTAGCTTCACCAGCCTCAAAAGTATAAGAAATGCACTTTGAAAATATTGGTTCCAATAAGCGTTGAATCTCTTCTAAATACAATTTTCCAACATTTGAATCGGTTACGATACATACTTTGCGATTTTCATATCCCAGTTCCTTCAGCTTTTCCGGCAAAGTCTGAAAATTCTGCTGAATTTCAATATCATAACATGGTTTTTGTTCATAATTTACGGTTACTTTTCTTCCCATTACGTCTCCTCTATTCTAGATATATTTTTCATATTGTATTTTCAATCGTCCCTTCCTGGTCTCTCCAGACGTTCCTTGAAACAGAAAACGCCCTACGAAACGAACAGAAATTACTTCAGATGCCTTACATTCATAGGTGGTATTTAAAACTTCTCGGCTATTGATAAATACCTTACCACCTCGAATCCATTCGTTCGCTTGCGAACGGGATATCTTGCATATGCAAGCAACTACACTGTCCAATCGGTTAGAGGTAATAATTCCCTCCATAGCCTGTGTTTTTGGTACAATATTTACTTCCGAGGCTGCCGTTTTTTCCAACTGTACAGACGTATGTTTTATGCGCGTAAGTTCTTCCTGAATATAATCAGCGATTTTCTCTTGGCAAAAGACATAAATCATATTATCCTCTACCAAAATATCTCCCAGCATACTACGTTCAATTCCAAGATTCATCAGACTCCCCAGAACATCCCTATGGGTCAGTTCGTCAGCAAATTTTCGGTTCAATGGCGTTATCTTCAAACAGGAAATAGGATAATCCCAGGTATAACAAAGAGCATCAGGAAGAAATGCAATCATCTGACGCTCACTGTTCGGAAATCCACCGGACATCTCAAAGTTGCAATACAACTCTGAGATGTTTTGTCTTAAAATATTTTGTTCATTCAAATTCAAAAAATCACTAAATAAAACAATACCCTTTTGTTGCGCCTGCCTAGACAAGTCTATAAAACGTTTCCCTAGTAAAGTCTCGTCTCTAGTCATCTTCCTTATCCCTTATAAATCTGTCTGAATCGGAGGCACATCAAATGCATCCATAATATTTGCAAAATCTCCGGAAATGTCTACATTCGGAGGCGTTATTATGAATATGTAATTAGAAATCTTCTGTAAATTACCACTGATTGCAAAACAGGAACCGGAGGTAAAATCAATAATACGCTGTGCGATTTCCACATCCAAACCTTCCACATTCAGTACTACAGTTCTGTTCAGTAATAATGTCTCTGTAATCTCTCTTGCATCCTCTACTGAGGTTGGTTTAATTACACATACTTCCATATTTGTCCCCTGCCTTTTAGATGACCGCATCGGTGTAACCTTTGGAGTAGTTTTCACCGGCTTTGGTTTCTTTTCTTCATATTCAAAATCATCTTCTGGCTCTTTATCCTTTAAAAAGCCCTTTTTCTTCGGTACTTCTTCTTCATAATCGTCATCGTCATAATAATCTTCGTTATAGAAATCGTCATCATCTTCCGGATTCAATCTCATAACATTTAAAAATTTATCAAGCATTCCCATGATAATTCTCCTTGTTACTTTTTCGTACTTTATATATTATAATTTCTTTCGCCAAAAATCCCTGTCCCAACGCGTACCATGGTAGCGCCTTCTTCCACTGCTACCATATAGTCTCCTGTCATTCCCATAGAGAGTACACCCATAGATACATTATCAATGTTTTTCTTCATTATGTCAACAGATAATTCCTTGATTTGTCTAAAATATTTTCGATTATCTTCTGGATTTTCTACAAAAGGCGCAATTGTCATAAGTCCTTTTACATGAACATGTGGAAGCTTAGCAATTTCTTCTACTAAAGAAATTGCTTCTTCTCTGCTGGTTCCAAACTTACTTTCTTCCTGCGCAATGTTTACTTCTACTAAAACATCCACTTCTACCTGTTTTTTTTCTGCCTGCGAACTGATTTCTTCTGCTAAGCGTAAAGAATCTACCGAATGTATCAAAAAAACCTTATTTACAATGTATTTTACCTTATTTCTCTGCAAATGCCCAATCATATGCCAACGAATGTCCTGTGGAAGTACCGGATACTTATCCATAATTTCCTGTACCTTATTTTCTCCAAAATCTCTGCTTCCGGCATCATAGGCCTCTTGCAGCATGGGCACCGGTTTTGTCTTACTGACCGAAATCAATGTAATCTCACTCACATCTCGTCCTACCTTTTCACAAGCTTTCTTTATATTTTCCCGTACCTGTTCTAAATTTTCTTTTACCATTCCATGTTCCTCCTTATTGCACAATCTGATTTTCTTTTATCGTAGAGGCATCTAACGCAATATGGTCATAAAGCGATAGTCCATAGCTTGTCCCTGTATCTACAATAGTATATTCTTCGTTTTGGAATAATATCTCAACCTTACGAAATACTGCATAACCCTTATTGATGTTATAAACACCTTGCAGTTTGGCTGTGGCTTCTAACGTCATAGTCTCACCGGAATCCGGCTTATTAATAGTATCACCCTTTTTCAAATCACTTCCATCAATATAATAGGAATCCTCTGTTTCATGAAATACTGTAACATCGGTAAATTCCATGGTTTTCTTTCCATCTTTAGAAACGTTCTGGCGCAACACACCATTTCCGTCGGAGTCTCCTCCTTTTGTCACATAATCCTTCGGTACTACAAAGAAAGTTTTTTCTGTCAAAGCTGTATTTGGAATTTTCAGTCCACTAGAATCCGATACCAGTAATTTAACGTCCAGATAACGATCTGATGCAAACCGAATCATAGAATTTTGAAAAGTCAAATCCAAATAATAAGAGCCTCCATGATTCAATACTTTAGAACTTCCCCAGGCTGTAGAACCATCCTTTTGAAATTCCACCTTTATATTGCTTTCTTCGGCTAAATCCACTGCCAATTGTTCGTCTATTGGTAATATCAAATCCCAATTTTCGCTACTAATCAGCTTATATACAGGTTCTCCTGCATTCACTTTTTCTTTCGCTTGCAAATTATTTTTTACATGTTTCGCCTGGTCAAAGCTATCTTCCGTAAAGGTATCAGCAGTTGTTTCTTCCAGACCATCTGTATTATATACTACAACACCTGCCTGCGGGGCAAGATACGGATGAAAGGTTGCTACATTTCCACTATATCCGTCTAAATTAGATAAATTGCTGGCACTAAGTGCCTCCATCACAGCTGCCTCCATATCAAATTTAAAACTATATACCTGATAAAAATTTTCATCTGAATATCCTAATACATATTCCGATGCGGTTTTTTCCAGTTCCTGATAAGATTCCTTTTGTTTAAACAATTGACCATCATTCGCATTTAATACCTGATTGTAAAAATCACCGGTTTCATCAATGGAATATACATAGGTATCAACTCCTACCTTAGTAGCATCCTTGTTATAATAATTGATATATCCACTAATTTCTGCATTAAATACCGTCTCTTCTCGTAAAGCAAGACCGGTAAAAGTATTATTTTGCGCTATAGTTCCCTGAGACACCTCATATACCGCCACCTGTTCTGTAGTAAAATATTGGAAAATATTATAAAGCATATAGATAAATATCATAAAAAATACGATAACACCAATATTAAGATGAGAACCTTTATGAAATTTTACAATTTTTTTATTTCTTTTTTTTGTCACAGAATTTGCCATCCTTATTTTTACTCGTATATTTTATTTTAACATGTTAAAACTTCAAACTCAATACTACCATGAATTTCCAACATGTTTTTCCCTATAGTGGTAATACTAAATTCATGTAAAAGGAGGAATGCATATGAATACAAGAGGTTTAGATTATACGTTATTGACCATTGTAATTATTGGTGCCATCAACTGGGGCTTAATTGGTTTATTCCGTTTTGACTTGGTCGCATTTTTATTTGGCAACATGAGCTGGCTCAGCCGTATTATTTACGGAATCGTCGGAATCAGTGGATTATATCTTTGCAGTGCTTTTGGACGCATTCGATCCATGAACGAAGCCTGAAAAACAAATTTCAGTTGACAGCTTAAAAGGGGTTATTGCATGGCAACAACCCCTTTATCATCTGTAACTTACAATGAAATAACAATTTTACTTCTTACATATTCCGGTAAATCTGCTTCATTTCTGGAAACGCTTAAAACAAAATTTACATGAAACATTTCCCCAATTCCCTGAAGCTTTGTGATTGCACGGCATATATCATCATCATTTACTTCTGCAATAGTGAGAAAACTGTCCAAAAACATTTCTTCCAAATCATGATCTTGAGAAATAATTCCACAAATAAATCCCATAAATTCATCACAATTTGTTATGAGATAGTCGGAAACATTAATTAATCGAACTTTATTATCAAGTTCATACATATGTCTGGAACTTTTATCCAAATATACAATATTTCCATTGACTGATGCTACGTCCTGATTCACTTTGTCTAAAAGGTGCTTTGTCTTTCCTTTTCCCTTTTCACCAGCTATAATCTGTACCATGACAATCTCCTCCTAATCTTGTTTATTTTGTATAGGAATAGTTTAATTCATGTGTACATTATAGTATATATTTACAGAAAATTCAACCTCTATTTCATGATTTCTCCTAACAATTCGGTCATTTCGTAATAAAGATTGTCACGACTATCCGATTTATAAACAATAGAAATATAAGGAATTTCATCTCCCTTTTTACTATAAAGGACTAAACAGTATCCTGCGTCGTTGGTAGTTCCTGTTTTTCCTCCAATGACATTAATACCTTCCGGAGCTGTTTCTTCCCCTTTCAAATATTTATTTGTAGTGGTCCAATCTTTTACCACTGTTTCCCCCGCAGAATTCAAAAAATTTGCTGTATGATTCTGCGTGCTAATCAATTCAACAAAACGTTCATCTTGTACGGCTGCATTGAAAATCAAGTACATATCATATACAGTTGTATAATGTTCTTCGTTATGTAATCCATGTGGATTTACAAAATGGGAATTGGTAGCTCCAAGTGCATATGCCTCTTGGGTCATCAGATTGGCAAACTCCTCTGTACTTCCTGAAATCATATCAGCAATGACATTCGCTGCATCATTTCCACTGCAAAGAATCAAACCGTATAAAAGTTCCTGTAACGATATGGTATCGCCTACAGAAAGTCCACAAGTAGTAGAACCTGATTCTAACTGCAATTCTTCTTCTGTTACTGTTGCAGTTGCTGCAAGATCACCATATTTTAATGCAACATATGCAGTCAAAATTTTAGTGGTACTTGCCGGATATCGTCTTTCGTAAATATTTTTTGCAAATTTCACTTCATGGTTTACCGTATCAAACAGACCTGCTGCTTCTGAAAGATTTTCGGTAACCCCTTCTGTCAAAATATTATCTGTTCCGGTTACACAAAGATTGTCTGCAAAATAAGAAACATTCTGTTCCTGAACGGAAGCGTCCATACCATAAGCACTGGTTGTATCGTATACGTTATAGGCATCTTCCAATACTTCCTGTTTGCCACATCCGCTTAACAGGAAAGAAGCTGTCAGTATCATACTGACAGCACTTGTCATTCTTTTTTTATTTATACATCTCACGCCACTCTAAATCTCCTCTATCCAATGCTCTAATTAACAATTCTGCTGTTGCAAGATTGGTAGCAAGCGGAATATTATGCGAATCGCATAAATGAATTACATTATGCACATCCGGCTCATGTGACTTTTTTGTCAACGGATCACGCAAAAAAATCACAAGGTCAATCTGGTTGTGTTCAATCTGAGCGCCTAACTGCTGTGCTCCACCTAAATGACCTGCCAAATATTTATGAATAGAAAGATTTGTTACCTCTTCAATCAAACGTCCTGTTGTACCTGTTGCATAAAGTTCATGCTTACATAATATGCCACGATAAGCAATACAGAAATTCTGCATTAACTTTTTTTTGGAATCATGCGCAATTAAACCAATATTCATTTAGAATTCTCCCTTTCCATATTTTCTGGGCTGAAGCCCTACATTCAATACCAGCCCGATGCCGATAAACAAGCTTAATAACGAAGTAAGTCCATAACTTACAAAAGGTAATGGAAGTCCGGTATTCGGCATAAGACCGGTTACTACACAAATGTTAAAAAAAGTTTGAAAGCCAATCCAAGCAGCAACTCCCCCACAAATCAATCTGCCTGCCAGATCTTTTGCTTTTCTTCCAATCATAATACATTCTATCACAATTAGCAATAATAAGATTAAAATAATTGCACTACCTACAAATCCCAGTTCCTCTCCGGCAACAGAAAAAATGAAGTCCGTTTGGGGCTCAGGAATAAAATTTCCGTTCTTTACAGAAAAAACATTATCATTATTCAATCCTTTTCCCCACAGCATACCAGAACCTATTGCCATGATGGAATTCTGCTGCTGCCATGCATTTTGGGCATATTTCTCTGGTTGCAGCCATGCCATAATACGTAACCACTGATAATGTTCCAAAATTTTTTGATCCGGCTGTAAAATCAGATAGAGAAAAATTCCAACCGCCGGAATAGCTACTGCAAGCACTCCTCCTATTATTTTATAACTTAGTCCTGTCAAAAACAACATTACCAGAAAAATCATTGCTACAACAATACTAGTCGAAAGTGCCGGCTGTTCTTTTATCATAATCCATGGAACTGCAATCAATATACCTGCTACTATTAATAATGGAAGTTTATTGACTTTCTCATGAAACTTTGCAAAAAACCATGCAAAAAACAAAATAATACATACCTTTGAAAATTCCGAAGGCTGAAAGCGAAGAGGTCCAATCTCAATCCAACGTGTTGCACCACCAGCATCAGAACCTAAGATTCCAAAAGTAATCAATCCAAGCAATACCAGATTAAAAACATAGATGAGCCAATGGAATCGAAGAACGAAGTTATAATCAAATAGCGATACGATTATCATTGCAACAATTCCTACCAGCATCCCCATAACCTGCTTGCTCTGTACAGACTGCTGAGCACTTCCGATAATACTTATTCCCAGCATAGTAAGTACTAACACATATACAATTAAACGAAAATTGTAATCCTTTACCTGATATTGTTTTAACATATACTACTTCCTTAATTTGAATTTCCGGAATGCTTCAAATCCTTAATTGGAATGTTTGCATATAAAGCCGGAACTGTTCCATTATCTCCATCAGATTCTGTCTGTGTAATTTGAATATCAAGCCCTTCCGGATCTATCTCCATATATTTCGAAATCACCTGAATAATATCATTCTTTATTTTTTCCATTACCTCCGGAGAACAGTTTGCTCTATCCGAAACCAACAATAACTTTAGTCGGTCTTTGGCAATATCACCGGAATTTTTCTTTTTAAACAAGTCCATTAAACCCATTTTACGGTTTCCTCCTAATTCTTCTTAAATAAATCCTTGAATTTTGACCATACACCAGACTTTGCTTCCAAATCGAGGAACGGTACTTCCTCTCCAAGAATTCTACGACAAATATTTGCATAAGCTTGTCCAGCAAGGCAGTCACTTCCAACTAATGGTTCTCCCTGATTGGTAGATACAACAATTTGTTCATCATCTGGAACTGCTCCAATCAAATCAATAGCAAGAATATCCGTAACATCAGCAATAGACATCATATCGCCACGTTTTACCATATCCATACGAAGTCTGTTAACAATCAGCTCTGTCTTTTTCAATTCGTTTGCCTCTAATAATCCAATGATGCGGTCTGCATCGCGAATAGCGGAAACCTCCGGTGTTGTTACTACCAGCGCACGGTCTGCACCTGCAATGGCATTTTTGAATCCTTGTTCAATCCCCGCTGGGCAATCTAACAAAATATAATCAAATTCTTCTCTTAATTCCTCAGTTACTTTTACCATCTGTTCCGGTGTTACAGCTGTTTTATCTCTTGTTTGTGCAGATGGAAGCAGGCATAAGTTTGGATAACGTTTATCCTTAATTAACGCCTGTTTCATACGACAGTTTCCTTCTACTACGTCCACCAAATTGTATACAATCCGGTTTTCCAATCCCATAACTACGTCAAGATTACGCAATCCTATGTCTGTATCGATTAATACAACTTTCTTGTTTAACTGCGCAAGACCAGTTCCTACATTTGCGGTTGTAGTAGTTTTTCCTACTCCACCTTTTCCAGATGTTATTACGATTACTTCACTCATTTACTATATCCTCCTGCTATTTATATACTATTTAAAAGACCTTTGGTTATTGGTTCAATATAAATATTTCCATCTTTTACAATTGCTACCTGTGGTTCTACCGGCTCTACATGTTGTTTCTTCTTTTTTCTGTCATTGCCAGTTTTATCCGCACTTCTTCCGATAACATCACCGATTTTAATTTGTACCGGATCCATATCAAGGGCCGCCACAAAGGCTTGTTCATTGCCATTTGCTCCTGCGTAGGCATTCCCCTTTAAGGCCCCTAGAATAACAATATTGCCTTTAGAGATTACCTTCGCTCCCGGATTCACATCACCAATAACTACCACACTGGTCTCACAGTCCAGAACCTGTCCAGACCGGAGCGTACCTTTATAAAACTCTCCTGTCTTTCCTGCTTGTTCCTCTTCGAACTGTTCTATTTTCTGACGTACCAGTTCTTCTTTTAACTGGTCATTGTCCAGAATACAAATAATTTGTACAGAGCTATTCTCTGTAATAGCCTCCACAATCTGAAATTCTTCTTCCTGTGTGAGTTTTCTTCCTTCAAAAGAAATCGCCATTTTAGCATTTTTGAAAAAACTCTCTGATTCCTTAAATTTATCAATGATACACTGCAACAATTCTTTGAATTCCATGTCATCATTCAGAATCAGATTAATTCCATATTTATTACTTTTTAGTACAACTGGTTGCTGCATATCCTGTCCCTCCAACTCTTAATCTGTAAATCCATTGGTGGAATCACCAATATCCTGAGCCTGTCCATTCAACAGAGACTCTTCATCTGCAAGCTTAAAGTAATATTTTAAAACATTGCTGGATAACTCTGCCGCATTTGCAGAAGTATAACCATATGCAATACGCGTAGTAATTGCCACCTGCGGGTCTTCATAAGGAGCATAACCAATAAAAAGCGCATGGTTTGCTCGGGTCTTATCCTCCTGTGCAGTACCTGTCTTACCAGCAACAGCAATTGGGAAATCCTTAAAACTACTATTATTTTCTGCCACCATTCGCATACCGGAATGAATTGCATCCCATGATGTTGTAGCTATTTCGTCAATATGCCATAAAAGTTCCGGCTGAAACTGTTGTACAAGTTCGCCTTCAGAGGTTGTCTCTTTACTAAGCAAAGTCATCTGATAAACATTTCCACTGCTGGCAACAGCCGTTACATAACGTGCCAATTCTGTTGTGGTATAGTTATGATTACCTTGTCCAATCGCAGATGTAATTGGGTATTCATCTGAAATTTTCGGCTCACTTTCCGGTATTTCAATTCCAGTCTTCTGTCCCAATCCAAAAAGTGTTGCATATTTTTGCAAACTTGCAATACCCTTATCCTCAATATAAGTATCGCCGTTAGCACTTAAACGATAACCCATCTCATAGAAAAAGTAGTTACACGAATCACGGATTGCTTCGGAAATATTAATCAATCCATGGGTACTATTTGGATAAATCCAACATTTCGGTGGATTCACCGGATCTATCTTCGTGTACTTTCCTTCATCTAATATCTGTTCCTGCGGAGTAACAACTCCTTCTGTCAGCGAAGCTGCTGCCGTAATAGGCTTAAAAGTAGAACCCGGTGCCGTTCTCTGCTGTGTAGCATTATTATACATCGGAAGAGATAAATCCTGTTGCAGACTTGCAAAGTAACCCGCATCTACTGTGTTTGCCAATCGATTGGTATCATATCCCGGATAAGTTACACATGCCAACAACTCTCCAGTTTTTACATTTGTAACAACACAGGAACCGGTACACGGATCTAATGCCAACTGTGCCGGAGTAATCTCCAAATTCTTAATCTTATCCCGAATAAAATTATACGCACTGATGCTGCCATTTTGAAGTCCACCGTATTCTTCTGCATTTTCCGCCAAGACTCCTTGTTCAAAAAGAATCATACAAATCTGTGTTCCGGATATCAAATCCTGATGAATCATATATTCATATACTTTTTTACTAAATCCTTGATTTCCTTTTAGTTCTTCTATAATATACGCTACCAATGCTTCATAGATTTCGGTAGAATCAGAATATTTGGACTCTGTACCAAATTTTGTAATATCAATCCAATCCTTAGATACTGCATAATGTAAATACTCAGCAAGACTGATTTCATCATTCTTCCATGCCAGATAAGTTGCATCTTCTTTATCCACTTCCGAAGAAAGGAACACCTTGTCCTCTATCAACATTGCAAGAATATAACTCATATAGACCTGCATTTCCTTATCTAACTCATTATATGCCGTTGGCGAAGCGCTTTTCAACTGCTGTTCCACATTAGAAAGTACCGATGACTGTTTTCCCGAAAACGTATCGAATACCTGCTGCTCTACACCACTGGCATCCGCTTTTGAAAAATGATTAATATCTATAACATTATTATTAATCAAAGCAAAATAAACATCATCAATCGGTATTTTAATATCAGAGGCAGAACCAGAGCTGGTATCATACTCTTTTGCAGGAATAATTTTAGAATATACAATACCTGCAAGTTCCTGTTCCAACATATCATAAACTGCTTTTTGCAAATCCGCATTAATGGAAAGATATACATCGTTTCCGGCAGTAGCTTCTTTTTTATCTGTAACCTCTAAAATTCTTCCTAAACTATCGACATAGAAGGTCTCTTTTCCCTTTCCTCCCTGAAGTTCTTCCTCCATCACCTGTTCAATGCCTGATTTTCCAATTACATCATTCAATGTGTATTCATCATTGTTTTCAGAGAGCTTATCATACTCTTCCTGGGAAATCTTTCCTGTATAACCGATAATATGAGAAAAATACTCACTGTCATTATATTTACGAATGCTTTCTTCTGAAATATCGACACCTGGGAGTATATCGGAATTCTCCTTTATTACAGCAACTGTTTCCTCTGAAACATTCTGTGCCACAGTAGTAAGTACATACTTTTGAAAGCTGTTTTGAGAAATTGCATATCGTAAAATCATAATCTTATACGCTTCATCTTCAGTATAATAGTCGATATCCTCTTCCTTTTCATCCGGATATTCTTTTCCTTCGATATGAATATTAAATTTACTGCTACCTTGTAGATATTCCATTACCTGCTGTGCTGTAGCACTCCCTTCATCATACCCAAGTTTCTTATTATATGCTAACTGTTCCACTTTCGTATGCCCATATACATCTGCCAAAAAGCGTTTTAGTGAAGAACCCGACACAGTAAAATCATATACTCCTTCTTCATTCTTCTGAATCTGAAAATCATTCAAGATACTGTCGCCACGCTTTTCAATCAAAGAAATTAGAGTATATAGTTCCTCGTTCATTTCACGATTTCGCTGCTTAGTAGTATCATAAACAACATTATCCTCGAAAGTCACGGAATAAGAAAGCTCGTTATATGCCAAAAGTTTTCCTGTACTGTCGTATATATTTCCACGAGTTCCGGAAATTACCCGTTCCTTTTGAATACGCAATGTGTAGTTATTTAAATAAGTTTCTCCATTAATAATCTGTAACACAAATATACGTTGTATTAGTATTCCAAACAACATAACCATTACAACGCTGAGCACAAATAATCTGGATTTTATTAATTTCTTGCAAAATTCTTTTAAAGTCTCAAACAAATTTACTTGCACTCCTTTTTTCAATTGCTTCCAACTTCTGATTGATTTTTAAAATCACAAAATACAAAATAAGGGTCACTAATATAGTGTATACCAATTCCGGAATTATGATATGAATCAGATAATATCCAAACCGGAATTTTCCTCGCATAAAGAATAGAAACAGATACACCAGCATACTATATCCAAAATCACTGGCACTAATCAATATCATTGGAAGTTTGATATCCTCCGGGAAAAAAATCTTCCGAAAAAAACCATTAATATAACCAATATACATATAAATTAAGGCATAGAATCCTATTACACTACCAAAGAAAATATCCAAAAGCAGTCCACTAAAAAATCCAATCCACATTCCCTCTTTTCTTCCTCGCATAAATCCAAAGGAAGATACTACCACAATCAAAAGATTTGGCGTAATAGACGCAAAGGAAAGCGCCTGAAACAATGTGCTCTGCAATAGGAAACATACGACTATAATGAAGAAAACTGTTATTTTACGTCTCATGTTCCATGCTCCTTTATTCTACGGCCTGCTTTTTATCCAATATGACCAATACTTCCTGCAAATGTTTGAAATCTACAGCCGGTGTTACGGTTCCTGAATAAGTCAGATTATTAGAATCCCGTTCTATGGAACTAATATAACCAATCAGGATTCCTTCTAGATATTTATCACTAATATTTGAGGTTACAAGCTGTTCCCCAGTTCCAATTACATTTTCTTCACACTTTAAATTAGAAAATTCAATTACTTGATTTTCATTCATACTTTCCAGATTACCATTAATAATGCAACGGTCGGTTGTTGAAAGCGTCATGCCACTGACATTACTTGCATCATCAATAATGGAACGCACCTTCGCATAATCCGGTCCCACATCAATCACAATGCCCACCAGCCCGCTTCCGGCAATGACATTCATATCTTTTTCAATACCATCTTTACTTCCCTTATCTATAACAAAAGTATTAAACCAGTTACTGGTATCACTTCCAATAATTCTTGCTACAACCTTTTCGTAACTCGGGTATTTCTGATCCAGTTGCATAAGTTCTCTTAAATTATCTAATTCATACTGTTCCAGTTTGATAGTATTCAACTCGGTAGTAAGTTCATCTACCTTTGCCTGCAGTTCTTTATTTTCCTGCATGACATCCTTTAATGATTTTAATTCATCTGCTCTGGATACAAACCACGTTCCAACCGAATTAATGCCTTTTTGCATCGGTGTAAACACATATCCCGCAACGGTATTCAGTGGACCACCGGACAGATTCAGTGTAAAACTTACAAACATTACCAGAACGCAAAGTCCTGTTAATATCAAAAGCAAATATCTGGTTGGAAATGAATGTTTTGATTTACGTTTCATAAAACACAATCCTATCTAAAATTTCTTGTTTCCATACTATATGCCAATTTTTTTATCTTATCGTCAGAAACAATTTTATTCAGGCCTCTGACTGCACTTTCTTCCGGATATTCACAGCTATTCACTTTAATATTCGTTATTTGTGTAAACAGCTCATCCAATTTACTGATTTTAGAAGATCCTCCTGTAATATAAATACCGGAATGAATAATATCCTTTGCCAATTCTGGCGGAGTTTTTTCCAAAATTATTTTTATGGAATTGCAAATAGAATTCAAGTTATCCTTGATTGCTTCATAAATAACCTTTGAAGAAATCTCCATCTCAATCGGAAGTCCACTTACCAAATCGCGTCCTACAATCTTCGCTGTACGCTCTTCTTCCTCTGGAAGTGCACATCCAAGCGTTTCTTTCAAATACATAGCCGTCTTTTGCCCAATTGCCAAGCTGAAGTTACGTTTCAAATAACTTATAATGGATTCATCGATACGTTTTCCACCAAAATGAAGCAACTCACTTAATACCAGTCCGCCTAAAGAGATAACTGAAATTTCTGTGGTATCTGCACCAATATTAACAATCATATAACCGGTTGGAGATAACACATCCAAATCTAAACCTACCGCATCTGCAATCGGTCGCTTGCAAAGCTGTACATTCTTTGGTTTGAATCTACTCTTATAAAACATATCAAAAAACGCTTTTTCTTCTACCTTGGTAATTGCGGTAGGAACTGCTATGATATATTCTGCTCCCTTAGTATGATTCTTTACATGCTTGTCCAACACTTCTCCAATCATAGTCTGCATGTTGTTATAATCAGCAATTACACCGTTTACAATTGGAAATGATACTTTAATCGTATCCGGTGCTTTTTCATACATCGCATATGCTGCATCTCCAAAAGCATATAACTGATTCTTGTTTACAATTGCAATGGTGTTTTTCTCGTTGATTACTTTTCCTGTTGCTTTGCAAAAAATTTTCAAGTTGCAGGTTCCTAAATCAATTCCGTAAACATTTGTTGACATTTTTCTTATCCTTTCCTCAGCCCAAAAGGCCCTTTTCTCTAAAGCTTATATAACTGTTATCGCCAATTATGATGTGGTCTGCAAGAACAATATCCATCATTTCACCACAAGCGGCTATTCTCTTTGTTACCAATTTATCCGCTTCGCTAGGAGTCGGGTCGCCACTAGGATGATTGTGAAGCATTACGATATGAACAGCCTTGTATTGTAATGCTTTCAAAAATACTTCTCTTGGTGACACCAATGAATGATTTACTGTCCCTACCGAAATGACCTCATCTCCTAAAAGATTACATTTCGCATCAAACATAGCTAATAACAGTTTTTCCTTTGATTCATGCCGCAGTGTTTCCATATAATATCCTGCAACACTTTCCGGCTGATTTAAGCTTATTTTAACTGCCCGCCTCGTACGGGCAATACGCATGGCCAGCTCCGCCACACATTTCATTTGTGCCGCCTTGACCTGACCAATTCCCGGAATCTCCTGCATCTCCTCTATCGTCATATTAACCAGATTCAAAAGATTTCCCTCGCCACCACGCAACAACTGCTGCGCCGTCTGTAACGAAGTTCTCTGTACGGTTCCGGTTCTTAATATAACTGCAAGAAGTTCTGCATCCGAAAGTCCCTTAGCACCTCGCTGGATGCACTTTTCATAAGGCTTTTCTGACTCCGGCATTTCTTTCATTGTAATATGTGTATGCATGCTTTTTCCAAGCTCTCTCAAGTAAACGGAAAAAGTTTTACATTTTATTTTAGCACAAAAGAAGTTTTGTGTACACTATTTTTTCTATATTTGTACTAACCCAGCTTCATACAACTTTTGCAATGACATTAAAATCCCCAACTTTGCATGATACCAAGTAAGTCCTCCCTGGAAATATACGGCATAAGGTTCTCTCAACGGACCATCTGCACTAAGTTCAATAGAAGACCCCTGTACAAAAGCCCCAGCCGCCATAATAACCTCATCATCATACCCAGGCATTGCCCATGGTTCCGGTGTTACATGACTATCTACCGGAGCTGCTGCCTGAATTCCTTTACAAAAAGCAATCAGTGCTTCCGGTGACTTCAGGGTAACTGCCTGAATAATATCATGACGACTTTCCGTACTATTCGGAACTACCGGATAGCCAAGGCTTTCGTATATATTAGCTGCAAAAATAGCTCCCTTTAAGGCTCCTGCAACAACAGTAGGTGCTAAAAATAATCCCTGATAAAAGGATTGAATAACTCCCAACGAAGCTCCTACTTCTTTTCCAAGCCCCGGAGAAGTCAGACGATATGCTGCATTTTCCACACATTCTTTTTTTCCTACAATATAACCCCCGATAGGCGCGAGTCCACCACCCGGATTCTTAATAAGAGAACCGACAATCATGTCCGCTCCTACTTCTAATGGCTCTTTTCGTTCTACAAATTCGCCATAGCAATTATCTACCATACAAATTACATCAGGTTTAATACTCTTGATAAAAGAAATCAATTCCCCGATTCGTTCCACAGAAAGGGTTGGTCTTGTCTGATAACCTTTGGAACGCTGAATAGTAACTAGCTTTGTCTTATCATTTAGTGCCTTTTTGATATTCTTAAAATCAAAACTGCCATCCGGCAGTAAATCCACCTGACGGTAAGTTACTCCATACTCTGCAAGAGAACCTTTCGATGGACGGATACCAATTACTTCTTCTAAGGTATCATAAGGCTTTCCCACCGGTGATAGCAACTCATCACCCGGGCGCAGATTTGACATCAATGCCAATGCCAACGCATGTGTTCCACATGTAATTTGAGGACGAACCAGCGCTGCTTCGCCCTTAAAGCAAGTAGCATATACTTCTTCTAAGGTATCTCGTCCCAAATCATTATAACCATATCCGCTACTGCCCATAAAACATTCTGCGCTTACTTTATGCGTTTGCAATGCTTTAATGACCTTTAACTGATTATACTCTGCTGTACGGTCAATTTCTTCAAATCTTTCTTTTAACTGGTCTTCAAATTTCTTTCCATATTGATACACTTTAGCATCAATTCCTAGTTCTTGATATATTGCTTCCAACGTTCTTCCTCTTTTCTGTATTTCTGCTTATTCTATACTAAAATCTGTTTCTTTTTCATTTCCGACATCATATATGTTAAAATTTTATCATTGTCATATTGGAATTCTTGCTTATTTACCCAAAGCACCTCGCGCTCCCGTCGAAACCAGGTAAGCTGACGTTTTGCAAAATGTCGGGTGTCCCGTTTTATCCGGTATATGGCTTCGTCCAAGGTACATTCCCCATCCAGATATTCTAAAATCTCTTTATATCCTAAGCCCTGCATGGAAACCATTTTTTTATGATACCCCATGTTTTTTAAGTTCTGCACCTCTTCTACCAGTCCCTGTTCCATCATAATATCTACACGTTGGTTAATTCTTTGATACAGTCGTTCTCTTTCATCATTCAACACAAAATAGGCGAAATTATACGGAGATTCTTTCTGTCTTTCTTTTTCATTGTGTTCTGAAATTTTCCCGCCGGAAAGATGATGAAATTCCAACGCCCGAATAACACGTTTCACATTATTTTCATGGATTTCTTCTGCTGCTTTTTCATCTACAGCTCTTAACTTTTCATGAAGAGCGTGCGCACCATGTTCCTTTGCAAATTGTTCCAATTCCTTTCGATACGCAGAATCCTCTTGTTCCTTTGTAAAGTCGATATCATATAAAAGCGCTTGTATATAGAATCCGGTTCCTCCTGCTATGATAGGAATTCTACCTTCTGCGTAAATCTCTTCCAGATATCTCTTTGCATATTCCTGAAACTTCACTACATGGAATTCTTCATCCGGTTCAAAGGTATCAATGAGATAATGCGGAATTCCCTGCATTTCTTCCGGACGAATTTTCGCAGAACCAATATCCATATGACGATATACCTGCATGGAATCTGCTGAAATAATGGAACCTTTTACCCTTTTTGCAAGTTCGATAGATAATTCCGTTTTTCCTACTGCTGTAGGCCCTGTTAAAATAATTAATGGCTTTTTCATTATAACACCCGCTTAAATTTTTTCTCCAATTCATACTTTGACATAGAAATAATCGTTGGCCTGCCATGAGGACAATGATATGGATTCTCTAATGTCAAAAGTTCGTCTATTAACTTCTCAATCTCTGCCATGGACAGTTTTTGATTTCCCTTCACTGCCGCTTTGCAGGACATGGAAGCAATCTTTTCCGTTATCATATCCGGCTTTTCATTTCCGTGAAAACTTGCCAGACTATCTAAAATTTCTACCATAAGTTGTTTTCCGTCTAAGCCAAACAGATTTCCCGGAACCGCTGTGACCGAATACTCTTTTCCTCCAAATGGTTCTATTTCAAAGCCAAGTTTTTTAAAATAGTCCATATACTTTTTCAACAACTCTTCCTCTTGCATATTTAAAGTCAAAAGTACCGGCGGATAAATGGTCTGTGACGTAAATTCTTTATTTTCCAGCGACTTCATAGTTCGCTCATACAATACTTTTTCATGCGCTGCATGTTGGTCAATAATATAGAGATGGTCATCAAATTCGATTAACCAATAGGTTTCAAAAATCTGCCCAATAATCCTGTGATCCTTTTTGGATTCTACATCCAAAAGTTTTCGCATATCCTCCTGAACCGGATTCTGGATAATTTCCTGTTGAAATTCCGGTTCTGCCTGTTCTGGCAATTTGTGCTCTATATGGGGCTCCTGTTTTATTGTTGTCTTTTGGTTTATGGTATAGGAAGACTGCTCTGCCACCATATCTGACTTTTTTGATATAACTGGCTGCTCAGGATATTTTCGTTCATATGGTGTATCCTTTCGTATGGATGCCCGTATCGCCTCCAAACGCTTTGCTTCAAAAGGTTCTGGTACATGCTGTTCACTCTTCAGACGCTCTTTACGTGCCTGTTCCTCTCTTGCCTTTGCCTCCCGTTCTTTTTCCAATGAAACCTGATAAACTAATTCGCCTTGATTAATCGTATCACGAATTAACTTCTCTAAAAAATGATAAACTACCTCACCATTACTGAAGCGCAGTTCCATTTTGGTAGGATGTACATTTACATCTAAAAGTTGCCCATTGATAGATAAATGTAAAACTGTAAACGGATATTTGTGCTGCATCACAAAGGACTTATATCCTTCTTCAATGCTCTTTGCAATCAAACTGCTCTTCACATATCTTCCATTAATAAAATAATTTTCAAAGTTACGGTTTCCTCTGGAAATCAATGGTTTTCCAATAAAACCTTTCACTGAAAACATTTCATTTTCTCCCTGAATCTCCAAAAGATTGGAAGCAATGTCTCTTCCATATATATGATAAATAATTTCTTTCAGATTTGAATTACCGGAAGTGTGGAGTTTCACTTGATTATTATTTATAAATTTAAAAGAAATTTCTGGGTGCGACATTGCCAATCGTTCCATTAAATCTCCGATATATCCGGCTTCTGTCTGCGGTGTCTTTAAAAATTTCCTTCGTGCCGGAGTATTATAAAAAAGATTCCGCACAAGAAAAGTTGTACCATCCGGTGCTCCGATTTCCTCTAGCGTTTTCTCTTTGCTTCCTTCAATAACATAACGCACTCCACTAATTCCCTGGGCTGTTTTTGTAATCAATTCCACTTGGGACACTGCCGCAATACTAGAAAGTGCCTCACCACGAAATCCCAAAGAGGATACCGTCAATAAATCTTCCACACTTCGTATCTTACTGGTGGAATGACGTAAAAACGCCAATGGAACTTGTTCCTTTTCGATTCCCCAGCCATTATCCGTAATTCGAATAAAGGAAATACCGCCTTCTTTAATTTCTACCGTAATTGCAGTGGCTCTGGCGTCAATGGCATTTTCTACCAGCTCTTTTACTACAGATGCGGGACGCTCAATTACTTCACCGGCTGCAATTTTGTCTATAGTCTGTTGGTCTAAAACTTCTATGTTTGGCATATTTCCTCCTTCTTTTTCTTTTAGGTTTACATAATATTTTTATGTTTACCAACGATTCTTTATTTTGTTTTGAAGCTGATATAATTTGTTCAACGCATCAATTGGCGTCAGATTTCCCAAATCAATTTCTTTAATTTCTTCAATAATATCATCGTCTTTTACTGTATCAAAGAGAGACATTTGTGTCAAATCCACTTCATCCAGACGCTCTGGCTTTTTCTTTGACGTAGCACCGGTATCTGCCATAATACTGCTTGCCACCTCTGTAATATCGTTGGCGCTTAATTCTTCTGCAATTACCTTGGCACGCTCAATGACGCTTTCCGGTACTCCTGCCAACTTTGCAACCTGAATACCATAACTTCTGTCAGCGCCACCCGGAACAATTTTTCTTAAAAAAACAATATCATCGCCCTTTTCCTTTACTGCAATACAGTAATTATTTACATTATTAAGCTTGCCTTCCAATTCCGTCAACTCATGATAATGCGTTGCAAATAGTGTCTTTGCTCCTAAAAGTTTCGGATTGCTGATATGCTCTACTACTGCCCAGGCAATACTCAATCCGTCAAAGGTACTGGTTCCTCTTCCGATTTCATCCAATACCAAAAGGCTATTGCTGGTAGCATTTCTTAAAATATTGGCAACCTCTGTCATTTCTACCATAAAGGTACTTTGTCCACTTGCCAAGTCATCAGAAGCTCCCACACGCGTAAATATGCGGTCAACAATTCCGATTTTAGCACTTTCTGCCGGAACAAAGCTTCCCACCTGTGCCATCAAAACAATTAATGCAGTCTGACGCATATAAGTAGACTTTCCTGCCATATTTGGTCCGGTGATAATGGAAATACGTTTCTTTCCATTATCCAGATAGGTATCATTGGATACGAACATATCATTACTTATCATTTTTTCAACCACTGGATGACGTCCGTTCTTAATATAAATTACACCGTTTTCGTTAATAACCGGGCGGCAATAATTATTCCGCTCTGCCACCAATGCAAGCGAAGCAAACACATCTATCTTAGCAACTGCTTTTGCAGTTTTTTGAATACGCAGTACCTCTGCCGCAATCGTATCACGAATCTCACGATACAATTCATATTCCAATGAGATAAGCTTGTCTTCTGCGCCAAGAATGATATCTTCTAATTCCTTTAATTCCGGTGTAATATAACGTTCTGCATTGGCAAGGGTTTGTTTTCTGGTATAGTAATCCGGTACCAAATTTTTATAGGAATTAGTCACTTCCAGATAATATCCAAATACCTTATTATATTTAATTCGAAGATTCTTAATTCCGGTCTTTTCACGTTCCTTCGTTTCTAACTCCATAAGCCAGGTCTTGCCTTCTGTCTTGGCATGGCGCAGCCTATCTACTTCCTCGTTATAACCTTCCTTTAAGATGCCACCATCACGAACAGAAATAGGCGGCTCCTCAATAATAGAACGTTCAATCAAATCATTGATATCCGAAAGTACATCCATCTCTTCTCGAATTTCATTTAACAGTGTTCCCTTAAATTCTCCCAAAAGATTCTTAATGTATGGAAGCATGGACAAAGAACTCTTAAAAGCAATCAGGTCTCTTGGATTTGCGGTCTGATAGGTAACACGGCTGATTAAACGTTCTAAATCATAAACCGGATTCAAATATTCTCGAATCTCTTCCCTGGTCATGGCATTCTGGTTCAATTCTTCAATGGCATCCAGACGCTGTTCTATTTGCTCTTTATCTATCAATGGCTGTTCTACAAAGCTACGAAGCATTCGTGCACCCATGGCTGTTTTGGTTTTATCCAGAACCCAAAGCAAAGAGCCTCGTTTTTGTTTTTCCCTAAGAGTCTCTACCAGTTCCAGATTTCTTCTGGTAGAACTGTCAATAATCATATATTTTCCTGTGATATATAACTGCAAAGAAGTCATATTGGCAAGATTATTTTTCTGAGTTTCATAGAGATATTTTAACAAAGCTCCGGCTGCGATAGTTCCCGACTCATAATCTTGAATACCAAGTCCTTGGAGATTTTTCACTTTAAAATGTTCCATCAAGATTCCCTTCGCCGTTTCATCACTGAAATACCATGAATCCAAGGAATAAATTGCTATTCCGAGACGGTGTTTTAAATCTTCAAAATCCATTCCGGTCATATAAAAAGCTTCGTTACAGATAATTTCAGATGGCGCAAACTTATGTATTTCGTCTAACAGCTTACGCTCTGTATCTACTTCTGTTACATAATAATCACCGGTAGTTACATCCGCAATAGAGATTCCATACCGATCCTGCATGTAAACGATACACATAATATAGTTATTTTTCGTTTCATCCAATGCCTGCGTATCCAAATTGGTTCCGGGAGTTACAATACGGACAACCTCACGCTTAACCAACCCCTTTGCCATTTTAGGGTCCTCTACCTGTTCACAGATTGCCACCTTATGTCCCTTGGAAACCAATTTATTCAAATAAGATTCCACCGCATGATAAGGCACACCGCACATAGGTGCTCGTTCCTCCAGACCGCAACTTTTTCCGGTCAAAGTAATTTCCAATTCTTTTGACGCTATTTCAGCGTCCTCAAAAAACATTTCGTAAAAATCGCCCAGACGGTAAAATAAAATACAATCCGGGTATTCCTGCTTGGTCTCCATATATTTCTGCATCATCGGTGTCAGTTCTGACATATTTACATTCACGTTATTACTTCCTCTCGTTTCTGTTCATTTACTCTGCATCCGGTACTTTATACCTTCTAACAATTTCTTCTGCTATTTTCATACCATCCATTGCTGCTGACATGATTCCACCTGCATATCCGGCACCTTCTCCACAAGGATACAATCCCTTAAGACTGCTTTCAAAGTTCTCATCCCTTGGAATCCTTACCGGAGATGAAGTCCGACTTTCTACTCCTGAAAGAATCGCATCCTTCCGGTCAAAATCGGGAATACGCTTTGCAAAACTATGCATTCCCTGGATAAAAGATTCTGTAATCTCCTTTGGAAACAAAGTATGCAGTGCGCCAAAAGTATGATTTCCTTTTAATTCTGATGAAAACGCGCCATATGCTTCTGAAATTTTTCCTTTTTCAAAATCGCCAAACAACTGTTGTGGAACCATTCCATTTCCCAACTCATATGCCCGTTCCTCTAATTTTCGTTGGAAAGCAACTCCACTTAATGGTCCTTCGCCACCAAAATCCTCTGGTGTTACAGTTACAATAATGGCACTGTTAGCATTTTTTCCGTTTCTTCCACTGTAGCTCATTCCATTTACTGCAAGGCGTCCTTCTTCGGAAGAAGCATTTACTACATATCCACCCGGACACATACAAAAAGAATAAACACCTCTACCATTTTCCAGATTTGCAGTCAATTTATAGGACGCTGCCGGAAGAATGGATGCAGCAGCCTCTCCGTACTGATTCTCACTAATCATCTGCTGTGGATGCTCTACACGCATTCCTACTGCAAAAGATTTTGCTTCCATAGGAACCTTTCGTTCTAACAACATCTCAAAGGTATCTCTTGCACTATGTCCAATCGCAAGCACTACTGCCTCTGCCGGAATGTTACAACTACTTCCATCCCGCTCATTTCTGCATACAACACCTGACACACTGCCATTTTCGACTGATACATCCGTTACACAAGTTTCAAAAAGATATTTTCCGCCCCATTCCTCAATCTGCCGACGCATATCCGCCACTACTTTAATCAAAATATCTGTTCCAATGTGTGGCTTATTAACATAAGAAATTTTTTCGGGTGCACCATGAGAAATAAAGATATCCAATACTTTTTTATTTCTTCCTTTTACATCCTTTACAAGGGTATTTAGCTTGCCATCTGAAAAAGTTCCTGCACCGCCCTCGCCAAATTGCACATTAGAACGAGTATCTAATACATTTGTTTTCCAAAAAGTTTCTACATCCTTTTGACGTTCCTCTACGCATCTGCCTCGTTCTATAATCACAGGTTTGTAACCATGCTGCGCCAATAAATATCCACAAAACAAGCCTGCCGGACCACTTCCGATAATCACAGGTCTGTTTTTCAGCTGTTGTGTTCCACTTTCCGGAAAATCATAGATTTCATCCTTTGCAAGGGAAATATAATTACTTTTAAGTTTTTTAAGAAGTTTTTCTTCTCCCGGCACCTGCACATCTACAGTATAAACATAAGAGACTTCCTGCTTTTTTCTGGCATCGATGGACTGTTTTCTTATCTTATACAGTTTGATCTCTGCTACTGGCACCCGAAGCATCTTTGCTATTTTCTGTTTTAGCTGCTCTTCTGTATGAGAGATAGGCAGTTTTAACTGCTGTATTCGAATCATAATTGTTTACTTCCTTCCCCTGCATGTTTTCCAGCTACCCATCCGCTGGACCACGCCCACTGCAAATTATAGCCGCCACACATACCGTCAACATCAACTACCTCGCCTGCGAAATAAAGTCCTGAAACTATTTTAGACTCCATCGTAGCTGCATCTATTTCTTCTGTATCCACACCACCGGCTGTTACCTGTGCTGCATCAAATCCTTTTGTTCCCACAATGTCCACGCGCAAATGACGAATCACATTCACTAATTTTTTTATTTCTTCTTTGGAACAAACTTCTGCTCTGGTTTCTGTGGAAATTCCTGCTTCTTTCAAAAGAACTCCTATTATTTTTTCAGAAAAAAGCCCAATCAATGCCTCTCGTGCAGACTTTCCCTTTCCATATTTCAAAAAACGTTCTTCCAACATAATTACAGTCTCTTCCTCTGTCTGCCATGGTAAAAAATCCAACAATACATAAACCTCTTTTCCTTCTGACAATCCATAAGAAGCATATCGACTTAATTGGAAAACAGGAATTCCGGAAACTCCATTTTCTGTCAGTTGAAGTTCTCCGGTTTCTTCTGCAATTTCCTCATTTTCTATGTAAATTTTCACCCGATTTTCTGCACGAATTCCTGCAATTTCCCGTAAAAATGACTGTTTTCCCTGCAAAGCAACAAGTGCAGGCACAATATCTGTCACTTTATGACCAAATCCTACAATATATGGAATTCCGCTTCCATCGCTTCCTGTTTTCTTTGCAGCCTTACCACCGGTAGCAATAATACATGTTTTTCCCCTGAATTCTCCCTGCTTTGTATCAAAAATGAAGTATTTTCCTTCTTTATAAATTGAACGAATTCCTACATTGTATGCAATTCGCACTTTTTGCCGTCTGCATTCCATCAAAAGTACTTCACGCACAGAAGAAGCCTGTCCACTAGCCGGATAATAGTAACCATCCCTTTTACTTCGCGGCTCTATTCCAAGCTCTTTAAAAAGGCTTAATGTATCTTCCAGACCAAATTGTTCAAAAACAGGCAATACAAAGGCAGGGTTATTGCTTCGATAATACGCAATCCCCTGCTTTTCGTTGGTAAAGTTGCATTTTCCATTTCCGGTCGCCAATATTTTCTTTCCTGCACTATCCATATGTTCCAGAATCAGCACCTTAGCACCGGAACGTGCTGCACTGATTCCTGCCATCATTCCAGATGCCCCTGCACCAACTATAATTACATCAAATTCTCTACCCATGGGTCTTATTTCTTTCCTATCCTTCTGTCAATTTTCGCTACCCATGATTTTATCACAATCAAAAATAACATTCAAGTTTTGTCACCATTAACTAGAATAATTCTCAAGAAAATTGTAGAGCTGTTCTTCGCTACTAATGTACTTGCCTTCTTCAATTTCCTTCTGCAATTCCTCCGGAAGCTCCGATACTAAAATATCAGTAGATGCATACAAAGTCTTACGGTCTGTATGATAAACTGCAACATACCCTTTCTCCTCTAATAAAATGTACTCATAAGGTTCTACAACATTCAGACTTTCCTTTACATCTTGTACTTTTTTTTCTATTTGTGACAATTGGATATTTTCTTCTTCTAAAAGTGCAATTTGTTTTTCATAAATATTCTGCTTTTTCAGTGTTCCGATAAAAAAACCAGTACATCCAAAAAATGCAGCCGTAAATATAATTGTGCCTACTAATAGGCGGATACTACATCTTCTCTTCATCATAAACTCCTTTTTATGTAGTATCCGCCTATTTTGGATTTTTTATACACTATTTCTTATTTTTTCATCAGATGCATTTTCTTTGCAAGTCGAACCAGTAAATAACCTTTCGGAAATGGCTTTAATTCTTCTTCATTCAGTCCACGCATCAATAAAAGAACTACTCCATACACAATAACACCTACAATAATAGATACTATTGTAGCTATTGCATTCATCTTTACCGTCTTTATGAGCAACTGGTATACTCCATATACTGCTCCTCCCATAATCGCAGAGGCAATCCCTGGAATCAAAAATGTCTTTACAATTTCTTGACGATACTTTAGATATTTTCTTATCGCTGCTCCATTCAATATGCACATGAGAAATGCAAAGAATGTATTTGCCCATACTACTGCATAGATATTAAGATCAAGTCCATACATAAGTGCCATTAATACACCAATATGAAGTACTAACGTAATTGCTGCATTTTTTACCGGAGCTTTCATCCTGTCAATTCCCTGTAATATTCCATTACTTAACGTAGACAGAGAGTAGAATACAATAGAAACTGCTCCCACCTGTAACATTCTAGCCGGTAATTCTCTCGCATCATGGAATAGTAATTGCAAAATCGGTGATGCAAGCACACCCATTCCTACTGCACACGGAAATGCAATTACCATAATAAAACGAATGGAACTTGCAACCTTTCGTCGTACCTGTGGTATATCTCTCGATGCAAATGCTGTCGCAAGACTTGGTACACTCGATGCAGCTAAAGAAGATGCAATCGCAATAGGTACATTAATAAGCGTCTTGTATTTCCCACTAAAAATCCCCCACATAGTACTATAAGTCTTTTCTTTATACCCTTGTGCAGCCGCAATATTTTTGAAAATTCCCATATCTAAAATAGAACTAATGTTATAAATTGTAGTACTTAATAAAACCGGTACAATTGTCATAATCAAAACAAAAAAAATGTTCCGATAACTTTCTTCCCCTTTTCTTCTATCACGCAGCATTTGGTTCTTATATACCGGGCGATATACAGAAAATACAAATAATACAAATAACAATGCTGCAAATGCACCAAGACCAGTACCTATCGTTCCACCTGCTGCTCCATAAGCAGCTCCATACTGCTTCGAATTGCCAAGTACTGCTCCTATACGAGTACCATATCCAAAGAGCATATATGCTGTCCACACACTTACCACTGCATTAATAATTTGCTCTATTAACTGAGATATAGCACTCGGCATCATAGTTCCCATTCCCTGGAAAAATCCTCGTACCACTCCCAATACAGCTACAACCAAAAGCGTCGGCGCCAGCACTTTTAAAGCAAAGATACTTAATGGTGTTTTTACCAAATATACTGTTATAACTTCTGCACCAAAATACACAATCATTGCTGCTATGGTTCCAGAAATTACTGCAAATATCAGTGCTCCTTTAAAAAGGCGATATGCATTTTTTCTTTCTCCCTTTGCCACTCTGGTAGATACCAACTTTGAAACAGCTAAAGGTAAACTATAAGAGGAAATTAGCAATAAAATACTATATACCTCCATTGCTGCCCCATAGTAATCGTTACCAATATCCCCGATAATTGCCGTTAAGGGAATTCGGTACAGTAATCCGATAATTCTACTAATGATAGATGCCACTGCCAGAATAGAACCTTGCACCAAAAAACCAGATTCATTTTTTTTCTTTGTACTCATAAAAGTTCCTCAAATTCGTTCTTATTCTGCTGCTCTGGCTTCCTGCAATTCTGCCTCTGTCTGATATACATGGAAACGGTCTTTATAACTGTTTTGTACAACACATACCCATGTCTTACCCTGATTAATTGTGATTTCGTTTCCGCTTTCATCAAAATAACGTGCCGGAGAATTCTCGTTTGCCTTTGTCCATGTTACCTTTTCCATTTTTCCATTTGTAATATAAACTCCTTCTCCGCCAGAAGTTGTATTGATGTCTAAATATCCATTTTCATCTTTATAAGACCAGTCACAATACTGAACCAGAATATTTTTTACTGCAAGCTGTTGGTCATTGGCACCATCAATCTGCTTATCCTTAAATTCATAACGATAATACAATCCATCTTCCGCATTGTATACAAACCATGGTTTATTCACAACATATCCAGGACTTACAACCAGCGCATCTTCCCCATTGGTCAGATTTACTTCCTGCTCATCCTCTGCAAACTGATAATGTCCCTGATAATCAGAAGAAAGCTCAGTCCGATACCCCTTTTTCTCAATTCCTGCATTAATTCCTTCTGCACTGGCAAATGCATTATGTGGTGCCTTACGGTTGGTATCTCGGTAGAACACGGTAGAACCAACAGATCCATCCAGACCACTTAAATTATTTACATCCTCTTGCTCTAACAACGGCTCTGCATAAATAGATTGTCCGTAATGCGCATAAATGGCATCGAACTCTTTTGCAAAGTAAAGGAAATAATGACGGCAGCTTCGCACGGAACCAATCTTGTCCAACGCAGAATAATCCTGAAAAATTGCCATCATACGAGTATATGCTCCCTCTACCGGAACTTCGTAAATAATATCTGCCGAAGAAGTTCCAAACTGTGGCAATGCATCTGAAGTATTACCAATCATAATTGCCAATGGACGCTTCTTAGCTAGTTCCTCATCAATCCATTGTCCGGTCAGATAACTCTTTGCCTGTCCCTCGTGAGTATCCACAGGCTCTTCTTCCGGTTCTTCCTTGGGCTCTTCCTTTTCCACTACCGGTTTCTTTTCCTCTTCCTTCTTCCCGCATCCAGCTACGGTTGTAGCTGCCACGCAAGTTGCTAATAACAAACATAACATACGTTTCTTCATTTTTATATCCTCCATCTTCCTTTATCTTAAAATATTCATATGTTCCAGAATCTCTCTCTGTTTCTGTTCCATAACTGCGGCCTCTTCCTCAGTCATATGATCATATCCAAATAAGTGAAGCATACTATGCAAAATCAAAAAGGCAAATTCCCTTTCTATAGTATGTCCATAACTTTCTGCCTGCTCCTTTACCTTATCTACACACAGAATAATATCTCCTAAAAGCGCTTCCCCCGTATCGGGATTAAAATTATCTTCATCCTCTTCTATTTTCGAAAAATCCCCCGGACTTTCGTACTGAATCATAGGAAAGGAAAGTACATCCGTAGGTCGATCGATATTCCGATGTTCCCGATTTATCTCATGAATCTCATCTAAGGATACCAAAAGCAAATTGACCTCTGTCTCATATGGGAACTCTTCCCACTCAATAGCGGCTTCAATTACTTCTTTTGCCAAAGACTGATAATCAAACCCAAATTCCGGATTCCGTTCTTCTTCTATGGTAACTGTCACAATAACTCCGCCTCCTTTATCAAATAATCTCTAATTTTCAAAAACATATTCATACTAAATCCCGCTTTATCATAAAGTCCTGCAGCAGAATTTTCATTTAAGGTCTGGTAAACCAGAATATCCTGATTCCAAGAACTGGATAATGTACTCTTGTCCAATACATCAAACTTAGCAACTACACTGTCCACAATATGTATTATGGCAGATTCCACAGTAGACGGCAAACTCTTTTCTCCATTATATTCACTCAATATCTGAACCACCTGCATCGGAAAATAATTGCTTTTTGCCAGCATCACTCCATTTTCTACATAAGGTTTTCCTTCCATTCTTCCAATCCGGTAATAAAATCCGCCGGCGGCTGCTACAAAAGGATCTGCTCCTATCTCTTTCGCACATTCTCTTGCAATATGAGATACTTTTCTGGCATGCTCATAATCTACCTTTGAAAACTTCTTTACCGCCTGAACCAAACTGAAATCCTCAGAAATAATTCGTTCCAGAGCATGCTCTCTGGTATGACTCATCCGTTCTTTCAACCAACTATATAACCAAATAGACAGAACAGCAGAAACAATACCATTACCCAATCCATAGATTACCATATTTATGCTTACCTTGCCGGTATCAAGATAAGAAAATACTACGGTACATCCTAGAACGAACACCGCAATCAACAGACCTGCCCACTTCCAATTTGCTTTCTCTTTCAAAAAATCTACCATCATAGCACCACAGGTCATTAACAACAATGCCCACAAAAATTGATATACACTTCCACTTTGTGAAATATTCCATACCACTGCATAAAATATTCCCGCCAACATCCCAAGAAATGAATTTGTCACAAGCGTCATTCCTACTGCCATAACTAAAATAGGCACCATATACACCGGCAAAAATATAAACAATATCGTTGCCAGACAGCAAATCCCATGACTTATGGTAATTCTCACGTAATTATTTGCTTTTTCATGAAACCAACCTTTTTTCAAACGGTAAATTTCCATTCCAAGTACAAATATAATTAAAAATAGCATACTGCAAAACCCAAGTGCTATACGGCTACCAGACTCTATTTTAGACAATGTTCCACAAACAACTGCTGTTACTATCCCAAACACTGTCATAAGACATATCATGTAAAAACGTTTCCAAGACCAATTATCTTCCAAAATCGGTCTTTTTTCTACTTCTATTTTTTTCTTTTCCTTTTGTTTCCTTTTTTTCATATTCCTCATAAGCCTTTACTATTTTCTGCACCAGTGGATGGCGCACTACATCCGCACTGCTCAATCTACATATTCCGATCTCTTCTACATTCTTCAATACACGCAATGCCACATCCAACCCAGAAGTTGCTCCCGGAGCCAGGTCCTTTTGTGTCGCATCTCCCGTCACAACCACCTTAGACCCAAATCCGATACGTGTCAAAAACATTTTCATCTGCGCCGGAGTCGTATTCTGTGCCTCATCCAGGATAATAAAAGCATTATCCAGTGTACGTCCTCTCATATAGGCAAGCGGAGCTACTTCTATTAATCCCTTTTCCATATTTTTCTGGAAACTATCTGCTCCCATAATCTGATACAATGCATCATACAGCGGACGCAAGTATGGATCAATCTTACTCTGCAAATCTCCCGGAAGAAATCCAAGTTTCTCTCCTGCCTCAATGGCCGGTCTGGTAAGAATAATACGGTTTACTTCTTCATTTTTAAACGCAGTAATTGCCATAGCCATAGCAAGATAGGTCTTACCGGTTCCGGCTGGCCCCATTCCAAACACAATCATTTTATTGCGAATTTCATCTACATACTTTTTCTGACCTAGTGTTTTTGGCTTTACCGGTTTTCCATTGATTGTATGACATATTAATTCCTTATCAATCTCTACAATTGCCGATTCCTTCTCTTCAAACGTAAGGGATATAGCATAATCTACATTCTGCTCTGTAATCTGGTTTCCTCGTTTAGAAAGTTCAAATAACTGTGTAAATACGCGGGAAGCTTTCTGAATATCCTGTTCATTTCCCAGGAGCTTCATACTGTTTTCCCGAATTACAACGGTAACGCCAAATGCTCTTTCTATCTTCTTCATGTACATGTCGAACTGTCCAAACACATTAGACATATGTTCTACCGGTACATCAATCATCTTCTCCATCAGACTCATCTGTCATCTGCCCTTCCTGTGTCTCTTCTGATATGACGGAAGCTTTCTGTGTTCCAATTTTTTCAATCACCTTTATAGAACCGGAAGCCTTACATTTTTTTCCGTCTGTTACTATCATAACATTATTTTCTATAATTTGAACCCCTTTTTGTCTTAATTTTTTATAAAATTGCTCCAATTTCCCCTCAGCTACTTGTTTTGCTTCTTCTTTCGTATATCTTTTTTTCACAATTTCATATTCTTTATAGGTCTTTCGATTGAACGCTACCGGAAGATAAAAAGTGTCTCCTATTTTCAAGTCATACTCATCCGTTATGGTGTCACACTTAAAAAATGTTTTCGAAAAATTAGGTAAAGAAAACTGTTTTTTTCCTAAACGTAATTCATAATCAATACTCTCATTTCCAGTAAATACCTTATCCTGATATTCCAGTAAAAAACTATCATCATACGGATACTGTGTGATTCCCATAATATCCGCATCAGAAGTACAATACTGATAAGATACCGTTTCTCCATCATCACTTATGACCGGAATCTGTCCTGTCACCAAAATATCTCCAGCATGAACTTCAGCTCCCTCTTCCACCTGCGGAAGCCCCTTTCTGGCAAGAATACTGTAAATGACCGCATCCTTATCTGCCACAATATCAAACGGTGTTCCGTCATCTACTTTTTTTTCTTGCGCCTGCTGATTCGTAGAAAGATTTTCCTGAATATCAATTACCAACATGGTTCCTTCCACTTTAACAGATGCCCAAATAATATCGTCATATCCGGTTCGCAACAATTCTTCAATGGTTTCACAATCTATTTTGCTTTTTCGCATTCCATGATATACATGATTTTCCTCTAAAAATTGAATAATACTGTCATCAGTACGATGCAGATTCCCATCTACCTCAATCTTCCATATAAACAAAGACATTGTATACAATAATATACTGCACACTAATATTCCAACTGCAAACAATTTCCGTTTCCGGTATCTATGCATGTAAAAAGGCATACCATGACGTTCCAATATTTCAAATGTTGTCCTTGTTTTTTTTAGAATAGGCTTTAGACTCTTAATCCCTTTAATGCTGATACAAAATATGTAATTGCCATCCTCATACTCTAGGTTCCAAATCAGAATATTGCGATTACTGCACAGATTCAGAAAACGTTCCGGTGCATATCCGTAAAGTTTTATTTTTACATATCCTTGCAGATATTTCAATTTATCTATTAACAAAATACTACTCCCTTATGAGTCATATAATATTCCCTGTATAAATCCGGTGATTTTCATTTCCTCATTGGTGTAGTATTCTATCATCAGGCGTTTTCCCTCTATGGTGACCTGACAATTTTTTGTCTGAAGTCGAATCTTCTCTCTGGTATATTCGATAATTCCCTTATAATTTTCTATCAGAACCTGATTTCTCCCCGTAGCAGAAATAATAACTGCCCCATACATAATGTCCTTAGGAAGTTCTAGCGATTCTACAATATTTGATTTGACCCGGCTTAATTTGTTTTTTCCCATATTGCACTATATGAAAGGCAGCATGGACTTATTCTTATTAACGAAGGATTCCTTTTATCATAGGAACTGACGCAGGCTGCTCTGGCTGAATCTCATACGCACATACAATTTTAGCATATGCTTCCTTTGCCTTTTCCATATCGTTGGCAAAAATAGTGGCAAGGGTATCTCCCATTTTTACTTTATCACCACGCTTTTTGTTTAATAACACACCTACTGTAAGGTCTATTTCACTATCTTTAGTCACCCTTCCTCCGCCAAGAACAAGACTGGCAATTCCGATGTCTTCTGCCTTAATTTTAGAAACATAGCCTTCTTCTGTATTCATAACTTCAAGTATGATTCCCGCAGCCGGAAGCACCTCTGGTTGATAAACCAGACGTTTATCACCGCCTTGCGCTTCTACAAATTCTGCAAACTTATCTAAGGCGGTCTTATCCTTAATAGTTCCTTCTAACATAGTTCTTGCCTCTTCTTCTGTTTCTGCTTTTCCGGCAAAAAGAACCATCTGCGTTCCAAGCGCATAAACTACTTCCATAAAATCCTTTGGTCCAAGGCCATTTAAGGAAAGTATCGCTTCTTTCACTTCCAACACATTTCCTACTGCATTTCCCAGAGGCTGATCCATATCGGTAATGACTGCCGCCATTTTCTTTCCTGCATTCTTTCCGATTTTCACCATCTCTTCTGCAAGAGCAAAAGCATCTTCTTCCGTTTTCATAAAAGCACCATTTCCTGTCTTAACATCCAGAACAATGGCATCTGCACCTGCTGCTAATTTTTTGCTCATAATGCTGGATGCAATCAAGGAAAGCTGATCTACCGTTCCTGTGACATCCCGTAAAGCATACAATTTCTTATCTGCCGGTGCCAAATTGGCAGTCTGACCCATAATTGCCATTTTTACCTGATTCACATTTTGATAGAACTGTTCTTCTGTAAGTGAGGTAGAAAAGCCCGGAAAACATTCCAATTTATCAATAGTTCCACCGGTGTGTCCTAATCCTCTTCCTGACATTTTAGCTACCGGAATTCCAAGAGCTGCTACCATTGGTGCCAGCACAAGCGAAGTCTTGTCTCCTACCCCTCCGGTACTGTGCTTATCTACCTTGATACCTTCGATGGCAGATAAATCCAGCACCTCTCCACTGTCTCTCATGGCAAGTGTGAGGTTCAGTGTTTCCTCATCATTCATTCCCTGAAAACAGATTGCCATCATCATAGCAGACATCTGATAATCCGGGATTTCGCCATTTGTGTAACCTGTAATCATAAAATTGATTTCTTCTTTGGTTAAGGCATTGCCTTGTTTCTTTTTTGTAATTAAATCGTACATTCGCATTTTATTTACCTCTTTCTTATTAACAAAATCCAAGTTCTGTTGCTTTTTCCATCAATTTGGGTTGAATCAACGGATAAGTCCATTCTTTCGGAAGCTGGTCTGTAATTATAATCTTTTCTATTTCACTATGCAGTTCTTGTTCAAAAGTTCTGATATTTGCAAAATATAACATGCCAAAAGATTCTTCGTCGATATTTTCATTTACTCTCGTTTTACCAATCACCGAGTACACACATACAGGTGCAATATCAAAGTCAATAGCTCCTGTTTCTTCCTGTAATTCTCGTTTTGCAGTCTGCAAAATCGTTTCGCCCGGTTCTCTATGACCTCCCGGAACTTCGTAGGTATTACGTTCCTTATGCTTGCAAAGTACCCATTTTCCGCCTGTCTTTGATATGATGACTGCAAATTTCAGTTTTTCATCATCTATTTGTTCATAAAATTTCACTTGCACTTCGGACATTTTTATCAGCACGTTCCTTTCCTAGTATTGTATTTTTTATATCCACTGAATAAATGCGGTCTTATCATTCCTGTTATATCCTGCCTGTTCGTAAAATTTCAGCGTACTTTCCTTTTTAGAACCCGTCAGTAACATGAGCTTATAACAATTTTCTTTTTGAGCTATTTCTTTGGCATAATTCAGGCAATCAGTTGCAAGTCCTCTTTTTCGATAATTTTCATCTGTAATGACATTTTCTATGAATGCATACGGGCGCTGACTGTGGGTAAGATTCGGAATTATAACGCACACACAGGAAGATACTATTTTTCCATCTTCTTCTGCCACAATGATATGATGATTCTTATCGTTTAATATCTGTTTCCACAAATCGTTCAATTCCTGCGTGGATTCCGGCATAGGGTTATCATGTAACTGCATGTATAAGGTTAATAAACCTTTTAAATCTTGTTCTGAGATTTCTCGTATCATAATATTTTTCTCCTTATGAAATCATATTTAGGCGTTTGATAAACGCCGTAACCCATTGATTTTACTGGGTTTTATTGCTAATTTTATATAAATTTTCTCTCCTCAAGTGATAAAATATAAGTAACAACACAAACACTTTTTCACAAGAGAGGAGAAAATTTATGGCTATTAAGTATCATCAAATTTCTTTAAGTGAAACTTTTTCAGACTGTCAAAACCAGTTCATGGATGACTCTCCATCATTCTTTAATATTCTCGCAGAATACTTTGATCTTGATGACTTCATCCCTCCAGAATTCACATCCGCTTTTTATCTTACCATCGGCAGGAATCGTCTTTATTCTCTTCATGGTTTTCTTACCGCCTATATCCTCCAGAAAATATTTTCTATTCCTACCGATTCCCTGCTTCTTTTATTCTTAAATCTCTGCAAGGAATTACGTGATTTCTGCGGTTTTTCTAAAGTTCCTGACGCTTCCTTAATGTCCAGGTTCAAAAACGAATTCGAGCCTTACATTGAACTCATGTTTCAACGAATGGTTGATTACACAGAGCCCATCTGCCAACTAATTGACTCATCTCTCGCACAGATGCTTACCTTTGATACCTCCGGAATTGAACTTTATGTTACTGAAAACAATCCAAAAACTTTAAATGCTTTAATCAAAAAACTCAAAGCTTTTTACAAAGATAAACCTGATGTCGACCCTTACAAGATGGCTTATGGCCTCATGCCTTCACAGGCTGTTTCCTGTCCTGACGCAAAGCATATGTACATCAATGGTCATTTTTGCTATGCAGACAAATTTGCTATTCTTACCAATGGTTTAGGTATCGTAAGACATATCGCTTTTATCAATGATGACGATTTCAAATCTGCGCATCCAGAACTTCCTGTTGAAAAGAAAACTGCTTCTCCCGATGAAGATAAATCCTTAGGTGACGCTGCAGCACTTGTTCCAGTTCTTAGTGATTTCTTTTCCCTTCATCCAGACTTTCATCCAAATACTTTTCTTGGAGATGCTGCTTTCGACTCTGCTGAATTGTATGGAAAGTTATTCAATGATTTCCATTTTTCCAAAGCTCTAATCCCCTATAATCCAAGAAATGAAAGCCCTCTTAAAAAGGTTGGTTATAATGCTTATGGCTATCCTACTTGCCCTAATGACTCCTCTCTTTCCATGAAATACTGTGGAGTAACAAAGGAAAAAGGTCGTTCAAATCGTATCAAATGGATCTGCCCTAAGATGTCTTATAGCCATGGTTGGCATTGCAACTGTGAAACCCCTTGCAGCACAGCTGCTAAAGGGCGAACAACATATACTTATGAGAACATGGATTTACGTATGTTTCCTGGCATCCAACGTGATTCTGACGAGTGGAATGACACTTATAAAATAAGAGCCATTGTCGAGCGTGTAATCAATCATTTTAAAATCAACATGTGTATTGCTGGAAGGAAAACAAGAAATCACTCCACCACCAAAGCTGATGTCTTTCTTGCCGGTATTGCAAGCCAGTTGACGGTAATCGTTGCATATGCGATGAATTGTCCACAATACATTCGAAGTCTAAAACCTTTAGTTGCCTGAAAAAATATTCAATTGTCATAATACTTATTTGAGCTTATTAAAGTACGCCCCAAATTTGATGCTCTATGTCAATTCAGAAACAATTCTGAATACTGACCGATTTTTTCTCCTTATATAGAGGAGAGTTATCCACAAGAACTGATAAAATCATTTATCAATTACCTAAAATCATATTAAAAATAATAACTGCCTGTTGTATCTCTAATAAATATTTCTTAAAATCATATCCCACAAAATATTTACTATCTATCACATCTTCTGAGACTTCTTCTCCTCTGTAAAAAGGTGGACATGGATTCAATATCGCATTTTCATTAGCACATTCCATACGCTGATAAGTTACCTGATAATCCGCAAAATCTTTCAACTTGTCTTTTCCTAAGGAATCAGTACATATGATATCCTTACCTCGAATAGCCTCATCCAGATTATATTGAATCGTAACCCCCGACATTTCATATCCGGCAGGACAACATTGTTCTAAGGAAAATCCCATACATTCCGAAGCCTCTTTCCATGCTAAGCCAATATTTCCGCTAGCACCCACAAATAAATACTTGTCCTTGGTAAAATCTTCTCTCATTTTAGACAAAGAATACATATCTGCAAGCATTTCACAAGGATGATTGATATCCGTCATGGCATTTATAATAGGCATGTTTGCATATTTTGTCATATTTTCTAACATGGCAATATCCTTATATCGAACAATGATTCCGTCTGCCCAGTTGTTAAGATAACCTATCACATCTTTTATTTCTTCTTTTTTATCTAAGGTTTCCGGCGGGAAGAGAATGGACTGTCCACCAAGCAGATAAATTCCTTTTTCAAAGGTTACTCTTGTACGAATACTGGATTCCGGGAAAAACATAATAATGGTTTTCCCTTTTAAGAAATCCTTATATTTTCCCTTTTGTATTTCGTCTGCAATATGAAAAATCTCCTTTATATCATCTTTGCTGTAATCCCTTAATCTTATTAAATGTTTCATAGGTTTCTCCTGACTAATTGTATATCCTTTCCAATTACAATCCCTTTTGAATTTGTTCCATGACCAATTTCATTTGTACAAGCAATCGGAATTTCTGTTCCCGCGTACCGCTTTACAAGTTCAATCATAGTTGGAGTAGAATTTTCCGACTCCATTTTCGTAAATGTTCCCAACAAAATACCCGATATTTTCTTAAACACTCCCATTTGACTTAATTGATTCAAATAAGTGACCATCTGCGGAACTATTCCACCATATGCCTCTAATAATAAAATCTTTCTGTTCATATTTGGCCAGTATTCCGTTCCTGCTAATTTCAATAAACATCTAATATTTCCACCAATTACAGTTCCATACATTTCTTCTTTTTGAACAAAAGAATACTTAAAATCAAATAAATCATTTGTACCATTCATTACTGTATTTCTAAAATTACTAATCTGATTCTCTGCATCATCATAAATCAGATTTCTAACTTGATATAGTACTGATTCTTTACCTGTTTTCGCATAGATTGCATTGATAATGGTCGTAAGATCACTATATCCCCAAAATAACTTCTTGCTCTCTGCAATTACATCAAAGTCAAGATAAGGCAAAATTTCATTTGCTATATCTCCGCCCGATATATCAAATATTGCTTTTATTTCATTGTCTAAATAAAACTTCATCAAACTTTCTGCTCTCTGCTGCGCAGAACCACTAAATACAGAATCTTTTTCGTAAACGAATTCCCCCATAACTGGCACTAATCCAATTTGAGTTATTGTATCCTGTAATCTTTTTATTTTTTCTTTATATGTTATTGCCTGTCCGTTAGAACAGCATACAATAGCAACCTTATCTTCCGATGTGCACCCTAATATTTTTTCCATTAAGCAAAATCTTCCTTTTCTCCACTCCACATATCCTGTTATCTCATACCCTAACGACTGATACAATTTTAATGCATATGGATTTTCGGTAAATGCATCCAGACGTATGCATTCAATGCCTTGTTGTTTCAATTCTTTTTCAATATGTAACATTACTTGCCTTGCAATACCTTGATTCTGAAACTTCGGATTAACACATAATCTATGGATAATATAGTATTTTGCATCCGAATCCTTCCATTTTCCATTCTTGTATTCTTCATCGCATTCCTGATTTAGTACATAAGCAGCTACCATTTCCGTTCCTTGTAAAACTACTGTCATTTCCTGTTTACTAATATCTTCTGCTAGTATTTCTTTATCAGGATATCGTTCATCCCATTGATAAATCTTATTAGCATTCATTTCTTGGATTGCTTTTGTATACATTACAAAAATCTCTTCTAATTGGTACGGCTGTGCCGACGTAAATATTAGTTTATTCATAATACCTGTCTTATTCAACTTCTCCTAAAATCAATAAATTTCCGTTGCATCCTTTGGTAATTTCCGTACATGCTCTAAAAATCCCCTACAGCATTTCCCTTCCTCTACATTGTATTCATATCCCAGATGGTCTCCTACATATACTGCAACTTTTTCAAACAAATCGCACATCCGAAAAACTGCATTCCAGCATGCTTCCACCGTTCCGGCACAATATGTTTCCAAATAAGCATTCCATTCCTCTTCTGACAGCCACTTATACATATATTTTGCAGATTTCCCTACACTAACGGAAAAATTTGTTTCTATCCCTATTTTCCAAGACAAAACTTTTTCTAATTGTTTACGCACATGAAAATTAAGCATATCCTGAACATACGGGATTTCTTCTCTCCAAAGTCCTTTTGCCACATTATCAAGACACCACCAGAATTCATTACAGGTACATAAGTATTGTTCCTTTGACGGGCACTTTACCCAATAATCTTCGTCAGTTGTCTTTGGAATTTCGGGAAGCAAATTATCTTTATCTAGCAAAATCTCACATAATTTATCATTCAGAATATTTTCTTTGGCATGAGAAATACTTTCCACATGCAAGTCAATCCGATTGCCATCTTTAAATTGCATCAACCAGCCATAAAAATTTTCTTTATCACTGGGATAATCGGGATGTTCATCCGGATATTGCATAAAAAGTCTTTCGCCGAAACAGTCAATCCATGATTTATCCTGAATAAATGGTATGGTATTCGTCACAACATATACAATATCATAATCCTGAAAAATATCCTTTGGCACATTCAGATTGGTTCGGGAACCATTCATGTATACTGCACGAATACGTTCATCCTGTTTTGCGATATTTAAAATAAGTTCCTGCATTTCTTTTTCTGTTCTCATTTTTTCTCCTTATTCTTCATGCATATCAAAGATTTTACCGGTACACCGATATCATCTGCAATCACTTCACACTTCGTCATCAATAAAAAATATATTCCAACTTTTTCACATTCGCTCAAGCATTCATAATTTGCCTGTCCCTTTGCAATTATTACATCTGCCTGTTCAAATATACTCTGAAATGCTTCACTTGTCCGTTCTAGTACTGTTCCAAGAGAACCATCTCCATTACTTACAATGCTTGCATATTCATCCATTCCAACCGCATAAGCATCTGTCTCAATAGAATCATTGATAACCGGCTCTCCACGCACACCAAAATATACATTTACATCCGGATTATACTTTTTAATTTCCTTTATAAATATTTTATCAAAACAGATTTCTCCACAGTTATCTCCCAGATACAAAATAGACTGAGCATTTTTTATTTCCTGTTTTAACTGATTCATATCATTTATCTGAAACCCCAATCCATCTGCCTGATTGATAAAATCCATGATTTCTTCCATGGTACTGTTATGTATGGGATTAAAGTCTATAATATTTCCAATTACTGCATATTTCATTGCCTGATAGAAACTGTCTTCCGATGCAATTATTTTTTCTTCATAAATTTTACTTAACTTCATCAATAAATTATTATAATAGTTTCTTACTTCTAAATAAGGGTCTTTATTCTTTAAATGTTTCTTTAAAATTCTAAAAGTCTCTCCGGAAATCTCTGGATTTGTTTTATTGAAATCTACTTTACTCAAATACGCAAATACTTCATGAAGTATCTGTTCACGATTTTTCGCCTTCGTAATATCTGCTACCTTTATTACCTGATTTACAAGACATGGCAGACATTTATCTTTCATTTTCATAGCAATTTCCTCCTAACTAGTATTTTAATAACGTCCCATTTATTATAACGCAAACAAGATTTCTTGTACAGAAAAACAGGACTCTATCACTTTGGATAAAGTCCAGTTTTCTATATATTCATTTTGACAGCCACCCATCCTTCTGACTGTTTTACCTCTTTTACAATAACTTCCGTACTACATACCTGACCTATTTTTTATATAATCCTACTTAAAATATTTATCAAAGAAATTATAAACTATAACATTCAATCCCATTGGCAAACCGAATAATATTCCACCAATAAGAATCCCAATAACTAATTGGGGAACTGAAAAAGCATCTGACAGAACATAATTTCTTAATCCAAAGGCTGAGTTAATGAAAAAAAGTATTCCGGTTATCAATCCCGGTGAAACTTTTTTATCTTTTATTGTATAGAAACTATGATCACATACATTAATAATTCCCCATACTAAAACACCTATACCAAAGCACACAAATGACTTATTTATCATAAACAAAAAAACAGATACCAGTAGCATTGGATAATACACAAATATATTATTTGCCATCCAGTGTCCATGCGTCATATGATGTGGCAACCATTTATGTTCATACATCCATTTCGGAAAATCTCCTATCGCTTCTTCAAACAAATGAAATGGCATATAAATAACCAGATTTAACAGAATAAAATGTATCATTTTCATTTTGTCTCACTCTCTTTCTCTACTAATTGCTGTTCAAAGTTTTCTTCCCATTTTTCTAATATTTCCAAAATCATAGCCTGTTGTTCCAATATGGTCCGGCCATATAAAGGAATATCTTCATGTAAAGGCAATTGTTCCAAAATCTGCCTTTTCGTATTGTGAATACTATTCTTAATATTTGCAACACATTCAGCAGCATCGTTATCATCAAGTAATGCTAAGTTAACGATAACTGCGTTAAAATCTAAAAACACTCTGGTTTCAGCTAATGAAAACTTTGTCATCAACTCTTTAAAGGTCTTCTTTCCCACTGGTGTGAGCGAATAAATTGTCTTTTCAGGCATATTTCCACTCTTTATGGTTTCGCTTGTAACATATCCTTTTTTTTCATATTGAACTACTTTCTTGTAAACTGTAAATGAACCTATTTTTATCCATCTGGACAGATTTCTTGCTTCAATTTGTTTTTGCAAATCGTATGCACTTTTAGGACTTTGACAAAGAGAACCTAGAATAATTAAATCGATTGTTGACATAAACTTCCTCCTTTGTGTGCTGTATATTTCAGTACTGTATTATACAGTACTGAAATATAAAAGTCAAATTGATGTGCTATTTTTCTTAACAACCATTTTAGCTCGTACTCGTTTCAATAACATCATCCGCTACTTATGGTATGGTTCTCCCTGCATAATCCGGTATGCCCGATAAATCTGCTCTAACAAAATCACCCTCATTAACTGGTGCGGAAATGTCATTTTCGAAAAACTCAGTTTAAAATCAGCACGTCTCAAAACTTCTTCTGACAATCCTAGTGAACCGCCAATCACAAACACCATATGACTGATTCCATTGATTCCCATCTGTTCCATCTTCTGTGACAGTTCTACAGAATCCAGCATTTTTCCCTCTATCGCCAAAGCACAAACCCATGCATCGTCTTTGATATATTTTAAGAGACGTTGCCCTTCTTTTTCCTTAATCTGCCGTTCCTCAATTTCACTGGCACGATCCGGTGTTTTTTCATCTTGTACCTCTATAATTTCCAACTTACAATATCGACTCAACCTTTTTTCAAACTCCTCAATTGCCTGTCGGTAAAATTTTTCCTTCACTTTTCCAACTGTGAGAACTGTTATCTTCATTTTTTGTCCTTCCGTAAAATATATTTTATTTAGTATAGCATACTTTCCGTCTATTAATCAGTTATTTATTTTATAAATTATATACAAAAATTTTTCAGATGTATTTCCCTAATTAGGAAATTCTGCTATACTATTTCTATACAAATAATTGTTGCGAGGTGGGTTTATTATGAAGTTATTAGAAGAAAGAATTCTTTCTGACGGCATTGCTGTCAACGAGCACATTTTGAAGGTAGACAGTTTTATCAACCATCAGGTTGATCCTCAACTGATGCAAGAAGTGGGGAATGAATTTGCATCACATTTCAAGGAGAAGGGGATTACGAAGGTTGCTACTATCGAAAGTTCCGGTATTAGTCCTGCTATCATGACAGCATTAGCATTAAACGTTCCATTGATTATTATGAAAAAACAACCGTCCCGAATCTTAACTCCAGATGTTTATCAGACTGTTGTTACTTCCTATACTAAAGGAACTAATTATGAACTAACACTTTCTCATAAATACATTACAGAGGAAGACCATGTTTTGATTATTGATGACTTTCTTGCAAACGGCGAAGCTGCCACCGGTGCAGTCCGGTTAATTCGCAAGGCTCATGCTACCATTGCCGGAATTGGTGTTTTAGTAGAAAAATCTTTTGAACCCGGTCACGATAAGTTGGCTCAACAGGGCATAGAGGTTTATGCACTTGCACGAATTGCTAAAATGGGAGAAGGCTTTGTAGACTTTGCACGCTAGCAATGAGCCATGCAAAAAGAAGCATTAACAACTATGTGTGCTTGCACAAAAATAGTTGCTAATGCTTCTTTTTATAGGGCGAAGCCCGTGAACGAAGGAGCCACAGGCTCCTGAGTGTGCATGGCGAACTATATCATTCACACTCACTTTTATAGGGCGAAGCCCGTGAACGAAGGAGCCACAGGCTTCTGAGTGTGCATGGCCGACTATATCACTTTATAAATGTCCCATCACATCTTCGGTATACACTCTTAATACTTCTCCCACACTCCATGCCTGTGAAAAGCATCCTCTGGAAGTACACGGAAAATCTCCATCAAAAATCTCTGCGATTCCATTCAAGCATCCGTCTTCCATATGGTCTAAGAATAATTCGCACATTTGTTTCACTTCCAATACTGCTTCTTTAGAATAATCATGTACCTTGCAGTATGCCGTTAGATAGGCGCCAATCGGATATGCCCATACCGTTCCCATATGATAAGCCGCATCTCTCTTAATACATTCACCTATGTAAATCGATTTGTATTCCGGATCTGCCCATGAAAGGGAACGCATTCCATAAGAAGTATACAAATACTTCTTACACACGTTTACGATACTTTTTTCCTGTTCTCTGGAAAGCATCGTATATGGGAGAGATACTGCCCATAACTGATTCGGACGTATTTTTCCATCATTTTCATCTACCACATCAAAAAGACATCCTGTCTCTTCATTCCAAAACTTCTTGCAAAAGCTTTCCTTTACCTGTTCACTTAACTTCTGATAGCTACTGCCGTCCTCGTTAAACATTTCACAAAGATGTTCCATAACCTTTAAGGCATTATACCACAAAGCATTAATTTCTACCGGTTTTCCATGCCGTGGAGTTACTACCCATTCACCTACTCTTACATCCATCCAGGTAATCTGGTCTAAATCAGAGCCACCAGCTACCAGTCCGTCTTCCTCCATGTGTATAGAAAAATCCGTTCCGTTTTTGTAAGCTTCAATAATTTCCTTCAAATATGGGAATATCTTCTCTTTTACAAATGTTTTTCCCTCTACAGAGGTATCCTGTGCCAGATATCGGTCTACTGCATAAAAATACCACATAGATGCATCCATGGTATTATACATTGGTTCTTCTCCTGCTTTATTTGGAAAAACATTCGGAATTAATCCATTTTTTACATATCGTGAGAAAGACTCCAACACATCCCTTGCATCCTGTAATCTTCCGGTACAAAGAGTTAATCCATGAAATGCAATCATGGTATCTCTGCCCCAGTCAGTAAACCATGGAAAACCTGCTAAAATAGTTTTTAATCCGGTAGAATTACGCGAAGCAATAAAACTGTCGGCTGCCCATGTCAACTTTCTTGCAAATTCATCCTGAACCACAGCCTTATCCATGCATTCCAAAATAGCTTTTTTATAATCCTCTACTACCTGAAAACCGTCAACTTTTGTAATATCTGTATCTTCTATAGAACAAATCATATAAAACTTCTTTTTTTCAAAAGGTTTCAATTCTACATCAATATCATATGGAGTATAATGACTGTCCAAACTATGACTTCCGGTTCTTACATCGATGGTATAACACAAATCTTCCTCCACCACAAAGGTAGGCGCTGCCATAGAGGTTGGATAAGTACTTCTGTCTACATAAGCTCCTTCCGTGGTGTAAAACTTTGTGATAATATTCGGATACTTTTCCGTCTCTAAAGTCAGCACATTTTTGGTAAGGCTCTGCTTATAAGAAATAGCAGACTTATCCGTCATAGATGCTGCTTCCCGCACATTGAAAAGCGGTGTTATATGTAACACTGCCGGTTCCATTCCATTTTCTATTTCATAGCAAACTGCGACCGTATTTTCACCTCGTACCAATGCAATGGTTTTCTTCACAAAAACATCCTCCACCTGATACAAATACTGCGGTACTGCTTCCAGAGAAAAATGTTCCAGATAACGGCATCCATCTTTCTCTTTTCCAAGATAACGCTGGCATGCCAAATCAACGGTGTGTGTTCCTATATCCAGACGTTCCTGCGTCTTACTTAAAATCAACATTCGTTCCACTGGTGGATTCATTGCAGCTACCAAATAACCGGAATGACTTCTGGTTAATTCTCCTGTTACACTGCAGTTGGAATATCCTCCGATTCCATTTACCATCAACCACTCTTTTTCCAGTCCCTGTTCCGCTGTCCGCCAGTTACTTTTACCTAATTGATATTTTTCCATAAAGATTTCCTTTCGCAACATACAACTATGGTATATAAATAAAATTACACTTTGTCACATCAGACCAACGTTCCCTTTTATCTACTAGTATCACAGAAAGAATATTATTTCCTTCCGGCATCTCCAAAGGTCCTGTATACTGTTCTGAGTTAACCGTAGGATCACTTCCATCCCAGGTATAATATGCCATACATCCTTCCGGTACTTCCACTGTAATCTGTTGTGGGGCATAAAAACTTCCACCATCCGGACTTACTTCCGGTGCCTCTGGTGGCTCAAACTCTACCTCATATTCACATTCCGTTTCCTCACTGTAAATACCAATTTCATTGACCGAAATCATTCTTATGGTAGTGGTTCCCTCTTCTAACTGGATAGGTTTCTCATATTCTGTACCTTTTTTAGGATCTGAACCATCCAATGTATAATACGTGGTTGTTCCTGACTGAGAAATAATCTTCAAACCTTCATCTTCATCATATTCTGAGTCGTCAATTGTTGGAGCAGTTACCAAATAATCAGAAAACAAATCCATAATACTACTATCTTTTACTTGTTTAGAAAGTTCTGTAATAGCATCATAGTCCTGTAATTCATCATATATATCAATTAACTTCTGATATGCCTCCTGGTTATCTTTCTCCAGGCCAATTACCTTGTTCAATATATCAATGGCATCATCCTTCTCGTCCTCTACCAGATATACATCAGCCAAAAGCATCAGAGCATCCGTGCTGTCTTCTTGAATTTCCACTGCCTGTTCCAAATATTTTTGTGCTTTAGCATATTCTTCATCCTGTAAGCAGGATTTCGCTTTTTTCATTTGATAATCATAAGAATTGCTATGATTATAATTTACGAGCAAAATAATCAGAAGTATCAATACCACAATTGCTCCAACTGCTCCGGCAACCACTGGTGTTTTACTCTTTTTTTTCTTCTTCTGTGGGGGCTGATTCTTTTTCTCTTCCGCCACCTTATTCTGCTTCTTTTCTTCGTTTAAAAGTTCTTTTAAAAAATCATCTTCCAGTAGATTATAATCCGGTACAATTTGCGCTTCCTGTCCACACACAGAACAATAGATACAACCTACCCTTAATTCTGCTCCACATTTTGCACACTTCATCATTAGTCCTCTTCTATACTCTGTACACAGTTACTCATCAGCATGGCAATGGTCATAGGTCCAACACCGCCCGGAACCGGAGTAATTGCAGATGCAATCGGTTCTACTTCCTCAAACTTTACATCACCGCAAAGCTTGTTGTTCTCATCCCGATGGATTCCTACATCAATAACAACTGCGCCTTCCTTCACATACTCTGCACCGATAAATCTCGGCTTTCCAATAGCAACAATCAAGATATCCGCCTGTTTACAAAGTTCCGGTAAATTTTTTGTTCTGGAATGTGCAATCGTCACAGTTGCATTTTCTCGTAACATCAACAGAGCCATAGGCTTTCCTACAATATTACTTCTTCCAATAACTACACAGTGTTTTCCCTCAATATCTACATTAGAACGTTTCAACAACTGAATAATTCCGGCCGGAGTACAAGATAAGAATCCTTTTTCTCCAATGGTCATTGCTCCAACACTTTGAGGATGGAATCCATCCACGTCCTTTTTCGGACTAATTGCCTGAATTACTTTATCCTCACAGATATGAGCAGGCAGTGGAAGTTGTACTAAAATTCCCTTCACCTCGTCCTTTTCATTCAGTTCGTCAATCAGTTTTAAAAGTTCTTCTTCCGTAGTATTCTCCGGCAACTCATACGCCAGAGATTCTATTCCAATATAAGCGCAGGCATTTTTCTTATTTCTTACATAAACACTGGACGCCGGGTCTTCTCCTACCTGAATCACTGCAAGAGTTCCTGTCTTTCCCTCCGCCTTTAATGATGCTACTTTCTCTTTTAACTCATCTTTGATTTCCTGTGATATTTTCTTTCCATCAATTAATTTTGCCATGGTGTCTCCTTTCTATGCATCTCTTAGAATAATCCGGTGATGACACCATCATCATCTACATCAATATTGTAAGCTGCCGGAGCCTTTGGTAATCCTGGCATGGTCATAATAGCACCGGTTACTGCTACTACAAATCCTGCTCCCGCGGAAACATATACCTCTCTTACATTGATAGTAAATCCGGTTGGGCGTCCGAGCTTAGTCTGATCATCCGACAGAGAATACTGTGTTTTTGCCATACATACCGGGAAACTTCCCATACCAAGTTCTTCAATTCTCTTCAATTCCTTTAATGCAGCAGGTGAATAAGTAACACCATCTGCTCCATAAATTTCCTTTGCTACCGTTTCAATTTTTTCTGTTAAGGAAAGATTATCCTCATACAGAGGTTTAAAGTTACTCTCTTTTGTCTCAAGTGTTTCTAAAACTTTTTCTGCAAGTGCAATTCCACCTTCTCCACCCTTTTCCCAAACTTCTGAAAGGGCAAATTCACAACCACGTTCTCTACAGAACTGTTCAATATAATCTGTCTCTGCTTTCGTATCAGTAATGAAGGAATTTAAGGTTACAACTACTGGTACACCATATTTCTGAAGATTTTCAATATGTTTTTCCAGATTTACGATACCTTTTTTCAATGCATCCAGATTTTCCTCAGAAAGCTCTGCCTTTGGTACACCACCATTGTATTTTAAAGCACGGACAGTTGCCACTAAAACTACTGCATCCGGCTTTAATCCTGCCATACGACACTTAATATCCATAAATTTCTCTGCACCAAGGTCTGCACCGAAACCTGCTTCTGTAATAACATAATCAGCAAGCTTTAATCCCATCTTGGTTGCACGTACACTATTACATCCATGAGCAATATTTGCAAATGGTCCACCATGTACAATAGCTGGTGTATGTTCTAATGTCTGGATCAGATTTGGCTTTAATGCATCTTTTAAGAGTGCTGCCATAGAACCGGTTGCTTTCAAATCATCTGCTGTTACCGGTTTTCCATCAAAGGTATATGCAACAATCATACGTCCCAAACGTTTCTTTAAGTCTGCCATATCATCCGCAAGACACAATACTGCCATGATTTCAGACGCTACCGTAATTACAAAATGGTCTTCTCTTACCATTCCATCCATCTTTCTTCCAAGACCGATGACAATATTACGAAGAGAACGGTCATTCATATCCAAACAACGTTTCCATACAACCTGTCGTGGGTCAATACCAAGTTCATTTCCCTGCTGAATATGATTGTCTAACAATGCCGCTAACAGATTGTTGGCAGAAGTAATAGCATGAAAATCTCCTGTAAAATGAAGATTCAAATCTTCCATTGGAACAACCTGCGCATATCCGCCTCCCGCTGCTCCTCCTTTAATTCCAAAACAAGGTCCTAAGGATGGCTCTCTTAAGGCTAAGACTGCCTTTTTTCCAAGTTTTCCAAATGCCTGTCCTAATCCAACACTGGTAGTTGTCTTTCCTTCTCCTGCTGGGGTTGGATTAATAGCTGTTACCAAAATCAGCTTTCCATCCGGATTATTTTCTACTCTTTTCATTAATTCATCAGATAATTTTGCCTTATATTTTCCATATAACTCTAAATCATCTTCTTTAATATCAAGCTGTGCTGCCACCTCTCTGATATGTATCATTTCTGCTTCCTGTGCAATCTGAATATCTGTTTTCATTTTTCATCCTCCTTCAACTCGTTCGCCTACTCATACTCTTAAACGTATTCGTCAATATATTCCTCAAATTCTGACATAGACATCAGAATCTTTCTAGGCTTTGTTCCTTCTTCCGGTCCAACAACACCGGCTTCTTCTAACTGATCCATAATACGTGCTGCCCGGTTAAATCCAATCTTGAACATCCGTTGCAACATACCAATAGAGCCTTTATCCTTCTCTATCACGAACTTTCCGGCTTCTACAAAGTAAGCATCTCTTTCATCTGTACTTCCCATACTTCCAGATGCCGAACCGCCTCCTACAGAAACACTGTTCATTTTTTCTTCTATTTCTGTATTATATACTACAGTACTCTGCTTTTTCAAAAAATCAACTACTGCTTCCACTTCGGTGTCTGAAACGAATGGTCCTTGTACACGCAAAGGCTTTTGATAACCCTGTGGATAAAACAACATATCGCCATTTCCCAGAAGTTTTTCCGCTCCATTCATATCCAGAATGGTTCTAGAATCCACACCAGAAGAAACAGAAAATGCAATTCGTGACGGCATATTTGCCTTAATCAATCCCGTAATAACATCCACAGATGGTCTCTGTGTTGCAATAATCAAATGTATTCCGGCTGCACGGGCTAACTGTGCCAATCGACAGATTGCATCTTCTACATCGCCAGGTGCAACCATCATAAGGTCGGCTAACTCGTCCACCACAATTACAATCTGTGGCAGCTTTTGCGGCTTCGTTTCATCCTCTACATCTTTGATTGCTTCTACTTTTTGATTATATCCCTTCAAATCTCTGACCTGATATTCCGCAAATTTTTGATATCGTTCTGTCATTTCTGCCACTGCCCAATGCAATGCGCCGGCAGCCTTCTTCGGGTCAGTCACTACCGGAATAAACAGATGCGGGATACCGTTATATACGCTTAATTCAACTACCTTCGGGTCTATAAGAATCAGCTTTACATCCTCCGGATTCGCTTTATACAAAAGACTCATAATAATGGTATTGATACATACTGACTTTCCAGAACCGGTAGCTCCTGCAATTAATAAATGGGGCATTTTAGCAATATCTGCTACTACAACCTGACCGCCAATATCTTTTCCTGCTGTAAAACAGATATTAGACTTGTGATTCTTAAATTCCGATGACTCTATCATATCACGGAACCGTACCATAACATTTTCCTTATTTGGAACTTCGATTCCAACTGCTGCTTTTCCTGGTATTGGTGCCTCAATACGAATATCCGCTGCCGCAAGATTCAATTTGATATCATCTGCCAGATTAACAATTTTACTTACTTTTACACCCATTTCCGGTTGCAGTTCATATCGTGTTACACTTGGTCCACAGCTTACATCGGTAATGGTTACGTTAACCCCAAATGTTTTTAGTGTCTGCTGTAACTTCATAGCGGTTTCCTGTAAATGTTTCTTGGAATCGCCCTGACTGTTTTCCCCCTTTGTCAGCAATGACACTGGTGGAAAAACATACTCTTGCCCTGATTTTTCCGGAACCGGACGCTGAATTTGTTCCATCTCCTGCTCTATCTCTGCTACATTTTCTTCTATAGATGCCTGATCTTGTTTCGGCTGTTTTGGCTTTTTATGTACTTTTTCCACTACTACAGGTTCAGGAATGACATCTTCCGGCTCAGGTTCTACCGATATCACTTCTTCAACTACCGGAACGGCTTCTTCCGGTGAAAACAGCTTATCCCGTACTTCTGCAGAAAATACTTCCTTTTCCTCTATCGGTGGTGCTGTCAATTCACTGATATTATCTGAATGCTCCACATCCGGTGGTACTACCCGGGTATCAATAGAAACGCCTTCTACCTTTTTGTCCATACGGCGCTTTTCACGTTCTTCTCTTCTTTGTTCCTTTATTTCCCTGCGTCTTACTGCATCTTCTTTTGCAGTATCGTATACCCTTTTACTTCCTTTTTTTACGCCTCCTAAAAAGGAACGTTCGGTCAAAAGAACCATAGAAATAATCAAAACGATAATATCTACCACATATGTTCCAAGCTTACCAAATGCAGGACATAATACCCCTGCCAGAAGCCCACCTATGGCTCCACCACCATTTTTATTCTCCCTAGCATATTCAAAACCAGTTTTTATCGAATATACTCCGGAAGAGTCAACTACCAATTCTACAAATAAACTTAAAAACAAAATAAATAATACACCTGCAACAATTTTTACAACTGCAACAGTATTCTTACGGTTTGACATAAAAAATGCAGTTCCTACAAATAGTGCAATGGGAAATATATATGCCATTAACCCAAATACACCAAAAAAGAAAGAACTTACCTTTGCACCTACAAAACCGCCGAATCCGAAATTACTAATAAAAAGAAGAATAGCCACTGCCAGCACAGAAAGCAAAATCACTTCATCTCTAAAATCTTGCTGTTGCTTTTTGCTATTTCTCCCCTTCTGTCCTGATGTCTTTTTCCCAGCACTTCCTTTGACAGATTTATTCTTAGGCTTTGCTGCCATGTTACTTCCTCCTGAATCTCTCACTGTTTGTTTCACGGGCATCAGCGCACAAGTACTTTGCTGTTTTTCTGCCCTATCCGTATATATTACCATAATTATTTGAAAATGTCATTATCCCTTTTTTCGTCTATCATTTGATGAAGCTTTGTCATTGCTTCTGCAATCCCACCCACTTCATTGATAATCCCTTCTGCAACCGCCTGACTTCCTACCAAAATTGTTCCAAGATCCTTTGTCAGCATTCCTGTGTTCAACATCATCTGTTCCAAACGACTCTGTGTGGCAAAACAATGCTCTGCAATAAAACCCGTAATTCTGTCCTGCATCTGCTGAAAATAATCATAAGTCTGTGGTGCTCCAATTACCAATCCATTTAACCTAACCGGATGAATTACCATAGTTCCGGTAGGTACAATATAGGAATAATCTGTAGACACCGCAAGTGGTACTCCAATAGAATGGCTTCCCCCAAGTACTAGAGATACTGTTGGTTTACTTAAAGAACTTATCATCTCTGCAATGGCAAGCCCAGATTCTACATCTCCACCTACCGTATTAATAATAATCATTACACCGTCAATAGAATCATCATCTTCTATTGACGCAAGTTTGGGCAAAACATGTTCATACTTAGTAGATTTTGTATTAGCAGATAAAGTTTCATGTCCCTCAATTTCTCCTATAATAGATAAAAGATGGATTTTATGCTTGTCTTTCCCCTGCTCTAAGGTAATCTGCCCCATATCTTTGATTTCTTCATTTTCATTCTTATTTTTTTCTTGCTGCTTTAAATTTTCTTCCATAAAAAACTTCCCTTTCTATGCTTTCGGCTGAGCCTTTTTCACATAGTATGGGAAGTTTCTTTCAAAATTATCCGACTTTCATCAAATTCTAATATTTAACATTCACCCATCAGATATTTGTATAATCCCTCATAACGGAACTTAGATGCATTCCAGGAATAATCATTTGCCATAGCCCTGTCTACCATCTGATTCCACTGACGTTTTCGGTCAAAGTAAATGTGTTTAGAATAATTGATAATATTTAGCATTTCTTCACCGTTGTAATTTGTAAACGAAAAACCGTCTCCGGTATTTTCATATTCATTAAAAGGATGAACTGTATCCTTTAAACCACCTGTTTCACGCACAATCGGCAACGTCCCATAACGGAAAGAAATCATCTGAGTAAGTCCACAAGGTTCAAACCGTGACGGCATCAAAAATGCATCTGCAGCAGCATAAAGTTTATGTGCTAAATCATCTGAATAACAGATATTAGCAGAAATGCGGTCCGGATATTTCCATGCAAAATGTCGGAACATATTCTCGTACCTTGCTTCTCCGGTTCCGATTACTACAAGCTGCGTATAATCATCTACCAGACGCTCCATTACATAATCAATTAAATCCAGTCCTTTCTGGTCTGTCAACCTGGAAACCAAACCAATCATATAACGTTTCTTATCCACAGCAAGTCCTAAGTCCTCCTGCAACCTCGTTTTATTTATTGCCTTCTTCTTGCGGAAGGTTTCTGCATTGTAATTTGCATAAATTTTCTGATCGGTCGCCGGATTATAAGCATTATAATCAATTCCATTGACAATTCCTTGCATATCCATATGCCTTGCAGATAACAAACCATTTAAACCTTCTCCATAATAATCAGTCTGAATCTCCTGTGCATAAGTGTCGCTTACGGTTGTAATATAATCAGCATATACCAAACCGCCTTTTAGCATATTGGCATCTTTTTTAAACTCCAATTTATCTGGGGTAAAAAGTCCTGAATGGAATCCCGTCAATCCGCGCATCGTCTTAGTATCCCAGATACCCTGAAACTTCAAATTATGAATCGTCATGATAGACTTCATTCCCCAGAAGAACATATCACCCTGAAACTCGTTTTTCAAGTATACCGGAATAAATCCGGTCTCCCAATCATGGCAATGAATGATATTCGGTTGAAAACCAATTAATGGAAGCATCGACAATACTGCCTTGTCAAAAAAAACAAACTTCTCAATATCATATCGAATATCTCCATAAGGAGTAAAACATTCAAAATAGTTACGGTTATCAATGAAATAATAAGTAATTCCATCCATCTTGTATTGAAGGACACCTACATACTGATTCTGAATATAATTTCCGCAACTCATATAAAAATGAGTTACATACTCAAATTGATTGCGCCAATGCTCCGGTATACAAGTGTAATTCGGAATAACCACACGAATATCCCAGTCATTCTTATCAAACTCCTTCGGCAGCGCACCGCATACATCTGCAAGTCCGCCAGTCTTGATAAAAGGTACACACTCTGATGCTGCAAAAAGAATTTTTCTCATATCTAACCCTCCATATCCTTATCTTATATGGTTGCCAATGCCTGTTTCAAATCATCTATAATATCATCTGCATTCTCAATTCCTACAGAAAGACGAATCAAATCCGGTGCAACACCTGCTTCGATTAATTGCTCATCTGTCATCTGTCTATGTGTATGACTTGCCGGATGAAGTACACAGGTTCTCGCATCTGCCACATGGGTTACAATAGCTATCATCTTAAGCTTATCCATGAATCCAACAGATACAGCTCTTCCTCCTTTTAATCCAAAGGAAATAACCCCACAAGTTCCTGTTGGCATATATTTCTGTGCTAATTCATGATACTTATTATCCGGAAGTCCCGCATAATTTACCCATGCAACTTTTTCATTATTGTTTAAGAACTCCGCAACCTTCTGCGCATTTTCGCAATGTCTTGGCACTCTTAAATGTAAAGTCTCCAATCCAACATTTAATAAAAATGCATTCATTGGAGAAGGAATAGAACCTAGGTCACGCATCAACTGCGCCGTTGCTTTTGTTATGTATGCACCTTTTCCAAACTTCTTCGTATACGCAATCCCATGATAGGTTGGATCCGGCTGGGTTAATCCAGGAAACTTATCTGCATGTGCTTCCCAATCAAAATTACCACTGTCTACAATACAACCGCCTACAGCCATTGCGTGTCCATCCATATATTTTGTAGTAGAATGAGTTACAATATCCGCTCCCCATTCAAAAGGACGACAGTTAATTGGAGTTGCAAAGGTATTATCTACAATCAATGGTACCCCATGATCATGTGCCAATTTTGCAAACTTCTCAATATCTAGTACCACCAGTGCCGGATTTGCAATAGTCTCGGCAAACAATGCCTTTGTATTAGGCTGAAATGCCTTAGCAATCTCTTCTGCCGGAGCATCCGGGTCTACAAAAGTACAATCAATTCCTTGTTTCTTCATAGTCGCGCCATAAAGATTAAACGTTCCACCATACACTGTCGAGGAACATACCACATGATCTCCTGCCTCGCAAATATTGAAAAGTGCATAATAATTAGCTGCCTGGCCAGAAGACGTAAGCATTGCTGCCACACCGCCCTCCAATTCACAAATTTTCTGGGCTACTGCATCATTGGTAGGATTCTGCAATCTTGTATAAAAATATCCTTCGTCCTCTAAATCAAAAAGTCTTCCCATCTGGTCACTGGTATCATATTTGAAAGTCGTACTCTGATAAATCGGAAGTACTCTCGGCTCTCCTTTTTGCGGATGCCAGCCGGACTGGATGCATTTTGTTTCCATCTTATAATCGCTCATTTTGTCTCCTCCTGAAAGTGTATTCATTAATTATAATTTTAACACAAGTATTAACACAAGGCTAGAAAAATTTACCCCTCCATTACTTTATCCATCCATTCTTCCATTCTATCCTCAATCAGCTCATACTGACATGGTCCTATTTCTAATAAAAAACGATGAAATTCCTTGATATCAAAACCAGAACCAAGCACCTTGGATGCCTCTTTCTTTAATGACAAAATTTCCAAATATCCTACATAATATCTTAGATATACTGTCGGTTCATCTACCATAGTATAATATATTTCTGAAATAGCTTCTTCATCTTCCCCTACATATTGCGCCAAAAATTCTGCCGTATCTTCATAATCCCATCCATAATAGTTCACCCCTACATCAACCATACCGTAAATTGCAAAACTAAAAGAAGTATTATACTCAAAAGCCCTTGCCAAACTGCTATTCATTCCTGAATACTTATATGAATAACAGGTTTCAATATACTGTGCCCACCCCTCACTATATCCATTAAAAGGCAATAATGACCGGAAATAATGTGGATTCAAACTATAAAAATAGTTTGTCTGATACATATGTCCCGGAAAACCTTCATGAGCTATGGTTGGAAATAAATCCATATGCGCATATTCCTCACCCTGATTAATATAAATCACATTTCTATTTGGATTATCAATCGGTGGTATCAGATAAAACGCAGGACTCATTGTACTTTCCAGTGACTCCGGAACATAATTCAATGTATATTCTTCATTTACCGCCGCCGGGAAATCTTCTTCCAGAGCATCCTGCAACATTGCCAGCATTTGTTCCGGGTCATCTATAGAATACTCAAATGCTGCCATATCATCCAAAATACTGTCGTTTGTTGCATAAAGAGATGATATTCCAAATGAACACCGTTCCATCTCTTTTTCCATCATCTCATACAGTTCATCAACCGTACGGTCAGATCCGGTATTATATCTTACAAGATATTCATAATATTCACTACCATTTTCATAATTACATAATCCTAATTTTGACTGTTCCTGCCCCTTTATCTGAGTAAATGTATCTATCATGAGTCTGTAAGCCGGTAGCAAAGACTCCTCTACTCCTTTATCAAAAGCTGTCAAATACTGATTTTTTTCTTCTTCTGTAAGTGTTGAAAAATTATTCAATTTTTCCTCAAATACAGGTCGCAGACAATTTGGCTCTGAATTAACAAATTCATTGCACTGTTCAATCACTGTATCCAGCGAATACTCTGCAAGAGTATATCCATTTTCCATACGATATATTTCATAGTTACACAACTGTTCAACATAATCATATATGTCATTTAATAATGTAATATAATCATCTATATTCTCTTTCTCCAGAAATTCATACTCCGAAAAAATAATCGGAAGATTTCCCTGAAGACCTGACATAGGGGCAAATGCAGACTCAAAAAGCAGATACTCACTTCCACTAACACTAAGTTGGTCCTCCATATAGCTTTCAAAACTATCATAAATAAGCTGTTGCTCATAAGTCAGAGCATCATAATCAAACCCTTCAAGTACATCAAGCAGTTCTTCTGTTTCTGCAGTAGCTGCTTCTGTATCAAAATACGACGAAAGTTCCCCCCAGGTAACCTCAACATCTTCTATTCCATAGTTTTCCGGGTGCTCCATCAAAAAATGGGTGTCTATAATGCTATTGGACATTTCGTTTACAAATGTTTCATGCAAGAACTCTTCAAACTCTTCCTGTTCCGAAAGCTGTTCTTCTGAAAAAGTTCTTCCATCCTCATAAATAGAAAAATCATAATTATATTCTACATTCTCTTCCTCTGAAGATGCTTGTTTTTTCGATTTTTCCTGCTTCGCTGTGGACTCTTTTTTCGTGTTCTCCGATTTTCCCTGACTACTTGTACTATTTGTACATCCAGTCATAGAAATTGTAAGAATAAGTATAATTGCAATAATTTGTTTAATTTTTTTCATTGGCTCTCCCTCCTACACAATATCTTGTGTATTATCAATATGCTTAATGGTATCATAAGTCGAATTTTGTTACAAGTCTCGATAACCGGAATTATCCTAAACCAAGATAAAAAGCCGAAGATTTCTCCTCGACTTTCCAAACACCTGTATCAATTACTCCTATACACACTATCGGTCACGGCATGATGTATGTATGCATTTCTGGAAATGTTCATCATATAAATGGAATAATTATATCCAAATAAACTATTCTTCAGACATTACAGAAACAAAAATAGAGCCGGAAACTCCGGCTCTTTTAACTCTCATCCCACTTTTAGAATCAAAAACAGATTCTAAAAGTAGGTCCTCGTAAAAAAAACGCTAGCAAGCTGCATTTTTTTACTCGTCCCAGTTATGATATACCGCCTGGACATCGTCGTCTTCGTCCAGAAGGTCTAAGGTTCTCTGTAAGGATTTCACTGCATTCTCGTCTGTAAGTTCTACATAGTTCTGTGGAATCATGGTCACTTCTGCAGAAACCATTGCAATTCCTTCTTCTTCTAACTTCTGACGCACTTCACTAAAAGCATCTGGATCTGTAATAATTTCAAAGCTATCTTCTTCATCAGAAAAGTCTTCTGCTCCGGCATCCAATGCCAACATCATCAGATCATCTGCATCCATATCACATTCTTCCTTATCCACGATAATCTGACCTTTCTTATCGAACATATAGGACACACAGCCCGGAGTTCCTACATTACCATTTCCTTTTGTAAAGGCACTTCTTACATTTGCAGCAGTACGATTTTTATTATCTGTTAATGCATCTACAATAATTGCAATTCCGTTTGGTCCATAACCTTCATAGGATACAAATTCATAATTAACGGAATTCGCATCTCCAGCAGCTTTTTTGATACCTCTATCAATCGTATCATTCGGCATGTTATTTGCCTTTGCTTTCGCAATGACATCACGCAGTTTGCTGTTATTATTAGGATCTGGTCCACCTTCCTTAACTGCCACTGCAATTTCTCTTCCGATTACAGTAAAAATCTTTCCTTTTGCTGCATCATTTTTTTCTTTCTTGTGTTTAATATTGGCAAATTTAGAATGTCCTGACATTACTTCTTCCTCTTTTCTATTTCTCTTTTCTTATGATTCACAATCACTTTCATAACCTTTGCTATTCTATCACTTTCTCATCATTCTGACAAGAGTCTGCCCTTTGACTTTCTTCCTCGTCATCCAACGCAACCTCTACTTTGGCAATTTTTACGGTTTGAATCATCTTATTTTTTACCGCTACTATATGAAACTGCCATCCCTTATCCTCCACCTGAAATTGCTCATTATCCCCTGGAATTTTATCAATCAAAGAAATCAGATATCCGTTTAGCGTCTCATACTCATCCTCGTCTGTCTCCAACTGAAGTATCTTACATACTTCATCAAAAGGAGCCATCCCATTCATAATAAAACTTCCGTCCGGCTGTTCTACAATCATATTTTCTTCTTCGTCATATTCATCCAGAATATTTCCTACAATTTCTTCCAGAATATCCTCCATTGCCACAAGTCCTGCTGTCTGACCATACTCATCTACAACAATTACCATATGTATTTTCTGCGACTGCATATTCTTAAACAACTCGTTAATATTTCTGGTCTCCGGAATGAACGCTGCTTCTCTTACCAGTCCCGGAATATCCTGAACTGCCCAATTTAAATATTGTTCATTGCGGCTTTGTATCATAACATCTTTAATATGTATAATTCCGATAATATTATCAATATCTTCTCCATATACCGGAAATCTGGAATTATTCTTATCCAATATAAATTCCAATACCTCTGAAAGCTGCATCGTTCCTTGTACTGCAACAATATTCTTGCGATGTGTCATAATATCCTTGGCTTCTTTATCATCAAACTCAAAAATATTGTGAATCATCTCTGCTTCGCTTGCCTGCAATACACCCTGCTCATGTCCCTCATTTACCATGGAAATGATTTCCTCTTCCGTCACATCATCGATGCTGGCATTAGGGTCAATTCCGAATAATCGCACTACAAGATTAGAAACCTTTTCTGCCAGATAAGAATATGGTTTTAATATCATCAACATTCCATGCACGATTCCTGACAGACGAAACAACCACTGTTCCGGACGTCTCGCAGCTATCTTCTGAGGTGCCAGTACTCCTACTGCCGTAAAAAGAAAAATACCAATAATTGCGGCACCTGCATAACACAGAAAATGCAAATACAGCTGGGCATCTTGATTCAAGAAATTTCTAACCAACATTCCACCGAACAACCGCACCTGATAAATACCAAAAATAACACTGACAAAAGTCGTCATAATCTGAATCGTATGTCTGGTCTTATATGGGGAATCTAAAACTCTTAATAACCATGCCGCATGCTTGTTTCCATCTTCTTTTCGCTTTTCAATCTGGCTTTCAGTAATTTCCTCTAATGCTGTAAGAAAACCATAAAAAATGCCATCCATTACCAGTAATACTAAAAATATAATAAGTCCTATGACCGTACTCCCACCGTCATCCATTTCTTTTTTCTATCTCCTTTTGCTCTCGTATTCTCGTTCTGTTTTACAATAAACACTTGAAATATACCATTTTAAGGAATATTAGTCAAGATTTATGTATATATTTCCAAACTAATTCTCAGGGCTTTCTCTACTTTTTTCATAATCTCATGGTCCAATTGACACACTTTATCCTTCAAGCGCTGCTTGTCAATGGTTCGAAGCTGCTCTAATAATACTACAGAATCCTTTACCAAATCATACTTTTTAGCATCTAACTCCACATGAGTAGGCAACTTTGCCTTATTCATCTTTGATGTAATCGCCGCACAGATTACCGTAGGACTGTGTCTGTTTCCAATATCATTCTGTATAATTAGTACCGGACGTATGCCCCCCTGTTCTGACCCCATCACTGGGCGCAGGTCTGCATAATAAATGTCCCCTCTATGAATTATCATGTTATCACACTCCAAAACTTTTATAGGTTATTTCCTATTCTTCCCAATTTCTTCGTGTGTATTCAGTTTATTCTCCAAAATAATCCTTGGTATCTACTATTTTTCCTTCTTTCACAAAAACTCTTGGAATTCGTTTTCCTAAATCACAGGCAAACTCATAGTTAAATCTTCCTGATAAATCACCTATTTCTTCCATGGTAATTTCAGCTCCATTCTCTTTTCCTATGAGAGTCACACTATCTCCCTCCTGTGCCTCCGGGATATCCGTCACATCTACCATAAACTGATCCATACAGATGCGTCCGCAAATTGGTGCCTTTTTTCCATGAATTAATACATATCCTTTATTTGACAAACTTCTTGGATATCCATCACCGTACCCTACCGGAATTGTTGCAATTCGCTGTTTTCTGGTTGTCTCATAAGTTGCGCCATAACTAATGACTCTTCCTTTTTCCAATTCCTTCAAGAATACAATACAACTCTTTAAAGACATTACCGGCTCCAAATCAATATTTTCTTTCTCCACTTCATCGGAAGGCCACATGCCATAAAGAATAATTCCGGCTCTCACCACGCTCATATTTGCTTCTGGCATATCTATAATTGCCGCGCTGTTAGAACAATGAATCATCGGAATTTCAATCTTACGTTCATCTAACATTTTTTTCATATTTGCAAATGCTTCCATCTGCTGATTTGCCATCGTCTTATCACTGGCATCTGATTTCGCAAAATGTGTAAAGATTCCTTCCAGTATAATATGCGGCATTCGAGAAATCCGTGCGATTTCATCGGCAGCTTCCTCTGTCACCTGGAATCCCAGTCTGCTTAACCCGGTATCAATCTTAGCATGTACTATAATCTTCTTATTCATTTTTGCAGCAGCTTCTTCCATCTGTTCTGCCTGACGTATAGAATACACATTCACACGTATTTCATGGTCTGCCATAGCTTCATACTCTTCCGGGAAGGTTGCTCCAAGTACCAGAATTGGCTTTTTCAAACCATTTCTTCTTAAAATTTCTGCTTCTGCTACCGTTGCAGTTGCATATCCCCAGGTATAATCTAATTTTTCCAATTCTCTTCCAATTTGAACTGCACCATGACCATAACCGTCTGTCTTGATAACTCCCATAATTTTTGTATCTTCCTTAAGCAGTCCACGCATCTGCTCCATATTATGGAGAATCGCATCCAGATTGATTTCTGCATAAACTCTGCTGTATTTTTTCATTTTAAATTCCTTTCTTGTCCGCTTCTTTCATTACTTGACGAACACCTTCTATGATATCCTGTGCCATCATACCATAGGTTCCGGTCTGTTCTCCTATCCAATCTGCACCTGCCCCATGCAGATATACACCGAAAGGTGCAGCCTGAATTGGCTCCATCTTCTGCGCTATCAGTCCGGCAATCACACCGGTTAATACATCTCCGGCACCCGCAGTTGACATTCCATTATTTCCACTAGTATTTATAAATGCAGTCCCCTCAGGCAAAGCCGTAATAGTTCGTGCATCCTTCAATACACATATAACATTATATTCCTCTGCAAATTCACGCGCAACCTGCAATAACTGCTTTTGTATGTCAAAAATGCTTTTTTCTGTTAATCTTGCCATTTCACCAAGATGCGGTGTTACTATTATCCGCTGCTTTGCTTCTTTCAACCACTCTTTATGTCTGGCAACAATATTTAATCCATCTGCATCCAAAATCACCGGCACTTCTGCTGTTTCTAAAACAATTCTTATCGTTTCTTCTGCTGTTTTTCCTGTACCAATTCCAGGTCCTGCCACAATTACATTTGCCCATTCCATGTTTTTCTTTAATACTTCTTCTTGTTTTTGTTCTGGCTCATAGGTGTCCAAAATTGCTTCCGGTAACAGTTGTTGGATAATAGTGCGATTTGCTTCTTCTGTATATATCTTAACCAATCCGGCTCCGGTAGCATAAGCAGCTTTTCCACTTAAAAACGCTGCACCTGCCATATTCTTATGTCCAGCCACAACCAGCACTTTTCCGTAAGTACCTTTATTCGAATAATCACAGCGTTTTGGTACTTTTTCAAAGTCCTGCTGTTCCATTTCATAATTCACAGGCTTTTCTTCCAGAAAGCTTTCAGCAGTGATTCCAATATCCTTTACTTTCACCTCTCCAGAGTAGGTTGCTCCCGGATAAAGTAGCATCCCTAATTTCTGAAAAGCAAAGGTAACCGTCATATCCGCACGAAAAGCAATCCCCATAACTGCTCCTGTATCCGCATGAATTCCAGACGAAATATCTACTGCCACTTTCCATGCATTAAGTTCATTCATCTGTTTCACTATTTCAAAATAACTTCCCTGTAACTCTCTGCTTAATCCAATACCAAAAAGCGCATCCACTACTACATCAAATTTTTCCTGTGGAATCTCTTTTCGCATTTCCATTTCATATGCCCGACAGATTTCCATTTGTTTTGCTGTTTCTACAGACATATTACTCCAATCCCCCAGTATAACCAGAGTAATCTCATATCCTTTCTGCCGCAACAACCTTCCTACTGCCAGTCCATCCCCACCATTATTTCCGGTTCCACAAACCAAAAGCACTTTACTTCCCGGCTGCGTATGCCTTTCAATCTCTTCTGTTACTCCAAGTGCCGCACGCTCCATCAAAACCAATGATGGAACTCCAAAATGTTGAATGGTATTTTTGTCACACATTTTCATCTGTTTGCTGTCTACCAGAATATTCATATACATTCCTCCATGTTTAAAAAGAGACATGCCTTATGCTGCTAAGACTGTCTCTTTTCCTCTTCTTTCTGCGAAGGTTCCTTTTCATATGTCAAATCAAAAATATCTATGATATCGGCACCAAAAATATCATGCATATAGGAATAAATTTCCCTATTCTTATCCTCTACAGTCTGCTTGCGTACTGCCTTCTGCTTTACTTCTTCACGAGTCTGTTCCAACCACTTGCGGATTGCTACGCTTTCTATTTCATTGGCGCGCATTTTTTCATAACAATATTCCATGGTCTCTACCATCAGAGCTTCATTCACTGCATCCAATTCCTTAGGAACTTCATCTAATTCCGCATACGCCCGACGCAATTTTTCATTTATTTCAGAAATCAGTCTTCGATCCTCCCGAAGTTTCCTTGACTCTTGCTCGCGCTCAGCTTCATCCATGTTCGCCATAATATTCTTCATCAGTTTCTCTTTCAGGACCTTTAGGTCCTTAATCTCCTGATGCAACCGCCCCTGTTTTTTCAAGTATTCATTTGCTTTCTTTTCCAATTTGACAACACTTTTCGTTTTTCCATCATCTGAAAAAAGATTGTGCCATTTCTGGTCTAAAATCAATAATGATATCTGCTTGCCTCGAAGCACTGTTTCAAACCCATGATTTATTGCTTTTCTTCCACCCATCTTATCACTTCTTATCTCTTATCTTTGACCTTCCCCTGTTTCGCAATATTGTAGGAAAGTTGCATTAAACTGTCTGTAAGATGCACATTCTCTACCACCACATGTTCCGGAAGTTCCAAATCCAAATGCGCAAAATTCCAGATAGCATTGATTCCATAACTTACCAGCATATTTGCAACCTCACTTGCTTTTGTCTTCGGCATAGTAAGCGCTGCGATATCTACCCGATTATTTTTAAGGAAATCTTCTAATTCATCCATCATACGAATATTAATTCCCCTGACCGATACTCCTTTTAATGCCGGATTCACATCAAATAAACCAATGATAGCAAATCCTCTTTTCTCAAACTTTACATAATTTGCAAGTGCCTGTCCCAGATTACCAGCACCTATTACAATAATATTATGCTTCTGGTCCATGCCCATAATCTTTCCAATTTCATCATACAAATATTTTACATTATAGCCATAACCCTGCTGTCCAAAACCACCAAAATTATTCAAATCCTGACGTATCTGGGAAGCAGTTACTTTCATTCTCGTACTTAGTTCATTGGATGAGATACGCTCTACTCCGTCATCTAGCAAATCCCCTAAATAACGGTAGTACCTAGGCATTCTCCGGATCACTGCCTGTGATATTTCCTTTTCCATTGACGTTCCTCCTAAACTGCATTTCTCCCGTGCATATACTATACTCATTATAATGAATCCTGCCTGGACTGTCAATGTGTTAAAGAATTAACATTCTTTTACATAAGTTCTTCCCATTTTTCATACAGTGCTTCCAATTCCTGTTGGCACTTTGCATATTCTTCATGTACTTCCTGAAGTTTCGCCGAATTAGTTGCAATTTCTTCCTGTGAAAAAGATTCTTCCAATTCGCTGATATGAGCTTCCAGACTTTCAATTTTTTCTTCTGTCCGCTTTCTCTCATTTTCAATTTTTCGAAGTCTTGCCTGTTCCTCTTTCTGCTGTTTCCAATCCAGCTTATTACTACTTTCTGTTTCAGGCTTAACCTCTTTCTCTTTTTCTGTCACATAAATCTTCGTAAGTTCCCGGCACTTTTCCATGTAATAATCATAATTTCCGATATAATTTACAATGGTTTCACCTGTCAGATTCAATATTCTGGTTGCCGTTTTGTTGATAAAATAACGGTCATGAGACACAAAGAACACCGTTCCGGTATAACTATTCAATGCCTGCTCTAGAATCTCCTTAGAAGTAATATCCAAATGGTTCGTAGGCTCATCCAAAATCAAAAAATTAGCCTCAGAAAGCATTAGCTTTGCCAGCGATACTCTTCCCTTTTCACCACCACTTAAATCTGCAATCTGCTTAAATACTTCATCACCGGTAAATAAAAATGCTGCAAGCACATTACGAATCTCCGTATTTGTAAGACTTGGATATGCATCAGAAATTTCCTCTATCAGATTTTTTTCTTTATGAAGTACCTGATGTTCCTGATCATAATAGCCAATGTTTACATTGGTACCAAGTTTTATGGTTCCTGCATCAGCTTCTATCATATCATTAATAATTTTCAATATAGTGGTCTTTCCGGTTCCATTGTCACCAATAAGTGCTACCCGTTCTCCACGCTTTATTTCGAAAGAAATATCAGAGAACAACTGCTGATTTGGATATGCTTTCGCAAGATGTTCTACCGCAAGTACATCATTTCCACTGACAATTCTTGGTTCTAAATGCAAATGAATATCTGTATTCTCCTCAGTTGGCTTTTCCAGACGTTCTATTTTATCCAACATTTTCTCCCGGCTCTCTGCCCGTTTGATGGACTTTTCCCGGTTAAAAGACTTAAGTTTTGCAATAACCTCTTCCTGATGCTTAATCTCACGCTGTTGGTTATAATACTGCTTCAACTGTGCTTCCCGCACTTGCGCGCGTTTTGCTGCATAATCACTGTAATTCCCCTGAAATACCGATACTTTTGTACGGTCCAGTTCCACTACTTTACTGACTACTTTATCCAAAAAATAACGGTCATGGGATACAATCACTACTGCTCCCTTATAATTTAGCAAAAAAGTTTCCAGCCATGCAATAGAATTGATATCCAGATGGTTGGTAGGCTCATCTAATAAAATCACATCCGGTTTTGTCACTAAAAGCTTTCCCAAACACACTCGGGTACGCTGTCCACCAGACAATTCCTGCATATGTTTTCCAAATTCCTCTTCTGAGAATCCTAATCCTTTTAATACACCAACAATCTCACTCTGATAGGAATATCCTCCCAGCATATCAAATTCATGGTTCAGACGGTTATAACTTTCCATGAAATCTTCTAATTCCTGTCCCTGATACTGATTCATTCTACTTTCCATATCGCGAAGTTTTTCTTCCATGGAAATAAGTGCTTTCTTTGCAGAAAGCACTTCATCATAAATCGTATGATTGCCGGATATATCGGGATTCTGCGGTAAATAGCCTATAGTCTTATCTTTTGCTAGGACTACTTCTCCTTCATCCGCAGAAATTTCTCCCATAATAATCCGAAGCAGGGTAGTTTTCCCCGCTCCGTTGATTCCTACAATTGCGGCCTTTTCATTTGCTTCAATGTGAAAAGACGCATGTTGTATGATTTCGTCTGTGCCAAAGGATTTACTGATATTTTGGCAGGCTAAAATCATGTTCGTTTCCTCTTCTTTCTTCTATCTTATAAAGATTTCTCCAATGTTTCACGGATTGCCTTGATAAATCCTTCACTGTTTAATACAGTTGGATTCTCTAAGGTAGTAATCAGCGCAAGGTCTTTTGTCATCTTACCGGATTCAATAGTAGATAAACAAGCCTGCTCTAATTTATCTGCAAATGCACTTAATTCTGGAAGATTATCCAATTCTCCACGTTTTCTCAATGCTCCTGTCCATGCAAAAATAGTTGCTACGGAGTTAGTAGAAGTTTCTTCTCCCTTTAAGTGTTTGTAATAATGACGCTGAACAGTACCATGTGCTGCTTCGTACTCATAATATCCATCCGGAGATACTAATACAGAAGTCATCATAGCCAAAGAACCAAACGCACTGGATACCATGTCACTCATAACGTCTCCGTCGTAATTCTTACATGCCCAGATAAATCCACCTTCTGCTTTCATGATTCGTGCTACTGCATCATCAATTAAAGTGTAGAAATATTCAATTCCTGCTGCTTCAAACTTAGTAGCATATTCTTTATCATAAATTTCCTGGAAAATATCCTTAAAAGTATGGTCATACTTCTTAGAAATAGTATCCTTTGTTGCAAACCATAAGTCCTGCTTGGTATCCAGAGCATAATTAAAGCAACTCTTTGCAAAGCTTTCAATAGAATTATTTAAGTTATGCTGTCCCTGGATAACACCTGCTCCGGTAAAGTTATGTATCAATTCTCTCGTCTCTGTTCCGTCTTCAGCAGTATAAACCAGTTCACATTTTCCCGGTCCCGGAATCTTCATTTCAGATGCCTTATATACATCACCATACGCGTGACGTGCAATGGTAATTGGTTTTTTCCAATTCTTTACACATGGCTCAATTCCCTTTACGGTAATTGGTGCACGGAATACGGTTCCGTCTAAGATAGCACGAATGGTTCCGTTTGGACTCTTCCACATTTCTTTTAAATTATATTCGGTCATACGTGCTGCATTTGGTGTGATAGTTGCACATTTTACTGCAACACCGTACTTTTTCGTAGCATTAGCAGAATCAAATGTTACTTGGTCGTTCGTTTCATTTCTATGTTCCAAGCCTAAATCATAATACTCTGTTTTCAGATCAATAAAAGGCAGTAACAGTTCATCCTTTATCATTTTCCAAAGGATGCGGGTCATTTCATCTCCGTCCATTTCTACCAATGGTGTTGTCATTTTGATTTTTTCCATAATAGTCCTCCTGCAAATTGTCTTCTTGTTTGTCTGTTACTTATTTTCTGTGTTGTTCACAATCTTGTCCCAACCACAGCTATCAATATTTTTAATGGTATTCAGAATATGCTGATTAGCATATTCTTCTGCCTTTTTCGCATCACGTTCCTTTAATGCATCCAAAATTTGTTTATGCTCGTTATTGGATTCTATAGAACGTTTCTCTGATGCCAGCGTCACCTTACGCACACTTTCTAAATAATGATGATAATCACGCATTGCATGCTCTAACACCTTGCTTGCACATGCTTCATACAAAACCTCATGAAAACGGGTATCCAATTCTACAATCTGTTCCACATGTCCCTTTTTTACATGAAAATCAGTAAGATAAAGAATCTCTTCCAACTCTTCCAACTGCTCTTGTGTTGCCTTTACAGCCGCGCGCTTTGCGCACAATCCTTCCAACACGGAACGCATCTCATAGATATCCTGAATATCCTCCACGGAAAGTCCGACTACATATGCCCCTTTATTTGGAATAATAGTTACAAGCCCTTCCAATTCCAGTTGCCGCAATGCCTCTCTTACCGGAGTACGGCTGACTCCCAGTTCTTCTCCGATTGTCTTTTCCTTCAGTTCTTCATTCTTATTATATTTTCCTGACAGAATGTCTTCGCGAATCCTGTGAAAAACACGCTGTCCCAGTGAATGGTTATCTTCGCTCAAAAAAATTCCTCCCTATAGTTATAATACAATTCCCAGTTTATTACAACTGTCAGTTATCACAACTACCAATTCATTGTCGGTAATTACAGTAACTCGGCCTTCATCATATTGCTCATCCACCCACTCTTTTACCAATTTTACCAATTCAGAATTCTTATCTACCTTTCGTTCCTCCGGTAAACGATAATAAGTATTAATCCAATGAGCAATTCCGGCAAGTCCTGAAGTATTGGATACAGAAACCAAAGCCGGACGATTCAAAAACTTATCCGTATCAAAGATATTATAAATTTCTTCATTTTTCAAGAGTCCATCTGCATGAATTCCAGCTCTTGTTACATTAAAATTCTTACCGCAGAAAGGTGTTCTTTCCGGCATATGATAGCCTAACTCTTTTTCAAAATACTCTGCTAACTCTGTGATTACAGTAGTTTCCATGCCATCCAAAGTTCCCTTTAACTGTGCGTATTCAAATACCATTGCCTCCAATGGAGTATTTCCGGTACGTTCTCCAATTCCAAACAGGGAACAGTTTACACCACTAGCACCGTATAGCCATGCAGTAGTAGAATTATTTACTGCCTTATAGAAATCATTATGTCCATGCCACTCAATCATTTCTGATGGTACACCAGCATGTGTCGTAAGTCCATAAATAATACCCGGTACACTTCTTGGAATTACTGCTCCTGGGAAGTTAACACCATATCCCATAGTATCACAAGCACGTACCTTAACCGGAATATTATACTCTTTGCTTAACTTCATTAACTCTAAACAGAACGGAATGACAAATCCATATATGTCAGAACGCGTAATATCTTCCAGATGACATCTTGGACTGATACCGGTTTCCAGACATTCACGAATGACACTCAAATAATGATTCATCGCTTCACGTCTTGTCATCTTCATTTTATAGAAAATGTGATAATCAGAGCAACTTACCAGCACACCGGTTTCACGAAGTCCGATTTCCTTTACCAACTGAAAGTCTTGTTTGCTGGCACGAATCCAACTGGTTACTTCGGGAAATTCATATCCTCGCTCCAGACACTTATAAACTGCATCACGGTCTTTCTTACTATATAAGAAAAATTCACTCTGACGAATCAGCCCCTTTGGACCGCCTAATCTGTGCATATAATCATAAATGGTAACAATCTGCTCTGTAGTATACGGTGCTCTGGACTGCTGACCATCACGGAAGGTAGTGTCAGTAATCCAGATGTTGTCTGGCATGTTATGCGGAACAATACGATCATTAAAAGCAATTTTCGGTATCTCTTCATACGGGAAAAGATTCCGGAATACATTTGGTTCTTCTACATCTACCAATTGGTAAAAATGTTCCTCTAACTGTAACAGGTTGGTATGCTCGTTCATTACAACTTCTCTCATGTCTAACACTCCTCTTGACTTAATCTACTATTTATGCATATTCTTATGTATAATCATTCATGTATAATTGTATACAATCATACCATTATATTATTGTATACAATTATACGTTGTCAAGAGACAATTTTAACATATTTTCAATATAAAATTAATATCCGGTTCTTCCTTTCGTCTTCTTAATTACTTTCAGGCGCGTAAATTCTTCTCGCTCTTTTTCCTCCAATGATTCCTGAATGCTTTTTGCCAATGCCTCGTATCGCGGAATTGTAATATTTTGCAACGCATTTGCCCGTTTCTGTGTTTTCTTAATATTGTAGGCTAAACGATAAGCAGAAGTTTCTACTTGTGCCAGATGGATTGTTAATTCTTTCACTTTCTGAAACTTCTGACATGCCTCGTCTAGTGCCATCTTCGTTCCATAAAAGGCATAATAAGGCTTCAATTCCTGTTTTTCATACTCTACCTTCGGAATCTCCGTTCCCATAACGCTACGTCTTTTGATGGTAATGGAATCCTCTACCGGGATTTTCTGACTTAGCGCCTCCACCTCATGAATCCCCATTTGAATATTTGCCTTTTGTAATGCCTGATAGGCACTGGTAAAAGTAACATCAATCTCTTTCTGAATATCTGACGCTTCGTCGATAAGCTCCATCAATTCTCGAATCAAGATATTTCTCTTTTTATCCATCAAATCAAAGCCCTGCTTTGATAATGCAAGAGAATTTTTTGCCAATATGAGATTTCCTTTTGTTGGAAATTCTTTTGGATCCATACATTACGCCTCCCAGTATTTTTCCAATATCTTCGTATCCACTCGGTCTAATTCCTCCTTTGGAAGAATATGCAATAATTGCCAACCAATATTTAAGGTTTCTTCCATGGAACGATTTTCCGTTGCTCCCTGAGAAACAAACTGTTGTTCAAAAGCTATTCCGAACTCTAAATACTTTTTGTCCGTATCTGATAATTCATCCTCGCCGATTACACTGGCCAAATCTCTGGCCTCTCCAACTCTGGCATAAGAAGAAAATAACTGATTTGCCACATCCTGATGATCTTCTCTGGTATATTCTGCTCCAATTCCGTCCTTCATAAGACGTGACAAGGATGGAAGTACATTAATCGGTGGATAGACATTTTTCTGATGTAAAGAACGTTCTAATACAATCTGCCCTTCTGTAATATATCCGGTCAAATCCGGAATTGGATGAGTAATATCATCATTCGGCATGGTGAGAATTGGTATCTGCGTTACGCTCCCCTCACACCCCTTCACAATCCCGGCTCGTTCATATAAGGATGCTAATTCACTGTACAAATACCCCGGATATCCCTTTCGACTCGGAATCTCGCCTTTCATTGATGACACCTCACGCATGGCTTCGGCATAAGAAGTCATATCTGTTAAAATCACCAGGATATGCATCCCTTTTTCAAAAGCAAGATATTCTGCTGCTGTCAAAGCAACCTTCGGAGTAATTAAACGTTCCACTACCGGATCATTGGAAAGATTTAAAAACATGGTTACATGAGACGATGCACCACTTTCTTCAAATCTTCTTCGAAAAAACTCTGCTACATCATATTTTACTCCCATAGCTGCAAATACTACACCAAACTCTTCTTCTGAGTCACTACCTAACGATGCCTGCTCTACAATCTGTGCAGCTAACTGGTCATGTGGCAGTCCATTTCCCGAAAAAATAGGCAACTTCTGTCCACGAATTAAAGTAGTCAATCCATCAATCGCCGAAATTCCGGTACGAATATAATTTCTTGGATATTCTCTGGTACACGGATTCATCGGTAATCCATTTACATCTCGTATTGCCTCTGGCTTTATTTTTCCCAATCCGTCAATAGGTTCTCCCATTCCATTGAAAGTTCTTCCTAAGATTTCTTCAGAAAGTCCAATTTCCATAGGATGTCCGGTAAGTCTGGTATGGGTATTTTTCAGCGACATATCATCTGTGGAATCAAATACCTGTATCAGTGCCTTATCCTCTTCTAAAGCTATAATTCTTCCCTTTTTCACTTGATTTCCTTCTACCACAAACTCTACCATTTCTTCATAGAAGGCATTCTGTACTCCCTCTAACACAATTAGAGGACCATTGATTTCACTTAATCCTAAATATTCAATTGCCATCTGTTCTCCTCCTATGCGTTAATTTGTACTAAATTCTGGTAAAACTCATCAATCATTTGCTTGTATTCTTCAAACTTTTCTAATTCCTTATTCGCCACATCATACTTAATCGCAATAATTTTTTCGAAAATATTCTGTTCCCGTAACATTGCCATAGGCATTCCCATTCCTATAAGGCTTTGGCACTTTTCGTACAAATATAAAATAGTTTCCATCATCTTCAACTGCTTTTTCATCGGCACAAAAGTATCCTCTGCATGAAATGCATTCTGCTGAAGAAAACCCAGACGGATAACTTTTGCAATCTCCAAAATCAATTTTTGATCATCCGGAAGCACATCGCTTCCAATCAATTTCACAATTTCATTCAGCCGGCTCTCTGTAGTAAGAATATTCATCAATTCATTTCGACATAAAATAAAATCTGCACCTACATTAGTAGCATACCATGGTGCCAAATCGTTTAAATACTCCGTATAGCTAGTAAGCCAATTAATTGCCGGATAATGTCTTGCATAAGCAAGGGACTTGTCTAATGCGAGGAAACAACGCACAAATCGTTTTGTATGCTGTGTTACAGGTTCCGAAAAATCACCTCCCTGAGGTGATACCGCTCCAATAATCGTAACACTTCCGTCGGTTCCGTTTAGATTCTCTACATAACCTGCACGCTCATAAAAAGCAGACAATCTGGATGCCAGATATGCTGGGAATCCTTCCTCTGCTGGCATCTCTTCCAGTCGTCCGGATAACTCTCGCAAGGCTTCTGCCCATCGCGAGGTAGAATCTGCCATAATTGCCACATGGTAGCCCATATCACGATAATATTCTGCCAGAGTAAGTCCTGTATATATACTAGCTTCTCTTGCTGCTACCGGCATATTCGAGGTATTGGCAATCAATACCGTACGCTCCATTAAATAACTTCCCGTCTTGGGGTCAATTAACTGTGAAAATTCCTCTAAAACATTTGTCATTTCATTACCACGTTCTCCACAGCCAATGTATATGATAATATCCGCATCACACCATTTTGCCAGCTGATGCTGGGTCATAGTCTTTCCTGTACCAAATCCTCCGGGAAGTGCTGCTGTTCCCCCTTTGGCAATCGGGAACAAAGTATCTAAGATTCTCTGACCTGTTACCAACGGTCTATCTGCCGGATACCGTTTTTGAATAGGACGCGGGATACGAATCGGCCATTGCTGTGTCATGGTAAGCTGCTGTTCTCCTGTCTGAGTACGAATGGTAACCAACGGTTCCTCGATGGTATATTCCCCATCCTCTGCTACAGCAATTACGGTTCCTTCCGTTTTAGGCGGTACCATTACTTTATGCACAATGGCAGAGGTCTCTGGTACTTCTGCAATAATTGTACCACCACTAATCCAATCCCCTTCCTTTACCAACAATTTTGTCTTCCATTTTTTCTGCTTGTCCAGCAAATCCAACTTTACTCCCCTTGGAATATAGGCTCCGTTTTCTTCTCCAATAAGTTGAAGGGGACGTTCAATTCCATCAAAAATATTGTTTAAAATCCCCGGTGCTAACGTTACACAAAGTGCCCTTCCGGAACCTTCTACCTGTTCTCCTGGGCGAAGTCCCGTAGTTTCTTCAAATACCTGTACCGTAGTGGTCTCTCTGTTTAACGCAATTACTTCTCCTACCAGGCGGTTTTCTCCTACATATACCATTTCAGACATCTTAAATCCCAAATTGCCTTTCATGGTTATAATCGGACCATTTATTCCGTATATCTTTCCTGTTATATTCATAGGTAGGTCTCCTCCTGCTAAAATGCATATGAATTCTTTTCCTGCTCTAGTCTGGTAGCAAAGGATTCGTCAATCAAAATATTTTTCGAATGAATGACTGCACGGATTCCTCCACCAAAGTCAACGTTACTTACTGTAAGTACCGCACCTGTTTTTTGTTCCAGACTCTGCTTCTTATCCTCATCAGTAGGATTGATATAGATGATAATCTCTTCTTTTCTTGCAAAATCTATAGATTTTTTAATCTTTGCAATCAAATATTTCTCATAATCCTCTGTCTTTTGATATTCCACCAGCTTCTGTTCTATTATTTCAAACAATTTTTGTTTTTTCTGTTGCTGACACTCATCCAGTATTCGCTTCTGTCTCGTAATCTCAGCAGATACTTTTCGGTTCATTTCCCGCCGGATTTTTATTTCTTCCATCTGAAAAGCATTTTCTATTTCCTGCTGCTTATTTTTCCGAAACTGTTCTAATTCTTGGCTGTAATTTTTCTCATATTCCTCTAATTCTGCCTTACTTTCTTTCTGTGCCACTTCAATAGCTGACTGACGAAATACATTCAATTTTTCATTTATCTGCATTTGCCCACTCCCTATAATTTCAGTCCAATAGCTTCATTAACATAATCTGTGATAAAGCTTTCTTTCCTTCCGGTTCCATGGCGATCTGGAATTTCTACCAATAATGGTAATCGATGTCCCATCTTTGCCTCATTTACCAGTTCCGGAAAATCTCTACCAAACTTTTCTGTGAGAAGTACAATTCCAATTTCACTATCCTTATATACATTTTCCAATGCCTCTTTTAACTCTTCTCTCTCATGTACTACTACACCTTCTACACCTGCCAGTCTCATTCCGGTATAAGTATCTCTATTATCACTAATCAGATACATCTTCATATGACTTCCTCCTAACCTAAAATAGAGAAAGAAATCAATAATCCATATAATGCAATTGATTCTGCCAACGCAACAAAAATCAACGCCTTACCCATAATACTGGAATCCTCGCTTAATGCTCCCAACGCCGCACTTGCTGCACTTGCTACCGCAATACCTGCTCCAATGCAGGAAAGTCCGGTAGATAATGCCGCTGCCATATAACGCCAGCCCTCTGTAGAAGAAGCTACTTGCGCTGCTTCACCGGCCGCATGTACATTTCCGCTAAACAATAATACATCTGCTACCATTACTGTTCCGAAAAAGAAGAACAAATTGCTGGCAAGCGCTGCCTTAAATCCTCCTTCTTTTTTCTTACTAAGCAAAAAGCCTCCAAATGGTATGATGATACTACATAATAAAATTGCTACAATAATAATTTTCGTTGTCATTTTTCTTTCCTCCTACTGCTGTTGTTTTTTGTTTTTAAATGCTACAAAAGGCTTTCCTGTTCCCTTATAAAAACGACTGAACATCTCATAATATTCCAGACGCAATACCTGTATTCCCACAACCAAACCTTCCAATCCTGCTACTAAAATATTTCCCAATATAATCACTATCCAGTTTGGATTTCCTTTTTCTAACCCTGCCAGCGTCATTACTACCCCCATCATACCTGCATGACTCAAGGCAAATGCACCAACACGCACAAAGGAAATGGTATTTGTCGCATAGCTTAAAACTACGTCAAATACTTCTACCAATGCTTCTACCAAAAACATTACTTTACTACCTTCCGGTAGAACAGGCTTTTTCCGTTCTATGAAATGTGCCAGTGGTTCCTTTAATAAAATAGCCACTAACGGAAGTCCGACTGCTAATCCAATCATAATCGTAGCCGGAAGTCCATGTCCTGATATAATTAACAACGCACATATCGCTACAGTTCCATAACAAATGATTCCTGCCAGACCGCTCTGATTAAACAAGAGTCTTCCATACTCTTTTGCTCGAATAGCATTAACAATGTTTAATATCATTGCAATTAAAATTAATAATGCACCAAACCCAATTGCCATCATCAAAACATTCATAATGTTATCCATAGGCTTCATCCAAACTGCCGGAATCAATTCTTCAAATCCAAAAACACTTCCATACATGAAACCAAAAAATACAGACCATAGACCTGCCACAGATATAATTCCTGCTAACCTTATGCCTTTGATACGATATAATAGGAACCCTCCCAGCACTAATACCAAACCTTGTCCTACATCACCGAACATAATTCCAAACATCAACGTATAAGTAAGTGCAATAAACGCCGTGGGATCCATTTCATTATAAGCCGGAAGTCCATACATCTCCACAAACATTTCAAAGGGCTTTAACAGTTTTGGATTCTTTAATCTGGTAGGCGGAACTGCACTTAAATCTTCATCCACCTCTTCTTCTACCAGACGTATTTTTTCATCCTGCATCATTTCCTGTTCTAATTTCTCTGCATCCTTCTCTGCTATCCAACCATACAGAATATAGCATTCTCCTCCATCCTGTTCCCTAGTGCATGCTGCATATTTTCGTATTTCAAAATTATCGCAGTAAGATTCCAACATGTCGCACGCAAGAATAATTTCCTTTTCCTGTTTTTTTAAGCTCTCTTGTATCTCTTCCTGCAATTTCTGCCATTCCACCTTATTTCGCTCCAACTTTTGTGCGGCTTGTGCATAACCTTCTCCGGGTGTCCCTTCAAAATCATCCGGTACCGGTATATCCTCAAAATGGAACGAAGCATATACAGCCTCCTGTTCTCCCATATGCACATGTGGAGCGAAATAAACCGCCCAAACATATTCCGAATCACTGTTACATTCATAAAATAACGTATACGGGTTCTTATAGATGTACTCTTGAAGCTTATGGTAATTCTCTAATTTAATTCTACCAAAACGATAATCGATAAAGTGAAATTCCTTTAGTTTTCCAAGTTCAAAATCCAGACCAATAAACGGCGCAATTTCCGCCATTCGGTTCTTTATTCTTTGATTTTCCTCTTCTAACTGCTTCTGTCTTTCTATTTTTCCCGCTATCATATCAGTTGCACAGCGAATCGTCTTATCTGCTTCCTGTATCGTACACTCTCCTTGATAATACGTTTCATTAGGCAGATATTCTTTTATCCTTTGTCCCTCCTGATAAGTTTCTCGGTAAATATTCGTTTCCACAAAAGGACGTATATTACTGAGATTTCCCAGGCTGGTCATTGCGTTTTCGAAATGAATTTCATATCTGCTGATATACTGCTTCATCACCCTGTCAATATCTTCCTTTGGTCCGGTAATATGCAGCAATTTCATTTTTTCTACCACAATCTTTCCTCCGTTCCTACATTATATGCTATTCACCCAAAACCAACGTCCGGATATCCTGCTCCGGTACCTGATATCGGATTCCTTCTAATGCTGATGTTAGTCTTTGAATCTCTTGTTCTTTCTGATATAAATAAGAGAACACCGGTGCAAGAGATACCGGATACTTTCTACAAAGTCTTCGATACATTCGTTGCATCACTTGATGATACGAAACCTCATCTTGCAACTGTACCAAGGCTTCTTTTCCTTTAAAATATGCCGTGTTCCCCACTATCTTCAAAAAATCTTCTATCTTTCCCGCCTCTGCCATATGCTGAATCTCTGATTTTTTCAATTTGTAATGAGCCGGTATCAATATAGCATAAATTTCTGCCTCATTCTGTCCAAAGAAGCGTTTTGCCCGGTACATCCACATAATATTCAACCAGTCAATCTGTGTTCCAAATACCTCCCGCAAGATTTCTTTCATTTTCTTCTGCCGGAAAATACTAATTTTTTTCCATACCTCTGTAAAATAACTGGTATCCAATTGCGGTACAGCATTTTCATATTGCACCTGTTTTTCATAAAGCCGCAGTGCCTTTCGTTGTACCGGATTACAGAAGCGGCAAATACTCTCATAATCTTCCCGTATAGAATTGTAAATTAGTGCCTCTACCTGCCCACGATGTTGAATCTCATCATGACCACCATAAATTTTCCCATAAATCTGCTGTTCTCTCAAAAAAGCAATGGTCTCATTAACAGTTTGAAACTCCAAAATATGTTCATAATCTTCCCGTGTCAAAAGCCGCCCTTCCATGGCTTTGATTTTTGTAATCAGACCACTATACTGTAACAATTCTCCCGCCATCTTACACCTCTGTCATTCGTTTCAATATCTCCTGTGCCTTCTCCTCATAGTTTCCATCATATTCCTGATTCAATTGTTCCATATAGTTTTGATTTTTCTCTATAATTTTCTGAATTTCTTCTTCCGCCTCTGCTTCCAATTGCGACTTCAAAATTATCAGCCGTCCTTCCATTTCTTCCTGCAATTGCTTCTGAATCTCTTTTTCCTGCTCCTTTTTTTTCCTCTGTAACTCCTGACGTTGCATTTCTGTGTTTTCTATAATCTGATTGGCACGTTCTTCAATCGTATATAGTTCTCTTATAATCTCATTCATCGGATAACGCTCCCTCTTTATAGTATATTTTTTCTGCTACAAAATCTTCAGAAGTTTCTTTCAGTCTTCGTTCTGCAAAAACATCAATCATCTTTTGTACCATCTGCATTACCGTTTCCTCAACTCTCTTTTCTCCCCTTTGTTCTTCCTGAGTTTTTTTCGAAACCTTTATTAACAATCCCAGTACATATTCCCCATTTTCTTTATCTATCACAGCTTTCAATTGATAGCAACCCAAAATTTCTCTAGACGCATACCCTATAATAAATATAGTATATACTATATTTTCCAAAATTTCATTTGGTATTTCTTGGTTGTTTTTCTTTCGCAAACGAAACACCCGATGTTCTTCCGGGCAATGAAATAAATTCATCAAGTAATTAATATGAAAAATATAGTTCTGCGCACCAAACATATAATAACGCATAAATTCCTGAAACATCCCCTCAAATAAATCTACAACCTTATCTTTCTCGCCCGGCGAAAGTTCTATACTTCCACATTGCAGATTACCTTTCATAATTCCGGTCATAGTCTTGCAGATATTATGATAAGTCTGTTTCTTTTTCTCAACCTCATCCACAAGCTTTTTGGTATCTTTGTCAACGGAATTCCACTTCACCGTCATATCCATAGAATGATTTTTTTTCTTTTCTTGTAACTTATAATAATTCAATGCTGATTTTATAGGTTCCACAAGGTCTTCGCTCAAAAAAAATGGTTTTAAAATTAGTTTAAATATCCGGCTATGGTTTACAATTTCCAATGTTTCCCTTACATCCTTTACTTGTGCCATCGCAATTTTTACCGTCTCCGGAGAAATAATCTCCACCATATCAAATACTTCTTTCCCCGACATAACCGGCATATCCAATTCACATACCAAAACCGCCGCGCCTTCTCTACGGATGTATTCCACTGCCTTTTCCGGATATCTAAAATACTTACACTCAATTTTCTCCTTGCAAGCTTCTAACATTCTAATATAATTGTCAATCATTTTTCTGCTATTCTCTACAATAACTACTGTATTCATATAGCAGCACCTCCACCATTTTGATTATAAAACTTCTCCTATTGTCAATTATTCTTGTACTTATATTCAAATTATATCAGACAATGACATAATTTACAAAATTTTTTTCAAACATCGGTAAATACATCCAAGCCATTCTCATATGATACAGTGTAATCAAAATTATGGAGGATTTGAACATGAGTGATTTAGCTGCAACAAACTGTGGATGCGGATGTGACAACAACAACGGAGGATGCGGATGTAATTCTATTATCTGGATTATTCTGTTACTCTTCTGCTGCGGAAATGGAAACAACGGTATCTTCAGTGATGGATGTGGATGTGGCAACAACAGTTGTATCTGGATTATCATCCTGCTTTTCTTCTGCGGATGTGGCAATGACAGATGCGGATGCAACAACAACTTCTGCTAATTCATTTTAAGAAAAACCCGGGTTCTCCGGGTTTTTCTTATTGTTTTTTTTCTTCTTTTTCTTTCTTTTCTTTCTCCTTCTGTTTCTGCTTTTCTTTCTTTCGAATACATTCTTCATCAATCTCATATACGCTGTTACCATCTACAATTAATTTACCCATAATCTGCCACCTCCTCTTATAATATATGCTTTTTTTCAAAAGCTGGTTATATCCTCCATTCTTTCTTCATAGACTAAAATAAAAAATGGTGATGATAAAATGGAAAACCTTGATACACTGATTCAGGATAAGCATCTTCAAATGATAAAGTCTGCACTTCCTTATCTAACCCCTTCACGTCAAAGGGATATGGCGATGCTGGTAAAGTTTATGGAACTACAACGTACCATGGCACTTTTTCAAAATCCAGTCAACAATTTGCGTATGTGCTCGGAAGAAAGTTCTGACGAAGAACGCCCGATACAGATGCTGAATGCCATTCGGGAATATTGTAATGATTACGAAAAGGAAACCATTGATAATCTCATTAATTTTGTGCAAATGTTTTCTACCTATGAAACACTATTTTCACAATAACCGTTCAAGAAAGGAGTCATATGAATCCAGAAGATTTATTAAACAACCCACAATTACAGAATATTTCACCAGAAAAACTTGCTCTCTTAATGGAACTGGCACAAAATAACTCTCCCAAAGGCACTCCACAGGACATGGCTGCCTCCTTAAAAAACGCGTCCGAAACCGCAAAAAAAGAAGGGATAAACTTTTCTTCTAATGAACGGAACATGATTATTGAAGTTATGAAACAAGGAATGTCTCCTCAAGAACAGAAAAAAGTCGATTTACTGATGCAGATGATGAAAAATATGCGGTAGTAATCTTTTGCATTAAAGCAAAAATGCTTATGGAAGGTTGACATACTTCAACTTCCCATAAGCATCAAACTTATACCGTACTATATTTTACTTTGCTACAATATTGATAATCTTACCCGGAACATAAATCTCTTTGATAATATTTCCGGTCAATTTATCTCCAAGAGCTTCTTTTCCAGCTGAAATCGCTGTATCTTTATCAGCATCTACTGCAATGGTAACCGTAGCCTTTGTCTTTCCATTTAACTGTACTGCAATCTCTACTGTGTTTTCTTTCGTCTTTTCTTCTTCATATTCCGGCCATGCATTCTGGTATAATCTTCCTTCATATCCGCACGCAGCCCACAATTCTTCTGTGATATGTGGGGCTACCGGATTCAGTAATAACAAGAAGGTCTTAAACTCTGCACGGTTAATCTTTCCTGCCTTGGAGAAGTCATTTAAAATAGACATCAATGCTGCAATTGCTGTATTGTACTTCAGATTCTCATAGTCAGAACTTACTTTTTTTATCAGCTGATGCATTTTTGTCTCAAATTCCTCACTATAAGCATCACCATCTACCAGTGTATCCTGCAATTTCCATACACGCTCTAAGAATCTTCTACATCCCTTTACACCATTTTCAGACCAGGACGCACTTAAATCAAATGCGCCAATAAACATCTCATATGTACGAAGGGTATCTGCACCATATTCTAATACGATATCATCCGGATTAACTACGTTTCCTCTGGACTTTGACATCTTCTCCCCGTTCTCTCCTAAAATCATACCATGAGAGGTTCTCTTCTGATATGGTTCCGGTGTTGGAACTACCTTTTCATCATACAAGAACTTATGCCAAAATCTAGAATAAAGCAAATGCAAGGTTGTATGCTCCATACCACCATTATACCAATCAACAGGCAACCAATATTTCAATGCTTCCGGGCTTGCCAGCGCTTCTTTATTATGTGGGTCTGTATAACGAAGGAAATACCAGGAAGAACCTGCCCACTGAGGCATCGTATCTGTTTCTCTCTTTGCCGGACCGCCACAGCATGGACAAGTAGTGTTTACCCATTCATCCATTGCAGCCAGTGGAGATTCTCCATTATCCGTCGGCATATAGCTTTCTACTTCCGGAAGTTCCAAAGGCAGTTCACTTTCCGGAATTGGTACATAACCACATTTTTCACATTTTACAATTGGAATTGGTTCTCCCCAATAACGCTGACGAGAAAATACCCAATCTCTTAACTTGAAATTGGTCTTACCCTTTCCGATTCCTTTTTCCTCTAAAAATTCAATGATTTTTTTCTTAGCCTCTGCTACTTCCAGACCATCTAAGAATCCAGAATTTATCATCTTTCCGGTAGCTACATCTGTATAAGCTTCTTCCTGAACATTTTCGCCACCAGCTACTACCTCAATGATTGGAAGATTAAACTTCTTAGCAAATTCCCAGTCTCTGGTATCATGTGCCGGAACTGCCATGATTGCTCCGGTTCCATAACTCATCAATACATAATCAGATACCCAGATAGGAATCTCTTTGTCATTTACCGGATCAACTGCTTTTAAACCGTTGATTTCTACACCTGTCTTTTCTTTCGCAAGTTCAGAACGTTCAAAATCAGACTTTCTAGATGCTTGTTCCCTGTATGCTACGATTTCATCCCAATTCGTAATTTCATCCTTATATTTATCTAAAACCGGATGTTCCGGAGACACTACCATATAGGTTGCTCCAAACAGAGTATCTGGTCTGGTAGTATAAACAGTGAGCTTATCTTCCTTACCTGCGATTTTGAAATCAACTTCTGCTCCCTGGCTTTTTCCAATCCAGTTTTTCTGTGAAACTTTAACACGTTCAATATAATCAACGTCATTTAAACCTTCCAGAAGCTTATCAGCATACTCTGTAATTTTAAGCATCCACTGGCTCTTTACTTTTCTTACAACAGGTGCACCGCATCGCTCGCATACACCATTTACAACCTCTTCATTGGCAAGACCTACTTTACAGGAAGTACACCAGTTAATTGGCATTTCTGTCTTATATGCAAGTCCTGCTTTAAACAATTTAAGGAAAATCCACTGAGTCCACTTATAATATTCCGGATCAGTAGTGTTAATTTCACGGTCCCAGTCAAAAGAATATCCCAGAGAATGTAACTGATTCTTGAATCTTGATACATTATTCTTCGTTACAATCTTTGGATGAATCTTATTCTTAATTGCGTAATTTTCTGTAGGAAGTCCAAACGCATCCCATCCCATTGGATACAATACATTGTATCCCTGCATTCTTCTCTTTCTTGCTACAATATCAAGAGCAGTATATGGTCTTGGATGACCCACATGAAGCCCCTGTCCTGATGGATACGGGAACTCTACTAATGCGTAATATTTTGGCTTCGAATAGTCATCTGTTGCGGCAAATGCCTTTTCTTCATCCCAGATTTTCTGCCATTTTTCTTCCACGGCTCTGTGGTTATATGGTGCTGCCATTTTTATTCCTCCTAAGCTTGGCTCAATGCCAATCATTTTTATTCTCATTATGTATAAACCTATACTTTTAAAAGTTTATCACAAGGGGAAGATTTGTCAAGACTCTTGGTACTTTTCTCTCTTTTTTGCATATAGTATACCGAATAGTTTTTTTTCAGGAGATTACCATGACAACAAATAATTCCAGTCTTACTTTTCTAGAAAATGCATTATATCAGATGCCGGATGCCTATGCCCGCTTAGAAGGTGCTCCAGATTATCAGAATATTTATGGCATTGTCCGTTTCTATTCTGTTGAAAATGGTGTTATTGTAAATGCAGAAGTATATGGTCTTCCTTCTGCTTCTGACCCATGTGCTCCCTTTATTCATGGTTTTCATATTCACGAAGGAAACAGTTGTACCGGAAATACCACAGCTCCATTTTCAAATGCCGGTGCACATTATAATCCTCATTCCTGTCAGCATCCAGCGCATGCCGGAGATATGCCTCCCCTTTTTGCAAACAAGGGATTTGCATGGATGTTGTACTATACGGACCGCTTTTCCATTCCGGAAATCATAGAAAAAACTGTAATCATACATGAAAATCCAGATGATTTCCACACACAACCTTCCGGAAATTCGGGTTCTATGATTGCCTGCGGAGTAATACAATCAGTGGAATAAGTTATATAAAAAAATCCGCTTATGGCAATTTTCATTACCACAAGCGGATTTTCATTCTCGCTTTTTTATTCTTCCTCTTTATCTAATTTATTCGCTCTGGCAGCAACTTCCTTTTCCTGAATATCACTTGGCGTTTGCTCATATCTCGCAAATTCATACGAGAATACTCCGCTTCCACCCGTCATAGAACGCAAATCTGTCATGTATCCATACAGTTCCATATATGGCACATCTGCTGTAATCTCTGTTTTTCCGGTATCTACCGGGTTCATACCAAGCACTCTTCCGCGACGTTTATTTAAATCTCCCATAATGTCTCCGGTATATTTATCCGGCACGACTACCTTCATAGTAGCAATTGGTTCCAATAAAACAGGAGATGCCTCCATGATACCCTTTTTAAATGCCTGAATAGTTGCCATCTTAAATGCCATTTCCGAAGAATCTACCGGATGATAGGAACCATCGTACAATACAGCCTTTACTCCTACTACCGGATATGCCGCCATTGGTCCTTTCAATACAGATTCCTGAAGTCCTTTTTCCACTGCTGGGAAATAGTTTTTCGGAACTGCACCGCCTACTACCTGCTGTTCAAATACATATGGTGTTTCTAAATCACCACTTGGTTCAAAGGTCATTTTTACATGTCCATATTGGCCATGACCACCGGATTGCTTTTTATATTTATATTCCACATCTGCTTTCTTTCGGATAGTCTCACGGAATGCAATCTTTGGCCGGCTCAGTTCAATTTCTACCTTGTAACGTTCCAAAAGCTTGCTTACCACTACCTCCAAGTGTTGATCTCCAATACCATAAATCAAAGTCTGACCATTAGCACTGTCATTTTCTACTCGAAGTGTTAGGTCTTCCTGCATCAGTTTTTGCAATGCCTGAGAAATCTTGTCTTCATCTCCCTTATTTTTTGCCTTATATCTCATATAAGTATAAGGAGTAGAAATCTGTGTTTTCCCATACATCACCGGAGTCGCCTTCGTAGACAAGGTATCTCTGGTTCCTACCTTCGAAAGTTTTGCCAATGCTCCAATATCACCGGCATGAAGTTCCGGTACTTCTATCGGCTTATTTCCGTGCATTACATAAATTTTACCGATTTTATCTTCCACATCTTTTTCAGAATTATACAGCACATCATCCGTTTTCAATACTCCGGAGTTCACTTTAATAAAAGAATATTTTCCAATAAACGGGTCAACAATGGTCTTAAAAATATAAGCGCTCTTTGGTTTTCCAATATCATAATCACCATCAAAGACCTCATTTGTCTTCATGTTAACGCCTTTACAGGAACGTTTTTCCGGACTTGGAAGATATTTAATAATATCATCTAGCAAAGTATATACGCCTTGTGCCATAACACTAGAGCCCATGGATATTGGCACAATGCTTCCATCTGCCACATTATTTCGAAGTGCTGTACGAATCTCAAACTCGGAGAACTGCTCTCCTGCAAAATATCGATCCATAAATTCTTCACTGGTCTCTGCCACAGCCTCCATCAACGCTTCTCTGCAAATTTCCAGATTTGGCTTAGAATAATCCGGAATCGGCACATCTTCTACCTCGCCTTTATCATTCCAACGATTTCCCGTCTGTGCTACTACATTTACATAACCAACAAACTTTTCGTTTTCACGAATCGGAAGATGGAACGGAGCAATTCTCTTACCATACATCTCTTGTAAATCTTCCACCACCTGGCGAAAGCTTGCATTATCATCGTCCATCTCTGTCACAAAAAACATTCTCGGAATCTTATATTTTTCACAAATATCCCATGCTTTCTGGGTTCCTACTTCAATTCCATTCTTTCCGGATACTACGATTACTGCCGCATCCGCCACGCTGACTGCTTCTTCTACTTCTCCTACAAAGCCAAAATATCCAGGTGTATCCAAAACATTAATCTTCGTATCTTCCCATATAATCGGTACTACTGTTGTATTAATAGAAAAAAGACGTTTCACTTCTTCCTTATCATAATCACTTATCGTATTACCGTCACTTATCTTCCCCATTCTTGTAGTAAGACCGGAAAGATATGCCATTGCTTCTACCAACGTTGTCTTTCCGCATCCACCATGCCCTAAAAGGACAATGTTTCTAATCTTGTCTGTTGTGTAAACGTTCATGTCAATTCCCCCAATGCTAATATTTTTATATGATGTATATATTTTACTAAATTGTTTGCATATTTTCAACTATTTTGTTTATTTTTTCCAATTTATTTCATTTTGTTTTTCTTTTTATCTAAAATATTTTATTGTTTCATTTATATATTTTCGCAAATTATATTCAAAATGCACATAATGCTTTTTCGCTTTGACGCGTAAAAGTGTTGACTTTTTTCTTTTTATCACTTATGATAGATACATTATGAAAAAATTTAATTATACATTACACCTACCTGGAGGAAATAATGATGCAACCAGATAAAATTGGTTTTATTGGCCTTGGACTAATCGGCGGAGCCATCGCCAAAACCATCCACCGGGTATATCCCGATATTTCATTAATTGCATATGATATTGATACAGTTTCTCTTTCTCTTGCATTAGAAGAAGGTGTACTTACGAATGCTTACGATATCATTAGTGATGATTTTGCATCCTGTCGCTATATTTTTCTCTGTGCACCAGTGCAGAAAAATGCAGAATTTCTTGCAAAATTGTCGAGATTTGCAGGCGAATCCTGCATCATCACAGATGTTGGGAGTGTCAAGAACTCTATACATCAAGATATAGTGGGGACTAATATTGAGCCATATTTTATTGGTGGTCATCCTATGGCAGGTTCTGAAAAAAGTGGTTATACCAACTCCACTCCCTACCTATTGGAAAACGCATATTATATCCTAACACCTACCGAACAGACTATTCCGAAAATAATAACAGAATTTCAGGAATTCATCCGTTCCCTCGGTGCTATTCCGCTGATAATGGACTACCGAGAACATGATTATGCAACAGCTGCAATCAGTCATCTTCCACATATCCTGGCATTTACTTTGGTAAATCTAGTAAAAAAACTGGATAATTCAGAGGAAACTATGAAGACCATTGCTGCCGGTGGCTTTCGAGATATTACACGAGTTGCCTCTTCTTCTCCAGTCATGTGGCAACAGATTTGCCTAGCAAACCAAGAGCAAATCTTAAAGCTTATTGATGCTTTTATAGAGGCTCTTTCTAATATCAAACAAGATATTGCAACTCAGAACGAGTCAGAATTGTTTCAATTCTTTCAATCTGCCAAAGATTACAGAGATTCTTTTAGTCTCAAAAGTTCTGGAGCAATTTCCAAAAGCTACGAGATTTATTGCGATTTGGTGGATGAGACTGGTGGAATTGCAACCCTTGCTACTATATTAGCAAAAAATCGTATCAGCATTAAAAATATTGGTATTATTCATAACAGAGAATTTCAAGATGGTGTTTTACATATCGAATTTTACGAGGAAGAATCTCTTCAGAAAGCTTTGGTACTTCTTCGTAACTACCAGTACACTGTCTACGAACGATGAGAGGTATTTATATGGAAATCACAAATAACTATACATTTCACGGAGAGCTGTCTGTCCCTGGAGACAAATCCATCTCCCACCGTTCCATTATGTTCGGTGCTATTGCAGACGGATTAACAGAAGTTACAAATTTTCTTCAAGGTGCAGACTGTCTTTCTACTATTTCTTGTTTTCGCAATCTTGGCATAGAAATCGAAAACAATCGCGATAAAATCTTAATTCATGGAAAAGGACTTCACGGCTTACATGCCTCTGACCACACTTTAGATGTAGGAAACAGTGGAACTACTACCAGACTGATTTCTGGAATTCTTGCAGGGCAACCATTTCAAACCACATTAAACGGTGATGCATCCATCCAAAAACGCCCCATGAAGCGTATCTTTACACCACTCTCTGCTATGGGAGCACGCTTCGAAAGTTTAAATGCAAATGATTGCGCCCCTTTTACTATTTACGGAGGACAACTTCATGGCATTCACTATGATTCTCCGGTATCTTCCGCTCAAGTAAAGTCTGCCGTTCTTCTTGCTGGACTTTACGCAGATGGACGAACAAGTGTGACAGAACCTGTACTTTCCCGAAACCATACAGAGCTCATGCTTTCCGGTTTCGGTGCAAAAATAACCTCTTCCGGAACTACAGCATCTATTGAACCGGAACCTAACTTAAATGGACAACAGATACAAGTACCTGGCGACATTTCTTCTGCCGCATACTTTATTGCCCTTGGATTAATTACTCCTAATTCTGAAATTTTAATCAAAAATGTAGGTGTCAACCCTACCAGAGACGGTATTATACAGGCAGCTCTTGCCATGGGTGGAAATCTTACCTTGCTAAATCAAAGAACCGTCTCCGGAGAACCTGTTGCAGATATTTTGGTAAAAAGCAGTTCGTTACACGGTGCCTCTATCGGCGGTGATTTAATTCCTACACTAATTGATGAACTTCCTGTTATTGCAGTAATGGCTGCTTTTGCAAACGGAACCACTACCATCACCGATGCTCAGGAATTGCGTGTAAAAGAATCTGACCGTATTGCTGTTGTCACCGAAAATCTTTCTGCTATGGGCGGTAATATTACCCCTACAGAGGATGGTATGATTATTCAAGGTGGTGTTCCACTTCATGGTGCTTACATTCATACTTATTTAGACCATCGCATTGCTATGTCCTTTGCTATTGCGGGGCTCAATGCAGATGGCAATACCACCTTTGACGACCCAAATGTCGTAACGATTTCTTATCCTTCTTTCTTCGAAGATATTGAAAAACTTACCCGATAAGTATCATCCAAAAAGAACCCGAATGAAAAGTTTCTATTCTTTCCATTCGGGTTCTTTTTACTTTTTAATCTTTCTAGTCCATTTTAAAACCAGAAGTAATTTGATTTAGCTGTTTCGACAGTTCTCTACACTCTTTTGTCATTTCATAAAGATTTTCTGTGTAGCTTACTACGTCTGTAGTCTTTCCTGCAATGTCAGATACACCTTCTGCAGATTCGTTAATCGTAGTATTAATTCCACCAATTGCTTCCGTAATAATAGAAATTCCTCTTTCTAATTCTTCAGCTTCTTTTTCTGCTTCTATCATAAAGCTCTGTATCTGTTCTGCTGCCTCTCTATATTCCTTTCCTGAAGTAAGGAAATTGCTATAATCTTTGGTAACTTCTGTCCCAAGAAATTCCAGTGTCTGCTTCAGACAATCCACTAATGTCTGTACTGAACTATTTACCTGCTCTACAATATCAATAATACCTGTGGCTGTACTAGCACTCTGCTCTGCCAGTTTTCCAATTTGATCTGCAACTACTGCAAATCCTCTTCCATTTTCTCCGGCTCTTGCAGCTTCAATAGATGCATTCAAGGATAACAAGGTGGTTTCCTCCGCAATTTCCTGAATTGTTCCGGTCAGTTCATTAATCTTATCCACTGCAGACGCCTTCTTAATTGCCTCCTTCGCAACTCCTCGAATAGCATCATACATCTGCATTGTATTCTGATTTGCCTTCTCACTTTGATTTGTCAGTTGTTCAGACTTCTCCATAATATCATATGTCATCTGAGCTCCTTCTTTTATCTTTCCGGTTACATTGATGACATTATCTTGCATATCTGCAATATTTTCATTAATAGATTCAGAGGAAGCAGATGTTTCTTCCATTCCTGCCGCAAGCTCTTCTGTTGTGGCAGAATTATCAGTAGAAGCCATATTTACTTCCCTAGATATCTCACTTAATTCTTCAGAACTGTTTAACAACTTCTCTGAAATAGCGCTTAATTTCGCCACAATCGCCGCTAGTTTCTCTTTCATATCCAAAACAGCCAATCCCATATTCCCAATCTCATCCTTGGTCTTTGGCATACTTTCCTGCATAGACAAATCAAATTCAGAAATAGAATGAATTACCTTTGTCAAAGGCTTAATAGGTTTCGTAATAAAGGATGTAATAACATAACCAATTAGAATAATCACCGCTACCAGAATTACTCCCACGATCATACAATACATATTCATTGTATTGATTGGTTCCATTACCTCAGACTTATCTGCCTGTACAAATAACACCCAATTATTTACCGTACACATAAATGCAACATACTTCTCTTCCCCGTCTACCGTGCACTCCCGCACATCTGCGGTTGTAATTACACCTTTGGTATTCAAAGTATCAAGAACTTCTTGCACAACACTATTTCCTTCAATTACTGTTCCTATCTTGTCCCTATCTTTACAATAAAGATAAGTTCCATCTGTATCTACCAAACATGCTTCACTTGATTTCATTCCCTCGATACCAACACTGTTTAGAATAAATTCCAAGCGCACTGACATATCAGTTCGTTCTGCGTCTCCCCAGAAACTTTCATATAAAGTATCTGATGCAGAAGTACATACATCATATAAATAATTCTCACAAAGTGAAACTACATTCTTCTCACTTACCACTCTGGACGCCACCAAAATCCCAGCTATCAGCAGAATGGACGTAGAAATCATCATAACGGACACTTTTCCCTTTATGGTTCCAAATATTTTTTTCATCGTTCTCACTCCAATCTTCCGATAAACAGATTATTTTTGTTCTTTCCATTGTGTCTTTACATCACTTACTACTTCTTCCCAAGTCATCTCCTCTTTCACATAACTCAAAAGATCTGCTCCAAACTGATCTTTAAAGAGCTGCCCCGGGAATGCGGTAAAGTTCCAATCCACACTCTGGCGACTTTCATCTGACATCGTTTCAATTACCTGTTGTGCCAATGGGTCTGTCGGCTTTTCATCATCTTCAAAAGTATCAAACGGTGCAATAAATCCAAGCTGATTTGTTACATAATCCTTTCCAACATCAGAAGTAAAAAGCCATTCCAGAAAATCAATGGTTGCTTTCTGATCCTCTTTAGACGCCCAACTGCTCACACTGAAATAGTTCTCTGTACCAATACAGATTCCCTGGCTTTCTTCTCCATTCATCCCTATATAAATCGGAAGGAATTTTACATCCTCCTCTGATACTATATTTCCATCAATAGAACTAATCTGCCCCCATGCCCAGTTACCATTCTGCACCATAGCCACTTTTCCTTTGGCAAACTCTTCCATAGAATCATTTACAGTCTTAGTTCCTAGCTGTGTTTTATCCGTACAGGAATTATTTACATAAAGATCAAATACATTCCTAAAATTATCAGAATATGTAAAATCTATTTCATCCAGATCATTGACCCCTTTATCCTTAAATTCAAAATAAATTGGCATATTCATAAGATGTGTCTGCCATCTCCAGTCTTCTCCGGAACTTAAAGAAGTAGAACCAAACACTCCTTCAATTCCCAACTGTTCTTTATGCGCAGTCATATCCTCTACTACTGCCTTTAGTAAATCATAACTTGTAATTTCTTCTGCGGACGATATAGATACTGCCTTATCCGGTAATGCAAAATATTTCTTCATAATACTCTCATTATAAATAATGCCATATCCTTCTACTACATATGGAATACCATACACACCACCGTCTTTTTCTACTGCCAGATTCTTATCCAACAAATGTTCATATAAATCCGTGTCTTTTAAATCCAGACAGAACTCAGACCAACTCTCATAACCAATCGGCCCATTAATCTGAAACAAAGTAGGTGCCTCCCTCTTGGCAATTTCAGACTGTAGTACCTGCTCATAAGTTCCGCTTGCTGCCGTAATTATCTTTACCTCTACTCCCGTTTCCTTTGTATAGGTCTCTGCAATTTCTTCCCATACATCTGCTACTTCCGGCTTAAAGTTTAAGTAATATATACTTCCTTCATCTTTCTTGGAGTTTCCACAACCATTCAATACAAATGCCAGAAGTAACAGCACTGTAATGATTCCCATTCTGCTTTTCTTCATCGGTATTCCCTCCCTATTTCATGATACAATATACAGTATTATTTTAACATCCTTGCTCTTTTTTGTTCAATATCTTGAAATAACCTCACAAAAAAATGACATGTTTTTACAAAAAAATGACATAAAAGGCAAGTGATTCACACCTGCCTTTTTCGCCCTATTGGCTCTCCCATTTTCACAATAGTTTCATATCCGTTCTCTGTATTTTGCAATAGTTCTTTCTCTATCTCTACTGCATCCTTCTGAAACAATAAAATTACGGTAGAACCGCCAAATTCAAACATACCTTTCTCTGTTCCTCTTTGCACAATTCCTGCTTCCTGGTGATTTACAATTCGTCCCACTAAAAGAGCACCTACCTCCATCATCAAGACTGTCTTGAAATGTTCGCTCTTTAGCAAAGAAAATTCTCTGGTATTTTCCTTATATATTGGATATACAGCATTTGCTGCCGGATTTACAGTATGGAACACTCCCGGAATATGATAGTTCCCAGATTTTCTTCCATTATCAACATAGCAGAATCGATGATAATCATCTACGGTCAGACGAAAAATACATATTGTTCCTCCCATGAACTTCTGTGCAAGTTTTCCGGAACGTAACAATGACTTTAACGTATAATCTGTGTTCTTTATTTTAAAATGACTATTTTCTTCCACAGGATAAACGCTTAATTTTCCATCGCAAGGACTAATTAATACATTCTCATCCTCCACGATTGGACGATGCTCTTTCCGTATCTGTCTAGTAAAAAACTCATTATAGGATGCATATTCTTTTTTCTCATATAGACTCATATCTATATTATTTTTTTGAATAAACGGTTGAATCAAAACTTTAGAGCATTTCTGGTTCAACAACCATCCTGCCGCTTTTGAAACACTTGGTCTTATCAGAAGTCTTAATACTATTCTTCCTACAGCGCTATTATACATCCGGTACAAAATCTTATCCTGTCCAGATTCTTCTATTGTAACATTTCCTTCCCGGTCTATGTACTTCATCTCTTTTCCTCTCTAACGCCGTACCATTTGCATCCATGGCCAGATTGCTCGAAATTCTATACGATACTGTGTAAACGTAATCATAATCACTAATGCAACAGCAACAATTGCCACTAATACAGCAAGTGTAGAATTCTTAGGTTTTTTCAGTTTAAAATCTACAACAAATAAAATTCCCACAACTAATAATGCCACATAAAGACAAATTCGAAATGCCCAATCCGGTATAAAAAACTGAACCATAAAAACAAGTGGCAAAACAATCGCCATAGAGGTAATCGGAAGCCCCTTATAAAACTTTTCGCCATTTTCTGACACAAGTGCATTCTTCGCTTCCATAACATTAAAAAATGCCAAACGTATTACAGAGTTTACGCAGTAAATTGCAATAACAATCAGGCCAATTATACCACGCACTCCTAAAAGATAACAAATCATAGCAGGAAATACTCCAAAACAGACCATATCACATAATGAATCAATCTGAATTCCAAATGACTTCTCATCTTCTGTCCTGTTCTTCATCGCACGGGCAATTTTTCCATCAAACATATCACATAATCCAGACAATGCCAAACAAAAAATCGCCGTCTTAAATCTTCCATGAATCGCTTGAGTCATTCCAAATACGGAAGACAACAAGCTTATGTACGTTAATATTACTGAATAATTATAAAATCCTATCATTTTCTTTTTCCCCGTTTCTTTCTAAATCACTCTGTTTGCGAATGCCCTATTCTAAAATGTGCTACTGCAGTCATGACTGCACTAAATAGTAACTGTACATAATATGCAATTCCACGACTCAATACCATTCCCGGTAGCAACAGACTTCCTACAAAAACACTCTTAAAAATAATCAGGAATAAATTTTCGCTAATTCCCATTCCGCCAGGCAAAGGAAGCATATCCACAGATACGGATACCACCGCTTGCAACATCACCACATCATACACACTCGCTCCGCTTAAGCCAAATGCTTTATATACAAACCATGTAACAAAAAACAGCGCAAACCTCTGTAAAAAAGTAATCACCATTACATTTCCAATTACCATTTTGTGTGTTTTAAAATAAACTGCTGCTGCTTCATAACGTTCCATAGATGCTTCTAATTTTTGCTGACGCTCCGGCTTCTTCTTCATCAAATGTATATGTTCCAGAAAGTGCATTCCCTTTACCAACATATTCTTTGCAAGATTAGGACAAAACACCAGAAACGACATAAAAATGCAACAGAATACATTTAAAGCTACTCCAAGATAAAAAATCGGAAGGATTCCCTCTAAGTACTGATGTACGAATCCTCTTTGAAAAAATGCTACAAACAATCCAATAAAAACCAATACTGATTTATATGTAATTGTAACAATCATCAGAACTAATGTCGCTACCGGTATTGGAATTTTATTTCTACGCATATAGTATATTTGTGCCGGCTGTCCGCCTGTAGCAGACGGTGTAATTGCACTAAAGAAAAATCCCACACAGGAATACAGAAAACAAGTTCTTTTTTTTGTTTTAATATTCAGGGTTCCAAACATATAATGAATAATGATGGATTCACCCCAGATAAAAAATATAACCGCCGCCCCGGCAGGTATGATATACCAAGGATTTACTCCCTCTATCGCCTTTGCAACCGCATGCAAATCTTCCCCATGAAACACACTGTAAATCGTTAATAAAAAAACTGCTACTAAAAACAATGTATTTCCTATTTTCTTTCTCTTACTCTCCACGTTTATATATCCTTTCACATAGCCGTTCCAACGGTCGATAACACTTCGTATGGAATGCAATATAATAGGTTAACTCTGCAATTGCAATTCCACCGAACACATCTACAATGTAATGCTGCTTGGTAAACTGTGTAGACGCACAAACAAGCAATGCGAAAACACAGGAAAACGCACGATACCATTTTGGTACTTGCTTCTGTCCTCGGATTCCGATATAGCAAAACCAGCTAACCAAGCAATGGATAGACGGAAATAGGCGCGTAGGTGCATCTATATCATACACAAATTGAAGTATGTTTTCCCATAAACCATCACCTAATTCAGGACGTATATTCGTAGTCGGAAGAATCAAAAAAAACAAACAGCAAATCAACCTTGACATAATATCTGCTGTCACAAAACGATAACAGTGTTCCTTGCCTTGACCTGCAATCAGTATATAATTGATTCCCCAGAATAGATAACATCCTAAATATATAATTATAAATTCCGGTACAATAGGAACCGCTTGATCAAAAGTAGTAGTTAAATCATAGTGTTTCCAGCTGTCTGCTATCGGAGCAATTCCCATATAAACAAGAAAATTCACTGCCAGACAAGCCAGCAGTGGAAAAACAGCATATGCCGGAATTAGTTTTTGAATTTTCTCTTTCATTCTTAGTCTCCTCTTACTGCAACTAAAGAATATTATACCAGATTATGACAAATAGTCCACTTAATTTATTCTTAAATTTTACAAAATTAAAAAAATTTCTACATTTTACATATATTATCTACTCCCAAAAGAAGAAATCCCTATACTAACCATTTTCGTTAGCATAAGGATTTCTTTTTTATTTATATCATAGTAACGTAAACCTTCTCCTGATTACATAAAACTATAACATCTTATTTTTCAGCAATTGCTGCCTGTGCTGCTGCCAAACGTGCAATTGGTACACGGAATGGTGAGCAGGATACATAATCTAATCCAATCTTGTGGCAGAATTCTACGGAAGACGGGTCCCCACCATGTTCTCCGCAGATACCAATATGTAAGTTTGGATTTACCGGCTTTCCTAACTTAATGGTCATTTCCATCAGCTTACCAACACCAGTCTGGTCAAGTCTTGCAAAAGGATCATTCTCTAAAATTTTTGCATCATAGTAAGAACCTAAGAACTTACCTGCATCATCACGAGAGAATCCAAATGTCATCTGGGTTAAGTCATTGGTTCCAAAGCAGAAGAAATCTGCTTCTTTTGCGATCTCATCAGCCGTTAATGCTGCTCTTGGAATCTCAATCATAGTACCAACTTCATATTCCAGTTTCGCACCTGCTGCTGCAATTTCTTCATCAGCAGTCTTTACTACCATCTTTTTCACATATTTTAATTCCTTTACTTCCCCAACTAAAGGAATCATAATTTCCGGTTTGATTGTCCACTCAGGATGTGCCTTCTGTACATTGATTGCTGCACGGATTACTGCTCTGGTCTGCATTTTTGCAATTTCCGGATAAGTAACAGCAAGTCGGCATCCTCTGTGTCCCATCATTGGATTAAATTCATGTAAGGAATCAATGATTGCCTTAATGGTCTCAACAGACTTGCCCTGTGCATCTGCCAATTTCTTGATATCTTCTTCTTCCGTAGGAACGAATTCATGCAAAGGCGGATCTAAGAAACGGATTGTAACCGGATTACCTTCCAAAGCTTCATACAGTTTCTCAAAATCTCCCTGCTGTACCGGAAGAATTTTGGCAAGTGCCGCCTCTCTTTCTTCTACAGTATCAGAGCAAATCATTTCACGGAATGCATCAATTCTATCACCTTCAAAGAACATATGCTCCGTACGGCAAAGACCGATACCTTCTGCGCCAAGTTCACGAGCCTTCTTTGCATCTGCCGGTGTATCTGCATTGGTTCTTACTTTTAACTTTCTATATTTATCTGCCCAACCCATGATTCTTCCAAATTCACCTGCGATAGTTGCATCTACAGTTGGAATCTGTCCATCATAGATATTACCTGTAGAACCATCTAAAGATAAGAAGTCACCTTCATGGTATTCCTTACCACCTAAGGTAAACTTTTTATTTTCTTCATCCATAGTGATGTCGCCACAACCGGATACACAACAGGTTCCCATACCACGCGCTACAACAGCTGCATGACTGGTCATACCACCACGCACTGTTAAGATTCCCTGTGCTGCTTTCATACCTTCAATATCTTCCGGAGAAGTTTCCAAACGTACCAATACAACTTTTTCTCCTTTTGCAGCCCAATTCTTTGCGTCTTCTGCTGTAAATACGATTTTACCACATGCAGCTCCCGGAGATGCTCCAAGTGCTTTACCAGCTGGTACTGCTGCCTTTAATGCTGCCGCATCAAACTGTGGATGTAACAAGGTATCCAGATTACGAGGATCAATCATAGCAACTGCCTCTTCCTCGTTTCTCACTCCTTCATCTACTAAATCACAAGCAATCTTTAATGCCGCCTGTGCTGTTCTCTTACCATTACGCGTCTGCAACATATACAATTGACAATGTTCAACGGTAAATTCCATATCCTGCATATCTCTGTAATGTGCCTCTAATGTATTGCATACTACCTGGAACTGTGCATAAGCTCTTGGGAACTTATCCTGCATTTCAGAAATTTTCATAGGTGTACGAACACCTGCAACTACATCTTCACCCTGTGCATTAGTAAGGAACTCTCCAAACAGACCTTTCTCTCCAGTAGCCGGGTCACGAGTAAATGCAACACCTGTACCACAATCATCTCCCATATTACCAAATACCATAGACTGTACATTTACAGCAGTTCCCCAAGAATATGGAATATCATTGTCGCGACGATATACATTTGCACGTGGATTATCCCAAGAACGGAATACAGCCTTAATAGCTCCCATCAATTGTTCCTTCGGATCATCCGGAAAATCGCTTCCAATCTTAGATTTGTACTCTGCCTTAAACTGATTTGCTAATTCCTTTAAATCATCAGCAGTTAATTCAACATCCTGTTTTACCCCTCTGTCTGCCTTCATTTTATCAATTAATTCTTCGAAGTATTTCTTACCAACTTCCATAACGACATCGGAATACATCTGGATAAAACGTCTGTAGCAATCCCATGCCCAACGTGGATTGTTTGATTGTTCAGCAATTACATTTACTACTTCTTCATTTAAACCAAGGTTCAAAATTGTATCCATCATACCCGGCATAGAAGCTCTAGCTCCTGAACGAACAGATACCAGAAGCGGATTTTTCTTATCCCCGAACTTCTTTCCTGTAATATCTTCCATTTTACCTATGTACTCATTAATCTGAGACTGAATCTCTTCATTAATTTCTTTTCCATCTTCATAATACTGAGTACATGCCTCTGTCGTAATGGTAAATCCCTGTGGTACCGGAAGACCAATTTTGGTCATCTCTGCTAAGTTTGCACCTTTTCCCCCAAGAAGTTCTCGCATATTTGCGTTACCTTCTGTAAATAAATAAACCCACTTTTTAGCCATTTGAAATACCTCCTAAATTTTAGTAGTTTGGGTTATTCTGGTAAAATACATTTTATACATATTTTACAAATACTCCAATAAAGTGCTCTGCACATAAGTATATTTTAACATATTATCCAATAATAGCAAGCCTATTTTTATTGTTTTTTTGTCACATTTGGTGTTTTTTTATCGTTTTTAAGCTTTTTTTACATCAAATATACCATATATAGTATTCCCAGCGCCTCAAAGTCTTCTATGACGAAAAAAGCATGACACCATTTTCAGTGTCATGCTTCTACTCTTTCTATCTAGAATTCAAACTTCTTTGCAAAGTATGCATCTAAATCTTCAATTTTTATTCTTTCCTGCTCCATAGTATCACGGTCACGTACGGTTACTGCCTGATCTTCTTCTGATTCAAAGTCGTAAGTAATACAGAATGGAGTTCCAATTTCATCCTGTCTTCTGTAACGTTTTCCGATATTTCCTCTATCGTCAAACTCACAATTGTATTTTTTAGAAAGCTGTGCAAATACCTTTTCTGCACCTTCGTTCAACTTCTTAGACAATGGTAGCACACCAATCTTAACCGGTGCCAATGCCGGATGGAAATGAAGTACTGTTCTCATGTCAGGCTTCTCTTCTGTTCCAATATTTTCTTCATCATACGCAGCACAAAGGAACGCAAGTACTACACGGTCTGCTCCTAAAGATGGCTCAATAACATATGGAATATATTTTTCCTTCTTCTCATCATCAAAATAAGTCATATCCTGTCCTGACGTATTCTGATGCTGTGTCAGGTCATAGTCGGTACGGTCTGCAATTCCCCAAAGTTCTCCCCATCCAAATGGAAACAGGAATTCAATATCAGTAGTTGCTTTACTATAAAAACAAAGTTCTTCTGCGTCATGATCTCTTGCACGCATCTCATCGTCCTTGATACCAAGACTCTTTAACCAATTAATACAGAAGCTTCTCCAGTATGTAAACCACTCCAAATCAGTTCCCGGTTCACAGAAAAATTCTAATTCCATCTGTTCAAATTCTCTGGTACGGAACGTAAAGTTACCTGGTGTAATTTCATTACGGAAAGACTTACCAATCTGTCCGATACCGAACGGAATCTTCTTACGAGAAGTTCTTTGTACATTTTTAAAGTTTACAAAGATACCCTGCGCTGTTTCCGGTCTTAAATATACGGTATTCTTAGCATCCTCTGTAACTCCCTGGAAAGTCTTGAACATCAGGTTGAACTGACGAATATCTGTAAAGTTATGTTTTCCACAAGTCGGACATGGAATCTGATTGTCCTCGATAAACTGCATCATTTCTTCCTGACTCCATCCGTCTACGGAGCTTTTTAATTCAATTCCTTTTTCCTGTGCATAATCTTCAATTATCTTATCTGCACGAAAACGTTCATGACATTCCTTACAATCCATTAACGGATCTGAAAAGCCACCCAAGTGTCCAGAAGCCACCCATGTCTGAGGGTTCATTAAAATAGCACAATCGACACCTACGTTATAGGGATTCTCCATAATAAATTTCTGCCACCATGCTTTTTTTACATTATTTTTAAGTTCTACACCTAGATTTCCATAATCCCAAGTATTTGCCAGTCCACCATAAATTTCAGAACCCGGATATACAAAACCTCTTGCTTTTGCCAATGCTACAATTTTTTCCATTGTCTTTTCCATATGCTGCTACCTCTTTCTATCTACTTTCCTATATAATCTTTTTATTCTTCATATACAATGTATACCAGTGATAATTCTGCTCCATCCTCTGCGCTGTCCGGCAATTTGATAGAAACAGTATCATCTGACTTCATGGACGTATAATTCGAAGATATGTACTTAACTGTTCCATCTACCTTTACGTCTATTTTCTCGCTTAAGATTACAACCTTATCATCAGACTCTTTAATTTTGCTACTTTCCGCTTCGCCGGATGCCTTTCCATCCTTTACAGCGGTAAACTCTGTATCAAAGTCATACCCTGCTGCTAATGCTTGTGGCACTGTACCAGCGAATAACGTAACATCATTAAATTCCTGATAATCCTCATATCCCGCATATTTCATAAAAAGTTCTGCAACTCCATCCTTTACAGAAAAGTCACTTACCTTTACACTGCTCTTATCATGTTCTGTTTGATATGCTTCTACCTTTTCATCAATGAAATCTTCCAATTCATCTTCTTTGTAATAGTCTTTATCCATCTTCTCAATAGACGCTCCTATTACTGTTCCCTTCTTCTGTACATATACGGTATTGCAATCTGCGTCAAGGGAATCCCCGCAGCCTGTCAACAATCCGGTTATCATGATACATACCAGACTGATGGAAATTATTTTCTTCATAACAATCCTCCTAAAGTCTAAACGTGAATCTTAAATATTATACTCTTTCCCACAACTTATTGCAACCGCTATCTCCCATCTTTTTCCGTCAGAATTCCAGCAGCAAACCCCTCATTCTCTTCTAGTACCTGTAAAGAATGAAATTTGCGGTCAATATAGTTTTTCATATACTCATTCATAATTTTCTCCAATTTTTCCAGAACTTCTTCTGATACTGCAAAAGTATATAACTTTTCAATACTAGAAGTAATAATGTACTGCATGGTATAAAGAGTCGATTCATCTATATAAAAGGATGGTACACCTTTTGCACAACTACTACATAGGGTTCCACCACTTTTTACATGAAAATGCGTAAGATTCTCGTTCTTGCCACACTTCAGGCAAGAAAATACATTTGGATATTCTCCATTAATCACCATTGCCTTCAACTCAAAAATTCGTCGTACCAACCGATTATTTAAATGTGCATTTTCTAATGCCCGTAACGACTGATACAATAACTTTAACATATGTATTTCATCTGCATTTTCCCGACCATAATAATCTGCAATTTCCATAAAATAGAAACCATAATATGCACTATCCAAATCCACGGTAAGTTCTCTGAAATAATTAGAAATATCTGCTTTTAACACCGTATAGGAGCTACGTCCTTCATAGGCTTCAAACTGTCCAAAGGAAAAAGGATTACTGGCTGCCATCATTTGGCTATTAGGTCTTCTTGCACCTCTGGCAAATGCCGATATTTTTCCTCTTTCCCTGGTCAGAAGCGTTATTCTTTTATCATATTCGCCCACCGGGACTGCTGATAACACCATGCCCGTCAGCACTATGGTCTGTCCCATATACCGCCACGCTCCTGCCTTTTTCTTCTTGCTCTATCATGGAAGATGTCGCACCACCTTCCATATGTCCCTTATAGTTTAAATAATCGGTTACGCTACCTGTACTTTCAAATTTCATCCATTCTGGTTCTATCATATTGATTCCCCCTTGTACTTTTGTTCTTTCTGTACTATTAGGTTGTCCCTGAACATGATAGATAATACCAGATAAAAAATGGCAAATTTGCAAGAAGTTTTTAGTAGTCTTCCTCTTCACGATAGCCAAAGTTCTTGATAAGAAAATCACTGTCTCGCCAGTCCTTTTTCACCTTCACCCAGAGTTTTAAATTTACTTTGCTATCTAAAAGACGTTCTATCTCAAAGCGAGCGTTAGTACCAATTTTTTTCAACATACTTCCGCCCTTTCCTATGATAATTCCCTTATGAGAATCTCGCTCGCAGATAATGGTAGCATCAATATCAATAATACTTCCGTTTTCCCGTTCCTTCATACGTTCAATAGTTACGGCAATTCCATGTGGAATCTCTTCGCTTAACGCATGCAATGCTTTTTCTCGAATCAACTCTGCTACAATTTGCCGTTCCGGTTGATCTGTAATGGTGTCTTCATCATAGAACATCGGACCATAGGGAAGATATTTAAAAATCAAATCTACCAGAATATCCGTATTCTGTCCCCTCAGTGCAGATAATGGGACAATTTCCGCAAAGTCGTATTCTTTCCGATAAGTATCTATATAAGAAAGAATTTCTTCTTTTTTCACCATATCTGTCTTATTTATTACCAGAATTACAGGTGTTTTTACCTTCCGGAGTTTCTCCAAAATATGCTGTTCGCCTGCACCAATATAATTGGTTGGTTCTACCAGCCAGAGCACTACATCAACTTCATTTAATGTCCGCTCCGCTACATTTACCATGTATTCTCCCAACTTATTTTTTGCCTTATGAATTCCCGGTGTATCCAAGAATACAATCTGTCCCTTCTCATCCGTGTATACTGTCTGAATTCGATTTCTGGTGGTTTGCGGTTTCTTAGATGTAATGGCAATCTTCTGACCAATCAAACGATTCATTAATGTAGACTTTCCTACATTTGGTCTTCCAATTAGTGTTACAAATCCTGATTTAAAATTTTGATTCATACTTTTCTCCCTAATCCTTAATAAAGATTCTTCAACTCTTTGAATAATCCTTTTTCTTCTTTCAGTTTTTCTTCATTTCCGATAACGCAGAGGGCATCTTCTTTTAAAATTGCCTCTACGATTCCAGAAAGTGCACGGATATCTTCCTGGGTTGCATTTAAAATCTGTTGACGTTCTTTTTGTATCATATCATAAGTAACTCCGGTCAAATATGCGGTTGCACTTCTTCCGGTCTTTCCTGCCGGCGTCAGCGGGGTATCCACGTCACTGAAGGTTCCAATAATATATTTTGTCATATCTTTCTCTTCCACGCTAAAATTCTTCAGATACTCCGGAATGCCTTCATATATCTCATTTGTTTTAGATAAATTTGGATCACGGTAAGAAGAAAAATATCCATCTCCTCTTCTGGTAAATCCACTCATACAACCATAAGCTCCACCCTTTACTCTGATATTAATCCAGAGGTAATCATAGCTTAAAAGTACTTTCAAAATACGAAGAGCTCCTGTGTATTCATAACCTGCCTTTTTAAAGTTTCCGGCTCTCGAAACATACTGTACCTGAGAAGCATCCAAAAATCCTTCATTTTTCTTCTCCAGTTGCAACGGCTCTTCCTTTACATCCAAATTCTTTTCTTTCAATATTTCCTTCACTTTCAGAACTTCTGTTTCCAGTAACGCAAGTCCCTCAGGCTGTGCTCCTGCACTTATCATAAGATTATCCTTACGGAAGATATATCCTGCCAGTTCCTTCAAGGTCTGGCTCAGTTGATTTTTCTTTTCCTCAAAATGTTCTTCCAAATCTTTGATTAATTGATAAAATTCAATTCCCTCTGTCATATCGCTATACTTTCCACTAACAGAGAAATAAGACATTGCACGCACTGCCGAAATAGAATGCCCGGAACTACTCATACTCATCTGCAATCTTGACTTCAATTGTGCCAGAATCTCATACAAACGCTCTTGCTGACCATAATTACTGCTGGTAAGTATTTCACGAATAATTTCCATGGTCTTTGGAATTTCTTTATACAGTGTTTTTACCTTTATCTCATATTTCAGGCTGACAGTTTCTTTTTTCACATGAGCATAAGAACCAATGTTTGAAAAAATTCCACCTGTATGAAGATTAATTTCATTTGCAAGTTCAGGATAAGTGTAGTTCTCCGTATCCACATATCCTAATACCGCTTTCATCAATCCCATATATGGTATCAGATGTGCAGGCATGTCTGTCACATCAAACATTAAACTAAAATAAGCAATTCCGTTAGTATCCACATCATGGCATAGCATCAATGTGTCATCCAGATACTTTTCGCGAATATAAAGCTTTTCTGCATCCCTTTTTATATCTTCTCTTGTTAAAGTTGGAATCTTATCTAAATCCTCTGGTGCAGATGGCTCTTCCTGATATTTCTTCAAATGATGCGTAAAGTCCACAATCTCCTGCTTTTCAGCTTCACTTAAGGAATTTTTATATGCCTCTAATTCTTTTGCCAGCTTCTCTTCCTTCTTCGCATTTAGTCCGTACTGTGGCTCTACAATTACTACTGCCGCATGAGTATTATCCAATAAATATTTCTGTACTAATTGTTCAAAATAGTCCGTCTCTACCTGTTTCTTCAAAAACTCAATTACTTCTAATTCTTCCAAATGTAGGAATGGCTGTTTCTCATCATAAATCCAACTATCCAAACACTTGATACCCATCAGCAATCCTTTCGGAAATTGTCCAAAATCTGCCTCTCTGTATTTGAACTCGAAGCTATTAATCCCTGCCAAAAGGGATTTCTTATTAATTCCATTCTTTACTTGGTCTTCTAATACCTTACGAATAATAGCAAGAAATTCTTCCTTTTTCTCAATATTACTATTCTTTGCTACAATAGAAAACATTGGCTGCAAGGTATAATTGTCAAAAGACGCCATAATATCCTTACCAATTCCGGCATCTAACAAAGCTTGTTTCAAAGGAGCTCCCGGAGCACTTAACAGCGCATAATCCAAAATGTCAAATGCTACATACAGTGTCTTATCCAAAATTGTTCCGGTGCTTATATTATAAGAAAGATAAGTATTATCTTCCAATGATTCTCCGCTTGCAATATTATATGGTATCTTTACTTCTTTTACTTCCTTGAACGGCTCCTGCCATTTTACCTCTGATTCTACATCAATAGAATCATACTTTCCAAGATATTCCTTATCCATCCAATTCAGTTTTTCTTCCATGTCCATGTTTCCATATAAATAAATATAGGAATTACATGGATGATAATATTTTTTATGGAAAGCAAGAAACTTCTCATAAGAAAGAGTTGGTATCACATCCGGGTCTCCGCCTGACTCATAAAAATAAGAAGTATCCGGATAAAGGGTGCTTAATATCTCTCTACTTAATACTTCTTCCGGTGAGGAAAAAGCTCCCTTCATCTCATTGTATACCACACCATTAATAGTCAGAGGCGCATTTATATCCTCCATCTCATAATGCCAGCCCTCCTGACAAAAAATCTCCTTATGTTCTGCAATGTTCGGATAAAATACTGCATCCATATATACTTCTATCAAATTTTGAAAATCTTTATCATTACAGCTTGCCACCGGATAAATAGTCTTGTCCGGATATGTCATAGCATTCAAAAACGTATTTAACGAACTCTTTACCAATTCTACAAAAGGATCTTTTACCGGATACTTTTTCGAACCACACAATACAGAATGTTCCAAAATGTGAGCTGCTCCGGTACTATCCAAAGATGGCGTTCGAAATCCAATATAAAACACCTTATTCTCGTCATCATTAGAAATCAAACTAATTCTTGCGCCACTCTTTTTGTGGCGCAACAAATATCCTACCGAATTAATATCCTTCAATTCTCTCGTTTCAATTAATTCATATGCTTTACAATTCTCTAAATTCATAATATTCGTCCTTTTTTCTTTTCTATTATTTATTCTTTCCAATTATCATCCAATTATAGCACAATATTTCTATACACGCAAAGAGGTTGCTCATATTGAGCAACCTCCGGTTCGTCTTTTATCTGAATCAATAGATTAAGCGATACGTCTTACATTAGAAGCCTGTGGTCCTTTATCACCATCTACTACTTCGAATTCAACTGTTTCTCCATCCTTTAATTCCTTGAATCCATCCATAACCAATGCGGAAAAATGTACAAATACATCCTTTCCTTCTGCATCAGAAATAAATCCGTAACCCTTTTTTGCATTAAACCATTTTACTGTTCCCTGTTGCATGAAACACTTCCTCCTAAATACATAAAAATATCTGCAGGTTGTACCTGCCTCGTATTTAAGATTAGCATATTTTACCATAGATGTCAACGAAAACAAGGCGCTTTTTGTGCTATTTTTTGTTTTTTTCCGAAATTACAGAAACACTTAATTGGTTATATGGTATCTCAATTCCTGCTTCTTCTAAATTTTCCTTCATCTTTTCCGTCAAACGCCATTTTGCTTGCCAATACTCGTCTGCCTTTACCCATACCCTGCATCCTAGTTTTACACAACTGTCTTCTAACGCATCTACAAAAACATTAACCTCTTCTTCCATAATGCGTGCTGTTTCTTGCATAAGCAACTCTTGCAATACTTTCTTAGCTTTCTTTATATCTGCATCATAAGAAATGCCAACAAACAAATCCAACCTGCGTTTTTCCTGCTTTGTCACATTTGTGAGACTAGCATTTGCAAGAACACCATTGGGAATTACAATCATCTTATTATCTACCGTTAGAAGCTTGGTATAAAAAATCATAATTTCTGAAACAGTTCCTTCATTTTTATGCGTATCTTCAATAATATAATCGCCTACTTTAAAAGGTTTGAATAGTAAAATCAATACACCGCCTGCAAAGTTAGAGAGACTTCCCTGCAATGCAAGTCCTATGGTTAATCCTGCAGAACCTAACAATGCTACTACTGACGTGGTCTCAATTCCAAGTTGATTTACTACAACTAATATCAATATAAAATACAAAGCTACTTTTGCAAAAGAATCCAGAAACTGTTGTACTCCTTCGTCTGCATTAGAGCGTTGCAATGCTCTTTTCAAAACCTTGCGCAACCACTTAATAATCTTGCCACCGATAAAATAAATAATGATAGCAATTACTACTCGCAACGCAAATCCCAACATCCCCGGCACTAATCCCTCCAAATAATCCTTAAGTACTCCCGGCTGTGACATTTTTTCTAATTCTTCTTCCAGTTCTGATACTTCTTGGGCTTTTGCAAGTACATTTCCTATACGACTTATATTATAAAACATTCTTCCTGCTCCTTCTTTTTTCTGCCCCTATGGTAACATAGATTATTTTTCTCTGCAACCGTGTTCATTGACACAGAGTTTTAAATTCACTATAATATTAATATACTATGGAGGTGAGGAATATTGAAGGAACCAATGATTAATATCACTGATATTATTTGTCGTGCATTTCGTTATATTGATCCACGTCTGGATAGTCACGGAGAACGTGTAGCTTATATTCTCATGCAGATGTTTAGAGACAAATCCGAGATTTCTTCACAGGAAAAACAGAATATTTTTATGCTCGGACTGCTTCATGATATTGGCGCCTACAGAGAAGCTGAAATAGATGCTATGCTTTCTTTTGACCAAAATGATTCTCTGGAGCATTCCGTTTTCGGTTATCTCCTTTTCCAGACTTTTTCTCCACTAAAGGAATATGCCAACATTATTTTATATCATCACCAATGCAATGCTCAATATTATTCTGTGCCCATCAGCAATTACCATCGTAGCCTTGCGCGTATTTTATATCTTGCTGACAGGGTTGACATTTTCTGTCAATTTAATGACACCAAACGTCTACTTCCGTTTTTAGAAAAATATCATGACTCCATTTTTACTCCGGAGGACGTCCTCTGGTTTCAACAAACAGATGATAAATACCATATTTTAGATGCATTACATACTGGTAGCTATCGAGAAGAACTGGCAGAATATATGACAACTATGACCTTTACGGAAGATCAAATACACGATTATCTTCTTCTTTTCATTTTTGCCATAGATTTTCGAAATGAATATTCTGCTCTCCATACTGCTTATGCTGTTCAGATTAGCAGAAATATTGCAACAACTCTACCACTGTTTCCCCGTGAAGTAGTAGAACTTTCTGCCCTTCTTCACAATATTGGAAAAATATCTCTGCTTTCCTGCATCAATAACAAAGAGGATTATGATTCTTATTTAAAAGATATTTATAAAAACTCTACACAGAAAATTACGAAGAATATTTTAATGGGAAATGTAGATGAACAGGTTCTTCAAATTATTGAACAATCTTTCCTTATTCTGAACTGCTGGGCGGAAGAACGACCAATTACCTTTTCACCTACACCTGCTTCAGAGGTAGTTGCACTATCCTGTCTACTCAGTAATGCACTGACGTTAGATTCTAATATGGATATTATGCACCATAAATCACTGATTAATTTTTTACGCACCAAGTACCGTATCTGTTCTATGGATGACAAAATTCTTTCTTCTTTAGAACAACAATACCATAAAATCATCCAGGAAACAAAAATTTCCTGTTCCGCTCTAAATGATGCTTATCGACAGATGATGAATGATTATCACTCTTTAAACATGGTACTTCTTCATTATAATCATAAATATCATTAATTATTTCAAATAACACAAGACAGCGTGATTTTCACGAATGAAAACCACGCTGTCTCTTTTTCTACCACACGCATTATATAATTTTTATTTTACAACTCTTACCTTTAATACGCCTTCAATTTCTTTTAACTGATTTACTGCCGCTTCTGTTACAGGAGAATCAATATCCATCAGAGAATATGCATAATCTCCACGACTCTTATTTGTCATATCAGAAATGTTAATATTATTGCTTTCCATTACAGCAGTATATTTGCTAATCATACCCTTGATGTTTTTATGAAGTACCGCTACACGTCCAGCACCTTCACACACACCCATATCACAATTTGGGAAGTTTACAGAATTACGAATATTTCCATTTTCCAAGAAATCTCTTACTTCTTCTACTGCCATGACTGCACAGTTGTCTTCTGATTCCTCTGTAGAAGCTCCAAGATGAGGAATTACAATACAACCTTCCTGTCCTGCTGTTGTAGCATTTGGGAAATCAGATACATATTTCTTTACTTTTCCTGCCTTTATTGCTTTTAAAATAGCTTCTTCATCTACTAAAAGGTCTCTTGCAAAGTTAAGTACAACAACACCATCTTTCATCTGATTGAATGCTGCTTCATTTAACATCTTCTTTGTATCGTCCAGTAATGGTACATGAATTGTAATATAATCACATTCACGATAAATCTCTTCTACTGCATTGATATGCTTTACATTACGAGACAAGCTCCATGCTGCATTAACAGAGATAAATGGATCATATCCATATACTTCCATACCAAGATGTGTCGCTGCATTTGCTACCTTTACACCGATTGCTCCAAGTCCGATAACACCCAGTTTCTTTCCGGCAATTTCACATCCTGCAAAAGCCTTCTTTGCCTTTTCTGCATCTTTTCCAACTGTTTCACTATCTTTATTATCCAGTACCCAGTTGATGCCGCCAATAACATCACGAGAAGCAAGCAGCATTCCTGCAAATACCAATTCCTTTACACCATTTGCATTGGCACCCGGTGTATTAAATACAACGATTCCTGCATCTGCACATTTTTCTAATGGAATATTATTTACACCCGCACCTGCTCTTGCAATGGCATAAAGATTTTCCGGCAAATCCAAGTCATGCATTGCAGCACTTCTTACCAGAACAGCCTGAGCATCCTTCATATCCTCTACTCTTTTATAATTCTCGTCAAATAAGTCCAATCCTACATTTGCAATTGGATTTAAACAATGATACTGATACATTTTAATTCTCCTCTTCAAATTTTTTCATAAACTCAACTAACTTTTCTACGCCTTCCTTTGGCATTGCATTGTAAATACTTGCGCGCATACCACCTACAGTTCTGTGTCCCTTTAAGTTTACAAATCCGGCAGCTTCTGCTTCTTTTACAAATTTTGCATCTAAATCTTTATCGCCTGTAACAAAAGGTACATTCATTAAAGAACGGTCTTCCTTTCTTACAGTTCCTTTGAACATTTTGCTCTGGTCTAAGAAATCATAAAGAATCTTTGCTTTTTCTTCATTACGCTGCTTCATTACTTCCAAGCCACCCATTTTCTTCAACCATTTGAACACTTTACCACAGATATAAATTCCATATGCTGGTGGTGTATTGTAAAGGGAACCTGCATCTGCATGTGTCTTATACTTTAACATAGTTGGTGTTCCCGGAAGGGTATCCTCTGTAATCAAATCTTCTCTCATGATAACAATTACTACACCGGCAGGTCCGATATTCTTCTGAACTCCACCGTAAATCACTCCATATTTGCTTACGTCTACCGGCTCAGATAAAAAGCAGGAAGAAACGTCTGCTACTAAGGTATGACCCTTTGTATTTGGAAGTGTTTTATATTTTGTTCCGTAGATAGTATTGTTTTCACAGATATATACATAGTCTGCATCCTCTGGGATATCCAGGTCAGAGCAATCCGGTATATAAGAAAATGTCTCGTCTTCAGAAGAAGCTACCTTAACAGCTTCTCCGTAAATCTGTGCTTCCTGATATGCTTTCTTTGCCCACTGTCCTGTTACGATGTATGCAGCCTTTTTATTTTTCATTAAATTCATAGGAATCATCGCAAACTGCTGAGATGCTCCACCCTGCAAGAACATTACCTTGTAATTGTCAGGAATATTCATTAACTCGCGTAAATCTGCTTCTGCTTCTTTGATAATATTATCATAAGCCTTAGAACGATGACTCATCTCCATTACGGACATTCCTGTTCCTTTGTAATCCAGCATTTCATCTGCTGCCTCTTTTAAGACCTCTTCCGGTAAAACCGCTGGTCCTGCTGAAAAATTGTAAACTCTGCTCATGTTTTTTCCTCCTCAATTTACCTTTATGTAAATATTAAAATTATTTGTTTGCCTTCATATCTTCTTCACTGAAAACTTCGCTGATAGCAGCCCCCGGCGCTACCATTGGCCATACCTTATCATCACTATCAATGATACAGTCAATCAATACAGGGGTTTTGCTTTCCAATGCTTTGCCAAAAGCTTCCTTAAACTCTTCTCTGGTAGTTGCACGATATCCTGTTGCTCCCATGGCCTCTGCCAATTTCACAAAATCCACACCATCATTCAACACAGTTTCTGAATAGTGCTGCTCGTAGAACAGTGTCTGCCATTGACGAACCATTCCTAATACATGGTTATTAATTACTACTTGTATTAGCGGGATTTGCTGACGTACTGCCGTAGCAATCTCATTCATATTCATTCTAAAGCATCCATCTCCTGCAATATTCACTACCTGTTTGTTAGGATTCGCTATTTGTGCACCAATGGCTGCCCCTAGTCCGTATCCCATGGTTCCAAGACCACCGGAAGTCAACAAGGTACGCGGCTTACTATACTTATAGAATTGGGCTGCCCACATCTGATGCTGCCCTACTTCCGTTACCATAATAGCTTCGCCCTTTGTCTCTTTATAAATTTCCTCTATCACATAAGGACCACTTAATCCGGTATCGTGATAAGTTAACGGATATTTTTCTTTATATTCCAAAACCTTCGCAATCCATTGGTCATGATTCTGCCGTTCAATTCTTTCATTCAGCCTTGTTAAAATCTCCTTGACATCTCCAATTATGTGAGCGTCTGTAAGAATATTCTTGTTAACTTCTACCGGATCAATATCAAACTGAAGTATTTTAGCATTACTTGCAAACTTCTTGGCATTTCCAATGACACGGTCACTGAAACGCACACCAATTGCAATTAATAAGTCACATTCGCTTACACCATAATTTGATGCCTTGGTTCCATGCATTCCAAGCATTCCGGTATATAATCGATGATTTCCATCAAAAGCACCTTTCCCCATCAGGGAATCCGTTACCGGTGCCTGAACCTTTTCTACAAACTCCAGCAATTCAGGACTGGCTTCTGAAATAACAGCACCGCCACCTACAAATATGTATGGTTTCTTTGCATTCTGTATCATATCAACTGCCGTTTTCAATGCTTCTTCCGTAATATCTTCTGAAATTCTCGGAATTGGTTCAATCTTTATCGGCTGAAATTCTGTTTTATTTGCAGTAACATCCTTCGGAATATCCACCAGCACCGGCCCCGGTCTGCCCGTCTGCGCAATCCGAAATGCACGGCGAATTGTATCTGCCAACTTCTCAATGTCCTTTACAATAAAATTATGTTTGGTAATTGGAGTTGTGATTCCTGCGATATCAATTTCCTGAAAACTGTCCTTTCCAAGTAATGATACTCCTACGTTACATGTAATTGCCACCATAGGCACAGAATCCATATAAGCAGTTGCAATTCCTGTTACAAGATTCGTTGCCCCCGGCCCCGAAGTAGCCAGACAAACACCAACTTTTCCGGTGGAACGTGCATAACCGTCTGCCGCATGAGATGCTCCCTGTTCATGAGAAGTCAATACGTGCTTTATTTCATTTTTATGTTTATATAACTCATCATATACATTTAAAATGGCTCCTCCCGGATAACCAAAGACAGTATCCACACCCTGCTCTTTCAAGCATTCAATCACTATTTGTGCTCCTGTCAGCTGCATATTAATGAACCTCGCTTTCTACAACAATTTTTCTATTTAATTCTTTCGGCAATCAGTTTTCCCATTTCTACAGTACCAACCTGTTTTACTTCTGCCTTCTTCACCTCTTCCTGAGGCATGATATCAATGGTACGATATCCTTCTTTTAACACTTGTTTTACTGCATGTTCTACTGCATCTGCTTCCTTATCTAAATCAAAAGAATAACGAAGCATCATAGCTGCACTTAAAATGGTTGCAATCGGATTAGCAATTCCCTTTCCTGCAATATCCGGTGCAGAACCGCCGCTTGGCTCATACAGACCAAATTTTGTATCATTCAAGCTTGCAGAAGATAACATTCCAATAGAACCAGTCACCATACTTGCCTCGTCTGATAAAATATCTCCAAACATATTCTCTGTCAAAATCACATCAAATTGTTTTGGATCTTTTACCAACTGCATAGCACAGTTGTCTACCAGCATATGTTCTAAAATAACCTCTGGATAATCCTGTGCCACTTCCTCTACTACTTTTCTCCAAAGTCTGGAGGAATCCAATACATTTGCCTTATCTACACTGGTTACTTTCTTTCTACGTTTCAGTGCAATGTCAAAACCACGCTTTGCAATTCTTCGAATCTCATCTTCTGTATAGGTGAGAGTATCCACTGCAGTCATGACACCATTACGCTCTTCTGTTGTTCTTTCTCCAAAATAAAGACCACCTGTCAATTCACGCATAATCATCATATCAAACCCGTCACCGATAATATCATCTCTTAACGGACATGCTGCCTTCAATTCCTCATATAAATATGCCGGTCTTAAATTTGCAAACAGATTCAATGATTTACGCAATTTCAGAAGTCCTGCTTCCGGTCTTAATTCCGGCGGAAGTTTATACCATGGTGAAGTACTGGTGTTTCCACCAATAGATCCCATTAAAACTGCATCAGAACTTTTTGCCTGTGCAATCGCTTCATCTGTCAACGGTACTCCGGTTGCATCAATAGATACACCACCCAATAAAATCTCTTCATAAGAAAATTTATGTCCAAATACATTTCCTACTTTATCCAAAACGTTTTTTGCTTCCCGCACGACTTCTGGTCCTATTCCGTCCCCAGAAATCACACCTACCTTATAATTCATACACTGTCTTCCTTCCTAATTACTTTAGCATATTAAAGTCTATTAGTATTACTATAGTATATTTATGCAAGAATTTCAACTAAAAAAGACATTTTTCTTTTTCATGACTATTATAACTTGAGCTTATATATATTTCCCCTTTCCATTCACACATGTTATTTTTATAATTTTTCCATAATGTAAAAACAGGATATACTACATATCCTGTTCTTACGTTCTTAAACTATTTTATAAACATGGCATCTCCAAAACTGAAAAAACGATATTTTTCCTTTACTGCCGTTTCATAAGCATTCATAATGTTTTCTCGGCTAGCCAGTGCAGATACCAACATCACCAGAGTAGATTCCGGAAGATGAAAATTCGTAACTAATGCATCTAACACTTTGAACTGATACCCCGGATAGATAAAAATATCCGTCCAACCACTACATTCTCGTAAAGTTCCATCTTCTGCTGCTGCGGATTCTATAGTACGGCAACTTGTAGTTCCAACACATATTACCCTGCCACCTTTTTTCTTGGTTTCATTAATAATATCCGCTGCTTCCTGTGTCACCATATAAAATTCGGAATGCATGTGGTGCTCCTGCACATTTTCTACCTTTACCGGTCGGAATGTTCCAAGTCCCACATGAAGAGTTACTTCTGCAATTCGTATTCCCTTTGCTTTTATCTGTTCCAGCAACTCCGGAGTAAAATGCAATCCCGCGGTAGGCGCCGCCGCAGACCCATCATGTTTTGCATACACGGTCTGATAGCGGTTCTTATCCTTCAGTTGATGAGTAATGTAAGGTGGCAACGGCATCTGACCTAACCTGTCTAAAATTTCTTCGAATATTCCTTCATATGAAAACTGAATCAGACGGTTTCCGTCCTCCACAACTTCCAACACTTCTCCTACCAAAAGCCCCTGTCCAAAAATAATTTTCGTACCGGGTTTTGCCTTTTTTCCTGGTTTCACCAAAGTCTCCCAGATATCATTTTCCTTTCGTTTCAAAAGAAGGATTTCTATTTTTGCCTGAGTTCCTTCCTTTTCACCGAAAAGTCTTGCTGGAATAACTTTGGTATTATTCAGCACCAGACAATCCTCCGGATTTAGGTAATCAATAATATGTTTAAAGTTCGTATGCTCCATTTCTCCTGTCTCTTTATTTAAAACCAGAAGTCGGGAGCTGGATCGATCCTCCAACGGATCCTGCGCAATCAATTCCTGCGGCAAATCATAATAAAAATCTTTGACGTCCATTACTTCCTCAATTCTATTCCCATTTCTTCTAATGCTTTTAATATCTTATTCATAGCAGGTGCATAGTCATTTTCTTCCAGAGTCTTATCCTTTGCACGGAAGGTCAGGGAATATGCTACCGACTTAAATCCAGCCTTAATCTGCGCACCTTCATAGATATCGAATAACTTATAACTCTCCAGATACTGTCCACCCTTAGCATCAAATACCTTTTCAATATCTCCTACCATGATGTCCTTACTCATAACCATACTAATATCACGAGTCACTGCCGGGAAGTTTGCAATTCCCTCATACTTACGATCAAAACTTGCCATTTCCACAATATGTGGCATATCAATCACCGCTACATATACTCTATCTTTGATGGCATAATTTTCTGCTACAGTTGGATGTACCTCACCTAAATAACCAACTACCTTGCCATCATAAATGATGTTTGCCTGTCTTCCAGGATGAAGGAATGGCTTGCCTGCATTTGGATCGTAAGTCTCTTTTCCATGAAGTCCTGCGCGGTCAAAGAACTCCTCTACCACACCTTTCATAGTAAAGAAGTCGCCCTCTCCGTACATTCCAAGAGTGAACTGCATCCGTTCCTCTGGTAACTCGGTTACCGGAACCTGTTTTGGCAAATAAATATTTCCCAATTCATAAAGACGTACATCTTTGTTTCTTCTATTATAATTGGTAGAAAGAGAGGTCAGCATACCATTCAGAGAAATAGTTCTCATAATACTGAAATCTTCTCCCAACGGATTAGATATCACTACTGTCTTTCTTAATTCGCTGTCCTGAGGCAATAATAACTTATCAAATACTTTCGGACTTTCAAAGGAATAAGTCATGCCCTGACTGAATCCACAGAATTCGGCTACATCTCTTGCCACATCTTCTACGCGCATCTTAAAGGACTTCTTACCTGCAGTTGCCTCACCACTTGGTAAAGTAGTAGGGATATTAGCATATCCATAGAATCTTGCTACCTCTTCTGCCAAATCCGCCAATCGTTCTAAATCCTGTCTCCAGGAAGGAACAACAACTTCATTTTTCTCATAATCGTAATCCAAGTCAATCTTCTTAAAGTAGCCTATCATAGTTTCTTTATCGATGTCAGTTCCTAATAATTTATTTACTTTATCTGCATCAAAAGGAATTCTTCTTCCTTCCTTTACTTTTCCATAAACATCTACGACACCACCGACTACTTCTCCTGCTCCTAATTCTTCAATTAACTGGCAGGCACGATTAATGGCATCGATTGCATTATTCGGATCTAGTCCCTTTTCAAACTTTCCGGATGCGTCTGTTCTTAATCCCACCTTTTTGCTAGAAAGACGAATATTGGTTCCATCAAAGCATGCTGCTTCAAATAACATTGTCTGTACATTATCTGTAATCATGGAATTTTCTCCACCCATGATACCCGCAATACCGATTGCCTTTTCTCCATCGCAAATCATCAGCACCGAATCATCCATAGTACGTTCCTGACCATCCAGGGTAACGAACTTTTCTCCCTTTTCAGCACAACGTACATTGATTTCTTTTCCTGCAATGGTATCTAAATCGTAAGCATGCATTGGCTGACCATATTCTTCCATAACATAGTTTGTAATATCTACGATATTATTAATTGGACGAATGCCCTGTGCTGCCAATCGTTGCTGCATCCACTTTGGTGATGGTGCAATTTTGATATTTTTTACCACTCTTGCACAATATCTTGGACACAAATCTGTATTGTGTACATTAACCTTAATATAATCATTTACATTTTCACTATTTCCGGTTTCTGTTACTACAGGTGGACGGAATTCTTTTCCAAAAGTAGCTGCCGCCTCTCTTGCAATTCCAAGGATACCGAAGCAATCTACACGATTAGAAGTAATCTCATATTCCACCACTGTATCGTCCAATCCTAACGCATGGATAGCGCTTTCCCCAACGACTGCATCGTCATCAAAAATGTAAAGTCCATTTTCCGGTGCTTCCGGATAAAAATCTTTGGTAGAACCCAATTCTTCAATGGAACACATCATTCCGAAAGACTCTACACCTCTTAATTTTCCTTTTTTTATTTTTACACCACCCGGTGTTTTCTGACCGTCATGTCCACCGGCAACTCTTCCGCCATCTAATACAACAGGTACTTTACATCCTTCTTTTGCATTCGGTGCTCCGGTTACAATCTGGATATTTTCTCCTGTTCCAATATTTACCTGACAAATAACTAATTTATCCGCATCCGGATGCTTTTCAATTTTTTCAATCTGTCCAATAACAATTTTGTCCAAATCTGCATCCAATTTTTCATACCACTCTACCTTAGAACCGGAAAGGGTCATTGCATCTGTATATTCTTGTGCTGTCACATCCAGTTCCGGCACATATTCCTTAATCCATGATAATGATGTCTTCATAATATCCTCCTACTTAGAACTGTTTCAAGAAACGGTCATCGTTCTCATATAACAATCTCATATCGTCAATTTCGTATTTTAACAGTGCGATACGTTCCAAACCTACACCGAATGCAAATCCGGAGTATTCTTCCGGGTCAATACCGCTCATTTCTAATACATGTGGATGAACCATACCACAACCTAAGATTTCAATCCAACCTTCTCCCTTACAGAAACGGCAGCCCTTGCCACCACATTTAAAGCAGGTAACATCTACTTCTGCACTTGGCTCTGTGAACGGGAAGTGATGTGGACGGAACTTCACCTTCGTGTCTTCTCCGAATAATTCTTTTGCAAATTCCTGCAAGGTTCCCTTTAAATCTGCAAAGGTAACATTTTTATCAATGACCAATCCTTCAATCTGATGGAAAGACGGAGAATGTGTTGCATCTACTTCGTCAGAACGGAATACTCTTCCCGGTGCAATCATGCGGATTGGCAGTTTGCCCTTTTCCATCTCTCGCACCTGTACCGGTGAGGTCTGTGTACGAAGTACAATTTTATCATTGATATAAAAGGTATCCTGCTCATCCTTTGCCGGGTGATTTGCCGGAATATTTAATGCTTCAAAATTATAGTAATCATATTCTACTTCCGGTCCTTCCACTACTTCATATCCCATACCAATAAAGATACGTTCTACTTCTTCTAATGCAATGGTATTTGGATGACGATGACCTACGCGGTTCTTTTTCGCTGGCAAGGTAACGTCAATAACTTCTTTCTTTAAGCGTTCCTCACGCTCTGCTGCTTCCATTTTATTCTTTGTCTCTTCAATGAGCTTTTCAATGCTTTCGCGTGTTTCATTTACCCATTGACCTACCTTTGGACGCTCTTCCGGAAGAACATCCTTCATTCCTTTTAATACAGCAGTCAGTTCACCTTTTTTTCCAAGAAAAGCAACTCTGACTTCATTTAATTTTTCCAATCCGTCGGAATTTTGAATCTCACGGACTGCGTCTGCTTTGATTTTTTCCAGTTTTTCTTTCATTGTCTTTCTCCTCTAAATTTTTATTAAGTATTCCTTCCACGCTTATTCGCGCAAAAAATCCCTATGCCAGTCAAAGACTAACATAGGGACGAAATATTCCGCGGTACCACCCTGCTTCTTAAGAAACAATTCTTAAACTCTCACTTAATGCGTAACGTGCACATACGTCATATCTTACTTGCTATAACGTTCATTTCAGATATGCAGCTCCGGTGGGAAATTCGATTGCCTTCTTTTCTTAAGAGGACTTGCAGCTGATAATCCTCTCTCTCTGTAAGCAGTGTAGCTCTCTACTGAACACCTTCATTGCCTTTCATTATTTGCATGGATATTATTTTAGCACGGTAAAAATAAAAGTGCAAGTATTTTTTACATTCTCTTCTTCGCCTTATTTCCATATATTATTTAAAATGTATAATATCATCCGCAATATCTTTCAACCTACTGTCGTGAGAAATTACAATAATAATATGATCCTCCTTAAAACTTTTTAATTTTTCAACTATCCTTTTTACGCTTATATCATCCATTGCGCTAGTCGGTTCATCCAAAATCAATATATCCGCCCCTTTCAACATGGACCTGCAAACCGCAATTTTTTGTTTTTCCCCACCTGACAAATTCGTATTTCTATTACTAACATATGTATTCATTCCTTCTGGTTTTCTTTTTACAAATTCTAATAAACCTGTTTCATCTTCTATTTCCTCCTTTTCTCTATTTAAACCATATAGAAGATTCTCCCTAATAGTTCCATCTTGTAGCATTGGCTCCTGTTCTGTAATTGCTACCAATTTTCTTCTGATTTCGTACATATTTAATTTAGAAATATCTACTCCATTGTATAAAATATTTCCCTCCGCTGCTTCCAATACTCCTGTTAAAGTTTCAATGAATGTTGATTTTCCTGTTCCATTCTCTCCATATAGCAAATAAATATTTCCTTTTTTCAATTCTACATCTTTTCCTTTAAAAATAAAGTTCTTATCATCTCTAACCGCTAGTTGATTTACGCTAATAGTATCAATTTTTGTCAATAACTCCTCTCCATTTTCTTCCTGTTCTAGTTGAAATATATTTTCCATCCTATTTACAGCAACTCTATATGATTCTCTATACTTTCCAATCTCTGTTAAATCTTTTATTTTGGACAATATCATTTCTATATACATAAAAACAGTAGTAAGTATACCTACAGAAACACTTCCGTGTGCTACTGCCCATCCTAAAATTAATATACTTCCTGCATATGCTATTCTAGAAAGAAACTCATTGAACGCTGTCAAAGAGAAATCTATCCTAAGATATTTCATTGATTTTTCGAAAAAGTTGTTCACTGCACTTACGAATTCCTTATCCTTTTCTTTATACCATGCATTTATCTTTATTACTAACATATTGAAAATCTGATTATCAATCATCGAAAAGAACTTACTTTGAGCTTCCAGCATCTCATGATTTCGTTTATATAAAATATTCTTTGTTCCAAAATAAACACCATAAAATACTACGATGAAAATCACTAAAAAAATCCCCATTGGTACATACATATAAAACATAATTGGTACTAAAAAAAGTATCAACACTATATTTTTAACAAAAACAGGAATTTTTTCCACTAAATAATCTCCGATCATAACCGCATCATTATTAATTCTTTGTGTCAAATATACGTTATCAAATTTTCTAAGTGCTTTATATTTTACAAATTTAATATAACGCAATGTATCAAATTCAATTTGAAATGCCACTATATTAGATAATTTTATATTCCATTCGCTAATCAACAGAAAAACTACACACTCTACAACCGCTAGAACAAAAAACTTTCCCAGCATAGCAATAACTGTGTTCCATCCCTCTTGTTTTAAAATTTCATCTACACACAGGCTTAAATAATATGGTATTACTAACGATAATATAAGAAAAATAAAATTAAAAAAAATATATATAATATAACTTCCTGCATTTTTTTTTATATATGTACTAGTATTGAATTCTGTACTTTCAGATGACTCGTCAATAATCGCATTGTTCATTTTTTTCATCTTTTTCACGAACCTCCTCATCTTCCTTAAAAATAACGTACTTTACCCTTTCTCACTAATTAGGCTTTCTAATTTTTCAATAAATTCATCTGTTTTCATATTGTCTTCTAATATTATTTTTTCAATAAATTCCACACATTCTTCTATCTCTTCTGGCAATAGCTTAATATCATTTGGAAATATGTCATGAAAAATAATATGACATATTTCATGACATAGCACATGCATAACATCCGTATATGTTGATATTACAATATTATATCCATCTTGAACATATGTAAACCCATCACAATACTTTCCCCCAAAATTACTGATAATTTTTGTTTCAAGAATATACACACTAATAGGTATATTCTTACTTTGACAGTATAATTGGATTTTCTTATTCAAAATAATAATTTCTTTGTTTTTTACTTTCACCTCTTCTCTCTTATCCTTATATTCCGACAATAAATCTATCAATTCTGATGGCATAACTCCAAACTTTTTAGAATACAATATTTGTTCTATTTTATAATTTTTATATATTTTAATTTTCATCATACTCGCCAATTAAATATTTCATTATTCCTTCTTGATTCTTTCCAAATTCCCATATCAATGCCTCAAAAACATTATTCTGAAATATACATTGTGGAATTTTATCATAAACATTCCCTGTACAGCTATACACTTCCCTTGGGCAAACACCACAAAACATTTTCCATTCACATTTCTTACATGGTTCAATATTTCTTACATTTCGTTCACGCAATTCTTTTGCTCTTTTACTCTTATTAATCATACTCTCCAAGTTGTTCTCTTCATTCACATTTCCCATAGGAATATCTATCTCAATATTTGAAATTTGTCAATACATCTCTCCGATATATTTTTGAAATTTATCTCAATACCTTTATGGGTATCAATTCATTGTTAATAAATCATTTGCCTTGTTTATCCATACACTCACCCTATCAGTTCTCACTGGATCCATGTCCTTACATTCCTTCATTCTGTTTTATGGATAAAGGTACAGGGTAGACTTTTGCTTAGTTGCTGCCTCATTGGGCTGATGGAGATGACCTCCTTATCCCTGTACCTGTATCGGCACTATAAATCTGTTAAGCCGCTTGTAGCTGGCTCTTTCTATAACTTCCGAAGACAAGCTCCGGTTCATAATAAGCTTTCTTTTTGGATAGTGTAAATATAAGGGTAAGCACCTTTTTACTTATAACTACCAGTGCCTGCATCTTTTTCAGTGGATTATTTTCCCTTGTTTTCAGGTAATCATAAAGCTGACGCAGTTCCTTATTGTTTGCCACCATTGTAAGTGAAATCTGATACAATACGCTTCGCAGATTTTTTCTTCCCCGCTTTGAAATACATGTTCCACTCTTGTTTTTACCGGAACTGTCCTCTATCAGGTTATATCCCGCCAAACGGCTCATCTGTCTTGCATTCTCAAAACGTAACGGGTCTCCCAGTTCGCCCAGACATGTTGCAAGCGAAACTACTCCCATTCCTGTTATGCTCAACAGGTATTCAGATACTTCCGTTTTCTTTAATACCTCTGCCATCTCCGCTTCTAATGCTTCCAGCTGGCTTGTTATTAGTTCCAGTTCTTCCATCAGTTGCTGTATTTTAAAGCGTGCGGCATTTTCACCGTAATCAACACCTATGCTGTCTTTCGCAGTTTCTACCAGCTGTGCTGCCTTTTTTCTGCCAACCGTCTTTTTGACTGCCTTCTTAATTTCATCCAGCACACCATCTTCCCCTAATTCCAATATAAACTTAGGAATAGGACATACTTTCAAAAGGTGCATGGAGGCTTTCCCTTTAAAAGGTTGTTTGAATACTGTTCCAAACTCAGGAAAATATTCATCCAACACGGCAGTAATTGTGTTGATAATGGACTTTTTTCTCTTATTCATACTGTATCTGGTTGTTGTCAGTCCTCGCAATTCTGCATAGACATCGTGTGGAAGATATGTCTCAAAATATCGTCCGTCCTTAACCAGCCTTGCTATGGTAAATGCATCCTTTTTATCTGATTTTGTCTGGCTGTTATCATCCAGCTCCTTTGCCTTTTTTGTATGATAAGGATTTACCAAAACAACTTTGATTTTTGCCTGCTTTAACAGGAAATTTGCAAATGCTTTCCAGTAATGTCCTGTTGGTTCCATTCCAACAATAACCTTATTAAAATCTTCCTGCTTGCAGATTTCATAAATCCTTGCTAAGATTGCATTGAAACCATTACGATTATTTTCAAATTTAAGAGCCTTGTTATGTTCGATACCACGACAGTCGACAAATCTTGCCCACTGATTGTGCTTGGCTATATCGACACCTACAATTAAGGTTCTAAATGTGACTGCTTCAAGTTTTTTGTTTAAGCGTTCCTTTAAATGGTTTCTTTTACTCATGTTATAAAATCTCCTTTGTTTTCTGATGTATTAAGTCGCCAAACTCATATACATCATACGGGGAGATTTTATTTATTTCAAATTTCATGTTCTATAGGAATGCTTTTCTTGCTTATAATCTTATCTAACTTCAAAAAAAGGTTTATACCAAAACCGGATTTTTTATCTAACCAGTTTTGGCATAAACTTTTACTTCTTTCTATGTTATTATAATAGATTATTAATTTTTACATTCTCTTCTCCGCCCACTTTTCTTCATAAATATTATTGACCTCTGCCGCCAACAGCAAAATATACATGCCAAAATATAGCCAAAGCATTACTAACGCAATGGTTGTCAAACTTCCATACATGGAAAATCCATTAAAATAATCTACATAAATGGAGATTCCAAAGGATAACACTGACCACCCCACCGCACTTATAATACTTCCCGGAAGCTGACTTCGAATGGTTGCTTTACGGTTTGGAAGCATTTTAAACATCACAGCAAAAAATACAATTAATACCGCCAACAAAATCAAGGATCGCAAGCGGATAATTCCTCCCGTCATTTCCGAAATAAAAGGCACATATTTCAACAACATCTTCTGCAGACTATGTCCAAATACCATCAATACCAGAGACACGACAATACTAATTAACAGCATTACTGTATACAAAACAGCTCTAAGGCGCAAAAATAACCAGTTTCTGGTCTCTTCAATATCATATACTGTATTCAGTCCATTGGTGAGATACTGGATTCCCTTTGCTGCAGACCAAACAGCAACCACCGCCGTCACCGATACAATTCCAATAGAATGGTTATACATCTCATGAATAATAGAAATGAGAAATGGCGAAATATAGGTAGGCATTACCCTATTCACCATCTCCATTACCATGGATTCTGTCACCGGCGTATACTGTATGAGTGAAATAAAAAGCATAATAAATGGAATAAGTGACATCACAATGAAAAATGCCGCCTGAGAAGCGAATGCACTAACATTATCTTTTTTACATTTCTTCCAAAATATTCTTGCTTTTGCGATTGCTTTCCACATAACTCTTTTCCTCCATATTAGACGTAATCTAATATATATTTTCTATCGTAATTCCCTGATAAAATTTCATCAAAATATCTATATATGACATTCCTATCTTCGCCATTCCATTCGCACCATTCTGGCTCATTCCCATTCCATGACCATATCCACCGCCATATACCACATAGCCACTTTCTACCGGTATTATGGTACAATAAGCACTCGGCATCAATGCCATATTCACTTCCTTATCATCTTTATCCGTCAGTTTCTTCATTGCCTTTCCAAGAATATACCGTACATTATATTCACTCATAACCTGTACCGTTCCTTGTTCATAAGAAATCTGTAATTTTTTCATACATCCACCACTACTTCGTTCTATTACCTTCATTCCCGTTACAGTTCCAAAGCCAGCCACATCATTAACTACTGCTGCGGAACCGTCTGCTTTTATCAATTGCATATTTCCTGGATTTGCCTGTGAGCGCTCTATCACTGCCTGATTTACACTTTCTATACATCCTGCCATATCCAGTTCTGCTCTCCAACGAAAATATGACGCATCACTGTCAAAAGCCACAATATCCTTGTTCTGAATAAACGTTGCAAAAGCCTCTTCTGAGGAAAAATCCGGTTCACTTCCATCTGTTAAAAGTGTTGTCCCCGCAAGATACCCATCTTTTTCTTCCACTGGCTGATTCCATATTCCCATATCATCTGTATGACCGCAAGATGTAGAAAAATAGTAGGTTTCTGCAATTTCGCCGTTATATTTTATCACTTCTCCTATGGTATCGTCTACCGCAAGATTGGTTTTCTCATCTTCTTCCTTTTTATTATACACCTGATAATTGGTACTGTCGTCAACATTAGCTGCAAAACTTGCATAATCTCCCTTCATAAGCTGAATACACGCATAGCTTCTTGCACAAACTGCCTGAGCACGCAATGCCTCAATTTCATAAGTCGCAGGCATTTCACTGGGAACCACACCATATAAATATTGTTCCAAAGACACCTGATTTACCACACCAAAACCTTCTAAATATCTACGAATCTCTATACTTCCACGATAACCGAGTGAAATTCTCTCACCTGTTTCATCCGAAAAATATATTCTTCCCTCTTCTGTTATCGGCATAAGTTTCACATAATTGTTGCCCCCTTCCGGCAACATAGATGCCGGCACAATTACCTGTCCTGCAGGTATAGTCTGCTGGCTTTCTCCGATAGAAACTATACACTCGGCATCTGACACAAACATCGGATTTTCTCGATAGGGCAAAGTATCATTCATCAATAACACACGTATATTCTCAATTTGTGCCGGTTGTTTCAAAATAATTCCACAGACCTTTTTTTCTGCTACCACAAAGTCTGCCTGAAGATTCCCTATTACCAACTTAGATTCATCTAATTGTTCTACCGTTCCATAAGTCTTATAAATCCTTAGTACTCCCTCATACTCCAAGGTCCCATATCCTGATATTTCAATCTGATTCTCGTTAAAACTCAAGACTTTTCCCTGAATGGTCTCTTCTTTTTTATACACAGCAATTATCTTGCCATCCTTCCATACAATATCACATATCGTATCTGTAATGTTTTCCTTCAATCCAGCAATATCTAATAAAATTTGTTGATTTTCATACAATATCTGTGCTTTTTCTTTTTCTGTACTATGTACAAATACATTCTTCCATGTAATCTCTTGGGAAGATGCCTTTTTTATACCAATAATTTCATTCTCTTTCACATAAACCTGATAGGTATCATATGGCTTAAAATAAGTAATTTCTTCTGGCAGCTGATAATATCCCTCTTGGGTCAAGATTTGCTTCTCCTTCGGATTATCTAAAAACACAAAATTTTCTATCGTTACTGTTTGATTAACATCCAACAAGTCCAATATCTGCTCATAAATCTTGTTCCAATTTTTTCTGGATACGGTCTTAAAATCTGCCTTTTTCTCATATGTAACATATGTTTCCAATGATAGCTTTTTTAGTAGACTTTCTAACTTCCCATAGGTCAATTTTCCGTTTAAATTTCTACCGTTATTAATCTCTTTTATTATCCTTTTCCATTCATCTTCATCATAATAAGTAAAACTCATTTGGCTAGGCAATTCCTTTATTGCCACATATTCCTCACTATATGTATTTACTTGTTGTCGTTCTGTGAAAAATTTAACAAAGCATACCACCAGTAATAGTAGTACTATCCCAACCCCAACTGTTACATACCACTTTATACTTCTTGCATCTCTTTTTTTCATATATCTGTTCCTGTCTAATTTTATTCCATACGATAAAGAGGCTACTTTCTAAAAAGTAGCCTCTTTCTTTTGTATTTTATCTTCTGTATTCCTCTTTCGTACTTTTACAAAATCCTTTGTAACTTGTGCGCAAGTTATCTTTTGTAAAAGCTATGATTCATACATTTCATTTGAATTTGCCCCAAAATGCCGTTTCCTGTGATTTTGACGCCTAGCCTATGCTAGGTGGGTAACCGCAACCGCTCTTCTGCCTTCCGCTGCAAACGACGGCCTGACATCCAATTGGCAATGTAGGAATCCCATAAACGTAAATGTAGGTTCAAAATAACAGGGTATCGAACATCCCAGGAATCATTTCATCACTTATTTGCTTCTAAAATGATTATACTCTATTATTCCACAGATTTCAATGTAAAATTCTTGTCAATTTTTGGCTAAAACCGACTAACGTATGAGTTACAACTCACTGATTATAACTGTGGGCCAGCTGAAACTAATGCTTTACCAGCTTCATTTCCTTCATACTTAGCAAAGTTTTTAATAAATCTTCCAGCCAAATCTTTAGCCTTTGTCTCCCATTCAGAAGCATCAGCGTATGTATCGCGTGGGTCAAGAATATTTGTATCTACTCCTGGAAGCTCTGTTGGAACCTCAAAGTTAAAGTAAGGAATCTTCTTTGTTGGAGCATTCTTAATGTCACCATTAAGGATTGCATCAATGATACCACGAGTATCTTTAATGGAGATACGCTTTCCTGTTCCGTTCCATCCTGTATTAACAAGGTAAGCCTTAGCTCCGCTCTTCTGCATCTTCTTAACAAGTTCCTCAGCATACTTTGTTGGATGTAACTCAAGGAAAGCTTGTCCAAAGCAAGCAGAGAATGTAGGTGTAGGTTCTGTAATACCACGTTCTGTACCTGCAAGCTTAGCAGTAAATCCGGAAAGGAAATAGTACTGTGTCTGCTCCGGTGTAAGAATAGATACAGGAGGAAGTACTCCAAATGCATCTGCGGAAAGGAATATTACATTCTTAGCAGCCGGTGCGGATGAAATTGGACGAACAATATTCTGAATGTGATCGATTGGATAAGAAACACGAGTGTTCTCTGTTACGCTCTTATCTGCAAAATCAATCTTTCCATCCTTGTCTAATGTTACATTCTCAAGAAGCGCGTTCTTCTTGATTGCATTATAAATATCAGGTTCTGAATCCTTATCAAGGTTAATAACCTTAGCATAGCATCCACCTTCAAAGTTAAATACACCATTATCATCCCAACCATGTTCGTCATCACCGATAAGAAGACGTTTAGGATCAGTAGAAAGTGTTGTCTTACCTGTTCCAGAAAGACCGAAGAAAATAGCTGTATTCTCACCATTTAAGTCTGTATTAGCGGAACAATGCATGGAAGCCATACCTTTTAATGGAAGGTAGTAGTTCATCATAGAGAACATACCCTTCTTCATTTCCCCGCCGTACCATGTGTTAATAATAACCTGCTCACGACTTGTGATGTTAAATACAACTGCTGTCTCTGAATTAAGACCTAACTCCTTGTAATTTTCAACTTTTGCCTTAGATGCATTATATACTACGAAATCAGGCTCAAAGTTTTCAAGTTCCTCAGCGGTTGGCTTAATAAACATATTTGTAACAAAATGTGCCTGCCAAGCAACTTCAACGATGAAACGAATAGCCATACGAGTATCCTTATTTGCTCCACAGAATGCATCTACTACATAAAGTTTCTTATTGGAAAGTTCCTTTACTGCAATATCCTTTACTGCTTTCCATGTTTCCTCAGATGCCGGATGGTTATCATTCTTGTATTCTTCTGATGTCCACCATACTGTGTCTTTAGAATTCTCATCAACAACTATGAACTTATCCTTAGGAGAACGACCTGTATAAACACCTGTCATTACATTAACAGCACCAAGTTCACTAACCTGTCCTTTCTCATAGCCTTCCAGTTCAGGCTTAGTCTCTTCTTCAAACAATAAATCGTAAGAAGGGTTGTAAACGATTTCTGTAGTTCCGGTAATACCATACTTGCTTAAATCAACCTTTGCCATCTTCATTCTTCCTCTTTTCCTAATTTTTGATTTCATATTAAGTAAGTCTGCCGTTGCAAACCCCTATGTTTACATAAAAATGGGTTTTAAACACATTCTTGTGGATAGTATATATCATTTATTTTAAAAAATCAACAAAATTATTACCATTCCAGCATTGAAAGGTAAATTTGTTTTATAGCCTACCATTTCCGTAAAATGCTTATCTTCGACATTTCGTGTGAAAATGTCTTAAGTTATCCACATTGCATACTTACACAAATTCCTGTCAAAAAAAATTGTGAATAAATTTTGCATTTTCCTCTTGGCAGGCATCACCTTCTTTGCTACAATTAATTCAGTTTTGAACTGAGTTATTCAGTTGAACTGGTATATCTTCTGTTTCTGTTAGTTGCCGTCCAAAGCTGGCTAACAATTCAGGAGATATATTTTTTTGCAGCTTTTTTATTCCATTTTTTTCAAGATAGAAATACTCATATAGCTGCTTCACAAAATCCGCTATCTGTTCCATCAGATAGTGATTCTTCTGTGCCCGCTCATTCCAACTACATGCGTGCTCTATATCTCCCTGCCAATGCTTCTGGCGGTTAAATCCCTGATTTTCTATTTTCCATCTGTTACGTCCGGCACGTACGATTTTTTTTGCATTACTTTTCGTAATCTCGATGCTTGTAATCCAGGCAAACTCTCTTTCTTTCTCTTCACCTTTTACAATCCACCTTTCCCGATAATAGATTAGATTCACGTCAAAGTCATTGAACATGATTTTATTCTGATACTCTATATCAGTTCCAATTGTTTCTTTTTCCGGAAGTGCACGGTATTCTTTAGCTATTGATGAAGCGCAGCCTTCTTTATATCGGATAATGTAATCCCAATGATAATCTTTACATATCTGTAAAACTGTTTTTGTAACATACAGTCCATCTGCCGTAATGATAATTGGCAGCCTCGGGAATTTCTGTTTGATTTTGGCAGCAAGTCTTACAAAAGCTTTACTTTCGCAATCCTGTTTTACTGCTTCATCACTTTGATTTATATATTTCTCCGAATTTTCTATTGTTTCTGATGCAATACTGCATACAAGATTTTCTCCAAAGTATATTTTTGCCTCAAGTATGCTTCTGTGATACTTAATGTACTCTTTATCTGAGCCTCTGTTGTAACACCGGCTCAGATAATGCTCATTCTTCTTTTGGTATCCTTCGTCCAATTCGGTTGCATCTACAATAATCTGCCATTTCTTTAACACCTTGGCATTATCAAAGGTCTTTCGACGAATCATGGAATATACGATATTCTGCTGAACATTCTCTAACTCCCTTGGATCTAATCTTTCCAGAAATTCATTTTCTGTCACACCATGGGGCATATAATCTTTTACTTCTTCTCCCATGAATCTGTATAAATTTCTGCAGATTTTCTCATCATTAAAGGTTCTTGTCATTTCCTGCATGCTCGAAATCCCTGCAATACTTTTATAGTACATAGTTCCAAGCATGACTCTTGAAGAATAATCAATGTAACTCTGATTACGGGGATCTTTTACTCTGCCGAACATCGAAAATAGTTCCGGACAAAATCTGTTCTGAATCTTATTACATTCAGCAATGGGATTGTTTTCAAGTTTCTTTCTGATTCTTTCCTGCTCTCGGCTCATTTTGCACCTCTGCGATAAAGTTTTTCTTCTATTTTACCTTATTACAGAGAAAACCACAGTAATTTCATATGATTTAGTGCGAATTATTTTTACCTTTCAATGCTGTTACCATTCCCATGAATGCAAACAGCTCATGCCTTTTATATTATGTAGTTACGCAATTCAGATTTTTTGAGCTAAAAGCCCCCGGCAATAACTCTCCCAATGAAATCACTTTGTAATCCTCTGCACTGTTTGCCAAAATAACTTTCAAAGAATCATCTGCAAATTCTGAAAGTACTTGACGACATATTCCGCATGGCGGCAAATAATCTCCATTATCACCGTTTATAGCAATTGCCTGAAATTCCTTTTCTCCTTCGGAAACAGCTTTAAATACCGCAGTTCGTTCTGCGCAGTTTGTTGCACCATAGCTTACATTTTCAATATTACACCCGGTATATATTTTTCCACTTTTTGTGAGTAATGCTGCGCCTACCCGAAAATTTGAATATGGAACATATGCATTTTCCTTTGCCTCTATTGCCTTTTCAATCAAATTCGTAATATCCATCTTTATCCTTTCCTTTCTAACTGTTCCAAATAACTATTTATAGTCTAAATCATTTTTAAAGAAAAATCCACGGAAATCTCTAAAATCAAATACTACTTTTTAAGTATTTTAATTCTAAAAAAAATATTAAATTTTATTTATTTTCTTGTATAAAAAGAAATACATGTGATATGATAGAACAATCAGCAGTGTTTTACACAGTACCACTTTAACACTGCACTTAAAAAAATATCCAGAAAGGGGTTTTATATGAGCACGAATTATTTTTGCGAGATTACACCTGAAATTGCACATTTTGCAGAACTAAGCCGCCAGGCAGCAACTATAAATCCAGAACTTTTTACAGAATATGATGTAAAACGTGGCTTACGTGACATCAATGGAAAGGGCGTACTTGTTGGACTGACTGAGATTTCCGATGTTTGCTCTACAAAAATGGTAGATGGCAAATCAGTTCCCGCTCCCGGCGAACTGTATTACCGTGGTTATAACGTAAAAGACATTATCCGTGGATTATCTGACAACAACCATTTTGGTTTTGAGGAAAGTACATACCTTCTTTTATTTGGGAAACTTCCTACCTCAGAGGAATTAACTTCTTTCTGTCAGGTTCTTGCTAATTACCGTACACTTCCTACCAGTTTTGTGCGGGATATTATCATGAAGGCACCTAGCCAGGATATGATGAATACCCTTGCCCGTAGTGTCCTTACACTTTATTCTTATGATGACATGGCTGACGATATTTCAATTCCAAATGTATTACGTCAATGTCTGGAATTAATCAGCCTTTTTCCATTACTTTCTGTATATGGATACCAGGCTTACAAACACTACCATGATGGAGCAAGTCTTTTCATCCATACACCGGATTCAAAACTGTCCACTGCAGAAACGATTCTTCATCTTCTGCGCCCAGACAGTAAGTATACTCCGTTAGAAGCAAAACTTTTAGATATTGCTCTCATTCTTCATATGGAGCACGGCGGCGGTAATAACTCTACCTTTACTACCCACCTTGTTTCTTCTTCCGGTACAGATACTTACTCTGCTATTGCAGCTTCTCTTGGTTCATTAAAAGGGCCACGCCATGGTGGAGCTAATATCAAGGTAGTAAAGATGTTTGACGATATGAAACAACACATTCATGATTGGAAAGATGAAGAGGAAATCGGCGCCTACCTTACTGCTCTTTTAAATAAAGAAGCATTTGACCACGCCGGTTTAATATATGGTATGGGCCATGCTGTATATTCTCTGTCTGACCCACGTGCAGAACTGTTCCGTACCTTTGTGGAACGTCTTTCCAAAGAAAAGGGACGCGAAGATGAATTTGCTCTCTATTCTACTGTAGAACGTCTTGCTCCTCAAATTATTGCAAGAGAACGCAAGATTTATAAAGGTGTAAGTCCAAATGTAGATTTCTTCTCCGGTTTCGCTTACAGCATGCTGGATTTACCATTAGAGTTGTATACTCCGATTTTTGCTATTGCAAGAATCTCCGGTTGGAGCGCACACCGTCTGGAAGAATTAAACTACAACGGAAAGATTATGCGTCCGGCATACAAAAATGTTCAGGAACATTTAGAATATATTCCTATGGACCAGCGATAATCAAAAATATTGAAATAGAAAAAGAGAAATGCAGTATTAATTGCATTTCTCTTTTTCTATCCTCACAAATGTTTAATTCTTATAAATAGGCAATTCAAACCAGAACGTGCTGCCCTCCCCCAACTTACTTTCTACCCCATAAGCCGCTTCGTGAAGTATCAGAATATTCTTTACAATAGATAGTCCCAGACCAGTTCCCATCACTGCCCTTTTATGCGTCTTATCCACCTTATAATATCGATCCCATACATAAGAAAGGTCTTCCTCTGCAATTCCTTCCCCTGTATCGGTCACTTCAATTCGTACCACATCACCTTTTATAATCTGCCGCACCAGAACCCGCTTATCTACTCCTGTATAGTTAATCGCATTATTCACCAGATTGTAGAGGACCTGAAAAATTTTAAATTCATCAGCTTCTACCATCACTTCCTTGTCATACTGGAATTCAATAATGTATCCATCCTGCTCTTTTAGCTTATTATACCGTTCAAAAACCGATTGGATACTTTCTGTCAGATTATATATAGAAGTATCTTTTTCCAGCACTCCCGCCTGAAGCTTAGATATATCAAGCATATCATTTACCAGATTCGTCAATCGGCGTGATTCATCAATCACTACCTGTATATTTTCCGGTGTATTTTCTCCCGGCAAATCCCGCATTACTTCTGCATAGGCAATAATCATGGTTAATGGCGTACGCAAGTCATGGGAAACATTGGCTAAAAGCTCCTTGCGAAATCCTTCTGTCTTCTCCAGTTCTCTCGCTGCAAAATTCAATGTTTCTGACAGTTCTGCAATTTCACGATAATCCTTTCCTGAAAACTCTACAGAATAGTCTCCTTTTGCCAGTTCTCTGGCAGAATGATTTACCCTGATAATCGAACTTGAAATTTTCCTTGACAACAAAAACGCTATCAATAAAGACAGTAATATCAGAATAACGGAAATCCAAATAAACTGTATTCGCAGGGTATCCACTGTTGCATCTACCGGTGTCAACTGAGAATTTACCATAACCACGATATCCTCTGTACCATTCTCAATAATTTCTACATAAATAGCTGACTGCGCCATCTTCTGTCCATGATTTTGAAAAAATCCTGCTTTGGGCTGAAATGGAGTTTTAGTACCTTCCTCTACTTCCGGCGGCTGTTCTTCCAGTCGTGGCATAGTAATATTTTGACTACCCTCAAATTCAATTTTAGCCTTTCCTCCCTGCTCTTTTGCCTGATTGTAGTATCGTTCAAATTCTTCTTTTGGAATAGCACTCATTTGAGAGTTCATAATATACTCTGCGCTGTGTATCACTTCTCCATTTGTGTCCGTTACTAAAATTGATAGATTTCCTTCCGCAGCAAGGCTGTCAATTTGATTTTCCGCATCTGTATCCTCTGATTCTAAAATATTTACCACCTGTTCTAATGCATTTTCTGCCTCTCTATTTTTAATAAGCTTGTAAAATGTATCCAGATAACAAATTTGAAATATCCATAAAATGGCAAGAAGAATTATGGTAAAACTAAGTAAATATAAAAAAACCTTCCATTTTATACTAATTTTCTCTCTGATTTTTCCCTCTCTAAGCCTCAAATCGATATCCCACCCCTCTTAGCGTCACCAGAAACTTGCGATATTCTCCAAGACTGCTGCGCAAAAGTTTCACATGCGTATCTAAGGTACGGTCATCTCCATAATAATCATACCCCCATACCTCTGTAATAAGTTTTTCCCGCTCCAAAGCAATATTACGATTTTTTACCAGATAAAATAACAATTCATATTCCTTCGGTGACATCTCTACTCTTTTTCCATCTACAGTAACCGTTCTTCCTGTGAAATCTACTTCTAATCCTTCTTTGCGGAAGACGTCACGCTCTGCCTTTTCTTCCTTGCTCTGATTGCGACTAATAACCACTTTCACCCGCATCATCAATTCCTTCGGAGAAAATGGCTTCACCACATAATCATCTATTCCAATTTCAAATCCATGAATTCGGTCATATTCTTCTCCTCTCGCAGAGAGCATAATAACAGGTATATCTTTTTCCTTCTTAATCTCACGGCAAGTAGAAAAACCATCCAATTCCGGCATCATCACATCCAAAATAATCACATCAAAATCCTGGCGCTGACAAATTCGGACCGCTTCCATTCCATCCCTCGCTTCAGTAATCTCGTATCCTTCAAATTCCCCATATTTTCGAATAATTGTACGAATCTTTTCTTCATCATCTACAACTAATATTCTTTTCACAGCACTTTCTCCTTTCCTTCCGTTTAAAATAGCCTATCACCTTCAGGTGATGGTTCTGTGAAGTTTTTCTGAATTCCTACCAGACATTATATCACAATTCTTTTGTAATTGCCGAAAAGTATCACAAATTGTATTTGTCCAAAAGAAAAGATTGAAACTTTCTGCCGTTTAGTGTAAAATATTTATATAAAATTTGACTATACTGAAGGAGCGGGTGATTACTATGGAAGATGTAAAGATTTTGATTTGCGATGATTCTATTTTAGCACGCAAGCAATTAAAAGATATTATTAAAACATGTGGTTTTGACAATTTTATTGAAGGTGTTAATGGGGAACAGGCAGTAGCTCTTTACAAAGAGCATAAACCACAATTGGTATTTTTAGATATCGTAATGCCTCTGATGGATGGTGTTCAGGCAGTTCATGAAATTCGCCAATTTGATCCGGAGGCATATATTATTATTGTTTCTTCTGTTGGTACACAGTCACAATTAAAGGCAGCAATTATGGAAGGCGCTCATGATTTTATTCAAAAACCTTACTCCTCTGAGGCCATTTCTAAGGTTGTAAGCAAACGTTTTGAAGGGAGATAGGTTATGTATACACAGTTTTTCGGAAATTTTCTAATCAATAAAGGTATTATTACTGCCGAGCAACTTATGGAAGCACTGAAGATTCAATCTTCAGCTCATCAAAAATTAGGAACACTTGCTATCCATGAAGGATATATGTCGGCTAATGAAGTGGAAGATGTTTATATTATGCAGACCCACTATGACAAACGTTTTGGTGAATTAGCTATAAAGCTTGGTTATCTTACTCAAAAGCAGGTAAATGAGTTGTTAAAGCTTCAGCTTCCTGACTATATGAAATTGGGACAAGTATTGATAGATCAAAATTTGATTACAAATACTGACTTAGAAAATCTGGTAGCCGAATATCGTTCTGCTTATGAAATTTATGATTTGAACATAGCCCTTGAGCAACAGGAACTGGTAGATAAACTGCTCTCTTCTTTTTGCTCGCAGGAGAATATTACAGAACCGGAGCGTTTAATACCATATTTGACTCTCTTATTCAATAACTTGATTCGTTTTATTGGTGAAGATTTTACTCCGCTTGATATTATCCCTATGCCAGAAATTCCAATTAATTTCTGTGTATACCAAGAAATAGAAGGAACATTGCTCTCTGCTTTGGATATGGAACCACAAACTGCAATTGCATTTGCCAATAAATATGTGGGAGATACGTTTACTGAGTTGGATGAGTATGTTCAAGCTTCCGTGGAAGACTTTTTGAATCTTCACAATGGACTTTACACAGTAAATATGTCCAATGAACATTCTGTCGAATTAAAATTAGAACCACCAATGGTGCAGGAACATCCGACCCTTTCTACTGATTCATTGGCTTATCTTCTTCCAATTGTATACCCTTTCGGAAGAATCAATTTTATTATATCACTTATGTAAAATTGCAAAAAAAGAATTCCGCAATAATGCGGAATTCTTTTTTATATTCCAAGGAATTTCTTCACTACAGACTGCATTTCATTCACTTCACAAACAGTCTTATGTAATACTGGAGCGGTACGAATATCTTCAATCGCCTGAGGTACTTTTACCTTGGATAACTTTTCTAATTCATCTACCAATTCAAAATCCGGCTGGCTGTCGTATTTTTCATCAATAGCTGTCATAACGCTTCTGGTAAACTTATATGGGCTAGCTGTAGATGCAATCACAGTCTTAGCCACATCCTTAGTATCTTTTTGATATTTCTTATATACTACTGCTGCTACTGCTGTATGTGTATCAATAATATATCCTGTTTCATCATAGATTTCCTTGATTATTGCAGCAGTTTCTGCTTCACTGGCATAATTGCCATAGAAATCTTTTAACTGCTCTTTCATCTCTGCTGTAATCTCGTACTTACCATTTTCCTGCAGAGACTTCATCAGTTCCTGATTCTTCTTTGCATCATTTCCTGCAATGCGATAAATCAAACGTTCCAGATTGCTGGAAATCAGAATATCCATAGATGGTGAACTTGTTAAGATAAAATCACGATTCTTATCATATTCTCCTGTTGTAAAGAAATCATATAACACCTTATTTTCATTAGATGCACAAATGAGCTTTCCAATCGGAAGTCCCATGTTCTTTGCATAAAATGCGGCTAAAATATTTCCAAAGTTACCGGTAGGTACTACTACATTCATCGTCTCGCCATTCTGAATGTTTCCTGCCTTTACCATCTTTGCATAAGCATATACATAATATACAATCTGTGGCACTAAACGTCCGATGTTAATGGAGTTTGCAGAAGAGAATTGGTAGCCGGCAGCTTCCATTTCTTTTGCTAATGCTTTATCAGAAAACATCTGTTTTACTCCGGTCTGTGCCTGATCAAAGTTCCCATTAATTCCTACAACAAAAGTATTGTCACCTTTTTGTGTTACCATCTGCTTCTGCTGAATTGGACTTACACCATCTTTTGGATAAAATACAATAATCTTAGTTCCCTTTACATCTGCAAATCCTGCCAGTGCTGCCTTTCCGGTATCTCCAGAAGTTGCAGTCAAAATTACAATATCATTTTTCACTTCGTTTTTTCGTGCTGCGGTAATCAGAAGATGTGGAAGAATGGACAATGCCATATCCTTAAACGCAATAGTTGCCCCATGGAATAACTCCAAATAATAAGCATCCTGAGCCTTTACCAGTGGTGCGATTTCTTCTGTATCAAACTTGGAATCATATGCATTTTTAATACAATTCTTCAATTCTTCCTCTGTAAAATCTGTCAAAAACAGCTTCATAACCTCGTATGCTGTTTCCTGATAAGACATATCTGCCAGCTTTTCTACCGGAACCTCCAGAGACGGAATACTATCCGGTACAAAAAGTCCTCCATTTTCCGCAAGACCTTTTAATATCGCCTGAGAAGCCGTTACTTTCTCATCTGCGTTTCTTGTGCTTGAATATAACATATTCCTATCCATCCTTTGCTTTTATAATCCTTTCAATTATAAAATTTTTCTACAAGTCTGTCAATGATTACACTACACAATTTTACTCTATTAAAGTGTGAAATTTTCACGGAAGTGTATAAAACTCATGTCCGCCATACTGAAATAGCCATTTCAAATTGTGGTCGAACCATGCCATGTCATTTGGATTTGCCTTACTTCTGGCCGAAAAAAACAATGCGCCTTGTGAGTAATCTTCTCCATATAGCGCCTTTTCCACAGCCTCCCTAGTCTCTTCTGTCACTTCTACCGTGAAATATCTCCCATCTACAGTAGGGGCAAACTGGGCACTACCACCACTTTTTTCAAATATCACATTATATACTGTATCTTCAAATCCATCTGTCCGCACACGATTTAGAATCACTTCTGCTACCAGAATCTTTCCTTTTTCATCTTCCCCACCTGCCTCTGCCTGCACAATACGGCACAGTGCCTCATAATCGTTCTCAGAAAGCTGTAATTCCTGATAGGCATTTACAGGCGATTTGGGAAATTCCTTTTGTATCTGCCCCACATTTTCAAGATTGATACATTCTTTTACTACTTCCTGTTCTATTTTACTTTGTTCTTCTAATGCATTTTTGCATATCACAATAAATTGAGGACCAGCAATCAACCCTGTTTCTTCTGTTTCTCCTTCGAAACTTTCTTCTTCGTTTCCCTTTAACGTATTACATTCTTTTGGAACCACCTTATTCTTCCCCGCACCACCGAATGCCTGCGCATTCAAGGAAATCATCGCAAATACGAGAAACCCTGAAACAATAACGGCGCAATCGCGATAGGACTTCTTTGATATATTTCTGATACACCAATACACATTCTTTAGTAAGCTTTGAATTGTTAACATAATATTCCTCTTTTCTATCGTTGACTACACAAGTAAGCATTACTTCAACGCTTGCTTATTGCCATCAATACAAATTTTTACCATAAATTACCACTCTTATTCTGGAAATTTTAGAAAAACTTTTTTATTCTTTTTTTTTGTGTTATACTTATTTCAAATCACAATCAGGGAGGACAATATGCTACCAGGTGTATACCTTGCTTACCAAAAAAATGGGGACACATATTACCGCTCCAGTATTACTTATAAAAACAAACACATCTCTCTGGGTAGTTTCTCCAGAGAAGACGATGCTAATACTGCTTATACGGAAGCCGGTAAAATTTTAACGGATTCTGAACTTACCATAGATACCATTTTTGCGTACCACACTATTTTAAAATTTGACAAGGTGATTTCTCTGTTGAATTTTAGGGATAATGGTATTTATTTTAAAAATCCCATTTATCTTAGAAATAATTACTTTGTATATTACATTTCCAAGTCAGATGAATTAAAATTTGATATTGACGATTTATTTTATTATTCCAGCCATAAAATTATGCGCCGGGGATCTCACCTTTTTGTAAACGACTACGGAATGCAGGTTAATATCCTCTCACGTTATGGCATTAAAAATTACGGTATAGCCGGTAAGGACTACTATTTCGCCAATGACGATGCCACAGACTTTCGCTATTCTAATATTATTATAATCAATAAATATCATGGGGTGACACAGTATCTAAAAAATGAAATTCCACGATATAAGGTAAAAATACACATTAACGGAAATTATACGATAGGAACCTATCGCAGTGAAGAAAAAGCCGCTATTGCCTACAATAAAGCGGTAGATTTGGCCAAAAGCCATGGGATTAACAAGAACTTTCCCACTAATTATATTGAAAATTTTTCCCCAAAGGAATATGCAGAGATTTACAGCAAAATCAAAATCTCTGCAAAATATCTGGAATATCTTGCCGGATTATAAATAAAACAACGAGAAAGCAACGTATCAAAATACGTTGCTTTCTCTTATACTCACTTTATTGCAACAATAACAGCAAATTTTTGACTGGTATACACATTCTCTACATTCCTAAAATTAAATTTTTGAAGCATAGCCATTTCATCCTTAACAGAACACTCCTTGTCAAATTTTCTGCGTTCCATCCAACGCTCCAAATCAAGTTCTGAAAGTCCACTTTGGCTTAATTGTTTTTCCCAATATGAGTGAATAATTCTGCCTTATCCGTATTTTCCAAATGATGAATAGATAAAGCAGAAATAATACTCTCAAATGCTTCATCCGGAAGTTCTTTGGCATAATCTAAAACTTGATAAGATACATTTTCCAATCCTGAAAATCGTTCTTTCGCAACCTCCAACATCTTATCTGCAATATCTACAAGTACGTATTCTGACTCTGGAAAATACTTATACCAAAAAGACGTTAAAAGCCCTGTGCCTGCCCCTAAATCCAATACTCTTTTTGGTGCCTTAATATTAGAGGTTAAAAATTTCGTCGTACTTTCATAGTAATCTTCAAAACATGGTATAAATCTTTTTCGATTAATATCATATTCCTTGGCAATCACATTAAATTGCTCATCTATATCCATATTATACCTTCTTTACCTTACTTCTGATTGATATAATTAATCAAACCTTCTGCCTTGATAATCTTCTGCATAAATTCCGGGAATGCCTGCCCCTGGAAAGAAGTTCCTTTTGTCTTATTGGTAATGATACCGCTATCAAAGTCCACTTCAACTTCATCGCCTGCATCAATTCCCTTGGCAGCTTCCGGGCACTCAATAATTGGAAGTCCGATATTAATCGCATTTCGATAAAAAATTCTAGCAAAAGTCTCTGCAATTACACAACTTACTCCAGCTGCTTTGATTGCGATTGGTGCATGTTCTCTGGATGAACCGCATCCAAAATTTTTATCTGCTACGATTAAGTCACCTGCTTTTACGTTATTTACGAAATCTTTGTCGATATCTTCCATACAATGAGTTGCTAATTCCTTTGGATCAGAGGAATTTAAATATCTTGCCGGAATAATAACATCCGTATCTACATTATCGCCATATTTAAAGACTGTTCCATGTGCTTTCATTTCTTTTCCTCCTTAATCCTGTGGTCCGGAAATCTTACCGGTAATGGCACTTGCTGCGGCTACAGCCGGACTTGCAAGATATACTTCTGATTCTACATGTCCCATACGTCCTACAAAGTTACGATTTGTAGTGGATACACAACGCTCTCCTTCTGCAAGGATTCCCATGTAACCACCCAGACAAGGTCCGCAAGTTGGAGTACTTACAACTGCTCCTGCTTCAATAAAGGTTTTTAAAATTCCTTCTTCCATTGCTTCTAAGTAAATTCTCTGAGTTGCCGGAATTACGATGCAACGCACTCCCTTTGCTACCTTATGTCCGTGAAGCACCTCTGCTGCGATTCTAAGGTCGTCCAATCTACCATTCGTACAGGAACCGATGACTACCTGGTCAATCTTCACATCCCCTACTTCGTCAATTGTCTTTGTATTTTCCGGAAGATGTGGGAATGCAACTGTTGGTCTTAATGTACTTAAGTCTATGGTATATTCCTCGTCATATTCTGCATCCTCATCTGCTTCATATACCTTAAATTCTCTTGTAGAATGCTCTTTCATATATGCAATAGCAACATCATCTACTGGGAAGATTCCATTTTTTCCGCCTGCTTCGATTGCCATATTTGCAATAGTAAAACGATCGTCCATAGAAAGATTTTTAATTCCTTCACCTACAAATTCCATGGACTTATAAAGAGCTCCGTCTACTCCAATCATTCCAATAATATGAAGGATAACATCTTTTCCGCTCACCCACTTAGAAGGCTTTCCTACAATATTAAACTTAATAGCAGAAGGCACCTTGAACCATGCTTTTCCAGTTGCCATACCTGCTGCCATATCTGTACTTCCTACTCCGGTAGAAAATGCTCCCAATGCCCCATAAGTACATGTATGAGAATCTGCACCAATAATTACATCTCCTGCTACAGTAAGACCTTTTTCCGGTAACAGAGCATGCTCGATTCCCATTTCTCCTACATCAAAATAATTCGTAATGTCATGCTTACATGCAAATTCTCTTACACATTTACAATGCTGTGCAGACTTAATGTCCTTATTTGGAACAAAATGATCCATAACCAATGCTATTTTATCCTTATGAAATACCCCATCTTTGCTAAACTTATCCATTTCATGGATAGCCACTGGAGAGGTAATATCATTTCCAAGAACTAAATCCAACTCTGCCTCAATCAACTGTCCTGCTTTTACCTCAGGAAGTCCTGCTGCTGCCGCCAGAATCTTCTGTGTCATTGTCATTCCCATTCTTCTATATCCTCCTATTTTATAATTCTCGTGTTCGCGTATCGTTTCTATCTATGTTTGCTATTTTAGCATAGAACATAGTATAATAGAAATACATATTAAATATAATTATTATGACTTTTAGTTATGGAGGTGCTTATGAATCAGAACTTATCTTCTTACCGGATTTTTTATGCAGTTGCCAATACCGGAAATATATCAAAGGCTGCCAAGGAATTGTACATTAGCCAACCAGCTATCAGCAAATCCATCCAGAAGTTGGAAGACAGTGTAGGTGTACGACTCTTTGACCGAAGTTCCAGAGGGGTTACGTTGACTACAGAAGGAGAACTTCTCTACTCTCATGTAAAATCTGCCTTTGAAACCCTTACCCTTGGGGAAGAAAAACTACGCCGTTCTATTGAACTTGGAGTAGGACATCTTACTATCGGAGTAAGCTCTACTTTATGCAAATATATTTTACTTCCTTATTTAAAAGATTTTATAAAAAAGTACCCACACATCAATATTTCTATTTCCTGTCACTCTACCAATCAAACTCTGGCTCTTTTAGAAGACGGAAAACTGGATGTAGGATTAATCGGAAAACCGGAAAATCCAAGAACAATTGATTTTTATTGTCTGCGGGAAATTGAAGATATTTTTGTAGCTACAGATGATTATTTACATATTTTAAAGCTTCGTGGAGTAGAAGCAGATCAAATTTTACAGAATTCTACTCTCATGCTGTTAGATAAGGAAAATATGACTCGCCAATATATTGATGACTATTTTCAGAATAATCATATTGTAATACAAGATACCATTGAAGTTTCTAATATGGACCTTCTCATTGAAATGTCCAAAATCAGTCTTGGCGTAGGATGTGTGATTCGTGACTTTGTAAAAGAAGAGTTGGAAACCGGTGTACTAAAAGAGATTCCACTAGGGATTCCAATTCATAAACGTGAGATTGGCTTTGCTTATAATCAAAACGTAAGAGTTTCTAAATCTCTGGAACACTTTATTGATTTTTATGAAAGTTATCAGATATAAGCCTTCTCAAGTCTTTGGCTATGTTCTGTAACCACGCTTTTTATAATATCGATGTCTGTCTGCATCTGTTCCATTTTAGTTATTCCATTTTTATATCGCTCATATGTAGATGTGTAACAGGCTTCGATATTCTGTAGGCGTGGCAAAATATTATTTTCATTCTGCAGTTTTAGAAACTGTATGTTTTCTCCCATTGATTGCACTTTTCCTTCTAAGGATTGTACCCTTCCTTCTAAAGATCCTACTTTTCCTTCTAAAGATCCTACTTTTCCTTCTAAAGACTGGATACTTTCTTCTATCGGTTTTAGTTTCTTATCAAACAATGTTGATAAAGCCAAAAGTAATTCATTATCTGTCATTTTATGTTCTCCTTCCTTTTTTGATGGATTTAACTATAACACAAACCTTCAAAACCTGCTATGCACAAATATGTAGAATTTTTCAGATGATTTTTCTGTAAAACTTCTGTATCCCTTCTTTTATCAGTGTTTCAAATGTCAAAAGATACGATAAAACTCCCTCCACAACATCTCTGTCGTGGAGGGAGTCACATTCCAATATATGATTCTGATTAGTTATTGATTAACTTATCTTCTTCGTTGTTCCAGCTATACAATTTACGAACTTCTTTACCAACTTCTTCTGCCGGATGCTCTGCTGCTCTCTTTCTCATAGCCTTGAAGTGAACCTGACGTCCAGCTGGAGACATATCTAATAAGAAGTCTTTTGCAAAAGTACCATCCTGGATATCTGTTAATACTTTCTTCATAGCCTTCTTAGTATCTTCTGTGATAATCTTAGGTCCTGTGATATAATCACCATACTCTGCTGTATTGGAGATAGAATATCTCATTCCTTCAAATCCTGACTGATAAATCAGGTCTACGATTAACTTCATTTCATGGATACATTCAAAGTAAGCATTTCTTGGGTCATATCCAGCTTCTACTAATGTTTCGAAACCAGCCTGCATCAATGCACAAACACCACCGCAAAGAACTGCCTGCTCACCAAATAAGTCTGTTTCTGTCTCTGTTCTGAAAGTTGTTTCCAAAACACCAGCTCTTGCTCCACCAATACCAAGTGCATATGCTAAAGCGATTTCCTGAGCCTTTCCAGTTGCATCCTGCTCTACAGCGATAAGACATGGAACACCTTTGCCTGCCTGATACTCACTTCTTACAGTGTGTCCTGGTCCCTTTGGTGCAATCATGGTAACGTCTACGTCCTTAGGAGGTACGATAGCTCCGAAATGAATATTGAAACCATGTGCAAACATTAACATGTTTCCTGCCTCTAAGTTTGGCTCTATGTCTCTCTTGTACATATCTGCCTGTAATTCATCATTGATAAGAATCATGATAATGTCTGCCTTTTTAGCTGCTTCATCAGCAGTATATACTTCAAATCCCTGTGCTTCTGCCTTTGCCCAGGACTTACTTCCTTTATAAAGACCAATGATGACATGGCATCCGGAATCCTTTAAGTTTAATGCATGTGCATGTCCCTGGCTACCATAACCAATAACTGCGATTGTTTTTCCTTCTAATAATGAAAGGTTACAATCTTCCTGATAAAATATTTTTGCTGCCATTTTTTCTTATCCTCCTAGAATATAATTAAATATCTCATTATGCTTTGCATAATAAATAGTATTTACATATGTTATTATTTATCAATCGAACATCTTTACATCCGATGTTCCTCGGTTCAATCCTGTAATACCGGTTCTTGCCAACTCCAGAATCTCATAATCTCCGAGCAACTCTAAAAATGCATCTAACTTACTCTGCTGTCCAATTAATTCTATCATCATAGAATCATTGGTAACATCAACAATCTTTGCCTTAAAAATCTCTGCTATGGAAATCACCGGCTGACGTTCCGAAGGTTTCACACCTATCTTAATTAAAATCAGCTCCCTACATACAGAATTTCCTTCCTGCAACTTCTTAATATCAATGACATCTTCAAGCTTCGCAAGCTGTTTTTCGATTTGCTCTAAAATCATCTCGTCTCCACTGGAAACAATAGTAATTCTTGTAAATCTTGGATCTGCCGTAACTCCGGCTGTGATACTGTCAATATTATATCCTCTGCGGCTAAAAAGCCCGGATACATGGCTGAGTACATTGGGTGTATTCTCAACCAACATAGATAATGCCTGTCTTCCCATAAGAGAAACCTACCTTTTCTTTACGCTTCACGATTACTAATAAGTTTAGCATATTATGGTACTTTGTCAATAGGATTAGGCTATACTTATTATTTTTATCTGCTATTCCTCTAAGTTATGGTTATATATGCCTGCTATAATCTCCAGTAAAGACAACAGATATATCATTCTTCAAACTCCGCTTCGTGACTCTTGAAAAAATCGTAATAAATACGGACATTTTCCAGTTCTGTCCACTTTTTCACATCTACCACTTCTTCATCCATATCGTATATCTTCGCCCCCTTCATCGATAACAAAAAGGGCGAATGAGTTGCAATTACAAACTGGCAATTAAAAAATCTGGCGGAATCTTCCAGAAACTTCTGTAACTTTAACTGATTCTCTGCAGACAAGCTGTTTTCCGGTTCGTCTAATAAATACATTGCATTTTCCTTGATTTTCTCCGTAAAATACATCAAGGCACTTTCTCCATTAGATTGTTCTCTCACATTGTCTATCAATTGGTTTCTAACGTATTTTGACTGGGTTTTGCTACGTGCCATATTTACCTTTCTCAGCTTTTCGTAATCCTCTATGGACTTCATCTGAAAATGAGAATATTTTGCCTCCAGATACTCTTTGAACATGTCCTCACGCTTCTGGTCAATTCCACTGTTTAGTGTACGAATATTCAGCATATAGTCAAACACATCATCACTGGTAATAATCATACGATTATCCGGCATTTCACTGCCCCACTCAAAAAAACACCGTTCCAGATATTCCTCAAAAAAATTAGAACGGTTATACACGGATTCTCTCTGTGCCCCTATTTTCTGGGCGATGACATTTAAAGCTGTGGTCTTTCCAGAGCCATTTCCACCATATAAAATTGTGATGGGTTCAAAATCAATCCGACGAAATCCCTTTTTAGACAATACCTGAAAAGGATAAAAGCTATCATAACAAGTCCTTTTTTGCGCTAAGAAAAAATCGAATTCCTCATCCGCTGTAGGAAATGTAATATAATCTAAATATACCACGTTATCCCTCCTGTTTTTCTAACTGTCCAAGCAACTTCTCCGCCACTGTCCGACGCCCTTCAAACTGCAAATAAAAATCTTGATTAATATCATAAGGATTCACATAAAACAAATTTAACAAGTACATATTTAATTCCTTTGCCATTGTTTCATCCTGTGCCCGCTTCATCAATCCTACTGCTCTTTTTTTCAACTTATGCCAGTGCAATAAAAATTTTTCATTCTGTTCTATGTTAGGAATTCCTAACCACTTTTTTATCTTTACTTTTGTTTTGTTCGGCTTCGGACAGGCATCTTCCAAAAAAATATAACTGATTTCATTTTCTCCGTACTGTCTACCCAACGGAAACAATCGACAAATACCTGGGCGAAATTCATGTATAGTACAACGTCCTTCTTCATTCAAGAAACCACATCGTTCCTCTTTTCCTCTCATTTTGAGATTTGGAAGAATCATACCATCACTGACACCTAATTCTATTTTTTCCTGCATCAGCTGCTCAAAGTTTGTTTCCAAATTCCGTTCCAATTCAAACACATCATAAGGGGTCAAAATAACGGAACTTCCCATACCTTCGCAACATGCAAAGCATCCCGCACAATCCTGACATGATAATTTTAGCATATCATTCAATTCATATACATTTCCGTCTGTTTGTTCATTTTCATTTCTAATATTCTTCATTTTTACCCTCACTCCAGACCTTATTTATTCCTATTCCAACCAATAAAATTACCGGAAACACAAGTGCTGCCAGAATACCTATTTTCAAATTCTCTTGAAACATTCCGGAAACTCTTCCCACTAAGGTTGGTCCAAGGGAACATCCCACATCACCACCAAGAGCAAGAAATGCAAACATCATGGTTCCACCATTTCGGATTCCCGCAGATGCCATACTAAAAGTTCCCGGCCATAGGATTCCAACGGAAAATCCACAAATACCGCATCCCACCAAACTCAGTGCCGGAACTGGGCTAAGCACAATCATAAGGTAACTAATAATGCATAATGCACCACTTGCTACCATCACTTTCTCCAATTTTAATTTCTCGCCGTATTTTCCGTATAAAGCCCTGGAAGTTCCCATCATAATTGCAAAAAACATCGGACCTGTCAAATCTCCAATTGTCTTTGCCACCCCCAGTCCCTTTTCTGCAAATGCGGATGCCCATTGGCTCACTGCCTGTTCACTGGCTCCTGCACAAATCATAAGAAGAAACATCAGCCAGAATTTTTTCTTACTCAACAATTCCGGAAGAGTCAGTCCTCGCTCTCCTTCCTCAATCAAGGATGCCATTGGCACAAAGAAGAACAATATCATATTGCACAGAGGAACCAACATCCACAACAATGCCATGTACTTCCAATTTGTAATTCCGAACAAACTAAAAAAGCCTGTAGATAATAACACTACCCCTACATGTCCCCAGCAGTAAAAGGAATGTAGCATACTCATAGCTGTTTCTTTGTTATCTGTCGGGCAGGCTTCTACAATTGGACTAATCAATACCTCTAATAGACCTCCACCTAACGCATATATCATAACTGCTACCAAAAGTCCGGTGAAAGGGTCTGAAAAAATCTCCGGTAAGATAGTGAGTGCCAAAAGCCCTGTTGCTGAAAAAACATGAGCTAATATCACTGACACCCGATAACCAATTTTATCTACAAAAGTCGGAGACAACAAGTCAATCAACAACTGCACTCCAAAATTAAAGGTGACCAAAAATGTTATTTTAGACAATGAAATTCCATATGTTGACCGAAAGGTCAAAAATAGCAGTGGAACGAAATTATTTACAATAGCCTGTACAATATAACCGATAAAACAAGCATAGATTGTGGTTTTATAGTTATTTTTAAATCTGGTTTTCATGTTTTTTGTATATCCTTTCTGTTTTCGTATATACTAGCACCGAGGTGATAATTATGGCAAGCTACGTAGCTCCCGGATTACAAGATAAATTCGAATCCTTGTCCACAGAATTGAAAAATTGTATTCTGGAACGAAACGTAAGAATCAACACCCTTCAAGATTTGATTAATGTTCTGGAACAAATTGTAAAAGAAGGGGAAAGCTAGTAAAAAGGGGATGTGAACACTTTACATCCCCACTTCTATTCTATGGTCTGTTCCAGCTTTCATCAATGCCATCCGCTTTCCATTGGTTATTTTCCTCACGATATTCGTCAATTAGCAAATACTGAAACTTACTTGTGGTCTTCAAGGCATCATATACATACCGCAAAGGTATCCGAGTCCGATTATTTGTAGGACTTCCCGGTTCCGCTAAAAATACTGTATCATCTTCTTCTTGATACAACCAGATATTCACATAATGCCCTGGCGTATCCTTCCAGTAGGTAGCATCATTTGCACTGCACACCAGCACTACTGCCGACTTGGCCTGGAATATCTGCTGCTGAAATGCTTCGTAAGTGTCCGGCTTATAATATACATCGCAAGAAACACCACACTGCTTCAATACTTCTTTCATATTTCCCCAATCGATTGCACCTGACTTTTTCTTTGGAGCATAACCGGAAACACTCATAGCATATTCACACATGTCCCACGGGGAAACCTCATATGGTGACAATGTATCATAAATATTTGCCATACAACAAAGTCCACAGCCGAAATTTCCGAAAGAATTTCCTTTTACACCAAAAAGACACCATTCTCCCGACCATTTTACCCCTTCCGACCATGACCTTGGTCCCTGTAAAAAAGTATAGACCTCCGGTTCTTCCAACAAAAATGCATCGATTAACAATTCTTTTTCTTCTAACGATACTACTTGTCCCAAACATTCAGAAATTCCAATATTAAGTTTTACCTCCGCTTCTGCCTCTTTACCTGTTGTGATTGTTCCCAGCGTTTCCTTATCTATTGTTTTTTTATCTGCACTAATCATCAATAAAATGGCAAATAGAACAAGCATTAGCGCTGATATGTATCTTTTCATATATTACCTATATTTCTCCATTGTTATGTTCTGTCATTTTGCTACTATAATTGACATATTACCACTTTCTCAGTTCTATTACCATATCTTTTTTATATGCTTTTATTTCCAAAACACATTTAAAAACACCCAGACTCGTTATGAATCCAGGTGTTTCACTTTCTCTACATTAATATCTTTTTATTTTTTTAGATGTGGTCTTTTCAAATTCTACCTCTCGCACTTTCATCCGATAAACCCTTTTATACGCCGGTGCCCCCTGATTATACTCATCAATTAACTTTTGCAGAGCTTCCTCGATATCTGATATTTTCTTCTTTTTCGCATATTCATAATCTGGAAAAATCTCCGCCTCAATCACCCCTTCATTCTCCCGCACTAAAATTTCCTGAACCAGACGGTTAGAACCAATTTTATTCTCCAGTTCTTCCGGTGAAACATTTTCGCCATTTGGAGTAATAATCAAATTCTTCTTTCTTCCGGTCAGATAGATAAAACCTTCCTCATCCACATAGCCAAGATCACCTGTCTTCAGCCATCCGTCCTGAAGTGTCTCTGCTGTTTCTTCCGGCATGTTATAGTATCCCATCATCACACTGCTTCCGCGCACCCAAAGTTCCTCTTCTACCACTTTGGCTTCGCAGTTTGGCATCAACTGCCCTACAGAACCTTTTTTGATATTCCAGCTGACATTGGTGCTGATAACAGGAGCACACTCTGTCATACCGTACCCCTGTAATATGCTGATTCCGTATTTTTGGAACAAATCAATATAAGAAGGATTTAAGTATGCACCTCCACTAAAAATGGTGTGAAATTGTTTTCCAAACACCTTATTTTTTACAATTGCAGGTGGAATCCATGCCGTTTCTTCCAATTTTTTTGATAACGTTTCTATCATAAGCGGTACCATAAGAATCAAGTTAGGCTGAAAAAGTTTGATGTTTTTCGCTACCCTAAGCAATGAGTCATTGATACAAATAATGGCTCCCAGGGACATTCCCTTTAAAATATCCATACTGAGACAATAAGCGTGATGTATTGGCAATACTGTCATAAGCACTGTTCGTTCCGCAATTTTCATATCCAAACAAGTCGCATTTTCCGCAAGATTGCGGTGTGTCAGCATAACTCCTTTACTCTTTCCTGTAGTACCTGACGTAAACATAATGGTACAGAGCTGATCCGGTTGCGGAGAAAAGGAAAATTCACCCTTCTGTTCCCTTAACAACTGTTTAAAGGAAAGTACTTCTTCACTACTTTCTTCCTTCTGCATAGAAATCAGGTATTTCAATTTCGGACATTTCTGTCTTACCATTTCCATAACGTCTGCACGCATTTCATCTATCACCAACACGGTTGCATCAGCACGGTCAATCAGTTCACACATTTCTTCTGCCGGAAGGGCCACGTCTAGCGGTACTGCAACACTTCCACTGTTCACCGTACCCAAAAAGGTCACAAGCCACTGATAAGATGTTCTTCCTGTTATAGCAATATGGCTACCCACTTCTCCCAGAGACTGCAATACATTTGAAAAACTCTCACTATCCTCTTTCCACTGTGTATAGGACTTTGCTTCGACTTTGTCTTTCCCGATTTTATAGCGAACAGCATCTCCTGCTCCAAACTTCTTTTCTGCATATACCAGAATTTCACGAATTGTACTGCAAACCATTTTTCCCCTCCTACTATTATGCGATTAACTTTTCCAAGTAATCAACTGCTTCCTGTACCGTACGAATGTTTGCTGCTTCTACTTCATCCACTTCGATGTCAAGTTCCTCTTCTAATTCTCCCAGCATGCTCATGAAGTCAAAGGAAGTAAAACCTAAATCCTCCATAAAACGGGTTTCCGGCTTAATTTCCTCCGGTGTAGTCTCTACATAATTACAAATTACTTTTTTTAATTTTTCTAACATATTCTTTTCCCCTTTCCTTCTATATTAATTTTATAATGTCGCCAATAGGTAATCCCGGATTCTCAGTTCCCTTGAAGAGAATTTTACAGAGATAATAGTACATGTACTCCAACTGCTCTCTGGATATTGCCTTTATCTGATGTTCAAAATTAAAATCCAGTCCGTTGTCTTCCGGTCTGTGCATTACAGTAAGGTACATTCCCTGAGTGGTTGCACCATTTGGATACCAATTCGTTTTATATCGGATATCCCCTAATTTGTCCAATCCTTTTTCCTTTAATGTCATAGGCTGATAAGTCAGAGACATAGGCTCATAGGTTCTTCCACCCTCTATATTATAATACTTCGTACGATAGCCGAAATAAGCAACCGGATCGTAATTGGCATGCCGAAACAACTCATTCTGCTTATCACGAATGATATAAATTCCTTCTAAAAAAGTCTTATCCTCCGGTATAATAGTACGGAACGGGAACGAGTGAATCCTGGTTCCACCAGACTTCTTCTCTAGCAACGTTGCCCTTCTTGCAATTGCCGTATTAAAGGAAACATCATCATTTCCATTCATTTTCTGGAAATAGGTTCGAAGTCCCATAATAAGTAGACAAGAAAGGGAAACATGATATTTTTCGCAAAAATCCATCAATCGTCTGGTAGGATTCGCTTCCAAATGGAAAACGTCCAATGCGGCATCTACCGAATCAGAAATGTTGACTGCCGCACGAAGATTTGGATTCCCAGACTTTTTCTGCTCTTCCCTCAGTTTCCGAACTCCGTCAACTCCATTGTAAATCGGCTCAGAGCTTTCAATCAACTTACGAAAGTACTCCTCATCCTTATCCTTTGCCTTACAGCCTGCCTCATATGCCAAATCCTTTTCTAACTGTTCTATGTAAGATGCCATCTCCTTCGGATATGGAACTCCCTCGTACTTTGCATTACAGTAAAGTTCAATGATATCCTTCATGAAAATAATCAGAGACTGAGCATCCATAGTCAGATGATCCACCAACAGATAGATTCCGTTATATCCATCCGGCATTTTAATCATAACAATTCGGTTCATAGGATTATCCTTACGTTCAAAAGGCACCTGAGTCCATTTCTTCATTTCTTTTTCTGCTTCTTTCATGGTTCCGTTGGTAAAATCTCTGAACTCAATATCTCGTTCTTCTTTTTCCACCACATACTGATAACAGGTACCATCCTTATCCTCCACAAAACGAAGGCGCATAGATTCGCACCGTTCATATGCCTTATAGATTGCCCGTTTCAATTCATTCCAGTCCAAATCTACCTCAATAGTCAGACTGGTTCCAATATTTACCACTTCTTTTTTAGGACATGCCTTCTGATAAAAAAAATGAAATTTCTGTGCTACTGTTAATGGATAAACCTTATACCCTTTTCTTGTTTTCATTAATTCATAACTCCTCTCGTAAAATCATCTAACGCTTTCTCATAAGTTTCTCTGTCTTTGTAATAACTCTCTGCATGGGCAGCTCCCTTAATAATCACTTTTTTCTTAGGCGCTGCACAATTTTCATAAATTTCATCACACATGCTGCATGGTACAAAAGTATCTGCATCACCATGAATGAAAAGAATAGGGACTTTTGCCTTACGCACTTCCCTTGCTGCATTGCATTCATCCATTCCGTATCCTGCTTTTTTCTTATTGATATAATCTGCCATCGGAATCACAGGAAACGCAGGTAAATGATACATGGAATGAAGTACATGGGTGAATACATACTTCGGTGAAGTGAACGCACAATCTGATACAATTCCCTTCACTTGTGTCGGCAAATCAAGTCCACTTGTCATCAATACCGTAGCTGCCCCCATTGAAGTTCCATGTAGCAAAATTTGTACATCCTGCCCACATCTTTGTATCACCCAATCTATCCACTTTAAGGCATCCCATCTATCCTTACATCCAAATCCAATGTATGTACCTTCACTTTTTCCGTGAGCCCGCTCATCTACCAGCAACATACTATAACCATTGTCTAAATAGTAACCGGAAAGTCCGATATAATCTTTCATTCCCTCACTGGTATATCCATGAAAGCAGATTACGACTTTGTTTTTCTCCTGTCCCGGAAAATAAGTAGCATACAACTTCAGTCCATCCTCTGAGTTGCAATAAATATCTTCATGAGGCTGTGCAAGCATCTTTTCCTTGCGTTCCTCTATAAATGGCATATGCTGATTCCAATCTGTTCCTGCCATCTTCATCGTACGCTCTACCTTGGCCTTATTTCGTTTCATAGTTCTTCGGTAAAAATATGCTGTCTCTACCACCTGGGCAACCGCTGCTATTCCCAGCAAACTTCCTACACCTATTACAATTTCTTTCATATTCCTTTCCCTTCTCTATCCTTTATACCCTATTCCATTGCAACCTATTTCTTTCTTTTGCTTTCAATCAAATCCTTCAAACGTAACGCCTTATCAATATTTCCTTCCACCTTTAGTTTCTGCAAGGTTACAGCAAGAACCGGATCCAATTCTCCCTCTGCAATTTTCATTAAAGTTTCTGCCTTACATGTAAACATGGCATCTCTGTCAAAATATTCATATGGCTCTACATGAAGCTTTCCCTCTTTGGCCTCTACATAAAAAATGCCGCTAGCTTCCCCTATGATATTAAACTGATATGCCAGATGTTCTGTTACGTCACTAATGTCTGCCTCCATAAATTTTCCTTTTACTTCTGAAAAAAACTCCGCATAAGTCATAACTTTTCCTCCTCCTTTTCGACTCGTGGTCGATTCTTTTCATAACTAAGATAGCATTTATTCGACTCATGGTCAATATTCTTTTTACAAATTTATTAATTGCCTATATGCGTTTTGTTGTGGTATAATGTGCGAAAAGCATTTGCTACGACTATAGTTTAAATATACATAAACGACGCATATAAGGAGGATTTCATCATGGGAAATCACATAAAATACGATAAAATTTTGGATGCATTACAAGAATTACTGGAAACAAAAGATATGGACTCCATATCCGTCAGCGAAATTGCAAAAACTGCCGGTATTGGAAAAGGAAGTATTTACTACTACTTTTCTTCCAAAGATGCTATTTTAGAAGCATTGATAGAACGAAATTATGAAAAACCAATTGCCACTGCCAAAAGCTTGGCAAGTCAGACAAATATTTCTTCCTTCATGCGCATGGCAATGATTTTTCAAGCCTGTAGAAATTCTTCTTCTGAATTTCTTCGCCATGATGCTGACGCTAACCTGCCAACTGCTTTAGAAAAATCCTTATTACACCAGAAATACCTGATGTATTTGGTTTCAGAACTAAAACCTGCTTTGACAGAAATTATTACACAGGGAATCAAAAATGGGGATATTCACTTTGACTATCCTGCAGCTTTAGCCGAAATTGTTTTAATTGTGCTTGCTGTAAAACTGGATAATACTTTAGTTCCTTCTACTCCGGAAGAAATTAAGGAAACAATTCTAGGATTGATTTCTTTACTTGAAAAAGGTACCGGGAACCCAGCAGGAACTTTGAATTTTTTGATGATGTAATAAAAAAGGACCTCACGCCCTATTAGGGTTTGAAGTCCTTTTTTCATTAACTAATCAATTTTAATTAAAATTTACCAGCTTTAGCAGCTTCTTCAATACTAACTGCAACAGCAACGGTAGCACCTACCATTGGGTTGTTACCCATTCCGATAAGTCCCATCATTTCAACGTGTGCAGGTACAGAAGAAGAACCAGCGAACTGTGCGTCAGAGTGCATACGTCCCATAGTATCTGTCATACCGTAGGAAGCAGGTCCTGCTGCCATGTTGTCTGGATGAAGTGTACGTCCTGTACCACCACCGGATGCAACGGAGAAGTATTTCTTACCCTGCTCGATACATTCTTTCTTGTATGTACCAGCTACCGGATGCTGGAAACGTGTTGGGTTGGTAGAGTTACCAGTGATGGAAACACCAACGTTTTCATGATGCATGATAGCAACACCTTCCTGAACATCATCAGCACCGTAACATTTTACAGTTGCACGAAGTCCTTCAGAATATGCTTTTTCATATACTACGTTTAATTTTGCTTCTTTGTAGTCATATTTTGTTTCAACAAATGTAAATCCGTTGATACGGGAAATAATCTGTGCTGCGTCTTTTCCTAAACCATTTAAGATAACGCGTAATGGTTTCTGACGTACTTTGTTTGCTTTTTCAGCAATACCGATAGCACCTTCTGCTGCTGCGAAGGATTCATGTCCAGCTAAGAAACAGAAACATTCGGTTTCTTCTTCTAATAACATTTTTCCTAAGTTACCATGTCCAAGACCTACTTTTCTGTGGTCTGCAACGGAACCTGGAATACAGAATGCCTGAAGACCTTCACCGATTGCTGCAGCTGCATCTGCTGCTCTCTTACATCCTTTTTTGATAGCGATTGCTGCACCTACAGTGTAAGCCCAACATGCATTTTCAAAACAGATTGGCTGGATTTTCTTAACCTGTTCGTATACATCAAGTCCAGCGTCTTTTGTAATTTTCTCAGCTTCTTCAATAGAGCTGATTCCATAACTATTTAACACAGAATTGATTTTGTCAATTCTTCTTTCATATGATTCAAATAAAGCCATTTGAAATGTCCTCCTATTTTCCTGATACAGTCTAACTCTTATTTATTGGTGATTATTCTTCTCTTGGGTCAATAATCTTAACAGCGTCATCTACACGGCCGTACTGTCCTTTTGCTTTTTCCCAAGCAGTGTTAGGATCGTCACCTTTTTTGATGAAGTCTGTCATTTTTCCAAGACTTACGAACTGATATCCAATTACTTCGTTATCTGCATCCAGAGCGATTCCAGTTACATAACCTTCTGCCATCTCTAAGTAGCGAACACCCTTTTTGTTAGTTGCGTACATAGTACCAACCTGAGAACGAAGTCCTTTTCCAAGGTCTTCCAGACCTGCTCCAACCGGAAGTCCGTCATCAGAGAATGCACTCTGTGTACGTCCGTATACAATCTGTAAAAACAGTTCTCTCATAGCTGTATTGATAGCATCACAAACAAGGTCTGTATTTAATGCTTCTAAGATGGTCTTTCCCTGTAAAATTTCTGCTGCCATAGCTGCAGAATGGGTCATACCGGAACATCCGATTGTTTCAACCAATGCTTCTTCGATAATACCCTCTTTTACATTTAAAGTAAGCTTACATGCACCCTGCTGTGGAGCACACCAGCCTACACCATGTGTAAGACCAGAAATATCTTCAATTTTCTTGGAATGTACCCATTTTCCTTCTTCTGGGATTGGAGCCGGCTCATGCTTTGCACCTTTGGCAACCGGACACATCTTTTCAACTTCCTGTGAATAAATCATTTTAAGACTCCTTTCAATCCATACATTAAATTTTGATTGTTATGTATTTAACATACTTACTCATATTTAATCACATTTTGACGAATTCGTCTAGTAGTTTTACAAAAAAACTCTTTTTGCCCTATGACAAAAAGAGTTTTTTCATTTCATTATATCTCTAACATTTCCATTTTCATAAATGAAACGGATGCTCCCGCTGCACCTGCAAAAGTCAAAATTCCCATTACAAGAATCATCAGGAAAAATCCGGCTTCTAATCCCCAGATAAAATATCCGACTACTGCTACTAAGATTGCAATACACATGGCAATTCCCTGAAGAATCATTTTAACAATTGTTTTCCCGGTATTTCCGAAATTTTTTCCAATAATTACATCTGCAAACATTCCATAGTAAAGACGATTTGCCATTAAGCAAACATATAATAATATGGTAAGTACTGTCATAACGGGTCCAATTCCAAATGCGATTGCTCCGGGAAGTGTTACAAAAATTCCATCTACAATGGCACGAATATGCTCGATTTTGGTAGAATACCATACTTTTTTTAACGCTGAATCCGGTATTAGATAAGTATACGGATTTTCTAACTCCTTAGACCACTTGGTAGCATAACCACTAAATATGAATACGACATAAGCGACAACGCCCGGAATAATGAATACTTTCAACGAACCAAACTCTTTCTCTATGTTGTTCATGTAACCATAAACTCCCATTGCTATTCCAATACCAAAACATAAAAGTGTATTCCATCCAAAAATAAAAGTTTTATTCTTTTTATACTCCAAAAGTTGCCGGAAATAAATTGCTTTCGCGTAATTTCCCTTATACTCAACGGAAGCTTTTCGATATTTTTTCTTCTTGCCAAATCCTATGGAAGCAACACCTTTTTGGGCTTCCCTTCGTTTTGTCTGATACTCATCTGCAAATTTGGTTGCATCTTCAAAGTATTCTCCGGTACATTTCATTTTTACTGCTGCGATAAGCATTCCTATGGTTGATACTAAAAATAGTACCGTTCCAATTACATTAATAACACTAGGACCTATAAAAATAAGATGCATCACCGCGATGTTCCATCCTACAATCGGTATCAACTGGATAATTGGCATTGCAAGATATTCCCGTATCACTGAAAATTCTGCCTTCTGTGTAAGCAACAGATAAGCACCGATTCCTACCATCACTGCCATAAAAATATACATGACAACGGTCAGTCTCTTAAAAAACTTCTCATGAAATCTTTCATTTCCATAACAGAAAATAATAATACTTGCTTCCAGTATACTTTCAAACACTACAAAGAACACGAAATATAGCAGCATCTGTCCGATTCCTGCATGAAACCAATAAACTCCACCAATCGATACAATAATTCCTATTATTATATTACCTATAAATGATTTCACTCCTGTAAACATCAATATTACCTTCGGACTTACCGGAGCCGGAAAGACAAAATGTGCCTCCGATGGACGAAACAAAAGTCCATGCCGCTTACTATAACTGATTACATTACTTGGAAGAAGTAATAAAACAATACACGATAATACTGTTACCAGATTCTCCGGTGTTGCAATCTTGGCATCCTTGATGACTAAATTAAAACTTCCATATATCATGATAACATACAAAACAAAAACAAATGCCCACACATATGTCATCGGACGCTTTAACGCCTTCTTTACTCGGTTTGCGATAGTTCTCTGATAAAGATAAATCAATCCCTTCATTCTGACTCACCGCCTCCCGTAATCTTGAAGAACAGTTCCTCTATATCCTCATCCTGCGCCTGCTCTCTGGTAAAGCTTCCTACGATTTTTCCTTTTTCCATAATGAACATAACATCCCATAGGTCTTTTACCATCTCCAGCATATGAGTACTAATTAAAATGGTAACGCCCTGCTCTTTTAATTCCAACACTACTTTCTTTAATTCTTTAATCGCTGCCGGGTCTAATCCCACCATCGGTTCATCTAACATAAGCACTTTTGGCTTTACTGCCAAAGCACAACAGATACTTACTTTCTGCATCATTCCCTTAGAAAGTTCATTTCCTAGTTTTTCCTGTTTGTCATCTAATTCAAATCTTTTTAATAATGCCTCAATTTCTTCATCCGTAATACCGGAATTGTAGGCACGACGTATATACTCAATATGCTCTCGCACTGTCAATGCATCAAACATCGCCGGCATCTCCGGTACATACCCAAAAATTCTTTTAGCTTCAAGGCTTCTGGAAGGTATTTTTTGAATTCCAACTCCACCCTGATAGCGTAACAATCCTGCAATACTTTTTATTATGGTAGATTTTCCTGCCCCGTTAGGTCCTAGTAAAATTCCAACCTTTCCATCCGGAATAGAAAAACTCACTTGATCTACTGCCAAATTCTTTCCGTATTTCTTTGTCAACTCTTGAACTTCTAACATAGCTCTTCTCCTCTTCTTTTAATATGTAAAAACAACGCATGTTTCTGTATTAACTACTTAATACAATAATACATGCGTTGCTTTGTGTCAATATAATTAACCTTAAGATAACCTTAAAATTTTCTATCAGCTACTGTTTCTCTACTACTTCATTTTTATTCTTATAAATGGATTTTTCGGGCACTACCCCACGCACCATAGACAATGGATACACATTGCTATGATTTCCAATGACAGTTCCCGGATTCAACACACTGTTACATCCCACTTCTACTTCATCCCCCAACATGGCACCAAACTTTTTCAGACCTGTTTCGTATTCTTTCCCAATTGTTTTATCCTTTACTACAACTAATGTTTTGTCTGACTTTACATTAGAAGTAATGGAACCGGCCCCCATATGTGCTTTGTATCCCAAAATAGAGTCTCCTACATAATTATAATGAGGCACTTGTACCTTATTAAAAAGAACTACGTTTTTAAGTTCTGTGGAATTTCCTACTACTGCACCTTTTCCCACAATCGCATTACCTCTGATGAACGCACAATGACGAACTTCAGCTTCTTCATCAATAATAGCAGGACCATTAATAAATGCTGTCGGTGCTACTTTAGCACTTTTGGCAACCCAGATATTTTCTCCACGCTTTTCAAACTTTTCAGTATCCAGTTTTTGACCCAATTCACAAATAAATGCACTGATTTTGGGCAATGCTTCCCACGGGTAGGTAAGTCCTTCAAATAAATCTGCTGCTATGGTTTCTTTTAATGTATATAAACTGCTGATTTTTGCTGTTTCCATTTTTATTTCCTTCTTTCCAAAATATTTCTTCTTATATTAAGATATCGGCTCTGTTTCTTTTACTTCTGCTTCTTTTTTCTTGCCTTTTGCTTTCCCAGTCTGCTTGGCAGGTGTTTTATAATAAGTTGCTGCCTTTTGAAAATATCCTCTTAACGCATACTGATTGTTCAATCCTAACACACCGCTGGTTCGTGACCGTATGAAGTTCTCCAGTTTCACCATATATTCTTCCGGCGTGATACTTCCTTCTGCCACATAGTTCAGGCCTTTTTCCCAACTTGCAGTTAATTCCGGATTCAAAAGTGAACGAATCGACGCATTTACCACATCATATATCATTTCCCCAAGCAATGTCGGTGTAATAATCTGGGTCTTTTTATTCAACGCCAGATATTTATTATTTACCAGTTTTTTCAAAATCTCTGCACGGGTAGCACTAGTGCCGATACCACTTCCTTTAATCTGTGCACGCAGCTCCTCATCTTCAATGAGCTGTCCTGCATTTTCCATGGCCAGAATCATAGAACCAGAATTGTAACGTTTCGGAGGCGCGGTCTCTCCCTCTTTGATATTCAATTCTTTTACGTTCAGTTCCATGCCTTTCTTTAATCCGGAAAGAATCTCCATAAAACTTACATCACAGGATTCTTCACTCTCTTCGCCATTATTCTTACTATTATCGCTTTCCTTCTTTTTCTGGAACGAATATTCCATTACTTTCAAATATCCCGGTTCTGCCAACACCTTAAAGTTTGAGAAAAACTTTTCTGTTCCCACTCCTGTCACCAAACTTATCTTCTGATAAATCGCCGGTGGACAGAAAATGCCAAGAAATCTTCGCACAATAGTCTCATAGACATTAAGTGAGGTCTGATTCAGTGTCCTAATCGCTCCGAATCCCTGTCCGGTAGGAATAATCGCATAGTGGTCTGTAATCTGCTTATCATTGACATATCTTGTTTTGGCAATATTTTTATAGGTGCCTTTTTCCAGAATAGCCTCCGCATATGCCTTTACAGATGGAATATTTTTCAGTCCACCGATATTTTTATGTATTTCCTTTGCCACTGCACTGGAAAGCACACGAGCATCGGTTCTCGGATAAGTCACCAGTTTTTTCTCATAAAGTTCCTGTACTACCTGCAAAGTCTGGTCCGGACTAATTTTAAAAAGTCTGGAACAATCGTTCTGAAGCTCTGCCAGGTTATACAACAACGGTGGATTTTTCGTCTCCTTCTTTTTTTCCATAGAAACTACTACTGCCTTGAGTTCTCCTTCCGGTATACTACCTTTCAAATCCTCAATAAGCTGCTTAGCGTCTTCTTCCTTTAAAAAACCGTTTTCCTTATATAATTTTGGAGACTGAAAGTAAGCAGAACCTTCCACAGCACGCCATTCCCCATCCACCTGATTACCTTGAATATCTAAGGTACTTAACACACGATAAAAAGGTGTTTTTACAAAATCGCGAATCTCCCGTTCCCTTCTTACTACCATACCAAGGACACAGGTCATAACACGTCCTACACTAACTACGGTATACTTTGTATTCAGGAAATTAGAAATGGTATTTCCATACTTTAGGGTGAGAAGTCTTGAAAAATTAATACCCATCAGATAGTCTTCTTTTGCACGCAAATAAGCGGATTCACATAGATTATCGTACTCTGATAAATCCTTTGCTTCTCGTATTCCACGTAAGATTTCTTCCTCTGTCTGAGAGTCAATCCAGACTCTTCTTCTCTCTTTTCCTTCTACCTTTGCTTGACGCTCCACTAACCGGTAAATATATTCTCCTTCTCGCCCGGAGTCGGTACAAACATAAATGGTTGTTACGTCCGGACGATTTAAAAGTCCTGCTACAATATCATACTGCTTTTTCACTCCCGGAATGACTTCATACTTAAATTCTTCCGGAATAAATGGCAGGGTAGCAAGACTCCACTTTTTGTATTTTTCATCATAGACCTCCGGATAGCTCATGGTAACCAGATGTCCTACACACCAGGTTACAATTGCCTCCGAAGATTCCATATATCCATCATGATTTTTTAAATCCAGTTTTAATGCCTTAGCAAACTCTCTGGCAACACTGGGCTTTTCTGCTATATATAAAGCTTTCGCCATAAATCCATATCCTGCTTTCTTTTATAACTGATTCATATCCACTAACAGGATACGTTTATCGGCAGAAACCATTTTTCTCAACTTTTCATCAAAAGACTTTGCAGAAAAGAGATAATAATAGTTTGCCGCGAGTTTCGCTTGTTCCATACTCTGAAACAGTTTCTGACACATTTCAAAAGTCATCTCGGGTTCTGACCAATTGCACAAACAAATAAGATTTTCACGCACCTCATTCTGCACGATAATGTCAATATGTCCCTGTTTTCCAATCCAAGTTCCCATCTTATGCATCTGCAACGGAAGCTTATGTACCTGATTCATCAATTCCAAATATTCTGCACACACTTTCACAAAATAACGGTTCAAATACTCTTCTAAACCATTTGCAATATATGTGTCATAAAATTTCTCCGGTTCCATTCGATATAAGTCAGACAGATGAGGATATACAAACTTAAACCAGAAATTAATAAAAGTATCTTTTATCTGATACAATCCTTTCTGGGCATTCTCCCATCCTCCCGTTTCAAAGGATGTCACCTTTTCCACCATATCAAATGCCATCAGATTCTTCAAATATACGCTAATTTTTGCTCTGGAAAATCCTGTCTCCTGATACAAGTCATTGAGCTTACGCTTTCCGGATGCTAACGCTTCCAAAATGGTATTATAAACAGAAAATTCCCGTAATTCCTTACTGATAATTCGCTCTGCTTCTCCAAACAAAAAACCATCCGGAGACAAAATATGTTTACAAATATTGTAACGAATATCGCGAGACTCATCCCACTTTTCCATATATTCCTGCACACCGCCAATCACGCCATAAACTTCCACGCTCTGACTTACGGTATAATCTGGAAAAGACTGCACCATCTCCACGAACTTTAACTCAGAAAGTTGCTCTGTTGCGTCAATTTTCTTTTTATACTTTTCCAATGTTTTGAACATATTCTGCTGCGCCCAGGCAACTGCTGAAGTATACAAAAGAATCATAACCGGACCAGGATACAACTTATGCTGTTTTAATTTTAAAATACTTTCCATAAATTGTTGGTCTTTTTTTACAATATGCTCAAACTCATCGATAATCAACACCAACTTACTGGCATCCCCGCTTTTCACACGGCTAAAACAGCTATCATAAGATTCTTCGGAAAGAGAAACATCATACTGCTTCTCTACCTCACGAATCATCCTTTGTTGCTGTGCCTTTGCCGAAACCTCCGGCGCATAGTAATAAAAGGATTTTTTCTCTTTACAAAAATCCTGTAACAATTCACGGATTCCATTTTCCCGTCTTCCATACAATATTACCAGTTGGTTTCCATCCTGCTGATACAATTCTTCTAATCTTTTTATCTGTGCTTTTCTCTCTGTCATGGCTATCTCCTTTTGAAATTATAAGGTATTTGCCCTGTCCTTAATGTTCTTCTTAAAATTAATGATTTTATGATCATAAGACTCATTCATGAAGGATGAAGTAATCATAAAATCTGCTGTTGCTCGATTATTGGCAATTGGAATATCATATACTTGAGCAATTCGAAGAAGTGCCTTCACATCCGGGTCATGCGGCTGTGCTGCCAACGGGTCCGAAAAGAATACAACAAAGTCAATCTTTCCTTCTACGATTTTTCCACCAATCTGCTGGTCTCCACCTAAAGGGCCACTGTTATATCCTTTTACCGGAAGTCCGGTCTGGTCTGTAATCATTCTGGCTGTAGTTCCTGTTCCGCACAAAAAATGCTTTTTTAATTCTTCCTTATGTTCCTCACACCAAGAAATCAATTCATGCTTCTTGCTGTCGTGTGCAATTAATGCAATATTCTTTTGTTTTCCAATCGTTAATGTAATAAAATCTGGTTCATTCATAAGTGTAAATTCCTTTCTCGCTTTAACTACTCTGCATAACTATATTATAAGCAAAAAGAGGCTGCCTGCGCAACCTCTTTTTTATATCATGATTTTATTTTGCTGTAATATATCCCTGTGCCTTTAAAAGTTCTGCACAAAGTACTGCTCCGCCGGCTGCTCCTCTTACGGTATTATGGGAGAGACCAACAAACTTCCAGTCATATACAGTATCTTCTCTCAAACGACCAACGTTGATTCCCATACCATTTTCATAGTTTACATCCTCTGTTACCTGTGGACGATTATCTTCTTCTAAATAGCGGATAAACTGCTTTGGAGCACTTGGAAGATCTAATTCCTGTGGCGCACCTTTGAAGTTTACTAACTTCTCAATCAACTGCTCTTTGGTTGGTTTTTTCTTGAACTTCACAAATACAGCTGCAGTATGTCCATTTAATACCGGAACACGGATACACTGACATGTGATAACCGGGCTTGTTGCCGGTACAATAACACCGTCTTTAATTTCACCCCAGATACGAAGTGGCTCTTTTTCAGATTTCTCTTCCTCTCCACCGATGTATGGAATGATGTTTCCAACCATTTCCGGCCAATCCTTAAAGGTCTTTCCAGCTCCTGAAATTGCCTGATATGTAGTAGCTACTACTTCATATGGCTCAAATTCCTTCCATGCTGTTAAAACCGGTGCATAGGACTGAATGGAGCAGTTTGGTTTTACTGCAACGAATCCTCTTGTAGTTCCCAGACGTTTCTTCTGGAAATCAATTACTTTCATATGTTCCGGATTGATTTCCGGTACTACCATTGGTACATCCGGTGTCCATCTATGAGCACTGTTATTAGAAACAACAGGTGTCTCTGTCTTAGCATATGCTTCTTCAATTGCCTTGATTTCATCCTTAGACATATCTACTGCGCTAAATACAAAATCAACTTCAGCAGCAACTTTTTCTACTTCGTTTACGTTCATAACAACGATTTTCTTTACTGCTTCCGGCATTGGAGTATCCATCTTCCAACGATCTCCTACTGCTTCTTCATATGTCTTTCCTGCGGAACGTGGGCTTGCTGCAATAGTTGTTACCTCAAACCATGGATGATTCTCTAACAAAGAGATAAATCTCTGTCCTACCATACCTGTTCCACCAAGAATACCTACTTTTAACTTTTGACTCATTTTTCTAATCTCCTCGTTTTTATTCTGTCCGTTTCTCACGCACAACTGTCTTTGTAGTAAATATATTATTACACTTTACGAGAAAATGCAACCCCAAATATTATACAAAATTACCATTTTATCTAATTCGTTTATAGGTAATCTGTATAAATATACATTTTTTTCTTATTTCATCAGCTTACTTTCCCAATCGGTAAGTTCGTCCTTCCAATCCTTAGAAAGATAGTCTTTTTCTATGGCAATTACCTTCTTCATCGCCTCCTGTCCCGGAGCACCAATGGTAAGACGCTTATTCACACAGGTATCCATAGAAATTGCTTCAAATATATCCTCTTCGAATACCGGGCTGATTTCCTTCAATTCTTCCAAAGACATATCATCGATGGAGATTCCTTTGTCTATACAGTAAAGAACAATTCTTCCTACGATACCATGTGCGTCACGGAAAGGCACTCCATGATTTACCAGATAATCTGCGGCATCTGTTGCATTGGTAAAACCATTTTTAGCACTTGCTTCCATTTTATCTTTATTAAATTTCATAGTTTCCAACATTCCGGTAAATAAAGCAATACATCCCTTTACAGTATCCATTGCATCAAAAGTCAGTTCTTTATCTTCCTGCATATCTTTATTGTAAGCAAGAGGAATACCTTTCATTGTGGTAAGAAGTGCTGTCAGCGCACCATAGACACGTCCTGTCTTTCCTCTTACCAACTCTGCGATGTCAGGATTCTTCTTCTGAGGCATGATACTGCTTCCGGTACTATATGCATCGTCAATTTCCACAAACTGGTATTCATTCGAATTCCAGATAATAACTTCTTCCGAAAAACGACTCAAATGCATCATAATCGTAGACATAGCAGATAAAAATTCAATCAAGTAATCTCTATCTGATACTCCATCCATACTGTTTAAAGTTGGTCCATAGAAGCCCAACAATTCTGCAGTATAGTCACGATCCAGAGGATAAGTTGTTCCTGCCAGCGCACCTGAACCTAATGGACAATAATTCATTCTGTGATAAATGTCCTTCAGACGTAGACGGTCACGCTTGAACATTTCAAAGTATGCTCCCACATGATGTGCCAAGGTTACCGGCTGTGCTTTCTGCAAATGTGTAAAGCCCGGCATAAAGGTATCTGTGTTATTTTCCATGATTGTTAAAATTGCATTTAATAATTCTTTTAACAATTCATCTACTGCCAAAACTTCCTGTCTGGTGTAAAGACGCATGTCAAGTGCTACCTGGTCATTTCTGCTTCTTCCGGTATGTAACTTTTTCCCGGTATCTCCCAAACGATCAATGAGAGTTGCTTCCACAAAACTGTGAATATCTTCGTATTCGTGAGAAATCTCCAATTTTCCTTCTTCTACTTCTGTCAAAATTTCATGGATGGTCTTTACAATATCATTCATCTCCTGTTCCGTAAGAATGCCCTGTTTTCCAAGCATCTTTACATGAGCAATACTGCCCTCCATGTCCTGTTTATAAAACTTCTTGTCAAATGATATGGACGCATTAAAATTATAAACCAACTGATCGGTTTCTTTGGTAAAGCGTCCGCCCCATAACTGTGCCATATAATTTACCTCTTTCTTTTTGTATTTTATTTATATAATTATAATTTAATTATTTACTTATTTGTATCTGTTGCAATACTTTTCCATTAATAACAGAATCTTCCTCTATCTCTTTTTGGTATAAAACTTCATCTATTGCTTTTATGCATAACTGTTCTTTTGTTTTTATATTTTCCAGATATACGGTATCTGTTGGCTTCTCGCCCTCCGGTCTGCCTTCACATCCAAAATCCGGTTCTACAATCCGTAGTATCCGATATTCCTGCTTCTGGCGTTCCCGCTCCTGCATGGAAAATACACATCCACAATAATCCTGGCGATACATCCCGTATTCCTTTGAAATCTCTGTAGAACGCTTGTACCCGTTTTTTTTCTTAAAATCCGAAATAAGGTACTGTATACCATATTCCTGTGATAACTTTTCTCCAATTTCATTGAGCTTCTTAGCATTTTTCATGGGACTAATGGACAAGGTCGTTGTAAAATAGTCCATCCCAAACTTTTTGGCATATTCTGCCGCTTCCCTAATCCGCAGTTCATAACATAAGAAACAACGCTCACCGCCCTCCGGTACTTGTTCCAAGCCCTTTGTCTTCTCGTAGAACCTGTCCTTATCGTAATTCCCTTCTATAAAAGAAATCTTATATTTTGCCGGAAAACGCTCGATAAAGTGCTTTTGTTCTTCCACTCGCTTGTAATACTCCTCATCCGGATAGATATTGGGATTGTAGTAGAATACCGTAATGGAAAAATATTCCGACAAATACTCCAATACATAACTACTACACGGCGCACAGCAACTGTGCAAAAACAATGTAGGTACTTGTCCCTGTTCTTTTATTTTTTCCAAAAGTTCATCCAACTCTTTTTGATAATTACGCTTCATGCCTTTACCTCATAAAAGTACATTGCACTTATTTTACATTAATCGTAACCAAAATGCAATGTTTATCCTCATCTAAATATCTTTTTCAAAATGCTGGTAATCCTTAACCGAATTCCAACTTCCGCCCCATGTAAAACCATGCTCTATAAATAACTGATAACATAGGTCGCTCTCTGTTATCTTATGTGAAAACTCCTGTGTCCGGTCGACATACTCCGCTCCATTAGCAGGTTCTACAGAAACTTCACCATTTATGGTTCTAACGCAAGGATTAAATCTAGGATTAATATCTACAGCAAGTCCCAGACTGTGCTTGGATAATTTAGAACTGCCATTGACGGTACGATAATTAAAGGCGGATGTATTGTTGTCTTCCATGGAATTCTCATCATTTGCATCATATTCGTCAATTAATACCATCTTTTCGATGGGGTATTGATTCTTGTATAATTCCTGCATAATTTCTAAAATGTCAGTTTCTATTTTCCGGTTAACAATCAGTTCTCCTATATGAGTTTCCCCGTCAAATCCATAATACAGTACTCGCAAATAACGTAATTCTGATAGTGCTATGTTATCATTTTCTCGATAGGAATTTCCTATGATACGATTTTGCAGTTCTTCAGTAATTTCTGTGCTATAGAATAGACTGTCGATTCCTTTCGTTTCAAGTGTTGCATTGGTGACGATATCACCGGGGGATAATGGTTCAATGATGTCGCTGACCGGAATATCATGGTATTGAACACCAGTCGTTGTATGGGACTGATTTTCCCTTTCGTTTTCTACTATCTCAGAATCCTGTTTTTCTCTTTTAAAAAAAACACATATTGCAAAAATACATATGATAACTATAAAGAATATAAAACGCCTATATTTCATGGTTTTCTACTTCCTATTTTGCATCACAATTTTTATATGGTCTTAATCTTAGCATAATTCTTCCTCCACTCACACTTTATCGTTCCACAACATATCTTCGCTGATTTTTTCTTTACAATGAAGGTCACAAAAGAAATCTACAACTTCCTTGGGATAATATTTCGGATATATATTTTTAATGGTCTTTTGAACTACATCAAATATCTGCTCTGTGTCTTTCTCTATTGCTCTTATATACTTCATTATGCTACCTCTCTTGTGTCCGTTTTTATATTAACGTATTATACCATATGCTTCTTAGTTTTTTCCACACACATCTTGTATTATCTTCATATAATATATAAAAGAAAACGGAGATTTTTATGGAAAAACTTATGGAAATCAGCCATGTGGGTTACTCCTATCACACTATGGAAGGCGAAACCCCGGCTTTAATTAATATAAATTTTACTGTTCATAAAGGTGACTTTCTAAGCATTGTAGGCCCCAGCGGATGTGGCAAATCCACGCTTCTTTCCTTGCTTTCCGGACTGATTGAACCGGAACATGGTTCCATCCTGCTCTACGGTCAGAAACTATTCCAAAAAGGCAGTGGAACCATTGGTTATATGCTTCAGCATGACCACCTGTTTGAATGGCGTACGATTGAAAAAAATGTACTTCTCGGGCTGGAAATTCAAAACCGACTTACACCGGAAAACAAAGAAAAAGTTATGGATATGCTAGAACGCTATGGCTTGTACAAGTTCAAAGATTCCAGACCTTCACAATTATCCGGTGGTATGCGTCAGCGTGCCGCACTGATTCGCACCCTTGCTCTGGAACCGGAACTACTGCTTTTGGATGAACCCTTTTCTGCCCTCGATTATCAGACAAGACTTACCGTCGGAGATGATATTGGGTCTATTATTAAAAAAGAACAAAAAACTGCCATTCTAGTTACCCATGACCTTTCCGAAGCAGTCAGTCTTGGCAGTCAGGTTCTTGTTCTTAGCAAACGTCCCGGTACGGTAAAAAGTATGATTCCTATCACTTTTTCAGATAACCTAACCCCTTTGGAGCGGCGAAACACACCGGAATTTAAGGACTATTTTAACATTATATGGAAGGAGTTGAACTCAGATGACTGATATTTCTCTTGCACAACAGAACTTTCTCTCAGCACAAAAAAGACATAAACGCTCTGTCACAATCAGCCGTCTATGTGTTTTTCTTTTATTTCTTGGCTTATGGGAAGTTACTTCTCAAACAGGATTGATTGACTCTTTTATCTTCAGCAGTCCATCCAAAATCTTTCTCTGTGCTTATGGTATGGCACTAGACCATTCTCTCTTTATCAATATCGGAATCACACTTTTCGAAACACTGGTAAGCTTCTTTCTTGTGATTCTTTTCGCTCTTATGGCAACTATTATATTATGGTTTAACAAACATATATCCGAAACATTAGAGCCATACCTGGTAGTCTTAAACAGTCTTCCCAAGTCTGCTTTGGCCCCTCTACTAATTGTATGGCTTGGTGCTAATTATAATACCATTATTATTACCGGAATGTCTGTTGCCATCTTTGGCTCTATCTTGAGTCTTTACAACAGCTTTCAAGCAGTGGATAAAGAAGAAGTGAAATTAATCTATACCCTTGGCGGCAACAAATTTCATGTGCTTACCAAGGTGGTACTTCCCTCCAGCTTACCTTCTCTTTTTTCTATCATGAAAGTGAATATTGGACTATGTCTGGTCGGTGTCATCATTGGCGAATTCATTGCTGCCCGTGCCGGTCTTGGCTATCTTATCATCTATGGCAGCCAGGTATTCAAGTTGGATTGGGTCATTATGAGTATTGTTATTCTGTGTATTATTGCTGTTGCTCTTTACCAGGGAATTGCAGCTATGGAAAAATTCTGTTTGAAACATCATTAATATTCTTTTTTCTAAATCTAAAACAGGCTGCACGCTATTTTTTTCTTAGCGTGCAGCCCATAGAAAGCTTTCTTTCCTACAAATTAATATTTTTATGAATGTTCTTTAGATTAATTTGAATCAATCCTTTTTCACTCAAATCAATCAACGTATACCGTTGCTCTTGGGTCAAATCATCACTATATACCTGATTCTCATAATCTACTACTACTGCATTTGTCTGAAATATCATATAAAACAGTGGTGAAATATCATCTGGAAGTTCCACCAGCAGATTCCTTGTTCTCCCCAAATCCATCAATACCTCTAAGTGTCCTTTAGGACATTCAAACACTTCTCCCTGCGGATCTATCACGCAAGGGCAATAACCCTTAGGGTCATTTTTATGCTTTTCCATAAATTCTTGCTTTGTCATATTATTTTTCTACCATATCCTTCTTCTAGTCTCGTCTTATACTACTTCTGCTACACTTCATTTGAATCTTATTTTCATACATCCGTGCATCTGCTTCTCTATATATTTCTCTTGCCGTCTGAGTAGCATTTTCACCTTTTTTACAAAATCCATAAGCTGCACTCATATTCAGTTCCGGATGCTCCTGATTCATTTTTTCTAACTGCTTCCAAAATTTTCCCATAAGTTTATCGATATCGACATTTGTCATATCCGGTAATACTACAATAAATTCATCGCCCCCCATACGTCCTACCATACCGTAGGGTTCAAAAACTGCCGAAAGACTCTCTGCAAACTTTTTAATCAGAAAGTCTCCTGCATCATGTCCCTTGGTATCATTCGTTCTTTTAAGATTATTCAAATCGAAGGATATCATTCCATATTTTTTTCCTTCTCCATCTAATCTATCCCACTCAAGTTCCACTTTTCTCCTATTTGCAATTTCTGTCAACACATCAATATATGCCATTTTTTCTAACGTTCTCACTCTTTCTGTTTTACGAAGAACCTGAGTAATTCCTAAACAGAAGTCCACCATCGCCAATATCACAAAAATCAATGCTCCGATACAAAGCCAGCTTATAAACATTCCCCCCTGAAATGCCGTTATGTATTTCTGCAAGTTAAATCGAATCATATCACACAAACCAATGCCAATCATTATTAACATTCCAATGAGTGTTGCCTTGTTTCTAATTTGTCCGATTCTTATATCATATATCATACTTATCAAAGAATATAATACAAACACGAAAAGAATCACATGCTGATACTTCAAAACAGCCGGCAAATGACAAACATTTGTAATTTGAAAAATGATTGCAACTAATGTAAATACTGTCTGACACGCAAGCAATAACGTATACATAATTCTCAATTTTCGTTTTCTTCGCGATTTCATATCCTCTTTAAAATACAAGATTACAAACAACGTAGAAGCATAAAGAGAAGTATATTCTATATAGGCTTTTACAAGAACATTATATGTAAAGATTGTAATCAAATTATAGTTGCACAAAGACCATAGTCCAATCCCTATAGAAAAAAGGGCTATACAAGACAGTTTCCCAAACTCATTATTCTTAATTGCAAATATAAGACTTACTACCAATACACAAACTCCAAATACAATCAAAAACAGATTAACTGCTAGTGGAAGTTTATTCTCCATAATAAAATCCTGAAGCACCTCATGTGCATTGCAAATTACCGGAACTTCAAAACTAGTAAATGCATTGTTTTCCGTAACATACATCAAAATTTCAAGTTTTTTCCCTGCATATGATTCCGAAAGTTCAATAAAATGATAGCCTAAACCTACCATCTTCCCATTCTCACGCAGTTTTTGACCATAAGAATAAATTTCCTCTCCGTCAATCCATACCTGAATATCTGTATGCACCGTATAAATGCGCAATTCAGGATTCAACATCAATTTTTCCGGCAACACAAGAGACATTCGTACTTCGTCTCCCTTATTCTGCTGTTGCAGTTTTAATTCATTCAAATCAACATTCTCATATTGAATACCATCTGCCGTAATCTTCCAACCGTTCTTCAGAAATATATAATCTGCCGGATTCTTCTGATACGCAGTCACTTTGCACACCAATAACACACCAATAACACTCAAGCACAATATTCCACTTAATACAACTGTTCTGACTTGCTTCTTCATAACGCCTCCTCGACATCAAACATCTGGAACTTCCCGAAACTTATCGTCCTTCATTTACCAGTATCCACTTTACATTGGCACTCTCTTTGGTACACAATGACATCCAGTATTCCTTCTCATCCTGTTGATAAAACTTTCCTTCTTTACTGCATATAATCTGAATATCTTCCTCTTCCTCTATAATGTCAAATTCTACTTCATTTAATGGAATTCGCATTCCCTCACCCGTCATCTTTATATAGCTCTCTTTCAAGGTCCAAATCCGAAAAAAACGCTCTTGTTGTTCTTTCTCCTCTGCATCAAGAATGTATGCCTTTTCACCGGGACCTGCACATTTTCTCAATATTCCCTTTCGAAAAGGCTTTTTTTTCTCTGCATCTACTCCAATTTCCATATCAGATACAGCACAAACTACCAGCCCATCCGTATTGCTAATATTAAAATGATACTGTTCCATTCCTTTCAAAAAAGGCTTTCCATTGGATTCTTTCCCAATCCGCTTTTCCGTTCCATCTACATGAAACATCTCTTGCAATCCATAATTCAACAGTTCATCTGCCAGTTTTCTCTGATACTTATGATAATCTCCTGTCCAATTTTTCTTTTCCATACAATAGGTATAGTAAACATTTACCTGTTGATTCATAGCCATCCTTCCTGTTTACTCATAAAATGAAGCGCAAGAATTGCAGCAATGTAAATCAAAGCTCCAATTATCATAAAAACGGTCTGCCCAAAAATGATTCCTGCTACAATACTTATCATAATTTCGATTCCGTGCACCCATATGGGCATATCATGAAGACAAATGCCGATTAAAGACTCCAACACTAGTATAATACAAACCAGAACCACCGGCAACTTCAACAGAAACATTCCTAACAGTATCGCCGCAAAAAATGTTATGCCAAATACTGCCAGAATCAGATAATTTTCATAACCCTTTGATTTCGTACTACCTACACCCTTTTTCGTACTAGTCTTAAATTCTTCAATTACAATTTCTTCTTTGTCACTTTTCATGAGTTCCCCCTATACCTTGTTCCTTCTATTTTATTGATTTTGATAAAATAACTCTTACCACAACGGTATCTGCTGTCTCTTCTTCCTGTGTCAAAATTATAGCGTCTTTCTTTTTAAATATTCATCATATCTACTTAATAATATATCATATCTAAAAGAAAAATCCTAGAGTTAAAAGCATTCTGAATTCTATCTGGTACCGGTAAAGTAATTGAAAAAAAATGGAGTTTTTGATAAAACAGGTGAATATCATCTACTTTATCAAAAACTCCATTTTTATCTTCAGCCAAAGAAGGGACTCGAACCCTCGACCTGCGCATTACGAATGCGACGCGCTACCAACTGCGCCACTTTGGCATTGTCCAAAACAGACACTTTGTTATTATATATGTTTTTATTATAAAATGCAAGAGATATAAAAAAGAATTTTAAAATTTGTAAATCCCTTAACAAGAAAAGCATTTATCATTGTTAAACCCTTGATAAATGCTTTTTCTTATATCCCTTAAACTCTTTCTTTTAGCTCCTTCGCTTTAAACTGCTTTGTTTTCTTTCTTCCAATCTCGAACATGGTCACAAGACTCAACAATCCTACTCCAAACCATCCAAAGGACGTTGTATCACCGGTCTTTACTACCTTATTCGATTCTACTGTAATTTTTCTTTCTGCGGTCGCAGTATTTCCTGCATTATCACTGACACGGTAAGTAATGACATACGTTCCCAGTGTATGAATATCAAATTCTCCAATTACCTGTATTTCTGCTGTTAGGTCTCCATCCACCTCATCCTGCGCTGATACCCCTTGCCGTACATCAAACTCTTCTCCTACTTTTATTACTGTATCCCCCGGTATTGTAAGAACAGGCGCCTTTATATCTTTGTTTTCTCTACTTTCCCTGCTTTTTCCTTTTTCCAATACCGTAATCTGTCTCGTTACCTGTGCTTCATTTCCACTACTATCACTAACTGAGTAAACAATCGTATAAGTTCCGGGTGTATGGATATCAAATTCTCCGTTTATCTTTATTGCAGAAGTCAAATCTCCATCTCTGTCATCCGTTGCAGTGATACCATCCATTATTGTAAACTCCGCATCCTGTATTACTTCATTCATTTCCGGAAGCGTAATTACCGGAGCTGTGATATCCCGATTCAAAGAAAAATATCTTACATCAGTATATGCCATTCCACCAAAATCATCTTTGATTTCTGCATACCATCCAAATACTCCATTTGGAGCACCCTTCCATGTATATTCTGCTTTACTTCCACTTTGAACGTTCTCTACTTCTCCAATTATCTGTTCTGTATATACATTTACATCAAAATCCGTAGTGGATAACACTTTTTCTTCCGGAACAATTCCAAGTTCTGCAAAAGGAATTTCAAAGTTTTCCTCACCTACAATAGCTTCTCCACCTAAATTACTATTATCCTTTGCATCATAATCATCCAGCGATGGAGAATACGTTCTTACGATAATTCTTTGTCCATCCAAATCAAAATGCATTAACCGCATATACCCCATTCCACCTTCGGAAAGCCCTTGATAGTCGAAAAGCATTTGATATACATTACGTTCTGCTACCCCATCTCCATCATCATCAAAATGACTTACTACGGTCTGTGCATTGTGATAATGTCCTGACAGTACCATACATACATTAGGATTTTTGGAAACCACTTCATCGTATACCCGCTGCGGTTCTTCTCCTAATCCGCCACTCGCCAATAAATATTCATGGAAGTTCAAAATTGCTTTTCTTTCCGGATATTGGCTTAGTACTTCATTCATCCAATCAATTTCTTCATCGCCAATTCCCCATCCGGTATACAACATAATAAAATCAATGCCTCCAACTGTAATCAAATCATAGTGCTGGCGGTTATTTTGATTCGTTCCACCGTACCACGGATTGCTCTCATAGCGATCTGCTCCAAAGTATTTATAGTAGTTTGTATAGTCTCCACTTAAATGACCTACATCATGGTTTCCGGCAAGAATACCATAAGGAATTCCAGCATCATCTAACTTCTGATATGCTTTGTCTGCATTCTCCCACTCTGAAATCAAAGGCTCGTCATCAATAATATCTCCATCATGGAACAGATACTGAATATTCATTCTTGGCTGATTTGCAATAATCCAATCATGAATATCCAATTGGTATTGATACTTTCCCTCTACATCCTTGTTTGGATTTCCTGCATAATCCTCATTGTAATATTGTGTATCAGACTCAACTGCAAATGTAAAATCATACTCACTTCTTGGTGTATCTTTTTCATTACTTGTTTTTACATTTGGATTGTCTGATGGTAACGCTGCTGCACCTTCTTCATACTGAATCGGTGTATACCCCTCACCACTTTGAACCATTACTTTTACACTTCCATTTTCTATATGGCCTGCCAAACTTATCAATGCAGTTAGAGTCTTTTCTCCTGCTTCCTCTGTACTCTTTGTCTCTGCCAAATCCCATTTTCCTGTTTCTACAGAATAAACATACATCTTAGTTTTATCACTATTGCTGTTTCCCTTCCACGCTACCTGAATCCGGTCATTTTCTGTTACCTCTTCTCCGACCTGAATCTCAAACTGCTGATATGGGAATCCATTTCGTGTCCCCGTCTCTTCTTTCGCTCTGGCTTTTTCCATGGAAAGGATTTCTCCATCGCCAGCAGTTCCTGCTGTATCAGAAACTCCCTGGCTCATAGAAATATTTTTATCTCCTAAAACATAACGTTCACCCTTTTTAAAGATTACATCCATATTATCCTGTGTAGGGTCTTCCACCATAACACTGAATACCGGATCTTGTTCCAATTCCGTTCCTGCCTCCGGTGTTATTTCTGCTCCCACCTCAGCATTTTCCTCCGGAATCGTAAATTTCACGTTTTGGCTACTTGCATTTCCACAATAATCAACGGCATTCAATTCAATCGTATGTTCTCCTGCTGTCATTTCCAAAGAACGAAACTCATACGGGAGTTCTATTTTCTTTCCATCCAGTTTTGCAGTCACGGATGAAACGCCTGATCCTTCTTCTAATACAGACGGCTCGATTGTATAAGTTCCTTTACATACTTCTCCTTCTGTAATATTCGAAATGATTTCAGCCGGTGTATTATCCACCTTTACTGTCAGTTTGCGTTCTTCTGCTCCTGCCTTTGCAATAAATACATGTTCTCCGTCCTCAAGTTTATTCGTATCCACATCATAACGAATTGCCTGATAAGAAACATCCGGTGCAGTAAATTTAGCATGAAGAATCTCTATTTTTCCTGCAGAATCCCCCATATTTATAATTGTCTCCGGATTCTCATACCCTTCTGCACGCAAGGTTCTTCCGTCAGGCAGGACAAGACGAATATTTTTCACTACAAAGTCGTCATTATTTTCTTCATTATGTTCTAATGGATTTGCCTTATTTCCTGCATGAATATCAATAGTAAGGCTTTCACCCTTTACAAAATAAGAAGCATCCACATCATACCCTACCGTTGCCCAATTCTCATACGTTCCCTCATTAAAAATTCCAAGTACATCATCACCAATAGCAACTGCATTTTTGAAAAATGTATCTGTCTGGCTAACATCCACCAAAATCTTTGCCTTTCCCGGAATGGAACTTACCGTTTCTGATGTCACATCTTTTCCATCTAACAAGAACTGGCCTCCGGTAGTAATGATAGATGTCTCACCGGATAAATACTGATTATCCCCAGACTGGTACTGATTTTGTTCCACTTCAAACCGTAATGCATCTTCTTGCGTACTTGCAGAAGTTATCCTATTTTCATCTGTTACTACAGTATGAAAACCATCACTCACAATAAATCTGTAATCAAAATATTTCTTTCCGTATAAATCTACTGCATCCATACTTTTCTGGAAAATATCACTTTCTCCATCTTTCAGTAAATTATAACTTTCATACTCTTCCATCGTATTATCTTTGACTTGAAGCACTACACGTTTGACAGAACCCTTATCCGAAGAAGCCTGTACAGAAAATGTTACACCCTCATCATTCTTAAACTGCTCCGCTGTCTGATTATTAATTGTCGGTTCTGCATCCGGTATACTAACTTCTGCCTGCATTGGACTTTCTTCCCCGGAAACGACTCCCGGGGTCGGAGCTGCATCATTTGCAGTCATAATAGTCTTATTGGAAATGGCATCGTAACGATAAGTAATTCCTTTATCAGCATGAGGATCTTTTACTCCTGCTTCCATATTATGCCAACAAAATCTATCTGTTCTTTCGTTCTTGTAGTAAGACGAAGTGCTCTTGCACTACCGTTTGCCATTCCACCATTATAAATTTCAAACAGATTTTTATTTAACTCCAGACTGGTTTTGAATTTCTTATTAAAATCCTCTACTGTCAACTCATTATTTTTACCATTTTTTATCCATAATACAATCGTCTTTCCCGGTTCCAATTTCAACTCTTCTTCCGGTGCAAACCAAAGGACATCGCTTGCATCACCATTATCCGGATAATTATAATACAAACTATAATCCTGCAAATCCAATGTCTGATTTGAATTATTATACAATTCTATATACTCATAAGCATCGGCACCATTGATGTTACTGGAATCAGGCATAATTTCACTAATAACAATAGGTGGAATTTTCGTTTTATCTACTGCCGTAGCTGCAATTGTAACTGTTTTCTCTGTTGTAGTCTTTTCTGTCACTCCATCTGAAAATTCTGTATAATAGGAAAATCCACTCTTGCCTGCCATTTCTGTCCATTCCAGACTTCCCTCATATCCATCCTCTGTCTTCTTCATAGCAATCTTCTGATATTCTTCCTCACCGGAAAACTTTACATATAGATATGCCGTATGAATCATATTATTTCCATTTGCTTCCGCTGTCACCTTCCAATCTTCCCCTTGGTTTACATAAAGAACAGCATCACAGGAAACAGATAACGTAGATGGAGTTTGGAACTGATATGTCTCTGTCGGGATTTGCTCAGAATTAATTTCTCCAGGTATCGCTTTGTATTCATATCCTAATCTTGTCTCTTTTTTTTCACCAGACTGGTATGTAAAGCAAATTCCGCCATTCTTTCCCGAAGTAGTGTTTCCCTGTAACTTTACCGCCTTTACATTACCATCATTATAAGTTACACTAGCCAGTTCTTCCCCTGTCTTTGTGGTTAATTTCAAGGTACGCTCCGCTGAATTATGAAGCCCACCACTATGTATGGTAGCAAGATTTTTTCCTATTTCTAGATTTGTGCCATAATAATTATTAAATTCTTCTACTGTACAAGCCGTATTTCCATTATTAATTATCCACAATACTACTGTTTTTCCCGGTTCTATGACAATTCCACTTTGATCCGGACTCCATATAACTCCACTATAAATTAATTCATACTGATCTAACTGAATGGTCTGGCTGCTTGTATTATAAAGTTCTACATACTCCCATGCATCTGCTCCATTTTTATTGTCTGTATCCGGTACAATTTCAGTAATCATAATTGGAGTTTTCATCATCTCTGAACTCCCGGACGCATAAACATTAATTGGCACAGATGACGTCAACATTGCAGTAGCACCTACGATTGCCATCCCTTTACAACATATCTTTTTTTCTTTCTGGTTTCTTTTCATAAAAAAAGTTCTCCTTCATTCCAAATTCTTGTCACTAGCTTTTAGAATAAAAGAAGAACTATTTTTCTACCATCGCTCTTTTGTAATTTCTGCGTAAAATCACAGTAATTTTTTGATGTTATTCCACCACCACAGCTTCAAATCCCAAATCATCCAATGTTTCAATGGCTGTCTTGACACAGTGCTCACATCCATCAATGCTTACGGTCCTTTCCGCTAAATTTATCTCGTGGGTGATGTCTGCCTCGGTCAGTGCCTTATGGATTCTTTCTACACATTTTTCACAATGCATATCTTCTGCTTTTAATACTGTCATAATCATTCCTCCTGTTTCATTTACTTTTATTCTTTATTACTTCATCAGCTTTTGAATGGTGCTGCAAAGTTCATCTACTACCTCTTCATTTCCTGCCTTGATGTTCTCTACTACGCAGGACTTGATATGCTCGGAAAGCAGGCACTTCGAAAAACTGTTCAAGGCTGACTGAATCGCCGATACTTGCGTAAGAATATCTACACAATAGCGATTATCCTCTACCATGGCCTTTACTCCTCTGACCTGTCCTTCTATTCGATTCAATCGATGAATCATATCCTTAATTTCTTCTGCGCTTCTCTCTTTTTTCTTTTCACAGCAACAACAATCCTTTGTGCATTCCTGCATTTCTTTTTCTTCCATATTACATATTCCTTCCTACTTTTCCAGATTTAGTCGGCGTAACCGCAGTGCATTTCCCACCACACACACAGAACTAAATGACATAGCAAGTCCTCCAAGCATTGGGCTTAACAGTGGCCCGCCGAAAATATACAATACACCTGCCGCCACAGGAATTCCCAATGTATTATAGAAAAATGCCCAGAAAAGATTTTCCTTAATATTGCGAATGGTTCCTCTACTTAATTTTACAGCCTTATAAACGTCCTGCAAATCGGATTTCATTAATACCACATCACTGGATTCCAACGCAATATCACTACCGTTTCCAATGGCTACTCCCACATCAGCCTGAACCAATGCAGGCGCATCATTGATACCATCTCCGGCCATCAACACTTTCTTGCCCTGTTGTTGCAGTTCCGATACGATTCTTGCCTTATCCTGTGGCAGAACTTCTGCAATGACACGGTCTACTCCCACCTGACTACCAATAAATTCCGCAGCCGCCTGATTATCTCCGGTAAGCATGATTACTTCCATTCCTGCTTTTTGAAGACTTCTGATGGCTTCCTTACTGGTACTTTTTACCGTATCTGCCACTACGATAATTCCTTCTAGCTGCCCATTCAAAACTACAAACATAGGTGTCTGGCCCTTTTTTGCACAGCTTTGTGCTGCTTCCTCCAATTTAGAAATATCCTGTCCTTTTTCTTCCATAAAGCGTCTGTTTCCGATTAATACAGAGATACTTTCATATTCCGCTCGTATCCCTCTTCCGCTGACTGCCTCAAAGTTTTTCACAGAATCCGCTACCTCTTCCGAAATCAATTCTTTCTCTTTTCCATAATCTACAATTGCCTGAGCCAATGGATGCTCGGAAAGACGTTCACAAGACGCTGCTATTTTCACCAATTCCTCTTTCGAATAAGCAGTCCTTGATGTCTGAATGACTTCTACTACTTTAGGTTTTCCTTCCGTAATGGTTCCCGTCTTATCTAACACCACCGCATTGGTATTCTGTAGGATTTCCAACGCTTCTCCACTATGAAACAGAATTCCGTTATTGGCGCCCAATCCGGTTCCTACCATAATCGCAGTAGGCGTTGCAAGTCCTAAGGCACAAGGGCATGCAATAACTAACACAGACACAAAAATATTCAAAATAAATGCGGTATCTTTTCCTGCCAGAAACCATCCCAAAGCAGCAATCACTGCAATTGTCATAACTGTCGGCACAAAATACCCTGCCACCGTATCTGCCAACTTGGAAATAGGTGCTTTCTTCCCCTGTGCTTCTTCAATCATAAGAATAATTTTAGATAACGTCGTATCTGCTCCGGTTCTTGTTACTCGTATCTGCATGGTTCCATTGTAATTCATACTTCCACCAATCACTTCGTCTCCCGGATGCTTCTCTACCGGAATACTTTCTCCAGTCAGCATGGACTCGTCCACAGAACTTTCTCCCTGAATCACTTCACCATCCAGTGGCACTTTGCTTCCCGGTCTGATTAAAAGTACCTCTCCCGCCATAATCTCATCCGTAGGAACTTCTATTTCTTTTCCATCTCTTATGAGAACAGAAGTATCCGGTGCTAATGCAATCAGCTTTCGAATTGCCTCTGATGTCTTTCCTTTACTTCGGCTCTCCATGTATTTTCCAAGCATAATAAGAGTAATGACAACGGCCGCTGATTCGTAATACAGGTGATGTACCGCCTCTGAATTCTTTGGAATCTGAATAGTCATCACCAGACTGTATAAAAAGGCACTTCCGGTTCCAATCGCCACCAGCGAATCCATATTGGGATGCCCCCGGAATAAAGTCTTAAATCCTACCGTGTAGAACTTCCAACCACATACCATAACTACTACTGCCAATATCATCTGAGCAATGGCAAAGTTCAAAGGATGCATCATCATATCCAGAAATTCCGGTAATGGCAATGTAATAGGAAGCATATGCCCCATAGAAATGTACAGAAGTGGAATTAAAAAAATTGCCGCCACAATCAAACGGTTGCGTTTCTCTTTCAATTCCTTTAATTCCTGTACACCAAACTCATCCTTCCGGTCTTCTACAATATCCTTTGGTTCAAAACCTGCCTTGGTAATTTTATTCTTAATATCAGAAAGTTTAACTTTTTCCGTATCATATATAATATGCGCCCGTCGGGTAGCCAGATTCACTTCGCAGTTCTCTACCCCCTCAAGCTTTCTGGTAACACGTTCCACTGCTGCCGAACAAGAGGCACAGGTCATACCATTTACTTCAAGAAAAATATCCTTTTTCATTTTTTAACCTCCTTATACCCCCATGGGGTATATTTATCATAGACCGAAATAGGAGGTTTGTCAACCTTATTTCTCCGGAATTCCACAAATTGTTTCTTCTTTTTCCTCATTATGATAAAAAAGAATTCCCAAATCTCTGGTATCATATACATGGATAATTTCAGCAAGTTCCTGCATCTGTGGACTGATTTCTGCCATAATTTTAGAATAACAGTTCCGGCTCTCGTCCAAAAGCATTGGATTCCAGATGCAAGTCTTTTCATTTTCATAAATGGCACCATAATAAATATCTGCTTCTACCAAATCCTGAAACATATGACTACCAAAGGAAAGTTCCGGGCAATATCCTGCCTTCGAATAAGAAATCTCACAGATTCCCATAAAATTGCAAATATCCGCGAAAACAACAGGTACTCCCAATTCCGGGGAGGAAGTTCCGATTCGTCCCGGTGTCAACAGCAACAGATGCATTCCCTTTTCCTTATAATAACGATTCACTTCTCCTACCGCTCTTGCCACCAATGGCTTGGAGTAATATGGAAAAGTGTAATACGCCTGTGGATCAATATATACCACATGCGTAATTTCTTCCATTCTGGAATGTCCCATAGATGCATTTTTTATATGAAACAATACGTTCTCCTTCTGCATCTTAGGCAATTCCTCTCTGATTTTATAATTATAATTTTTCCCAAGCTGTAACGGACGGCATTGTAAAAGATTTATCACAAAATCCTCTTTTTCACCGAAATTCACCGTAAATTCAATATCTACCGGATACTCGTAATGCTCCTGTAAAATGCTTAAAATACGCTTCATTGTATGAATTAACTTTTCGTTTCGGATAAATCCCTTACAGGTAATCAGATAAATATCACGACTCTGCCCACGTTCCCGGAACATACGCTCCAATTCATAATCATGCTCTACCAGTCTGCTTTTTCCTGCCACTCCAAGATTTGTCAGTGTTTTTGTACTTAACTTTCCTTCTCCGGTGTCTAATACATCAATATTATGCTGGGAATACTTCTGCCTCTCCTCCGGCTTTTTCTTCAATGCCTCTTGGGCACAGGACAGACCTATGATACAAGGATAATCTCCATTGGTACGGTCTACTGCACGAGTACCTAATCCCATAACGACCCGAAGCATCCCTTCCTCCGGTTTCATATCGGAAGAAACTTTGTAGGAACTATAAGAATATCCTACCCCGGCAGCATCTGGCATAAAAAATCCGTCGTAAGAAGAACCGGAAACCCGCTGTACCAAAAGTGCCATCTGTTCATCCCGATCTGCAAGCCCCCGCTGTTTTCGATATTCCAGTGCAGAGTTATCCATGGTACTGGCATATACTGTCCGTACCGCATCCTCAAAAGCTTTCAGTCTCTCTTCTAACTCGCCCTGATTCACACAGAATACAGACTCATATTTTCCTGCAAAGGCATTTCCAAATCCGTCCTCCAAAATACTACTGCTTCGAACAATAATTGGACTCTGCCCATAATACTCCAGCATCTGAATAAACTGTTCTTCAATATCCTTGGGAAAATTTCCGGTCCGCAATGCTTCCTGTAACTTTGGTGCAATAGAGAAATACTCTTCTTCGCTACGCTGCCGGATACGCATATTCCAGAATCCGTTGGCTACAATATAAGTATAAAAAACATCAGAACCAATATAGAAGGAATCATGTGGCTCCATGACAGCTCCGGCATTTTCCAGTTCTCGCTCTACCAGCTTTCGTGCCAGTAGCATTCCGCAAGCTTTTCCACCAATCATTCCGCTTCCAATCATTCTTGCCCTAATATGAAATAAATCTTCAGGAGTAAATGCACTATATACCATTTCCCTCATTTTCTCATCTCTGGTCATCATGGTTTTGCACATAATCTGAAATGTATCACTACTCAATTCAGAACGCTCATACTGAAGCTTTGCCAAATCAAAAAATCGGTCATAACTATCCTGACTATGCTGTGCATTGTAGCCATCCTTTCGATTCAAAACAGCATAAAAGCGACTGGTACTGACACCATCCGTCAAGGGCTTAAAAATACCCTCTGCAGGTATATATGCATGTGGCAAAAACATAGTTGGAGAATAACGATTCCACACTTTCAATGGATGTACATATAAACTCTTTTCATCAGAATATACGTCCAAAAAGAGCTGCGTGGTCTCTCTTATCTTTGCCACCGCCTGAAAAGAATGTCTTCCCCGTAAAATAGGAAAATATGCTACCGTGTCCAGTTGAAATAAGAAGGGACAGGTCACTCGGAAGAAATTTCCCATCATTAAATCCGTAGACCACGCTACCTGCAATTCAGACAAACAGTCAAAAACATAAAAAGCATCTCTGCCCTCTTTTTCAATAATTCGGTGAATCTCAATAGTAAAAGTTTCAAACCGATGAGACAGCTTTACCTGATACACCTTGATTCCATTTTCTTCTATAAGAATCGGTTCATGTGCTGCAAATCGTATGTAGATAATATTCCTGCCATCCTGCTTTGCCTGCTCTACATAAGGTTCCACAAAAGTTCGAAATTCTGATAAGTCTGACACCTGCCATACTACATTGTCTCCCAAGCGGATATTGTCAAATGCCTGATCCATCTGTGGGATTCCTGAAAGTACTCTTTCAAAAGCTGCCATAATTTTCCCTCCTTTTTCCCTTTTTTACAGTATACCACTTTTTACATGAATTCTATTGACTTTTTCTATTTTCTGTCTATAATATATCTTACTTTGTTTATTATTATTAAACATAAAATATATTATCAGTTTTAGTTGTGACAGAAAGGATGACAAAAGATGGATATCGGACACCGTATGAAGGAGTTGCGTATTCAGTATGGTCTCACCCAGCAGGAACTGGCAGACCGTAGTGAGCTTTCCAAGGGCTTTATCTCCCAATTGGAACGGAATCTTACCTCTCCTTCCATCAGTACTTTACTGGACATTATCCAATGTCTCGGCACTACTCCTGCTGAATTTTTTACCGATGAAGAACCGGAACAATTGGTATTCAAGCAGGAAGACTATTTTGAAAAAGAAAACGAAGAATTGCACAGTAGCATGAAATGGCTGGTTCCCAATGCTCAGAAAAATGCCATGGAACCGGTACTTATGACTTTGCATCCCGGTGGAACTTCTGATGTCCATCTTCCACACGAAGCAGAGGAATTTGGCTATGTATTAAAGGGAACTATAAAACTTTATCACGGTTCTCGCTCTACTACGTTAAAAGCAGGCGAAAGCTTTTATTTTAAAGCAGGAAAAAAACACTATATCGAAAACTACGGCAACAGGGAGGCCACTGTCCTGTGGATTACTACTCCCCCAAGCTTTTAGGAGGACTATCATGAGTAAAAAACTAATTGACTTACAGCATATTACAAAATCCTATGACGGACAGATGGTTTTGGACGATTTGAATCTATATATTCGCGAAAATGAATTTCTTACCCTTCTTGGTCCCTCTGGTTGCGGAAAGACCACTACTTTGCGCTTAATCGGAGGATTTGAGTCCCCTGACAACGGTAAGGTTATTTTTGATGGAAAGGATATTACGAATCTTGCACCCAATGAACGTCAGCTCAATACCGTATTTCAGCGCTATGCTCTCTTTCCACATATGACCATTGCTGAAAATATCGCCTTTGGTTTAAAGATTAAGAAAAAGAGTAAGGCTTATATCAATGATAAAATCAAATACGCTCTGAAGTTGGTGAACCTGGATGGTTTTGAAAAACGAAGCATTGACTCCTTAAGCGGTGGTCAGCAACAGCGTATCGCCATAGCTCGCGCTATCGTAAACGAACCTAAGGTACTGCTTCTGGATGAACCGCTTGGTGCTTTGGACTTAAAGCTTCGTCAAGACATGCAGTACGAGCTGATTCGTCTGAAAAACGAACTGGGCATTACCTTTGTCTATGTTACCCACGACCAAGAAGAAGCACTTACCATGTCTGACACTATCGTGGTTATGAATCAGGGATATATTCAGCAGATTGGTACACCGGAAGATATTTACAACGAGCCTTGTAATGCTTTTGTAGCAGACTTTATCGGAGACAGTAATATTATTGACGGTATCATGTTGGAGGATAAATTAGTAAAAGTGCTGGATGCGAAACTGCCTTGTGTCGATGAAGGTTTCGGCACCAACACCCCGGTAGACGTAGTGATTCGTCCGGAGGATGTAGAACTGGTTGCTCCGGAACAGGGAAGTCTGAATGGGGAAGTAACCTCCCTCATTTTCAAGGGCGTACACTGGGAAATCGAGGTACTTGCCAATGGTTATGAATGGCTGGTACACACTACCCAGATGCATCCGGTAGGTTCTAAGGTAGGTATTAAAATTGATCCATTTAATATTCAGATTATGAATAAACCGGAATCCAGTGACGAAAAGGCGGTGGAATTAGATGCGTAACTTAAAACGCCAGCTTCTTGCTGGACCTTATATGATATGGATTGTGGGATTCATTCTGTTGCCGGTAGTTATGATTCTTTACTACGCTTTTACTACCTCCAGCGGTTCCTTTACCATGTCCAATGTACTAACAATTACACACCCTATCTTTTTTAAAGCATTATTGTTCTCTCTAAAGATTGCACTCATCTGTACCGCAATCTGTTTGATTCTGGCATATCCACTTGCCATGATACTGAACAATATGAAAGGCAAACATCAGGGATTTATCGTATTTATCTTTATCCTCCCTATGTGGATGAACTTTATGCTGCGCATCCTTGCATGGAAAATGCTGTTATCCAATAACGGTATCATCAATACTGTATTAGACTTCTTTGGACTACCGGAGCTTCATATTATGAACACACCTGCTGCGGTAATTCTCTGCATGGTCTACGATTTTCTTCCCTTTATGGTGCTGCCTATTTACAATGCATTGGCACACATCAACCGGGATGTTATCGAAGCTGCCAGAGACCTTGGTGCCGGAAGCATTAAGATTTTTTTCAAAATCATTGTTCCATTAAGTTTGTCCGGTGTCATCAGCGGCATTATTATGGTCTTTGTCCCTGCACTGACCTCTTTTGCCATCTCCGACCTTCTTGGAGGTGGAAAAGTATTGTTAATCGGAAATATTATTGAACAGGCATTTACTCAGGACTACAACTGGAATCTTGGCTCCGGCCTTTCCTTTGTACTTATGATATTTGTCCTAGTCAGCATGGCTCTTGTAAATTCTCGCGACACGGAAGGAGGCGCTAACGTATGGTAAAAAAATCTGCAGAACGAATCTATCTTGGACTAATTTTTTTATTCCTATATCTGCCCATTTTAGTTTTAATTGTGCTTTCTTTTAATAACTCTAAGTCAAAGGTACACTGGGGCGGCTTTACTTTGAAATGGTACAAGAAAATGGTTTCCAGTCCTTCTATTATGGAAGCTTTCTGGACTACTATCATCATTTCGCTTGCTTCTGCCCTGATTGCCACTTTGCTTGGCACATTGGCTGCCCTTGGTATTGATGCTATGAAAAAGAGAAATCAAACCATTATGCTTGGAGCTACCAATATTCCTATGCTAAATGCAGATATTGTGACAGGTATTTCCACGATGCTCCTGTTCGTAAGATTTACGCGTCTTGGCATGAGCACCGTATTGATTGCACATATTACATTTAATATTCCTTATGTTATTTTAAATGTACTGCCAAGACTTCGCCAGTCCAGCAAATACACATATGAAGCGGCTCTGGACCTTGGTGCTACACCTTTATATGCCTTTTTTAAGATTACCTGGCCTCAGCTCCGCCCGGGAGTGTTGTCTGGATTTTTAATGGCAATGACCATGTCTCTGGATGACTTCTCCATCACTTATTTTACTAAGGGCGCCGGAATCAATACCTTATCAACCATGATTTATACCAACATGCGAAAAGGCATCAATCCTGAAATGTATGCCTTGTCTACGATTTTATTTATGGCTGCATTGATTCTTCTGCTTATGATGAACTTCGGTCCTTCTGCCAGAAAAGAAAAGGCAACTCACTAAAAATATAAGGAGCATTGACCTCATGAAAAAGAAACTAATATTTATCCTTTGTAGCATTACCGCTGCCGCACTTTTCAGCGGATGCGGTTCGAAGAAATCAGAAAATACACTGACCATATTAAATTATGGAAAATATATTGAACCGGAAGTCATTGAAATGTTTGAAGAAGAAACCGGTATTAAAGTAGACTATGAAGAATACATCACACCCGAAAATATGTATACCAAATACAAAGCAGGTGCTATTGACTACGATTTAATTTGTACTTCCGACTATATGGTAGAAAAGTTAATCAACGAGGGACAGGTTCTGGAAATGAACTATGACAATATTCCTCTTGCACAAAATCTGGATAAGACTTACTTTGACTTCTCTAAGTCCTTTGATCCAGAGAACAAATACTCCCTTCCCTACTTCTTCGGAACGGTAGGAATCCTTTACAATAAGGAAATGGTGGATGAATCTAAGGTAGATTCCTGGGATATTCTATGGGACAAAGACTACGATGGACAAATTATTATGCCGGATTCTGTCCGTGATGCCTTCATGGTAGCCTTAAAACGTTTGGGATATTCCCTCAACACGGCTGATGAAACAGAACTTCGTGAAGCACAACAACTACTTCTGGACCAGAAATCCATGATTTACTCTTATTTGGTAGACGAAGCTCAGGACGAAATGATTGCAGAAAATGCCGCTATGGCGGTAGTTTACTCCGGAGAAGCCGGATTTGCCATGGAGTTCAACGAAAACCTTGCCTTTTCTGTTCCAAAAGAAGGCTCTAATATGTGGATTGACTCCTGGTTTATTCCCAAAACATGCACGAATCAGGAAAATGCAGAAAAGTTCTTAAACTTCTTATGCCGGGAAGATATTGCTATGATGAATTTTGACTACGTTTACTACGCAACACCAAATACAAAGGTAGTAGAACAGTTAGATACCGAATTACAGGAAAACACCACCATCTTTCCACCAAAGGAAATCCTTGACAACTGTGAGGTACTGAAATCACTAGATGATGATACCACTACCCTTTACAGTGAGCTCTGGTTGGAATTAAAAGCCTATTCCGAGTAGTGCATATTCAGTATGCAAATATCATATTTTTCCTTTTTTACTTGTATTCTTTCAATATTCATGGTAAATTAAGCCCACATAGTCCTTGTGGGCTTTTTTCCTGCTTTGCCAGCACAGCGCAGGAGGTCTTATGACATACGAAGTATTTAAACATCATTTATTAGATAAATTAAAGGAAAAATTTCCTTCCGGCACATCTATTACGATTCACCAGATTCCCCATAATAACAATCAGTTAGAAGATGCACTAACAATTTTAGAACCGGAACTTAATATCTCACCTACGATTTATCTAAAGTCCTATTTTCAACAGATAGAAAGAGGATTTCCTATTTCTTCTGTCATTTCAGAGATTTACAGTTATTATCAGGAACATCGTGTCACTCATAATATCGATACGTCCTTTTTTACCTGTTTTGACAATATTCGTTCCCGTATTGTCTACAAATTAGTTCATCAGGAAAAAAATAAGGAACTCCTAAAAGAAGTTCCCTGGATTCCCTATTTGGATCTTGCTATTGTATTCTACTGTCTTTTATCCAAATCTCCTACGGAAAACGCTTCCGTATTGATTCGAAATGAACATCTTTCTTATTGGAATGTCACCGTACACGACCTGTTCACCCTAGCACAAAAGAATACACCATTTCTTTTAAGTTCCTGCTGTGACTCCCTTGCAGAATTACTGCTTCCGGCATTAGAACAACTTCCACTTCAAGAACAAAAGAACACCAAACATGCCTTTTCTTCTACTTCTGCAGTTCCCATGTATGTACTCACCAACCAGCAACGCTTTCTGGGGGCTTGCTGCATCCTTTACGATAATGTCCTAAAGGAAATTGCAGACCGCTTGGACTGCGACTTATATATTCTTCCAAGTAGCATCCATGAAGTAATTTTAATGCCAACTACAGTAACAGAATCTGCATTGGCATTATCCCAAATGGTATGTGACATCAATCAATCCGAAGTTGCCATAGAAGAGGTTTTATCGGACCATATCTACTATTACCATCGCAACACAGATAGCATTACCATGCAATAATTTTTAATCAGTAAGCTTTGCATAGAGATTTTCATACTTTTTCGTTACACTCTGCCAGGAACTGTCCCGCTTCATGCAGCGTTTCATCATAGCACGCCATGCTTTGGGCTGTTCCTGGTAGATTTTAAGGGCATATCGAATAATATACAACATTTCGCCCGCATTGTAATTGCGAAATCCAAAACCGTTTCCCGTTTGCCAGATTTCATTGTAAGGCTCAACCGTATCCTTAAGTCCCCCGGTTTCCCTTACAATAGGCACCGTTCCATAACGCATACTGATTAACTGACTTAATCCACATGGTTCAAACTGGGATGGCATCAAGAACATATCTGCACCTGCATAAATTCGATGAGCCTTATCTTCACTATATCCAATATTTGCAGATACCCGGTCTGGGTATTTCTGTGCAAACCAGGAAAAGTCATGCTGAAACCGCTCTTCTCCGGTTCCAAGTACTACCACCTGTACATGTTCTGTTTGAAGTAGTTCTTCCATCACCGACACCACCAGTTCAAATCCTTTCTGCTGCGTCAGTCTGGATACGATGGCGATAAGACAAGCCTTACTATCCTGCTTCAATCCCATCTCCTTCTGCAAAGCCTTTTTGTCCTTCTTTTTCTCTGCTATATTCCCTACTCCAAACGGATATGGTATATTCTTATCTATCTTTGGATTATACTCCTCTTCATCAATTCCATTGGTAATTCCCAAAAGCTTTTCGGAAACCTCACGCATCACACCCTCCAGTCCCTCACCGCCTTCCGGTGTTTGTATCTCTCTTGCATAGGTTTCACTCACTGTAGTGACCTGATCCGCATAGAGAATTCCGGCCTTTAAAAAATTACTTTCTCCATAAGCTTCCATAGCTCCATAGCGATATTTTTCCGGAATATCTCTGCAATTTTCAATATCGTCAATTCGCCATCTTCCCTGAAACTTCTGGTTATGTATGGTAAGAATTGTCTTTATATTACTGTAAAAAGCGTTTTCATTGTAAAATACCTTTAGAAACAACGGAAGTAACCCAGTCTGCCAGTCATGGCAATGAATCACATCCGGACAGTAATCCATTTGTGGTAATGCTGCCAATACTGCTCTGGAAAAAAATGCAAATTTGTTCACATCTTCGTAAATCTGATTGTAAGGTGCATTTCCTGCAAAATAATACTCATTGTCAATAAAGTAATACGTAATACCAGATTCTTTCATCTTATAGATTCCGATATATTCTTGCTCCCTTGGCATATCTTCATAGAAATGTGTCACTTTCTTCATTTTCTTGCGATACCGCTCCGGTATACACTGATAAAGAGGCATCATGATACTCACCTCATACAATGACTTATCTATATACTTTGGCAATGCTCCCACCACATCTGCCAATCCACCTGTCTTTATAAATGGATTTCCTTCTGATGCTGCAAAAAGTATCTTCTTCATTTGAACCCTCCGGTTAGTAATTATTTTCCTATCTTATATTCTAACCGAATTTTGTCTGCAATTAAAGCTATAAATTCTGAATTTGTTGGTTTTCCTTTTCCATTATGTATGGTATACCCAAACAATTCATCTATAGTATCCATCTTTCCCCTACTCCATGCCACTTCAATTGCATGCCGAATCGCACGTTCCACGCGGCTTGGAGTTGTTTGAAACTTCTTTGCAATACTTGGATACAAAATTTTGGTGATGGAGTTAAGCATTTCCATATCGGTCACAGACATCATTATTGCCTCCCGAAGATACTGATAACCTTTAATATGTGCCGGTACTCCGATTTCATGAATAATATTAGTTACATCATTCTCCAAATTCCGTTCTTCCAGTTTTTCCTTTTTCTCATAAGGATTTACTTTTCTAATCTCTGCATTTTTACGTTTTTCGCTGTCTCGCACATGCTTGATGCGATTAATCACCACATCGCTGTCAAAAGGCTTCATAATATAGTAATCTGCACCCAAATCAAAGGCATCTTCTGTAATTTTTTCCTGCCCAATGGCACTTATCATGATGAATGCCGGATGCTTTTTTATATTTCTGTCATTTTTTATCTTATCCATTACTGCTAAACCATCTAGCTTAGGCATAACAATATCCAACAGAACTACATCCGGTTCCTTCTTTTTTATCATTTCATATGCTTCTTCTCCGTCTTTCGCGGTTCCCACCACATGAAATTCTTCATCACTTCTTACAATATCCCCTAATACTTGCAGCATTCTTTCATTATCATCTGCAATTGCTACATTTAATTTTTCCACGTCATATCCTCCTGTTGCTTTTCATTATAAAACCTCGCAAAACGAGACTATTTGTATTATAGCCGTCTTAAGATTTTACTTCAACGAAAAGATTTCTCACAATTTCGACAGCTCCTCTCTTATTTCTTCATTTTAGCACGAACCATGTCATTTAAAAAGAATTAACCTGCTTTTCTTATTGATAATATCTGTTTCATCTAGTTGGATTTTGTCGAAAAGTGTCGGCAAGTTTTTTATCTTTCATGTTTCATCATCTACCTCGAAATAGCATTGGGTTGCACTAGCCTTTTCCTCCTTGGAAATAGGGGCTTCATTAATTTTATTCAAAATATATTTTGAAAAGCTGTGAAGCTTTAAACCTTTCACTTCATGTATTTTTCTAAACCATGCCATCATTTCCATCATAGTAACATCTTTTCCATAAGTTGTAAGTCTGTCATACATGGATTCTCCATTTATCAAATCCATTTTGATGCTATTGGGAAATTCCGATTTATAATAATGTGGAATAGGAAGACCGCTTTTTACAACCTCTTGTTGAAGCTCAAATTCATAATCAATCCATTCTTTGGGATATCCCTCATTAAAACATTTGTAAGCATATCCATTATACGAAAAAACTTTTGCCACCATTCCTGCACCAATTTCTATTCGTTCCTGTAAAAAGACTTCATATGTATTCATGTGTTGTCTCCTCTTTTCTCTAAAAATTCTGATTTGCCAAATTCTTTATTTTCTGATATATTTTTTCTACTTCCGCTTTATAGACACTCTCTGTCTTAGAGTCAAATAACACCCATTCAACGAGATCAAAACTATTCTCGTTATCCTCTAAAAATCTGCTTACTGTTTTTACTGCAATCTTTGCTGCCAGCTCTACCGGAAAACTATACACTCCGGTGGATATAGACGGAAATGCAATTGTTCTTATCCCATGTTCAAGTGCCAACTGCATAGATTGGAGATAACAACTTGCAAGAAGCTCTTCTTCCTTACTCCTTCCACCATTCCAAATTGGCCCTACCGTATGTATCACATAATCACATGGTAAGTGGTATGCTTTTGTAATCTTTGCCTGTCCTGTTTCACAACCATGAAGAGTTCGACACTCTGCTAAAAGTTCCGGTCCCGCTTCCCTGTGAATAGCACCATCAACTCCACCGCCACCTAAAAGAGAATTATTAGCAGCATTTACAATTGCCTGGACACCTGTAATTTTTGTAATATCACCTTTTACTGTCTTTATTAAATACATCTTATCATCTACCTGCCCTTATTCTTTTTAAATAGTCTCATAAGATTCTCCTTATCTTGCTAAAACCTTCGAAACCAATTTTTCAAAAGACTGTGTAAATTTTTCATCATCCTCATCTGTTCTTTTTCTAGGTCCTTTTATATGGTTCTTTTGAGAGCCCCTTCTTGCCTTCTTATTCAAATGTCTTTCCATTAACATCTGGTCTATATTGTCATTCGTGTACCACTTGCCCGATTGATGAATTGCATACTGTCTACGCTCCGCTTCGGTCGGCTCAAAGCCAAGGTCCACTGGACCTTGTGAGCCCTTTCCCAAGTGCCATTGCTGCTACTCCATAATCCTGAGTAACAACGATGTCTCCTTTATGACAAATACTGATTAATTTATAATCAACTGCGTCTGCTCCTGCACCAACCACAATGACTTCACTGTAATCGGAACTCAAAATGTGATTCGTATCGCAGAGTAATGTTACGGCAATTCCATATTTTTCTGCCACTTCTTCAACAATACGAACCACAGGACATGCGTCTGCATCTACAAAAATCTGCATATAACCATTCCTTTTTATTATTCCATTATATAATATCACATGTCACATTATCGTGACATATAATATTTTTTTAATCCGTTTTTTTAATCAACTAATATTCTATTATCTATAAATTATCATCTGTTCCGCAAATACCCCATATCCCCTAGCTGCATCTTGAACAAATACATGTGTCACAGCACCTATCATCTTCCCATTCTGAATAATTGGACTGCCACTCATTCCCTGCACAATCCCTCCCGTCAACTCCAACAGTTCCGGGTCTGTCACCTCAAAAAGAATTCCTTTATTCAGGTTACTGCCACTATAATCCATCCCTATAATCTCAATGTCATACTCTTTCCTTTCTCCGGATAAATAAGAAACAATTTTGGCCGGTCCCTCCTGTACTTCCTGCTTCATACCAATGGCGCAATATTCTACTCCCTGTAACTGTTCCGGCATTCGCTCCAGTTTTCCGTAAATTCCAACCTCCGTATTTTCCTCTACCGTTCCAAGCTTAAACTGATCCAAATAAGTAATAATCCCTGATACTTCCCCCGGCTTTCCCTTTTCTCCCTTAGTAATTCCTGCTATTTTTGCTTCATATAAAGTTCCTTCTGACATAAGAACTTTAGTTCCTGTATCCATATCGCTTACCTGATGACCTAATGCTCCATAATTTCCGGCACTGTCACAAAAAGTGAGCGTTCCTACACCTGCCAGATCATCTCTAATCCAGATACCCAACTTATATTCATTTCCCCCTGTTTTTACCGGCTCTACTTTTAATTCAATGTACTCTCCATCCCTCAATATTCCAAGCACCACTGACTTTCCTTCACACCCATTAATAGCCTCAATTACATTTTCCTTTGTCTTTACTACCTGTTCATTTATGGTTTTAATATAATCTCCACTTTTCACAATATTGGCTGCCGGTTCGTAATTCATTCCATCCGTTCCTGTTACTGCCCCTGTTCCGATAATCAGCACTCCTTCTGTTTTTACATAAATTCCTACGGGTATTCCGCATGGAACTACACTTTCCTCTTCAATAACCTCTACCGCAACTTCCTTTACCTCAAATATTCCAAAAAGTCGACACACGATAGAATAACTACCACGGTTATCAGATTTCATAGAAAAATCCTTATTCAAGTCTACATGGATTTCTTTTCGTTCTATTGCAGGTGACTGGTTTCCAAATACCTCTAATCCTTCCGCTTCCACTACTCCAGTCATTGGAACATGAAAATTGAAGTTTTCCTCTTCTCCCTGTACCATCCATATTTTATCCGGGACAGACTCCTTCATAATAAAAAAAGAAAACACCAGCAAAAGTCCAAAGCCTCCTAGTATGCTTGTTCTTGCAATCCACTTTTGTATTTTCATGTTTCCACATCCCTTCTTGTTATTCCAATTATATAGAAAAAGGATTTCAGTACTTAACTGAAATCCTTTTTCTAGTATATGAAGTTCTTTCATTTTTAACTCTGGGATTTTTTAACTGATTTCGCCAGTTCTTTCATCTCTCTTGCACTTTCTAAAACAGTATCTGTTACTTTTACACCACCAAGCATTCTTGCCAGTTCTTCTATTGTCTCTTTTTCCTCTAAGCAAACAATATTGGAAACTGTTGACTGATTTACCACATTTTTACTAATTAAAAAATGCTGATCTGCCATAGCTGCAATCTGAGGCAGATGAGTAATACAAATAACCTGATGATTCTTTCCAATCACATTCATTTTCTCTGCTACCATCTGAGCAGTACGTCCACTGATACCGGAATCAATCTCATCAAAAATCAATGTTTCAATCTGATCGCTCTCCGCTAAAACAGTTTTTATTGCCAACATGATACGGCTTAATTCACCGCCGGATGCTACCTTTCCTAAAGGTTTTACCGGTTCTCCCGGATTAGTGGAAATCAAAAACTCTGCATCGTCTGTCCCGTTCGCAGTATAAGAAGATGTGTCCTGAAATGCCATGGTAAATTCCACATCCAGGAAATTCAAATCAATCAATGCTTCTTTTACCTGCTTTGTTAATTCTTTCGCATAACGCTTTCGGATTGCTGATACCTCCTGACAAATTTCCTGTAGTACCTTTTCTGCCTTCTTTTCCCGCTGTGCCAGTTCCTCCAGATAATGCTCATAATCCTTCAGTTGCTGATAGCGCTGTTCTTTTTCCTCTTTTGCCGCTAACACTGCCTCAATGGTTCCACCAAATTTGTCCTTTAAATGATTAACCTCATCCAAACGTTTCTCCGTCTCATAGAAGGTTTCTTCATCAAACTCTCCGTCTGAAATATACGCTGCCAGCTCCCGGTTAAAATCATTCAACAGGCTGTCTATTTCTCCAATCTGTTCTGCAAGCTGTTCCAAGTCACTGTCATATTCCACTACAGATGTAAGTTCCCGCAATGCCCGTCCAATCTGATCTGTAGCATTTCCATCGCCACTAGTCATATTGTGGGCCGCATTCGCTGCTTCCATAATCTTACGACTATTTGCCATCTTTCTATAAGCACTTTCTAATGTCTCATCTTCTCCCGGAATCAGCTGCGCCTCTTCTACTTCATTAATCTCATATTCCAAAAAGGACAATTCCCTTTCTCTCTGGGCATCATCCGTCACCGCTTCCTTCTTTTCTTCTAATATCTTCTGATATTCCTGATAGCGAAGTTTTAATTCTTCCTTTTTCTCTTTTAACTCATCCTTAGCGTATTCATCCAGAATCTCCAAATGCTTCTTCTTTTGAAGTAATGACTGATGCTCATGCTGTCCATGAATATCAATCAACAACGCAGCCACTGCCTTCATGCAGGAAGCCGATACTGTCTCAGAGTTAATCTTTCCAACACTCCTTGAAGCAGTAATCTTTCTTGACATGATAATTTCTCCATTTTCCGGAAAAATATCCATCTCTTTTAATACGTTTAATTGTTCTTGATTTTCTACTCTGAAAATCAACTCTACCAACGCATATTCTGCGTTTTCCCGCAGCATTTCTTTGGGAACCTTTTCTCCCAAAGCAAGATTAATGGAGCCTATGATAATAGATTTTCCAGCTCCTGTTTCACCGGAAAGAATATTTAATCCCGGTCCAAATTCTACCTCTGCTTCTTCAATTAATGCGAGGTTTTTTACATGCAGACTTACTAACATATCCGTTCTCCTTCTGCTCTCTCATTTACAACGGCTTAAAAATCAGTATCTTACATTTAATTATCTATGATTTTTCTTAATCTTTTCATCAAATTTTCTGTATCTTCTACTGTTCGTACTGCACACATAATAGTATCATCACCTGCAATACTTCCCACAATTTCATGACAATCCATAGCATCCAGAGCCGCTGCAACCGCCATAGCCATACCTGATACCGTCTTTATCACTAAAATATTTTGCGCCATATCCATAGAAGAAAAGCCATCCTTAAATACTCGAATGTACTTCTCACTCATATCCACATGATTTTCGCTAAGTGCTACATACTTCTGTCTTCCTCCGGTTCCACTTGCTACCTTAGTAAGCTTAAGTTCCCGTATATCTCTTGATATAGTTGCTTGTGTTACCGCAAATCCTTCCTTCTCCAAGCGGTCCGATAATTCCTCCTGGGTTTCAATATTATACTTCCTTATAAGTTCCAAAATCTTTGCCTGACGTTTTGATTTCATATATCCTCCTTCTCACTATCCGGTATATCCTTGCAATTTCTTTCCCAGACGTTCTAGAAAACTTAACTTGCTTAGTTTCAAAATCCCTGTTCGAGTTCCTGCCTTTTTCACTACAATTTTCTCTCCAACAGTAAGAATTCCTACATGCTCCCCGTCAAAGCTGACCTCTGCCTTTTCATCATTTTCTATTCTTCTTGGAGCCACCTCTACAGTAATCTCAGCATCTGCTCCAAGTACAATACTTTTGGCATTCAACGTATGAGGACTAATTGGTGTTATCAATATTAATTCCGCTCTCGGATCCACAATCGGTCCTCCTGCCGACATATTATAAGCAGTAGAGCCGGTAGGTGTTGCTATAATAATACCATCTGCACTGTATGTATTGAGATATTCTCCATTGACAGAAATAATAAAATCCGCCACTTGAAGAACTCCCGAACGATGAATTACAATATCATTTAATGCAACCTGCTGTCCTGACTGCCCTGTTTTATTCACCAGATACCCAGTCAAAAGCATACGTTCTTCTACCGAATAGCCTTTGCCCTCCATGAGAATTTCCAGCCCATTCATAACATTTTTTCCATCCAGTTCGCACAGATAGCCTACATGCCCGGTGTTTACTCCAATCAGAGGAATATTCCGTTCTGCCATATCCCGAGCAACCCGAAGTAGGGTTCCATCTCCACCAACTACCAGAATACATTCTGTTTCCTTTGGTATTTCTACTGCATCATACTCTTGATTTATCTGATAACCACAGTTTCCACCATGCTCCGCAATATACTTTTGCATCTGCTTTGTTAGTACCAATTCCTTATCTTTTTGTGGATTTACAATAATGTAAAAATGCTTCATTCTCTTATGCCAGTGTGCTGTGCGCCTGTGCTACTACAGCCTTTATGTCTACCGGCCCCTCCTGACTCTCCATGCCCTTTTGAATGTATACAAGATACTCTATGTTACCTTCCGGTCCCTTAATCGGGGAAAACTCCAGATTCTTTATTCCAAAACCAATTTCTTGTGCAAAGGAAATCACCTTTTCAATTACTTCTTCATGCACCTTTGAATCTCTTACTACTCCTTTTTTTCCAACCTTTTCCTTCCCCGCTTCAAACTGCGGTTTAATCAAGCATACCATCTCACCTTGCTCCGTTAACAATTCCTTTGCTGCCGGAAGCACTTTGGTAAGAGAAATAAAAGATACATCTACCGATGCAAAATCTAAAATATCATCAATATCCTCCGGTGTTACATAGCGGATATTTGTTTTTTCCATACATACCACACGTTCATCCTGTCTTAATTTCCAGGCAAACTGTCCATATCCCACATCGACTGCATATACTTTTTTTGCTCCATTTTGAAGCATACAATCTGTAAAACCTCCTGTAGAGGCGCCAATATCCATGCAAATCTTGTCTTCAAGGGAAATACCAAAGTTCGCCATTGCTTTTTCTAACTTAAGTCCACCACGGCTTACATACTTAAGTGTATTTCCTCTTACTTCTATTTCTACTTTATCATCAAAGGAAGTTCCTGCCTTGTCTTCCCGCTGTCCTGCTACGAACACATTTCCTTCCATAATCATGACCTTTGCTTTCTCTCGCGAAGGTGCCAGTCCACGCTGTACCAGCAATACATCCAATCTTTCTTTCATGCTATAACCTTTCCCGTATTTTAGCATATTCCGCTACAATTTTTTTCACTATGGATTCTTTATCAATACCGACTTCTTTTCTTAAAATCTCCACATTACCATGTTCTACATATTCATCCGGAATAGCAATGTTAATGACTTTCATTTGAGACTCTTTTGAATCTCTTTCATTCATATATCGTACCACATGTTCACCAAATCCGCCACTTATTACATTTTCTTCCATCGTAACCAACAGTTCATGTTCATGTGTTAATTCTTCTAACACTTTTGTATCTAATGGCTTTACAAACCTTGCATTAATGAGCGAACATTGATAACCCATACTTTTTAAAATCTCTCTTACTTCAACAGCTGTTTTCACCATACTACCAACTGCCAGAAGTGCAATCTGACTTTCCTGCCTAATCACTTCACTTTTCCCAAACGTAATAGGAGCACGAAATTCCTTTAAACCGTCATAGGCTTCTCCTCTCGGATAACGTATGGAAATAGGATGCTGATATTTCACTGCAAATTTCACCATATCCGAAAGTTCCCATTTATTCTTAGGTGCCATAATTGTCATATTGGGAATCGTTGACAGGTAGGATAAATCAAAAATTCCTTGATGTGTTTCACCATCACTTCCTACCAATCCTGCCCGGTCTATGGCAAACACTACGGGCAAATCCTGAATACAGACATCATGTAGAATCTGGTCATACGCTCTTTGCAAAAAAGAGGAATAAATGGCTACAATCGGCTTTAACCCTGCGGCTGCAAGGCCGGCAGCGAATGTTACTGCATGTTCTTCTGCAATTCCCACATCAAAGAAACGCTCCGGGAACATATTGTGAAACCGTTTTAATCCAGTTCCATCCCCCATAGCTGCTGTTATCGCAACTACCTTTTCATCCCTGTCACCGAGTTTTCGCATAACAGTAGAAAATATATCTGTATAATTTGCTACTGTCCTTGGATTTGCCGGAAGACCCGTTTCAATTTCAAATGGTTGTGCTCCATGGAATCTTGCCGGATGGCGTTCCGCCGGAAGGTATCCCTTGCCCTTGCGCGTCATAACATGCACTACAACGGCACCATCTACCTTGACCGCTTCTTTAAAAATCCGAAGCATTGCAGGAATATCATGACCATCCACAGGCCCCAAATAGGTAATTCCCATATCTTCAAATATCATGCCCGGAATAAACAATTGTTTTATACCACTCTTTGTTCGACGTATCTGAGAAACCATGCGCTCCCCATATACAGGAATCTTACTAAGAGAATTGGTTACTCCTGTTTTCAAATCCTTATATGCATCTGTAGTACGTAAATTTCCAAGATGCCTGGAAAGTCCACCCACATTTTCTGAAATAGACATATTGTTATCATTCAATACGATAATAAAATTACTTTTCATACGGGAAGCATTATTCAACGCTTCATATGCCATTCCTCCTGTCAGTGCTCCATCTCCGATTACAGATATTACATGATAGTCCTCTCCAGTCAATTCTCTTGCCTCTGCATAGCCAAGTCCTGCTGAAATGGAAGTGGAACTATGCCCGGTATCAAAGCTGTCACACTCACTTTCCTGACGCTTAGGGAAGCCACTCATGCCACCATATTTTCGCAGTTCATCGAATCCTGCCTTTCGCCCTGTCAACAATTTATGAGTATAAGACTGATGTCCCACATCCCAGATAATCTTGTCTTCCGGCAGTTCAAACGCCAGATGCAATGCCATAGTAAGTTCCACTACGCCAAGGTTTGATGCCAGATGCCCACCATTCTCTGCAATTTTATGAATGAGGAAATCACGTATTTCATCTGCAAGAACAGGTAATTCTGCATTTGTCAGCTTTTTTATATCATTAGGCTTATTTATTTTTTCTAATACCATGAAGAATTCCCTTCTTTCTTTGCGAATTCCATTATTTCTTTCTATTCACCAATTCCATCATCAAGTTTGTTAAGAATTCATTTTTTACAACTAAGGTATTCAGCAATTCTACGCTATGTCTGGAACGTTCTTCCACCTCTTTGTATGCTTCCTCAATTCCTTTCAGAGTTACATAGGTGGTCTTGTGATTCTTCTCGTCACTTCCCACTGGTTTTCCCAACACCTCAGTGCTACTGGTAACATCCAGAATATCATCCTGAATCTGAAATGCCAGCCCCAGTTCTCCTGCTGCCTGCTCCACAATTCTCTGTTCACTTTTGGTTGCTCCTGCCAAAATCGCTCCAATCATCATGGAACTTTCCAATAATGCCGCTGTCTTCAATTTATAAATATACTGTAACAGCTCTTCTGTTACTTCTTTTCCCTCAGACTCTATATCTACACACTGTCCACCCAGCATACCATGAATTCCTGCCTTCTGTGACAGTATCTGAAATGCTCGTCCGATATTTCCATTTCCCGGCTCAATCTCAAATGCTTTCGTTGCTGTTTCAAAAGCATAATTCAAAAGTCCATCCCCTGCAAGAATTCCCATTGCTTCTCCATATTGGGCATGGGTGGTCTTTTTTCCTCTTCGAAATTCATCATTATCCATTGCCGGAAGGTCATCATGCACCAAAGAATATGTATGAATCATTTCCATTGCTGCCATAAAAGGTTCAATCACCTTAGAACGTCCTCCAAACATTCGATAGGTTTCCATCATAAGCACAGGACGAAGTCTCTTTCCTCCTGCTAATACACTGTAATTCATAGCTTCTATTACCGTTTTCTGAAATCCCTCTTCCGTCGGAAGATATTGTCTTATAATCTGTTCTGCCTGCTCGGTACGGGCTGCAATTTCTTTCTTCATATCCATACGCTTTCTCCTATTCCGCATCCAATGGTTCCAATTCTCCCTGACCATTTAACAGAAGCATCTGTTTTTCTACATAATCTATTTTATCATTACACTGTTTCAATTTCTGTATCCCTTGCTCATATAGGCAAAAAGAATCCTCAAGGGATACTTCTCTTTGCTGCATCTTTTCAATAATACCTTCCAACTCCTGAAAGATTTCTTCTAATGTCTGTTCCTGTTCTCCCATGAGAAAACCTCCGTTTCTGTTACTTCTGCCGTCACCTTACCATTTAGCATATGAACAATAATATTATCGCCTTTTTTTACCTTGTTTACATCATTGACTGCTTTCCCGGCATCATCTGATACATAAGAATATCCTTGGCTTAATTTTTTCACCGGAGACATTCCTTCTAACTGCCCTGCATACAACTCCATCTGATGTTTTTTTTGCTGAATTTTCTGTTGCATATACATCTGCAGTTTTTCCTCTAAGTCTACTATAAACTGACGTTTTTCATTTAAACGATGCTGTGGTGTCAAAAGCTTCAACTGTCTTTCATACTGTCTGATGCGTTCTTCCGTTTGCTCCAACTTATCACTGATACTGCGGTTCAATTCCATCTTAATTGCTAATATCTGCTGTTCCAGTTCCCACCAATCATAAACTGCCAATTCTGCCGCTGCTGACGGTGTAGGTGCCCGCAAATCTGCTACATAATCTGCAATAGTCGTATCTGTTTCATGCCCCACCGCAGAAATAATAGGAATACTGCATTCAAAAATGGCTCTTGCCACAATTTCTTCATTAAATGCCCAAAGGTCCTCAATGGAACCTCCACCTCTTCCTACGATAATCACATCTACCTTAAGTTCTTCCAAAGCATGAATCCCATTTACAATACTTGCAGCAGCGCCTTCTCCTTGAACCAGAGCCGGATATAGAATCGTCTGCACATAAGGATTCCGTCTTTTACTGATATTTTGAATATCTCTTATAGCTGCTCCGGTAGATGCTGTCACAATCCCAAGGGTTTTTATATACTTCGGAATGGGACGCTTGTATTCCTTTGAAAACATTCCCATTTCTTCTAATTCTTTTTTTAATTCTTCGAACTTCTGATATAATAATCCCGCTCCATCCAAAATAATCTCTTTGGCATAAAGCTGATATTTTCCATCTCGTTCATATACGGAAATAGAACCTAATACAATAACATTATCTCCGTTCTTCATTGGGAAGGTAAGCCCCTTGCGACTTCCGGCAAACATAACCGCAGTCAATGCTCCTGTTTCATCCTTCAGTGTAAAATAAATATGCCCTGAGGTATGATATTTACAGTTAGACACTTCTCCCTTCACATAGATACGGTTCATCATGAAGTCCTGAGCAAACATGTTTTTAATGTAGGCATTTACCTGACCTACCGTATATACATTCTTCGTCATGCCAATTTTGCAAGAATTCCATTCACAAAGGAAGCGGAATCATCTGTCCCATACGCCTTTGCAAGTTCTACCGCTTCATTGATTGCCACTCCTGTAGGAATATCTTCTTCAAATTTTAATTCATAGGTTGCAAGGCGAATCAAGGTCAAATCTACTTTCCCCATACGACTTGTTTTCCAGCCCTCTGCCACTTCGTTTATCATAGCATCAATTTCTGTCAAACGCTCCATAATATCGTTATATTTTTTCTGAATATAGTCTGTATCCTTTTCTTCACGCTGATCTAATTCTTCAAAAAATAATGCCAGCTGTTCCGACATATCATTTTTTTCATAAAATTCTGCACGAAACAATAATTTGAATATCTGTTCTCTAATCTCTCTTCGACTCATCCTTTTTCCTTTCAAAAAAGGTGTCTTAAAAAGACACCTTTATGCTATTGTTTTAAATACTTGCCATACAAATAATCACGTTCTGTTTATTTTTCAAAGTTCTTTTACTTGCTCTTTTCCATCTCTACACCGGCAATTCTCACATTAACTCCGCAAACTTCCAATCCGGTCATATTTTCAATGGCAGTTTTTACACGTTCCTGTACCTTTGCAGATACTTCCGGAATCACAAAACCGAACTTAATATGAAGGGAAACATCAACACTTACCACATTGTCCATTACTTCTACTTTGATTCCCTTAGAAAGATTCTTCATTCCCAGCTTGCTTACCAATTCATTGGTAATGTTTCCTGCCATGGAACTTACGCCTTCCACTTCTGTTGCTGCAAGTCCTGCAATAATTGCAACTACTTCGTCTGCAATGCGTACCTCTCCTAAATTACCATCTTTTATCATATATGCTTTTCTATCTTCAGCCATTTTCACGCCTCCTAAAGTTATTCATTGTTATATTATAACAGAATATTGACCGTTTGCAAAGATTAAACTACACTTCTTCTATTTCTTCTGCGGAACTGTAATATACTCATATGGAGTAGTCTGGTAAACATAATAATTCAGCCAGTTGGTGTAAAGCGCATTGGCATGGGAACGCCATACCAGATTAGGTTTTACGGTGCAATCATCGTTTTCGTAGTAATTTTCCGGCACCTGAATGTCCAATCCCTTTTCCTTGTCACGCATATATTCTGTATGCAACGTCATACGGTCATATTCCGGATGTCCCATAACGAATATTTTCTTTCCGGTTTCATCCATTACCAGAAATACACCTGCTTTTTCTGATTCAGCCAGAATGGTCAGCTCCGGTACTTTCTCAATATCTTCTTTCCGCACTTCGGTATGTCTGGAGTGTGGTGCCAAGAAACAATCGTCGAATCCACGCACCAGCGGAACCTTACGGTTACTTACTCTATGTTCGAATAATCCAAACATCTTATGCTCCAGCATATGCTTCGGTATTCCATAATGATAATAAAGGCCTGCCTGCGCACCCCAGCACAGATGCATGGTAGATGTTACATTTGTTTTCGTCCACTCACAGATTTCTTCAAACTCTTTCCAATAATCTACCTCTTCATATTCCATCTGTTCTACCGGTGCTCCGGTAATAATGAAACCATCAAACTTTCTATCCTTTATTTCTGCAAAAGTATTGTAAAACTTATTCAAATGGCTCACAGATGTATTCTTGGACTCATGACTAGATACCGTTACAAAAGTAACATCCACCTGCAACGGAGTATTGGAAAGGGCCCGTAATATCTGCAATTCCGTATCTTCCTTTAACGGCATCAAATTCAATATTCCTACTTCTATCGGACGAATATCCTGATGCATCGCCCGATTCTCATCCATTGTAAATACATTTTCCCATTCTAGTTTTTCTCTTGCGGGTAATCCGCTTTGAACCTTAATTGGCATATTCTCTCCTGCTTTCTGTCTTATACTTATTCTTCCATCGTTTTCTTTTATGCTTCTTCAATCATAGCCAGAAACTGCGCTTCATCTATGATATTGATACCAAGTTCCTGCGCTTTTGTCAGTTTACTTCCTGCACTTTCTCCTGCTAAAAGATAAGTTGTCTTTTTTGAAACGGAACCGGATACTTTTCCACCCTGCTTTTCTATCATGGCAGCTGCTTCTTTTCTATCCATGGTTGGTAATGTTCCGGTAATCACAAAAGTCATACCTTCTAACTTGGTTCCTGCTCCTACCGTTTCTAATGCTTGCATATTTACTCCATAGCTTCGCATTCGTTCCATTAACACTTTATTTTTTTCATTTGCAAAAAAGTCAGTAATGCATCTGGCACTTACTTCTCCAATATCATTCACATTCTGAAGTTCTTCCATGGTAGCGTGTTCTAATGTTTCCATATTCTTAAATTCTTTTAAAATTGCCTTGGCAGCAGCCTTTCCCACATTCGGAATTCCCAATCCGGTCAATAACTGATACGCATCATTTTCTTTTGATTTTTCAATAGCAGCCAATAACTTATCGGTATTTTTCTCTTTTCCGATGATTCCCTGTTCAATCAGTTCTTCCCGATGCTCTCTTAAGGTATAAATATCTGCCACATCTTTAATATAACCCAATCGTACCAGTTCTTCAATATAAACGGTACCAAAACCTTTGATATCCATAGCATCTCGACCCACAAAATTAATGATATGGCGTTCTAACTGTGCCGGACAGTTTGGTGATGTACATTTGATATCTGCAGTATCTTTTTCCCGCTGCGTCTTCGCCCCACAGACCGGACAGACATCCGGAATTTTAAATGGCACTGTTCCTTCCGGACGTTTTTCTTTGATTACCTTTCGCACCTTTGGAATAATCTCGCCTGACTTATATACCTGTATGGTATCGCCAATTCGGATATCTAATTCATCAATAAAGTCTTGATTATGAAGGGTCGCTCTTGAGACGCTTGTCCCACACAACCGTACCGGTTCAAAAATCGCCGTCGGTGTAATCCTTCCGGTTCTTCCTACTGACAATTCAATATCCAACAATTTTGTTTCTTTTTCCTCTGGTGGATACTTATATGCAACTGCCCACCTTGGTACCTTGGAAGTATTCCCTAACTTTTCTCTGTCTGCCAAGGAGTTCAGTTTTACCACCGCACCATCAATGTCATATGCAAGATTTCCCCGATTTTCTCCGATAGCACAAATCGCATCCCATACTTCTTCCTTAGTATGACATACTTTATAATCGTCGATGACATGTATTCCGTTTTTCTTTAGATACTCATATCCTTCTGTGTGTGTCTTAAATTCCATTCCACGCACCTGTTGGATATTAAAAATAAACATAGAGAGTCCACGCTCTTTTGTAATTCTACTGTCTAACTGACGAAGTGTTCCTGCCGCACAATTTCTCGGATTTGCAAATGTTTTTTTTCCATTCAGTTCCTGCATTTCATTAACCCGGTCAAAGTCCGCGTTTTTCATATAGACCTCTCCACGGATTTCCAAATACTCTGTGGGAACTTTTAATTTCTTTTTCACATCAGGAATTACTTTTGCATTTTCTGTAACGTCTTCTCCAAAAGTAACACCATCTCCACGAGTTAGGGCAAGTTTTAATTCCCCTTCTTCATAGCGAAGCGCCATGGAAAGACCATCTATTTTATACTCTACAACAAATTCAGGATTATCAAGTTGCTCCTGCATCTGCTCTACGAATTCATCTACTTCTTCCTTGGAAAATACATCCTGAAGGCTCAGCATTGGTACATTGTGAGCAACCTGTACACCAGCCTCTCTTTTCGCTGTTCCGCCTACCTTCTGGGTAGGGGAATCCTTGGTTACCAGCTCCGGGAATTCCTTTTCCATCTTCTTTAATTCCTGCATCATCATGTCATACTCATAGTCAGTAATTTCCGGACTGTCCATGTTGTAATACCGATTATTGTGATACTCTATCTGTTTTCTCAATTCTTCAATTCTTGCTTCTGCCTGCTTCTTATCCATCCTGCTATTTCCTTTCCCTCTTTACCACTTCGGAATTACTGTTTCATTTGAAGAATCCTTGATAAGTTCCTGTAACTCCTTCCATTCTTCCTGCGATATTTTCCGGTAGGTTCCCTCTTTCAAATCTCCTAATCGTATATTCATAATACGAGTACGTTTTAAATCTACTACACGATAATGAAACTTCTCGCACATTCGACGAATCTGTCGATTCATTCCTTGGGTCAAAATAATTCGAAAAGTACGTTTCCCCAACTGTTCTACCGGACATGGTCTTGTAGTGGCATCCAATTCTTCCAGATATACTCCGGCTGCCATTTTTTCCAGAAATTCCTTTGTTATATCCCGGTTGACCCTTACGATATACTCTTTTTCATGCAGATTACCGCTTCGCATCATTTTATTGACCAGCTCGCCTTGATTTGTCATCAGAATCAGACCTCTTGATTCTTTGTCCAAACGTCCAACCGGATAAACCCTTTTGGGATAATTTACAAAATCTACAATATTATCCCTTTCCCGCTTTTCCGCTGTACATACAATTCCTCTCGGCTTATTCACCGCCAGAAGAATTATCTCCTCTTCTTTTGATACCTGCTTCTTTCCAAACAGCACTATGTCCCCTGGTGCCACCTTATCGCCCATTACGGCTTTTCTTCCATTAATAGTAACATGGCCCGCCTCAATCTGTCGGTCTGCTTCCCGTCGGGAACATACCCCTGCTTCACTTAAATACTTATTTATCCTTATTGGTTCTGTCATTTTCCTCACCTGCAAAATTGTTTTAACCGTTCTATATTTTCTTCTTCAAAATCCATCAATTCTTCCGCGACTTCATTTGCATAACTACCTGCATTTTTATTATTATGCCTTACTTTCATCAAATCTGCAATACCTCTTGTATTTCCCTGTATCATCATATCTGCTACATGAGGGGTACTGATATTTAATAAGGTGTTTGCCTGTATGCCTCCCCACAGCATTGCCTTCTCCCATCCGGATTCTTTTGCCGCAATTCCATGCTCCCATAATCCGGCCTCTGCCTTTTTCTCAAATTCTTGAAAACGATTTCTTTGAGACGTCAGTTCGTAAGCAAATTCCTGATTGTACACCTTACTCATAAGAATATCTATGGCATTTATTGCCATGGTTGCATTCCTTTTTGTTTCCTTTAATACATTGATTTCCTCATAGTTTTTCATATATTTCCTCCTAATCTTATTCTTATTGATTAGGTTGAAACATTTTTCTATTTTTATGCGGTCTGTTTTATTTAAAAAGAGAACTGCTTTTTAAGGCAATTCTCCTTTCCATCATCCGCTCTATCTTTTCTTTAATTATTTAACAGAAGATCTGTCTTAATAAATCCTGTTTTTCCGTTCCATTCTACCTTAGTCCAGCCTTCTTCATAACTCAAGATAACCTTAATGGTATCTCCAATTGCTGTAGTCCCTACTTTATCAGAAGTCTCACTCATAGATACTCTGATATTATAAGCATCATTTGCAGTTAATGTAGTCCCTTCCGGAAGGTAATTCAAACCATTATTATTTTCCTGCTGTTGTTGAGCTGCCTGCTCCGCCGCTGCTGCTTGTTCTGCCGCCGCTTGCGCTGCTGCTTGTTCCGCTGCCGCCTGTTCTGCCGCCGCTTGCGCCGCTGCTTGTTCCGCCGCTGCTTGTTCCGCTGCTGCTTGCTCTGCTGCCGCTTGTTCTGCCGCTGCTTGCGCTGCTGCCTGCTCTGCCGCTGCTTGCTGTTGTGCTACATAATTAGCTGCCCAACTCTTAATTCCTTCGGTTACAGTATTTACCATATTCTCAAGATTTGCATCGTTTGTAATCGTCTGTGTATAACGATTCTGGAAATCAGCCTGTAATTCCTTTACATCAGAAGCTTCTTTAAATTTCTCTATCAAGGCATCAACTTCTGCATCCGTTTCCTGTTCTTCCATCTCACTGTTAAAAGAGCTGTATAAATTATCAATATAAAGGCTACCATTCTCATTGGTTCTTACATAAAAAAATTCCATTCCCGGAACAGTTCCTTCTACTCCATTGAACTTCATTTCATAAGTTGCTGATACCAGATAAGAATTCTCTTCCAATCCCTTCTTAGTATAACAATCAATATTATTATAGCTTTCTACATAACCACTCATCATCTGAATATAGCTTTTCTCCATATCAGAAACAGGCGTTGCTACATTCGCAAGCTCATCTACATTACCAGCTGCACATAATTCATAATACTTACTAATAAGAGTATTCAATTCTTCATTTTTATTTACTTCATATGCATCCTGCGCATCTGCAACCTGCTCTTGCTTTGTTGCTTCCTTTCCGTCTGTTTTCCCACTATTAGTTGCTGTTACCGCTAGCACAACCACTAAAATCACAGTCAGTACTCCGGCTGAAACGTACCTTACATTATTTCTGCAAAATGTAACTATTGTATCTATATTAATCTTAGAAAAATCAAATTTTTTATTCTCATTCAAAGAGTTCTTCATAGGTCCTCCTTATTAAATTCATCTATATAAAAAAGTTATTTACGGTTGCAATGCACCCAGAGGGAATCGAACCCCCAGCCCCAGAACCGGAATCTGGTATTTTATCCGTTAAACTATGGGTGCTTTCTTCAATATACTGTCTACAACTTTGTAAGTATATCATACTTCTTACGAAAAATCAAAGCAAAATTTAGGAGATTCCAGATTTTGTTTTAGTTCCTTTGCCATATCTAAAGCTTCTCTTCCATCGGTAGGAATTACAATTTCTCCGGCAGCCTTATAGTAGGTCTCACGCTTTTCCATCAGTTGCTTAATGTATGTCGTATTCATATGTCCGTTTAAAATCGGACGTTCTCTCCCATTCTTCACTCGTTCCAGTACCGTTTCCGGGGTTGCTGTTAATAATACGATAACGCCTGTTTTTTTCATTAACTTTACATTTTCTTCCCGCAGAACCATACCACCACCACAAGATACAATACAATGTTCCCTCTTTTGCATTCCCTTCAAAAATTCTGTTTCCAGATTACGAAAATATTCTTCTCCATACTTCTCAAAAATTTCAGGAATACGCATATTTTCCTGTTTCACAATTTCCTGATCCGTATCAATTTCTTCATATCCTGTAATCGCTGCCATATGTCTGGAAACAGTACTTTTTCCAGTTCCCATAAATCCAATAAAATATATATTGCTTTTCATATTATTTTTCCATACTTTCTGAAATCTTATTTAAAATCATCATAACGTCTTCCAATGGCATCTGACCGGGCGCAGAAGCTTTTCCGACCGCCGCAAAGGTCACACATGACCCAAAGGTCTGTCCTGCAATTCTCGAAATCATTCCGGTTGCTCCCATAGACATGGTAATTATCGGATAATCTGAGCAAAGTTCTTTTGTTTTTACCGTTGCTTCTAAAAGTTTAAGTACATCTTCTCTACTATTTGGCATCACTGCCAGCTTCGCTATATCCGCTCCTATTTTCTTCATATATAGAAGTTTTTCTGTCATAATGTCAACTTCCGGTGTCTTAGAAAAATTGTGGTCCGATGCCACAACTACAGCTCCATGCTGATGCAATTCCTCTATCACTTTTCTTGGTTGCTCTAATTCACATACTTCCACATCCAGAATATCTGCCTTTCCCTGTTGTGCAAAGTTATACAACATTTCTATGTATGCTTCTCTGGTAATTTCCCTTTCTCCCCCCTGCGCTTTGCTACGGAAAGTACATAAAAGAATCTTGTCCTTCAAAATTTTTGCCAATTCACTCGTAACATTGCGCAACGCTTCTCCCGAATCACTGTTCTCATACCAATCGATTCGCCACTCTATCATATCTACCGGCCGCTCTGCCAGCATATTTGCCTCTTTTAAAATTGCTTCGCTTGTCTTTTCTACAATCGGTACACACACCAATGGTCTGCCTGTTCCAATCTCTTTTCCTTTTATATTCACAGTTACTCTACCTCTGCTTTATCTTCTTACTCCTTCGCAGTGCATGCTCGTCTCCGCTTCGCTTCGTCTCGCTCACGGGCTCTCGCCCTATCAATCCACTCAAAGTCAAAATTGCCAGCCAGCTGTCATTTTGCCTCTGACTGTCTTGGCACTGCTCGTTGCTATCCTGAACATTATAACTTACAAAAAGAAATGCCGCAAGTCATTGACATATTTTTTATAATCTATTAAGATAGTGCAAGGGATTTTCCCACACTAATAAACTAAAGCAGGTGAAAACATGAATTATGAAATTACCGGCAAAACGAAACTTACCGGTCTTTTAGGAAGTCCGGTAGCACACAGCATTTCTCCGCAGATGCACAATGAAGCATTTCGTCAGCTTGGTCTTGACTATGTCTATCTTGCCTTTGATGTACCACCGGAGCATCTTGAAGCTGCTGTTTTAGGATTGAAAGCTGCCGGAATTTGTGGTTTTAATCTGACCATGCCACTAAAGGTACATATTATTCCTCTATTGGATGAACTTACTCCGGCCGCTCGTCTTGCTAATGCCGTCAATACCGTTATCGTTAAAGACGGTAAGTTGATTGGACACAATACGGACGGCATCGGATATATGCAATCCGTTATCGATGCAGGATATGATATTATTGGGAAAAAGATGACTTTACTAGGAGCTGGTGGTGCTGCCACTGCAATCTGTGTACAAGCAGCCCTGGATGGTGTTTCTTCCATTGATATGTTCAAACGAAAAAATGCTTCTTGGAAAAAAACATTAGAATTTTGCCATAAAATTACAGAAGAAACCGGTTGTCCGATACGTCTTCGTGATATTTCTGACCAGACAGCTTTGGGAGAGAGTCTTTCTGATAGCGCAATCCTCACCAATGCAACCAACGTAGGAATGGCACCTGATACTGATAGTTCTCCGATTCCGGATACTTCTATGCTTCCCAAGGAGCTCATTGTATCAGACATTATATATAACCCGCGGGAAACTTTATTGCTAAAACAGGCGAAAGAAGCCGGATGTCCACATTTTAACGGTTTATACATGCTGCTTTACCAAGGTGCAGCCGCCTTTACCTGTTGGACTGGAAAAGAAATGCCCGTTACACTTATTAAAGAAAAATATTTTAAAAAATAAAGGAGAATTACCATGAGTTTTACATTTTTAAAACAGCTTCCCTCCCCGGGAGCAATCAAAGAACAATATCCACTTTCCGCAAAGGCAGTGGAAACAAAAAAAGAAAGAGACAAAATGATTAGCGACATTATCACCGGCGCTTCTGATAAATTTTTAGTTATCATCGGACCTTGTTCCGCTGACAATGAAGATGCTGTCTGCGATTATATCAACCGATTAAGCCGCGTGCAGGAAAAGGTTGCTGACCGTGTAGTTATTGTTCCACGTATTTATACCAACAAACCACGTACCACAGGTGAGGGCTATAAAGGAATTGCTCATCAGCCAGACCCTGAAAAGAAACCGGATATGGTAGCCGGCTTAATTGCAATGCGTAAAATGCACATTCGTGCTTTAGAAGAAAGTGGACTTTCTTCTGCAGACGAAATGTTGTATCCTGAAAACTTCAGTTACATGGAAGACTTGCTCTCCTACGTTGCCATTGGAGCTCGTTCTGTAGAAGACCAGCATCATCGTCTTACCGTCAGTGGATTCGACGTTCCTGCCGGAATGAAAAACCCAACCAGCGGAGACTTTTCTGTTATGTTAAACTCTGTATATGCAGCACAACATCCACATCACTTTGTATACCGCGGTTACGAAGTTCGCACCAGTGGAAATCCATTAACTCATGTTGTTTTACGTGGTTCTGTTAATAAACGTGGAGTTTCTCTCCCAAATTACCACTATGAAGACCTTGAATGTTTAATTCGTATGTATGATAAAATGGACTTGGTAAATCCTGCTGCTATTATTGATTCCAACCATGCAAATTCTAACAAACAGTATGAACAGCAGGTTCGTATTGTAAAAGAAGTAATGCACAACCGTCAAATTTCACCGGACATCAAAAAAATGGTAAAAGGTGTCATGATTGAAAGCTATATTGAGCCCGGATGCCAAAAAGTCGGTGATCACATTTATGGAAAGTCCATTACAGACCCATGTTTGGGCTGGAAAGAATCCGAAGAATTAATTTATCACATTGCTGAGATGGCATAATTTATATATTGCATTTTAAAAGGCGGCACAGAACTTCCGTGTCGCCCTTTCTATATACTTTTCTTATTATGTACCATCCCATTTATCCTCTAGGATGCGCTTTTGCATATACCTCACGTATTCTGTTTTGATTCATATTGGCATATATCTGCGTAGTAGAAATATCCGAATGTCCTAACATTTCCTGCACAGAATGTAAATCTGCTCCATTACTTACCAAATGCATTGCAAAAGAATGACGCAATGTATGCGGTGTCAACTCCGTTGTAATTCCGGCTTTTTTTCCATAATACTTTACCAGTTTCCAAAATCCCTGCCTGCTCATGGCATGACCTGAACAATTGGTAAAAAGATAATCACTCGACTCATCTGTCACTAGCTCCGCTCTTCCTTCTGAAAGATACATCTGAAGTTTCTCTTTTGCCACTTGTCCAAAAGGCACAATTCGCTCTTTATTTCCGTCGCGACAAGTAATATATTCCATCTTTAGATTGATATCCTCTAATTTCAATGAAATCAATTCTGACACTCTGATTCCGGTAGCATACAACAATTCCAACATAGCTCCGTCACGCAACTCTTTCGGAGATGTTCCGTTTGTTTCATTTAACAATCTTTCCGTCTCCTCTTTTGTCAAAACAGAAGGCATCTTCTTTTCTACCTTTGGTGCCTTCAAATCCTCGGCCACATCCTGTTTCACATAACCTTCCTTTTGCAAGAAATGAAAAAATGCCTTCAAGGATGCTATTCCCCGCGAAATAGTTGCTGGTTTCAGCCCCTGCTTTTCCAGATATAAAACATATGAATTCAATCCTGTTGCTGTAATCTGATTTACGCCTGAGATTCCTTGTTCTATACAATATTTATTAAATTTTTTCAAATCTCTTTCATAAGAAATCACCGTATTTTCAGAAGTTTTTTTCACTTCCTTTAAGTATACGATAAATTTTTGAATCTCGTCGTTCATAAATCCCATTGCCCCACTTGTCATATTTTTGTCTTATTTTTTACATAAATGTAAACTTTTTTCGATACAATCTATATTATAACGACATATTACTGGAAAAGCAAATAGTATTTTTGCCTACTTTTTAGGGATTTTACCATTCATACAACATATCGTTTACACATTTTTTTCAAACTTCTATATCTTGTAAATTTTGTCAAAAAAATTTTAAGATTTTTTTAAGAAATATTGGATTCATATAACTTTCCAGAAAAATTCCTGTAACAAATAACAACACTAATACACCCCCTACAAAAAGTCCCATACCATACATCCGCATCTGTTCCCTGCTAATATTTCCTGTTGGTACCACCTTATGCAATCCCCGTCCCAGAAAAACTGCCAAACCGCAATACCCTACATAAGTGACGAAATAGAAGATATATTGTGGAAACATTCCTCCTATAATCAACAATATCCCTCTTACTCCATATTTTGCTACTGCTGCTGATAACATAAATCCGAAAGAAAGTCCCAACCATCCAAGATTCAATATACCGATTATAATTCCAAAGGAACAGAAACAAAAGATTAACCCTAATATTACCATAGGCATCCTTTCCCCCATAATATAAAAAAATAGATTCTCCCGATTGATTTCTGTATATTTAAATTTTTCAACAAAATAATCGTTTAAGACTCCTGTGCCTGTTACTTTTTCCCTCCCCATAAAATTTGCCAATAATATACCAATGATAAAAGCAAGAAGTATTACTACTTTAGCGGTCTTTTTCCAATTCCATTCCTTTTTTCTAAAACGTAATAGTTCCCCCATTCGCCTTATTCCCGTTTTTTTTCTATTCTATGCACAGCTTTTATTATAAATGATACTTATTCTTGTACGCCATAATAGCAGCTATTGTCTTGCCATCCTGAATCTCTCCCTGATAAATTTTCTGACATAGTTCTTCCAATGTATACGCCTTTAATTCAATTTCCTCTCCTTCATCCAATCTCTGCTTTGATGAAATTAAATTTCTCGCTACATATACATCTATAAGTTCATTGCAAAATGCCACGGTAGTTTTTAGCGAAATTAAAAATTCCAAATTTTCACAACGATATCCCGTTTCCTCTTCTAATTCTCTTGCTGCACATTCTGAAGTCGGTTCTGTAACAGAATCTCTTGCTCCCGCTGGAATTTCCAATGTAAAACGCTCTAATGCATTTCGATACTGTCGTACCACCAGTAATCTTCCATCATCTAAAACTGCAACTACTGCAGCTGCTCCTTTTCTGTGTTCCACATAATCCCATTTTTCTATTTTTCCATCCGGTAATTCCATCGAATCACTATAAATATCTAAAATAGAACCTTGGTATATCAATTCTCTTTTTACACGTTTTATCACTTTTCTTTTCCTCCTATATGATAAAAAACCGTCATATATTCACATATATAACGGTTTTCTTCACTTTTCATTATTGTCCTAAATTATTTTGCATATTCTGTAACACGTGACTCGCGAATTACATTTACCTTAATCTGTCCAGGATATTCCAATTCACTCTCAATCTGTTTAGAAATATCACGCGCTAACAGTACCATATCTGCATCATTAATCTGTTCTGGAACTACCATGATACGAATCTCTCTACCTGCCTGAATTGCAAAGGACTTGTCAACACCCTTAAATCCATTAGCAATATCTTCTAACTGTTTCAATCTGTTAGAGTATGTTTCCAGTGTTTCTCTTCTTGCCCCCGGTCTTGCTGCTGAAATCGCATCAGCTGCCTGTACCAGACATGCAATCAAAGATTCTGGTTCCACATCTCCATGATGTGCTTCTACTGCATTAATTATAATTGGACTTTCTTTGTATTTTCTACACAAATCCACACCTATCTGAATGTGGGAACCTTCCACTTCATGGTCTACAGACTTTCCAATATCATGTAACAAACCAGCTCTCTTTGCTAGTCTTACATCAAGACCAATTTCTGCTGCTAAAAGTCCTGATAACTGTGCCACTTCAATGGAATGCTTTAATGCATTCTGTCCATAGCTTGTCCTAAATTTCATTTTACCAAGTAAACGAACAAGTTCTGGATGTATACCATGTACACCAACTTCTAACGTTGCTGCCTCTCCTTCTTCTCGAATCATGGTTTCTACTTCTTTCTGAGCCTTTTCTACCATTTCTTCGATTCTCGCCGGATGAATACGTCCATCCACAATCAATTTTTCCAAAGCAATACGTGCTACTTCTCTTCTTACCGGATCAAATCCAGAAAGAATCACTGCTTCTGGTGTATCATCAATAATCAAATCTACACCTGTCATAGTCTCAAGGGTACGAATATTTCTTCCTTCTCTACCGATGATTCTTCCTTTCATTTCATCATTAGGAAGTTGCACTACAGAAATTGTAGTTTCAGACACATGATCAGCCGCACATTTCTGAATAGCACTTACGACATACTCTTTTGCCTTCTTTCCAGCTTCTTCCTTTGCTTTGTTTTCCATTTCTTTAATTAATTTTGCAGTATCAAGCTTCACATCATCTTCAATTGTTTTTAAAAGATAATCCTTTGCTTGTTCAGAGGTTAATCCAGAGATTCTCTCTAGTTCCTGCACACGTTTCTCGTGTAGTCTTGCAACTTCTGCTTTTTGCTTGTTGATTTCTTCTTCCTTTGCTGCAAAACCTGCCTCTCGTTTCTCAATTGCTTCCAACTTCTTATCCACATTTTCTTCTTTCTGGATAATACGCCGTTCATTTCGTTGAATTTCATTTCTTCGCTCTTTGATTTCTTTGTCCAATTCATTCTTGTTCTTAATGGACTCTTCTTTAATCTCGAGCATAGCTTCACGCTTCTTCGTTTCAGCATTTTTAACAGCTTCATCTATTATTTCTCTTGCCTTTTCTTCTGCGCTTCCGATTTTAGATTCTACAACATGCTTACGGTAAGCCAGTGTCACAAGGTAAGTAATAGGTACTGCGACAATCAACGTGACCACTACAGCGATAATGATTCCTTGCACAGGAGCACCTCCTTATGAAATTTTCATTGTACATATAGTAAAACATTTTCGTTTTTAATATGTCATATACAATAAATTGCACTTATTCTATACAATCTATAGACATAAATAACAACATATTGATTTTATACTTTTTTCAATATTATGTCAAGTAGCACACACAGGAATTCTACATCATTCTAAAACCCGTAAAACATCCTCTGAACGAAACCCCTTGCGCATTAAAAACTGATACATTTTCTGTTTCTCCTTAATGTCATTACTTCCAATAACATAATGTCTCTTTTCTATCCACTTCATAATCAGTTCTTGTTCTGTTTCCGCTTCGTATTCAGCTTCTATTGCCATCTCAATAACCTCACGGTCAACTCCCTTTTGTATCAAGTCTACTCTTATCTGACGCTTGCTTTTTCGTTCTTTCTGACATCTAACATAAGTTCTTGCATAACGATTATCATCAATATAATGATAATGCTTCACATAAGAAATCGCATCTTCTATGATATCTTCCCCGTAAAAGCCCTGTCGCAGCTTATCTCTAAGCTGCGACTCTGTTCGGTCCATCTTTTCTAACAAAAACATGGCTCGCTTTCTGGCTCTTTTTATTAAAATCTCATTTCGAATTTCTTCATATACTTCGCTTGTAAGTTCCTGCTCTTCTTTCAAACCAAACTTACGAATCTCTCCTTTGTATAAGACAAAAGAAATTCCTTCTTCTGTCCGTATCATCATACGTTTCTTATCTAATTCAGAAATCTGTGTAATCAGCATTTCCTACTCCTTTGTTATATCCTGTTCTGCTTCCTTTTTTGCCTCAGGTTCTTCCTTATTTTCTTCCGGCTTAAAATGTTCTCTTACCTTTGCCTCTACTTCTGCACAAACTAATTCATTTTCCTTTAAATATTGTTTTGCATTTTCACGTCCTTGACCAATCTTCTCACCATTATAAGCATACCACGCACCGGATTTATTAATAATTCCAAGGTCTGCCGCAATATCCAGAATATCACCTTCTCTAGAGATTCCCTGACCAAACATGATATCAAATTCTGCTTCTTTAAATGGCGGTGCAACTTTATTCTTGACCACTTTTACTCTGACACGGTTTCCAATAAACTCTCCACCTTGTTTCAATGTCTCAATTCTTCTTACATCCATACGAACAGAAGAATAAAATTTGAGTGCACGTCCTCCGGTAGTAGTCTCAGGATTACCAAACATAACTCCTACTTTTTCACGAAGCTGATTGATAAAAATAACAATACAGTTAGACTTACTGATTACTGCCGTTAACTTACGCAATGCCTGTGACATTAGCCTTGCCTGAAGCCCCACATGAGAATCACCCATATCACCATCAATTTCCGCCTTTGGAACTAACGCTGCTACCGAGTCAACAATTACAATATCCACAGCTCCGGAACGAACCATAGTTTCTGTAATCTCCAATGCCTGCTCTCCGTTATCCGGCTGTGAAATATAAAGATTATCAATGTCTACCCCTATATTTTTAGCATATACAGGATCCAATGCATGTTCCGCATCAATAAAACCTGCAATTCCTCCCTGCTTCTGTACTGCTGCTACCATATGTAATGCTACTGTAGTCTTACCACTAGATTCCGGTCCATATATCTCAATGATACGTCCCTTCGGTACGCCACCTACTCCTAAAGCTAAATCCAGACTTAAACACCCAGTAGGTACTGTTTCTACATTCATATTCGCTACGGAATCTCCTAATTTCATAATGGAGCCCTTTCCGTAATCCTTTTCAATTTTCGCAATTGCCGCGTCTAATGCACTTAATCTATCATCCTTTGCCATGTCTATTCTCCTTCTTTCACGAACTTATGTTCGTTATCTGTTTATTATATTAGTATACTTTGTTTTTCTTGTCAACTGATTTTTGACGAAATGTCATAGAAATATGCGACCTTTACTCCACTTTAATTTCACTCTTAAGAAGTCCTTCCACGAAAAAGGACAGCTGCCTTTCGCAACTGTCCTCATTATAAATTGTCACCCAATCCACGTCAAGCCATTAATTTTTTAATCTGCTCCAATGTCTGGAATCCAACTGCTCGTCCTGCTTCTTTTCCATCTTTAAATACAATTAAAGTTGGGATACTCATAACACCAAACTGTTGTGCCAATGCTCCCTCTTCGTCTACATTAAGTTTTCCCACCTTAGCAATTCCTGCCATCTCGTCTGCCGCCTGCTCTACTACCGGTCCTTGCATCTGACACGGACCACACCATGTTGCCCAGAAATCTACTAATACCGGTACATCACTCTTTAATACCTCTGTTTCAAAATTGTCCATTGTAAACTTCATTGTTGCCATATGATTGCCTCCATTCCTATGTTACTTATTATTAACCATTTCTAAACTTCTTATATATTTTTATATATTTTACCACATATTTCAGTGACCTTGTCACATTTTGCTAAAATAGTGTTAAATTTTTCTTTCTTTCTTGAATCCCTACGGATGATACATTAAAATTGTATTATACTTAGGAATAAAGGGGTTATTATCTATGAAAAAATGCTTGCATTCACAAAAATTACACGACTTTTTAATTGCATCGTTTCTGCTGCTTTCCAGCACTATATTTTGTTTTATTCTGTTTTTCTGTATTTCAAAAAATTCCGCAAATATTGCACTTTTATATCTCTTAGGAATCATAGCCATTGCTTACTATACCAATGGTTATTTTTATGGTATTCTTGCTTGCTTAGTGGGCGTGGCTCTTATTAACTACTTTTTTACCGCACCATATTTCTCTATAAATTTCACTATTGCCGATTACCCTTTCAGTTTTTTATTCATGCTTGCTGCCTCTGTTATTACAAGTACTACTACCTCTCACTTAAAAAAACAAGCTGAAACACTGGCACTTCATGAAAAACAACTGGCAGAGGCTGACAAAGAAAAAATGCGTGCAAATCTTCTTAGAGCTATTTCACATGATTTACGCACTCCTGTGACCAGTATCCTCGGAGCTCTCTCTGCTTTAGAAGAAAATGACGATTATTCACCACAAGAGAAGAAAAAAATCATTCACAATATTTATGATGATGCCAGCTGGCTTCTAAATATGGGCGACAACCTTCTCTCCATTACACGCATTCAAGGACCCGATTCCAAATTAAAAACTTCGCCCGAACTGGTAGAAGAAATTATATCTGAGGCTGTTATTCGTTTCAAAAAGCGTTTTCCTTCTGCTGAAATTGAAGTCTCTATCCCTGATGAATTTTTGCTAATTCCTATGGATGCCACACTCATCGAACAAGTAATAATAAATCTTTTGGAAAATGCTCTGGTTCATTCCAAAAGTCAAAAACCAATAAAACTTTTAGTTGAAAATCAGCCTGATACGATTTGCTTTCATGTTATTGATTACGGAATTGGAATTGATCCTAAATGCTTAGATAGTATTTTTGACGGAACCTGTGGCTCTAGTCCTTCTGATGTCAGAAAAGGAATGGGAATTGGTCTTTCCATCTGCAAAACCATTATTTCTGCTCATAATGGTTCTCTTACTGCTCGTAACCACCAACATGGCGCAGAATTTTTATTTACATTACCAAAGGAGAATTCAAATGTCTAAATTTAATATATTAGTAATTGAAGACGAAAAAAATATCTGTGATTTTATTACGAAAGCCCTTTCTTCTCACGGATACCATGCCGTTTCCGTAGGAAGTGGTGCCACTGCCCTTTCTCTAATCACTTCTTTGTGTCCGGATGTTATCCTGCTTGATCTTGGCCTCCCGGATATGGATGGTATGGAAATTATCAAACAAGTTCGCACTTGGTCTGATACCCCTATTATTGTCGTCTCTGCCCGTACCCAAGAAGATGATAAAGTTCTGGCTCTAGATGCCGGTGCCGATGATTACCTTACCAAGCCATTTGGTACTTCGGAACTGCTGGCACGTATCCGCACTTCTCTACGCCATAGTAATAAGCTTCAGAATGGAACGGGATTTTCCCAAAAGCCCTACTGCGCGAAAGGGCTCAAAATTGACTTTTACAAACGTACTATTTCCATTAATGGAGAATTTATTCATTTAACTCCGGTGGAATATAAAATAGTTGCCTTTCTAGCTCAAAATTCCGGAAAAGTTATGACCTATTCCGCTGTCATGAGCAATGTTTGGGGACCTTACGCCGAATCGGATAATAAAATTCTCCGGGTAAACATGGCCAACATTCGCCGCAAACTGGAGAAAAACCCGGCAGAACCCATTTACATTTTCACAGAAGTGGGAGTTGGCTATCGTATGACAGATGATGAAGAATCTTGCTAGTCTTGAAACAAACACTAAAAAAGTGGACAGAAATATATCTATATCTCTGTCCACTTTTGCTATGTAGCCAATCTAAAATTCTATCACACACTCTTTTTCGTTTCCATAGCATTTCATGCAAATAAAAATGTTCCGCAAATATCATGGTTTCTTTTTGAATTAGCATTTAAAATATGACGAAAAGGTTTGAAAAATCTTTTTTATTTATCCCCTCTTCACTATAAATTCAATTTATAGTTTTTATTCGCGAACATGCGAATATCTTCCGCCTGCTGGTGCTGATTTATAGCATGAAATATAGCTATACTCTGAAAGAAGCATTCACGGGACTTGTCTACCTGCCCTGTCTCTGCCAACAGTGTTGCTTTTTGATATAATAGCATGGGAAATCCCCTCATTTTTCCATGTGCAATACAACACTCTAACCCCTTTTCACATAGAGGCAGGGCATCCTCATAGCTTCTTTCCCTTAAAAGCCAACTCACCATATTTTGAATAATTGCAGGATATTTATCGGCCCCTTTTTCATCCGGAATATGTTCTTCCATATATTTCTTTAACCCTATAAGAATTTGAAACGCTTCTATTTTCTTTCCCAACTCATAATACAGGCAACCAATATCATTTAAAATTGTTATCTCCTGAAAAGTCAAAAAATGATTCTTCATATGAATTCCATCAAAATCCGGTAACGTTAACCTCACAGCTTCCAGCATCATCTTCAAAATACTCTGTTCCCTAGCACCTTTCCGTTTTTGCAGAACTGCTTTTGCATACAAAATATGCTGTTCCTCCATGCATACGTTTACATTAACCTTTTTTAAAGATTCTACCTGTTGCTCCAGTCGGCGTATTAACTGTTTCGTTCTTTTTTCATCCGCATTTTCAAGGCTTATTGCTAACTTTTTCCCAGTTTCATAAATTATCAGTTCTTCTTTCCCCGCATAAGTAGGACACAGATAATCTGCAATCCCTAATCGCTGCGTTACTGCTTCCAATACTCTTTTACTGGGAATCTGTCTACCATTTTCAATTCTCGAAAGCGTAGAAACTGCACATATTCCATAACATACTTCTTCTTGAGAACACTTCTTTCGCTCTCTTATTTCCTTAAGAATCTCTCCAATTGCATAATTGGACATTAGGGCACTCTTCCTTTCCGCAAACCGCCCCTCAATGCTTGCGTAAAAGAATATATAGAAATACTTTTTCCGATTGCAACAGAAATTCAACTTTTGCGTTGCAGAAATGACATTTGCATATCTATAGAACCGCTTCTACATCCTCCAACTGCTCAAATTCTTTCTTTTCAAATTCCTGAATAGAAATGCTTTTTTTATTAGGGTTTGCAAATACGAAAGTCTTATCTACATTTTCCAGATAATTCTGTATTTTATCATTGGTAGCACTGATAATTACCTGGAATCCCAGACTTCGTATTAAGCTGATACAACTTGCCACCTTTTCTCCATCCATCTTAGAAAATGCCTCATCCAACACTACCAATCGAATGGTTGGTGTTCTCAAATACTTTGTATTCAATGTAATGCGATAGGCCTGTGCAAAACTTGCCAATAACGCCACATACAATGGGTTCTGACCTTCTCCACCGGAATTTTTTCGAAGCATTTTGCTAAGTTTTAATTTCATGTCAGTACCATCTTCTCCACGCACAATCTGTTGCATATCAAAGGACAAATAAGTACGATAATCCGCGTACTTATCCATATTTCTCTTTGCTTCCTCCTGCTCTTCCGGAGTGGCATCCACCGGTGGAATAAAAATAGACATCAATTCATTAATCAAATCACCATACTTGTCCTCATGCTTCATGGTAAACATGTTCATCTGGTTATCCATATTATCGTTTAACTGAGTCGGATTGATTTCCAAATCCTCATCCATAAACATATCATAATATTTTCCGTCTTCTCCTGTATTCTTCTTAAAGACAAACTGATATTTATCCTTACCGAAATCTAATCCGGCAATAATTTTATTCAACTCATCCTTTCTTGTCATGGCATCCTTGATAGCACTACGTATCTTGAACATAAAATCATCTTTAAAATGCTCAACTGCTGACTTTGCCTGTTCTTTTGCAAGCTTCTGGAATCGCTCCAAATCATTAAATTGTAATTCCTCTAACAGATTGTCGTACTGTGTATTCTCTTCGCTTGCTGCGCCAAATCCACGATTCGGGTACTTTCGCAAATACTCACTACGTATTTCTGTAAGTTGGCGGAATAGCTGTTCTTTCTGTTCTGCCCCTGTTTCCTGACGCGCCGCATACCGACGTCTTAACTGTTCCAAAGTAAGACGATGCTCCTGTTCAATTACAGTAGCAATTTCCTGTTCTAACTCTGCTTGCGGTGCAAAATCCTTTTCCAGCAATACCACTTCCTGATTAACCTGAATGTACTCTCGCTCCTCTTCGGCAATCTGGTCAGTCTGACGTACTTCTCCGGCTCTTGCCTCGCGTATATCTGCCTCTTTTTTCTGAAGTTTCTTTTCTACTTCCTCTTTCTGCAACTTCAGTCCTGCCACATCTTTCTGCTGTAATTCCATAATACGGCGTTCTAAGCGCGTCTTTTCCTTCTGTTGCGCAGGAATCCGTTCTATATCAGAAAGCCATTCGCAATAATGTTCCGTATTCTTCTCTAAGGCTTCCATCGCAAGCAAATTATCTAACTTCTGTAATTCCTCTTCTAATGGCAACTGTTTCTTTTCCAATTCATCCCGCTGTTTTTTCAACATAGCCATACGTCGTTTTAAGCTTTCTGCACCAATGTATGCAAACTTCGTATAATTATTAGGATTCATATGCTGCAACTTATACCCCTGATATAGCATACAGTCATCTGTTACCCCAATAGCATGCTCCCTCATTTCATCAATGGAATCACACTTAATCACGTTTCCAAGTAAAAAGTCAATGTAACTTCTTACATAATCTTCCTTTGTCTTTACTGCCTCTGCCAATGCCCCCTGCTTTACACGATGCTCTGTTTCCATTACTTTTTCAGTATCTAATATTGCTACTCTGGAAAACTTCTTCTTATCCATCTGTTGATACAATTCCATTGCCTGCTTGGCATATTTGGGTTCCACAATTAAGAGTAGCTTATTACTGCCCATATAACCTTCTACCGCATTCCGCCAACGCTCCTCTGCAATATCCAATAAATCTGCAAGTACACTTACCTTTACCGCTTTTCCATTCTTTTCGGAAAGGGTCTGATACAGGTATTGTCTTGCCTCTATGATTTCTCTTGGATATGCCTTACTTCCCTTATGCAATTCAGAAAGTTCTGCATTCACTTCCTTGGATTCTCTGCGAATTTCTTTTACCTGTGAAGCGATACTCTCTCTTTCCTCTATAACTTCTTCTCGTAATTCCTGAATGGAACGCTTTAGGGTCTCTAATTCCTCTTTTTCTATCTCGTATTTACAGAATTTTTCCACATCCCACAATATGGCATTACTTGCCATATCATTATCTGCCCATTCCTGTAATCCTGCTGCAGTTCTGTCCCACTCTGCCTTACTTCTTTCTAGTCGTTCCAGCAATTCATTTACACTTTTTAACTGGTCTTTCGCTTCTTCATATCCCGTTTCTGCAATAAGACGTATCAGTTCCTCCTTCTGCCGATTGATTTCCTGACGTTCCTGCTCCCAAACCTCAATCTGTTCCTTCAGCTTTTCCAAATCTTTTTTGTGGAACTGAATCTTTTCTTCTAATTCCCCTATTTCTTCTTTGCCCCGTAGAATCTCAAGTTTCTTCGTAAAATATTCGTACTTTTCAATCTCTTTTCGCTTCTCTTCTACCTTTTCATAAGCCTGCGAAATCTCCTGTAAACGATTGATTTCTTCTGCCGTATCCATAATCTTTTTCTGCATTCTTCCATACTGAATTACACTTTCCTGCATGTCCTCAATATGGATATCCTGCTCCATACAGATATATTCCTTTACAAAATCTTCCAATCGACTGTTCATCTTAAAAGGGATAGCTCGTTTAAAAAGCATAGGGAATTTCTCCATATCCAGTCCGCCCAGATAATCATCATAAAGCTTTCTGCGGAAAGTCTCATTTCTGGAAGTAACAAAATATTCACTTTTATCAAACTTGCGGGTGAGGTATTCCTTCACTTCTTCTGTAGACATGACACGCTTTTCCATACGATAATTATTTTCCAGCAATTCCCCTTTATGCCAGAAAAAGTATCTGGAAATCTCATTGGTTGCTGTTTCTACATCAAATACGATTCCCACACATTGCTTTTCACCTGTATCAGTACGTTCTAATTCCAACACAATCGTACTGGAAAAATCACGATTCCGAAGATATGCATTCTCATTGTTATCTTCGATATTTACCATTCCACGAAGATATTCAATGAGGCTTCGGTCCGAATCCTCTGCTGCCGCCTTGTTGAAAAATCCCCTTCCGTCCGTATTGGCATATAATACAATCTGCAACGCATCAATAATTGTAGACTTTCCACTTCCGGAATGTCCCGTAAAAAAGTTAATTTCTTTGTGAAAGGACAACACCTTTCGGTCTATATAATGCCAGTTATTCAGGCACATTCGTGACAAAGCCTCAAACCGGTCTTTATTTTTATTGGTCTCCATCTGTTGTTCCTTCCTCCTCTTGTTCCTTCGTTTCTGCCTCTTCTATTTCCGTCTCATCCACCTCATTCGCCACAAATACCTCTTCCTGTTCGTTTTCCAAAGCCGTATCCTCCTGGAAACTTTCTAAAAGATGTTTTACTTCCTCTCCTAAGAGCACCATATTGATACACGGATAAATAATAATTCTAGTCTCAGACTCCAGTTCCTCTAATGGGTCTAATACTTCCACTAATTGATATTTCTTTAACAAGACAAGGGTACGTTTAATTTCTGTAAGAGATGGTCTGTCTTTTAACAAATTAAAACTTCCTACCCGCTCGTTAATCTCTCCCAACGTAGTATAAATATTGATGCTGGTAGATGCTGATGCCATCTGTTCATCATAAATTAATTTCAAAATCAGTAAATAAATAGTCGCAAGCTTAGAAAGTCGTTCCGGTGCAATGCCCTCTCCACGAATATAAATCACACCACTCGGTATATTTTCTACAATTTCCATACCGGCAATCTTAAAATACTCTTTCAGAAATTCCAAATGTTTACTTAGAATCCGATATTCGCGATTAAAGATAAAACGTCCGGTACGCTTCTCATATTTTCGTTCTAACACAAAGGTCTGCTTTAATAATGTCTGTATTACCTCGGTCAACTGCTGCTGTTCCTCTTCCGGTAATAAATCAAAATATTCTATCATTCTGTTCCTCTCCTAATAAAAGTAAGTTTTGGATATACATAGTTTCCGTTATCCACAACTTCCTCTTCTTTTACATTTACCATATATCTACTGTTTTTCTTTCCTGCATAATCGTAAGCAAGAATCAATTTTTCAAAATCTTCATCGCTCTTTACAGTTTCTTCATTCACCTTTACATTGCCATCCATATCTACATGCATTTCTAAGAATTCTTCAATCTGACGTCTGCTATACCTTCGATGAATCTGATTCAACCGTAAAATATCTTCCTTCGAAAGTTCTTCATGTTCCTCCTCTGGCTGAAGATTTTCAATAAAGTTCTTTCGTGGTGCCCTTTTACGATATAAAGACTTCTCTGTTAACGTTTCAAAACTTGCCAAATTCATATGTTCTGCTGTTCGTGTAAGCATACTATCCTGCTGTTCATGGGAAGAAATTTCATTCAAAAGCTGAATAATCATCCCCTTCATACTTCCTTCTCCATCCAACAGATAATTCAATCTTACCACCGTTGCCTTAACATACTTCATATGTTCCTTGTCCATATTGGCAATTCTGCGTTCAATGTCATCAAAACCATGGTCAATACGCTCTAAGGTTTCAATAATCTCTTGTTCCGTTACATTTCCTTGCTCTCGGTTTTTGATTGCCATAATCCAATCATAATCACTCTGCATTTCCCGAAGCCACTGCTTAATATCTGTCTTATAAATGTAAAAGTTATCGCTCGTCTTTAAAATGTGATATTTTTTTCGAATAATCTCTTCCACATAGCCTTCCAGATGGTCTTTCAGTAAATCTCCATAAAAATCTTTTTCCAAGAGACTTGCAAAAAACTTGTCCATATTGTGAAGCATATCCTGCAATGATTTGTTCAATTTTCTCGTATTCACCAATGCTGTTTTTAATAATCCCATATTGGCTCTTCCATCATTTTTTAAAGAAAATAAGATTGCATAAACGTTTTGAATATAGACTTCCGTATCGTCCATATCCTCACTGGTAAGCTTTTCAAATGCTTCTATAAAAATTGCTGCATAGTCAGGAATAATAATATTGGTTACCTGCGCGTAATAATCTTCTAACTTTTTCAGCCACTGGCTTTTTAACAACCAGTTTAAAATACGATTAGCCGGGGTTTCCAAAATGTCCAACTCTGTTTCGTTTTCTTCCCGTTCCATTCGAATCTTTTTCTGGGAAAAATACTCACTCAGAATCCGCACACATGCTTCCCGGCTCAAAAAGTAACTCTGGTATTCATATTCTTCATTAATAATCAATAAAGCCTCTATATAAGTGTCCCGATTAGGCGATCGGAACAGACTATAGAAACTATCTGGTATGTCATATTGGTATTCCATTTTATTCCTCTTCTATCTTCATTTTTATAATAAATGCCTTTTTATAATCCCCCTCTAAATCCTGCCGGAGCTGAATCACTCCGCCATGCATAGAAATAATCTTCTGCACAATACTTAATCCCAGTCCACTACCCCCTTTATTTGTTCTGGACTCATCTCCCATAACAAATGGATCAAAAATATAATCCGCTGTTTCTTTCGAAATCAAAACACCATTATCGCAGATTCGTATCTCTACACAGTCCTCTTCTGCCTTCATAATAATACCTACCTCTGTTTCGAAAGGATTATGCTTTATGGCATTATTTAACAAATTATTAATTGCTCTTTGAAACTGCACTCTATCTACACAAGAATATATGGGTTCCTCCGGTAGAAACACCTCTACTTCCATGTTCTTTGCTTCGAAATCCGTATACAAAGCCGCTACGCTTTCACGCAAAATCTCTGTAATATTCTCTCGTTTCTTTTTCAGTGCAAATCCCTCGCTATCCAGTTTAACATATTCAAATAATAATGTAATCAATCCACTCATCTGCATGGATTTATTATAAATCATCTGAAGATATTCCTGTTGCTTCTCCGTCTCTGCCACCTGTCCTCCTGCCAATGCACTGGCATATCCTGTCACCGTAGTCATAGGAGTTTTTAAATCATGGGCTACATCTGACAACAGCAGATTTCTCCTTCTATCGTATTCCTCTCTTTTTAACTGTTCTTCTTGTTCCAGTTCTACCACTTTTCTTGTAACCATTCTGCTAAACCAAATGGCTGACAATACATAGGGAAGTAACAATCCTAACATTAATAAAAGTAATACTGCCACAACTCCTGCAAAATATATCTGTTGTTCTCTTCCATTCATCTGTGCTGTCTGGCTCATTAGCTGACTTACAATATGCTTTCCTGCCCAATCATCCACAAAACTCCCCAACTGCCTTCCTATTCCGAAAGGAATTGCTCCCGCTAATCCATGTCCAAGTATCCATAAAATTCCTTTGCAAAAAGTAGTTAAGGATTCCCCTGCATTGACCCTAGTCATGAAAATATTGATTTTCATCGTACCCGCAAGCCACGGATAAACGATTTGATTATAGAAAATATTAATCAATACTTCACTGCTTGCTACAAACACTAAAATCAACAGAAACCTTTTTATCAAAAATCCTTTTAACTTATCGTTCTCTTTCATTCCTTCTCCATACGATATCCCAGTCCGCGAATTGTCTTTATGTAAGCATCATTTTCTTCTGAAAGTTTTGCACGCAACTTACTGATGCATACCATAATACTATTATCTGCCACAATATATTCTTCCCCCCAGCCTTCCTCAAAAAGCTGCTGTTTCGTAAACACCTTTCCCGGATTCTCCATAAACATACGCATAATCCGATATTCAACGGAAGTCAAATCTATCAAGGTATCGTTTTTATATACTGCGCATGCTTCTGTATCCAAACGCAAATCCTTAACCTTAAGTTCTTTTATTTCTTTTCCCTTTGCTCCCAAAGAATAGAACCGGCGAATATTAGAATTAATTCTCGCCATTGCTTCTAACGGGTTAAAAGGCTTTGACAAATAATCGTCAGCTCCCAAATCCAACCCCAGAATCTTATCTACATCCTGATTCTTCGCCGACAATATCATTACCGGAATATTACTGTTTTCCCGAATCCTTTTCAATACCTGATAGCCATCCATTCCAGGCATCATAATATCCAGCAACGCTAAATCTATTTCTTTCTTTTCCAGTAACTTCACCGCTTGTATCCCATCTTCTGCCTCTACTACCTGATAGCCATCCTTTTCCAAATACAAACGTAAAAGTTCACGAATCTCCTTTTCATCATCTGCAATCAACACTGTATATGCCATACTTCTCCCCCTTTCCTTACTGATTCTTTATTGCTTCGTAAAGAGCTGCCTCTGTCTGACATTCATAAGGACTTACATAAAAGATTCCAAGAACGCCAAGGGTAAGAATATTTAAAATATTCCATCCCAGGAATGACAAGTCCAGAACAAAAGATTTCCACTTATTTCCATACATCATTTTCTTACTTAAAGCAAATGCTTCCTTTTTATCCATTCCTGGATTCTCTGCCAGTATATATGGAATCATCTGATATTCATATGCCTTTATAATTCCCGGTATTATCAAAAGCAGCATCCACAAAAATGTATACAAATCTCGGAAGAACATCGTCTTCACATTACTTTTATATCCATTATCAAAAGCATAACACATTTCCCGCGCCTGTGCATCTTCTTTTAGATTTTTTAGAAAAAATCGCTTGCAGCCAATTTCCAACGGATTAAACACAAATACTTGCAATGGAATTATAATAATACCTACTACAATAATTGCAATCACTAAGATAATAACAAAGACTGCCATAACCACTGCATCACCAACTACATCATTCTTCTCTGTCACTGCATCCCCCATACTATGTCCCATACTATATCCCATATCATACGCAATACTCTCTTCACTATCCTGTGTTTCAGAATTACCGTTTCCACTAAACTTTTCTGTCAAAACACTTCCTCCTCCTAATGTTCCTATCACAAGCATCAAAACCAATGCCACCAGAACTGATTTCCAATAATTTGCCTGAAATCTTATTTTAGATTTTGTTTTTAATTCTTTTCTTGTCCACATAAGAACCTCTCCTTTTCTTTATCGTTCTCTTTGTTGTCCTTATCATATCGCCCGTTCCTTAAATGCGTTACCGCTTTTCCTTAAGATAACCTTAAAATACTGCCTTGTCAATTTTTCTCCTGAATGATAATATGAAAATAGATTATATTACAAAGGATACAGGGAGTTTTTTATGAGAGAAAAATTTATATGTTATGTAAAACCGCTTGGCTCACAACTTTTCATTTTCCTGAAATGGCTACTTTTTTCCGTATTATCAGGTATCATTGTTGGGGGAATCGGAACACTATTCCATTTCTGTATGACTTATGCTACTGACACACGCGGGAATTATCCGTGGTTAATTTTTTTCCTGCCCGTTGCAGGCATTTTTATCGTGGGCGCTTATCATCTCATGCGCGATGAAAGGGACACGGGAACCAATCTGGTACTTTCTGCCATTCATTCCGGAGAAAGTATCCCTCTAAAAATGGCCCCTCTTATCTTTATCTCTACGGTCCTGACTCATCTTTTCGGCGGTTCCGCAGGAAGAGAAGGTGCTGCTCTGCAACTTGGAGGCAGTATTGGCAATTCCCTTGGAAGAGTCTTTCGTTTTGACGAAAAAGATCAACACATCATGATTATGTGTGGTATGAGTGCAGCCTTTTCTGCACTTTTTGGTACTCCTATGGCCGCTGCCATTTTCTCTATGGAAGTAGTAAGTGTCGGCATTATGCATTACTCTGCCCTAGTTCCCTGTGTAATCTCATCTCTGATTGCCCATGGAATTGCTTTGCACTTTGGAATTATGCCGGAACAATTCACCATTGCGCAGTTTCCTGCCTTTTCCATAAAAAATGCCATTATCGTTGCATTTCTTGCCATACTTTGTGCTGTGGTGAGTGCATTTTTCTGTATTGCACTACACACCTCTGAGAAACTGCAAAAATGCTTTTTTCCCAATGCATACCTTCGCATCTTCATTGGAGGCATTCTGATTATTTTATTCACTCTGCTTGTAGGAAATCAGGATTACAATGGTGCCGGTATGTTTGTTATTGAACGTTGCTTTGACGGAACATGTGTTCCGTATGCTTTTTTACTTAAAATTCTCTTCACTGCCATCACGCTAGGTGCAGGATATAAAGGCGGAGAAATTGTTCCTTCCTTTTTCATTGGTGCTACCTTTGGTTTCACCTTTGGAAACATTCTCGGATTTTCTCCGGAGCTCTGTACTGCTGTAGCAATGGGTGCTGTCTTTTGCGGTGTTACCAACTGCCCCATCAGTTCTTTACTCATCTGCTTCGAACTGTTTGGCTTTGATGCAATGCCCTACTTCCTTTTGTCAATTGCATTGAGCTATATGCTGTCCGGCTATTATGGCTTATACCATAGCCAGAAAATTGTATACTCTAAATATAAAACAGAATTTATCAACCGAAAAACCCATTAAGGCTCAAATACCATGTCATAATTGATTTTTTGGTAAAAAGCCTCTTCTACCTTTAAATTTCCGCGGTTATTGCCTGCCAACATCCACATGGTTTTGGCAATAACTGCTTCTAAGGTCATATCATAGGACTCCAGAATACGACAGTCCTTTTTGATTTTATTTCCTACCTCATATACCGTCATATCACTGCCTTCATGGGCTACTTGAGTTGCCATGATAATTACCTTTTCCGGATACTTCTCATCCAATTCATAAAATACATCTGCAATGGAAGCCGGAATTCCCCCTACACCAAAACTCTCTATAATAATAGCATCATACTGTTCAAAAAAGAACTGCAAGCCTTTCGGCGAAATTCCAGGTATTAATTTCATCAAAAAAATATTTTCATTCATTTCTTCATAGAACGTAACCGGTTTCTGAAAAGGTACCGGTTCAATATATCGCATAATTCTGGACTCTTGAATTGTGGCAAGTGCCGGATAGTCAATGCTTTCAAATGCATTATAACTCTTAGACCGGATTTTCTTAGCTCTCGTACCGGCAATCACTTTTCCACCAAACACCATCTGAACTCCTTGTGATTTATCATCACTGGCATAACGAAAACTATCTAAGAGATTTGTTTTTGCATCTGTAATCTCTAAATCAATGGACTTTTGTGCTCCTGTCAATACCACCGGCTTTCTGGAATTTTGAATCATGTAGGAAAGGGCTGCTGCCGTATATGCCATGGTGTCTGTTCCATGTGCAATTACAAATCCATCATATAATTCATAATTTTCCCTTATAGTCTGAACTATCAATTTCCAATGTTTTGGCTCCATATTGGTACTATCTATATTACAAATCTGAATTGCCGCCGGCTCACAAAATTCATATACCATTGGAATATAGGACAAAATCTCTTCGGCCCGAATCAACGGAGTTAGACCATTTTCCGCTTTTAAAGACGCAATGGTTCCACCTGTAGCAATTAGTAAAATTTTCTTTTTCATATCTTGTAGTCCCTCCTGAAATACTATTTAACATAATAGTAAAATTTTTTAAAAATAGCAACCGTTTTTATCTTTTCTTGTCGTATTTTCATCTTGTTTTTTTCTTCCCCTAGGAGTATAATTCGATAAGTATTAAAGGTATTTTAATCGGGTATGGAGGAAAATTTATGAATTATGATTATTTATTGTATCTGGCTATTATTCTGCTAAGTACAAAAGTGTTAGGACTTGCTACCAGCAAGGCTCATATGCCACAAGTCGTAGGTGCTCTACTTGCCGGTTTAATTCTTGGACCTGCCTGCCTCAATTTAATTCAGGGAACTGAATTTTTAAGTCAGGTATCCGAAATTGGTGTTATTGTTCTGATGTTTATGGCTGGTCTGGAAACGGATACAGAGGAATTGAAAAAATCTGGTCTGGCTTCCTTTATCATCGCTTTGTTTGGTGTCATCGTTCCTTTATTGGGAGGCCTTGGAGTTGCCTATGCATGTAATGTTGCGTCCACAGACCTTCCTACCAGTAAACTGTTACAATATATTTTTATTGGTATTATTTTAACCGCAACTTCAGTAAGTATTACAGTTGAAACGTTAAAAGAACTTGGAAAAGTCTCCACGAAAGCTGGTACTGCTATTTTAGGCGCTGCGTTAATCGATGATATTCTTGGTATCATTGCACTTACATTGGTTACCAGCCTTGCTGACCCAAGTACCAATATTGGACTTGTATTACTAAAAATTGTTGGTTTCTTCGTATTTGCAATTGTTTTTGGCATTGTTTATGGAATTTTCTTTAAGAAATGGAACGCTATACATCTGGGATTAAAAAGACGTTATGTCGTAATAAGCTTTGCATTTTGTTTAATTATGGCATTCTGTGCAGAAGCTTTCTTCGGTGTTGCAGATATCACTGGTGCTTATGTGGCCGGACTTGTTATTAGTTACAGTAGTAAACGCGAATTCATCTATCACGAATTCGATACGGTATCCTATATGTTAGTTGCTCCTGTTTTCTTTGCAAGTATTGGTCTTAAAGTAGTACTTAGTTCCATGACTACTGACATTATTATCTTTACGATACTATTAGTTATTGTTGCAATTCTCACAAAAATTGTGGGTTGTGGACTTGGCGCTAAATTTATGGGGTATACCACTCAAGAATCGTTACAAATTGGTGTCGGCATGATTTCCCGTGGTGAAGTTGCATTGATTGTGGCAAATAAAGGTGAATCTTTAGGACTTATCAGCGATGAATTATATGCCCCTATTGTTGTTACTGTCGTAATTACCACAATTATTACACCAATTCTGTTAAAAGTTGTTTTCAAAGACAAAAAGAAAGTTGCAAATTAAATTTAACGAAACAAAATTCACGAAAAATAGGTCGCCCATGAACCCATAGGCGACCTATTTTCCTTCCTATTCTTCTATTCACTCTCTAGCACTTTTTCCTTTTCTTTTGACTTCATGTCTAACTTATTTTCGTACATTTTGATATCTGCCTGCTGATAGGTCTGAGCCAATGTGGTATTGGGACTGGATATTGCATATCCAATAGCAATACTGATTCTATGCTTATTATCCATTTCACAAGCTATACGCACTGCTTCAATATCCTTTTCCATCATTTCCGCAGAACACTCCGTGTAAATTGCAACAAACTCATCTCCGCCTGTACGATAAACATCTCTTGCATTCTTTAATTGCATTTTTAGCACATGCGCTGCTGAACGTATCAATTTATCGCCCGCTGCATGCCCAGACTTGTCATTCACAGATTTTAATCCATTTAAATCACATACAATAATACCAACTGTCATTCGTCCATTGCCGATGCTCTGCAAACGCTTCCCATAACATTCCATATCTTCATCAAAACAGTTTCTGTTCCTTACACCTGTCTCTATATCAGTATATGCCTTTTCCATAAACATTCTGGCCGGATTTTCCAAAGTAAAGAAAATACCCATGATTACAAAAGTTAAGGCAGCCCCAGTAAATAGTATTTCCGGTACAATAATCTGAACCGTCATGCATCCAAGCATAATAACGGACATTGCCGCCATAATACATTGCGTACTGCTTCTTATCTTTTTAACACCGATAATCAAAAACATTACAGCTACTATCGAAAATGTAAACGCAATTATGTATCCACCCCTTATGCAAGCCCCTGCGCTATAATTTGTTCCGTTTCCCTTCACATATTCAATTTCTAAAAATGGGGCTACTATTATGTATCCACCTACAATTACCTGACCAATTCGCTTTATAATCCTCACTTGCTTTTCTGCTATCCGCTGTTCAATTGTATATGCAAACAATTCATATGAAAACAAGATAGCAAAATAAATAAACAAAAGATGACATGCCTTATTTAAAGTTGCAGGTATTACATTTACCGAATTAACAGTATATACCGTAATTATATCAAAAATCACATGTCCCAATGCGTAACAACACATTCGGATAAATTGTACTGAATTATTTCTTTTAAAATACACTATACTATATATAAGTAAGGTAAATAGAATGATAGCACATACAACTTCTGCTCTCTCAATCATAATAATATTCATTATGCTTCCTCCGATGTAACAAATAGCTTATTTGTTCCATTATACTATATTTTTATAAAAAAAGAATATCCATTTCCTTAATTTTACCTTATTTTTACGCATCAAAAAAACAGCCCCAAGGCTGTTTTTTTTGATACTTTCACCACTCTTGTCCCCTCAATAATCATTGCTTATATCAAATTCTCAATTCCCTTACAAATTCGTTCTGCTACTTTTGTATTATTCATGGTATAAATATGTATTCCGTCTACATCATGTGCCAGCAAATCCACAATCTGATTTACTGCATAAGCTATTCCCGCATCAAATAATGCATCTTTATCATTCTCATACTTATTCATCATACATTGAAATTTTTCCGGTAAAGACGCACCACACAAAGTTACCATACGCTCTATTTGCGCCTTATTGATTACCGGCATAATTCCTGCTTCAATCGGAACATTGATTCCTGCCAACTTCGTCTTTTCCTGAAAAGAATAAAATATATTGTTATCAAAAAATAACTGGGAGATTAAATGGGTAGCACCAGCATCCACCTTCTCTTTTAAATGCTGAATATCTGCTACAATACTTTCTGCCTCTGTATGGCCCTCCGGATAGCAGGCTCCACATACATCAAAATCTCCATGTGCCTTGATATATTTCACCAAATCAGTTGCATAATGAAATTCCTTCTTTGGTTCAATATCCGGATTGCGATCTCCACGTAATGCCAGAACATTCTCTATCTCATTTTCCTTTAACTCTGCTAAAAGTTCATCCATCTCATTTTTACTGTAATTAAGACATGTTAAATGGACGATAGGGGTAATTCCGTACTCCTGTTTAATCTTCTTCGCCAGTGCTATTGTTTTATTATTCGTAGCACTTCCTCCTGCTCCAAAAGTTACGCTAATAAAATCAGGATTCAATCTGCTCAAAATCTCTAAAGTTCCATCTATATTTTTTAATTCCGTATCACGCTTTGGCGGAAATATTTCAAATGATATTACCGGTCTTTTTTCCCGAAACAAATTTTCTACTTTCATATTCTTCTCCTTTGCTCTGTTTCTCTCATTAACAAACATTATATCATTCTCTATAGCAATAAGGAATATCATAATTTTTATATCTAGTTATAGTTTTTGTCTATATCAATATTATTCCATTGCAACAGCAGCTTTTAATTTTTCAATATACATCTCACCAAATCGACTAAGTGTGGCATTTTTATGAGTAACATACCCAATACACATCTGTTCTCCTTCCACGTCCAATGGCAACGCTATAATATCCTTTCCATTCAATTCCTCACTGATAACACCACTACAAAGAGTATAACCGTTTAATCCAATTAACAGATTAAACAATGTTGCTCTATCGCTAACCTTTATAGATTTCTTATGCGGCAGAGTACTTAGTATTTCTTCTGCAAAATAAAAAGAATTGTAATCTCCCTGTTCAAAAGATAAACAAGGATAGTCTTCTAAATCCTCCAGTGTAATTTTCTTTTTCGTAACTAATGGATTATTTCTCCCCACGAACACATGTGGTTCTGCTGTAAACAGCTCCTGAAACTCCAGATTATTCTCCTTTAACATTTTTAGAATCACTTTGCGATTAAATTCATTCAAATACAAAATTCCTACTTCACTCGTAAGATTTTTTACATCTTCAATAATCTCATAAGTTCTTGTTTCCCGCAACATAAAATCATAATGTTCTGCATCATAAGCAGAAATCAAATCTACAAAGGCATTTACTGCAAAAGAATAATGTTGGGTAGAAACACTAAACTTTATTTTTGCCGGACTTTTTCCTAAATATTTTTCTTCCAACAACGATGCCTGCTCCACTACCTGTCTTGCATATCCCAAAAATTCTGCTCCGTCTGAAGATATGGTAATTCCTTTATTACTTCTTGTAAAAATACTGATTCCAATTTCCTTTTCCAATTCTTTCATTGCATTAGACAAACTTGGCTGTGAAATAAACAATTCCTTAGCCGCTTCGTTCATCGACTGGTTATCTGCCACTGTAATGGCATATTTTAACTGCTGTAATGTCATAACCCTGCTGCCTTCCTTTCTTTCTTGAATGACTGCTTTTTCAATTATACACCATTCTTTGCTTGGTCGCAATTTTATATAAACAAAGGAACTGCTCTGATAAATTCTCATTGTTTATTCTCATATATCGCCCCCTGCTTTTCTCTCTTTTGATAGAGTCACCCTTGTTCTGATATCATTATGGCAGGAAAACCTTATTATTTCTTCTAAAATTTCTTAAGTTTTCCCTATTATTGATACTCCTTCATTGACACCGGTCCCTCCAGCACTTGTCTTCCAATATATATAAGATTATCCTTTCGTACCTCCATACTCCATTTTACCAATGATAGTTCTCCTCCTTCTAATTCTATCGCGGTAATGCATCTTGGATGAACACAGCTTCCATCATTAAAATAAAACCCTTCTCCAGGTTTCGGAAATACCGGTCGATGTGTATGCCCTGCAATCAAAATTTTCTGATGTTCTTTCGCCCAATATTCCAGTTTCTTTTCTGTTTTCTCTTTTTTTCGATAGTTCTTTGCGGTACTGGTAGGATCGTTGCATCCCGCCAGTTCCAATCTTCGCCAAACATATCGCACCAGAAAACGAGTTACCTTCCACAATGTATCATTCCAGAAGTCTCCCTGATGTCCATGAACCAAAAATATCTCCTGTCCATCACAATTATCCTTTAATCGAATCGCCTCTTGCACCTTCATTCCCGGAAATAAATTGCGTTCTATTCCTTCGCTTTCGCAATAATAAGTATTACAAATCTTTCCTATAAATTCTTCCTGTTCCTTCTTCCTATCATGATTTCCATATATCATATAAAAACGATTTTCCCGATAGAATTCTGACATCAGCCAGAACTGATTGCTATGTGTTCGTACAATTTCTCCTATTTTCCGATTTTCCCATAATTCATCGCCATCTCCCAGTTCAATATAGGTGAACTTGCGACGATAATAATACTGCAATGCTGCAAAAAACAAATTCTGATTAGGCTGAAAATTATCGCCCCAGTTTCCAATCCCTCTATGACAATCGCTCATAAAAACAAATCGACTGTTAGAATGAATCGGAAGACATGGGGCATTTTCATAAGCTTTCTCTAATTTTTCCCAAGTTCTGTTCATTTCCTGCCAGACCCGATTCTTCCCATTTTCAAAATCAATCGAAAAATTCCGGGGTATGCCTGCATCAGATAATCCAATTTATCTATAGTTCGTTCAAAACATCTGGTTACTCTACAATATAACCTGCAATCATAGCGGTTCTGCCATTGTGCCAGCTTTTTACGGCATTTTCGCTTGGACGGCTGTTTCGTCTTTGGTACTGCAAATCGAAATTCCACACGATTGCACCAGATATGAAGATTATCCGGCAAATATCCTGCACGGTAGCATCCTCGCACAAAGGCATCCAGCATATCTGAATCTGTAAAACTTATAGATACTTCCAACATTAATTCCCCCGGGTAAGAAAACTCGCCTAATCGAAATCCTGTAAGCCACCAATGAACTTTTCCCTGCCGAAACAATTTCTTTCCGTTTTTCCACAAAGTAATATTCATAAGCAGTTGGTCTTTCTCCGATGCAGCATGATAAAAGACCTGTTCCGGCTCTTTCTCTGAAAGTTCCGCTGTATAAATTCCAACCTCTGCACCTGTGGTAATACCATACTGCCCTTTCCACAGTTCAATCAAAAACAAACGGTTATCGTATTCAAAATAAATTGGCTCACAATCAATCACCATATTCATAGACGGAGCCATTTCATCATATATTTTCCCGTATCCCATTTTTCTTTGCCATGCATTCTCTAAGGAATAAAAAATGTCCTTTTGTAAATCATAGGCAAATCCAAATCCTTTTAATGCATCATTGATATCTCTTAATTTTTCCTCATCACTTCTACACTTTACACTGTGTTTTGCCTTTTTGTGACGATGGTATCGAAGACAACAAATAATAACCATCAACAAAATCACCAGTGCAATACATCCACAAATAATATATTCGATATTCATATCCTCTCCATCCCTTCTGTTCTATCACTATTAATATATTCAGAAGGGACTAGAGAGTTCGTTTTTAAGACTTCCTATGTAACTTTTCTCTTATCCATCGAATCAACTGATTTTCAAAAAAACTTAACAAACTGAATCCATAAATCATCAGGATTCCAACACCAGTAATTCCTGTAGTCTGAAAGAGACTTTCAAAAACCGGAATCAGAAGCACCAGATTCAGCAATACAAATCCAATCATAAATGCTCCATTCATATAGGTATTATTCCACATCTTTCCACTGCCTAATACCGGCTGTTTTCCTTTGCAGGTATATCCATGCAAAAGTCTGGAAAGACAGAGCACACCAAAAGCATAGACACTAGCTCCTCCTATGATAAACGCTGCCATAGTATTCACCGCAATGACAGTTCCTTCTATCAGAATATTTCTCATAAAAGCCTTTGTCATAATTCCTTCCTTAGCAGGTCTTGGTTTCTCCTTCATTACCTCTCTGGAATGAGGTTCCATTCCAAGAGCTACCGCTGGTAACGAGTCTGTTAATAAATTAATAAACAATAAATGTACCGGTGCAAACGGAAGCGACATTCCTGCCAGACAGGCAGCAAGCACGCTGAGAATTCCTGCCATATTTCCTGACAAAAGAAATCCAATAGACTTTTTGATATTTTCATAAATATTTCTTCCGCTCTCTACTGCCTTTACGATTGTTGCGAAGTTATCATCTGCTAAAATCATATCGGAAGCTTCCTTCGCTGCCTCTGTACCGGATTTTCCCATGGCTACTCCCACGTCTGCCTTTTTTAATGCCGGTGCATCATTGACACCGTCTCCGGTCATTGACGTAATCATGCCAAGCTTTTGCCACGCCCGTACAATGCGAATCTTATGTTCCGGGGAAACTCTGGCATATACCCTGGTGGTCTTTACCTTTTCCATCAGCTCCTCATCACTGATTTTCTCGAGTTCTGTTCCTGTCATTACCCCTTGTGGATCTCCATCACGCAAAATTCCAATTTCTTTTGCAATGGCTGCTGCAGTCTGCGGATGATCTCCGGTAATCATAACTGTTTTGATGCCTGCCTGTGTACAAAGAGTTACTGCCTCTTTTGATTCCTCTCTTGGTGGATCTGCCATAGCCATTATTCCTAAGAAGCATAAATTTTCCTCCTGCATTTTTCCATCCTTCGCTTTTCGCGCTGCAAAGGCAAGTACACGAAGTCCTTTTTCAGAAAATCCCTGATTGGTTTCCTGAATCTTTTCTATATCATGCTGCGTTATGCTTCTTACTTCTCCCTTTTCCAATACCAAGGTCAAACGACTCAACAGTACATCTGCCGCACCTTTCGTAATCGTAAAGTCCTCTGCGCCTTCCTGACTGCACAATACAGTCATCAATTTTCGTTCAGAATCAAAGGGAATAGATGATATTCTTGCAAATTGCTTTCGCACCTGTTCCACACTTCCTGCCTCTTTTTTCTCTGCAAAGCTTAACAAAGCGGTCTCCGTAGGGTCTCCTATCTGTTTTTCTCCTTCTATTACCGCATCATTACAAAGGATGCCTGCGTACATCAGAGTTTCCTTCTCTTGGCAGTCAAATGTAAATCTTCCGGTTACTGTCATCCTATTCTGTGTTAATGTTCCGGTCTTATCCGTACAAATCACCGATACACTCCCCAGACTTTCTACAGATGCCAATTTACGCACAATGGCATTCTCTTTTGCCATCTTTCTAGTGCAAAATGCCAGTACAATCGTAACAATAGAACTTAACGCCTCCGGAATCGCTGCTACGGCAAGAGCTACGGCAAATAAAAATGCATCCGGTAAGTTTTCCCCCTGCCATGCACTGACACCAAAGACCAACGCACAAATTCCCATTATAACAAAGGAAAGTTTTTTCCCAAAATCGTCCAGACTTATCTGCAAAGGTGTTTTCTTCTCTTCTGCTGTTTGAACCAGATTAGCAATTTTCCCCACCTCTGTATCCATTCCGGTTCGGATTACCTCATATTTTCCTCTTCCTGTATTTACAATACATCCAGAGTAAACCATAGATTTTTCTACGTCCTTCGCACTTTTTTCCACACCAATACTTTCTCCGGTAAGGGCACTTTCATTTACTGTAACTGCCTCTGCTTCTATCAAAATTCCATCGGCACACAATGCATCCCCTGCCTCAAATAAAACAATATCTCCCGGTACCAGTTCTCTTCCTTTTATTACAGTTACCGTTTCATCTCGCATTGCTTTTACACAAGGACTTGTAAGTTTTTTTAAGCCTTCCAGAGACTGCTCTGCCTTTTTCTGCTGCACCGTTCCCAAAACAGCATTCATAATAATTACCGACAATATTACCAATGCACTTTCTAAATCTCCTAACATCAAAGAAATAATAGATGCTACAATCAAAAGTCCTACCAAAAAATCTTTGAACTGTAACAAAAAAATTACCACGACACTTTGTTTTTTCTTTTCCGCCAACTCATTATAACCATATTCCTTTAGCCTTTCTTGAGCCTCCAACGTAGAAAGCCCTTTTCTTTTTTCTTTCATTCTGTTCCTCCTTCATAATTATGCACAAAAAAGCAGCGAGGCTTTTTTGTAACATGTTTTTTGTCACAAAAAAGTCTCGCTGCTTACGTTGTTTACCGGATTCCTCGAATCGTATTGACGATAAAACACAAGCCTTTGGCTCCAGCTACTCCCTTTTTCTGTTTTTATTATATCTGACTCAATCATCAGACACAAGTTAAGATACTGTAAAGATTATGCCTCAAATAATTCATTTGCATATCGTACAGAGCCCATAGCATCCTTAGAATAGAAGTCTGCGCCTATCATATCTGCATAAGTCTGAGTCAGAACAGCCCCTCCTACCATTACCTTACACTCCGGCACTTCTTCCTTTAACATCTTTATGGTCGTTTCCATATTCACTACCGTGGTAGTCATCAACGCACTTAATCCCACCAGCTTTACATTGTTTTCTTTTACAGCTTCTACTACTGTTTCCGGTGGAACATCCTTACCTAGGTCTATCACATTAAATCCATAATTTTCCAGTAATACCTTTACAATATTTTTTCCAATATCATGAATATCACCTTTTACAGTAGCAATAACAATAGTTCCCTTAGAAGCCGAAGCATCTCCCTTTGCCTGTAAAAATTCTTTGATTGCATCAAATCCTGCCTTTGCTGCATCAGCACTCATTAATAACTGTGGCAGGAATACAGTCTTTTTCTCAAATCCCTGACCCACTTTGTCTAATGCAGGTATCAGCTCTTCATCAATCACTGCCAAAGGTTCTCTGGTTTCTAATTCCTTCTTTGCCGCCTGATATGCACTGTCAATCAAACCTCTTACTACCGCATCGTAAAGAGTTACTTCCTTTTTATCTGCTGCCTTTTTGGGTGCATCTGCCTGCTGTGAATAAATATTGATATAATCCGTACACTGAGTATCACTGCCATTCAATGCACAATAGGAATGATATGCTGCCATCATTTTCTCACTGTTTGGATTGATAATTCCGGCACTTAATCCACGGGATAATGCAATGGTATAAAATGCTGTATTTACCAATTCACGCTGCGGCAATCCAAAGGATACATTAGATACTCCAAGTGTCGTATGCACTCCCAAAGTATTCCGCACATAGTCCAAAGCATCTAACGTTATCTTGGCATTCTCCTGTCCGGTACTAATGGTCATACACAAGGTATCCATCAACAAATCCTTTTTCTGGATACCATAGCGCTCTGCTTCCGCAATGATGCGCTTTGCAATCTCAATTCTTCCCTCAGCAGTCTCCGGAATTCCGTTCTCATCCAGAGTAAGACATACTACCATTCCGCCATACTTTGCCACCAATGGGAAAACTGCATCCATAGACTCCTGTTTTCCGTTGACTGAGTTAATAAGTGGTTTTCCATTATACAGGCGCATTCCCTGTTCCATAGCCTCCATATCTGAGGTGTCTATCTGCAACGGCAAATCTGTAATTCCCTGAAGTCCTGTCAATACTGACTTCATCATAGCTACCTCATCGATTTCCGGCAATCCCACATTAACATCCAAAATATGTGCTCCCATATCCTGCTGTGCCAGTGCCTCTTTATAAATGTATTCTAAATCATTTTCCCGCAACGCTTGTTTTAATCTAGACTTTCCGGTTGGGTTAATACGCTCGCCAATAATCTTTGGTCTGCTATCTAATACAACTGCATGGGTATAGGATGATACTACAGAACGTCCCTTATCTGTAATCTCTAATGGTTTCTTTCCCTTACATTTTTCTACCAGTGCCTTAATATGTGCCGGTGTGGTTCCACAACATCCACCCATCACAGAAATTCCCTCATCTGCAATTTCAGTCATAATACTTGCAAATTCCTCTGGTCCTACATGGAAACAAGTCTTTCCATCTACCACTACCGGAAGTCCTGCATTGGGATTTACCACAATTGGAAGAGAACATACTTCCCGTAACTTTGGAAGAAATTCCTTCATAACATCAGGACCAAATCCACAGTTCAGACCTATGGCATCTACACGAAGTCCCTCTAACATGGCCACAGCGGCTTCCATATCTGCTCCGGTCAAAAGTTTCCCACCTTCATCAAATACCATAGTAACAACGATAGGTAGATTTGTATTTTCCTTTGCTGCCAACACTGCTGCCTTAATCTCGTAAGTATCATTCATCGTCTCAATAAGACACAGATCGGCGCCTGCCTGTTCGCCGGCAATACATACCGGCTTAAATGCTTCATATGCCTCTTCAAAAGGCAAATCTCCTAATGGTTCTAACAGCTTTCCCAGAGAGCCAATATCCAATGCCGTATATGCCTTTTTACCGGTTTCCTGAATTGCTCTTTTTACCAATTCAATTCCTTTTTTCGTCAGTTCCTCACAAGTAAACCCGGTGCCTTCCATTTTAAACGGATTAATGCCAAAGGTATTTGCCTTTACAATATCACATCCAGCCTCCAAATATTGCTTATGCACATCTAATATTACCTCCTCATGAGTCATATTCCAAAGTTCCGGTATCTCTCCTGTTTGTAATCCTCGTGCCTGAAGCATGGTTCCCATTGCTCCATCAAAAAATAAAATTTCTTTTCCTAAACGTTCTTTCAATTCCATATGCTTCCTCTATTCCTCCCTAAACTCACAATCGGTCTTCTCACATCTACTACAATTTTTTTGATGGCAGGACTGATACTTTTCTGTGGTAAGACCTATCACTGCTGTTACTGATTTGGTGGGCATCATAAGATTCCCTTCTGTCAATGTAATTCCAATTCGCTTGCTACATTCCAACATCTGAAATATATCTTTCTGACATTCCAAAGGAAAATCTCCGTATCCCGGACTAAATCGTGGGCGCAAATACAATCCACGACTTTCTGCACTTTTTCGTATCTCATCCTCTACTTCATCTACATAATTTTCTATCGCAGAAGCCCCTGCTGCCTGAACTACCGTAGCCTTTGCCATATTAACGACAGAATATTTTTTAATCATCAAATCGGCTGCTCGTCCAATGGTTGCTGCTAAAATAACTGCTCTTTCACAACCCTGAAGATTCTTAGCAAGGTGATTGCTGACTACTGTATATTGCCCTATTCTCACCTGATTTTCAACTACTTTGCAATCATATTCGCGATACACGCTCTTAGGAAGGCTGTCTCGCTCTAGTTCCGCTGTTACTTCCTCTATCATTTTCTCTGTCTGCTCATCCAGCTGACTGCCCCGATATCCCAGATAACGCAGTGTTTCTTTTCTATCTACCTTCATTATTCTTTCCTGTCTTTTATTACACATTTCTCATAATTATAACGATTCATAGCATAAAAGTCAAACCTTCCATCCATACTATTCTCGTACATTTCAAATTGATTCTAACAAAAAAAGAGGTTATTTTATATGAATGAAAAAGATAATATCTCACCAAAACACCCTGTACCGGAATCCCCCCGGAATTATGACTATACCAAAGCATCTTCTGTTACCGATTGTACCGGAGTTGTTCCTAGCCCTCCCCAAACCAGCGCAGAGTTAGATTCTTATTTGGATACCTATGATTTTCTTCCACACAGTACACTGACGCAGCCTAATGATGTAGAAATTGATATGTTGACTGCTGAAAAGGAAAAAAATTCCTAAACCAAAAATTCCTGTGGAAAAAGACTCTTTTCCCACAGGAATTTTCTATATCATCTTATTCTTTATCTTGAAATACTACCTGATTCTTACCATGTGTCTTTCCATAATATAATCTGTCATCTGCCTGCTTAATCAGTATTTCTGCTGTATCCTCTCCTTGGCACACACTAACACCAAAGGACATTGTTACCTGTATCATCTGCTCTTCGTAATGAATAGAAGTCCCCCGTATCTCTTCTAACAATTCTTCTAACATGCCTACCGCATTTTCTTCCTTATAGACTAATAAAAATTCCTCGCCTCCCCAACGGAACGCACTTCCCTTTCCTTTCATATGTTTTTGCAAAATGCGAGAAACCTCTATTAACACCTGATCTCCTGTCAAATGTCCATAAGTATCATTGAGATTTTTAAAATTATCAATATCGCCAATAACTACTGAAAACTGCTTTCCATACTCCCTGTACTCGCGTATTGCCGTTTCCAACACCTCATTACAACTACGCCTGTTATATAAACCGGTCAAGGGATCTGTTCCAATCAGACTCACAATAGAATTTTGCAACATCTGAGCAAATTTCCCCATTTCTCCAATTTCATCCTGTCGCTTCAAAAGCGCTGAATCTATTTGACATTCCAAATCGCCCCGAGCCACTTTTTCTAAAAATTCTCTGGTTTTACTTAAGGAATTCACCATTCCCTTGGTATAACGAAGTGTAATTGCTACCGTCGCTATTGTTACAATAAAAACTCCCAAAATTACAGTGCAGACCACATGAAAAATTGTATCAAAGACTCTCTCTCTGCTCTTTCCTACAAATACCATACCTATTACTGTATCATCTGTATTTTTCAACGGAACATAATATCCATAATAATACGCATCATTCACCCAGGCATAAGAAGAAAAGTACTCTTCCCCTTTCAATACCTTCTCTGCAACTCCTTCTGTTGCCTTAGTACCAAGCGCCCTCTCTCCATCCTCTGACCGTATTGTGGTAAGCATTCTGGTATCTTCCCAGAAAATAGTTGCATCTATTCCGGAAACTTCTTTTACATTATCTACAATACAATTATCTTCTCCGAAAGCAACTCCACCCTTACACAATACATCTCCTTCTATACTATAATCTCCTTCGCCGGTGACATTACACTGTTCTAACAACGCATGTGCCAAATTCTTAAGTCCCTCTTCTGTCTCAGAAACAATTGCTCTATAAATAATTGGAATGGATACTGTAAGTATCACAATTCCAAGAGATACTATCGATAATATCACCAGCCGATTCAATGAAAATCGTATACTTTTCTTCTTCATAGCTCTACCTTCTCTTATGTATTTGACACTTTTATCCTATCACTTTTCATATTCAGATGCAAGATTGGGGATTGCAACGCAATTAACGCAATTTCCTATATAAAAAGAGTCCGCATTTTGCGGACTCTCTAAATTTCACTTCTTATTCAGTTGCATCTTCCGGCTTCTCAACCATGGAGATTGCTGCCTTCTGCATTGGAATACGGCAATTCTTGTTGTTACCAAATTCTACAATAACTGTATCATCATTGATATCAATCACCATTCCATAAAATCCACTGGTAGTCAATACAGTATCACCTACTGCCAAATCCGCTAACATAGCATTCTTTTTCTTTGTTTCCTTCTGCTGTGGACGAATCATCATAAAATACAATGCCACAAACATAATTACAATCCATAAAATGGACATTCCAATACCTGCTGTACTACTTGCTGTTGCTAAAATAGACATTTTTCTTCCTCCTGTATCTATCATAAACTTATTTCATTTTACACAAAATGTAATATTAGGGCAAGTCATTTTCTAATATTTTATACTTATTTTATATTTTCGCCCTGTTTCATCTGGTAAAGTTTCTCTTCTTTATAGGAATGGAATCTTCCTTCATCCAATGCATCTCGTATTTCTTCCATCATATTATTATAAAAATACAGATTATGAAGCACACATAAACGCATTCCAAGCATTTCTTTTGCCTTTAGCAAATGACGGATATATGCTCTGCTGTAATGCTGACATGTAGGACACTGGCATCCTTCTTCAATCGGTCTTGTGTCCAACTCATACTTCTGATTGAACAGATTCAACTTTCCATGATTGGTATACACATGACCATGACGTCCATTTCTGCTTGGATATACGCAATCGAAGAAATCCACTCCACGTTCTACCGCCTCTAAAATATTCGCCGGTGTACCAACTCCCATGAGATAAGTCGGCTTATCTACCGGCAAATAAGGAACCGTTACATCCAAAACATGATACATTTCTTCATGGGATTCTCCTACTGCTAATCCACCTAATGCATATCCATCTAAATCCAATTCAGAAATACGCTTTGCATGATCAATACGAATATCATCAAAAATAGCTCCTTGATTGATACCAAACAGCATCTGTTTCTTATTAATTGTGTCTTCCAGACTATTCAATCTTGCCATCTCTTTTTTGCATCGTTCCAGCCAACGTGTGGTCCGTGCTACAGATGCCTCTACATAAGAACGCTCTGCCACACTGGATGGACATTCATCAAACGCCATTGCTATGGTAGATGCAAGATTGGACTGAATCTGCATACTTTCTTCCGGTCCCATAAATATCTTACGTCCATCAATATGAGAATTAAAATACACGCCTTCTTCCTTAATTTTTCGAAGTCCTGCCAAGGAAAATACCTGAAATCCGCCGGAATCCGTTAAAATAGGCTTGTCCCATACCATGAACTTATGGAGACCACCCATTGCCTTGATTTTCTCATCTCCCGGTCTTACATGAAGATGATAGGTATTTGATAATTCTACCTGCGTCTTTATCTGTTGCAAATCCTGCGTGGATACTGCTCCCTTTATAGCCGCTACGGTTCCCACATTCATAAATACCGGAGTCTGAATCACACCATGCACTGTATGAAATTCACCGCGCTTTGCTCTTCCTTCCTGTTTTAATAATTTATACATATTGGTTCCTTTCTCACAATTTATTACTCACTGCAACTGATTATATCAAAATTCTCCCCGTTTCTCAACAAAATACTTTTCTTTTTCCTCCATGTTTATTATAATGAGATAAGTATGTATTTTTATGAATCCAATTATACAGGAGGTTTCTATGGCAGGTTCAACATTTGGAACACAATTTAAAATCACCACATGGGGAGAATCCCACGGGAAAGGCATCGGTGTTGTCATCGACGGATGCCCTGCCGGACTTTCTCTTTGTGAAGACGATATACAAAAATTTTTAAATCGCAGAAAACCGGGACAGTCCAGATTTTCTACTCCAAGAAAAGAGGATGACGCGGTACAGATTCTTTCCGGAGTATTTGAAGGAAAAACAACCGGTACCCCTATCAGTCTTGTAGTCTTTAATGAAAATCAGCGTTCTAAGGATTATGGAGATATTGCTACCTATTATCGTCCGGGACATGCAGACTATACCTTTGATATGAAGTACGGTTTTCGAGATTACCGCGGTGGCGGACGTTCTTCCGGGCGTGAAACCATTGGACGTGTAGCTGCCGGAGCTGTTGCTGCTAAGATTTTAGAACAGCTTGGTATTTCCTTTATTACCTACTCACGCTCTATCGGACCGGTATCGATTTCTAAGACTGCGAACGAATTGCTTAATAATATTAAGGCAACTCAGCAAATGATTCTCTCTAATCCACTCTATATGCCAGAATCAGAGGCTTCTGAAAAAGCACAGAACTTTTTAGAGGAATGTATGATACAGCACAATTCTGCCGGAGGTATCATTGAATGTATCATTACCGGAGTTCCTGCCGGACTAGGTGATCCTGTTTTTGAAAAACTAGATGCAAACCTTGCAAAAGCTATTTTCTCTATTGGTGCAGTCAAAGGCTTTGAAATCGGAGATGGTTTTGCTGTTGCTGCTTCTACCGGACTGGAAAATAATGATGCATTTTGTATGCAGGATGGAAAGGTTGCTACTGCCACCAACCATGCCGGTGGAATCCTTGGGGGAATGAGCAATGGAGCTCCTGTAATTTTCCGGGCAGCTATAAAGCCTACTCCTTCCATTGCCGCTACACAGAAAACCGTAAATAAATCCGGGGAAGAAATTGATATTTCCATTCATGGCAGACACGACCCAATTATCGTCCCCCGAGCTGTGGTTGTCGTAGAAGCTATGGCAGCATTGACCATTGTAGATGCATTACTCTGCAATATGGGAAGTAAGATAGAATCGTTGGAGAAATTGTATTAAATAAGACTAAACGGGAATGGCTATACTTAATGTGCATTCCCGTTTCTTTTTTGCTTCTAACTCTTACTTAGAATTAATATTCACTTTTTCCTCATTGATATAAAATTCTTCTAGATATGGCAATTTCTGTAATCCACTGTAATCCTGAATCTCACACTCTCCCTCCAATGATATACTTTTTATATTTGATAATTGACTCAGCATATCTGCCTCTTGCTGACCTATCGTTTTGGAAGAAAGACAAATTTTTTCCAACTGTTGTAATGCAGAAATATCTACATACTCCCTTCCATATTTATAAATCAAACTCTTTAGGCATTCGATTTTCTTGGCAAATTCAAAACTTTCTAACTTCATACTATTTATAGATAATTCCTTTATTTTAGCCATTTCCAGACTCTCCCAAGCCATCTGGCTAATATTGCCGCCCTCCATATAAAGTTCAAACTCATTTGGTATATTAGCAATTCCTATAAAATCTTCTCCTTCCACAGAAAACATACTGATTTTGGTAATAAGATTCAATCCAAAACAATCTCCGAATCCTTCAATTGTAGTCTCTGCCAAATATATCCACTCCAGACTTTTCATTGTATCAATGCCACTTTCTTCCGTGATTTTTCCTCGTGTCACACGCAATTTTTTCACATTCGCCAAGTAATTACAAGCAATCGTACTGTTCCCATCTACATATATATCTAACTGTTCTATTTCTTTTATATTAGCAAGATTCTGAAGACTTCTGCCATCATACCCTAGAATATTTACACTTATCTTTCTCTTTTCCAGCCCCAATTCCGAAATATATTCCATATCTATAGTATATTCCTCACAAAATTCCAATTCAATTACTTTTAAATTATCCATCTTTTTTATTAATTCTGCAATTTCTTTATAATTACTTTCATCTAGACTTTTGATACAGATGGTCTGAACTTTTTCAAGATACTTCTTTTCTAACCGCTCTTCTGTATATGCTACCTCCATCCATCCTACACATGCTTCATCCAAGTCTATTCCAGTTCCTTCTGGTAGTCTAACTGTATTCTTTTCTATATTTTTTTTCTCTATTTTGTAATGAGTATATAATATTGTACTAGTAATTCCAATAATTATCAGTAATGCTATTAGTATCCATTTTTTACGCTTCATTTATTTGCGCTCTCCTTATTTTTCTAATTTTCTTTCTTTGACTCATGCCACCTTAAAATATTGGGATATTTCTCTGCATCTGAATTTTCCAATATCCATTTTTCCAATCCTATATAATCCTCAGCTGTCAATTCATAGCTTTCTTTCCCATTATACTTCTCACCGTATTTTTCAAAATAAGTATCATATGCCGCATTTATTTCATCTATATAATCCTGTGTACACTCTGTTCCTCCCTCTTTATAATATTTTTTCAAACATTCAAACTTTTCGCGTATTTCAGGACTTTCTTTCTCATATAAACTATAAATTTCCTCTACTGTAACTTCATCTTCCGAATACCCAACCAAATACATTGTTCTTAAAAATACTTTTAAATACCCTTCGCGAATATAGTAATCATCTACTTTTTGAGCTTTATCCAAAATATATACTCCTGAATGTCTTCCCGATTTCGTATATACACCAAACTTTTTTAATAAATTAATATACTCCTGTTTCCTCTCCTCCTCTCTTTCTATCTGCTCTTCTTGTTCTTTTTTTTCTCTATAATTTTTGTATTTTGGGTAAATGCATCCTACTAATATTAAAATTACAATCATTCCCAAAATTATTTGTATAAAATATCTTGACTTATTTTTCGATTTCATGCAAATATACTCTCCTTATTTTTCTCTTTATATAGTGGCTCAGTTGCCAAGGCAAAAATCTTAGATTTTTATCTTGACAACTGAGCCACTATAATATCTTATTCGTTTAAAATGCTACAACTATATTATATCGCAACATACTGCATTATTGTTCCTCTCTCAGTTCATACCATTTTAATAAACTTGGATACTTTCCTGAATCTGGATTTTCTAATATCCACCCCTCTAAGCTTATACAATCCTCAATAGTTAATTGATTACTTTCTTTAGCATTATATTTTTCGCCATTCATCTCTAAATAAGCATTATAAGCATTGTTAATCTCTTTAATATAATCTCCAACATACTCTGAGGCCCCATCATAAAAATATTCCATAAGAAGATCAAATTTCTTTTGAATCTCTTGATTTTCTTGCTCATACAAACTATATATATCGTCTATTGTCAGATCAACATCCTTTATCAAATACAGTGTTCTTAACCATACTTGCAAATGTCCTTCTCGTACATACATTCCATTTACTTCTTTTGCTTGAAATAACACATTATCAATACCTAAATTACTTCCATCTTCACTATATACTCCGAGTTTTTTTAGGCATTTAATATACTCTATTTTTCTCTTCTCCTCACTTTCTGTCTCTCTTTCTTGCTTACAATTATTATAAATATATCCCCCGCCTAATAACAAAATCATCCCAACAATTATTATTAATACAATCCTCATTTTCCTTATAATTTTCATATATCAAATTCTCCTCAAACAATTAATTGTAATTTTTGGCCGCACTTGCTTCATCTCCACACCATTCTACAAATGCATTAAAGTCATCTCCTAAAATTTCAAAATTTTTATTTTCAAATGCTTTATAAAGCTCTTCATAAGAAATTTCAAAATTTTCATGTTTCTGATTATATGCATTCAGATTACTTCTCAATATTTCTGGATCAATCATTAACGATGTTATCTGGTAATTTCCTTCTGAATCCATATACATAGTTCCACCCGCACCTATTACAGATAGAATATTTCCAATTGAAAGCGTTTCTTGCATTCCTTCAACTTTAGAATTCATTTTTACTACTTCCACATACGATTGAATTCCATCCATAAATCCCTGTGAAATTGTCAACGCAGTTCCTCCAGTTTTTCCAATATCAACAAATCCTAAAACTACACCAGTCACACCATCAAATGCACTTGAAGCAATATTCTCACCTATATCACTTTTCATTGTTTCTAATGTTCTGATAACGCTTTCATCAAGTAAACGTTCCAAATTAGAACGATATTCGTAAACGTTTACAACTGTTTCTCCTGTACTAGACATCGGTATTGCCATCTCACTATATGGACTGTTCGAACCACCAACTGTTATTTTATAATCCGTTCTTACTGGATCTGTTTGTACTGTCTCAATCTTAATATCCAAATCTGTTATATTATCAGAATTGAATATCGCATTCATACCTGGCACATATATAGATTGATAATCTATAGCAAAAACACACAATGTATTATAGGCTAATAAATTTTCTATCGCAATTTCATAATTAGGATTGCTTTTATCATATAAAATGTTTGATGTAATATTTGCTTCCAAAGCACTACCATACCATCCTACCATTTGCTGAAACACATCACTAATCCGATATTCAAATGTTCCTGTACCATTTCCACTTGGATCAGCCCAAAACTCCTCTGTACAAAAATAAGAATTTTCTACAAATTTTGCTTTCTGTTCATCATCCATTTCCTTAAATACAATAATTAGTGCTGCATACATATAATCCGAAACCTCATCCGGGTCCATCTCCATGATTTCTCGTATGTAATCATAGTCATAATCTCCGTCCCCATTTCCATTTCGAATCCGTTCAACGTAACTATAAATCAAATTGAGGTTAGGTTCTTCAGCTAAATTAGATAAATTTATTAATGCCACATTAGCAGAAGCAATACCTTTTGATGGATTAATTGCTTCTGCTAAACTGTCAATAAATACTTTCTGTCCATTTACAGTTTCTACCAATTGCTCAAATGTAGTTTTGTAAGATATATCAACATTTTCAACGTCCGTGTATATTTTATCTATCTCACTTTTTGATGTGTTATTTTTATCTACAATAATCCCATGATATTTATCTACATTACTACCATACTCTTCTATTCCAAGTACTCCTATCCATTCTTGGAATGTACTCCATCTATCGCCCATCCAATCTGTAAATCCACACCACTGCTTGTCATTTATATCATCAATAATAGCATATAATTTATCTCTTGCTTCATCTGAAAATTCTCTCATAGATTCCCTTCCCCTTTACTGTAACCTCTCCACCATAGTAGAATTTTTATTATCTGTCTGCTGAAATGAATTAATAACATTTTCAAAATAACTTACTGTATTTTCTACAAGTACAATCATAGAATCATATAGTTCTTCATAAGCACCCGCCAATAATTCCATTTCTTCAACAGTTCTTCCTGCTCCCTCCGCAGAAGGTCTTGCTTTTTTACTCCAACATGATTTCATTAAATTAATGCTAGAAATGTAACTCTCCATTTTTTTAATATTTACATTTATCTCTGCCATACCATACCCCTTTCCATCTAAAACAAAAAATTATCTTTTTCATCGATTTGGTCTAAATATTCCAAAGATGCATTCTTCGCTAATTCACCAGTTTCCTGAAATGCTTGCTGCATTTTCTCGGCACACCCAATAAATGCCCCAATTGCTAATGAAGTTCTTCCTGAACATATACCATCTTCAATAATTTCCCTCATTATACCAAGATAGGCTCCATACATTTTCTCTAGTTCTTCTGACATCCCATCAAAATATTTTGACATTTCAACAATATAATTATCATCAATTGCAATCTTCTTATATCCCATCCTATTACCCCCTCACATTTCTGTGTTCCTCTCTATCTAATTTTCTTAGTTCTTCTCTTAAAGAACAAATTCTGTTATTAGCGGAAACAATTTTCCCCTTGTTCGTTTCAATATAATTATCTAGCTCTAGTATTTTATTCCATATAGCAGTTTTAGCTCTGTCAAGTCCATCATATGCGTTTCCTAAATCTATTCCCTGTAAAAGCTGACTCATTCCACTATAATATCTATTTGCAATCTTGGCAGATTCAGAATGTAATGTTTTCTAATCTTGCCTTTCTCCTTTGAATACTTTCGAAAAAATTTGATTGAAAAGATGTGTATTTGCCTCTTAACATTTCTAATTCTTCAATTTTTTTCTCGCATTTATTTATCTCTGCGTAATAAAACTCAATATCATTTTCCTGTTCATGAATTTTATTTATTATTTTCTGTCGCGACATAACAAATTTATGCTCCCTTCCTTCAAAAAAAGCTATGAACACCCCACCATCATGTACACTCTTGTTGTCTTCTGTAATGTTCATAGCTCTTTATGATTTTTATTTTCTCTAATAATTTTACCCTAATTTATGAACACGAATACAATTCGGCTGATCAATAGAAATCGGCTTTTCTGACATCAAAAAGCATTTCTTCTTATAATCTACCCCAAAAGTTGTAATCGTATTGGTATCATGATTTAGACTTACAAAATGCTTGTTATCCGGCAACACCGCAATCGTCTTCGGATAACTTCCACTAATCATAGAATCACAGACCTCTTCTAACATTCCTGTCTTTTCATCAATACTGTAAATAATAACTGTATTTACTCCTGCATTAGAGCAGAACAAATACTTTCCATCTTCTGTTATTTCAATATCTGATGCTCCACAATTTGCCTTTTCCTTCGCATCTACCGTAGGAATTGACTGAATCTCTTCAAACTGAGGGCCAGCCTCTGTACATTCATAACGATATACATCTACTGCATTGCTTTCTTCACATAATACATAAGCAAACTTTCCATCTTTTGCAAAACGAATCATTCTTGGAGCAGAGTCCATATGTTCACGTAAAATATCCGCTATTTTCATTTTTCCACTCTGACTGTCAATCTTGTAAATCTTCACCTGATCTAAACCGCCATCTACGGCACACAAATACTTTTCATCGGGGGTAAGCTTTACACAATTTACATGAGGACTATAATTGCGCTCTGCTATGCTTCTTCCCATTCCGGTATGGAAGATACCGTCTGCAATCTCACCGATGCTTCCGTCTTCCTCAAGATTCATCATTGTAACACGACCATCGTGATAACCACCAACAAATAGATAACGATTTTCTTTATCTACCTCTACATAACATCCACGCATACCGCCAATCCATTTATCGTTAATTGGTTCTAAATCTCCATCCGGTAAAATCTTAAATGATGCTACACCTTCGTCCGCAATCGAATATAAAAACTTTCCATCTGCCGATACTGTCAAATGGGATGGATTGTTAATTGGTACTACCTTTCTTTCTTCCATCTTCCCTTTTTCCACATCTACATCATAGATATGAATCCCAACACTGTTTCCATGCGTATAAGTTCCCACATAAGCTACATACTTCTCCTTACTCATCCTACTATTCCTCCTTCTCCTGTCTGCGTAAGATATCAAACTTTTCTAAGCTTTGACCTAGGTCAATATACAACACCTGCTTTGGATGAGGTGCTGATTCCATTGGGTTTCCATCTTCGTCCTGTATTGCTTTTACAGTAACAAGGATATTATCCCCATTTGGCTTCATTACTTCAATTTCTTCCCCCACAGAGAATTTATTTCTCTGCTCAATTCTGTAAAATCCCTGAGCATTCTGCTCTCCCACAATTCCAAGATAAGTATATTCTTTCACATAAGTGTTACTATCATATATCTGTGACTCTTCACTTGGCTTTCCAAAAAAGAATCCGGTTGTAAACTGCCGATACGTACAGTTAGAAATCTGGTCTAAATACCATGGCATATTCTGACGGTATTTTTCTTCTGATTCCAAATAATCATCAATTGCCTTTCGATAAGTTCTCGCTACTGTCGCAACATAAAGTGCAGTCTTCATTCTACCTTCTATTTTAAAACTATCAATCCCTGCGTCTATCATTTCCGGAATATGCTCAATCATGCACAAGTCCTTGGAGTTAAAAATGTAAGTTCCCCGTTCATTTTCATACACCGGTAAATATTCTCCCGGTCTTTTCTCTTCTACGACTGCATATTTCCAGCGACACGGATGGGTACATGCTCCCTGATTCGCATCTCTTCCGGTAAAATAATTGCTGAGTAAGCATCTTCCGGAATAAGAAATACACATTGCTCCATGAATAAATGTCTCTATTTCCATATCCTCCGGAATATTCTGCCGGATTTCTTTGATTTCTGCCAAAGACAATTCTCTTGCAGAAACCACACGCTTTGCACCTTGTCCATACCAAAACTGATAGGTTCCATAATTGGTATTATTCGCTTGAGTAGAAATATGTATTTCTATCTCAGGACAGATTTCCTTTGCTATCGTAAAGATTCCCGGATCAGAAATAATCAATGCATCCGGTCCAATCTCTTTTAACTCTTTAAAATATTCTCTTACACCATCCAAATCATAATTATGTGCAAGAATATTTGCAGTCACATAAACTTTCACACCATGTTCATGAGCAAATGCAATTCCTTCTGCCATATCTTCTTTTGAAAAGTTCTTTGCCTTGGCACGAAGCCCAAAAACTTCTCCGCCGATATAAACAGCATCTGCTCCAAAAACAACTGCAATTTTTAATACTTCAAGACTGCTTGCCGGAACAAGCAATTCTGGCTTTCTCATACTTCATTTCCTTCCTTTTTCACACTAATAGTCACTCCATCACCGACCGGCAATACAGAAGTAACCAGTTCTTTCATATGGGTAATCTCATAAAGATAATCCCGCATTCTTTTATGAATAGTACGGTCTCTTCTGGTAACTGCAAATCTGGACTCTATGATATCCCCATCTTGCAATACATTATCAGACACCAAAATTCCGCCTTTATTTAACAACCGCATCACTTCCGGCAAAAAATTGATGTATTGTCCTTTTGCTGCATCCATAAAAATAAAATCATAAGGCTCCTGCAGTGTTTTCAAAATCTCTGCAGCATCCCCTTCTAATAATTCTATCACATTCTGCTTTCCTGCGTGCAAAAAGTTTTCCTTTGCTATTGGAATTCTTTTTTCATAATTTTCAATGGTAGTAATCCGACACTCCACCGGATTGTATTCCTCCATCAACAATGCAGAAAATCCTACTGCCGTTCCCACCTCTAAGATACGTTTCGGGCAGTTCATGGCAAGCAGGAGTTTCAATAAATTCTGTGTTTCCTTGCGTATGATGGGCACATAATTTTTGCGTGCCTCATTTTCTATTTTGTCTAAAATTTCTGTATTCCCATTATCCAGAGAATTGATATAGGTAATCAGACGTTCTTCTACTATCATTCGTCAGTTTCCTCGATTTCTTCCTTCGCCATCACTTGCATCATCTCTTTTGCAGTCATAGACGTATTTAAGGTGTATAATCCCGATTTAATCTCCTTCGCATAAGAAGATAACTTAAGCTGTATTGTAAAAAGCATATGGTTATCAACCAGTCCCTTTTCTTCCATCTCAATTCCTAAGTCCCAGGCAGACATATTCTGTTCTACTTCTACCATAACATCTCTTCCCGGAGCACTTTCCATCGCCGGTTCTGTAAATACCCGATAGCCAAGATCATATGCTACTGTTGCCAGCTGAATCACTACAAATATAACCAAAACCATCAGCAACGTGCTTAAAATAATTCCCAGCAACTGTAATGCTGTTCTACCACTTTTCATAATATCTCGCCCTCCCGGATCATTCTTTTCCTTAGTCGAAATCAATTTCCTGCATCAAACGGTAATTAATATGCTGGAACATACGGCATAGTGCTAATTCCGCTGCAAGATATTCACTCACATCAGGCTGTGCCCGCAAAGGTGCAGATTCTTCCTGTAAACGGTCAATTTCCGTAAACAGGTCAATCTGCTCTCTGCTATTTTGTAATAAATAAGTTCTTTTACGAAACTCATTCACCTGACGTTCCTTTTCCGGATCCATATGAATCCTGGCGCGCATTTCTTGATATTTCTGATACTCCGGGCTTTCTTTCAGCGCATCCACCAAAAGTCCGATACATTCATCTACCCGATACATACACATCCCTACACTTCCATAATAATCGGCATAATCATTGGTCTTCTTTTTGTCTTCTTCCAGACAAACTCACCTAAATCATCTTTGATTGAAGTCTTAATTTTTCCCCAATCTGTAATATTTTTTTCCATGCAGTATTCCATGGTATCTTCTAATACCTGTTTTGCCTCATCCATAAGGCTTTCCGATCCTCTTACATAGACAAAACCACGACTTACAATATCCGGTCCTGCCAATACTTGACCGCTTCCTGATTCCAATGTCATAACTACAATAATGATTCCATCCTCTGCCAGATGCTGACGATCTCGTAATACGATATTTCCTACATCGCCAACACCAAGTCCATCTACCAAAATATCTCCTACCGGAACCTGACCGGTAATAGCAGCTCCCTCTTCATCTAACTCCAGCACATCTCCGGAAGAAAGAATAAAAATATTATCCTTGTTGATTCCCAATTCTTCTGCAACCTTTGCCTGTGCTGTTAAATGCTTATATTCTCCATGAACCGGAATGGCATATTTCGGTTTTACCAGAGAATAAATCAACTTGATTTCCTCTTGGCAGGCATGTCCGGATACATGTGCATCCTGAAAGATTACTTCTGCACCTTTCATAAATAATTCATTGATTACATTAGATACTGCCTTTTCATTTCCCGGAATTGGATTAGAACTAAAAATAATAGTATCTCCCGGCTTAATCGTTACCTTTTTATGAAGATTGGATGCCATACGTGACAATGCTGCCATAGACTCTCCCTGACTTCCTGTCGTGATGAGTACCGTCTGTTCATCCGGATAATCTTTTAACTGTTCGATATCAATTAGTGTATTTTCCGGTATCTGTAAATATCCCAACTCTGTTGCCGTATTGATGATATTTACCATACTGCGTCCTTCAACGACTACCTTTCTGCCATATTTGTATGCAGAGTTGATAATCTGCTGTACACGATCCACATTAGAAGCAAAGGTTGCGATAATAATTCTGGTATGTGGATGATCCGCAAAAATATTATCAAAGGTCTTTCCTACCGTACGTTCGGAATTTGTAAATCCCGGACGCTCTGCATTGGTACTGTCACACATCAATGCAAGTACACCCTTCTTTCCAATTTCACCAAATCTCTGCAAATCAATGGAATCACCAAATACCGGTGTATAATCTACTTTAAAGTCTCCGGTATGAACAACAATTCCTGCCGGTGAATAAATTGCAAGTGCTGCAGCATCCTGAATACTGTGATTTGTCTTAATAAATTCTACTCGGAAACATCCCAAATTAATGTGCTGTCCGTATTTTACTACTTTGCGCTTTACCTTTGTCAACATATTATGCTCACGCAGTTTGTTTTCAATAATACCAATAGTAAGCTTTGTTGCATAAATCGGTACGTTAATATCTTTTAGTACATAAGGAATTGCTCCAATATGGTCTTCATGACCATGGGTAATAAAAAATCCCTTTACTTTATCAATATTATTTTTCAAATAAGTTACATCCGGAATAACTAAGTCAATTCCTAACATATCGTCTTCCGGGAATGACAGACCGCAATCTACCACAATAATACTGTCCTCATATTCAAAGGCAGTAATATTCATTCCAATCTGTTCTAATCCACCTAAAGGAATGATTTTTAATTTTGAATTGTTTGTTTGTTGTTTCTTCAAATTGCACCTCCACAAGTTGCCAACACCCTGCATCTTATGACTGGCTCTCCTGTCTCTTCCTCAGACATTCTTTACAATAGCCGTAAAGCTTTACTTCATGGTTGGTGACCTGAAAAGAGGCTGATTCCATTATCCGCGCCTCTAATTCATCTAACAGGTCATCCCGAAAAGAGATAATCTTCCCACACTCTAAGCATATTAAATGATGGTGGTGATGTGCCTCTTCTCCATTCAACTTTCCAATTTCATAACGCACATAACCATCACCTAATTGAATACTTTCCACCAAGTCAAGTTCTACTAACAACTGTATGGTTCTGTAAACAGTCGCCAATCCGATTTCCGGGAAATCGGCTTTTACTATTTCATATATTTCTTCCGCAGTCAGATGTTTATCCTCACAAGACGCAAGAGCTTCTAATACTAGTATTCTCTGTTTCGTAATTTTCAGCCCTTTTTCCTTTAATATCTGTTTAAAATCATCCTGAAGCATTCTTAAAACACCTTCCTGTAAAATTCGCCTATAATGTTATATCTACATCTTCTAGAATTTCTGCAAAAATCTTGGACATATATTCCAATTCTTCCTCAGATTCTACCATTTCATACACGGATTCTTCTTCATTTTCCTGTGATACATCCTTCAAAATAAACGCATCAGAATCCCCATCCTCTTCTACCGATACCAACAGATAATCCATTCCATTGATTTTCGTCTGCTCTACTACATAAAATTCTACGCTCTCCTCACTATCGGGAGCGCGAAATGTCACTTTTTCCATATTTTCATTCCTTCCAGATTATTCCTTTTGAAATGCCAGTGAATCCAGATACCCCTGTAAAATAAATACAGCCGCCAACTTATCTACATACTGTTTCCTGTTTTCTCGGCGTATTCCGCCTTCCATCATGGCACGATCCGCTGCAACAGTAGTAAGACGTTCATCCCATAAAATGACCTCCAAACCACAGCGCTTCTCTAACATTTCTTTAAATTCAAGGGTCTTTTCACAACGTTCCCCTTCCGTATTGTTCATGTTTTTGGGAAATCCAAGTACAATTTTGTCCACCTGATACTCATCCACCAACTCCTGTATTCTTGCAAGAGTTTGACGTAGTTTTCCCGGTGACTTTCGACCAATAATCTCCACTCCCTGGGCAGTTACCAATAAGGCATCGCTTACTGCGACCCCTACTGTCTTGGAACCAAAGTCCAGTCCCATAATTCGCATATGTTTCCTCCTATTCCCAGGAATTACTCTTAATATATCGCCGCAGAATCTCTTCTACCAATTCGTCTCTTTCCACTTTCATAATAAGACTTCTGGCATTCTTGTGGCTGGTAATGTACGTTGGATCACCGGACATAATATATCCAACAATCTGATTCACGGGATTATATCCCTTTTCCTTTAACGCACTATATACGATTTCCAGCACATCATCAACCTTTATCTGCTGCTCTTTTTCCACTTTAAAATATTGTGTATTATTCTTATCCTGCATAATTTCACGCCCTTATTTGTTGCTCTTTCGTTCTAAAAAACATTCCTTTTATCTATTTTAATATAAATACTCTGGAAATTCAATCTGTTTTTTATTCCATCAATAATATATGCTCTTTCAGCATACCTTTTACCTTTCCTGTTACCAGCTTATTTTCTAGGTTTTCTGTGTATGGTACTGCTATTTTTACATACTCTTTTGTATGTCCCAAAAAATATTCTTTTCCACTGAAGGTCACTTTTTCTTCCATTAACACTTCTGCTTCTTTTCCAATATGCCACTCCAGAAATTCACGATTCATAGGTTCCAAATCTTCAAATAAAATATCACTTCTTCTGGTCTTTATTTCTTCCGGAACCTGGTCTTTCATTTCTGCCGCTTTTGTTCCCTTACGCACAGAATATTTAAAGATATGAATTTCAAAAAATTCAATTTCTTTTAAAAATTTTCTGGTAGTTTCAAATTCCGCTTCTGTCTCTCCCGGAAATCCTACTATCACATCTGTGGTAATTGCCGGATGCTCAAAATACTTACGCAAAAGGGCACAGCCCTGTGCATATTCTTCACAAGTATACTTACGGTTCATACGTTTTAAAGTAGCATCACAGCCGCTTTGCAAAGACAGATGAAAATGTGGACATACTTTTGGTAGTTCTGATAAGCTTTTTGCAAATTCTTCCGTTACAATTTTTGGTTCCAGAGACCCTAACCGAATTCTTTCTATTCCCTCTATCTCATGAACCTCCTGTATCAAATGCAGAAGATTTTCATTGATATCAACACCATAGGAACTTAAATGAATTCCTGTCAGCACCACTTCCCGATATCCATTCTTTGCTAACGTTTCTACTTCCTTTAAAACATCCGTTAATTCCCGGCTTCTAACTCTACCTCTTGCATAAGGAATAATACAATAGCTGCAAAACTGATTACATCCATCCTGCACCTTAATAAAAGCTCTGGTATGCTCTGCTGTCCTGCTTAAACTTAATGTTTCATAGGTCTTATCCTTTGCAATATCCTCGACTTCTGTTCTTTTTCCCTGTTTCTCCCTGAAAAACTGCTCTAGTAATTCCGGTAATTCATGTTTTTTATTATTTCCAATCAAAATATCGATGGCTTCATCCGCTTCTGCCTGTTCTCTTGAAGTCTGAACATAGCATCCTGCTGCCACCACCACACTATCCGGATTCAACTTTTTTGCCCGATGAAGCATCTGTCTGGACTTACGATCCGCAATATTAGTTACCGAACAAGTATTAATCACATATACATCTGCCTTCTGGTCAAAAGGTACAATCTCGTATCCCGCTGCCTCCAGCAATTGTTGCATACTTTCTGTTTCATACGCATTTACCTTACATCCAAGGTTGTGTAATGCTGCTTTTCTCATATTTCTCAATTCCTTTTCTTTTTAAGGTCAATCTGCCGAAAAAATTGCCTGTTTTCTCTCCTCAAATTGGTTATGGTGCTATTGACTTTTCACTCAAAAGACGATACTATAAAGAAAATATTTGATATTTTTTCAAATATAAATACAATTATAATGAAGGAGGCTTTTACATGAAAACAGTACAGATTTCTTTAAACTCCATTGACAAGGTAAAATCTTTCGTAAACGCAATCACTCAGTTTGAAACTGATTTTGATTTAATTTCCGGAAGATATGTCATTGATGCAAAATCCATTATGGGTATCTTCAGTTTAGATTTATCCAAGCCAATCGATTTAGCAATTCATGCTGATTCTCAGGCAAACATGGATGAAATTTTAGAGATTTTAAAACCTTACATGGTTTAAATTTCATGTTCGATTAGGGTTATCACCTAAGGCAGATATCTGCTTAGCGTGATGACCCTTTTCTTAATTACTCTGCTTCTACCACAATGGTCTCTGCCGTTTCTATCGCTTCTTTCATCATCTCATCAATTTTCTCTGAAAGTTTCGTTTCAGAACGTTTGATAATATTAATATTTGGCTTTGTTACCGGATGCTTTGCTACAAAAATCGTACAGCAATCTTCAAAAGGTAAAATAGATGTCTCATAGGTTCCTATCTTTTCGGATACCTCTATAATTTCCTGCTTATCAAATCCAATTAGTGGACGATATACCGGCATGGTGCATACTTCATTCGTTGCAGCTAAAGATTGCATGGTCTGACTTGCCACCTGACCGATACTCTCTCCTGTAATCAATCCCAAGGAACCTGTTTCTCGTGCAAAATGCTCTGCAATTTTCATCATATATCGACGCATAATAATCGTCAATTCATCGTGCGGACATTTCTCATAAATATAGAGCTGAATGTCTGTGAAGTTTACTACTTTCAAATGAATTGGACCTGTATATCTTGCTACAATTTTTGCCAAATCTACAACCTTTTGTTTTGCACGTTCACTGGTATATGGCGGTGCATGGAAATATACGGCATCAATCTTTACTCCACGTTTTGCAATCATATAACCAGCTACCGGACTGTCTATTCCTCCGGACAATAATAACATTCCCTTTCCGTTGGTACCTACCGGCATTCCACCAGGTCCCGGAATAATTTCGGAATAAATGTTAATCTGTTTACGAATCTCAATATTTAACATAATATCCGGATTGTGTACATCTACTGTCATTTCAGGAAATGCTTCTAAAATCTTCTCTCCCAATGCTGCATTCAGTTCCATAGAAGTCATCGGATAATTTTTTCTGGCTCTTCTGGCATTCACCTTAAATGTCTTCTTTTTATCCGGATAACGTTTATTCAGATAATCAATTACATCTTGTGTTAACTTCTCAAATCCTTCATCTTCTACCTGAACCACCGGACAGATTCCTACAATACCAAATACCCGCTGTAAGCTCTCCATGGTCTCCTCGTAGTCATAATCACTCAAGGTCTCAATATAAATACGCCCCTGCTCTTTTGTAATCAAAAACTCGCCCTCTACCGGCTTCAAGGCATATTTTATCTGATGTACCAATGCATCTTCGAAAAGATGACGGTTCTTCCCTTTAATTCCAATTTCTCCGTACTTAATTAAAAACGCTTTAAACATACTTTTTCCTTTCTAATGACGTGTGTATCTTCGCAGTACCGGTACGATTTCCTCCAATACCGCCAGACAGTAATTGATCTCTTCCAATGTATTTTCCGAACAAAAACTAAACCGCACTGTAGAATCTAAATATTCCTTTTTCACTTTAATTGCCTGCAAAGTCGCACTGACTGCCGGCTTATTAGAAGAACATGCACTTCCCGCAGAAACAAAAATATTTCTATCTTCCAATGCATGAAGCAACACTTCGCTACGAACATTATCAAAACTTACACTCACAATATGCGGTGCACTGTCTCTTCCAGTCTTTCCGTTCACATGTGCCCATTCAAAATTTTGGATTCCCTCTAAAAAAGCTTCTTTTAACTTGTAGAGGTGTTCCCGTTTCTCTTCAAACTTCTCATATGCCTCGGCTACTGCCTGTCCCATTCCTGCTACCCCAGGTACATTCTCTGTTCCGGAACGCATTCCTTTTTGATGTCCGCCTCCGTAAATAATTGGTTTAATTTTTGTTTTTTCCTTCACATACAAAAAGCCAACACCTTTCGGACCATGAATCTTATGACTGCTGACTGACATCATATCAATTTCCATTCGTTTGGGATAAATCTGATATTTTCCATATGCCTGTATTGCATCTACATGAAATAACGTATTTGGATTCTTTGCTTTTATAATCTTTGCTGCTTCTTCAATTGGCTCTACCGCTCCGATCTCGTTATTCACATACATAATAGATACCAATATAGTTTCCGGTGTAATTGCCTGTTCTAACTCCTCAAGGGAAATCAATCCATTTTCATCTACATCCAGATACGTCACAGAAAATCCCTGTTCTTCTAAGAACTTCATAGGACTTCCCACTGCCGCATGTTCTATTTTCGTAGTAATCAGATGCATTCCATTACGTTTGTTTGCCATAGCAGCTCCGATAATTGCCATATTATCAGACTCTGTCCCACCAGAAGTAAAAATCAACTCAGAATCATTGATTTTCATGGTTTTACATATCCGGCTTCGTGCCTCTTTGATATAATCCTCTGCTTCCACTCCCTTTAAATGTAGCGAAGAAGGATTCCCATAATCCTCTGTCAGCACCTTCATCATAAGTTCTGCTGCTTTTGCAGAACATTTCGTCGTTGCCGAATTATCAAAATATGCTTCCATTCTATTCACTCTTTCTAATCTTCTATTGCCAAAATTATCATAGCAAGCGCTGCAAGTCCTGCTGTTTCTGTTCGCAAAATGCGGTTTCCTAATGAAATCAGTTCCATATCATCCTTTACCAGTTCGATTTCAGAAGATGAAAATCCACCCTCAGGTCCAATAAAAATCGCAACCTCTGATCCCTTTTCTATTTTTCCCAGAATTTCTCTGGTATGTGCCATTCCACGCTCATTTTCATATGGTACTAATCTTACTTCCATATTCTTTGCACTTGCCACTGCCTGTGAAAAGCTTATCACTTCACCAATTTGAGGTATGATACTTCGTTTTGACTGTTTTGCCGCACTTTCTGCAATTGCCTGCCAGCGATTCTGTTTTGCCTTTGCTTTCTTTTCATCCAACTTTACCACACAGTTTTTCATGGCAACCGGTACAATTTCACTAACTCCAAGTTCTACTGCCTTTTGAATAATCAGCTCCATCTTATCACTTTTGGGCAATCCTTGAAACAGTGTAATCTTCACCGGAAGCTCCGTATTATCACACTTTTCCAGTATGTGCAATTCTACTTGTTCTGATGCTACCTCATTAATCTCGCAAAGATAATCTCCCCCACAATTATCACTGATGCGTACCTGCTCCCCAGCCTTCATGCGCAGGACATTTTTGATATGATTCACATCACTGCCTGTAATAATTACATTCTCTGCTTGTATCTGCTCTGGCTCTACAAAAAACTGAAACATACCTCTCTCCTAATTAATTCTTTCTTGCAGTGATATTTACCCATTCGCCTTGATGATTAATCTCTAAAATCTCAAGTCCCTGGGCTTCTATCGCTTCTTTTACCTGCTGTTCCTTAAAATCAATAATACCGGAAGTTATAAAAATTCCACCTTTTTTCAATCTCATTGGAATCACCGGTGCCATAGGGATAATAACTTCTGCTAAAATATTCGCAACTACAATATCATAGCATTCTGTTCCTACCTTTTCCTGTAATTCCTTGTCATCAATCAAATTTCCATAATAAAAATCTGACAACTCCTCACCTAAATGGTTCACATTCATATTCTCTCTTGCAGAATCCATGCAAATCGGGTCAATATCTGTTCCAGACACATGACCGGCTCCGAGTTTCAGACAAACGATAGACAAAATACCGCTTCCGCATCCTACATCTAATACCTTGTCTCCATCCTTCATATATTTCCGCAATTGACGAATACAAAGTTGGGTAGTTTCATGCTTTCCGGTTCCAAAAGATGCTCCCGGATCAATCTCAATCACGCATTCATACTGATTGTCTTCCGGCATTTCTTCCCATGTCGGTTTAATAAAAATATCCTCAATGGCAAAGGATTTAAAATACTGTTTCCAGTTATTAATCCAGTCCTTATCCTCTGTTTCACTCTCGGTAATCGTTCCTTCTCCAACCTCTACAAATACCCGAAGGTTATCCAATTCCTCTTTCACCTGAGCAAGCAATGCTTCATTATCTCCATCAGAATCCAGGAAAAAACTGACATAACCGATTCCTTCATCCGGTGGAAGTTCCGGAAGGATATCAATAAACATTTCTCCCTTGTCCTCTAAAGACAACGGCACATTATCTTCAATTTCCACACCTTCCACGCCTAAATCTGCCAGCATACTGCTCACAAAATCTTCTGCTTCTGTGGTGGTTTTAATCGTATATTTACTCCACTTCATTTTCTTTTCCTCTTACTTCCTTAACTTTTGATTATTGGACAAAACTATTCATAATAATACCATAACCCCTTATAAAAAGCAAGAAATCAGAAGAAATAGCTTGTTTTCCGTTAACAATGTGGTTATAATTAGGAAAAAGATCCTATTTTCAGTTCTATACAAATTTTTTCGTTTTTATAAAGGAGATTATTTATGAAAAAATTGCATAGAAACAATCTAATTATCATCTGGTGCTCTGTTATCGCACTGGCTATTCTTTCTTTTATCGGTTTTGGATTTTCAACCAGAGGCATTATGGGCGTCCTTACTGTAATAATTGCCGGTATTATCTCTACAATTGGTTACTTTTCTCCATTAAGTGACACCAAGAAAGCATTATTACTTATTTTTCCAGCTGCAATTGCCACTTTGATTTTTGCTTCCATCGTCGGTGGAAACTCTATTGCTTATATCACAAATTATGTATTGCTTGCTATGACAACTTCTTACTTTATTCAGAATGTTATTATTTATTTTGCTATTCCATTCTCTGCCATTTCCATTCTATGTCTCATATTTGACCCAAAAGTCATTGATGGAGGGGATTATACCATCGCAGGAGCTGCTACTAAAGTAGTTTTATTCATTGTTACTTCCATTCTACTCTACCTTGCTATCAAACGCGGTTCCAGAGTTGTTCAAAAAACAGAAGATGCGCTGAAAGTCGTGCAGGAAAATTCTAAAGTTGCTAACGGTATTTCCTCAAATCTAAACACTTCCATTCATCAAAGTATGAATGCTGTACATGAACTTGCAGACGGAAGTTCCAACGTACAGTCTGCTGCACAGCAGATGGGACAAGTAGTAGAAGACACTGCAAATGCAACGGTAACTGTTATGGATAAAATCAATGCTGCTACAACTGAAATCAACCACAACCATGAATTAGCTTCACAACTTGATAATGGCTTTAAAAAAGTTCAGGATGCAGTTTCGAACGGTAACATAGCTGTTGAGGATGCAAAGAATTCTATCCTTTCTATGGAACAGACTGTAAATTCCGCAAGAGAGTCTACGGATTCTCTCTTAACTGAAATGGACAAAATCACCTCCATTCTTGGTGAAATCAATTCTATCGCTTCTCAAACCAACCTGCTTTCCTTAAATGCTTCTATCGAAGCAGCCAGAGCTGGGGAACACGGACGCGGATTTGCGGTAGTTGCTGACGAAATTCGTGGATTATCAGAAGAAAGTTCCAAAGCAGCCAATAATATTCAAAGAATTTTAACCTGGCTGGTAGATACCACCAATCAAGTTTCAAAAGAAATCACCGCTGGAGCAACAGAAGCCGCTGCCAGCGTTCAGATGGTTGATGGACTACTAAATGTATTCGCCAACATCAACACCACTACAGAAGAAGCAAATAAGATTGTAGAGGAAGAATATGAAATCATTGATCATGTAAAGGAGCATTTCACACATATTCAAAATGAAATTGAAACATTAGTTGCTACTTCAGAAGAAAATTCTGCTACGATACAGAATATTACAGAAACCATTTCTTCCCAAAATGATTCTATCAAAAATATTTCTTCTGAAATCGAACTTCTTTCCAATCTTTCTACTGATTTGGAATCTCATTTCACTCAAAACTAATACATATCATACTCATACCAAAAGGCTGTTGCATGAAAAATCATACAACAGCCTTTTGTATTTGTCTTATAGCTCAAATGCCTTTTTTAAATTGTCATATTCTCGGTTGATTTCCAGAAGCGTATCATTATCTCCATCAACATTATCCGGATGAAAAATCTTAATCAATTCTTTATAACGCTTTTTTAATGCACGCTCATTACCAACACCTGAAAAGAACAGTTCTCCTTTTATAATTCTCTGCCCATTTCCTTCCACATAACAGTTCTCATTCATATTACTATAATACTGCTCTTTCTCCAGTTCTATATCCTGTCTGTCTCTGGCAAGCTTCTGCAGTTCATCTTCCAGTATCTTCCACTTCATCTCAAATAATTTCTTTTCCTGTGCAAGACGCTTTTCCTCCAACTGCTTCTTACAGTGAAATTCTCTTTTTTCCTTTTCTAATAGTCTTTTCTCTTCTGCAAGTTTCTGCCTCTCTCTTCTTAAGTTCTGCCTCTGATATTCCCCTTCTGCAGTATCCTGGAACAGCCACTGGGCTGTTGCACCAGACTGGCTCATTACCCTGCCTCCTTTACCATATTACGGACAAAAAATCTTCTGTCCAAGCCTAACTATAAACTCCCGTATATAGTGTCTTTTCAACACCATTCGACGTCATTATACAATATATGGTAATAAATAGCAACAAAAAAAACTTAAATCATAAATTGAGAAATTGCAAATACTACACCACAAACAACTGCTAGTACTGCTAACATAATGCCTTTTTTTCTCATACTTGCTAAACTCTTTTCATTTTCCTTTTCTTCCGCTTTTACCGCTTTTTGAGGACAAACCGCCATAAAAAGCCCCATTACTGCAACTGCCCCTACCAAAATAAATTTTACCATTTCGTACATTTTTCTTTTCCTTTCTACTCTCTCATTTTTGTTATTAGTCTGAGATAAGGAATGGTTAACTCCTACGTCTTACAGAATAAATTCATTCTATTTCATTTTCTGTGTTTCGGATATTTTACTGAATTAGCAACTCATCGAATGACAAGTTATGATTATGAACTTCCCTAATTCCCCTTATCCTTACTCATCCCTCTAAACTCAAAATTAATTTTAATGTTTCTTACAAATATTGTCAACCCAAAATTTTCTTAACCAAATGATTAGAGGTCCAAGATAACGTCTCAGACCTCCATCATTTCTCTACTATATTTCTGCTAATTCTAGCATTCTCTCTAACGGTACATTGGCTTTTTCTATGGTCTCTTTCTCTAATACAATTTCATTTGTCGGATTCCTTAATACCTCTACCACCTTTTCCAAAGATATTTTCTTCATATTCGGGCAAAACTGACGATGTCCTACAGAATAAAATTTCTTGTCTGGATTTTTCTGTGATAATTCATAGAACACACCCATTTCCGTACAAATAATAAATTTCTCATTTGTACTTTCCGTTGCATAATCAATAATCTGTGATGTACTTCCTACGAAATCTGCCAACTCTAATACATCTCCGGTACATTCAGGATGTGCAAGAACTAACGCATCCGGATGAATTTTCTTCGCATTCTGCACCAGATTCGCTTCTATGCTTTTATGTACATGACAAAAACCATCATGAAAAATAAATTCTTTTTCCGGAATCTGCTGTGCTACATAATGTCCCAAATTATTATCCGGAATAAAGAAAATATATTTATTTTTCAGATTCCTAACCACCTTTACTGCATTGGAAGAAGTAACACAGACATCCGAATGGGTTTTTATCTCTGCAGTGGAATTCACATAACAGACCACTGCTACATCCTCATATTCTTTCCGCACCTGTTCTATTTTGTCTATGTCAATCATATGTGCCATAGGACAATCTGCTGTGGAATCTGCCATATATACGTTTTTCTCCGGATTCAATATCTTGGCACTTTCTCCCATAAAAGAAACCCCGGCAAATAAAATATTTTTATTTGGAATCTCAGTTGCGACTTTACTTAAATAATAGGAATCTCCTACATAATCTGCAATTTCCTGCACTTTTCCATCTACATAATAATGAGCCAGAATTACAAAATCCTTCTGCTGTTTTAACTGTGCTATTTCTTCTTTTATGTCCATTTTTCTACCCTTTCTCGCTATGTTTTCATATAAATTTTATTATATTTTTAATAACCTAGTTTGTCAATAGGATATTTTCTCGCATTTCGTCAAAAAAAACAGATAGCTACGAATCTGACCATAATTCACAGCTATCTGTCTCTGTTTATTAACTACAATTCTAATTATCCTCAAAAGACTCCTTTAATTTATCCATGAAACCTTTCTTTTTATGCTTCTCTGTGCCTGCCGCACCATCCTGCTTCTTTAATGACTGCCCGCTGACTTCATCAAACTTCCGAAGTGCTTCCTTTGCTTCTTCATTTAGGCTGGTTGGAACCTGAACCACCAAAGTAACATAATGGTCTCCTCTGACATTTGAATTGCGTAAGGATGGAATACCCTTTCCTTTTAAGCGAATCTTAGTATCTGTCTGAGTTCCCGGCTTTACATCATATAAGATGTCTCCATCAATGGTGCTAATACGTACCTCACCGCCCAAAGCTGCCTGTGCAAAGGAGATTGGTGCTGTAGAGTATATATTCATATCCTGACGCTGGAAAATCGGATGTCTGGATACATTTACTTCTACCAGTAAATCTCCTCTTGGTCCGCCGTTTGTTCCCGGCTCACCTTTATCACGGATTCTTACACTCTGACCATTGTCAATTCCTGCCGGAATCTTAACCTTGATTTTCTTACGGCTTGCAATATATCCTGTTCCATGACAATCCGGACATTTTTCCTTGATGATTTTTCCGCTTCCGCCACAATCCGGACAAGTCTGAACATTCTGTACCATTCCAAGGAAAGATTGCTGGGTATAAACCACTTTTCCTTTTCCACCACATTTTGTACAGGTCTCCGGCGAAGTTCCCGGTTTTGCTCCTGTGGTATGACAGGTAGTACAATCATCCTTTAATGTAATTTCGATTTCTTTTTCGCATCCAAAAGCTGCCTCTTCAAAGGAAATACGAACTACTGCACGTAAATTTGCTCCCTTTCTTGGACCATTGTCTGCAGAACGACGTCTGCCACCTCCGAAGAAATCTCCGAAAATATCTCCAAAAATGTCTCCCATATCCATACCGGAAAAATCGAAACCGCCGGCTCCACCGCCCATTCCGCCATCAAAGGCAGCATGACCGAACTGGTCATACTGACGTTTTTTCTCCGGGTCACTTAATACGGCATACGCTTCGGATGCTTCTTTAAACTTCTTCTCTGCTTCTGCATCGCCCGGGTTCATATCCGGATGGTATTTCTTTGCTAACTGACGATATGCTTTTTTGATTGCAGCATCATCTGCATTCTTATCCACACCCAGGACTTCATAATAATCTCTTTTTTGTTCTGCCATGATTAATTCCCTCTTACACTGTAAGGAGTCATATTAGAATTGAATTCTAATATGGCTCCTAAAGTTCTTAGTATCTCATTAAGTGCTCACAGTCAATGCCTATACTTCTTTATAATCTGCATCTACTACATCATCATCTGCACTGTTGTAAGAAGCATCTCCCATATCAGGACCTGCTCCTGCTGCTCCCTGAGCTGCCTGTGCATTTTCGTACATCTTTGCAAATACTTTCTGTGCACTTTCCATTAATTTTTCTTTTGCAGCTTTCATTTCGCCAACCTGATCATCTGTCATCTCTTCTGCATTTGGATGTGCTTCTACCATATCTTTTAATGCCTTTAAGTCTGCTTCTACTGCTGCCTTATCGTTTGCATCAATGTTAGCGCCTACTTCTTCTAATGCCTTTTCTGTCTGGAATACGAAGGAATCTGCATCATTTCTTGTATCAATTGCTTCTTTTCTCTTCTTATCCTGTGCTTCGTACTCAGCAGCTTCTTTTACTGCCTTATCGATATCTTCGTCAGACATATTAGAACCAGCTGTAATAGTAATGTGCTGTTCTTTTCCAGTTCCAAGGTCTTTTGCAGATACATTAACGATACCGTTTGCATCAATATCGAAGGTTACTTCAATCTGAGGTACACCACGTCTTGCTGGTGGAATTCCGTCTAATCTGAACTGTCCTAAGGACTTGTTATCTCTTGCAAACTGTCTTTCACCCTGTACTACGTTGATATCAACAGCTGTCTGATTATCTGCTGCAGTAGAGAAAATCTGACTCTTCTTTGTAGGAATTGTTGTATTTCTCTCAATCAATCTGGTTGCTACACCACCCATTGTTTCGATGGACAGAGACAATGGTGTTACGTCTAACAATAAGATTTCGCCTGCACCGGCATCTCCTGCTAATTTACCACCCTGGATAGATGCTCCTAAAGCAACACATTCGTCTGGGTTCAAAGATTTGCTTGGCTCTTTTCCTGTCAACTGTTTTACCTTATCCTGAACAGCTGGAATACGTGTAGAACCACCTACTAACAATACCTGACCTAAATCAGAAGCTGTAAGTCCTGCATCTTTCAATGCGTTCTGTACCGGTACAGCAGTTCTTTCTACTAAATCATGTGTTAATTCATCAAATTTTGCTCTTGTCAGGTTCATGTCAAAGTGCTTTGGACCTTCTGCTGTTGCTGTGATGAATGGTAAGTTGATGTTAGTTGTAGTTGCAGAAGACAATTCCTTCTTTGCTTTTTCTGCTGCTTCTTTTAATCTCTGAAGAGCCATCTTATCGTTAGAAAGGTCGATTCCTTCTGTTTTCTTGAATTCAGCTAACATGTAGTCTGTAATCTTCTGGTCGAAGTCATCTCCACCTAATCTGTTATCTCCGGAAGTAGATAATACTTCGATAACACCTTCACCGATTTCAATGATGGAAACGTCGAATGTACCACCACCTAAGTCGTAAACCATGATTTTCTGTTCTTTTTCATTATCAAGACCATATGCTAAAGCTGCTGCTGTAGGCTCGTTGATGATACGTTTTACATCAAGTCCTGCAATTTTACCTGCATCCTTGGTTGCCTGACGCTGAGCATCGTTGAAGTATGCCGGTACAGTAATAACTGCTTCGCTTACTTTTTCTCCTAAGTAGTTCTCTGCATCTGCTTTTAATTTCTGAAGAATCATAGCAGAAATTTCCTGTGGAGAATAACTCTTGTCATCAATCTTTCTCTTATGGTCTGTTCCCATTTCTCTCTTAATAGAAGAGATTGTCTTCTCTGCGTTTGTAACAGCCTGACGTTTTGCAGGTTCACCAACTAATCTTTCGCCTGTTTTTGTAAATGCTACAACAGATGGTGTTGTTCTTGCTCCTTCTGTATTGGCGATAACTACTGGTTTACCACCTTCCATAACTGCTACACAGCTGTTTGTTGTTCCTAAGTCAATACCAATAATCTTGCTCATAATAGAGACCTCCTATAAATATGATTATCTAAAATTAAATGTTTGCTATTTTATCAGTATGATTACTGTACTACGGCTACCATACTGTGTCTTACTACTGTGTCACGGTACATATAGCCCTTCTGTAACTCCTGAGCTACCATACCGGATTCTAATTCTTCATTTTCCAACTGCATTACTGCATTGTGGAATTCCGGATTAAATTCTGTTCCAACTGCTTCGATTGGCTTTACTTCCAAGCTTTCCAGTTCTGTCATCAACTGCTTATATACCTTTTCCATTCCCTGTACAAAAGCATCTTCCTTCTGTTCTTCCGGAACTGCTGACAGACCTCTTTCAAAATTGTCTACCACTGGCAAAATCTTTTCAATAACGCTTTTCGCGCCTACTTCAAACATCTGAGCCTTTTCTTTTTCCGTACGTTTACGGAAATTATCGAACTCTGCCATCTGGCGTTTCACGCGGTCTGTAAGCTCTTCAATCTTTTCATCCTGCTTACTTTTCTTTTCCTTTTTCTTGAAAAAACCTTTTTTCTCGTCACCTTCTTCTGGTGTTTCCTCTTCGGAAGCTTCTGTTTCTTCGGTTACTTCTTCGATTTCTTCGGATGTTTCTTCTACAGTTTCTTCCATTTCTTCTACAGTTTCATTTTCCATATCTATGTCCTTGTTTTGTTCTTCTGCCATTCCTTAACCACCTTTCTATTCTTTCTTCGGCTTTGTAAATACATTATCCAATTGAACCTTTAATGTCTTAAGATTGTCCACCACATTTTCATAATCCATACGCTTTGGACCGATAATTCCAATGGTTCCCTGCAATCCCTCGCCCAATTGGTATGTGGCTGTTACCACACTACAATCCTTCATATTCTTGACCGGTGATTCATCACCAATGTACACCTGAATACCTGTTTCTTCGGACGTTAATGTATCATTAACTAAATCAGCCAACTGTTTTTTCTCTTCAAACGCAGATAATAACTCGCTTGCCTTCTGGGAATCTCGTAATTCCGGATACTTTAAAATATTTGTAGTACCACTGGTGTAAATCTCCAAATCTTCATCTTCCTGTAGCGCACCTGCCAATGCATCCAATACATCGCTTACGATGTTGCTATGAATTCCTGCCTGTTCCTTTAATTTAGATATGGTTCCCAGATTAATCTGCTCTACTGACAATCCATTCAGACTTGTATTCAGTAGAATATTTAATTTCAGCATAGTCTCATTGTCCAAGGCTTCCCTTGTAGGAATCATTTTATTCCTTACGATGTTACCTTCCATAACAATAACCGCTAATATCTGATCATTATCCACCTGAGATAGTTGAAGGAACTTTACCTTGTTTCTCTGATAAGACGGAGCAGTTATCATCGCCGCATAGTTGGTATTTACTGCCAGCATCTTGGCCATCTGCTGTAACACTTGTTCCATCTTCTCAGTATGTTCAATCATGAACTCCTTCATTTCAGTAACTTCCTGTTCCTTTTCCTTCATCAGATTATCTACATAAAAGCGATAACCCTTATCTGAAGGAATTCTACCTGCAGAAGTATGAGGCTGGAGAATATATCCCATTTCCTCTAAATCAGACATCTCATTTCGGATGGTCGCAGAACTCAAATTCAAATCAGAATATTTTGAAATTGTTCGGGAACCTACCGGCTCACCTGTATCCAGATAATTACGAATAATCGCATCCAGAATCTTTACTTTTCTTTCATCTAACTCTGCCATCTGCACCCTCCTTCTTTTCCTTGTTAGCACTCATCTTATTGGAGTGCTAACATCTATGTACTTAACATATCACTATCATTTTGAGTTGTCAATAGTATTTCTTAGAATTTATATTTTTTTAAGATTTAGATAGCAACGAGCCGAGTAAATTAAAAAAGACAGATGTTTGGAAGCTTGCTTACAAAAACATCTGTCTTTTTTAATTTATGGGGCGACTGCCCCTAGCCTGGAAAGGCTTTAGACTTTTCAGGCGTTCTCGGCTCGTTTGTTCTTTTAGATTTATGGGGCGACTGCCCCTAACGAGAAAAGTGCCAACTTTTCGAGTGTACTCGGCTCGTTTCTCAACTTATATCATTTCATCGGGCGACTGCCCCTAACAAGAAATTTCTTTTTTAGACCACTATTTTTCTATTAGCCAAAATCAATATTTTTTCATTTTTGGCTAATAGAATCATCTCTAGCATCCATCCAGTCATCCTCTTTCACTTTGTATTTTGTTATTTGTTAATCACATGGCACTAAATATCCGCATAGCATTTCGAAACATCAAATCCTCATATGCATCACTACTGATTTTTTCGGGCAATACCTGGAAATAATCCTGATACACGGAACGTTCTCCCTTAGGATTACAAAGATAAGTGTCCACTCCATCGATTGGTGCATCACTTCCAAATAGCATTTTCTTACTTCCATATCGTCGTATTGCCTCAATCGTAGTGCTGATAGGAACCCATGTGGTATCTCCATATAGATTTTCTTGTTTTCCAAGCAAATCCAACGCCTCTTTATTATCTGTTCCAAGCCCCATATGTACCATTATAAATGGAATGGTTGGAAACATTTGCGCAGCTTCATATAAATATACCGGTTCTGCCGCCTCACATCCACCCGTGTGTGACACTACAGGCAATTGATACTTTTCCGCTAAACGAATATATGGTAACACCTTTTCATCAGTTGGTGACAGGTTCATATGATAGGGATGAAGTTTTATCGCCTGAATCACATCTCGATTTTCCCGAATAATCTCTTCTAACTCTTCCGTTACTCCTTGTAAAATTGGTTTTGCCCATACTGCAACACCAATCTTTCCCGGATTTTTTCTTGCAAAATCAATGTTTCTTCTTACGGCATCCTCTTGACTTATCTGGTGTTCCTTCGGAATCAACTTCTGTGAATGATCCAATTCTCCTGCATCAACATTCGAAACAATGGCATAATCAATCTGATATTTTTTCATCATTTCCAATACCATTTCCTCATTCATATGAAATCCCAAATATTCTCCGCCTATATGCACATGTGAATCAATCTTCATTTTCTCTCCTCCTAATTTATCACAATAAAAACTCACTCATTACATAATTACTTACAGATATTCCTTCTTCCGTAAGAAAAATCTGTCCTTCCTGCTGTTTCAACAATCCCTGTGCTGTCATCCTCTTTATGACTTCCCCATAAACCGCTTCTATCTCTACGTTAAAATTCTCTAGAAAGTCCTTTCTGCTAATTCCCTTTCTCATTCGAAGCCCCAGAAACATGAATTCCTCCATCTGTTCTTTTCGTTCCAACACATCTTTTCCCTGTGGTTCAAAATTTCCATTCAAATATTCTTGTAAATCTGAGGTATTGGAAAAACGCACATTTTCAATTAAGGAAGCACTTCCAAGTCCGAGACCCAGATAATTTTTTCTGGTCCAATAGCCAATATTGTGTCTGCACTCTTTTCCCTTTTTCGCATAATTGGAAATCTCATACTGCTCGTATCCCTTTTGTCCCAGTAATTCTCCTGTCATTTGATACATAGCACGTTCTGTCTCTTCACTTGGAAGAATCAGCGGTTCCTCGCCATCTTCCCTACGTTTCTCATCCTCTTCATATTCCTGATAGAATGGTGTTCCCTCTTCAATAATCAGACTATATGCTGAAATATGCTCCGGTCTTAATTTTAAAACTTCCCTTAACGTATACTCCCAATCAGCAGCTGTCTGTCCCGGCAATGCTGACATGATATCTACATTCACATTGTCAAATCCACATTTCCGTACCAAATCATAGTTATGCAAAAACTCTTCAAAACTGTGAATTCTCCCCAACTTTTTCAACTCATGATTACTTGCAGATTGCAAGCCCATACTCAACCGATTAATTCCTGCCTTCTTGTATGCGATAAGTTTCTGCTGTGTTAACGTTCCCGGATTACACTCTATGGTAATTTCTGCATCCGTTTCTATGCAAAAATTCTTCTGCAATCCTTCCATAATCTCTACTATCTGCGTACCGGAAAGTATGGATGGCGTACCACCTCCCAAAAAAATAGAAGTTACTCCATACACACTATAATTTCCTGCTTTTTGCTCTATTTCTTCTATTACTTTATTCACATAATGCCTGCGAACACTCTCATCCACAGGCATTGATAAGAAATCACAGTAACGACATTTCTGTACACAAAACGGAATATGAACATATAGTTCTAATTCTTTTTCTCTCACTGTCATATCCCTGCTCCCCTATTTATCATCCAGTTTCAACACGCTCATAAACGCCTTCTGTGGAATCTCTACATTTCCCACCTGACGCATTCGCTTCTTTCCTTCCTTCTGTTTCTCTAACAGTTTCTTCTTACGGCTGATATCACCACCGTAACACTTCGCCAATACATCTTTTCGCATTGCCTTTACGGTCTCTCTGGCAATTACTTTTCCACCAACTGCTGCCTGAATAGGAATTTCAAACAAATGTCTTGGAATCTCTTCCTTTAACTTCTCGCACATCTTTCTTCCACGCTCATAGGCACTATCACTGTGTACAATAAAGGAAAGTGCATCCACTTCTTCCTTGTTAATCAAAATATCAAGCTTCACTAATTCAGAACGTACATACCCCTTCATCTCATAATCAAAGGACGCATATCCTCTGGAACGGGATTTTAACGCATCAAAAAAGTCGTAGATAATCTCATTTAACGGCAAATCATACTTAATCAAAGCACGGGTTTCTTCCATATATTCCATACCAATATAAACACCACGTCGTTCCTGACACAAATCCATAATAGCTCCGATAAACTCACTGGTTACCATGATTTCTGCACTTACCATTGGTTCTTCCATGTATTCGATTTCTGATGGGTCCGGTAAGTTAGATGGATTCGTCAGTTCAATTACCTCACCATTTGTCTTATGAACTTTATAAATAACTCCAGGTGCTGTAGTAACAAGATCCAGATTATATTCACGTTCCAAACGTTCCTGAATAATTTCAAGATGCAAAAGACCTAAGAATCCACAACGGAAACCAAATCCCAGTGCAATGGATGTTTCCGGCTCAAATTGGAGAGCTGCATCATTTAACTGCAGTTTTTCCAATGCATCTCGTAAGTCTGGATATTTGGCTCCATCTGCAGGATACATTCCGCAATATACCATTGGATTTACTTTCTTATAACCCGGAAGTGGTTCACTGCAAGGGCGATTAGCATCTGTAATAGTATCACCCACACGAGTGTCCCTTACATTCTTAATGCTAGCTGTAATATAGCCAACCATTCCGGCACTTAACTCCTCACATGGAATAAACTGTCCGGCACCAAAATATCCTACTTCAACTACTTCCGCTGATGCTCCGGTTGCCATCATCTTAATAGTAGTTCCCGGCTTCACTCTTCCTTCTTTGATACGACAGAACACGATAACTCCCTTATATGAATCATATAAAGAATCAAAAATCAATGCCTGTAATGGATTATCAGGGTTTCCGCCAGGTGCAGGTATCTTGGACACAATCTGTTCTAAAACCTCTTCTACATTCAATCCCGTTTTAGCAGAAATTCTTGGTGCATCCTGAGCTTCAATTCCAATGACATCCTCAATTTCTTCTACCACACGTTCCGGGTCTGCACTTGGTAAGTCAATCTTATTGATTACCGGAACTACATCTAAGTCATGATCTAATGCAAGATATACATTTGCCAAGGTCTGTGCCTCAATCCCCTGTGCTGCATCTACCACAAGAATCGCTCCATCACAGGCAGCAAGACTTCTGGAAACCTCATAATTAAAGTCCACATGTCCCGGTGTATCAATCAAGTTAAAAATATACTCTTCGCCATCTTTCGCTTTATAAACAATACGTACCGTCTGAGCCTTAATAGTGATTCCACGTTCCCGCTCCAGTTCCATATTGTCCAAAATCTGCGCCTGCATTTCGCGGCTGGTAAGCAGACCTGTCATCTCTATGATACGATCTGCCAAAGTTGATTTTCCATGATCTATATGTGCAATAATGCAAAAATTTCTGATTTTATTCTGGTCAATTGTCATTTCCGTTCCTCCATCATCTTATCGTGCAACTAGTATAACACAATTCTTTGGAGCTTGACAATCTTTACAACAGTTTCTTTTTCTTAAAAAAAATGATACACACTACTACTACTGCAACACTCAAAACCGCAACAAACAAATATCCATACTTCCATTTTAGTTCCGGCATATTAGAAAAATTCATCCCGTACCAACCTGCCACCAATGTCAACGGCATAAACACGGTCGTTACTGTAGTAAACACTTTCATAATTCGGTTCTGCTCGTAGGCAATAGCTGCATCTAATGCCTCTCTTACATGAACTAATTCCTCATATAAAAATTGAATCTGCTCTGTCATTCTTCTGACCTTGTTTTCATAAATACCAAAATAGCAGGCGCATTCTTCTGCTATAACCTGTTCCATCCCATTGATTCCCTCTATCATATTTAAGAGCTGTACATAGTCATTTTTCCACAGAGTCAATATTCTCTTACATTCGAAAATTGCTTGATTGCGATTTCGTTCAATTTTCCCTGCTACAATTTCCCGTTCCATGTTAATCAAATAAGTTTCCATTTCTTCTGTTATCTGCTGTCCATTCTTCAAAATTGTATCAAAGATAATAGAAACTCCCTCTTGTAAATCCACCTCCGAAACCTTTTCCTTCACCTTGTTCAGCAAATCGGTTTCATCTTTTAAAATGGTCAGAACAAATTGTTCCTTATCCAGAAAAAAGGCAATCCACAATGGCTTTACCCTTTTCCCATTATGCATTTGAAAACTGCCGTAAATCCCATTTTCTACCGCTTTTACTCCATTCCAGTAATCTGCTTTTATTTTTTTCAAATTTTCTGCCAACACATCTTCCTGTATTTCTTTTAATGTTGCAATTCGAACCGCACACTTCTCTTCCATTTTTCTCTCCATTATTCTGTCAAAACTTTATGTAATAAATCAGCCAATGGTTCCATGGCATTCATAGCCTCCTGCAATGTATTCGTCTGAGCCCCCACCTCAACTAACAGGCTCTTAGGACAATAATGCATATTATAACGATATCCCTTCAAATAAATGGAACGAGTAAACCCCGGGTAATATTCCTCCGCTGCCAGCTTCATTTGAAAAGAAAACGCCAAATTATCTGCCTGATACTGATTCGGCAAATTCGTTAAATCTCCATTTTTTGTTGTCCGGCTAAGTCCATTAAAAAACATGACCTGAGCGGTCTGCTTTCCATTTACCTCCGACACCAGACGTGTAGTATCTGCCACTCCATCCCGGTGCAAATCAATTACAACCTCAATAGAAGGATTTTCTGCCAAAATCTGTTCTAATGCCGGACCTGCATAGGAATAAGCATTATCGCGGTCTTCTACATCATACTCTCCAGTATGATGCAGAACATTAAGCCCATATTTTTCCCGCAAAAGGGTAGCTAAATACTCTCCCACTCCAACTACTGTAGTATTGGTATCTCCCGGAGTGGAATCACTGTACCCTTCCTGAGAATGGGTATGGTAAATCAAAATCTGTGGTGCTTCATTTCCACCTTGAAGTTTCATACTTTTCCCTAATAATAAATCCGGATTTAGCTGTGTTCCATCTATCGTTGTGGTACGGTCTACCTGATAAAAATTGTGAATCAGATAATCAAAATCATAGAGTTTTTCTCTTGGAATCTCTACCACCTTTGCTATCACTCCTGCTGCTGAATCCATTTGCTGAACCAAAATATTTTCCTGTACCGGAATCACAGCAATTTCATTTTCTGTTGTCTGTGTTTTCCCTGCCCTTTGATTTTCTTCCAGCAATTTGCTTTCTTCTGCACCTTCTGCCGCAATCGCTGCCTCATAGCTCAGTTCACTTTCTATTTGAGTATCATATTCCTCTAAATTTTGTGTATATTCATAAACAGGAAATAAATGTTCTACTTTTTCCACCAAAATATTTCCCATACTTTTTTTATCCTCATTTACCTCTATCTGCTGCACCATAGAGGGGATACAATTTTTCCATGCACTGACTGCCACTTTTTTCTGCAAATAATCTCCGATTTGACCTAGGGCTGGTCCCTTGCCGATAGCCGCCATATTTTGATAACACACAAACACAAGCAGGACACTGATTGCACCGGCCACATATTGCAATCGTTTTCCTGTTCTTTTCTTTCCTCTTACCAAATTATTCCTCATTTCCTACAAATTCCACCTATATCACCAATAATTAAGTATATGCCTGTACCATTTCTTTTATGCAAGTGCAATGTTAAGACCTTCTGAAATGGTATTACTTAACTGCCTTACAGACTCATCTATGTCCTTTGGTGTCACAAACATTGTATTCAATTGAGGCGATAATAATTCCCGTATCAGTTCATATTTTTCCATGGCATTCAATGCATTTAATCCTATACTCAAGGATTGCAGGTGCGTATTTTGCTCCATTGCCTGTATCAAATTCTGCATAGTATCCCCTACAATAGTTGCAGCATCTACCACTGTTGGAACTCCTATGGCAATTACCGGAACTCCTAGCGTCTCTTTCGACAAACCATGACGATGATTCCCAACTCCTGACCCTGGATTAATTCCGGTATCTGTAATCTGTATGGTTCTGCTTAAACGTTTGGTACTGCGGGCAGCTAAAGCATCAATTGCAATCATCACATCCGGTTTTGTCTCTTCAATAATTCCTCGAATAATTTCCTGGCTTTCCATTCCGGTCTGCGCCATGACTCCCGGAACAATCCCACTAACCGAAGTCACTTCCTCTTCCCCAAAGGCATACTTGCCAAATTCTTTTAACACATGACGCGTAATCATCATATGATCCACCACCCTCGGTCCCAATGCATCCGGTGTCACTTCACGATTTCCAAGTCCTGCCACCAATACAGACAACTTTCCTTCGGTTTCCGGTAGCAGTTTTTGTATAATCTTCGCTAATTCTACCGAAATTCTTTCATGATATTCTTCATCCTGACCATCCATATTGGGCGCTTCTACCGTAATATAATTTCCCTTTGGTCTCCCCATTGCTTTGGCACCATTTTCTGTCTCAATTACCATAGTCGTAACTTTAATTTCCGTTCCTTCCAGATATTCTTCCTCTACCTTTACCCCTTTGATTTCTACATTATCCTCTTCAAATTTCTCCCGCGTTTCCAATGCCAAATCCGTCCGTACCTGAAACTGTTCCATTTCTTTCCCTCCATTTTCTATTTCTGTCCAAAAATATTTCTCCATTTGCTCCTTATTTTTTGCAAAAAATCCCAAAATATGTATTGACAGATAGAAATTTTCGGGCTAAACTATATGAGTATGTTTACATTAGAACGTCCGTGTCCGGCTTTAATGAAACAATATAATTAACAAAATCAATTTTTTAATATTGGAGGTGTACGGATTGGCTAACATTAAATCAGCAAAAAAGAGAATCTTAGTAACTGAGACTAGAGCAGCTCGCAATAAGTCTATCAGATCTGCTGTTAAGACTTCTATCAAGAAGGTAGAAGCTGCTGTTGCAGCAAATGATAAGGCAGCTGCACAGGCAGCATTAGTAGCTGCTACTTCTGAGATCAGCAAGGCTGCTTCTAAAGGTGTATATCACAAGAACAATGCAGCTAGAAAGGTTTCCCGTTTAACCAAAGCTGTTAACAAAATCGCTTAGTTATTAGTACAAATATACTATAAAAAAGAACGTCGATACCGTCATGTTGGCGTTCTTTTTTAGTCCCTTTTATTCTCGTTCTAATGCATGAATAAATAATCCACTCCTAAGCTTGGGTTCGAACCAGGTAGATTTCGGCGGCATCAAAAGTCCTGCATCCGCCACTGCAAACAACTCCTCTATGGATGTTGGATACATAGCAAATGCTACTTTACAATCCGTCTTACACCGCCTCTCTAACTCCTCCATTCCACGAATTCCCCCTACAAAATCGATTCGCTTATCCGTTTTGGGATCTGCAATATTTAACACAGGGGCAAGCAATTTTTCCTGCAAAACTGACACATCTAATGCATATACCGGGTTATCCGGTATATCCTCCGACTTCATGCGGCAGGCATACCACTTTTCTCCCAGATACATAGAAAAGCATCCTTTCTCCTCTGGCTTCTTTCTTTCCTTTCCCAATGGTAAAACCTCGAAAATTTCTGATACTTTTCTTAAGAATGCTTCTTCTGTCATTCCATTTAAATCCTTCACCACCCGGTTGTATGCCATAATACTCAACTGTTTATCTGGAAAAAGCACTGACAGAAAATAATTGAATTCCTCCGTTCCGTTATAAGACGAATGCTCTTGTCTGCGCTTACATCCTACCTTTACCGCAGAAGCTGCCCGGTGATGCCCGTCTGCTATATAAATTTCTCTAATTCCAGCAAATGCATTCTCTAACGTAGTAATCTGATGCTCTTCTGAAATCACCCATACTCTATGCCGCACATCATCTTCTGTCACAAAATCATACACAGATTTTTCCTGTTTTACTTCTTCGATTATCTGATTAATGACTAGGTTTGCACGATACGCTAAAAAAATCGGTCCTGTCTGGGCATTACAAATATCTACATGATTGATTCTATCTACTTCTTTCTCCGCTAAAGTGTTTTCATGTTTTTTTATAATTCCACTTTCGTAATCATCTATAGAGGCACAGGCTACAACCCCTGTCTGTACTTTTCCGTTCATACTAAGCTCGTATAAATAGTAGCAAGGCTTTTCTTCTCTTATAAAAGTCCCCTTCTCCACCATTTCCCACAAGGTATCATGAGCCTTCTGATATACTCTTTTATCATACATGTCTACGGAATCTTCTAACTGTATCTCTGCCCGGTCAATTTTCAGAAAAGATTCCGGATGCTTCGCCACAATCTCCTTCGCCTCAGTGCGACTATATACATCATATGGAAGTGCCGCTATCTTTGCTGCTTTTTCCTCGCCAGGTCTAATTGCTGCAAACGGTTTTATCACTGCCATTTTTCTGCCCCCTATTTTGCACTATATTTTACAATTAATAATTCTACTGACATTCTGTCATTCATATTCCCAGTCTTCACATCCTCTTCCGCCTGTACACAATCTGCCACGGCTTGCCTCAACTGCTCCTTAGAGAAACTTCTTGCCTGTGCCTGATTTCTTCGTACTGTGAATTCCGGTATTCCCGCCTTGGATGCGATAAACTTATTGTCATACCCATGACCGCTTAATTCCTTTACTTGAAGCAATATCTGAAACTGTCTGGCAATAAGAAACAAAATCCTCATAGGAGGCTCTTTTAATGCCAGTAAGTCGTAGTATAATTCCAGTGCCTGTTTCTGTTTCTTTTCCGCTATGGCATTTACCATATCAAATATCTTTCCCGTCGTTTGAGTAACACAAACTGCCTCCACGTCTTCTGCAGTAATAACTTCCCGCTCCATAGCGTAACAAAAGAGTTTTTCTAACTCTTTATCAATATTTTCCATATCATTTCCGGTCTTTGTCAAAAACAATTGCAATACCGACTGGGTAATCTTTTTATTTTCCCGTTTCAGTCGAGCTAATATCCACTGCGTCAATATAGCATCTGTCTGCCGTGGAAATTCCACAATTCTTCCTGCATCCTTTACTGCCTTGTACATCTTATTTCTCTTGTCTACCTCTTCCTCCACAAAAACAAAACAGGTAGTCTCTGCGATTTCCTTCATATAGGCAGCAAGTTCGTCACTGGCACTCTTAAAAGCTCCACTGTTTTCTAACATAATCAATCTGCGGTCAGCAAAAAACGGCATTGTCTCTGCCAAATCGATAATCTCTCCCGGATTGATATCCTTTCCTTCAAAAAAGGCTGCATTCATAGTATCATCCGGCTTAGACAATGCCTGCTTTAATTTATTCTTATATTGCTTTTTCAGATAGGTTTCTTCCCCATATAACAAATACACCTTCTGAAATGTTCCATTTTTGATATCTTCATCTATACTTTTCATGAAAGTTCCTCCATGTCTTGTAACCAATCTTTAGTATAATATTATTCTGCCTCTACTGTCAATTTTAAACATTTCAGAACCAGCATTGAAAGGTAAATTTGTTTTATAGCCTACCATTTCCGTAAAATGCTTATCTTCGACATTTCGTGTGAAAATGTCTTAAGTTATCCACATTGCATACTTACACAAATTCCTGTCAAAAAAAATTGTGAATAAATTTTGCATTTTCCTCTTGGCAGGCATCACCTTCTTTGCTACAATTAATTCAGTTTTGAACTGAGTTATTCAGTTGAACTGGTATATCTTCTGTTTCTGTTAGTTGCCGTCCAAAGCTGGCTAACAATTCAGGAGATATATTTTTTTGCAGCTTTTTTATTCCATTTTTTTCAAGATAGAAATACTCATATAGCTGCTTCACAAAATCCGCTATCTGTTCCATCAGATAGTGATTCTTCTGTGCCCGCTCATTCCAACTACATGCGTGCTCTATATCTCCCTGCCAATGCTTCTGGCGGTTAAATCCCTGATTTTCTATTTTCCATCTGTTACGTCCGGCACGTACGATTTTTTTTGCATTACTTTTCGTAATCTCGATGCTTGTAATCCAGGCAAACTCTCTTTCTTTCTCTTCACCTTTTACAATCCACCTTTCCCGATAATAGATTAGATTCACGTCAAAGTCATTGAACATGATTTTATTCTGATACTCTATATCAGTTCCAATTGTTTCTTTTTCCGGAAGTGCACGGTATTCTTTAGCTATTGATGAAGCGCAGCCTTCTTTATATCGGATAATGTAATCCCAATGATAATCTTTACATATCTGTAAAACTGTTTTTGTAACATACAGTCCATCTGCCGTAATGATAATTGGCAGCCTCGGGAATTTCTGTTTGATTTTGGCAGCAAGTCTTACAAAAGCTTTACTTTCGCAATCCTGTTTTACTGCTTCATCACTTTGATTTATATATTTCTCCGAATTTTCTATTGTTTCTGATGCAATACTGCATACAAGATTTTCTCCAAAGTATATTTTTGCCTCAAGTATGCTTCTGTGATACTTAATGTACTCTTTATCTGAGCCTCTGTTGTAACACCGGCTCAGATAATGCTCATTCTTCTTTTGGTATCCTTCGTCCAATTCGGTTGCATCTACAATAATCTGCCATTTCTTTAACACCTTGGCATTATCAAAGGTCTTTCGACGAATCATGGAATATACGATATTCTGCTGAACATTCTCTAACTCCCTTGGATCTAATCTTTCCAGAAATTCATTTTCTGTCACACCATGGGGCATATAATCTTTTACTTCTTCTCCCATGAATCTGTATAAATTTCTGCAGATTTTCTCATCATTAAAGGTTCTTGTCATTTCCTGCATGCTCGAAATCCCTGCAATACTTTTATAGTACATAGTTCCAAGCATGACTCTTGAAGAATAATCAATGTAACTCTGATTACGGGGATCTTTTACTCTGCCGAACATCGAAAATAGTTCCGGACAAAATCTGTTCTGAATCTTATTACATTCAGCAATGGGATTGTTTTCAAGTTTCTTTCTGATTCTTTCCTGCTCTCGGCTCATTTTGCACCTCTGCGATAAAGTTTTTCTTCTATTTTACCTTATTACAGAGAAAACCACAGTAATTTCATATGATTTAGTGCGAATTATTTTTACCTTTCAATGCTGTTTCAGAACCTATATTTAAAAATTATACTATCCTTTGATTGCGAATAAAAATCTCGTCACTTTAAATCTTCTGCATATCTGATACAAAAGATAAGTAACAATAAATGATAAAACAACAATCAAAAAATATTGCATATAAACAGATGCCACTCTTGGTATCAACCAATATCCCATCAAAACTACCACTGTCTGATGAAAAAGATAAATGGAAAACTCCGCCTTTACAAAATGCCTTGTAAACTTCCAGTCATGGTTAAGAAATCGTTTTCCCACTCCCAGCATAGCCAGAATTCCTATCCAGGTTAAACACCGATATAATAGTTCATCCACCCACTCCGGTGAACCTCCAATTGCATGATTGGCGCAACGCACAATAATCAAGACAAGCCATGCAATTCCCAATGGTGTACTCCGTTTTTCCAGTCGTTCCAACACTTCCTCGTTGCTTAAGAAAAAATATCCAATCAGAAAACATGCTCCAAACTGTGCAAAACTCTTACCGCCAACATTTAATATATCATCCGATAACACAACCGGAAGACCGAGCAACAATAAAATTGGCATCGTTAAGCGACTCCCATCAATTTTCTTCTCTCTCTTTTTATACCAGATTAAAATTGGCAGTGTAACCATCGATATGATGAATAGATACAGTATAAACCAGGCATGTCCCGGTGTAAAATGACCATCATACCCACCAAAATCCGTAACCGTCAAATAGATTTTAAGATGTTCAAAATAATTTCCCTGGTATCCATTATGAAAACGATCTGCTATGTAAGTTTGCATCGGTACCACAAACACAAGGCAGGAAATGAGTGGTATGAATAGTTTGAAAACCCGTTCTTTGACATATTGCCTGCCTGTTCGATAAGAAAACGCATACATCGTTGACATTCCTGCTAATACGAAAAGTCCGGTCATCCACCATGCATAAACTCCGATATTCACAAATGTCAGGCTTTCCGTCGGGGTTCCATTCACATAAAACACCTCGCCAAATGTATTGTACATCATCGTTGTATGAAATGGTATCAGTAAAAAAATACATAAAATTCTCAAGTTATCAATATAATGTTTCCTCATAATTCCTCCTACGACAGTTCATCAATAAGTTGTCTCACGTACATCTCCATAAAAGAATCCACATCACCAACCAATGGCATCGCTACTTCATTCCAATATGCCGGCAAGCACAAAGCGGAAAGTAACGCAATCTCTTTTGCCAGAATGGCGGATTCATCCTCTAATTTATGACAGAATGTAATTACAATTTTATGAAATGCTTCAAACTGAACCTTCAGACGATTTCCTGTATCGACATCAATTTCGTAGTTCTGATACATAATCTGTTCGGAGCGTATGATGCCTGTTGAGTTCATCTGCTTTTTCATAAATCGCAGGCAGAATTGATAACTGTCTTCTTTCGTAATTTCCTGTTTCGCTAATAATTCGTTACAAAGCTCAATTAAATCTGCCCAATGCAATTCCATAAGGTATGAAAATAATTGCACCTTTCCACCAAAGTAATAACTGATGGTAGCTACATTTACATCTGCTTTCGCTGCAATCTCACGAATGGAAATCGAATTCATATCTTTGTGTTTTAATAATTCAAATGTTGCTTTTATAATTGCCTCTTTTGTCTTTTCCTCCATAATTGTTCTATTCCCTCTTTTCACATATGTGTTTTAAACGCTTGTTTTAAACGTCTGTTTAAAACATTATCACATATTATCAACTTTTTCAAGTAACAAGTAGAAAAATAGCAATTCCTTTTCAATACCCCCTTTTTCCTCTTCTAACCTCACAGTAATCTGTCCGTTCTCCATCGTACATAGGACCCTGCTTCCCACTTCCTCCAGCCGTTCCAAAGTCTCCTTATGCGGATGTCCGTAAGAATTATTTTCTCCACAAGAAACCACTGCAAGTTCCGGTGAAATAGTTTCTAAAAATTCCAGACTGTTAGATTCCTTAGAACCATGGTGCGCTACTTTATAAAAATCAATTGGCTTTTTCATCCATTTTTGAAATTCCTTGTTATTTACCAATTCCAATTCCTGGTCTTCTCCTATATCACCAGAAAACAGTCCCGTCATTCCTTCCAGTTCTGCTAGTAATACCATTGAACATTCATTTCGGTCTATCCCTTCTTTCCATGGATACAAAACAGTAAAGTGCATTTCATCCAGTGTAATACTCTCAGCTGCCTTTAAATAGTAAATCTTACTGCCGTTTTTTTCTGCCAGTTCCACTAAATTACTCCATGCCTCATCTTTTACGATTCCCTCCGCAAGCACAATATTTCTTACCGGATATCCTTCCTCCAGTATTTCTTTTAATCCACTAATGTGATCCTCGTCTGTATGAGACACAAACCACAATGAAATTTCTTTCATTCCACGACATTTTAAAAAAGGTAAAATCCGATAAGTACCTACCTTTCCCACATCTGTACTTCCTCCATCAATAAATACTCCATTTCCCTGTTCTGACTGCAAGAAGATACCATCTCCCTGTCCCACATCCAGAAAATCCACTTCTGTTCCCTTCGTGCCATTCCCACAGCACAATATCGCCATTAAAACAATACTTCCCAGAAAACATCTTCTCTTTTCAGTACTACGAATAATATTTAATATGATGAGCAACAAAATGTAATACAGTATGATTTTTTCCATAGATGGCTTCCCTGTAATAATACTGTTTCCGGGTAATCCGGAAAAAAACGCACAAATCCATTGACCCCCTACTAATATCCATTCCGGCACCTTTAGTACAACTGCTGCCATTCCGCCATGAAATAAACCGATGACGCCTCCAGCCGCTCCGAAAAATAATAAGATTCCCATAAAAGGAAGTACACAGGCATTCACCAGAATACTATACCCTGACACTTCATAATAAAAAAATAATAAAACCGGGAGTGTTGCCATCTGAATACATAGACTGCTTTCTATTGTTTCCAGAAGTCTTCCTGCTCTTTTCTTCCAAACGTTCTTCACAACTCCCGTAATCACTACAGCTCCTAACACAGCCGTATAAGAAAGTAAAAATCCTGCATACCACAGGACAAACGGATTCTCCCATAATTGCAGCATACCACTAACACTTAATGCTGTCACTGTATCATAGGTATATCCCAGACTCCCTGCCAACATCATCATAAAAAACATAATAACTGCACGTGTGGTTGATAATTCCATTCCCGTCAACACACCGAAGCTATAGACCACTCCTGCTGTCAATGCAGATGCCACCGGAATCGGACAATAGATACGCCGCAATAGTCGATATAAGCCCATGCCAAAAATTGAGATATGAAGCCCTGAAACCGCTAACACATGAGAGATTCCTGCTTTCTGGTACAAAGCTTTTACTTCCTTATCTGCTAGATTCTTACTACCTAGTGTCATATTCGCCATAATTCCAGCCGCCTGCTCTGACATATATTTCAAAAAGACTTGTTCCATGTCCTGCCGCAGTTCCAGTAGCCACACTTTGTACTTCTCTATATCATTCTCCAGAAGTTTTTCCTGATAGGCTGTCATGCGCAATCCGATGTTTTTACTATAATAATATTGTTCTTCATTGAAATTTCCCTCGTTCCGAGGAAGTTGAAATGCTTCATATCTTCCAACTACCTGAATGTAGTTTCCTATCTGATATGAATCTGTTGAACTGTATACTTGAATCTTTTCCGAAGGTTCATATTTTCCTTCTACCAAAATCCAAGCATCTTTCAGATAATAAATGAATTGATCCTGTTTCTGTTCCTTCCAGTATATTCTACCCTGAACCTGTATATTTCCCTGTTGCTCTGCATACTGCCGCGTTCTTTGAAACTTCTCCTGCTGTTCCTCATAATGAAACATCCCTATAAAAAAGAGCACCATGCATAGTAACATATGAAATACTGTTATCGGAACCGTCTGCCTTCCCTGCTGTTTCCACAAATAAAAAACTCGAAACAACAAAAAACCGGTCAGCCCCAGACAAATGCAGATACTACGCTCTCTGCCATACAAAAGCCCGGCAGCAAAAGAAACTGCCAGGCAGCATACCATTCTGTTAGTCACCCGTATCCTCCTTATTTTCTTCCTTCTGCTCCGCCTCTGTTTTTGCGTTACTATCCAAATAATCTAAATTTCGGTCATACATGACACTTAAATCATATTTATCACGATATACCATGTCACTATCTCCATTCACCGAAATCTGCACCTTATTGATACTTGGAAGTTCCACCAGTGAATCCACAATAGAATAAATTACAATTGATTCTGCCACTTCATAATTCTGATTTAAGAATCCTTCATCCAGATTAACAAAACATACACCATCCAATACAGAAACACTTACCAGCTTTGTTCCCTGTGGAACAGCCGAGCGAAGTCCTTTCCCCTCTGGTCCTTTTAGCAATTGTTCCACAATCAATTTTTCCATAGAAACATTGCTACTATAGTGTACTTCCTGTACTTCCGGTACCAGTTTCGTTCCATCTTTATTCGAAAAGTACAACGTAATCTCTGAACTTAAAATAGCATTAATCTGCTCTCCCGGATTCTCCACAAAGCTCTCTGACGTCATAAGCCCTACCGGAGTACCATTTAAATCCGTCAATGGTGAATCTCCTACATAAAAGGAAATACAATCCACGCCATCTATTTGCGTCAAAGTCCTTACTATAGCTGCCCGACACAATATTTCTGTAATATTATCCATTTCACTATAATCGTTGTTAAAATACAGATAAAGCTGTGCATTTTCCAGTTTCCAATTACTGATACGCACTTTATCCGGCGTTACCTTCTGATAGTCCGGACTATCCGTATCCTTAGAAAGGACCTTTAACATCTCTTTTATCATACCCTCTGTATCAGACGCTTCCGGTTCATACCCTATTGCAACTGTTTTCGTCTTATCTTTATTTAAATAGTAAATATAGTAATCCGATACTTCTTCCTTCTTCTTTCCGCACCCTGCCAATGTTCCAAGCAGGAGCAAAAAAATCAAAAACATCAGACCAATTGCTCTTTTCTTCATGCTATCCTCCTATGCAATATAAGTCAGTGGAATACGAACGGTAAAAATCGTTCCTTCCCCCTCCTTACTATGTGCCTTAATTGCTCCCCGGTGCATCAGCACTGCGTTTCTTGTAATAGCAAGCCCTAATCCGGTTCCTCCGATTTCTCTGGAATGAGACTTATCTACACGGTAAAAACGTTCATAAATATGCTCTAAAGCTTCCTCCGGTATTCCAATACCGGAATCCTCCACACGAATAAAGAAATACTTATGATCTGCATTCAACGATACATGTACCCATCCTTCCGGCTTGTTGTACTTAATCGCATTTTCCACCAGATTCGTCAACGCTAATGAAATCTTCACTTCATCAATTTCTGCACTTACCGGACGAAAGCTCTCCAATACCAGTTCAATATTCTGTTTTTCCGCAATGGGACGTAAACGTTTCATAATGGTTTCCAACAACTCATTTACATTTACCACAGAAATATTTAGGTTTCCGGCAGACTTGTCCATCTTAACCAATGACAATAGGTCATTAATAATCTTATTTTCTCTTTCAATTTCCTCTGCAATATCGCCCATGAATTCCTTATAAAGTTCTGCCGGTACATCCTCCTGATCCAGTAAAGAATCCGCCAATACTTTCATCGAAGTCAATGGTGTCTTTAATTCATGAGACACATTGGACACAAATTCCTGTCTGGATTCATCAATCACACGCATTCTTCCCAACATCTGATTAAATGCATCGGAAATTGCCTCTGTCTCTGCATAATCCGAAATCATAAGCTGTTCTTCCCCATATCCGGTCTGAATCTCTTCCAACGAATGAGTCATTCTTCCAAATGGCTTCAATAGATGATTTGCACAGAACAAAGCCGCTGCAAGAATAACAATTGCATTGGCAATCTCAATCACCAGCGCATTGTTCTTCAAATAATCATAATTAGAAAGAATGCTGTCCGTAGATACACTTACCAGCATAATTCCCTGTACTTCCTTCGTATTGGAATCCTTAAGAGGAATCGTCATTTCAATATAACGATACTCTGCATCATACTTAGAGATTTCCTCTCCACGAAAACTCTTTACTACTTCCTCTGAAATAATGGTTTTTCCCGTATCCAATCCATAGGTATCCTTTACCACTTGAAATCCACTATTAATAATCAGTACTCTTCCATCATAAATATTCGAAAGCAATTCCAACTGTGTATTGATTACCTCAGATGATGTATCTTGGATATAATTGTATGTAATAATCTGGTTACCAATCATTTTCGCCTGACTTAAAATATCAATGCTTCGATTAGATACCGCACGGCTTTCATACGTCTTTAATATTCCCGCACGCAAAATAATATTAGGTAGTATTCCTACTACTACAAGAATTAGAAACAGCCTGAACTTCAGGCTGTGTAAAAATTTCATTTTTTTCATTTAATTACCCCTTATCTACTACCCTTGATAATAGTATCCTACACCCCATTTAGTATGGACATATCGCGGTTCACTTGGGTTCTTTTCGATTTTTTCACGCAAACGTCTTACATGTACATCTACCGTTCTTACATCTCCCGGATATTCATATCCCCAGACCATATTTAACAAATTTTCTCTACTGTATACCTTGTTCGGGTTCAATACCAGAAGTTCCAATAAATCAAATTCCTTGGCTGTCAGATTGATTTCCTTTCCCAGAATAAACAATCGGCGGCTCTCGCAGTCCAGCTTCAAATCTCCGTTTTCAATCACTTTCTGCTCTTCTTCCTTCGGATGATTCTGTGATGTTCTTCGCATAATTGCTTTAATTCTTGCCTTTACTTCAAGAATGTTAAAAGGTTTCGTTATGTAATCATCTGCACCATATTCCAACCCTAGAATCTTATCCATATCATCTCCCTTTGCTGTCAGCATAACAATGGGAACCTGAGAAAACTCACGAATCTGCTGGCACACTTGAAAACCATCCATCTTCGGCAACATGATATCCAGTAAAATCATATCATACTTATTATCTGTAGCCATCTTCAATGCTTCTTCTCCATCATAAGCACAATCTACTTCCATTCCGTCTTGTTCCAGACTAAAACGAATTCCCTTTACAATCAATTTTTCATCATCTACTACAAGAACCTTCTTCGCCATTTCTTCACCTCAATTAACTTTAATGTTATCCTTTATCTTGGAAAACACACCCTCCTTGATTCCTTCTATCTTCATCAAATCTTCAACTTGGGTAAAATTACCGTTTTCCTCTCGCCAGGCAATAATACTCTTCGCCTTTGCCTGACCAATTCCCGGCAATGTCATTAGTTGTTCTTCTGTGGCAGTATTCAGATTCACTTTTCCATCCTCCTGCTGCTCTTTGGACACTTCTTCAGCTTCTATCTCACCCTGATACCTTATGTAAATCATGTCACCATCTGCAACCTTCTGTGCTTGATTTACCTGGCTGGCATCTGCTTCCTCCGTTACTCCGCCTGCTAGTTCAATTGCCTCAAAAATGCGGCTTCCCTCAGCCAACTCATACACCCCTGGAGAAGCCACTGCTCCAGATACCTGAACATAAATCTTCTCTCCGGATGCAACGGTCTTTGCTTCTTCCGCTTCCTGTGTCTCTTCCGATACCTCTGCCTGCTGTGTCTCTATCTTTGGCTCTTGTCTACAGCCTACCAAAACACTCATGCAGAAAGATAACATTATAATATATATTCTATTCCTTTTCATGCCTTTCCCACCTTTCTGTCATGGGAAAAGTCTTATTCACGAATCTTCTCTATTGTAACGAAATTTTTCATTTATTACAAGGGGATTTCAAAAATATTTTATTCCCATTTAAACAGGATAATTCCCCCTATACAAACCGCCATTCCCAAAAGTCTTCTCCATTCAAAAGGCTGTTTGTCCACTCCAAAAATTCCAAATACTTCTATAATATATGCTACAATCAACTGCGATACCACAATCAGCATTACAGCCTGTGCCGGCCCAAGAGCAGCCATACTCTTTACCACAGTATAAGTAATAAACGCTCCAATGACACCTCCAAAAAGCATGTACTTTGGCTCCATCTCCAATATTCCGGCAAAACTCTTACGATCTGTAAATAACCATGTCACCAGACAAACCACTAACGCTGAAAACTGCACCCAACTGTTACTTACCCATATACTTGTGCTTTTACTTACCTCTGTATTAAATACTCCTTGTACACTCATCAGTGCCCCAGATAAAAGAGCAATAAAAATTCCAATCATACCTGTACCCCGCTTTCTTTTTTAGTAGGATAACCCATGATTGGAATTTTTATACATCTTACTTGAATTCGCAAAATACTTTTTTCAATTTTTCTATCATCTCATCTACATGTTCTTTTTCAATGACAAGTGGTGGAACAAAACGAAGTACATTGCTTCCGGCCGTAATGACAATCAGACCATATTCTAAAGCCTTAGCACTAACCTCTCCCACCGGAATAGTAAGCTCCAATCCCTGCATCAGCCCCATACCTCTACGGGCAGTTACAAAGTTGTATTCTTCTACTAATTTATCCAGTTGTTCTTCCAGATAAACAGAGATTTCTTTTACATGTTCTACCAGATTCTTTTCTTCAAAAATATCAAATACCTTGCTGACCGCTGCCCCTACAAAAGGATTACCACCATAAGTAGTTCCATGATCTCCCGGCTTTAACGAACCATCTGCCACCTTCTGTGTCATAACAAAGGCTCCAACAGGAACTCCACAGCCCAATGCTTTCGCACAGGTCATAATATCCGGCTGAATACCATAATTTTGCCATGCAAACATTGCTCCCGTTCTTCCCATACCACACTGAATTTCATCCAGAATCAGTAAAATATCGTTTTCCTCACAGATTTTCTTCACTCCTGCCAAAAACTCTTTTTCTGCCGGATAAATACCGCCTTCTCCCTGTACGGTTTCCATAATAATTGCACAGGTCTTTTTATTAACCAAGGCTTTTACACTCTCTAAATTATTAAATTCAGCGAATTTTACAATTCCAGGTAATGGTTCAAAAGGTTCTCTATAATGAGCATTTCCTGTAACAGAAAGTGCTCCCAATGTTCTTCCATGGAAAGAATGCTCCATAGCAATAATTTCATGGTCCGTACATCCATCCTTTTCATAAGCATATTTCTTCGCTGATTTTAATGCTCCTTCGATGGCTTCTGCACCACTATTGGTAAAAAATGCACGTTCAAGTCCTGAAACCGCACAAAGCTTTTCTGCCGCTTCTGCAATAGGCTGATTATAATACAAATTAGAAGTATGTAATAACTTATCAATCTGATTTTTTAATGCATTATTATATTCTTCGTTTCCATATCCTAATGCCTGAACAGCTATTCCAGCTGCAAAGTCCAGATACTTTTTTCCTTCTATATCATAAAGATATACGCCTTCGCCATGGTCTAAAACCACCTTGTAACGATTATATGTATGTAAAATACGGCTTTCTGACCGTTCCATCAATATATTCGATTCCATTTTCACTTCTCCTTATTTTTCAATATTTGTGGAAAAAAAGCGCTCTTCTCCATCTCCTAAAATCGCAGTTCCAATTCCTCTGTTTGTAAAGATTTCCAATAACAGACAGTGTGGAATTCTTCCATCTAAAATATGTACTCTGGATACCCCATTATCAATGGCATCTATACAGTTATTCAGCTTCGGTAACATACCTCCGCCGATATTTCCTCCCTCAATTAACTTATGTGCCTCTGAAACAGTCAGTTCAGAAATCAATGTAGACTTATCTGCCGGATCTTTATAAACTCCTTCAATATCTGTTAAAAATGCCAGTTTTTCTGCATTAACCGCTCTTGCAATAGCACATGCCGCATCATCTGCATTGATATTATAAGTATCAAAATTATCGTCTAAACCTACCGGACAAATAATTGGTAAAAAGTCCTTTTCTAATAAGTCAAATAAAATCTTTGGATTTACTTCTTTTACTTCGCCTACATATCCGATGTCCTGTCCATTGGAATACTTTTTATCTACCTTTAAAAGACCACCATCTTTTCCACTAATACCAATTGCATTAACTCCAAGTTCTTCTACCATCTGTACCAGTGATTTATTCACCTTTCCAAGTACCATTTCAGCAATTTCCATGGTCGCCTCATCAGTCTTACGAAGACCATTGATGAACTCCGGCTCCATACCAACTTTTCCGACCCATTTGCTGATTTCTTTCCCACCACCATGTACAATAATCGGCTTGAAACCAACCAATTTCAATAAGGTTACGTCCTGAATCACGCTCTTTTTCAATTCCTCATCTACCATGGCACTTCCGCCGTATTTCACCACAATAATTTTTCGGTTAAAACGCTGTATGTATGGAAGTGCTTCAATGAGCACCTCTGCTTTTTGTAAGATTTCCTGCATATTTTTTTCTTCCATTTTTCTTATCCTCTTTTCCTATCTCTATCTTAAGAACGGTAATCTGCATTGATTTTTACATAATCATAGGTCAAATCACAGCCCCATGCAGTAGCCTGTGCATCTCCCATTTTCATATCTACAAGTACGGTTACTTCTTCATCAGACAATATTTTCGTAGCTTCTTCTTCGCTATAATCCGTTGCAACTCCATCCTTATAAATCTGAATCTTTCCGGATTTGCTCTGGAAAAACAATTCAATAGCTTCCGGGTCAAACTGTACTCCGGAATATCCTAAAGCACAAAGAATTCTTCCCCAATTAGCGTCATGTCCATAAATAGCTGCCTTAGTCAAAGAGGAACAAATCACAGACTTTGCAAGTACCTTAGCATTTTCCTTTGTATCTGCATTGATAACCTGGGTTTCAAATAGCGCCGTTGCACCTTCTCCATCCCCTGCCATCTTCTTTGCCAGTGTAGTATTTACATAATTCAATGCTTCTACAAACTTTTGATATGCCTCATTTTTTTCTGTTACCTTTGTATTTCCTGCCATTCCGTTTGCAAGCAGTAATACGGTATCGTTGGTAGATGTATCACCATCTACGGAAATCATATTATATGTATCTTTTATATCCTCACGCAATGCCTCTTGAAGCAGTTCTTTGGAAATTGCAAAATCGGTTGTTACAAAGCCTAACATAGTGCACATATTCGGATGTATCATTCCCGAACCTTTACACATACCGCCTACGGTTACGGTCTTTCCATCCACTTCGAAGGTTACTGCTACTTCCTTAGACTTTGTATCTGTTGTCATAATAGCACATGCTGCTTCATGACCACTCTCTTTTGTATCAGAAAGTTTTGGTACCATTGTCTTCACACCATTTTGTATTCTATCGATTGGAAGTTGCATTCCAATAACTCCGGTAGATGCTACCAATACCTGTTCTGCCGGTATATTTAATACTTCCTGAACAGCATCTGCTGTTTTCTTACAATAGGACATTCCTTCTTCTCCGGTACATGCGTTAGCAATTCCTGCATTTACTACGATTGCCTGAGCGCATTCCTGACTTTCTACTACTTGTCTATCCCATTTTACCGGAGCTGCTTTTACTACATTGGTGGTAAATGTGCCTGCTGATACTGCCGGTGTTTCACTTACAATCATTGCCATATCGGTACGGTCTTTATATTTAATTCCTGCTGCTGTGGCTGCTGCCTTGAATCCTTTTGCTGCGGTAACTCCGCCCGTGATTATTTCCATCCTTCCCATTTCCTTTCCTATGTATCATTCATTCCGACTCTTTTTTACTGGAACGTAGTAATATTTTCATCATTTAGGGTAAAATCATAGTAATTCAAATCTTCTCGAAAGGTCCATCCGACACTTTTCCAGAAAGCATTTCCCACTTCATTACTCTTAAATGCTATGAGACAGACCTTATTAATATGCTCTTTCTGTAATGCCCGCATAGCCTCTACTGCCATTTGTTTTCCAATCCCATGCTTGCGATATTCTTCCTGCACACACACATGATAGAAACAACCTCTTCTGCCGTCGTGCCCACACAAAATTGCACCTACGATTTTCCCATCTGCTTCTGCTACAATACTGGTGGTAGGATTTCTCTTGATAAAACGTTCTACTCCTTCTCTGGAATCATCCATACTTCGTATTCCAAAGCCTTTAATTGTTTTCCAAAGAGCATATACGCCTTCGTAATCCTCTAGTCTCATTTCCCGTATCACAATATCCATTTTATTTTCCATCTTCCTTCATCCTATATTAAGGGAACATTGGAACTAACTGTAAACCTTCGTTTTCAGGAAATCCAAATAGCAGATTCATGTTCTGAACTGCCTGTCCTGCCGCTCCTTTTACCAGATTATCAATAGCTCCCATCATAATAATTCGTCCGGTACGTTCATCTATTTTAAATCCAATATCTACAAAGTTACTTCCTTCTACCCATTTTGTCTCAGGACACTGGTCCTTGTCTAACACACGTACAAAATATTCATCCTTATAATATTTATCATAAACTGCCTTCACCTGCTCATAGGTTGGATATGTAACACTTCCATCCGGCTGCTGTACCTTTTTCAAGGAAGCATACTCTGTTGCCAAAATCCCTCTGTTCATCGGTACAAGGTGTGGTGTAAAGTTAATAACAACCTGTTCTCCTGCCGCATATCCAAGCTGTTCTTCAATCTCAGGAGTATGTCTGTGCGTTGCCACGCCATAAGCTTTCATATTCTCATTTACTTCACAGAAAAGATTTGGTACCTTGGCCCCTCTTCCGGCTCCTGAGGTTCCTGACTTAGCATCTACAATCAACGTATTCGGATCAATCAATCCTTCCTTTACTAATGGATATGCTGTAAGTATGGAACATGTAGTGTAACATCCCGGATTAGCCACCAGTCTTGCCTTTTTCACTTTTTCTCTATTCACTTCGCACAATCCATAGACAGCTTCTTCAATAAACTGCGGACTCTTATGTTCTATCTTATACCACTCTTCATAAGTCTTTACGTCCTTTAAACGATAGTCTGCACTTAAATCTATTACCTTGGTATGCTGCAAAATATCCTCTGTCAGCACTCCTGCTAAGAATCCCTGAGGTGTTGCAGTAAAAATAACATCTACCTGCTTTGCCAGTTCTTCTATATTATCATCCAGACAGGTATCTTCCACCAACTGAAACATATTGCGGTATACATTGGCATACTTTTCATCAATATAACTTCTAGAGCCATACCACTTAATCTCCACTTCCTTATGTCCCAGCAGAATACGCACCAACTCTCCGCCTGCGTATCCGGTTGCTCCGATTATTCCTGCTTTTATCATTTCAATACACCTTCCTATTTCTTCATAACGTTAGTTCTTTACCATAGTAATATATATTTTGTCATTCGTAAAGGACTTTTTTCTTTTGATATTGCATAATTATACATTCTTTTATTTATTTATGCAAGTATATCATGCATATTTTTTCACATTTCATTAAAACAATCTATTTTTCTTCCTTAATTATACCTATCAGCACTTTCCTCCACGTTCCCTTTCGTCGTTTTGTCTTTTTATATGCATTTTTATTATTTATTTATGTATATTTTTTCACTTGCCTTTTTTAGAATCCTATTGTATAGTTAGATATAAGATTTATGATAAATTTCAACGGAGGGATTTTAAGATGAAAGAAAAAGTAATTTTAGCGTATTCCGGCGGACTGGATACCACTGCCATTATTCCATGGTTAAAGGAAAATTATGACTATGAAGTTATCTGCTGCTGTATTGATTGTGGTCAGGAAGAGGAACTGGATGGCTTAGAAGAACGTGCCAAATTATCCGGTGCTTCTAAATTATACATAGAAGATATTATTGATGAATTTGCAGAAGATTACATCATTCCATGTGTTCAGGCTGGTGCCGTTTATGAAAACAAATACCTTTTAGGTACTTCCATGGCTCGTCCGGGAATTGCAAAAAAATTAGTAGAAATTGCAAGAAAAGAAGGTGCTACTGCTATCTGTCACGGTGCTACCGGTAAGGGAAATGACCAGATTCGTTTTGAACTTGGTATTAAAGCTCTGGCTCCTGACTTAAAGATTATTGCTCCATGGCGAGATGATAAATGGGGTATGCAGTCCCGTGAAGATGAAATTGAATATTGCAAAGCTCACGGAATCGATCTTCCATTTTCTGCGGACAACAGCTATAGCCGTGACCGTAACTTATGGCATATCAGCCATGAAGGTCTGGAACTTGAAAATCCGGCAAATGAGCCGAACTACGACCATTTATTAGTACTTGGCGTTTCTCCAGAAAAGGCTCCTGACGAACCGGAATATGTTACTATGACTTTCGAATCAGGTGTTCCTAAAACTCTGAACGGAAAATCCATGAAGGTTGCAGAAATCATTCGCGAATTAAACAAATTAGGCGGAAAACATGGTATTGGTATCGTTGATATTGTAGAAAACCGTGTAGTTGGTATGAAATCTCGTGGTGTTTATGAAACTCCTGGCGGAACCATTCTTATGGAGGCTCAGAAACAGTTAGAGGAACTTGTATTAGACCGTGACACCATGAATACCAAAAAAGATATGGGCAACAAAATGGCTCAGATTGTATACGAAGGAAAATGGTTCACACCGCTTCGTGAAGCAGTACAGGCATTCGTAACCTCTACTCAGAAATATGTAACCGGTGAAGTAAAATTCAAGCTGTACAAAGGAAACATCATCAAAGCAGGAACTACTTCTCCATATTCTCTGTATAGCGAATCTCTGGCAAGCTTTACCACCGGTGATTTATATGACCACCATGATGCAGAAGGCTTCATCACTCTGTTTGGTCTTCCATTAAAAGTGAGAGCTATGAAGATGGCAGAGGCAGAAAAAAACAATAAATAGTTAATTTTACATTTAAAAAGCAGTACACTATGAATTCTTTCACAGTGTACTGCTTTTTTATATATCTTTTACAAATGTATTATTCTATCTAAAACCTACCACACCTTCGGTTGTATCTACTACATTTTTTATCATCCTACAACTTTTAATTACGCCAGATGCATCGAACAAAAAAGCAATAGAGAGATGTGGCTCTGTCGGAACTGCAAAACTATTTGCCAGAAGTTCTTCGTCTGAAATGGTTTGATACTTCCCATCTACCAACGTATAACTTCCCGTAACGGGTGTTCCATCCTCTAAAGTATCATTAATCTGATACGTTCCATAAAACAGCCCATCCTTTACTGTATAATCCTGATCCTTATATACGATATCCCCTCTTACAACAAGCTGACGTCCTGTTCCATTCGGTTTATCTTCTCTCCACTCTCCTGTATATACTTCTTTATAAAGTCCTTCACCTTCCATATTAGGACTCACATAATAGCAAATACCATTTCCATCTCTGATACCGGTTGCATAATCTCCATAATACCATACGCGTTCATCTCCTTTTAAGGCATAGACCCCAATACCCTTGCCTGTTGTGCCACCTTCCGCTATATAAATATAGCTTCCTTCATCCCCTATCATTTCTGCCAATGCTTTTCCTGCATCGCTTTCTTGCAATTCATTTAATGCTTGTGCATCATCTGCTTCGATTGCTGCAATAGCCGCTTCCAAAGTCTTAGTATAAGCATTCATTTCTTCTGCCTTTTTATCCAGTTCTTCGGATGCTTTTAATAATTCTTCATCCTTAGGTGTCTGCTCCAAAGCCTTTTTCATAGACTTTTGCGCAGCTTCATAATTATTACCTTCTACATATTTTTCTGCCTCTGCCTTATATTTTGCAGCTGCTTCTCTCTCCTCTTCTGATGTACAACCAGTAAGGGTCGCACATGCCAGCATGACCGCTACACCTGTTATCAGGAATTTTATATGTTTTTTCATAGATACCTCCAAACTTGCCATTTACAAACCTTTGCTCATTATATGCCTAAAAAACAAGCCATATGTCTATAAAGCGCTTCTTATCGAAGCGCTTTTCTCTTATTTCTTTCTCAGTTGTGCAATAATATCTTCCTTTAAATCCAGTGCCATATCCTTCATTCTTCGGCTTGCCGCTGCTGATGATAGTACACTTGCAAGGAACTTGGATGCTATCTCATACTTTCCAAAATGATATGCCATATAAGATATCAAATAATCTACGGTACTCTGTTCCATACCACACATTGGATACATTTCTTTCGCCGTTGCTTTCATAAAGCCTTCAAATGCCTGCTGGTAAAATGCTTCTTCTTCCTTCTTGCATTCTTCCTTTGCTTGTTTTTCTTCCGGTGTATTTTCCGGCATAGTCTCGCCTTTTCCTCTTAATAACCATGCAATTTTAAGACAAGTGTATGCTTTTTCGCTGTCTTTTCCCTTTTTCACCATTGTATTTACAAGAGACAACTTGTAACGATCCACTGCCACATCATAAGAATACACTGGTGTATCCGGTTCCTCACTCTTATGGAACTGAGAACTAATCCCTTCACGAATCAGTTTTGCCTGTGCAGAAGTCAACTGGTCAAAATAACGATTCATTGCAGTATAACCACATACCGGACAAGAAGTAATATCGTACTTTAACGTATCAATATACTGGAATCTTGGACGTAAATCCTTATCAGGCTCCAATCTCTTTACTCTTCCGTTCTTAATCATTTTTGTCTTAAATACATTATCACATGCTTTACAACGCACGCTTTTTTCCAATATAAATTCTTCCTCTGACGGAATCTTCTCTTCTGCCTTTTCTCCATCTGCCTTCTTAGTAGCTTCTTTCGTCTCTTCTTCAAACAAATTCATCGATTCTGTTGGATTTAATCCAAATTTTTCTAATCCAGAAAATAAATTCATGATATTTCCTCCTTCGATATTCCTATTTCTGAGTTGGAAGCTTATATGAGCTCTTTAATGATACAATACGGTTAAATACCAGTGCATCCGGCTTAGAATCCTTCGCATCGGTGCAGAAAAATCCCTGACGCACAAATTGATAACTATCATATGCTTTCGTCTCTGCTAATGCCGGCTCTACATAACAATTCTTTAATATTTTTAAAGAATCCGGATTCAGATTCAAGCTACCGTCCTCTTTATTATATACTCCTTTTTCTTCATCCACCAGATTCTCATACAAACGTACTTCACACTGTTTTGCAAATGGTGCCGGTACCCAGTGAATCGTTCCCTTTACCTTACGTCCGGTAAATCCACTTCCTGCCTTTGTTTCAGGATCATAAGTACAATGTACTTCTGTAATATTTCCATTCTCATCCTTCACAAAACTCTCGCATTTTACAAAATAAGCATGCATCAAACGTACTTCATTTCCCGGGAACAAACGGAAATACTTCTTTGGCGGTTCTTCCATAAAGTCATCACGTTCAATATAAAGTTCTCGGCAGAATGGAATCTGACGTGTTCCCAATTCTTCATTCTCCAGATTATTGGCAGCGTCCAGATACTCTACCTGTCCCTCCGGATAATTGTCAATTACCAATTTAATCGGATCTAACACAGCCATCATACGAGAACGTTTCAGTTTTAAGTCCTCACGAATACAATACTCAAGCATTGCATAATCTACAGAACTGTTTGCCTTAGATACACCACATAACTCAACAAATTTACGAATAGATTCCGGTGTGAATCCACGTCTTCGCAATGCTGCGATGGAAACAAGTCTCGGATCATCCCATCCATCTACGACTCCATCTTCTACTAATTTCTTAATATAACGCTTTCCTGTTACCACATTTGTCAGATATAACTTTGCAAACTCAATCTGTTTTGGTGGATTCGGATATTCCAACTCACGCACTACCCAATCATACAAAGGTCTATGGTCTTCAAACTCCAGTGTACAAATGGAATGACTGATTCCCTCAATAGCATCTTCGATTGGATGTGCAAAATCATACATCGGATAAATGCACCACTTATCTCCTGTTCTATGATGGGTCATATGTGCTACACGATAGATAACCGGGTCTCTCATATTAATATTTGGAGATTTCATATCGATTCTTGCTCTTAATACCTTTTCACCATCTGCATACTTGCCTTCCTTCATTTCAGTAAAAAGCTGCAGATTCTCTTCTACACTTCGTCCGGCACTTGGATCTTCCTTTCCCGGCTCTGTCAATGTTCCTCGATATTCTCTGATTTCTTCTGCTGTTAAGTCAGAAACATACGCTTTTCCCTTTTTAATCAACTTTACTGCCGCTTCGTACATTTGTTCAAAATAATCAGATGCAAAGAACAGTCTGTCCTCCCAGTCTGCTCCCAACCATTTAATATCTTCCTTAATAGACTCTACAAACTCCACTTTTTCTTTTGTTGGATTCGTATCATCAAATCGCATGTTAAACTTTCCATTATATTTTTGCGCCAGTCCATAATTCAATATAATAGACTTAGCATGTCCAATATGAAGATAGCCGTTTGGTTCCGGTGGGAAACGTGTCTTTACCGTCTCACAATGTCCCTCCTTAATATCTTCATCAATAATCTGTTCAATAAAGTTCTTGGAAACTACTTCGTTTTCCATTTCCATCTGTGTTCCTCCTGGTCCTGCACATTTTAAAAACTAGTAAAAAGACTGTTGGAAAACAGTCTTTTACCAATTATGTCCATTATAAAATTTTATATTAGGTTTGTCAATGGATGACCCATTTTAACTACGCTTTATATGTTGATGGGTAAAAAGATGTTCCTGACAGTATTCATAATTCCCCTCACACTTAGAGCAGAAGCGGAATTCCAAATCTTCCCCATCCTTTTCTGTCCTACCACAAATAGCACATTTATGCCTTGTCACTCCTTGCGGTTGGCGCATCTGTTGCCGATATACCTGCTTTCTATGAATCTCCTTCGGCGATACTCTGTGATAATTTCTGGTACACAGATAGAAAATCAGGAAATTTGCCAATGAAGCTATAATTGCTGTTCTCTGTGCTAAATTTCCGTTTACAAATGAAAACGCTGCCCATACAAACTCAATGATTCCCATCCATTTTGCTTTAATCGGTATCAAAAAATACAACTGAAACTGAACATTCGGGAATAATGCCGCAAATGTCAAGAATAATGACATATTAACGTAATTAGTACTGTAATAGAGACCAATCCCTATCAATGGTACTCCGGCTACAAGATAATAAATTCCATATAACGCCATAGCGGAAATCATTGAAATTATCATTCCACCCAGCAGATATACATTATATCGGAAGGTACCCAGAACATGTTCAATTGATATCCCTATAAAATAATAGCACATTAGCATAAAAATCATAAATATGAGATTCGTATTTGGTGGAATCAATATCCAGGAAATCAATCTCCAGACCTGCCCCTGCATAATCAGATATGGTTCCAATGTCAGCATACCCAGGACATTCGGCATCGTATATTCTATAATGTAGCCCAAAACATAAAATCCAATCAGCCAGAAAGTCAGATTGTGAATTGCGTACTTTCCAAGCTTACGTTCCATCTTATTCAAAAAATTCATAATGCACCTCATTTGTCTTTTCCATATTGGTATCATTATAAATTTTCCCAAAAGCTTTGTCAACGAAACCACTCACGGTTTCATAAAAAGTTTATAAATTCCCTTCTTCCCTCTCATCTTCCATTTCCTCTCCTCGTTGTCTCAATCGTGTGGGAATACAAAGTTCATCCCCAACCTGCAGATTATATACATTTACATAAGGATTGGCAAACATCAACTGCGTCACACTTACATGATACTTTTTCCCCAGATTATAAAGTGTATCTCCATTTTCAATCACATGTACCATTCCCCTACAAGGTCCTCCGGTATAAATAGGACCAATTGGAATATTTTCTACTTCTCTTGCCATTACTTGCTCCATTATTTCTTTTTACCATATTATATTCCCCTTTTCAAAAACCGTTCTAACTTCCTACCGACAACATATATTGGACAAGGGAATATCTAAATATTCTATAAAATAATAAGAAATAAATTGTTTTTTGTAAATTACTGTCGTATAATAAACTTTGTCTGGTTTCTACTATATATATAATAAGTAGAAACATCACAGTTTTTACTGTACATCTTTGTAAATAGTAAATACGGCTCAATTAGTATGTTTTCCATGCTTTTGGGCATTGGAGGTTAGATTATGAAAAATGAAACTTTACACAAGTTAGGCATTGATATTGGTTCTACTACTGTAAAAGTTGCTGTCTTAAATGAACAGAATGAAATGCTTTTCGCAGATTATGAGCGTCATTTTGCCAATATCCGTGAAACCCTTTCTGATTTACTTTCGAAGGCAAAGGATGCACTCGGAAACATAGTTCTTGCACCTATGATTACAGGTTCCGGCGGATTGACCCTTGCAAAACACCTTAACATTCCATTTGTACAGGAGGTTATTTCTGTTTCCACCGCATTACAGGACTATGCTCCGCAAACAGATGTTGCCATTGAACTTGGTGGAGAAGATGCCAAAATTATTTATTTTGAAGGTGGTAACGTTGAACAACGTATGAATGGTATCTGTGCCGGTGGAACCGGTTCTTTTATTGACCAGATGGCTTCCTTATTACAGACCGATGCTACCGGATTAAATACATATGCCAAGGATTACAAAGCACTTTATCCAATTGCGGCACGTTGCGGTGTATTTGCAAAGACAGATATTCAACCATTAATTAATGAAGGTGCTTCTAAAGAAGACCTGTCCGCTTCTATTTTTCAGGCGGTAGTAAACCAGACCATTTCCGGTCTTGCTTGCGGAAAACCTATTCGCGGACATGTTGCGTTTTTAGGTGGACCACTTCACTTCCTTTCTGAATTAAAGGAAGCTTTTATTCGTACATTAAAATTAGATGATGAACACATTATCGCTCCGGAACATTCTCATCTGTTTGCAGCCATTGGTTCTGCCTTAAACTGCCAGCCTGAGGTTACCATGGAGCTTGATGACATTTTAGATAAACTTTCATCCGATATTCATATGGAATTTGAAGTAGAACGTATGGAACCTTTATTTGCTTCACAAGAGGAATATGATACCTTTTCCAATCGTCACGGTAAGCATCATGTAGTAACCGGTGACTTATCTACATACGAAGGAAACTGTTATCTTGGAATTGATGCCGGTTCTACTACTACCAAAGTTGCATTAGTTGGCGAAGACGGTTCTCTGCTCTACTCTTTTTACAGCAGTAACAATGGTAATCCACTTGCTACCGCTACTACTGCAATTCGTGAAATTTATGACTTACTACCTGAAAAAGCACATATTGTTCATTCCTGCTCCACCGGCTACGGTGAGGCTTTATTAAAGGCAGCCTTTATGCTGGATGACGGAGAAGTAGAAACTGTTGCCCACTACTATGCGGCAGCTTTCTTTAATCCGGATGTAGATTGTATCCTGGATATCGGCGGTCAGGACATGAAGTGTATCAAGATTAAGAATCAGACTGTAGACAGTGTTCAGTTAAATGAAGCATGCTCTTCCGGTTGTGGTTCCTTTATCGAAACCTTTGCAAAATCCTTAAATTACTCTGTGGAAGATTTTGCACAGGCTGCACTATTTGCTAAGAACCCAATTGACCTTGGAACACGTTGTACCGTATTTATGAATTCCAAAGTAAAACAGGCACAAAAAGAAGGGGCTGAGGTTTCTGACATTTCTGCCGGACTTGCCTACTCTGTTATTAAAAATGCGTTATTTAAAGTTATTAAGGTAGCTGACGCCAGTGATCTTGGAAAACACATTGTTGTACAAGGCGGTACCTTCTATAATGATGCTGTTTTACGAAGTTTTGAAAAAATATCCGGCTGTGAAGCAGTACGTCCTGACATTGCAGGAATCATGGGCGCATTCGGTGCTGCCTTAATCGCAAGGGAACGTTATGAAGACAATCATTCTACTACTATGTTATCCATTGAAGAAATTGAAAATCTGGAAGTAGACACAAAGCTGATTCGCTGTCAGGGATGTACAAACCATTGTCTTCTGACCATTAACCGTTTCTCCGGAAACCGCCAGTTCATTACCGGAAACCGCTGTGAGCGTGGTCTCGGAAAAGAAAAAAATAAAGAACAGATTCCGAACCTGTTTGAATATAAGAATAAACGTATTTTTGATTATGAGCCACTGTCTGAAACAGAGGCTGTTCGTGGAACTGTGGGAATTCCAAGGGTTTTAAATATGTACGAAAACTACCCTTTCTGGGCCGTTTTCTTCAAAACCTTAAAATTCCGTACTGTACTGTCTCCACAATCTACCAGAAAAATTTATGAACTTGGTATTGAATCCATTCCAAGTGAATCCGAATGTTATCCGGCAAAACTTGCTCATGGACATGTATCTTGGCTCATACAGAATCATGTGGACTTTATCTTCTACCCATGTATTCCTTATGAGAGAAATGAATTTCCGGATTCAAATAATCACTACAACTGCCCGATTGTAACCTCTTATGCGGAAAATATTAAAAACAACGTAGATGAGATTACTTCCGGTAAAATGCGTTTCTTAAACCCTTTTATGTCTTTTACAGATAAAGATGCACTATTAAAGCAGTTACAGATTGTATTTGAAAAGGAATTCTCTATTTCTGCCACAGAAATAAAAGCTGCTGTAGATGCCGGATGGGAAGAACTTGCAGCAATGCGTGAAGACATTCGACGCAAAGGTGAAGAAACATTGAAATATATGAAAGAAACCGGTCGCCGTGGAATTGTTCTGGCGGGACGTCCTTATCATGTTGACCCTGAAATCAACCATGGTATTCCGGAATTAATTAATTCCTATGGTATTGCTGTCCTGACCGAAGATTCTGTTTCCCATCTCCAGGAAGTAGAGCGTCCTCTATTAGTTATGGACCAGTGGATGTACCACTCCAGACTTTATGCTGCCGCAAATTTTGTAAAAACAAGGGATGACTTAGACTTAATTCAGTTGAATTCTTTTGGTTGCGGTTTAGATGCTGTTACTACTGATCAGGTCAATGACATTTTAACGAAATCCGATAAGATTTACACTTGTCTTAAAATTGACGAAGTAAATAACTTAGGAGCTGCACGTATCCGTATCCGCTCTCTTCTTTCCGCTATCCGTGTGAAAGAAAAACAGCATACCAAACGTACTATTGTTCCTTCCAGTTATAACCGTGTTGTTTTCACAGAAGAGATGCGCAAGGATTACACTATTCTCTGCCCACAGATGTCACCAATTCACTTTGATTTGATTGAACCGGCCTTCCGTGCTGCCGGCTATAACCTGGTAGTTCTTGACAATGACGGAAGAGATGCTGTCAATGTAGGATTAAAGTATGTTAATAATGATGCCTGCTATCCATCTTTAATGGTAGTCGGACAGATTATGGAAGCTGTGTTGTCCGGAAAGTATGACATGAATAAAACAGCCGTTATTATCTCCCAAACAGGTGGAGGATGTCGTGCTTCCAATTATATTGGTTTTATCCGTCGTGCTTTAGAAAAAGCCGGTTACCCCAATGTTCCGGTTATCTCCATTAACTTAAGCGGCTTAGAGGGTAATCCCGGATTCAAACTTACACTACCATTGATTCAACACGGACTGTACGCTCTGATTTTCGGTGATATATTCATGCGTTGTCTGTATCGTACCCGTCCATACGAAGCTGTTCCGGGAACTGCCAATGCACTCCATGAAAAATGGAAGAAAAAATGTATTGATTTTGTATCTACTACCAAACCATTATCCCATCGGAAGTTTAAACGCTACTGTCGTGAAATTATTCGTGACTTTGATAACTTACCAATGTTGGATATTAAGAAACCAAAAGTTGGGGTGGTAGGCGAAATTCTGGTTAAATTCCTGCCGGCTGCCAATAATTATCTGGTAGAACTATTAGAATCCGAAGGAGCTGAAGCTGTTGTTCCAGATTTAACAGACTTCTTCCTCTACTGCTTCTACAATACGAATTTCAAGGCCGAAAACCTTGGCATGAAGAAATCTTCTGCCCGTAATGCAAACCTTGGAATCAAAGCATTAGAATGGCTTAGAAGTGCTGCAAGAGATGAATTTGAAAAGAGTAAACACTTTGATCCGCCTGCACGTATTGAAACGCTGGCAAAATATGCTGCTCCAATTGTTTCCGAAGGAAATCAGACCGGTGAAGGCTGGTTCTTAACCGGAGAAATGATGGAACTGATTCATACAGGAACAAACAATATTGTATGTACGCAGCCATTTGCCTGCCTACCAAACCATATTGTAGGAAAAGGTGTTATTAAAGAACTTCGCCATCAATATCCATTGTCTAATATTGTGGCAATTGACTATGATCCAGGTGCTTCTGAAGTAAACCAGTTGAACAGAATCAAACTGATGCTGTCTACTGCACAGAAGAATTTGGCAAAAATGCAAGAAGAAGCGGATATTTAGTCCGCTTCTTTTTCTTATGGGCATTTCAACTTTCTTTTTGGCATTTCACATCTTTTGCATTGATTTTCTCTTCTTTTTCCCCTATCATCATCTTGTAAGCTTACTAAGAATCGCATTTATAAGGAGGTGTACTTTTGAAATTAACTATAAATCAAAGCAATAATTTCACAGAAACTGAAATCATTATCAACTGTACCCATATGGATGAACGCTTAAATTCACTTATTAATTACATCCGCCACTTTACTTTTTCATTAGAAGGAGAATTAGATAAACAACTATATCAAGTTCCTATTGAAAAAATACTATATTTTGATTCGGTAGACGGAAAAACTTTTTTCTATGATACCAATCATACTTATTACCATAAATCCAGCCTCGGGGAATTAGAAGAAAGACTCCACCATACTTCTTTTGCACGCATTAGTAAAAATTGCATTTTAAATACTTCTTATCTAAAATGTGTAAAACCTTGTGGTAATCATCGTATGGAAGCAACCCTGCAAAATGGAGAAAAACTAATTATTTCCAGAAACTACATTTCTACCCTAAAAGAAAAACTATATTGTCAGTAAGTACATTTTAAATACGTTTCTTTATAGAAACAGAAAAGAGGTTACTATGAAAAAAATTCACAAAATTTATATTCCGTCTATTGCGATTACTTTCACACTCACTGTTCTGTACTCTTGTATTTGGAATCTAATATCCGGTTCTTCCATGTCTGACTACTTCTACTTTTTATTAGAATTTTTAGTATATCTGGTAGGAACCGTGATAATCGATGCCATACTAAACCGAATCGATTTTAAAAACAACTTCAGCTATTTTTTTACAGAGCTTATTGTTTTATATCTATTTATGCTCCTATTCGCATATTGTGGAAATTGGTTTACCTTTACCTTTTCAACCTTATTTCCTCTCACCCTCTTCTTTGTAGCAACTGTTGGATACATTCACTATTACTTTTATAAAAGTTGGAAAATAGAAGCAGATGAAATTAATCAACTTTTAAACGAACGCCAACAAAATAATACAACAAATATTTAGCCTTTTTGAAGATATTCTTCCTCGTAGCTCGTTATTATATTTAGAACGAACTACAAGGGAGGATTTTTTTATGAATTCAAAAAAAATATTAACTATTTTGGTGGGCATCGCTGTTGGTGCAAGTGTTGTTTTAGGTGGAATCATTGTTGGCACTGGTATAAAAAATGGAAAAAATGCTTTTGCTTCTTCTGAAGTTGAAAAAGTAGCCCCCCATGTACTTGAGAAGACAAGTCTGGATGATTTTTCCGAAATCTCCATTTCCATTAGCTATGCTGACATTTCTATTATTCCTTCTGATGGATATTATCTGGAATATCGTCTTGATGGCACTTGCAAGGAACCTACCTATAGCGTATCCGATGGAAAATTTCACTTTGAAGAAGGGAATGTGCAGGAAAAGTATCAGGTTCACTTTGGACTTTTTCCCGAAGGACCATTCTATTTGAAGCTTTACGTTCCTGAAGATAAATATTTTGACCTGTTATCTATCTACAATGACAGCGGAAATGTGGATTTTAAACAGATTCAGGCAAAAGAAGCTGAACTTACACTGGATTATGGCAATCTGAATTTTGAGAATTTCACAGGAGATACTTTCCATCTAACCATGGATTCCGGAAACTTGGACTTCGGAACTATTTCTTGTAATGATTTAACAATTAAAAATGAATATGGAAACGTCACCGGAGATAGCTTAACGGCTTCCACATCAGGATCTATAAAACTGGATAGTGGCAATTTGGAAACACAACAGCTTACTTCCAGTACATTTTCTCTAACTAATGATTACGGGAACACTGATATTTACAGTTTCACCTCTTCTAACAGCACATTTTCTATTAATTCCGGTAATCTTTGTTTGGAGGATGCCGACTTTGAAACTGTGGATATCCGTAATGAATATGGAAACGTAGATTTAGAACTTCGTCAAGATCTAGCAGATTTCAACTACGACCTTTCTACCGAATATGGCGATATTCATGTGAATAACAAGAGAATGCAACCAAACGATGATGAAGAATGTACTTATAAAAAAGATAACGGAAAAGACCGGAATATTGAGATTTTCTGTGACAGCGGTAATATCAACGTTACTAGAAAATAGGTCATTTTCTACACAAAAAGGAGACGGAAACGTCTCCTTTTGTTCATTCGTCTCATTCTCCTGTTTCTTCCCAAGCATAATAAAATTGTAGCAATCCAATCCTAGACTTTGTCGCTGTCTTTTCATTCAAAGATGCAATATGTCTATACAATGCTGCTCTTGATATGAAAAGCTGGTCTGCTATCTCCTGCACACTATCATCCGAATTCAATAACATTTTAAGCACATCTTCTTCTCTCGTGGTAAGTGAGAATGCTTTCGAAAATCTTGAAAATTTTTCAATGTTTTCTTCCGTTTTTTCGTTTTCACTCCCTTCTTTCCTCTCTGTATTACTTCTAAATTGGTTTGAATATAAGAAAATTGCTACACTTATTAATGCAAATAAAACAAGTGCTATAATACTTATTAACACACTATTTCCAGACTCTATTAATGAGAGCGACCATGTTCCTATAATTCCTGCACATATATTATTCACGGCACGACCAAGCCCTGCCCAAAGTTCAGGAACCTTCATACGGTATGATAACTCCATAAATCCTGTAGTAAAAAACACAACGAAAAATCCCGCTGAAAGATAAAATACGATAAGCCCTATTAAAAAAGGTCCTCCTGATACAATAACAAGTACACAAATTGTTGACAGAAGCGTCACACAGTACATAATAATATTCATATAGTGACGTTCTTTCAAATCAAACAAAACTCCTGCTATTAGTCCACTTAATGCAAGGAGTAGCCGTGGCCACTGCCCTATATCCATACTACCGGCTGCATGAAAAAGTGTTACCACATTATCCAAGGTTGCAAAAATACAAGTCATTAGAATAACAATACTTATCAAAATGCCACCTGTAATAACTGGATGATGAAGCATGTTTTTCTTTTCTTCTAACACTGCATCATGATTTAATCTCACTAACAAAATAATGAAAATTGTCAAAAAAACAGAAAGAACAATGGACTCAATTGTGTCATTATTTACCAGATTGTTGTTTATAAACTGAAACAATAATCCAATGGCATAAGCTAACCCAACCGTCCTTGCCAAATTTTTGTCATTCTCCAGCACACAAGCTGCCATATAGTGTACTGCACTTCCTGCAATTCCCAATAATACGAAAACAACCAAACCAGATAATAATATTGCTTCATATGACACATGCTGCTGTATAATAAAAATACAAATAATACTAACAATAGATGCCACAAAAACTAAAATCTGCTTCACATTCTCTCCGGCAATTCGATTAAAAATCGAAAACAGAAGAAAACCAATCACACTTGCCCCCAGAACATAACTTTGTGCAATCACTACCTCTTTTGAGTCAGTTACATATGCCATCATATTATCAAACAAATATTCTGTTCCCAGAAATATAAAGTTAAAAAAAGCCAATGCAATAATTACTCTTATTCTTTGTAAATTAAAAAAACATCCTTTCATTTATCCACCCAGCTTACGCACTCACTGCCGCTTTTCCTATTTCCTCCGGATAATACATCTCCCACTCTTTTCTTAAATCCGTCATAATCTGCATAACATCTCTCGTATAATCCAGCAAAATATCATCATCATTTCCGAGAATCGCCTTCTCCATATCCTCCAGCTCATACTGAAGAGCAAGGCTCATTTCGCCTTCCTTAACAATTTCCGTCTTGGCACTCTCTGTATATACAATCTTAGCCTCCTCTGCTCTCGGATAATCCACAATTTCAATATATCCGTTCTCACCGCAGATATTACAGCGCTTCGGCTGTTTTGTATGAAGAGAAAGAGAAATAACCACCATCTGTCCTTCTGCATTCTGCATGACAATACCCGATATCTCGTCCACTCCGCTTGGCGCCTTCTTCATAATAGAAACTACCTGATTGGGCTGAGACTTCAAATAGTATCTTGCCAAAGATATAGCATAAACACCAATGTCTAAAAGTGCTCCTCCTGCCATTTTAGGATTAAAGAAACGATTGTCCATATTATATTCCTTGAAACTTCCAAAATTAATCTGGATCATTCCAATGTCTCCGATGCCGCCCTCTTCAACCATTTTACGTAGTTTTTTATGAAGTGGCATATGATAAATCGTCATTGCCTCTGCCAAAACTACATTCTTCTCTTTCGCAAGATTGATTGCCTTTTCCAACTCCTTACTATTTAAAGTAATCGCTTTCTCACATAAAACATGCTTTCCATTAGAAACTGCTTCCATTATAAATTCGCTATGTGTATTGTGCGGTGTTGCAATATAGATTACATCCACTGCATCATCCTGAAACATCTCGTGAAAGTTGTCATACACCTTTTCTATCTCATACTCCTTTGCAAAGTCTACTGCCTTTTCATGGGTACGATTTCCTACTGCATACACCTTTCTTCCTGTATTCTTTAAGGCCTGTGCCATTTCATTCGCAATATCTCCTGTACCTAAAATTGCCCAATTCATCATTCTGTCCATACTGCTCTCCTTACTGTCGTTGCTTTTTCTATCTTATCATAACACTGACCTTTTATCTAGTTTATTATACATTTTCGTAGATTTTCGTGCTTTTTTCTTATATAAGCACTCTTTTTTTCCATCCTCCCTGGAAATAACGGAATACTGCAATCACAAGTCCTACTAGCCATCCGATAGGATTTGCCCACATAATAATTTTTCCTGCTGTTACACCTGCCAGTGCATAAGTAAGAATTACACGAGTTGCCAGATTACATAAACTACATGCCAGAAACCACTTCATATCAGCTGCTCCTCGCAAGATCCCATTGCTGACATTCATAAGTCCCATTACAAAATAAAACATTGACACAATACTTAAATACTCCGCTCCAATGGAAATAGCTTCTGCACTGGTAGAAGAGTTCATAAACGTTCCGACAACCTCTTCTCCTGCAAAATGAAGGAATATAGCAATTAAAAGGCCAATTCCGGCTGCCATCGTAAGACAGATTCGATATCCTTCTCCAATCCGCTCCGGCTTTTTTGCCCCCATGTTCTGCGCTACATATGTGGATGCTGCGTTTCCTACTGCAACCATTGGTGTAATAGCAATTCCTTCAATCTTAATTGCTGCCGTATAACCGGCCATAAAAGTAGAACCAAAACGATTTACTACAGATTGTATCAACAGCATCCCCACTGACACAATCGACTGTTGCACGATAGTAGGAATAGCTACTGTTACCATACGCTTCAACATATCTATATCATATCTTTTAAAACTCTCTGTCTCAATTTTTCGAAGCTTTTTCATTAAGAAGCTAAAAGATAATACCGCAGAAATTGCCTGTGATATCAGCGTTGCCCAGGCTGCTCCCTGAACTCCCATTTGAAGCTTTGCAACAAAAAGCAAGTCTAATCCGATATTCAATATAGAAGAAAACATCAAAAACAACAATGGCTTTGTGGAATCCCCCAATGCATTAAAGATAGCCGAAAAAGCATTGTATAAAAACAAAAATACAAATCCATAGAAATATATTTGCAAATAATCCGACGCTTCTGCAAAAATATTATCCGGCGTTCCCATAAGTCGCAAAATTCCTTTATTAATAACCATTCCAAGAACACTTAAAAAGACACTAAAGCCAAGAATTGATAATAATGCCGTAGAAATTGCTGTCTTCATCTTTGCCAACTGATTTGCCCCAAAAAGCTGAGAAATTACCACCGAACAACCAATTCCAGTCCCTATTGCTACCATAACAAATAACATAGTAATTGCTGTAGATGCTCCTACCGCTGCCAAAGCATCTTCGCCTACCACATTTCCTACAATAATAGAATCTACAATATTATAAAACTGCTGAAACAGATTTCCTCCTACCATAGGAAGCGTAAATGCAATCAACGCCTTGGTCGGATTCCCTGTTATCATACTTCCTTTTAACTCATTTTCCATTTTTCTCCGTATGCCTCTCTTTCTAACGTTAACCAACTGTTTCCTATTCTACTATCCTCTTCATTTTCGGTCAACTATTTTCATTTTTCTACCAGTTTATAAACTTTTAATAATTTCTCAATCCCTCTATTTTCCTTACGTTGCACGTTTTTGTTAGCACTCATTTGAAAAGAGTGCTAATTTTCTATTGACTTTTAAAAATTGCAGTATTACAATCTCTTTCAGAGAGAAAAAAAGAAAAAAGGAGTGTTGACAAATGAGTAACAAACATGGAAGTCTTTCTATCAACAGTGACAATATTTTTCCTATTATAAAAAAATGGTTGTATTCCGACCACGATATTTTTTACCGTGAGTTAATCTCCAATGGTTGTGATGCTATCACCAAGTTAAAAAAATTAGATGTGATGGGTGAATATCAGCTCCCTGAGGATTATGAACCGAAGATTCAGGTTCTGGTAAATCCGGAAGAAAAGACCTTAAAATTCATCGATAACGGTATTGGTATGACCGCAGATGAAGTAGAAGAATATATCAATCAGATTGCATTTTCCGGCGCAACTGATTTCCTAGAAAAATACAAAGATAAAGCAAGTGATGAACAAATTATCGGTCATTTCGGTCTTGGCTTCTATTCTGCTTTTATGGTAGCTGACGAAGTACATATTGATACTCTTTCTTATAAAGATGGTGCTACACCGGTTCACTGGGAATGCGATGGCGGTACAGAATTCGATATGAAAGACGGCGACAAAGATGTTGTTGGTACTACTATTACTCTTTTCTTAAATGAAGACTGTCTGGAATTTGCCAATGAGTATCGCGCAAGAGAAGTTATTGAAAAATACTGCTCTTTCATGCCTACTCCAATCTTCTTAAAGAAGGAAAATGCAGAACCGGAATATGAAACCATTCCTGCTGATGAAGTAACAGAAAAAGATACTGTTATTGAAAATATTGTAGAAGAAGCAAAATACGAAGAAAAAGAGAACGAAGACGGAACCAAAGAACAGGTTGAAGTTTCTCCTCGTCAGGAAAAAGCAAAGATTGTGAAACGTCCGGTTGCTTTAAATGATACCAACCCACTTTGGACCAAACATCCAAACGAATGTACCGATGAGGATTACAAAACATTCTACCGCAAGGTATTCCAGGACTATAAAGAGCCACTGTTCTGGATTCACTTAAATATGGATTATCCGTTCAACCTGAAAGGTATTCTGTATTTCCCAAAAATCAATACAGAATATGATTCCATTGAAGGAACTATCAAGTTATACAACAATCAGGTATTCATTGCTGACAATATCAAAGAAGTCATTCCTGAATTCCTGATGCTGTTAAAGGGTGTTATTGACTGTCCTGATTTACCACTGAATGTATCCAGAAGTGCTCTACAGAACGATGGATTTGTAAAGAAGATTTCTGATTACATCACCAAGAAAGTAGCTGACAAGCTGAGCGGTATGTGTAAGACCGAAAAAGAAACTTACGAAAAATACTGGGATGACATCAGTCCATTTATCAAATTTGGTTGCTTAAAGGATGAGAAATTCTGTGACAAGATGAATGACTATATCCTCTTTAAGAATCTGGACAATAAGTACCTCACTCTTCCGGAATGCCTGAAGGTGGATGATGAAGAAACTGCAGATTCCGAAAACAAGGACGCAGAAAATACTGAAGAAAAAGATACCAGAAAGCCAATTTACTATGTAACAGATGTAAAACAGCAAGGTCAGTACATCAACATGTTCAAGGAACAAGGTATGGATGCCGTTATCTTAGAGCATAATATTGATACCTCTTTCATTACACAGTTAGAGCGTAGAAATGAAAAGATTAAATTCGTCCGTATCGACGCAGACGTAACTGACTCCATGAAGGAAGAAACTTCCGAAGAGGAATTAAAAGAAGCAAATGAAACCTTAACAGAGACCTTCCGCAAAGCATTAAATAACGAGGGCCTGAAGGTTTCCGTAGAAAAACTGAAAAATGCTTCTATCTCTTCTGTCATCACTCTTTCTGAAGAAGGACGCCGTATGCAGGATATGATGAAAATGTACGGTATGGCAGGCATGGACTTTGGTGCAAATGATGTTACCTTAACTTTGAATGCAAACAATGATTTAGTAAAATACATTCTGGAAAACAAGGATTCCGAACATGTTCCAATGTTCTGTGAACAGTTATATGACCTGGCTATGTTAAGTAACCAGCCATTATCTCCAGATGCTATGACTAAGTTCATTGCACGAAGCAACGACATTATGATGCTTCTGGCAAAATAATAATCAAAAAAGTTCGTAGACGCAAACTTGTCTACGAACTTTTTTCTTTCTTAAGCTTCTTCCAGCTTATAATTTTCTGCCTGTGAACGAAACAGTTTATAATACAGACTATCTGTTTTTTTCATAAGATTCTCATGAGTATCATAATCTGCCACTGTTCCACCATCGATAATCAATATCTTATCACAAAATACCGATGATGACATACGATGAGATATGTATATTGCTGTCTTATCTTCTACCAGATTGTTGAATTTCTCGTAAATCTCTGCCTCCGCAATAGGATCTAAGGCACTTGCCGGCTCATCCAGAATTACAAGCGAAGACTCTTTATACAATGCTCTTGCAATAGCAATCTTCTGTCCTTCTCCTCCGGACATTTCAATTCCGTTTTCGTCATATTCCTTTCCAAAACGGCTTTCTACCCCATCCTTTAAATTATTTATCTTATCTCGTAATCCTACTTCATCAATCAAATGTTCAATCTTTTCCCTATTCGCATTCTTCTCCTGGCAGGAAATATTTTCTGCAATGGTAAAATTAAACAAACGATAGTCTTGAAATACTGCAGCAATACATTTCATATAGGACATATAATCATAATCATAAATATTTTTTCCATTAATACGAATTGTGCCGCTATCCGCCTGATACATACGGCAGATTAACTTTACTAAGGTAGACTTTCCTGCACCATTTAATCCAACAATAGAAATCTTCTCTCCTCTTTTTTCGGAAAAAGAAACATCCTGAAGCACTGCCTTTTCTGCCTTAGGATAAGTGAAGGTCACATGGTCAAATTCAATGGTTTCTACCGGACCTTCAAACTTCTCTTTTCCACTTTCCATGGTTTCTTCTTCCAATGACATAAACTCCATATACGGATCCAAAAAGGCCAGACTCTGCATAATATTAATTACACTCTGCCCAAAATCCATTACAGAAGCTGAAAAATTAATTGCCGCCGATACATACATAGTAAGAGAACCTATGGAAATTTTCGGTCCAAACACCGTAGAAATGGTGCGCATTCCCACATATCCATAGGAAATAGCTGCAATTCCATCGTTAATAACACTTAATCCCCCTGATGTACTACCCATTTTTGTAAATATTTTTTCAAACAAATCACAAGTCTCATCTGTATATGTTCTTAATCGATTTTCAATCATTTCCTCCATATCATAAAGACGAATATCTTTCTGGCACTGCTTGTCCCATCCCAGATTCAGATAATACCCAAACCTACGATTGATAGGAATCAATTCCTGATTCATCTTGACAAAATATTTAGAAAGACCGGAGGAAATCAAAAGCATTGCCACGATTCCTACAGCAAGAATAATCAATAACACAGGACCAAGTGTTGCCATTATGGTAATCAATCCTGCCAACGTTACAAATCCACTGCATGCTTTTGAAACACCGGTAATCATATTTGCAACAGCATCCTGATTATTAATGGAGAATACAGCACGTTCTTTTAAATCCAGATAATAAGGATCTTCCAGATAGGAATACTCCAGATTCATAATCTTTTCTGCCATAATCTTATTCATGGTATATTTCACATATGTTTCCTTTTTCGTCATAATACATTTCCATGTATTAGAAAGTAATGTCATTCCCACATTATTTATTACAATAAGTGTTCCAAAGAAAATCAGAGTTTCGACTTCTTTTTCTCCCAATAATTCATCAATCAAATATTTTGGCAGAATTACATTTAAAAATAACTTTGCTCCATCGGTCAATGCAGATGCCAATAACAGAAAAATATATCCGGGAGACACCTTCCATACAAGTGTAAAAAAGTGCATTAATTTCTTCATACTGCTTCTGCCTCCTCCTGATAATATTTTCCCTGTACCGTAAACATCTCATAATAACTTCCATGACGTTCCATCAGTTCCTCATGGGTTCCATATTCTTTCAATCCATCACGGTCAAATAATGCAATTTTATCACAGAATCTGGTGCTTGCCAGACGATGTGAAATATATACCGCTGTTTTTCCTTCCACCAGACTACTAAAACTTTCGTATATCTCTGCTTCTGCCAACGCATCCAGCGCAGCCGTAGGTTCATCCATAATTACCATAGCTGCATTTTTATAAAGTCCTCTGGCAATGGACAGTTTCTGACGTTCTCCTCCGGAAAAATCCGTTCCATTTTCATCAATGACCTTAAGCATCATTTGATCCATACCTTTTTCAAATCCCTGTACTTTTTCCCAAAGGCCAACTTTATCTAACGCCTCTTTTACCCGTTCTTCATCGACACCTTCTGACTTACATGCTACATTTTCCCGAATGGTAAATGCCAGAATATTAACATCCTGAAATACTGCTGAATACAAGTCATACAAATCTCTTTTTCCATATTCCTTTATATCTATACCATTAATATAAATATGACCTTCTGTCGGTTCAAACAAGCCTGTCATCAGTTTTACTAAAGTTGACTTACCTGCACCATTGATTCCTACAATTGCAAGACGTTCTCCCTTATGTATTGTAAAATTCAAATCCGTAAATATATTATTTTCTGTATTTGGGTAACGGAAACTTACGTGTTCAAATACGATTTCCAACGTTCCTTCCGGCTTTGGCGCGCTTCCTCCGTTTTCTGTTAATGGTTCATCCATAAGTCGGAAAAAGTCTCCTACATATTGTCCCTGATTGATGATAAAAGTAATATCTTCTCCAAAATCAAGCATAGATGCCATTAAACTGGTAATTGCAGAAATATACATGGTAAACGAACTAATTGGCATTCCTTGATACGCCTGCTGAATTAATATTCCATACATCACCACATTGGTAAGCAGCAACGTAACTATTCCTGCTATTCCAAGCAAATATTCTCTTCCGGCAATTTTTCCTTTTAATACTGTCAATGCCTTAATTTCATCCTGATAATTCTTTAAAATACGATCCCGAAAATTGTAAATACGTATATCCTTTCCAAAAGAAAAGTCATGCGTAGTTTTATAGTAATAATTAATTTTTCTAGATGCCTTTGCTTCTTCTTCTTTTTTAGAATAACTGTAATTGTGACTCATGCGAGACACCCACATGGTTACAAATACATGAATCACCAATACCAGTAAAATCCATGGATTTAAAGTTCCTGCCAATAGAAACATTCCAATAATCGTAATCAGCTTCGCCGGCAATTGAAATAACCGGTTGGACATTCCTTCAATTCCCTCGTTATTATTATTTCCCGCATTTAATGCTTTTTCATTTTTTTCAAAAAACTTAGAGTCCTCTGCATACTTATAATCCATGGTTGTCAGCTTACGAAAAGTATCTCCCAAATAATGTATACGAATTCTCATATTATGCACGGAAATAACTTGTCTAAAATAACTGACTAAAAATCCTAAGATACCGGCTACTACAAAATACCCAGCCATCGCTAACAACAAATTTTTTCCTGCAGCATCCTTTTCCTTCTCTAAGATTCCAATCGCTATTTTCGGTAAAAATACCGCCAAAAACGGATAAATTGCCGCTGCAATGGTAAACACAGCAATCCTTCCAAACTGCTTTTTATCTCTTTTCCCCATATTTACAAGCAAACGCTTTATCACGGGAAAAGTCTTGTACTTCTTTTCTTCTTTCATAAATTCCTCCTGATTTTTTATTTGCAATCTATTCTTCTATGATAAGAATGGTTCCTTCATTCCCATTTGGTACCGGCTCACTTAAAACACCGGATTTCATTCCTTCTTCGATTAACATTCCAATCATCTGCGCGCCAACCATAGCTACCATCATTTTATAATCAGAAAGCAAATGTTTTGGCACAATTTTCTTTATCTTTTTTGCAAGATTTCTGTGTGCTTCTTCCAAGATTGCCTCATTCTTTCCTATAAATTTCTCGGCAATCTTCTTCATTTGTTCATGGGTCTTCTTTGGCACCGTTACAATGCCGGGATATAATATATCATCCTTTCTCACCAAATACCCATCGGCAATTGCCTTCGCCGCATGCTCTTTTTCTTTTTCTGTAAGACTTTTCACCGGAAGACCTTTTGCTGCCCGTATGGTCAGAAGTAACTTTTGATTCATTGCAATATTTTCTCCACAATGAAACTTTGCTTTCACACGTTTCCCATAAATATTTAGAAAATTTACTTTCTGATAACCACAAACATTTCGCGCCTCAATTTCATCTGATCCATAAAGCAATCCTTGCATCTCTTCTTCCTCTCGTTTTCGTTTCGATGCAATTCCCATAGCAATATACGATTTGTTTTCAACGATAACATCCTGAAAAAATTCTTTTTCCATTATATCAATATACTTCTGTTGCATGATTTGCACTACAAACCAGGTAATCATCGTCCAAAAAATATACGGCAGTTCAAATTTTTGTCCCCAATATTCTAGTTTTAAAATCTCTTCTCCATGTACCTTTAAAAAATCTTTTAGCTGCCCTGCCATCTTGTTAATTTCGTGTTCCACACTATTTAATATTTCCTGTGCTTCTTCTTCCTTCAAAACTATAATGTTTGATATGTATTGGTCTTTTCCAACTTTTTTCACCAACCCATATGTACCATTTTCCCCTTTACAAAGAATTTCCAGTTCATCCTCTATATAGACCAAAGGCACTCCTAATTTTTTTGCAAAATCCATCGGACGGCATTCCTTTTTCCTGCACAAATACAGCACCATCTGGGATAACACGCGTTCTGCCTTTGAAGAAGGATCATTTCCTACAGGGTTCCCGGTTCCCTCAAAATTAATATAAACAGGTTTTAATAATACCGGCATTTCGTTTTCCTCTCTTTGTTCTATTTCACTCTTTATGGTATTTCTGGCTGCAAACAATCTTTGTTTTACGGTAGTCTCTGAAATTCCAAGGTTTTCTGCAATCTCAGAAATCTTCTTTTCCTCCAGATAATACTGAACCATTACCTCCCGGTATATCTTTCCCAGAAAGGCAATCCGGCGTATAATATCTTCCATCTGTTCCTTTTCCTGATTATCTGTCAGATACTCTTCCACCGGATTCACCTGAATCAGCGGAAGTTGTTCAAATTCCTCCTGAGTTACAACCAGCGTCTGCTGCTTTCTTCTTTTCTCACAGAAATCCGCATAAACATTGTGAGCCACCCTCCAACAAAAAGGCTCAAACTTTTCAATTTTGCTACCTCGTTGGATAGACTTCACCAGTTGTACCATAATCTCTGAGCACAAATCCTCTGCCTCATGATGATTCTGACATCTGGCATAGGAAAATCCATAGAGTTTTTCCAGTAATTCCTGATTTAACCTCTCTAATAATTCTTTCGTATGCATACTTTTTCTTCCTAAAAATATTTTTCACACTTATATAGTCGGTATTTTTTCCAATTGGTTAGGTGAAATATAAAAAAAGATGAAAAAATGTTTGCATCCTCGCATTTTTCCACCTTTTTTTACTACCAGTTGCAATATTTTTCGTAAGTTTTAAAGAAACTATCTGTGGTAATCTCTTTATCCGTTTCTATCTCTACTTCTTCCCAGACTTCTTCATTGAACTCAGCAGGAAGTTCCTCTAAAAACTCACTATAGACATCATCAAATGCTTCTTTTCTCCGCTGTTCCAAAATCACAGATTTATTAGCATCTGTCAATTCCTGATTATAGTTATTGATACATTTAATGAAATACCAACCATTATCTGCTGCAATTTTTCCGCTTATCTGTTCGTTTTCCAAGGAAAATACTACTTCTTCCACTTCCTTTGGCACATCATTTCTTCCGAAAGCGACTTCTATCTCAGAAGCCTCATTGTAAGTCCCCGCCAGAGACATAAAATCGACTCCACTATTAATCTGATTTTGAATTTCATTTGCCTTATTCTCATCTGTAACATAAATCCGGGCGGCTTCCATCACTCTCGCATCATCATCACTAACCTCTGCATTAACGTCTCCTGTCAGAAAAGTATACAGCTTATTTGCCAGACCATATCGACTATACAATTTTTCAATATCGCTTTCTGACACATGCATGTATTCCTTTTCGGTATCATTCAAAGAATCATAGTAAGCCTTCGCTGCTTCTTTTACTTTTGACTGCTCCTCTTCCGTTAAAGAAATCTCCTTTTCTGCTGCCAGAAAATCCATTGCCATAATCTGCGCAAGCTGGGATACTGTAATATCCTTTACATAGCTCTCTAACTCATTATTTTTAAACTTATGCTTCCAAAGGTTCACGCCATACATATTTGCATAAATATTCTGATAGTTTGCAAGAAATACTCTTGCCTCAGACAGCGTACACACTTCATCCTTTATCTTAAATACTTCATTTCCACTAAAACCGGAATTTACCACAACCTCAGTATTTCCCAGCTTACAACCGCTGACTGTCATACTCATAAGAAGTACTACCGCCAATGCTCTTGCTTTGTTCTTTCTTCTCATTCGCCTCTCCCGTTTCTTTTACTTTTCCATTTTTGCCAAAATACTTCTTGCCACACTGATTCCATTAGCAGATGCCTGCTGCAGACCTCTCGTAACAGAAGCTCCATCTCCAATGGCACGCAGTCCTTTTACATTTGTTTCAAAGTCTTTGTTTACCACTACTTTGTTTGAATAAAATTTCACTTCCACTCCATACAGCAAGGTCTCATCACTGGCAATTCCCGGTGTCACCTTATCCAGTGCCATAATCATCTCTTCAATATCTACCATAATACGATGTGGAAATACCAAAGATAAGTCTCCCGGTACTGCATCTTTCAATGTAGGAATTAAATTATTCCGGCAAAGACGTTCTTCTGTGGTTCTTCTTCCTCTTCGAAAATCTCCAAAAGTTTGCACCAGTATTTTTCCATCACAAAGCATGTTAGACAACTGTGCAATCTGTTTTCCATACTCAATCGGCGTCTTAAATGGTTTTGTAAAATTCTTGGATACCAATAATGCAAAATTGGTATTATTGGTCTTTAAATCCTGTGACTTGTACGCGTGACCATTTACCACTGCAAGACCGTTGTCATAATATTCAGTCGCCACCTCACCGGACGGATTCGTACAAAAGGTTCTAACTTTATCATCAAAAGTAGGCGTATGATAAACCAACTTGGCTTCATACAAATTCTTATTTAGAAATTCCATAATTTCATCACGGACTTCTACTCTTACTCCAATGTCCACCGTTCCTACCTTTGTTTCAATCTCATTTTCTTTACATACATGGCTGAACCAGTCAGCACCTTCTCGGCCTACCGCACAAATAACCTCGTTTGCAAAATAAGTTTCACCCTGTTCTGTAATAACGCCTTTTGCTTCTCCATTTTCAACTATTAGCCGCTGCACCATAGTACGAAACTTCATCTCTACTCCATGCTCTAACAAATATTCCTGTAAACGGCTGTATATTTTATAGCCCTCTTCTGTACCAAGATGACGAATAGGACATTCTATCAGTTTTAAATTCGCATTGATGGCTTTTCTACGGATTTCACGAATTTCCGTTTCCTTATCCACACCATAGACCTTAGCATCTGCACCAAACTTCAGATAAATATCGTCCGACTCATGAATCAAATCCACCGTTTCTTCATATCCTAAAATCTCAGGCAGATTTCCTCCCACATCCGGGGAAAGGGAAAGTTTTCCATCCGAAAATGCTCCTGCCCCAGCAAATCCTGTTGTAATAGAACACGGTTGACATCCCACGCATACCTTAGTCTTACGCTTCGGACATTGACGTTCTTCTATTCTTCTCCCCTTTTCTATCATCAAAACCTTTAAATCCGGTTTTTTATTCATGAGCTCATAAGCGCAGAAAATTCCGGACGGACCTGCACCTACAATAATAATGTCATATTCTCTCATAGCGATTCTCCTATCCTTCGACTACCAGAAATCTGCCATCCGGCAGAGCAAATACCTCCGCAGCTTCTTTCAGCTCCTCATTGCTCAGCTCTCCAATATCGGCTCCTTCATCTTCAAAAAAAGCTCTGACTTCCTTTATATTTTTACATACTACTGCCATGCAGTCTTCTAAAAACTCTTCTGCCTCTTCTATATCTTCCAAAATATTCTTTCCAAAAAGCTGTGATTGATGCTCAAAAAAATACGTTACACATTCTTTATCGTATTGGTTCATGAGAAAACCTCCTCTTAACATTCATTCTCAATTGCATTCGCTCATTCTATGATAGTATGAATTCTATAAAATTTCAATGCCTGATTTTACCAGATTCTGGTACACCAATGCTACCGGGAGTCCTACTACATTATTATAGTCTCCCGTAATCTTTTCTATATAAATGGCACACTTGCCCTGAATCCCATAGGCTCCTGCCTTATCCATAGGCTCTCCGGTTGCCACATATGCCTGAATCTGCTGTTCTGTCATTTGATACATCGTTACCTTTGTTTCTGCGAAAAAAGACTGTTTTTCACTTTTCCCGTTCCTTTTTATGATAAGTGTCACTCCGGTGAATACACTATGGGTATTACCGGAAAGCATCTGAAGCATTCTGACCGCATCTGCTTCATCCTTCGGCTTTCCAAGAATCTTATTTTCATATGCCACTACTGTATCTGCACCTAAAATCACAATCTCCGATTCTTCCTCATAATGCCCAGCCACTTCTTCCGCCTTTTGAGCAGAAAGCTCCATCACTACCTGCTCCGGTATAGTGCTTGTAATAACCTCTTCTCCCTTTGCCGGAAGTATTTCAAATTCTGCTCCAATCTGTTCTAATAATTCTTTTCTCCGGGGCGAACCGGAGGCTAAAATCAATCTGCTCTTCATCTGTTCAATCCTCTATACTTTATTTTTTATAACTCCACTACCTGATTGAGACAAAAAGAATATAACAACTGTTCCTTCACTCGTTTTCCGGTAGCTCTTTCTATAGCACACTTATATAACTCAATTTGTGCCCGATATCGTTCTGCCAGTTCTTGCCCTGTTTTGACTCTGTCTGTCTTATAATCCAGTAACACCATTTCACCATCTTCTTCAAAAAATACGTCGATGATTCCCTGAATCAGTACCATTTCTTCACTTTCAGAATGCTCTAGCACATCCTTTGCTGTTTCTCCCATAACAAAAGGCTTCTCCCGGTAAAGTTTCCCATTCTTTGCTGCCTGCTGCATCCGTTTTGCCAAAGTACTTTCCAAAAAGGTACGCAAGGTCTTTTTATTTACCAACTCTATCATTTCCGCCTCTACCAGTTTTTCCGCCTGCATCTGTTCCAACTGGTTCTCTAATTCTACGGATTCTTTCGTAAAATCATAGCACTCCAGAATTCTATGCATAGCGGTTCCTCGTTTTGCACCTTGATTTTCCTCTTGAATCCCTTCCATAAAAGCAGGTATATAATGCTCCATTTCTTGCTCTGTTATGTTTTTATGCTCAGTGTCCATGGTCTCTTCTGCCATAATTCTATCCAGTGCCCGGTGCTTAATCTCAGACACGGAAACCTTTGTCTTCATATCCTCCTCTTCTTCAAAGGGATACTGATAAGAAAGTCGTTTTTCTATCTGCTCTGCCTGAATCTCATCCCGCTGCTGCAACTTTGTCAATACTTCCAACTGACTTAAGGTTTCTTTTACTGTCTGCTGCTGTTCCTGCTGCTCTAATTCCTGTTGTTTTAAAATAGTGATGGGATATTTCTCCCCATAACACAGAAATGCCGGCAATAAAAAACCGAAAAAGGTATTTGTCCCAAGTCTGGTCAAAAAGCTTAAGAATCCATCCTCCATAACCGCTGGTATCATACCCGAAATCTTTTCTTCCGCCTTCTTCATGGTTCCGGTCAGTATCAGTTTTTCCTTGGCACGAGTCATTGCTACATAAAGAACACGCAGTTCTTCTCCGGTATTCTCCATTCCCGTCTTTCTTGCCAAGAACTGTCTTGTAATACCGGGTGTCTTCACTCTCCGCTCTACATCCAGATAATCCATGCCAATTCCAAGCTGCGGATGAAGCACTACCTTTTCCCTAATATCTTGTGTGTTGAACATTTTTCCCAAACCGGACACAAATACCACCGGGAATTCCAATCCTTTACTCTTATGAATACTCATAATCTGTACCATGTTTTCCTGCTCACTGGTATCTGCCAAAGCAAAATCCACATCATACTTCTGTAACTGTTCCATGTATCGAATAAAATGAAACAATCCCCGATAGCTGGTATTTTCATAAGCAATGGCTTTTTCAATTAACATCTCCAGATTCGCCTTTTTCACTTCTCCCCCTGGTAAAGCATAGACATATGCCATATATCCTGTTTCTTCTAATATCTGATAAAGAAGTTCATGGATAGGGGTATAACTGATTTTCCACCGATACTTTTCCATGATTTCCAGAAAATACGCCAATTTCTCCTGCTTTTCAATCGGAAACGCCGTCTGTTGTATCGCTTCCGTCTCATGATACTGTAACACTGCTTCATAGAACTTTTTGTCCGGAAATTCTGTTCGTATTATAGCCAACTCTTCTCCGGTAAGCCCTACAATCGGGGAGGTCAATACTGCTGCCATAGGAATATCCTGTCTTGGATTATCCAATACCCGCAATAAATTCAACGCTGTCTGTACTTCCATCGCGGAAAAATATCCTGTTCCGGTAGTTGCTTTTGCAGGAATTCCCATTTCTCCCAGTATTTTCACAAAAGTATCAGACCATCCCGTAAGACTACGCAGTAAAATTACCATATCGGAATACTTCGCCTTGCGTAAGTTTCCTGTTTCTTTATCTGTAACCAATTGATGCTCCAAAAACTGTTTTATTTTATTTCCAACTGCTTTTGCTTCCAGCTCCCGCTCTTTGATGTCCTGATTCTCTCCATCCGGTTCTACAACCAGAAGTTCGGTATCAAACATTCCATCTTCCGCCTCCGGAAACTCTGCTCCGGTATACAATGCCGCCTGCTTATCATATGTGATATTTCCAATATCTGTCTTCATAATTTTGTAGAATACGTCATTAACTGTTTCTAAGACCTGAGGACGGCTTCGGAAATTCATATGCAAGTCAATTTTCTGATTTTCACTATCTGTTGTCGTATATGTATTATACTTTTCCATGAAAAGCTCCGGTCTTGCCATACGAAATCGATAAATGCTCTGCTTTACGTCTCCTACCATAAACATGTTACTGCGGTTCTGTGCCTCTCCCGACACTGCCTTTAATATGGTCTCCTGCACATAATTGGAATCCTGATATTCGTCTATCATGATTTCCTCATAATTTTTTTGCAATTCTACTGCAGTTTTGCTGGGTTCCTTTGTCTCCTTATCTACCAGAATCTCCAATGCAAAATGCTCTAAATCATTAAAGTCCAGCATATTCTTTTCCCGCTTTTTTTCGGAAAAAGCCTTCTGAAAGGCAAGCGTCACTTCCACTAACATCGCTACAATAGGCGCATTTTTTTCAAGTTCTTCTATCATAATCTCCGGTGCCTGAAAGAAAAACTGTTCTGTAATTTTCTTTATAGACGCTTTTACTTCGTTTCGCAGTTTTTGCACCTGATCCTTTTTCATTGGATCACCGTCAAATTTTCTGGCCCCCGGAAGACGTCCAAAGGAAAATCCACGAATTGCTTCGTAATACTGCTCATAGGTACTGCATGATGCAATCTGCCCCATTGCCGCCGCTTCCTGCTCCAACAAAGAAGTATACATCTGTGGACCATCTATTTCCATACTGATATTTCTGCACTTCTCCATCTGATATTTCCACTGGTTAGACAGTTCACTTAAGTAAGCTTCCAACTCCTTTGCCATCGGAAGCTCTTCAAATTCTGTAAAATTTTTCACCTGATAAGGCGCCTTACAATCCTCTAACCACTGCTCTACCCATGGATAACTCATGGCAAATTCATAGAGTTTTAAAATAGCTTCTTTTAAGGGTTCGTCTGTTTTTCCTGTGGCAATGGTTTCGGAAAGTGCCAAAAATTCCGGCTGTGCCTTTTCATAATATTCTTCTAATACACCATCTAATACATCACTTTTTAAAAGTTTGAGTTCTCCTTCCTCTGCCACCCGAAAGTCCGGGTCCAACTCAATCCGATGAAAATAGTTGCGGATAACATAAAGACAAAAGCTGTGAATCGTAGTAATCTGGGCATTGTGAAGCAATGTCTGCTGCTTTTGCAGATGTACATTTTCCGGTTCCTGCTCTAATGCTTTTTCAATGGCTGCTCCAATACGTTCCCGCATTTCTGCTGCGGCTGCATTGGTAAAGGTCACAATTAAAAGACGATCAATATCAACCGGATGATTTTTATCCATAATTTTCTGAATAATTCGTTCCACCAATACAGCGGTCTTACCGGAACCTGCTGCCGCAGATACAAGAAGATTTCTGTCTCTTAAGTCAATGACCTGTTGCTGTTCTGTTGTCCACTTCATCTTATATCTCCTCTCGCATTCGTTCTAAAATCTCATCCTGATCCTTGATATTCTCAAGCTTTCGGTATTCCCTTCCCGGCATGCCTGCTTCAAATCCACATACACCGGAATAAGGACAGTAATCACATCCTGTCTTATCTCCTAACTGATATGGATTCGTCTCAATATTACCGTCAAAAATCTTCTGTCCAATATCGCGTATTTTGTGATTCACAAAGTTAGAAAGCACCTGAAATTCTTCCTTTTCCGCCTTCTGTGACTTCTTGCTGACACTATCGTCTGCCTCTTCTGTAGTAACCCCTTTTAGCTTCAACTCTTCTAAAATCTTTTCCTTAATTTCTTCCTCGGTCTGGTTGTGGTTTCCCTCTACCACCGGATCATCCACATGATAATAATACATACCTCCCGGAACTACTTCCTTATCGGGATATTTCTTTTTCAGCAACTCTAACGCTGAATTCATATATACTACCAACTGTAACTGCAAACCATGATATAGGGATAACAACTGAAAATCCCGGTTTCCTGACTTATAATCCACTACCTTTACATAGACCTGATTGTCTGTCTTTTTCGTATCGATACGGTCAATTCTTCCCCGAAGCCGCATCTTTTCCTCTTCATTTAGAGAAAAGTTCACTGCCTGTAAATCCTCTGCAAAGGAAAAGGAAATCTCATATCCTTCCGGTGAGAAATGACTGGTCTCAATCTGATTTGCAATGGTCTCTATGGTTCGTTTTAGTATTCTTCGAATCCGTTCCACCAAATACGCAGTTCTGGCATCATTTAATAACACAGTATCAGCTACCACACTAAGTGTTTCCTCTACTGCCTGTTGTATGAGTGTTTCCTGCTCTTTCTTTGGCACATCAAACCAATGGTAACCTGCCTTTTCCATGGCAACCGAATACCGCTGTAATGCTTCGTGGAACATACTTCCCATGTCCACTGCCGCAAATTCACCCAAGTTTCGTTCCTCTAGTTTCAAACCATATTGCAAAAAATGACTATACGCACAAGTACTAAATTGCTCCAGTCTTGTGACACTGTTTTCTAAGACCTTGCCATACAAAGCGCGTGTAATGTCCTTTCCCATGAAAACCGGTCGATACTGATAAAATGCTGCAGTCAAAAAATCTGCAGTCTTATGATTCCATCCTTCTCTGGCAGCGTACCACTGATACAGTTCCTTCCACTCCGGCAAAACGTCACCATTCTTTGCCAAGCGAAGTCCCTCTACAAAAAAGTCAATGCTACTCTCTGGTGTTACAATCTGCTCCATTCCGGTGGTCTCTTCCACCTTTACCGGTGCTACCTTTGGAAACATCTTTCTTAAAATTCCTACCAGATAGGACTTTCTGGTCTCTTTTCCCTCTTGGCTCACCCGAAACCACGTAATATACAACTTCTTTGAAGGCTTCGTCAGATTCAGATACAAATAAAACTTCTGAATAAAGCTGCGTTCCCGGTCTGTAGGTGCCAATTCCATTTCATTCTGTGCAAACCATTCCCGGTCGGACTGTGAGATAATTCCACCATGCTCAGATGCCTTAGGTATCATTCCGTCATTTACTCCTGCCAAAAACAGTACCTTCACATCAGACAAACGGCTTCTTTCGATATCACCAAATATCACCCTGTCATAGCCCGGTGGTATGATTCCTACTGCTGCTGCTTCCAGTCCTGCTTCCAGAATCTCACGATACTCCCGCAAGGATAACTGTTCTTCTCCCAACAGTTCTACCATCTTATCCAACAAATCCATGACAATACGATAAATCTGTACATATTCCTTTGCCAGCGCTGTTTCGCCTTCTTCTTCAAAACGTTTGCTGTAATCCTGTAATTGTTCCTCTATCTGAAGATTTACCATAAACTGATAAAATGCTTTTGACTTCTCTGTTACATCTGATTTTTTTAAAAATACTTCTCGCATAGGCGCAAACTGCCCTACCAGACGTTCCCGCAAAGCATTTACCTGCTCCAATTCCTCCTCATTATTGGTACCTGCCCGACGTACCCATTTTCGCTGCCACTTGCTGAATCCGCGAATACCGCCTGCCAACAGATAGTTTTCCGATAAATCGGTCTCTTCCAATGTAAAACCGGACAATCCACTCCTTAAATATCCAATGACAGCTTCATAGGAAAAGTCTTGTTCCATAACCAGCAATGCTCGCTTTAAGAACTCTGTCATAGGATGAAATACAATATTTTTCTTGGTATCTAAGAATACAGGAATATCATATTTATCAAAAATCTCCCGTACATAGTTCCCATACATCTCCACATCACCGCAGACTACAGCAATATCCTTATAGCGGTATCCATCTTCTCGCACCAACCGCTTGATTTCTCTTGCAATAAATTGAAGCTCCTGTCTTGGATTCAACAATGAAAACATGGAAATATCAGTTGTCTCTTTGACATAGGACACAGGCTTCTGCCGGAACAGATTCTGCTCTAACCACAGCAATGCCTCAGAATCCCCAAATCTGGTCTTTTTCCCATGATGTGTCCAATAGGGCTCCAAAACCTCTGTATGCGTCCGTTCTGCAATCTTCATCAACGTCTCTACTGTCTTTTTTGTCATATAAAATAAATCCTGAATTCCATCACACTGATAAGGATTCTCCCGTTCATCCAAGGATGCTGTCACCAGAATCTCATCGGTTATTTTCATCAATTCTTCCAGCAAATAATACTGCACCGGAGTGAATCCGGTAAATCCATCTAGCACCATAACAGAGTTTTTCAGAATCTTGGATCTATGTGCCTCTTCTGCCAATACTTCCAACAATTCTTCTGCTGTAATAAATCTATCCTTCAAAAAATCCTGAAATCCCTGATACATGGTCTGAATATCTGCAATTTTGTACCGAAATAACGGAGATTGCCGCTCGTCATCCACAAAAACATCCAAACGCTCCGGCAAAACCCGATATTGCGTCAGTTCGGAAATAACAGACTTCACCTCTGTGATATACCCGGTCTTTTTCATACTTGCCTTAATCAGCTTCAAATGTTCTTGCTGTTCCTCTGCCACACGGCGCAATACCAGATTCTTTCCGGTCTCTTCTAACACCTTCATGCTGCCCAGACCAAGTTCATCAAAAATTCGATACGCCAGACGATTAAAACTTACCACATCCACGTTCATAATACTGTGATTCTCTTGACGTTTTACTAATTCACGTTGCGTTTGCATAGTAAACTGCTCCGGAACAACTACAAAAAACATCCTATCCGGCTCATTTTTCGCCTGCGCCAATACTCTCTCATATACATAACTGGACTTTCCACTACCGGAACCTCCAAAAATCATCTGCAATGCCATTGAGTTCAACCTCTTTCTGCTCATATACTAGCTCTTAGTATAACATAATCTTGCTTTTCTTGCATAGAGCATCCACGCAAACAAAAAAGTAGAAAATACGATTCTATCGCATTTTCTACTTTTTTTCCTAATCACACTCTTCTACAATTTCTGAAATCGTTCTGCGAACTTATCTGAACCACACACATGGCGTTCGTCATCTCTCTCTGTGATAACGTAGTCCCCTTCTCTAATAAAAATAAGACCCCGGCGATTCTGAACAAACGGGCATACCACCACACCATCTTCCCGTTCTACTTTCACTAGTTTATCCGTTACAATCCAGCCGTTGGTAACAATAGATGACCATGGCATAAACCCATCCTCAATTCCTTTGCCGAGTTCATATTGCACAGCCTCTACTTCGAAGGAACTTCTCTGATATTTTCCCATAAAAAACACCTGCCTTCCTGTATGCATAATATTCTAGTACTATATACTATAATATACCGCAAAATACAAAAAAACACAATGTATTTTTAAACAATTTCAAAAGTATTTGTATCCTTTTCCGTCTATTATCTCTTTTTCCGCAAAAAATTCATCTACAATGATATGATACTGGGATACACTCTGACATTTCTTTATCTCTTTCCTGTATTTTTCATCCTCTTCGAATATCTGTCCTATATAAAACCATAGCTCTTTCATTTTGAAAAGAACATTTCGATCTCCGGAAAGTATCTCTTCGTACCCACTGCATACTTCATCGTGAAACGCCTTTATTCTTTCCTTATCTGCCTTCGTATCACCAGACCGAAGCATGTCGATTAACTGTGGATTAGCAATCACACCTCTTCCCAACATCACTGCTTCTGTATCCGGAAATTCCTTTAACAACTCTTCATAATCTGAGATTGTAAAAATATCCCCATTATAGCATAGCGGATTCTTACTCTCTTTTACTGCATGTCCATACGCTTTCCAATTCGGCTTATTTTTGTAAAAATCTGTCTGAATTCTAGGATGAATAATCAATTCTTCCAAGGGATATTGATTGTAGATTGCAAGCAGACGTTCCCATTCCTCTGCATCCTCTTTTCCGATTCTGGTCTTAATAGAAATCTTCATATCCAGCTTTTCAAAGACCTCAGAAAGAAATGCATCAAGCTCCTCCGGATATGCCAAAAAACCGGAACCACGTCCCTTCGATACTACTGTTCCGGAAGGACACCCCAGATTCAGATTTATCTCGTCATACCCATACTCCTGAAGTGTCCTTCCAATTTTCACAAAATCCTCTGCCCGATTGGTTAATACCTGCGGTATCACTTTCATTCCCTGATTATGTTCCGGGAGAATATCATTCTTCTCCCTGCTATTGAGACAGCGCTTAGTATGAGGCGTAATAAATGGTGTAAAATATTTATCCACATTGTGAAAATACTTTTCATAGGCATTTCGGTAAATATAACCGGTAATTCCCTCTAAAGGTGCTAAGTAAAATTTCATTTTCTTTCCTCACACCTTATAGTTTATTTAAAATCCTGTCAAAAATTGCACCTGCGACTTCCTCTTTCTTCATAATTGGAAGTTCTTCACAGGACTCTTCTGTAATAACCGTAACAATATTCGTATCAGTTCCAAACCCTGCTCCGGCTACTTTTAGATTATTCGCTACAATCATATCCAGATTCTTCTTTTTCAGCTTTGCCTTGGAATTCTCAAGCATGTTCTCTGTTTCCATGGAAAATCCACAAATAAACTGCTTTGTTTTCTTATGTGCAAACGTTCCAAGAATGTCTTTGGTACGTTCTAAGGAAATACTCATCTGTCCATCGGACTTTTTAATCTTATTTTCTGCCACTACTTCCGGACGATAATCAGCTACAGCTGCTGCCATAACTATAATATCCTGCGAATCAAACTCTTTTTCCACTGCTTGGTACATCTCTTCAGCACTTGTTACATCAATTGTTCTTACAAACCGTGGTTTTGCAATCTGCACCGGACCAGAAACTAAGGTAACTTCAGCTCCGCGCCTTGCCGCATTTTCCGCAATCGCATATCCCATTTTTCCGGTAGAATGATTGGTAATATAACGTACCGGGTCTATGGCTTCTCTGGTAGGTCCCGCAGTAACCAAAACCTTCTTTCCTGTCATATCCTTTTCACAGGCAATTTCTTGTAAAATACAATCCAATAACACTTCCGGCTCCGGCATTTTTCCCTTTCCGGTATCTCCACATGCCAGATATCCGGATGCCGGCTCAATTAACTGATATCCAAGACTTTTTAACTTTTCCATATTCTCCTGTGTTACCTGATTCTCATACATATGAGTATTCATGGCAGGAGATAACAAAATCGGTGAAGTGCATGCCAACATCGTAGAGGTCAACATATCATCTGCAATTCCATGTGCCAGTTTAGCAATTACATTGGCGGTAGCCGGAGCAATCAACACTACATCTGCCTCTGCTGCCATGGCAATATGTGCCACATGATAACCACTGTTCCGTTCAAAAGTATCATCAATAACCTTATTTCCTGTTAATGTTTCAAAAGTAACCGGAGATATGAACTGCTCTGCATTTTTCGTCATAATTACATGCACATCTGCATTTAACTTCACCAGCATACTTGCTAAATTTGCTATCTTATATGCTGCGATACTTCCCGTTACTCCCAGTAAAACATGTTTGCCCTTTAACATCACTTACCTCCTACTTATTTTACCAAGTACCATTCCGATTGCTGCCACCAGAATTGCTGCTACCACTGCTTCTATAATTCCGTTAAAGCTGATAACACCCAGAATAACACCCATAACAGCATTTGCACCAACCCCTAGCGCTCTTGCATAATCTTCTTTATAAAAAATATAAATCATTGGCATTACCAGAAGTGTATTTGTTAACGCTCCGGTCACTCCGGCATAAATATATCCTAAGAATGCACCTTCCTTTGCCTTAATTCCAACTTCTGCCACTACAAAGAATATAACTGCCACTATTGCTCCCGCAATCCATCCTATCATGTCTGCATTTTTTATCTCAATACCCTCTGCAAAAAATACATGTACTGCTACTAAAAGCAATACACTAATTGCCAGATTACAGACTACCTTTCCAAGCTTTGCTCTTTCCCCGGAAACCAACTTTCTAATTCCCTTGTATACAAAATACGGAATAATTCCTACTAAGATTCTTGGTACAAAACAGATAATGGTACTCTTGATAATACCGGAACGGCCCACAAAACTGCTTGCCAAAACCGGTGAAAAAACAAATGCCGACAAGGAAGTTGGCATCAGTGTATTTTTAATAAAACTGGTTAATCCAAATACGAAGCCTAAAAATGCTCCCTTTTTTGGTCCACAAAAAATTGCGCCTAAAATAACCGGAATATGTATAATTGTCGCATTGATAACTACTAATGGGATATATCCCAATGGTGTAAATGCCATAATGATAATAATGGCAGTAAACAGTGCTGTCAAAACCAGCTCATAAGATTTTGTTCTACTTTGTGTTTTACTCATAATTTTCCTCTTCTTTCCGTTGATAACCTCCACTAGGGGTAGATTTCAACTTTGTTTTTATATAAAAGATGCAACGTACAATAACCTTTCTCTTGCGCTATAATTCCCGCATCTTTATATCCATTTTTCAAAAAGAATTCCATATTTCCATTGGGAAATACACTCTTTTCATCTGAAATGACTTGAATCTTTTCGTACTTTGTAAATAAATATTTTTCTAATTCTTGTAATGGTGCCGACTTATAATCATATTCTGAATCGGAACCGTATACACAAGTAAGAAACGCTGTCTTCTCGTTCTTGGGAATCCCATAGGGAACAACCATAGATGGCAGATATTCTGCACCACCCAGCATCTGCCCCTCTTCGTCTACATTCATATATCCCCATATAGACTGTTTCTGTCGATTATAAAATTCTTTCTTTTTACAACAATCCTCTATATTCTTTTGCCCAATACAAGTACATGCTGTCAAACAATTACTTTCTGTATTTTTTTCTAAAATAACACTTTTTTCTTGTTTTCCAAGCTGCGGTATGTATGGCATCTCTTTGGGCATTTTTCCTTCGCACAATGTTTCCAAAAAACTTCTACGCAATGGGCTGAAATACCGTTTTGTTTGATTTACCACAAGCAAAGTAGGGTAAAACATATTCATTTCTTCCGCTTTCCTACTATTCCGCTCTATATCATAGCATGTAATATCCAATTTGTCTTTATATTCTTGCAATAAATTTAACATTGTATTGTTCAAAGGACATTGATAAGACCAATAGTAAAAGTCTAATTTCATTTTCTCTGACATTATAAAGCCTCTTTTCTTGCTACAACATAAAAAATATGCCAGTGCTTTGGTACCGGTTCTCCATTTTCTCCATAACACCGTCCATCAAATTCCTCTTCTTCCAACATCTCCATCTGAAATCCAGAAAATAATTGCTCTATCTCTTCTCTACTATGGAACGTTCTTGTGTCTGCAAATTCTGTTTTCCACTCATCTCGATTGCCAAAAAAAGTGCCGGAAAATCTTCCACCCTCCCGGATACTTTCTCTTATTACTTTCCACATTTTTTCAAATTTTTCCGGTATGCAAAAAGGCAAACTAAAAGACGCATTGATACAATCCGCTTCAGGAAGTTCCAATTCTTCAAACATCATCTTCTGCACGTTCAAACGTTGCTTCTTCTCTTGCGGCATGAATTTTCTTACTCCTTCGAAATAGTCTGTCTCTGCATCTACTGCCAGCACCCGCCATCCTCTTTCCAGAAAATGTATACTGTCTACTCCTGCGCCACAGCCTAAATCTACCATAAGTCCCCTTTTCTCGTCAAACAACTGCAAGGCAAACTCTGCGGTCTTAGATGGTGGATTTTGGGCAGTATCCTTTTGATAACTGTTCCATTCATTGTCATTTTTCATAATCTCTTCTCTCCACCTTTCAAACCTATTTTATGTTTTCTGCAATATATTCGAAATATGGCTTTGTCCGTACCTTATCCTGATTTTGCATATACCATTCAAAGGACTCTCGTAATCCCTCTTCTAATGGCTTTGTATTTTTTAACAGCTTATTCTGTCTTGAAACATCCAGCACATAACCATAATCGTGAAAACAGAAATAACTACGCTGTGAGCGTGAATCATCTACTGATATGAACTCCGGTATTTTTCCAGCTACCTGATAGCACAACTGAACCCATTCTTTTATGTCTACTATCTCTGAATTTCCTACATTAAAAATGCGTTCTTTCGGTTTCTGCTCTATTAATATCTCCAAAAATCTACATAAATCCTCTACATGGAAAAACTGCAGTGGCATCTTTCCTTCCTTCGGCAAATAAAAGGGACGTTCTTGAACCGCACAATCGAAAACGAATCCCTCCCGGTAAAGATTTTGCATTGGACCATACAAATATGGTGGTCTGACAATATAATACTGTTCTACTTGTTCCTGTAAATACTGCTCTGCTTCATATTTGTTGATTCCATAATCTCCCCAGATAGAATTATATCCGCCTTCCTGCTCTTCTCGAAATGGCTGTGGTAATGTCTCCGGATAAATGGCACTAGAACTAATAAAAATATACTGTTTTATCTCTCCTAGTGCCTCTACTAAATCCTGCACATCACTTTTCGTATATCCTGTAATATCCAGAATTACATCAAAATCATATTTTTTCAGCCGATTATTCAGACAATGTCTGTCCTCCTCAATCAACGTAACTCCTTCTACCTGTGGATAGTGATTCCTATTTAAAACATACACGTCCTCTCCCTTTTTTACGAAGTAAGATGCTACATATTGACTTACAAAAACGGTTCCTCCCGTAATGAGTATTTTTTTCATAAATTCTGCATTCCTTCCGGCATTGGTCTTCTCTTTGCTGTAAATTCTGTTACATGTATCTTTATTACATTTACAATAGAAACTAGTTGTTCATTAAACTCAAAGTCTTTTCCTGTCTGAGTTTTCATAAGAATGGACATATCTCTTATCTTTTCTTCCACATCTTCTACAATTTCTGCTGTTCCTTTTCCCATGATGCTGGAATAAACCATGCCATACTGACAAGCTATCCTTCCTTCAAATGGCATTACATCACATTCCATTTCAAAACAAACCTTAGGATTTGCTTTGATTAAATCATATTTGTAGCCCTTAGTTGCTCCATGAAGATACAAGGTCAGTTCTCCATTTTCATAGGTGTAACCATAATTCATGGGCACAATATAAGGTTGATCCTTATCCACCAAACCGATATGTACTACTTTACATTTGTCTAAAATCGCAAGAATCTCCTGAATATCTGTTACCTCACGTTCTCTTTTGGTCATTTTTAACCAACTCCTTTTATCGTTATTTTTATTGTTTTGCCGCCTCTAAAAATGCTTTTAAAATCTTACGACTATACTCGCTTTTTTCATAGGAAAACTCCGGATGCCACTGAATTCCCCAGACAAATTTTTTATCAGGCATATAAATTCCTTCTATTAAGCCATCCGTTGAAACTGCCATTTTTTCAAATCCTTCTGCAACTTTCTTCACTGCCTGATGATGATAACTATTTACCGGTATTTTTTCTTCCTTCAACACCTGATAAATAGGCGTATTCTTCACCAATTCAACCTCATGCGCAGTCCGGTCATAAGGCGGCGACATATGATGTTCCACATCACTTTCAAATTCACTCGGCAAATCCTGATACAAGGTTCCACCTGATACAGCATTCATAATCTGAATACCGCGGCAGATTCCAAGTACTGCCTTATCTGCTTCTATTGCCTTCTTAAAAATATAAGCATCCATACTGTCCCGCGATGAGGAGGTTTCTCCACACACGGATTTTTTCTCTTCTCCGTAAATCTCCGGTGTAACATCCTGTCCACCGGTGAGAAGAAAACCATCACATATTTCCAGAAAATAATCAAGTTCTTCTGACTGGGTTGTCAATGGAAGCATCATAGGGATTGCACCAGCTTCTTCCAAAGACTTCATATATCCCGGAAGCATCCAGTAGCTATCCTTTTCGCTATCATACAACGGCATGATGCCGATAATTGGTCTATCTTTGAACATAATTTCACCTATCTTTCGTAAAAAATATTATCCTTATTTTATCTCATTTTCTTTCACACATCAATTATACTTTCAGGTAAGTATACAAATTAATACAAAATAAAGAGTCCGCTTGCCGGACTCTTTCGCGTTACACTGTCTTCTTTGCTAAAATATTCTTTTTACAGGAACTAATGGAATACCATTTGCATCCCTGGCAAATATCATCCATTCGTTCCGGTGTCATCTGATTATCAATTTCCTGAATGATTTCCTGATAGATATATGTTTTTTCTTCGATATTGAAGTATTCTGCCGTTTTACGGTCAAAAGATTTTACTTTTTCCTGAGTACTGCACAAGTCTGTTCCTTCCATGCTTGGACAATGGGCACAAAGATCATCTGTAGAATACACAATGGTTACTTCTGTTGCTTCTTCTGTACGAAGTCTTCTTACAACTTCATTCATGTTTTCCACAAATTCATTACTATAACCTTTACCGGAATAACCCTGAGTACATAATAAATGATGTGGCCTTAGTTTGATTGACATACTGCTCTCCTTACTGTATATCTTACTGGCAAACCAACAATAACTGCAAGTACCGCCTTAAGAATAGCTGTTGGGATAAATGGAGCTACACATGCATCAAATCCCACCCAAAAACTACTTTTCGCAACAAAACAAAACCACAGGATTCCGCCAATATAATTTACCACAGTTCCAACAAGAATTCCAACAATTAGCCATGCCTTATTCTTTTTATAAAAATCTGCACCAAGACCTATAAGCAATGCCATAATTGGAAATGTCATCAAAAATCCTCCGGTTGGACCAACCACTATACCTGCTCCTCCTTTAAGATTAGCATATACCGGAATGCCAATAGCTCCAAGCAATACATAAATCAAGGTTGCAAGTGCACTATTCTTTGCTCCTAACACAATCGCTATCAAGGTAATTGCAAATGTCTGCATAGTCAATGGAACACCTGCAGGCATTGGAATAGAAATCTGCGCCATAATTGCAATAATTGCAGTGGATGCGCCAATCATACACATATCCTGTACAGATAATTTTGATTTTTTCATATGTATCTCCTCCTTTTATATGGTTGTAGTATAAAAGAAAGAGTTCAGATTGTCAACCTCTTTTTTATTTTTAGTTAACAATCATTCATCCTACTCTCTTGCCTCTTCTGTTGCAAATAAAATTCCCAGTGTTCCCGGTCCACAATGGCTGGATATCGTACAACTTGCCTTGGTAACATAAATATGCTCAAAACTCATGGTTTCCTCAATAGTCTGACGTACCAATTCAATATATTTCTCATCAATTCCAGAGTGAGTAATAAAAATTTTATCCCTGACAATATCCGGATACTGTGTTAGTTTATCTTTTACATATTGCTTTAACACCTTGTCCTGTTTTCCACGATACTTTTTGCCAACATTCATTCCACCAGAGGTATTATCCACCTCGATGCTGACCTTAATATTCAGTAAATTAGCACTAAAAGCTGTTATAGCAGAGCATCTTCCACCGGCTTTTAAGAATTCATAGGTGTCAATTACAAAGCTTCCATGATATTTCTGCTGATTATGTGAAAAATATTCGTAGATTTCTTCCGGTGCCATACCTTCATCTATTTTTTTCCTACAATCTAAAATCTGAAGTCCCGTAGCGGATGATAAATTACAGGAATCAATTACATAAACATTTTCCAATTCTTCTGCTGCAATACAACAATTCTGATAAGAGCTTGTCAATGCACTTCCAAGACAAAAATGAATAACTGCATATCCTTGGCTTGTCCACTGTTCAAAATAGTTTTTATATTCAAATGCATTGATTGCAGATGTTTTTGGCAACACTTTTCTATCCCAAAATGCCTGATACAACTCTTCCGGTGTAATGTCTACGTTGTCTGTATAATCCTTTCCTTCCAGACTGATATGATAAGGAATTGTCTCTACACCGTATGTTTCTCTAAGCTCATCTGTCAAGTCACATGTTCTGTCTGCACTCAATATAACCTTCATTTTTGCATTTTCCTCCTCAATTATCCTTTTCCGTCGTATGCTTGTCGTTCAATATAAGCCATCATTCTATTATATGATACCACGGGAAATACCACTGTTGCAATCATTCCTGCCACACATAAATATCTTTCCCCTACAATAATACCAAGCACCAACAGCGCTATACTTCCTATTATAGCGAATGCACTTACCAACCAATGCTCCTTAATCCATTTCTTTCGAAAAAATACAATTCTTTCTTGTAGTGAAAAACTGCTTTTACTTAATGTAGTTTTTAAGTTTTCCTCTGCCCGCTCTCTGTACGCTTCTGAATCTAACCGTTCTCCGCTTAAAATTTCGTTGATACTGACAGAATAATGCTTGCTTAGTAACTGAAGCATTTCCACCGGTGGTAAATAATTACCATTCTCCCATCTGGAAATTGTTTTATTCGATACTCCCAGAATCTCCCCCAGTTTTTCCTGTGTCTCATTATGCTCATGCCGCAACTCTGACAGAAAACATCCTATTTTCTTTAAATCCATAATCTTTCAACCTCGCTTTTATCTATTATACCGAAATGATAACACAATAGATAAAATAATGTCTTTCCCATAAATGGCGAATGAACCGGACATTACCTTTCATCTGTCACAATATGCTTTACTGTTTCTGGAATATCTAAAAGTTCCTCTGCAAAAAAAGATGGAAACGCCTTATATTTTTTTAATTCACAAATTGGCAACCAATGCATATTTTCTTTAAACGTTCCCATAGAGTTCGTTGTATAACTATCACTTTTTAATTCTTTCGTACCTCTCGACTTCATCAAATAGTAAAATGCAATTTCATGACATTCATAACCTGCAAGACTTCCTGAACCCGTAAAAAAGTTCTCATGCAAAAATAACAATCTGTCTATTTCATAAGGTACTCCTGTTTCTTCAAATACCTCCCGCAGTACAGCGTCCTCTGCTTTCTCTCCCAGATGCACTCCTCCGCCGACAGAATAATAGTAATCATCTGCCTCGTTTTCATTTTTTACAAATAAAACACAACCATCCTCTATAATAACGGCTGCTGCTCGGTAACGAAACCATTGATTTCCACATGTAAAACAACAATCTTCCTTTGTCATATTTCCTGTATTCCCTTTCTCAAATGTAACATTTATTAATATCTCACCTGCCTGTACACTAAAATATACCAGATTACTATCGCATAAACAACTATTCTAATTTTCATTTAATGCATGCGCTTGAAACATCTGCGCCAAATAATACATAATCCAGTTTGCGGACTGCATTTCCTTCGGTATCCCTACCCCAAACATCCAGAAAAACAATAATAAATCTGAAACAAGAAAAGCTACTCCACCCGCCATCATCAATCCTGTTACACGTTCTCTGCCCTGTCTGCATCGCCAAAGAGACAGTGCCTTGGCCACCATGAATGAAATAACTGCTGCATAGCCTATTACAACCGGGAACAATCCCTGGAAATCAAAGGTTCCTACGCACATAATAACAAGCAGTACTCCCAATATCATTCCTGTCACCGCAAAATCTCTTTTTTGAATCTTACACATCTTACAAAATGCAATGGAAAACATGACATGTGCTGCAGCAAAGCTGGCTACCCCCAGAATAAACATGATTCCTTTCTCTGTATCCAACGCCAGAAAAACATCCCCAGCCATAGAACAGCAAAGTGCCAGTAAAATATACAAAGAAACTTTTCTGTTTCCTTTTGACTTCCGATATCCACATAAACCTGCCAATACAAAGAAAAGACTTGCTGCAGATTTTAATATAATCACCCATTCGCTAAGACCACTCTCAAATACTGCAATCAGGCCACCCAATGAAATGAGCATTAACGCTTCCATAATAAGATACATCTATTTCTCCTCCTTCTATTCACTTTATAGAAATTACAGCGCAACTTCCTACAAATTAAAAAACCTTCCCTATACCTCTCTTGGTCTGGGAAGGCTTTTGCCTCTTCTAATTTCTCAACCGCTCTGTTGCGATTCCCTTTTTCATTATATCAAAAAATTCTAACATTACAATAACATTTTGTTCCGCTTACCTCTTATCTTTCCAAATAAACATAATACTTAACAGGATTGTAACTCCCTCTGTCACAGGCGCTACCAACCATACTCCCTGCATTCCCCAAAATAGAGGTAAGGTAAAAATGCAGATTAAAAGAATAACCCATCCCCTGGAAGATGATATGATTGCTGACTCTTTTGCCTTTCCGATAGACGTAAAATAAAATGAGGTAATTGTATTAATTCCTGAAAATAGAAAAGAACTCATATATATTATCATCCCGGACTTTATCATACTTTTCACCAGACTATCATCTACAAAAAGACCACTATACACATCAGAAACTATTGTCATAATGAGTATTACAACAATTCCGGCTCCCAATACAAACTGATTCGTATTCTTGCGAATCTTTCTGGCAAGTTCATGTTCCTCTCCTCCATAAACAAAACTGATAAGTGGACTTGCCCCCTGTCCAAAGCCAACGATAATCATACTGAACACATAAGACACATATCCCACAATAGTAAATGCCGTCACTCCATCCACGCCAACATTCCTCATAATTACCAGATTATACGCAAACATGGAAATGCTCATGGACATCTCACCAATAAACTCAGAACTTCCATTCAATATAGTACTTTTTAATACTTCTTTATCAAAAGAAAATTTGTGAAACCTATACACTTTTGCTCTTCTAATAAAAAAGTAAATAATGTATGTTAAGGTAACTACTGCTGATAACAAGGAAGCTACTGCAATTCCTGCCACGCCCCAGTGCAACCACCTGGAAAAGAAATAGTCCAACACGACATTTAGTAAAACATTTAATATATTTGTTTTCATAAAAAACTGTGGATTTCCTTCTCCCCGAATAAACATTCCAAAAGATGAATTAACCACCATAATCGGAAGTTCCAATAGCATAATTAAATAATATTCTTTAAAATATACTGCAATCTGCCCATCTGCATGCAGAACCCGAAGCATCGGCTGGAAACATAAAAATACTATAACACTTATTATAAACGAAACCACAATGGTTGTTAAAATTGTTTGATTAAAAACATCATTGCATTTCTTTCTATCTCCGGCACCAAATGCCATACCTGCAATAGCAACCCCACCTACTGATATCATTAATCCGATTGCTAAATACAGATATACAATAGGCAATCCCAAATTTACGGCTGCCATTCCCGCTTTTCCAACATAGTTTCCGATAAAAAATCCATCTACAACTGTAATCATCGAAGTGAGTACCATTGCAATAATAGAAGGGATTGAAAACTGCAAAATCATCTTCACCCTGTTTTCTCTAATCTTCTCTAAATCCATCAAAAATTCCTCCTTATAGTAAATACATTCCAGTGGCAGTATTCATTATAAAGAGGAATCTAAATATAAACTTCTGAATTCTTGCTCTATCTAATCGGTATACACAAATCCATTATCATATACATATTCTCACAATCAGCGCTATGATAAATCTCAAAGCCATAACGCTCATCAATTTCATAATGACTTTGTGGGAACCACACATTAAACATATTTTGGTAAGCCGCATAAATTTCATTTGCAAATCCTTTAAAATGATATACGGCAAACTTACCGCCCTGTATTATACAAGTATTTTCCAAAGTACATTCTTTATCAACACTCATACAAATATCATAAAGACAACTATCCACATCAGTTATAGACGGATCATCAAATGTCCGCTCCAAGAGCAATGTTTCTTCCGTCATATACTCTTGATACTTATCCAGGAACATTCCCCAATCTTGACTCAGATTATGGTAATTTCCAATTCGTCTTTCATAGATAACGTAATAATCCTCAAGTGTTTCAATAGAAATTTTCTGATTACACTCCGCAAAGGTCTCCCATTTATTGTCTTCCTGACAAAAAAGTGGATTCTCTAATGACTTCCTACAAATATTTCTACGAAAATTTGCCGGTGTAACCTGATGATGCTGTTTAAATACTGTACTGTAATTCGATGGACTATATCCATATTCATAGCCAACATCTGTTATAGTTCTTTTCCTCTCCACTTTTAATCGAAACGCACTCTGTTCCATTTTTACCCGTTTTATAAATGAATAAATACTTTCTCCTGTTTCCGCCTTAAAAATTCTACAAAAATAAAACTTTGAAAAATGACAATGCTCAGCAATTTCCTCTACCGAAAGTTCTCGCCCAATATTCTTCATTATGTAATCAATTGCCTGGTTGACTGCTTCATTTGTAATCATAATCTTTCTTCATCTCACTTTTAATTTACAATATCTACACGTTCTTCTAATTCTAAAAAATAAATCGTTCCCTGATACATTCCCTGTCTGCAAAGACACAACAGAATTCCAGCCATTCTCTCATCCAATTTATGATAACAGCGACTGATTTCCCATGGAAGTCCTTCTATGTATTCTCTCTGTCCAGGCTCAAGAGCTTGTAAGATTTTATCATATTGCTTGGCGTCTTGATAGTAAATTTTTCCAAAATCACAAGACATATATGCACCAGCGTTCCCATTTCTTGAAAACTTATCTTCGAGATATTCTATAAGCTCCTCTCGCTCTTCTGCCTGAAACTGTTTTGTTTTCCAACTAATTATCTTTCCATTATCCTCAGTCACCTTAACTCTGCGAAAACTAGTAGTTCCATATTTGTTCTGTTCTTTTACAAATCGATACTGTTCATTTTTCTTTCCCGTACCCGGTTCTTCCAAGAGAATCACCGATGTTTCTACATAATGCTTCCAGACCGTCTGCTGCACCTTTGCATATGGCGTAGGGAAATCTAACTTATCCGCAATTTTACGAACGGTATAACCCAGATCTGCCAAATGGCAGATAGTTCCTCCGCTGGCAACATCATGCACAAAATTAGAAAGTGCATTTTTGAAATAGTCCTGTTCTGCCATTTGTTTCTCCTTATAAGTTTTATGTGATAATGTCTTTGTCAATAAGATAGTAAAAAACCTTCCTTGTACTTAGTCAATTCAGGAAGGATGCAACTTTTTACCATTTGCAATTTAAATTTTGTTTTTTCGAACTTGTGTTCTTGTTTTGTTTATGATAGAATATATATAGTAGCTTCACAGCTACCGGTAATCGTGTTACAGGGTGGTTGACCTTCATTCTACATAGAATGGAGGTGATGCTTATGAAGAATAAATTCGACTTTAAAGACCTTATGTCTTTCGCAATGTTCCTCTTGGCACTACTGACATTCATTTATTTGATTTGTCAATAAGACAGTAAAAAACCTTCCCTGTACTTTGCCTGAGTCTCGGAAGGTTTCTTACTTCATATTCTTGGTCAACCACTCTGTGGCGATTACCTTTTGTAATTATATTATATCAAAAATCTTGGTATTTACAACCCTAAACTTAATCTTTGCAAATTGTAATTCCATCTCACTTCTATTTAAAATAGTCAGTATCATATACTTCTAATAAATTTCTAACTGAACTAACCCCATCCGGAACCTCTCTATCACTACGATTGATCCATACAGCATTTATTCCCACAGATGAAGCTCCCTTAATATCACTACTCATCGAGTCTCCAATATGTACAACTTGTTCAGCGGACAATCCCGTACTCCTCAATGCAAATTCAAATAATTCTTTTCTTGGCTTATATGACTTCGCATCTTCACTTGTGAATACTCCCATAGGCCTTAATCCGTGAAACTCTATAGCTTTCAATATATCATCCCTATCAATATTAGATACTATATAAACAGGTACTGGGCACATCTCAAAAAATTGTTTTGACTCTTCAAAAATAGGCGGTTTTATCCAATGCTCAAACATCTTGTTACTCAATATCTTTGCATCAGCAGTTGAGTTAAAATATTGTAGGGTTTTATCCAATGATTGATATTCTAATTCTCTTTGTGTCTCAAAATTATCTCCATATGCAGACAAAAATGCTGTCTGGAACTCATTCCACCAATATGCTCCTATTTCAGATCTATCCCTTACTTTTCCAGTATCAAATATTTCTTGTGATATTTTTCGAATAACTTCACCATCTTCATGCACAACTGTACCATAAAAATCTATAAAAACCGCTTGTACCATTCTGTATTCATCCTTTCAAACTAGGATTTATCAATCAATAAAAAAGCAAATAATCATTTCTTAACAATCCCCAAATAGTAATATCAATTAGTTCTCCTCTGCATCTTTCGTATTGATAGGCGTTTGCGAAACGCCAAAAGCCGCATAAATACAGCATTTTTTTGTTGCCAAAATAAAATATCTCCTCAAGGTTTATGGTAAAATAGAATTGTCGAGAAACTAATCAACCATCCACCTGAAAGGAGATATACTCATATGATAACACATAAGCAGCTCACTTTGGCAGAAGTTTTTGAAGATTGTCAAAATAAATTTGACAATGACAAATATCAGTTTCTAATACTTCTTGATGAAGCCATTAACCTTGATGAAATTGTTCCTGTTTCTTTTGTGTCTCATTTTCACGCTCGTACCGGAAGACCTCGCAAACATCAGCTTTATCCTATGCTCAAAGCTCTTCTGATCCAGCGTATCTTCTCAATCCCGACTGATATGCTTCTGATTGTCTTTCTCAAATACTCTCAGGAATTGCGTGATTTCTGTGGATTTGATGTTGTTCCCGATGCCTCAAAATTCACTCGTTTTAAACAGGATTTCTTACTGGACTTACAATCTATGTTCGACCACTTGGTTGATCTGACCGAACCGATCTGCCAAAAGATTGATTCTGCTCTTGCATCCATGACCATCTTCGATACCTCCGGTATAGAAGCCTGGGTCGCTGAAAATAATCCCAAATATGCTAACCGTATTATCAAACAGCTGAAAGCCTTTAAAAAATCCCATAACCTTGATGATTCTTACGACCCTTATAAGGCTGCCTATGGTTCCATGCCTTCCCATGCTGCTTCTAATCAGGCTATCCAACAAATGTACATTAATGGACATTTCTGTTACGCTTACAAGTTTGGCATTATTACAAATGGGCTTGGCATTGTTCGTGATATCACTTTCTATAACAAAGACTTTCTGAATGCTCATCCTGATATCGTTGTGGAGAAAAAATCGGATTCTCCGGACGAAGATAAGTCACTCGCCGACTCAAAAGCATTACTTCCTGTTTTGATTGATTTCTTCCAGAAACATCCGCTTATTGAGCCAAAGACTTTTCTGGGCGATGCAGCCTTTGATACGATTGAAATCTACAAATCTCTTTTTGAAGAAATCGGATTTCAAAAAGCTTTCATTCCCCTTAGAGTAAAACTCTCCATGGAAGAAAACGGCTGCACATTCAACGAGAACGGCATTCCCTGTTGCCCTCACGATCCTTCACTCCCAATGAAAAGAGAAGGAAGTAAATCTCATTTAAAAAGCAAGATTCCAACCATGAAGTTTGTATGCCCCAAAATGAAATGGGAATACAATCCGGCAGATAAATCCAAACGTCGCGTCTGCCACTGCGATAACCCCTGTACAACTTCTTCCTGCGGACGAATGATCTACATCTATCCGGAGAAAAACCTCCGCGCGTATCCGGGTGTCGAACGCGGTTCCGCCGAATGGGATGAAACTTACAAAATCCGAGTCAATGTAGAGAAATCTATCAATCACTTTAAAGATAGTTTCTGTATTGCCGGACGTAAAACTCAAAATGAGAAAACGCTCCATGCAGATCTTCTTCTCGCCGGTATTACCCAGCTTGTTACTGTGATGGTTGCTGATAAAATACATAAACACCAGTATCTTAGAAGTTTGAAACCTCTCATCGCATAGGGCTTACCAATTCCATAAATCCATGGGATTTATTTCGTGTGCCAAAAAATACCTGGTATCCACTTTTCATACCAAGAATCCTGCATTGCAGGATTCTATCCTTGTATTCAATCAGGATTGCGAACTTGTTTCGCAATTACCTATTTCGTATTGACGAAGCAAACCTTCTTTAGTGAATTTTAAGGTTTCTAATAATTTCATAGACGCTATATTCTGAGGCTCAACATACGCTTCTATTCTGTTGATTTTTGTTTGCGAAAAAATAAACTCTATTATAAGACGAAGTGCTTCGCTCATAATTCCACTATTCCAATAATTACGATTTAATTCATATCCCATCTCAGCCTTCATACTATCTTCTGAAAATGCAAAGAATCCACAAGTTCCGATTATTTTTTTGTTTTCTTTTAATTCAATTCCCCATCTTATCATACTTTTATCTTCAAAACTCTTACGAAAAATATCGACTTGTGCAATTGCGTCCTCTATAGAATTAAACGGCAATAAATCATAATATTTCATTACCTCTTTATCTGAAAAAATCTCAAATATATCTTCAACATCTGACTTATGGATAGGTCTTAATGTAAAACGTTCACTATCTATTACCTGAATCCGTGAAACTTAGTTGTTTTTTTACAGGAACTGCCCAGAATCAATGTTATTCATTGCTTTACACCGAATTTTAGTACACAATTCCTGTTTGTTGCGAGATTTATATCTATTTGCAGCTTATAAGGTGCAAAAATGACGCACCTTAACAAGCCTTTTTCTGTTTTGTATTCTTAGGCCAGAGCAAAACGCTTATAAACATCCATAAATGCATGACGCCATACATTACTGCAACCAATTGCCAAGACAATCCGTCGTCCATGAGTTGTTACATGTCCGGCGATTTGAATCAGATTCCCTATCACGGTTCTGATACGTCTTCTTTTAACAGGGTGTTTTGTTTTAGGAGCTCGCCTGCTTTTTAACGACTCCTGACCTATTAATCGCAAAATATTATACGCAAGCACAGTTAATTCAAGGACCAGCTCATTTGTATCAAATTTGCCGGATGGAAGTCTTTCAACATCCATATCCGTCTTGATTTCACTGTGAAACTGTTCGCATTCGCCGTGAGCATGATAGCCATTTATGATATCATCATCGCTCCAGCCGAGATTGGTCCATATCGTATTGCACTCGATATCCGGAACCAGAAGGAACTGTCCGTTTTTATCGGTTGTTCGTTCAATCACCTCATATACAATGCGCATGGTAATGGTTTTTGATTCTCCTTCGGAATCTGTATACGCTACATCTTTCCACGAAGAACCTATGTAAACAGTTTTTCCATCACGAGGATTACGGATGTCCTTACAGCATTCCTTTACTTTGGCAATCCAATCTTCTTTGGATTCACCTCTTCGAAGATTTCTTTTTACAATAAACCAGGAACCGTCTTCGATTAGAATGCCTAAGTTTTCAGCAGCATCATTCCCTGCGTCCATACGAACCAACAGTTGCTTGTCTGTCAGTTGATGTCCAAGCCGAAGTGTCTGCTTTAAAAATGCGGGTGTATTGCACTGGCAATGCTGACTTCCTTCCCGTAGCTCCGTATTTGCAAGAAAGCCTTCTGTGCCAATGTATGCCATCATTGGTGCATAACCATCAAATCCTTTGTATGTGTGTGCAACTCCTTCCTTATGTGTTTTTGAATTATCCATAGGAGTGACGTCAAGATCCAAAGGAACTAACCCGGATTCTAATGCGGAAGGCTGAACATGGAAGGTATGAAACATGGCAACATTTGCATTTAGGATTTCTTCCCTCAATGAAGACCCTATATCATCCATACGCTGACGTAAGGTCTCAGCAGATGGAATCGCCCTTGTGATACCAAGAGCAAGCTTGTAATACTCAGGATCATCAGACATCTCATTGATAGCATCATAAGAAGTCTTGCCCTGACAAAGAAGTCCGATATAAGAAAGAAGAATATCTCCGTTTTTGATTTGGCTCTGGGAACGTTTGCCATCAACCTTCATGTTATTGCACTTTTTAATGAAGCTGCTTTTGCCAAGCATCTGTCCCACAAGAGATAATCCGCTGGGAGTAATTAGTCTTTCATTGGAAAATTCGATTACGAGTTTTTTCATAAATATCCACCTCATATATTGATACTTATATTTTACTATATGAGGTGCTAAAAACACAGAGGAAATATGAGAAAGTCATATGTTTTTATCTTCACCCATTGGGTGAAAACAAAAACTAGAAATGAAACCGTGTTACACCCAGTATTTATCGGGTATACGCCCGAAATAAGGTTATCAAGTTTCACGGATTAAGGTATTAGCAAGTTTTTATTAAATAAGTCTTTAATCATATTTTCTCCCTTACTATCACAAAATAATTTATACTATTAATTCAACTCTATATTGTACTTTCTGCTGATTCGTATTCAAACTTCCCATCATTCTTCTCTTCTAATGCCTTAATCAAATGATAGGTATATTCACAATACGGAACATCAATTCCGTACTCTTTTCCCATGCGTATCATCTCACCTGCAAGCATCTCAATCTCTGTGTGTCGTCCTGCATCCAAATCCTGTAATGTTGAAAATCTGGCATCCGGCTTTACTCCTTGGAATAACAAAAATTTCTCCGTTAGCGGAATCCCTTTGGCATTTGCCACCTTATCAACCTCTTTCCAGAGGCGTTCTGCAATATTATGCATATGTACACTATCCTTATATGCTTGAAATCCCACACCCAGTATTGCCTGTGGAAGATTTTGTGCAATATTCCCAGCGTATTTCATCCACATATCGATAATAATATCTTCCATAAAATGATAGTGAATTCCCGTATCCTGAAAGAGTTCTTCTACTGCCAGCACTCTTTCGGTAGGTTCCCTTCTATCCTTTTCTCCAAAATAAATTCCGGCTGTGTTTTCCGGTGAAAATGTAATCTGATTTCCTTCCCTTACGGAAGCAATACGCATAACCGCATACATCATATGTTCCATACCAATTGCATTTCCGATGATTTCTTCCGATGTGACACCATTCAATAAACTGATTACAATTGTATTTTTTCCAACTATTTTTCTTATATCTTCTATTGCATCTGCCAGTGCATCCTGTTTGCTTGATACCAAAAGCAAATCCACATTTTCCACTTCTTCCGGCTCTTTCACAAGTAATGCATATTGCTTTCCATTAATGATAAGACCATCTTTTTCCAATCGCTTTTTTCGCTCACCCTTGGCTACAACACAAAACTTTTCACCAAGACATTCGGAAAGTCCCCATATAAAATATGCACCTACTGCACCAGCACCTAAAAGTGCTACTTTTTCTATCTTCATTCTAGTCCCTCGCCTCTGATTTACCTATTACTTTGCCACCTTTTTGAGATAGTAATTTTTAAGTTCATTTTCTTCTTTTAGTTTCTCATTCTCGCCCTTAAGATACTGCATATATTCTCTGCACAGTTTTACTCCACCACGAACAGCAATATCCTTGTGTTGTTCCATTTCCGCTAACCATTGTAAAAGTGATTTTTCACGGATATCATTGTATGTATTATCTTCTTTTATAAACATATATCTCCATTCCTTTCTCTGCTTGACATTTACAAGACTAAATTCATATTTCCAATTATATAATAATCTAATATTTTCCTCAACCGACTTCTTTTCCTATGTTTGCCCTTTCTCCCATTTGACACCACCTTACATCCCCTTTATAATATCTGTAGTATAACTACAAGGAGACAATCATGCCAAACATTATAGAAATAACTGATTTTAATGCCCCGGAACTTGACATCTATGCCCGTCTTACTGAAAATCAATTACTTAACCGCCACGAACCGGAAAAAGGACTCTTTATTGCAGAAAGTCCTAAAGTAATTGACCGCGCCCTAGACGCGGGATGTATTCCAGTTTCTCTATTATTGGAAAAAAAGCATATCGAAGGACAAGCGAAGGATATCATCACCCGCTGTGAAAATATTCCTGTCTACACTGCAGAATTTGATATCCTTACTCAGCTTACCGGCTTTGAATTGACTCGTGGTGCACTTTGCGCTATGTATCGTCCAAAGTTACCATCCGTAGAAGATGTTTGTAAAAATGCAAGACGAATTGCTATCTTAGAAAATGTTATGAACCCAACAAATGTGGGGGCAATCTTTCGCAGTGCTGCAGCTCTGAACATTGACGCGGTATTGCTTACTCCTGCCTGCAGTAACCCACTATACCGTCGTTCTATTCGTGTAAGTATGGGAACTGTATTCCAGATTCCCTGGACATTTATCGGTGATAAATCTGAAAATTGGGCAACACAGGGAATTGCGCGGCTTCGTAATCTCGGCTTCAAAACTGCCGCAATGGCACTGTGTGAGGAATCTGTCAACATCGATGACCCAAACCTTATGTCAGAGGACAAGTTGGCTATTATCTTAGGAACAGAGGGAGATGGACTGGCAACCTCTACTATTGCAGATTGTGACTATACCGTCTGCATTCCAATGTCGCATGGTGTGGACTCACTAAATGTTGCTGCCGCAAGTGCAGTTGCGTTTTGGCAGTTGGGAAATCGGTGATATCACATTATTATGCCGAAATAATCTTATTGTAGTAAACCTCGTTTTCATCCCGGCTAATCTCACGATAACCAAATTTTTCATAAAGATGTTGATTTCCAACACTGAATACCGGTGTCGACAATACCCATTTTTTTATGTTTGGATACAACTTTTCTACCATACAAAGAACCTTGTATCCATACCCTTTTCCCTGCATTGATGGTCGAATAACAAAATCTTCGAAATGCATTATTTCCTCGCCTTCCGGAATCAGAAATAATCCTCCGATAATTTCATCATCAAGCATTATCTTATACGCAATAAATCTATTTATAATATCAATTTCTGATTCAACACTGTCATATCCTGGAGGTCCACCATTTCTTCCTAAATATGTATTGATTTCCTGATTAAATGCGGCAATTTTAATCCCAGTAATTGTCTCTGCATCTTTCAGTTGAGCTCTTTCAATAACTAGCATATATCCCTATCCTTTCTCCTCATATCTAAATTACTTTCAGTAGCAAATACTCTTCTTAATTATACACTATTTGAATTACTTTTCAATTTAGCAAAGCGTATTTGATAATGTTCCAAGCTTTTCAATGGTAATGGTAACCTGATCACCGGATTTCAGCCATTGTTGCTTTTCTTCTGGTTCCCCTAAAATAACACCTTCCGGAGTTCCAGTAAAAATAATATCTCCTGGTTTTAAGGTGATATATGTAGAAAGATAGCTGATGATAGCAGCACAGTTAAAAATCATATTTTGTGTATTTGAATGTTGGCGCATAATACCATTTACTTCACACTTTATATCTAAATGATTAGGATTTACCTCATTTGCAGTAACAATATATGGGCCAAGCGGTGCAAACTCATCGCAAGCTTTTCCTAAAAGCCACTGTCCATTCAACATCTGCAAATCTCGAGCGCTAAAATCATTACCAACAGAATAACCAAAGACATACGAAAGAGCCTCGGCCTGCGAAACATTATGCGCCTTTTTTCCTATAATAATTACAAGTTCCGCTTCATAATCAAACTTTATCGCATTTGGTGGCAAGTGAATTGATGAATTATGCCCAGTCAAACAAGTATTATATTTACTAAATATAGTAGGTTCTTTCGGATGTTCTAATTTAACTTCCTTAATGTGGGAATCATAATTAAGTCCGATACACAGGATTTTTTCAGGATTTGGAACACTTGGTGCAAATGTAATATTTTCTATTTGAGAGAATACGGGTGATAAATTCAAATACTGGTCTAAAAACAGCAAATTGTTTTCTGTTTGCATCAATATATCATTCCATGTTGTAGGAAGTTCACTATTGTTTGCAGCTACGGTTTTAGCAATATTTATAATACCTTTTTGTGTCCAAATTCCAAGATAAAGCTTCCTGTTTTCGTAAAAATGTAATAATCTCATAATTTATCCTCCTTCTGTATAATTGATTCTATTATAAATAATCGATTATGTCAATAAAAATAGATTTATGTAGACTTATTCTCAGAATTATATTATAATATTCTCAAATATTTTTAACAGAAAGTGTAGGTATAGACGTATGGCAAGGACAAAAAAGTCGTTGAGTCTTACAGACGAAATTTACGATAAATTATATAACGCTATTATGAATGGAGAAATACCGTCAGGAGCAAATTTGAATATAAGTAGTCTGAAAGAAAAATTCGGAGTTTCGCTTGCAGTGATACGAGAAGCGCTTTTAAAACTTACTGCTCAGGGACTTGTGGAACAAAAACCGAATTGTGGGTTTGATGTAGTTGAATTGAACAGTGAAAGATTAGAACATGTAATAGACGCACGTAAAATAAATGAAGGTATTGCTTTAAAATTAGCTTTAAAAAATGGCGATATTCAGTGGCAAAGTAATATTATTGCAAAGGCATATGAATTAGAGCATACTCCGGTTTATCTAGATGATGAAAAAAAAGACATTAATCCAGAATGGAATGATAGACATAAAGCTTTTCATTATGCACTAATAGAAGGTTGCGGAAATGAAGTGCTTCTTTCCATTTGCAATTATTTATGGAATATTAGTCAAATTTATCGTAAACAAAGTTTATTATTGAAGGACGAAAACCGAAATTTTCAAGAAGAACATAAACACCTAATGGATGCTGTTTTGAAAAGAGATGAAAAAGAAGCCTTAGAACTATTTGAAACACATATTGAAAATACTAAGATGCAAATGCTTTTAAAAGAATCAGAAATGATGATTCACAATAGCCGTATTTAGGCTATTTGAATCATTTTCTCATATTATTCACTGAATTGGATAATATTTGTGTAAGAATTAATCAGACATCACATAACTCTTTCATTGATTTACTCAGCCGTTTTATGCCCTCTACAATTATTTCTTCATCAGAATTAGTGTAATTTAATCTCATTGTATTGGCATTTCTTCCATCGACATAGAATGGATTACCCGGTACAAACACTACGTTTTTCTCTTTTGTAATTTCAAATAAATCCATTGCTACTACGTTTTCTGGCAGAGTAACCCAAATAAACATTCCGCCTTCAGGTCGTGTGAATTTTGTATTCTCACGGAAAAATGTTTCCATGGAGGAAAGCATTGTATTGCACTGCTTCTGATATAACATTCGTATTCTGGAAATATGCTTTGAAATATCATTATTTGTTAAATAATCCCAAAGGATATACTGTGAAAAAATGTTGGAGTGAAGATCCGCAGCCTCTTTGGCGGTATTTATTCTAAGCCTAAGTTCGGCATCTCTAATTACCATATATCCAATTCGCATTCCGGGTGTCACTGTCTTTGAGAATGTTCCAAGCAAAATACTACCTGCGTAATCTGTTTTACTAATATATCCATAAGGATTACCTTCAAACTTTAAATCACCGTATGGATCATCCTCAACCAGAATACAATTATATTTTTGGACCAATGCCATCAGATTATCTCTTTTTTCTTGTGAATAGGTTAATCCGCTAGGATTTTGAAAATTAGGAACAACATAAATAAACTTTGCATTGGATGTCTTGAGTTTGCTTTCAAGCTTATTCATATCCATGCCATCATTCTCAAGAGAAATAGCGCACATATCAGGTTTGTACTGACTGAAGGCCTGAATAGCTCCAAGATATCCTGGCTCTTCAAGGATTATGGTATCGCCTGGATCAATAAGAACTTTTCCAATCAAATCTAACGCCTGCTGAGAACCAGTTGTAATGATAATATCTTCGTATGTAACCTTCATTCCCTGCGTTTTTGATAAATGATTTGCAATATACTCTCGTAATTCAACTAACCCCGCAGTTTGAGAATACTGAAAAACTTTACTTCCATAATTGTCGATTACTCTATTGGTAGACTCTTTCAATTCTTTTTTAGGAAAAGAAATAGGATTTGGCAATCCTCCCGCAAACGAAATTATGTCTTTGCTTTCTGTGGCTTTTAATATTGCACGAATAAATGATGGTGATGTTGAAAGGCTTAATTCAGATATTTTTTCTTCAAACATTTTCATTCCTCCTCTACTTTTTCAATAATTTAACATTGAAAAAATGTGAATACAATATTAAAATTGTCTTCAAGACAATATTGTTCTATGTGCATAGATATAAATGATATATACTAAAATAATGAAATAATGAAAAGAGAGGAAAATATGCCAGTAAATTCTTTTGATAATTATCCAATGAGTTGGAAACCAGCCATAGATAGAAATTGTGGGACACCACTTTATATTGCCCTTGCCGACACTTTAAAAAAAGATATTCTTGAAGGACGTTTGGCGCCTGGAACTAAACTTCCCCCCCAGCGTGAATTGGCTGATTTCTTAGATATTCATTTGAGCACAATTACTCGTGCATTTAAGCTATGTGAACAAAGGGGATTAGTTTGTAGCGTGGTTGGTAGAGGGACATTTATCTCTTCTGATGCAGCAGTGCAAGGTATGCTCACCATTCATAATGCCTCTGCAAAAATAATTGAGATGGGTGCAATATTACCAAAGCCTGACGTTAACGAAATAATTACTGATTATTTAAAAGAAATCGTTGAAGAACCAGATTTTTACAAGCTTATGCAATATGCTACAGTGAAATATGATAAGCTGCAGACAAAAGCGGCTGTTCGATGGTTTGAATATTTTGGCTTAAAAACCAGTGCATATAACGTACTCTTCTCTTCTGGCAGTCAAAATGGTATTTATGCCATTCTTTCTGCACTTTTCGAATCTGGTGATAAAATTGCAACTACTCCAGTGACATATCCAGGACTAAAGGTTGCCGCAAATTCCCTTGGAATTCAGGTGGTACCTTTGCCAATGTTTGATAATATGATTACTGTTGAATCCTTGGAATATGTTGTTAAAAATCATAATATAAAAGGATTTTACTTCATTCCAGATTTCAATAATCCATCTGGCGAAATGATGAATATTAAAGCCAGAAAAGCAATTGCAGATTATTGTAATACTAGAAAATTACCTTTTATTGAAGATAGCATATACTCTTTATTTTTACCTAATCCACTGCCACCAATTTCTTCATATTCACCAGAATATGGCATAATGATTGCCAGTGTATCAAAAATTGTGTCACCAGGACTTCGTCTTGCGGTTTTGCATATACCAAATCAGTATTATACAAAGGTTGCAACCACACTATATTCAATAATTATCACACCACCAGCACTCATGATGCAGTTATTTACTAGGTTAATCAATCTGGGGAAATTCGATAAAATACGTGAGCTTCGTATCGCGGATGTGATAGAAAGAAACAAACTGTTTGACAGTGTATGTTTAAATATTAAGTCCTCGGGATATATATATTGTCCTCTTAGATGGGCTTTTATTCCAGATGGAAAAGAAATTAATCCTTCTATGGTAGAAAAGGAATTACTAGAAAAGGGAATTCAATTATACTCTGCAGAGCGCTTTGTTGTAGGCAACTCTGAAGTGCCTCAAGCAGTTCGTATTTCCCTTATTTCCGAACATAATCTGGATGAGTATATAAATGGATTAGAAATCATAAATAAGTATTTTGAATAGAGGTGGTTTAAAATTTTACTTAACCTTATATTTTTTAATCAATCTATGGTGATACCATATCATAACGACAATAGGCACAAGTAATCCAATAGCAACGGGAACTAATACCCAAATGCTATCTCCTATTATGAGACCGCAAACCCATGTCAAAACTATAATCACTCCATAGGCAACCCACATTGTACCGTGTTTCTTATTCCACATACGTACATCTGATATTTCATCTTCACTGGGTGCTTTTTCTCCAGTATAAAATCCGACTGGTTTTTCACTCCTTAATTGCGATACACCTATTCCTATCATAATCAATGCACATATTCCAAATATCACTCCTGAAATAATTGCCTCACCCATTTTTTCATACCTCCGCTTATAAAACAACAATAACTGAACTATAATTCCTATATTTATCTAAAACCGCCATCCACTCATGCAAATCTGTTTCGTCTTTCTATTACTCATTATATCGTGCCCCAACTATTTCTGCAACAGCACTTTTTAGCTACTTTCGCTCCCTCTCCGTAAACGCCTCATAGTGGGTACTCCCACATAGGTAGCCGCTCCGAAGAGCGGCGTTATTTAAAAATTATTTTCTGCATTCCTCTGGCAGTTTTTCTGACCATGGAAGCAGATTTTCACAGAAACTTACATCACGGTCATCCATGTGTTTTGGGATTTCTGTCAAAAGATATTCAAAATAATTATAAGGCTTCAGGTTATTGGCCTTGGCCGTTTCAGCGATACTATAGATAATTGCGCTGGATTCCGCTCCGGCGATTGTATCAATCATTACCCAGTTTTTCTTGCCAACGCAGAACGGACGGATTGTCTGTTCTGCAGCATTGTTATCTAGTGGAACTTCACCATCCTCCAGGAAATATCTAAGGTACTTTTCCTGATTGAGGGAATAAGCAAACCCATTTGCAGTCTTGCTCTTGGCCGGAACCTTTAACAGGTTTTGGCTAATCCACGCAAAATAGGCATCAACCAGTGGCTTAACTGTCAGCTGGCGATGTTGTTGACGTTCCTCAGGACTTCTGTCCTTTAACGTGTTGTCCTCGCGATAAATCGCTTGAATCTGCTTGAGTGCCAGATATGCAAGTGATGATTTCTGGTTCGCTTTCGGTAAAGCTTTTACAGCCTCATCGAATCGTCGCCTTGCATGTGCCCAACACCCGGCAATCCGTAGGTCTTCTCGTTCCTTTTCAATCGTGTGATAGACCTGATAGCCATCCGTTACACACACTCCTTTAAAGTTCTTTAAGAACTCCCTGGGATGGCTTGCATTACGGGTGGGCTGATACTCGTATAGGACGATTTGTTTCCCAGGATATGTAGCTCCTGTACGGTACACCCACATATAATGTCTGGAGCCTTCGGTTCGGTTTTCTTTTGTGACCCGTACCGGTGTTTCATCTGCCTGAAGCACATGATAATCATAAAGTTTCTCATGCAGATAATCATACAGGATAGAGAGATATCTCTCAGCACATTGGATGGTCCACCGGGCCATATCTGTCCGGTCAATGGCAAGTCCCATCCTTTGAAATTCCTGTTCCTGACGGTACAGAGGTGCCGCATTTACATACTTTGCATTCCAGATGCCGGCAAGTAAGGATGGAGACACCAGACTATTTCTTAACAGATAAGCAGGATGATCCGCCTTTTTGAAATGATTATCCTTTTTTGATTTATATACACCGACATGATGTTGTTCAAGCTCCACCTTCATAGGTGTGAAACGATAGCGGTTGTAGATTTCATCATCCAGCTGATACCATCCGTCCTCGCCAAACTCGGCAACCAGTTCTTCCACGGTCATCTTATGTTCAATAGGAATGACAGGAAGGTTCCTTATATCAGCAGTACGTTTTCCTTTGGTCTTTTTTGAACGCAACTTTTCCGGAACATCTTCATCATCCAGAGCCTCTTCACCAAGTGAAGCAACCGCTTCTGCTTCGTTGAAGTAGATGATATTTCCATCGACTTCCATAAACCGGATCTGATTTTCTGTATCCAGCTTTTCGGAAGATCTGCCGAAGCGGTTGCTGTTTAATACAGCGACCTGCTCCAATAGCAACTGTAGCTTCTGATCAATGTCTTTCAGCTGCGACTGCTGTACAAGGAATAGCTGAACAAGCGTAGCCTTATCAAAGTTATTCAGTTGTTCTTCTGTATATTCCATCGCCATATTGAACCTCTTTTCTGATGGCTCTATTATAGCAGATATGGACAAAACATGCGAATATCTCTCATTTCAACTTCCGTCATAATGCCTATAGTTACAAGACTTTGTAAGACGGATATAAGGACTTATAATTCTGGCCTTTTGAAATGATTGATATAAATAACAACTGCATAGAGACAATTATGCGTGCTTATAATGCAGTTTATTGGACTTACAGATAGTGCAGATTCAGAGATTTTATGGAGTAAAACCGGCTCAAAAATTTCAGCCTTTTGCACAAATATCATGCCATGAATTCCGGTGGTTCAACCGGACGGACAGACTTCTTGGGTTCCGTTGTCAGGCCTTCCATAAGCCAGCGGAACTGCTGGGGAGTCAAAGCTTTTACTTCAGCTTCGTTCCGAGGCCAGATAAACCTGCCTTGTTCCAGGCGTTTGTACAGGAGAAGGAATCCATCCTTTTCCCATACAAGTCCTTTGATGCGATCAGATTTGCGTCCGCAGAAAAGATACAGGGTATCAGGGACATATGGATTGTTTCCCGTTTTCTGATCAATTATGGAAGCCAGTGTATCTATACCGGATCTCAGGTCGGTGTAGCCACAAACGATATACACTTGTTTGAAACAGGTAGCGTCATTTAACATGAGCAACCACCCCAAGGACTTTCGCCAGAAGAGCTGTAGATGTTTCTTCGGTTATTCTAATTGTAACTCCATTGATTTCAAGTTCTAATGCTGATGTTTCTTTGGAATTATCGGGGATAGATGGATTACCATCCGGAGCCATTACTTCCATAGGAACAGGTACGATAGCCTGTTGGGCAATGCTTTCAGGAATAACTTCAAGACAGGCCTTTCGTACAGCCCGCATACGATAATAATAATCACATTTAGTAATCGAATGATTATCACACCACTCGCCAACTGTCATTCCTGCCGGTCTGGCATTGCACTCTTGTACCATTGATGCCCATTCCTTTAATCGGACGTTGCGTGCGATGAGCGAAGTTTGAGAATTCATAGACAATACCTCCAATCAAGTATAAAAAGTTGAGCCTCAACTTTTTATACAAAAGTAAATTTGTTATGTCTATTTTCTCAAATTTGTTGGTCAAGTTCTATGTACTGACTATGAGGCGCTTACCCCTCTCCGTAATTCTCGTTCCACTCACGAGCTATGAGTGCCCATGCAACATTCACCTCGTATTTTAGCATGGGAATCACATCTTGCTGCATAATAATCTTTCAAATACCATGTCGGTATCGATTGTTTCATATAATCAAACCAAACAAGCACATTTTTATTCAATCGAATGATGTTATTAAGTTCCGATGGTGCAAAATATTTTGCCCAGACAATTGAAGTAATAGCACTAGCAGAAAAATACAAAGCAAACAGCTTCCAAAACTCTTCTGGAATCTTTCCATCAAAGTAGCCATCAATTTGTCCAGAAGCAAATGCAGGATACTCCACCCCTACACGGTTAAACTCATACCATGGATCTCCAATATTATCGAAATCAACTGTGTGCCAATCAATTACAAAAACTGCTCCATCCTTAGTAATCAGATTGCCCATATGATAATCTCCATGGTGTCCACACTGTTCTCTTTGCTTTAAAAGATATTTATTTTCTTCAATGAAATTCAATATTGAGTCCGCCCCTTCGAAAGGTATCCCCTCCGTACGGTAAGCCTCTAATCTTGGTTCAATCACTTCAAAATACCTATCATACCAATTACTAGGTTTTTCTTCGAGAGTTGCTGCTTCATGAATCTTTGCAAGAATTTTTCCTGCCTTGATTCCCATTTCATACTGTTCACTCTCATTCAAGCGTGGTAATATCTTTTCCACTTCCTCACCATCTATCCATGAAAGAAGCGTATAAACGGAGTCTTTTTCCTTCTTAAATTCTACACACTTCGGAATAGGCAGATTTGATTTGTTTAATCTCTCTAAAAAATCATACTCTTTTAATTTTCTATCATATTCTTTTAAATCAGATAATCGCAAAAGGAACCGGTTTCCATCTCTGTCAATACACTTATATTTTTTATCCCCTGACATTCCTTTCGATATCTCAATCACTTCGTCAAATTGTTCCAATAACACAGCCTCACATCCTTAGTTTTCTACATCTTTTGTCCATCTTCTTGCCCTTCAAACCCAAAGCATGACTCGCTCTAAAGAGCTCGGTCAGTTCTAATTTGCATTTTGTAAGTACAATTTTCTTGTTTCAAAAAATAGCCTAATATGTTAGCTATATGCTCAGAAGTAGGATTTGCACAATCCCACCAAGGATATAACTTTATTTTTTGACATTCCAACACAAACTTTGCTCCGATAGAGCGAGCTAAATGTTTTCCCCTATGAGCTGGATGAATGGCAATCTGTACTTCTACATTATCCTCATATCTTGCACAACTTGATATTCCTCCAACTATTTCCTCATTAAACAACACAAAATATCCTAAACCATTATTAATAAAATCTTCTGCATTACTAAATCCATGTACAAATTGGGCAAGATATTTATCATTAAGTACCTTTTCATATAATTTTTCATCTATCTCTAATAATTGATATTCTGCTGGAAATTCATTTATAAATGATTCTAGCTTTATAGTATCAAGCGCCTCCATGTCAATATCCATAAGATTTCTTTTAGTTTTCTCATAGGTATATTCAGTTCCCATTTTAGATTTAGCAAAGGCTTGATTAATTGAATCTTTTACAATACCATTTTGAAATATTATTTGATATCTTTCCTTTCTGTGCTTTTTCATCCAATCATAAATACTATTTATTATATCTTCTTGAACAATAGAACCATCTACATAAGCAGATGATTCGGTAAACGCTACAATATTCTTTGGATTAGTATTATCATCACACCATATTTCACATATGCCTTGTTCCAAAGCTGACATTAGGATTACACTTGAAGGTGACCTAAAAAAACGATTTGCTATATTTTCAAAAGAAACTGTATGATTCATGTTTTTAATCTCCTGTTAATCACATAGTGCATCTTTAATCATCTGCAACACTTTTGTTTCTCTATTTATCATTATCTCATTAAAATAATCTTCACTTTTATATGCCAAATTAACGCTAATTGCCTCATCCAAATCTACAAATCTAAGAATAAATCCTGCCTCCGCTTCATAATTATCTAAATTTTGTTCTACAATCTGATTTTTTGTTTTACATGTGAAGTAAAAATTCTCCTGCTCAAAGATAGTATATGGTGATATATTACTTTTCTGACGACGCATTACACTTCCAAATTCACATATAGATTCAGGAATAACGATTAGTCCTACCTCTTCCCTAACTTCTCTGATAAGGGCTTCTTTTTTATCTTCATCCTTATGAATTCCTCCACCTGGAAATTTATAATATTTTTCGTTTTTACTATAAACAAGGGCTATCTTATTATCATCCTTGAAAATAATTCCTCTTGCAGATGGTCTACTAATTACTCTATCGCTATCTTCATAATCTCGTAAATCTATTTCAAATAATTGTCTCATCGTTATCTCCATAATTATCCTTCAAATACCATGTCAGTATCGATTGTTTCATATATGCAATCCAAACAATTATTACATTTTTCGAGCATCTCTACGCATCATGTGGTATCTAAACCCAACGCCTCGATTACTACAAATGTAACCATTCCTATCAATACTATAATAGTTAAGCAAAATAATCTCATCTTTAATTTGTTGAGTTCTTAGCCTAGATAATATCCATTTTACTCTTTATGTCCTCCTGTAATTTCAATAGGATTACCATCAGGATCCATAAATGTAAAATACCAATAAGGTGAAAAAACATTTAAATATCTTATCGGTGTTAAATTAATTCCGATTCCCAAATCGTAAATACGCTGATACTCCTTATCTAAATCTTCTACCCCTAAATTAATAAATACTTTCCTTGAATTAGTAGAATTAGCAATAACGCTCATATTATCGTATTCTGGAAATAAAGGTCCTTTCACTTCTTTCTGCTCCGGATATTGTTCATCATAATATCCGTTCATTAGACAAATATTTACCCCCTCATTATTGAACATTGCAAATCTTTTTCCATTTGTAGCGCTTACTTTCATATCTAAAATCTTTTCATAGAAATCTAATGATTTATCAAAATCTTTTACTACCAAATATATTGATCCATATCTCATATAACCACCTCCATAATTCATTAAATTGGGAGTTGCGCGTTTCTACGAGCGGTGCGAAGATGCACCGAATTGGCTGACGGGAGCTTGCTCACAGGCAGACATATTCGAGTGCAGCTGCATAGCGCGACAGCGCGACATGAGCATGAAGCGCAGTGAAATGCGAATGGCACCGCTCGATAACCTGGGATTTAGCACTCGTTCAGAAATTTTTGTAATTGTTCTACAAACTGTCCTATATGCAATCCATCCACAAAAGAATGATGTGCCTGTACAGAAATTGGAATCATAACTTTTCCATCTTTTTCATAGTATTTTCCCCAATCAAAAAGAGGTGTTGCATTATCTTTTTTTCCAGAGTTTGTATGTGATATATGAGTGTATGTAACCCAAGGCATAGGCGAACATTGGAAAACATCATTTCCTAATGGTCCTGTAAAATATTCTTTCTGTTCATCTGCTGTTTTTGATGCCAATTCACAATATTCCTTCAAATCATCTATCATTGGAACATTTACTACCTTAAATAAATTGGTTTCCTTATTCAAATAAGTAAAGGCGGTATCTATTCTATCATAAAGAACCACTTGTCCGTCTACAAAACGATAACGAAAGGCTTCTATTTTGTTTGCACACTTGCAAACTGCATATACCATAGCCAATGTAAACGATAATCCATGTTCCTTGACCATACGCTTAAAATTTGTAATATCTGCTTCGAATGTTACACAAAAAGCAGGTTCAACACTGTTTCTAAAAACCATGCAGTGCATTGCCCTTTCCAATATTTTTTCATCTATTATCTGATACGAATTAGCCATATTTTTATCCCTCTACAAATTCTAATTTTTCTAAATCTTTCTCCCATCTTCTTGCCCTTCGGACAAGAAGCATCCCTAGCTCTAAAGAGCTCGGTCAATTCTAATTTATATTGCTCATTATACCGTGTCCCAACTATTTCCACAACTGTATTTTTAGCTAGTTTCACTCCTGCTCCCACCAAACTCACCTTTAATCTCCACGCAAAATTGCACGCAACCGATCACCTCGATTCCGCTTCGCATTCTTCCAAATTTATCTACTCCACTCATAGCACGAACGCCCACTCGAAAATGCTTCGCATTTCCTCGTGGTTCGTTTAACTCACATAGATTAAAATAAGGAGCCACAAGCCCAGCAAGCTGTCTGTGTCTCCTTATATTTAATCTACGTTCGTGCTATTCGTTCCTATTCGTTCATCTTTGCCAGTTTCGCAGTTTGGTCTGCCGCAATCAAAGCATCCAGAATCTCCTGAATATCTCCGTTCATAATCTTATCCAGCTTATACAGTGTAAGATTGATTCTGTGGTCTGTCACACGTCCCTGTGGGAAGTTATAGGTTCTAATCTTCTCAGAACGGTCTCCGGTACCAATCTGACTTCTTCTTGCCTCTGCTTCTGCATCCTTTGCCTTCTGGCACTCTATGTCATACAACTTTGCACGAAGCAATGCAAACGCCTTATCCTTATTCTGAAGCTGTGACTTCTCAGTCTGACTATAAATAACAATTCCGGTCGGATAATGGGTCAAACGAACTGCGGAGTCTGTGGTGTTGACACACTGTCCACCGTTTCCGGATGCACGCATAACGTCGATACGAATATCCTTTTCATCAATCTGAATGTCTACTTCTTCTGCCTCTGGCATTACAGCAACAGTAATGGTTGATGTATGGATACGTCCACCGGATTCTGTTTCCGGTACACGCTGTACACGATGTACACCGGATTCATATTTCATTACGGAATATGCTCCCTGTCCGGTAATCATGAAAGTAACATTTTTCATACCACCGATACCGATTTCTTCGCATTCCATGGTCTCTACTTTCCAGTTACGACCTTCCGCATAATGTACATACATACGGTAGATTTCTGCTGCAAACAATGCCGCTTCGTCTCCACCGGCACCTGCACGAATTTCCACAATAACGTTCTTATCATCGTTAGGGTCCTTTGGAAGTAATAAAATCTTTAACTTATTCTCCAGCTCTTCTACCTTTTCCTTAGACTCATTCAATTCTTCCTTAGCAAGCTCACGCATCTCTTCATCGCTTTCCTCTTCCAACATTGCAAGAGAATCCTCGATGTTCTGCTTTGCCTGTTTATATTCCTTATAAGCCTCCACAATCGGAGCTAAATCACTCTGTTCTTTCATCAATTTACGAAACCGATTGGTATCATTTGCCACATCCGGTTCACTTAACTGATTCATAATTTCCTCATAACGAAGAAGTATATCATCTAACTTATCAAACATCTTTCTCTTCCTTTCTTACTGTACCGCAGGCAAATTTCCTAATACCACACGGTCATTTCCCGCAAGATCCTTTACCACTCTTACATTCCGATAGCCATTTTCCTCCATGATAGCAGCCACTCTGCCACCCTGGTCATGACCGATTTCAAAATACAAATATCCGTTAGAATTTAAGAACTTTCCTGCCTCACTGGCAATTTCCCGATAAAAATAAAGTCCGTCTTCCTTTCCGTCTAACGCCTCCATCGGTTCAAAGTTCTTTACCTCCGGCATCAAGCCTGCAATCACATCCGTCGGAATATACGGTGGATTGGATATTATCATATCAAAGTTTCCTGTAATACTCTTAAACAAATCACTGCTGACAAACTCTACTTCTACCTGATTCTGCTTTGCATTTTCCTTCGCTACCAAAATCGCCTGTTTCGAAATATCACTTGCCATTCCAGTCAGCCCTTCTTTGTGCTTCATCAGACTGACAACAATGCAACCGGAACCGGTACACATATCTAATACACTCATGCCAGGCTCTAATACCTTAAGTGCCTCTTCAACCAACGTTTCTGTGTCCTGTCTCGGAATCAGCACTTGGGAATTTACTTTGAACTCCAGTCCCATAAACTCCTGACTTCCGGTAATATACTGTAATGGAATATGCTCTGCTCTCTTCTTCAAGAGAACTTCATATTCCTGCCACTTTTCCGGTTCTATTTCTTCCTTACTCTTAAGATAATACTGGCTCTTCTCCATCTTGCAGACATACTCCATAAGATACCATGCATCCAGTTCATAATCTGCAATTTCCGCCGCCTTAAGAATTTCTTTTCCTTTATTTAATGCTTCTTCTAATGTCATAACTATCCTCCTGTTTTTTTCTTTTCTGAGAACAGCTATCTCTCATCTTCCTTAAGGGTCTTAATATATTCCTTCCAGTCAAATACAGCCTCGACCGAAGCAATTCCTACCTCTATCATTTCTTCATCCGGTTCTGCTGTAGTTAATCTTTGCATCCAAAGCCCCGGCTTACTCAAGAGATTAATAATAATATTCTCACTTCTTCCTGCAAGTCTCAGTATCTCATAAGAAATTCCTGCAACTACCGGAATAATAGCAAGCCGTAATACCATTCTAAGTATTCTGGAGTCCACTCTGATAAATAAGGTAAGTATAATAGTAATAATTAATACAAAAAATAGAAAACTAGTCCCACAACGCTTATGCTCCTTGGAACTCTTTTTTACATTTTCTACATTCAATTCCAATCCATGCTCAATACAATTAATGCATTTATGCTCTGCTCCGTGATACATAAATACACGATGAATATCCTCCATTCTGGATATCAATAGAACATAGCCTATAAAAATTGCTATTCGCAACACACTTTCAATTAAAATAATTACAGTTTCCGACTTTATAAATCGCTGAAAAAACAAAGACGCATAAAAAGGAATCATCATGAAAACAGCCACTGCTATCAATACAGAAATTGCAATGGTAATCCCCATCTCCGCCTTTTCCTTCTTCTCTGATTTCACTTTCTGCTCCTCTTCTTCCTCAAAAAAAGATGCAGAAAAAGTTAAAGTTGACATTCCAAGCACCAGTGAATCAATAAAGTTAATCACTCCACGAACAAACGGTATTTTCTTTATGGTTTTATTCGGACAAATTCCCTTATATTCTTTTTTCTCAACCACTATCTCATGGTTCGTTTTTCGCACAGCCACTGCATAGTGATCCTGATTTTTCATCATGACCCCTTCCATAACAGCCTGTCCGCCAATTCCGGAATACGCCATATCTTACACCTCGCGTAAATTTAAAAATAGAGGATGTCCAAATAAAAAGACATCCTCTTTTTGTGTGGTTCTTACTGATTGTTCATGCCATACTTCTTGTTAAACTTATCAATACGTCCACGAGCCTGAGCAGCCTTCTGCTGTCCAGTGTAGAACGGATGGCATTTGGAACAGATTTCAACGTGGATATCCTCTTTTGTTGAACCTGTAACAAAAGTATTTCCACAGTTGCATGTTACAGTTGCCTGATAATAATCTGGATGGATTCCTTCTCTCATGATTTCACCTCTTCATACTATATTTTAAATCTCGTTAATCGATTTTTTCAAAATTATACTGCTGCCTATGCAACAGCTTTATTAGTGTAGCACATATTTTGACGATATGCAAGTTTTTTTTCAAAATTACCTAAATAAGTTTTGTCTTCTTCACCATCTGACAGAACTCATGATTGTTCTGTGTACGCACAAACATATTCAATATATTTTCTACTGCTTCGTCTGCCTTCATGCCATTAATTGCCTTACGCATAATGTCTACCGCTTCCTGTTCTTCCTGATTCAACAGTAAATCTTCTCTTCTGGTTCCTGACTTAACAATATCTACAGCCGGGAAGATTCTTCGCTCGGAAAGTTTCCGGTCCAAAATCATTTCCATATTACCGGTTCCCTTAAATTCCTCATAGACCACATCATCCATACGGCTTCCGGTCTCTACCAATGCAGTAGCAAGGATTGTAATACTTCCGCCCTCTCTCATATTTCTTGCCGCACCAAAGAAACGCTTTGGCATATGTAGTGCAGCCGGGTCGATACCACCGGATAATGTTCTTCCGCTTGGTGGTACAATCAAGTTATACGCTCTTGCCAAACGAGTAATACTGTCCAAAAGAATCATAACATCCTTTTTCTGTTCTACCAGACGTCTTGCGCGCTCAATTACCATTTCCGATACACGTTTATGATGTTCCGGAAGCTCATCAAACGTAGAATAAATAACTTCTACATTTTTTCCTTCTATTGCTTCCTTAATGTCAGTTACTTCCTCCGGACGTTCATCAATCAAAAGAATGATTAAATGCATTTCCGGGTTATTCTTCGTTACAGAACGTGCCACCTGTTTTAACAATGTAGTCTTTCCTGCTTTTGGCGGAGATACAATCATACCACGCTGCCCTTTTCCTATCGGGGATACTAAATCCATAATACGCATTGCAACGCTACCCTTATCCGTCTCCAAACGAATTCTTTCATTCGGGAAAATTGGTGTAAGATCTTCAAAATTAGGACGTTTGATAATAACGGAAGGATGACATCCATTGATACTCTTGATATAAAGCAGAGCACTGAACTTCTCCTGCTGCGTCTTTATTCTTGTATTTCCACATATAATATCACCTGTCTTTAAACCAAATCTACGAATCTGTGAAGGTGATACATATACATCATTCTCACCCGGCATATAGTTCTCACTTCGAATGAATCCAAAACCATCTCCCATTACTTCCAGAATCCCCTTAGCACTAATTCCACTATCCAATTCCGGATTCTCTATCTCAATTCCATCCTGTGTTACTACCTTTGTGGACTTCTGTTCTCTTCTATCTTCTTTTTTATATTCCTTTTTCTCTTCTCTTCTGTCTTCTGTTTTTTCTTTTATTGTCTTCTCTTTTATAGTCTTTTCCTGACTTTCTTCCTTGGCAGCCTTCTGTTTTTCCTCTTCCTTGGCAGTTTTCTCATCTTCCTGAAGCATTAACTCCACCAATTCACTTTTCTTCAACCCAGAAAGATTCTTAAGCCCCCTAGCTTTTGCTACCTCTCTCAACGTTGTTACTGATAAACTTTCATATTTTTCTCTCATACCTAATCTCCTTTGGCTGTTATTACGGGAATAATTCGTCAGATGCGACACCGATTTAAACCATTTCTTAGACAAGTGGTATTATACACTATCTTTTTCCAAATAGGAAGTCCTTTTTCTTGATTTGTTTTTTTTTTCATGGTATGCTTATTAAAGTTTGATTACATATTTAAAATAGAAATAAAGGAGCGAATACACATGACAACGAATGAAAAAGCTGTACTTTTGCATAAAGAATGGAACGGTAAACTAGAAACCGTTTCCAAAGCACCGGTAAAATCCCGTGAAGACTTATCTATCGCCTATACACCAGGTGTTGCAGAACCTTGTAAACTGATTGCAGAGAATCCTGAAGATGCCTATGTATATACTATGAAAGCCAACACCGTAGCTGTTGTTTCTGACGGAAGTGCTGTCTTAGGACTTGGAAACATCGGCCCTTATGCCGCTATGCCGGTTATGGAAGGAAAATGTGTCCTTTTCAAAGAATTCGGTAGTGTAAATGCTGTGCCAATCTGTCTGGATACTCAAGACACAGAAGAAATCATTAAGGCTGTAACTTACTTGGCACCAGGCTTTGGTGGTATTAATCTGGAAGATATCTCTGCTCCACGTTGCTTCGAAATTGAAGAACGTCTGAAAGAAAAACTATCTATACCGGTATTCCATGATGACCAGCACGGTACTGCAATCGTAGTTCTTGCCGGAATCATCAATGCTTTAAGAGTAACCGGAAAAGTAAAAGAAGATTGTAAAGTAGTCGTAAACGGTGCCGGTTCTGCCGGAGTTGCTATTACAAAATTACTTCTCACCTACGGTTTTAAGCACGTTACTATGTGTGACCGTCTTGGTATTATTAATAAGGACTATCCTGATTTAAACTGGATGCAAAAGAAAATGACCGAGGTAACTAACCTTGAAAATAAAACCGGAAGCCTTGCAGATGCTCTAAAAGGTGCTGACATCTTTGTCGGTGTTTCTGCCCCTAACATTGTATCTCCGGAAATGGTAAGTTCTATGAACAAGGATGCTATCCTCTTTGCTATGGCAAATCCGGTTCCTGAAATCATGCCGGATGTAGCAAAAGCTGCCGGGGCCAAGGTTGTCGGAACAGGAAGAAGTGACTTCCCGAACCAGATTAATAACGTAATTGCTTTCCCTGGTATCTTTAAGGGAGCCTTAGAAGGTCGTGCTTCCCAGATTACAGAAGAAATGAAACTGGCAGCAGCCAATGCTCTTGCCGGCCTGGTATCTGACGAAGAATTAAATGAAGATTTTATTATGCCGGAAGCTTTTGACCCACGTGTTGCTCAGGTAGTTAGTGAGGCTGTAAAATCTCACATTAAAAAGTAATATGTTTTGGGATGACAAACGGTACTATTCCGTAGATTATTATTTGAAGCATACCTTTGGTGAAAAGGTCTACCGCCTTTCTTTGAACGGCGGTATGACCTGTCCTAACCGCGACGGAACACTAGACACCAGAGGCTGTATTTTCTGTAGCGCTGCCGGCAGCGGAGATTTTGCACAAAATGCTCAAGAATCTATTTCAAAGCAATTATCTGATGCAAAGACACAAATACGCTCCAAACGTGGCTGTAATAAATTTATTGCCTATTTTCAGGCATATACGAATACTTATGCCCCGATAGAATATCTGAGGGCTCTTTTTATAGAAGCAATTCAGGACCCCGAAGTAGTAATTTTATCTATTGCTACCCGCCCGGATTGTCTTTCTCAAGAGGTTTTAGACCTCTTAGATGAATTGAATAAAATAAAACCTGTCTGGATTGAACTGGGTCTCCAAACGATTCATGCGGAAACCAGCCGCTTTATCCGCAGTGGTTTTACCCTTTCCTGCTTTCAGGAAGCAGTAGAGCATTTGACTGCGCTCTCTATTCCGGTTATTGTCCATGTAATTCTAGGACTCCCCGGAGAAACCAGAGAGCAAATGTTAGAGACCGTTTCCCATGTCGGAGCTCTCCACGTGTTTGGAATCAAGTTGCAACTGCTTCATGTATTATCCGACACAGACTTGGGTACCTTATACAAGGAACATCCTTTTCCTTTATTTACACAAGATGAATATTGTCAAATGGTCTGTGATTGTCTGGCAATTTTACCTCCGGATATTACCATCCATCGACTTACAGGCGATGGTCCAAAGGACCTTCTCATTGGTCCTCTCTGGAGTAGCGCGAAACGCTCTGTATTGAATCAGATTCACAAAACATTAAAGGATCAGGATATTTGGCAGGGGAAATATTATCAACCATAACATCAGAATTTCAAGGAGAAGATAATATGGCAGAAGCTTTAACACAATATAAATTGATTGTTTTATATATGCTAGATCATGTGGACTTTCCACTGACCAACACTCAGATTTCCAACTTTGTATTAGAAAAAGAATATACCACCTATTTTACGATACAGCAGGCAATTAGCGAACTTATTAGTGCAGAATTAATTCGCACAGAATCTACACATAATAATACACACTATTATATTACACCTGCCGGAAGAGAAACACTGTCCTACTTTCCAGATAAAATCTCTTCTGCAATCAAGGATGATGTACTATCCTATTTTGCAGAAAATAAAATGGAATTAAAACAGGAAATCTCTGTCATTGCCGATTACTACAAAACTACCGGCCAAGAATTCGCTGTTCGTTGTCAAATTAAAGAAAAAGAACGCTCTCTGATAGATTTGACTATTGCAGCCAAATCCCGTGAACAGGCAGAAGCCATCTGTGCTAACTGGCAAAAACAGGATGAGGAAGTCTATGGCTATCTCATGGACTTGTTGTTGCAATAAACTATTTTCAATATAAACCATAAAAAGCTTATGAAATGAATAGAACACAATTCTTCCATTCACTTCATAAGCTTTTGTTAGTAATCCCTACTCTAGGATTCATTAAAGAATCTCATCTTATGCGAATCTGTACCTTCCTTCAGCGGTGCATATCCAACTCTTGTATTATATTTTTCTTTATAACACTTCTGGCACAGATTCCCAAAGCTGATAGGTTCCCCACATTTTGAACAATGGAGGTTCCTAATCTTACTTTCATGTTGCTCCTTATACTCAATTCTTCCTTCTTCAATCCAATGTTTTACCTTTCGATGAGGAATCTTGAAATGCTCTGCAACCTGATATTCTGTTACATCTTTTGAACGGATATACTCCTTCACCTGGTGAAATAACTCATTATCAATACACCCTGGGCACATCTCTTTATCGTAATTAAGGGGTAATGGTCTTCGGCATACCGAACAAAACTTTAAATTGTCAAATAATGATAGTTGTTCCATGTTAACCGCTCCCTTCTTCTCCTCTTATTAATACTATTGTATCATTTCAGAAGGAACGCGTCTACTATAATCTGACACTTTATTTATTTTTCTTAATACTATAGCCAAAAGTCCCTAATTGATGTTTTAAATCAAAATACGTTCCATGGGAATATACGATCGGTTCTGCCTTTTCTAACTGAAACTTGCCAGTCTCATTCAAATAACTTTCATCTACATGTACTGCTACCACTTCTGCAAGAAACATATGATGTGACCCTAGTTCCTTACATTCTGTAACCTTACATTCAATATTTACCGGACTTTCTCCAATCATTGGCGGTGCCACCTTAGAACTCTTCTGTTTGGTAAGCTTAAGTTCCTTAAACTTGTCCACATCTCTTCCTGACTTTACCCCACAGAAATCTGTTGCATACGCCAGTTCACGAGTTGTCAGATTGATTACAAACTCTCCGGTTTCCTGTATCATATGATAGGAATACCGTTCCGGTCTTACCGATATATATGCCATGGGCGGGTTCGTACAAATCGTTCCCGTCCATGCTACTGTAATAATATTATCGTTTCCTTGACAGTCTGTCACCGTAACCATAACAGCCGGAACAGGATAAATCATATTGCCTGGTTTCCACTCCTGTTTCTTCCTTTCAGAAATAACTTTCCTTTCCGGTCTCTTCTCTGGATTTCTAGCGGCTACTTTTTTATTTTTCTTTTTCCTGTCCATCTATCTTTTTCCTATAATGCTGCCATAAACGCAGGAATTACCTGTTTCTTACGAGACACAACTCCTTTAAGCCACAAAGAATCCTCTCTTGCTTCAAAATGACCATGGAATGCACTTTCTGCAATTTCTCTTGCTTCTGTACCCACATAAATCAATTCTGAGCTTTCTTCTAAAATGTTGGTTAACATAATATATATCATGTCCAAATTACGTTCCTCTAATACCTGTGGCATATAAGGCATTAACTTTTCTTTCACTTCCTGAAGTTCTTCATCGCTCATAGCACTCAACTGGCCAACACCGAATTCCTTATCTCCTGCATTAAATGCTTTGAAATCTTGATAAAAGATTTCTTCTGCAGATTTGGATGCAAAGTTACTACCTGCTTTAAACATGTTTTTGGCATGTTCTTCTATGGAAATTCCTGCACGCTCTGCCAATGCTTCTGCTGCTTTTTTATCTACTTCCGTACAGGTTGGAGAACGGAACATCAAGGTATCTGATATGATAGCAGAACACAGCAAACCTGCAATTTTTCTGTTGATATCAATACCATATTCCTGATACATCTGATATACAATGGTTCCGGTACATCCTACCGGCTGATTACGGAAAAATACCGGTGCAATTGTCTCAATATCACCAAGCTTATGATGATCTATTATCTCTAATATCTCAGCACTTTCAATTCCATTTACTGCCTGTGATTTCTCGTTATGATCCACTAATGCCAGCTGTTTTCTTCTCATATCTAACAGATTACGACGGGAAATCATACCTACATATTTTCCTTCCTCATCGATAACAGGGAAATCGCGATGGCGTTCTTTAGACATCACTTTCTGTACATCCTCTACCAATTCCTCTGTTTCAAATGTAATTAGATTTTCTTTCCGCATAAAGTGCTTGATTGGCATACTCTGGTTGATAAGACGTGATGCTGTATAAGAGTCATATGGAGTTGTAACAATTACACATCCTTTTTCAGACGCCATCTCCTGAATGTTCTCAGAAACCTTGGAATCTGAAACCACAATCAAACAGCTTGCATTCATTTCAAGTGCGCATTTCTGTGCCTCAGGACGATCTCCCAAAATCACAAGATCATCATCCTCAATGTATTCTTTCATCAAATCAGGACTTCCTGCTGCTACAACTACTTTACCTTTTACAAAGTATCCATGCTCATTTCCAACAATGACTTCTCCTTCCAGAGTCTGTGCAATACTTCGATACTGTGTTCTTGCAGTAGCCAGAATTTTGCTGTCATATACATCCATATAAGATGTAGCAATATCACCGGTGGTAATCAATCCCTGTAATGTTCCATTGTCTCTTACGATTGGAAGTGTTCCTACGTTCTGAGCCTTCATCATTTCCCATGCTGTTTTTAAGGAAATCTGACAACTAACTCCCGGTGTCTCACGAATTTCAATGTCCTTTACCTGTGCACCAACATCACTTACATATCCCGGTGCATCTACCTTAAAGTGCTCTAAAACATATTTTGTCTCTTCATTCGGCTGTCCAGCACATTTTGCCTCGTACTTTCTTCCTCCAATTTTGTTCCTTAATTCTGCATAAGCAATTGCAGAACAAATAGAATCCGTGTCCGGATTCTTATGTCCAATTACCCATACCTTTTTTTCCTGTTCCATTTCAACTACCTCTACTACTTATTTCATATTATTACTTTTTGCAAACATCTTCTAGTCTTAAAGCAATCCTGCTACAAAAGCCAGAACTCCGGCAATCCCTATGATATTAACTACCGTAAGTATAATCATTGCTCGCATATATCCCTTAATAGTCTTCATACTCTGCTCGCCAATTTCTGTTTTCTCCAGTTTCTTCTCTAATTCTTCCACCAGAGTCTGGATATTACGATAACACTTCACATCTTCGCTGTGGATTTTCTCAAAAACCTCACCTTTCATGCTATCCAGTTTATCCGAAATGGCCTTGTCCACTTCTGTGAGCTTATCTGAAACCTCTGTTTTTACGGATTCCAATTTACCGGAAACTTCTTCCAACGTTTCCTTTACCGCCACTGTCTGAGCTTCTGACTGCTTCTCCATAAATTCAGTTGCAATCTCAAACTTTTTATCAATCTCTGCAAGCTGCTGTCTTGCACTATCATTGATTTCAGCTACCTGCTCTGAAATACGTTCATCCAGAGTGTCCATTTCGGAACTAAAGGTCTCATCTACCACCTTAATCTGGGCATCCATACGTGAAACAGCGGCATTAATCGTCATTTCCACACTTTTGACCAGCTTGTCCGCCTCCTGCTGTCTCTCAGTCAAAATCGTCTGGAGCTGTTTTGCCTTCTCTTCCCGTTCTTCCACAATCTCCTGAAGTTCCTCTACTTTATCTTCCCTGGAACTTAACAAACCCTGAAGCTGCTTCGCCTTCTCTTTGAATTCGTCAATTTGTTTCAGTAAAAAATCTTCTTTCTGCACCTTATCTCTTGTCCTTTCTGTCTCAGATTCCTGCTTTCCGGGCCTGTATCTCCATTTATTCATTTTTTGAAAAAATTTTCCCACAATTCGGCCCCCTTTATTTAATCGCAGTAGCGCATTATTTTTTATTGTAGCATTTCAACATACTTTTTGCAACCATGAATGATATAAAAAAAGAATCAAAAAAGGAATCCGAATTCTTTTATAATCCGGATTCTCCTATCTTTTTCCAACTTAAATGTAATTACTGTAGTTGCTACCATAAATGTAATTATAGTTATAGTAACCACTATTGCTATATGTATTTGCCTTCGAAGCTTCATTCTGTGCATAATAATCTATCATGGATGCCTTTACCCCTACATTATAAGCATAGGAACCAGTTCCATTGAAAAGACTCTTTACACTGTCCATATCCGCTCCCATAAAAGTATCTTTGTCAATGCTTAATGTATCATCACTGTTCACTGTAATCCCAATCTTACCCAACTGCTTTTCATAGGCATTGGTCAAAGTTATCATCTGAGCAGACGTGCGGGCAATTCTTGCAGTGTTGCTTTCTTCCGTCTCCTTAATCAAAGTATTATAATCCTCTACAAATGCACTAACCCGTTTATAAATCTCGTCTGTCTTATACTTTGTAGTTGTGGTTCCATCTTGGTTTTTTATCGTTTCCTGCCTAAATACATTCTTAGTTCCCTGTGTAATAAGGGCATCTGTGGACTCTTTCAATGCCTCTCCCGCACTCTCCATGCGTGCCAACTGTTTGGTGGAATCCTTAGATGTTGCAGTAGAGGTCGTAGAATTCTTCACTGCATCTGTGACCGCTTCCTTATCCTTATTGTAATAAGCCTTTAACAGCTTATGATAACTACCGCTGCGAATACTTGCATAATCAGCTAAAATACTGTTTCCCGCACTGGCATTCACACTTCCACTCTTAGATGTACTTCCACCTAAACCCGAAAACAATGTATTCACCGAATTCACATCTGATAATCCAAAATATGACATTTTATCACTCCTTTGATTCATTGCGACTTCCCTGTCTGTGTTACCTTTTCTTGATTTTTATTATAACACCACCCTCATCATTTTGCAACGCTCATGGTTTTTATGTATTTTTACCAAATATCGACATTTTTTTTACATCTTTTTATGTATTTTACAATATTTTTATGTTTTATTCACACTTTATTCATATTTAATTGTTACAATAAATACAGTTAAAAAAGCACGTAACTTGATTTCATGTTTTTTTACAGATAAATTTTTCATAATAGCCCCAGTGTCGCGAGATACTGGGGCACTCCTCAATTAATGAAAGAAAAAACTGGAATCTCCTTAATGTATGAGATTCCAGTTTTCTTATCTGTCTTCTATTTGCCAATCTATTGGTTCTATACCGTTTTCTTTCAAAAAAGTATTTGCCTGACTAAAATGCTTACATCCAAAAAAACCACGATATGCTGACAGTGGACTCGGATGCGGAGCCTTTAAAATCAAGTGTTTCGGATTTGTCAGCATGGGAATCTTGCTTTGCGCAGGTCTTCCCCACAACATGTAAACAATAGGTCGATCTTGTGCATTTACTGCATTAATAATAGCATCTGTGAACTGTTCCCAACCTCTGCCTTGATGAGAATTTGCCTGATGTGCACGTACCGTCAACACTGTATTCAGCATTAGAACGCCCTGCTCTGCCCACTTTACAAGATAGCCATTATTAGGAATTTTGCACCCCAAATCTTCGTGAAGTTCTTTATAAATATTGTCCAATGATGGTGGTATTTCCACATCTGGTTTTACAGAAAAGCAAAGTCCATGTGCCTGTCCCTGATTATGATAGGGATCTTGTCCTAATATCAATACCTTTACCTGACTCAATGGTGTCAGATGTAACGCATTAAAAATATCATCTGCCGGCGGATAAATTACTTTCGTATTATATTCTTCTTTTACAAACTTATACAGCTGAGCATAATACGGCTTCTTAAATTCATCGCCGATTGCCTGTAGCCAATCATTGTCTATCATTCCCATGTCTTGCCTTCTATCTTCTAACTGGTATTTTACACTCAGCCAGATAATTCTTTAATTCCATAATTTCCAATTCCTTATAATGGAACAATGATGCTGCCAAAGCTGCATCTGCCTTTCCATCTGTAAGGGCTTCTTTAAAATGCTCCATAGTTCCGGCACCACCTGATGCAATCACCGGAATAGATACATTCTCTGCAATAGTTCTAGTCAGTTCTAAATCATATCCTGCCTTCGTTCCATCACAATCCATACTAGTCAAAAGAATCTCTCCTGCGCCAAGCTGATTTGCCTTTATTGCCCATTCTACAGCGTCCAGACCAGTATCGATTCTACCACCGTTTTTATATACATTCCAGCCGCTTCCATCCTCTCGTCTTCTAGCATCAATGGCAACTACCACACACTGACTACCAAACTTATCCGCTGCATCACTGATAAGACGCGGCGTATTGATTGCAGAGGAATTGATAGAAATCTTATCCGCACCTTCTCGCAACAATGCCTTAAAATCATCTACTGTACGAATTCCTCCACCTACGGTAAACGGAATGAACACCTTTTCGGCTACCTTTCGTACCATATCTACTACCGTATTTCTGGCATCAGAAGACGCTGTAATGTCTAAGAACACCACCTCATCTGCACCAGCCTTGTCATAAGCTGCTGCTATCTCAACCGGATCTCCTGCATCACGCAGATTTACAAAATTTACACCTTTTACTACCCGTCCGTTATTTACATCAAGACAGGGAATGATTCTCTTCGTAAACATCCTTATACCTCCCCTATCTTTGCAAAATTCTCTAAAATCTTAAGACCTACACTGCTGCTTTTTTCCGGATGGAACTGACATGCAAAAACATTTTCTTTCTCTACAGATGCATGAATGTTCACACCATACTCCGTTACTGCCTTTACAATGCTTTCTTCTCTTGCCTTCAAATAGTAAGAGTGAACAAAATAGACAAAAGCTTCCTGGGAAATCCCCTGAAACAATCTCCCATTATTCTGCAGTTTCAATGAATTCCAACCAATATGCGGAATCTTAAGTCCCGGCTCCTCCGGAATCTTTACAATCTCACCATCCAAAATATGTAAACCTTCAACACCGCTGCTCTCTTCACTTCCTTCAAACAACAGCTGAAGTCCTAAACAAATACCAAGAAACGGCGTCTTTTTTTCTGCCACCTCTTTGATTACTTTGTCCAACTCATATTTTTTCAAGTTCTCCATTGCAACCCCAAAAGCACCTACTCCCGGCAAAATCACCTTATCTGCCGCAAGAATTTCTTTTCTGTCACGCGTTATCACACTTTCCTGACCAAGAAAATTTAATGCCTTTTCCACGCTTTTGAGATTTCCTGCATCATAATCCACAATTGCTATCATGTCCTGTTTCTCCTGTCCTAATCTTCTTCTGGTTCCAACCCTAACTCACTTATCACATCATATACAGCATATGTAAATTCCTGCTTATCCTCCAGAGCGTATATCGCTCTAGCTTCATCAACAGACATCTGATAATTACTGCTCAACTTCTCTTCCATACTCTGTAGCATCTTGTTGTATTCATTATCTACACCTGCCTCTGTAGCATCAGAAATAAAACGATCATATCTGCCAACACCGCAAATCAAAGCTGCCAATGCTTCACTATACATATTCTGACTCTGATATGCATCATAACTGTTTAATTGTTGTTGCAAATAAGCGGTCAGTTTCACCTTATTGTAAAATTCTAAATCTGCCTCTTTCATGTCCTTCTCATTTAAGCAACCATAGGCTTCTACATATTCTCCCTGGGCATAATAATCCTTAGCCTCAGAAAGAGCAGTACTATATCCTGTCAGATTACTCAACAGATTTACCAAAACTACAATAGACAGACCAAATAGCACAATTAGAACTACCGGCTTTTTCGGAAGAGGCTTTGACTTTACAACCGGTTCTTGATTCTGCAGTTTCAAGGCTTTCTTTTCGGCTTTTTCTTTTGCCTTTTGTTCCTTTAATGCTTGTTTTGCAGCTTTCTTTTCCGCCTTTTCCTGTGCTTTTTGCTCTTTTAATGCCTTCTTTTCCTCTTCTTTTTCTTTCTTTTTCTTTGCTGCTTCCTCTTCTTCTGATGAAGTATTCTGATTCTCTAATTCCAGCAAAGCGCTCATTTCTTCTTCCGAGAGGTTTTCAATCTCACTAGGCGCTATTTCAACGGCAGGCTTTTTCACAACCTCTTCTTCCTCTTCTCCAAATAAGGCAGCAGAAAGTCTTGCAAAAAATCCTTTCTTTTTCGCTTTCTTTATGTCTTCTTCCAATGAATTTTCTTCCTCTATCGAACTCTCTTTTTTCGGTTCCGCTTCCTTTTTTCCGCTTTCTTCGACATCCAGATTCAGACCTTCAATCTCTCTTGCCAGTTTTTCCGCCTCTGAAATATCTTCCGATTCTCCCAGTTCATCCATTCCTTCTAGCGTATTTACGATATGGGAATCATCTGACGCATATCCCTGACCAATTTCATCTAGTGCCGGGTCATCTTCACTAAAATTTTTCAAAGATTCTTCAATGGATAAATCCCCATCTCCAAGTCCATCATCTAAATTACCATTTTTTACATTGTTTACGATAGAATCAATGCTGTCCATAAAATCGGGTGAGGTACTGTCGTCCATTCCAAATTCTGTTTCCAATTCACTATCACTTGTGTCTGCCTTTGAAAACTCTGTTTCCATATTGGAATCCAAATCGTCTCCAAGACTTTTCTCAAATTCTTTCAAAAAATCTTCTTCATCGATTCCTGCCAACTCCTTATCGAAATCATCCCATACCTCTGCTGTTTTTCCTTCTTGATCCTTCTCATCATCAATTTCTTTCAGCAATTCGTCCAGATATTCTTCTCTTTCGCCCAACTGCCGCACCTCCCGTATTTATTCTCTGACAATATTCTACCATATACCCAAATATTACACAATATTCTAATTCTTGAAGCTGTGAATTGGTGCCGGAATACGGCCTCCTCTATTTACAAAATCATCACATGAATACTTATTTACCGGCATAATTGGTGCATAACCAAATAATCCACCAAATTCTACAGTATCTCCTACATCCTTTCCAATAACCGGAATCAGACGTGCTGCTGTTGTCTTTTGATTTACCATTCCAAGTGCCATTTCATCTGCAATAATACCAGAGATAGTAGTTGCCTTTGTATCTCCCGGAATTGCAATCATATCAAGTCCTACGGAACATACACAAGTCATAGCTTCTAATTTTTCTAATGTAATAGCACCTGCTTCTACTGCATTAATCATACCTTGGTCTTCACTGACAGGAATGAAGGCTCCGCTTAAACCACCTACATAAGAAGATGCCATAACACCACCTTTTTTCACCTGGTCATTTAACAGAGCAAGTGCTGCTGTAGTTCCCGGTGCACCTGCATATTCAAGACCGATTTCGCACAAACAATCCGCCACACTATCACCAATTGCCGGTGTTGGAGCTAATGACAAATCTACAATACCAAATGGAATTCCAAGCAATCTGGAAGCTTCCTGTGCTACTAACTGTCCTACACGAGTAACCTTAAAAGCCGTCTTTTTAATTGTCTCGCATAATACCTCAAAATTCTCACCGCGCACTTTTTCTAACGCTGTCTTTACAACACCAGGTCCACTAACACCTACATTAATAATTGCATCTGCTTCTGTTACTCCATGGAAAGCACCTGCCATAAACGGGTTATCATCCGGTGCATTACAAAATACTACCAGTTTCATACAGTCTACGGAATCACGATCCTTAGAAAGTTCTGCCAGTTCTAACAGAATCTCACCCATTAATTTGACGCCATCCATATTGATACCGGTTTTTGTGGATGCAAGGTTTACGGAACTACATACACGCTCCGTACGACAAAGAGCCATAGGAATAGAACGAATCAATAACTCATCTGCCTTTGTCATTCCCTTAGAAACTAATGCAGAATATCCTCCAATCAGGTTCACGCCTACTGCTTTTGCTGCTGCATCTAAAGTGTCTGCAATTGTTGCAAAATCTTCCGATGTCTTACATGCTGCTCCACCTATCAACGCAATAGGAGTTACAGAGATACGTTTATTCACAATTGGAATACCAAATTCATTTTCAATGGTTGTTCCAACAGATACTAAATCCTTTGCTACTGTTGTAATCTTATTATAAATATTTTCATTTAACTTTTTTAAGTCAGAATCAATGCAGTCTAACAGACTAATACCTATGGTAATGGTACGTACATCCAAATTCTCCTGCTCTATCATCTTATTGGTTTCATTAACTTCCCATCTATTTATCATGTCTGTACCACTCCTTAAATTCTGTGCATTTTATTAAAAATTTCTTCTTTCTGGCATTTGATTGTTACACCGATTTCTTCTCCAACCTGCTCTAATTCTTTGGAAATCTGGTCAAAGGACTTAGAAGCTCTCTGAAAATCTGCAATCATCATCATATTAAAGAAATCCTGTACGATAGTCTGACTGATATCCAATACGTTAATCTGATTATCTGAAAGGTATGTACATACCTTTGCAATAATTCCTACAGTATCTTTTCCAACTACAGTAATAATGGTCTTGTCTGCTCTTTTTTCCATAATGGTTCTCCTCTTTTTCAAATATTCTTCTTTTTCTTTTTACTATACTAAAGTAAGTTTCTTAAACTTGCAAGTACTAAATTTCTACAATTTGAGATACACTATCCCTTTTTGCTACCTGAATCGGAAAATCAGATGCTTTATATGGATTATCTGCCATATCTACTTCCAATCGCACCGTTTCATAGGCAAGCTTTTCGTAATTGTTTTCTTTACTTAAATGTCCTAATATAACTGTCTTAAAATTATCATGAAGCACTTCACTTAACAACTGTCCGGACAATTCATTGGACAAATGCCCCTTGTCTCCTAAAATTCGCTGTTTCAAATAGTAAGGATATGTTCCAACCTGAAGCATATGTACATCATGATTTGCCTCCAACAATAAAACATCCAGATGTTGCAGTTTTTCTACGATATAGTTATCATACCTTCCTAAATCTGTCATAACCGCCATGGATTTTCCCGGCTGCCTAAGAATATATGCGGTAGGCTGCGCTGCGTCATGGGAAATTGCCACAGGACTTACCGTAATATCACCAATGGTAAAGTCCACGTCCGGCTCAATCTCCACAAACAAATCTTCCGGTATCTTTCCTACATTCTTTGTGTTCAATATGGCTTCCTTAGTACCTTTCGTTGTATAAATAGGAATCCCGTATTTTCTGGATACCACTCCAAGTCCACTGATATGGTCAGAGTGTTCATGTGTTACAAGAATTCCATCAACATCTTTTGTAGTATGTCCAATAAAATTAAGTCCTTCCTCAATTCGTTTTCCGCTGATTCCGGTATCAATCATCAGACTTGTTGTTTCGGAAGCTGCGAAAATACAGTTTCCGCTACTTCCGCTTGCAATGCTACACAATTTCATAAAGTTTCATTCTCCCAGTATATTTCAATTACATCACCTTCACCTAGCACTGCTGTGTAAGCTGGCATCTCACCATTTAACTTGGTAACAATTGCTCTTCCTCTTCCTTCATTTAGATTAAAATTGATTTTATCAAATACATCTACAAAAATATAAGAAGACTTTCCTGTCATGGTTATTGGCATACCATTTACCATAACATTTATTGTAGTAACTGCCTGTTCCGGTGCTTTTTCTTGTACTTCCGGCTTTTTCTGAATCGTTGGACGTATATCATTGTCTGATACCCGTTGAGATTCTAAGAACTTTGCCTCTAATTCTTCTTGCGTCAGTTCCCGCTCCTCTTCTTCCGTTTCTTCCTCTATCCAAGAAGTTCTTTCTGAAGCGTTCGTCATTACTTTCTGCTCTGTATCTTGTTCGACAACTTCTACATTACCGCTCTCTGCTGCTTCAGTCTCTTCTTTTGTTTCATCTTCCTGTGCAGTCCGATAGGACAACACTGCCCAATCAATAGAAAAGTTCTCATAGACCAACGTTCCCATATCTGCAGGCTTATTATTTACCAAAATCTCCTGGTCCATATCAACCTCTACATCCATGAACTCCATAACCTGACTAACAGTATAGAAACCTCTCATTTCAATATCATCATTTTCCTGAATCTCATAATATGGTGGTTCCAGACTGCCATTTACTTCTGCAAACTTTGGACAGGTAACCATTTTCCCATTCACCTCAAAAGTAAGTGTTGCTGTTCCATATTCTTCCAGTTGTTCCAATCGGTAAGTTGCTGCATCTCCTGTAGTGGATGGTTCAATGGTAATCTCCATATTTGGTTCAAGCGGTGTATTAATATTTCCCAATCTTCCATTCACACGAATGATTGCGGCATCTCCCGCATCTCCTCTTGCAATCCGCTTTCTTCCATTTACCGTAAAGTTAATTTCTTTTCCTCTCCGCGGGAACAACTGCTCTTTTGGAAATCCGGCCTGCAATGCCGCATCTACCACGGTCAGTTTGTTATTGTCATATAACTTAATTCTTTCTCCGTTAAAACGAACAAAGATGAAATTATTTTTCTGATCATAATAATTCAAACAGATTCCGATTGGAGTTACCAGAAGAGGGTCTTTCTTAATCTCCGGCTGTTCAAAGTGAATCTCCTGAAGCACCTCTTCACCACGAAGTGCCACACGTTCTTTCGGAAGTTCCAGTTCTTCTGCCAGATGTTCTACAAACCCATGCACTTTACCACCGCCACCTACTACAAAGGTAGCACTTACAGACTTATCACCGTTTAATTCCTTAATCTTATCCGCAATATCCGTGGTAAGCTTTTCTACCAGAGGCGCCACCAATTCCCATACCTCTGTGGCCGGAATAGTATGCTGAATCATCATAATATCCTGATATTCAATGGTCTCGTCTGTGGTAGACGCCAATTTAATATGTTCTGCAGTTTTAAAATCTACCAAGTAATGCTGTACAATAGCTTCTGTAATCTCATCTCCTGCACTCGGTATCATTCCGTAAGCGATAATACTTCCGTCTCTGGTAATAGAAATATCGCTTGTTCCTGCTCCTACATCCACCAATGCAATATTCAGCATACGAAATGCCTCCGGAATTGCAACATTGATAGCTGCGATAGGCTCTAATGTCAGATTTGCCACTTGCATTCCCGCAAATTCTACCGCAGAATACAAACCATCTACTACGTCCTCAGGCAAGAAGGTTGCTATAAGTTCTTCGCTGATAACCTCTGCTTTATGACCTTCCAAATTAGAAATCACATCGCCGTTCAAATAATATTTTACGACAGAATATCCTACACAATAAAACTTAAACTTAGTATCATTGTTCTCATTTAAAATTCTTTGTGCTTTTTCCACTCCCAACAAATCCATTGTATGAACATCTTCTCCGGTTACTACTGTTTCTTCCGGATACTCATATTCTACTGTAGTGTTTACCGTCTTTAACACACGTCCAGCGGCAGCAATACAGGTTTCTTCCAATTTTATATGGAGCTGCTCCTCTAACTGACGCTTCACTGCATGAATAGTTCTTCCTACTCTTCGGATATCATGAATCTGTCCGTCCAACATAGACCGGGTTTCATGCTGTTTTATACACTGCGCTGACACGATAAATTCGTTTTCTTCCTTATAGCCTACAGTTCCTACTACATTTCTTGTTCCAATATCAAGTCCAAATACCAATGGGACTCCGTTTAGCTGTTGTTCCATCTGTTTTGTATCTCCCTTACTTTTCATTACCTGTGCAATCTGATAAAAAGTCTCTTCTCTGGTACCATTATTATCAATCACTACCTGACATTTTTGCCGATATACTTCTTCGGAAAGCTGACTACTAAAAATCTGTTCCACCTTTTCTTCCGAATAACCTCTGGTTTCCATCAAGCGAGCCTTCCGATTCTCCTTCGATGTATAAATATACCACAATTCATCACATATTTCATCATAATGGTCTTCAATCAGAAGCGCAGCCTCAATCACAAGGTAATCCAATGATTCCATTTTTCTCTGTTCTGCAATCTCTTCCCGAATAAATTGCTTCACTGCCGGATGCACGATACCATTTACCTTTTTTCGCAATTCTTCGGAAGAAAAAAGTTCCTTCGCCAATGCCTTGCGGTCTATATTCTCGTTATCTTCCTCATACACATCTGCCGGAAGAACACGAAGCAGTTTCTCATAGCATTCTGTTCCCGGCTTCATCAAATCATGTGCGATTTTATCCGCAATGAGATTTTTTACTTTATAATTTTTTTCTAAATAATCCAGAATGGCGGACTTTCCTGCTCCTACTCCGCCGGTAATTCCAATTACCTGCATAGGCCAAACTCCTTCTCCTTAATGTGCTTCATACCAATCTTTTCCATGTTTCATGTCTATTTCCAATTTTACAGCCAAGTCTGCTGCCTGCTCCATTTCTTTTTCTAACAGTGCTTCCACTTGTTCTACTTCGTCTTTCCATGCTTCAATCAAAAGTTCATCGTGCACCTGCAAAATAAGTCTAGACTTAAGTCCTTGTTTTTTCAATCCTTCGTTGACTCGTATCATAGCTATTTTAATAATATCTGCTGCTGTTCCCTGAATTGGTGAATTCATGGCAACACGTTCCCCAAAGGAACGTTGCATAAAATTACTGGAAGAAAGCTCCGGTACCGGACGTCTTCGTCCAAACATGGTGGTAACATATCCCTGTTTCTTTCCATCCTCCACCAATTTATCTAAAAACACTTTGATATTCGGATATGTTTCAAAGTATCTTTCAATATATTCAGAAGCCTCTTTTCTTGTAATACTTAAATCCTGACTCAAACCAAAGGAGCTGATACCATAGACAATACCAAAATTTACCGCTTTTGCATTTCTTCTCTGTAGTTCTGTAACCTCATCAAAAGGAACATGAAATACCTGTGAAGCTGTCATACGGTGGATATCCTGCGCTTCCTGATATGCCGCAATGAGGTTCTTATCACCGGACATATGCGCCAGAACCCTTAATTCAATCTGAGAATAATCGGCATCTATCAATACACAACCTTCCTTCGGAATAAACACCTTGCGAATCTGTCTTCCCAATTCCATACGAATCGGAATATTCTGCAAGTTCGGTTCTGTACTGCTGATTCTTCCTGTTGCTGTAATGGTCTGATTGAAAGTAGAACGAATTCTGCCATCCTCTTCGATATAATTGGCAAGTCCATCTGCATAGGTAGATTTTAACTTCGTCAATTGACGGTACTCTAAAATCTTAGATACTAACGGATATTCCGGTGCCAGTTTTTCCAAAACATCGGCTGCTGTAGAATACCCTGTCTTCGTCTTTTTCCCATAAGGCATCTGAAGTTTTTCAAAAAGAATGACGCCTAACTGCTTCGGTGAATTAATGTTAAATTCTTCTCCCGCATCCTGGTAGATTTCCTGTTCCAGTTCCACAATCTTGCCCTGTAATGCAGTTCCATATTCCTTCAAGGCTCCTGCATCCACCAAAACGCCCTCTTGCTCCATATCAAACAGAGTATATACCAACGGCATCTCTATTTCACCATAAAGCTTGTCCATACCGCTTTCTTTCAGCTTTTCTGCTAAAACCGAAGCTGCTGCAAAACAGGTATAAGCTCCGAAGCACACAAAAGACATAAAGGCGTCTTCTTTTTCTCGAATTGCCTGTCCATCTGTTAATTTTCCAAGTAAATCCTGTCTGGAAGGAATCAACAAATCAAGATGTTCCTTTGCCACATCATCAATGGCATAATCATTTTTCAAAGGATTTAAAAGATATGCGCCAATCAGCACATCATCTATCCTACTTCGTTCCTCCTGTTTCGGGGTAATATAGGGTAACTGCGCTTTCAAATCAAAACATGCTGTCCTTCCCGGCTGTTCCAACAGTCTTTGCAACTGCTCTAACAAATATTCTCCCGTCAGTTCTGTTCCTGCCTGTAGGAAAAATATCTGCTCTCTGCCATAAGAAAGTCCCAATCCTAATACCTTTTCTGCACCATTTGCATTGTCGCTCCCTACATTACCGTTTAGCAGACTGTCCAGGGTTAACTGTCCCTCCGGTTGTTCTGCCTCCGGGTCTACGGACAACCAAAAACCTCTGTATTCTGCTTTTCCTGCTTCTGCAAAAATCTTATCTGCTTCTTTTTTGTCTGTAATTTTCTTAAAATACTGCTCTACCGGATTGACAGGTGCCTCCACCTGAAAACGATTCAGCATATTTTTAAATTCCAGCTTCTTCATCCAGACATATGCTTCCGGTGTAAAAAGGTTCCCGATTTTTGCATTTTCTATCTCACAAGAAATAGGCGCATTGGTCTCAATCGTAGCAAGAGTCTTACTCATCTGCGCCATGTCATAATACTCTCTTAAATTATTCTGAGCCCTTGGTGGCTTTATTTCGTCCACATGAGCGTATGCATTTTCGATACTTCCATACTGTACGATTAATGCCGTTGCGGTCTTTTCTCCGATTCCCGGCACTCCCGGAATATTATCTGCGGTATCTCCCATCAAAGCCTTTACATCAATAAATTCTGTCGGAGTTACCTGATACTTTTCCTTTACATCTACTGCATAATAGTCTTCAATTTCTGTTCCGGTTCGCTTTGTCTTTGGAATTCTTATTTTGATATGCTCACTGGCAAGCTGTAACAAGTCACGGTCTCCTGATACCAAAGACACTTCCATTCCCTGTGCTTCACTGCGCTTTGCTATTGTTCCTAAAATATCATCTGCCTCGTAACCTTCCTGCTCGACAATGGTGATTCCCATTGATTTCAGGACTTCCTTCATGACAGGAACCTGCTGGCGCAGTTCGTCCGTCATTGGCTTTCTTGTTCCCTTATAGGCATCATACATCTTATGTCGGAATGTAGGTGCATGTACGTCAAATGCAACCGTCAGATATTCCGGTTTTTCTTCTTCTAATATCTTAAATAAAATATTTAAAAATCCATACACCGCATTGGTATGAAGTCCTTCTGCATTGGTAAGGTCGGGAATTCCAAAAAATGCCCGGTTTAATATACTATGTCCATCTATTAAAACTATTTTCTCGCTCATGAGGTTCTGCTTTCCTTTTTTAAATTGCTCTGGTATATTCCTTCAACCATTCCTTTTCTTCCGTTGTTAGGTACGGAGAAATTTTTTCGTATACCATCTTATGATAATCATTGAGAAGTTTTCTCTCTGTTCCTGTCATTTCTTCCGGAATAATCGCATCCAAATCAATTGGTACATAGGTAATGGTCTCAAATTCCATAAATTGTCCGTACTCATTCTTCTCTGCTTTTTTACAAATCAGTTCGTTTTCCGTACGGATTCCATACTTTCCTTCCAGATATACGCCCGGTTCATCTGTGGTAACCATGCCTTCCTCAAGCACACAGCTATCGTTTCGTTCCGGTACGATTTTCCAACGAAAACCATTTGGTCCTTCATGGACATTCAATAAATATCCAATTCCATGTCCGGTTCCACATTTGTAATCCAATCCCAGATTCCACAATGGCCCTCTGGAAAGGATATCCAGATTGGTTCCACGGCATCCGTATAGGAACTTAGCAGCTGCCAGATTCAGATTAGAACGGCAAACTGTGGTAAAGTGGAATTTTTCTTCTTCTGTAAGTTTTCCCAGTGCTATGGTTCTGGTAATATCGGTACTTCCATCCAGATAATGTCCACCGGAATCCACCAATAAAAATCCCTCCGGTTTTAACTCTGCATCTGATTCCGGAGTTGCACAGTAATGCATCATAGCCGCGTTTGCTCCATATGCACTAATGGTTTCAAAACTCAAATCTACAAACAAATCCTGTTCTCTTCTTCTGGCTTCCAGATAATCGGAAGCAGAAATCTCTGTAATTTTCTGCTTTCCAATATTAGTTTTTAACCAATATAAGAACTTAGTGACTGCCACACCATCCTTAATATGGGCATTTCGGATATTTTTAAGCTCTGTTTCATTTTTTATTGCTTTCATAAGCTCTGTTGGGTTACTATCAGTAACAACTGTTACTTCCGGTTTCAAGCTGTGACAAATACGATAATTTACAATATTTTTATCTAATAATACTGTCTCTCCTGCCGGAATCTCTGCCGCATACTGATAAATCTCTTCATAAGGACGAATCACAATATGATTCTTCTCACAATATGATTTCAGTTTATCATCCAATACTTCCTCATGAATAAACCAATATGCTTCCTGCATAGTTACTGCTGCAAAAGACAATACCACCGGCACACATTCAATATCACCACCGCGAATATTAAAGAGCCATGCAATGTCATAAAGGGATGTCAGGATATGCACTCCTGCCTGCTTCTCCTGCATTTTTTCTCTTACCCGTGTCAGTTTACTCTGTGCACTTTCTCCAGCATATTTTTCTTCTAAAATAAAAACCGGATTCATTGGAAGTTGTGGGCGCTCTTTCCAAATAATTCCCACTAAATCTTCTGTTACATATACAGAGCCATTTTTCTTACCAACGATTTCTTCATAGCATGCACCGTCTGCGGCATTAATGACTCTTCCATCAAATCCCAGACATGCGCCTTCCGGAAGATTCTTCTCCACATATTCTTGAACGGTAGGCACTCCCTCTTCTCCCATTTTAAAAAGAGTAACCGGTGTTCCCTTCAACTGTTTTTCTGCCTGTATAAAATATCTTCCGTCTGTCCAAAGATCTGCCTCCGTCATGGTAATCACGGCTGTTCCGGCAGAACCTGTAAATCCGGTAATATATTTTCTCGCTTTAAAATAATCACCTACATACTCTGATTCATGAAAATCCGAAGTAGGAACGATATACATATCAATGCTTCTTTTTTTCATCTCTGCCCGTAAAGCATCGATTCTTTCTGCTATCATTACAAAATATCTCCTTATGCTTCTTTCTTCACTGCAATTACTTCAATCTCTACTAATGCGCCCTTTGGAAGCTTTGCTACTTCTACACAGGAACGTGCCGGAGTATCACCTGTAAAATACTCTGCATAAATTTCATTTACTTTTGCAAAATCATTAATATCATCAATAAATACACTAGTCTTTACTGCATGGTCTAAATCAGAACCCGCTGCTTCTAATACTGCCTGAAGATTCTTAAATACCTGATGTGTCTGTGCCTCAATTCCATTCTGAAGCTCTCCTGTTTCCGGAATTAACCCAATCTGTCCAGAAGTAAAAATCAATCCGTTTGCTTCTACAGCATGTACATAAGGTCCTACTGCTGCTGGTGCTTTTGGTGCGTTAATTGTTTTTTTCATAATTTATTTCCTCTTTTCTCTTTTTTATAGATTTACTGTTTTTTATTGTAACATTTTCACACCCAGTCTTCAATAGTTGTAACCAAAGATAATGAAACAAATCAAAATATTCTTAAAAAAATGCTTGCTTTTTCCATTTCCATATGATATTATATTATTCGTTCGAGCGATACGTTCGACAGATGCCGGTGTGGCGGAATGGCAGACGCACCAGACTCAAAATCTGGCGGTGGCAACATCGTGTGGGTTCAAGTCCCACCGCCGGCATTCTATTGAAACGCCGAAATCCTAGCAAACTTAAGGATTTCGGCGTTTTTACTTTTCTTAATTGTTCACCTAAAATCGAAATGGGGGAAGATTTATGATTAAATTATTATTAGAACTTGTTTGTTTACCATTTATCATTATAGGAAAATTATTGATAGGAATTTTAAAGTTGCTAGGTCTTACAGATATTTTCGGCGGCAAGGATTAAACCTGCCGCTTTATTTTTTTATCTCACCAATTTGTTTTCGCTTTTTTCCAGCGGTCCGGCTCTTTCTGCCAAACTTCATTTAACCATTCTACTCCCTGACAGATTCCTTCTTCGCTGAACTCCACGTTTGTTCTCTGCTTTTTTTCTTCCGGAGTAGAATCATACGCATAAGGCGCATCCCACGCGCAAACTTCCAAGTGTTCTTCCTCTTCTGTTTTTATTAAGGCAAACCGGAAGCGCATGCCTTCATAGCTTCCGGTAAATGTTGTTTTTTTCAAATATGGTATACTTAAAATATCTTTTCTTTCAATCATTAGTATTTCATATCCTTTAAAATATCAAAGCAGTCAAAGGTTGCAAAATAATCCTTCGGTGTTTCTGCACGTCGAATCAACTGAGTGCTTCCATCTTCCTTTAATAATACTTCTGCTGACTTCAATTTTCCGTTATAGTTATATCCCATTGCAAAGCCATGTGCTCCGGTATCATGAATAACTAGTAAATCTCCCATATCAATCTTTGGAAGCATACGGTCAATTGCAAATTTGTCATTATTTTCACAAAGAGAACCGGTAACGTCATACTTATGGTCGCAAACACTGTTATCCTTGCCCATAACGGTAATATGATGATATGCTCCATACATCGCAGGACGCATCAAGTTTACTGCACAAGCATCTACTCCTATGTACTCTTTGTGTGTATGTTTTTCATGAATTGCTGTGGTTACCAGACAGCCATAAGGTCCCATCATGAAACGTCCCATCTCTGTATAAATTGCCACGTCTCCCATTCCTGCCGGAACTAAAACTTCTTCGTATACTTTTCTTACACCTTCACCGATAGCACGAATATCATTCGGCTCTTGATCTGGTTTATAAGGGATTCCTACACCACCGGACAAGTTAATGAAACGAATATCTGCTCCTGTTTCTTCTTTTAATTTAACTGCAACTTCAAAGAGTTCTTTTGCAAGCATTGGATAATATTCATTTGTTACAGTATTACTTGCTAAAAATGCATGGATTCCGAAGTGCTTTGCACCTTTTTCTTTCAGCACTTTGAAGCCTTCAAAAAGCTGCTCTGTGGTAAATCCATATTTTGCATCTCCAGGGTTGTCCATAATGCTATTGCTGATTTTGAACAATCCGCCCGGATTGTAACGGCAACTAATGGTTTCCGGAATATGTCCAATCGTCTCTTCTAAGAAATCAATGTGTGTAAAATCATCTAAATTGATGATTGCTCCAATTTCATCTGCGAACTTAAATTCAGATGCCGGTGTATCGTTGGAAGAAAACATGATATCCTTTCCATCAAAATGCAGTGCATCTGCCATCATCAACTCTGTCATGGAAGAACAGTCGCAACCACAACCGTATTCCTTTAAGATGTTAATCAAATATGGGTTTGGTGTTGCTTTTACTGCAAAATATTCTTTAAACCCTTTATTCCATGAAAATGCTTCTTTTACTGCCTGAGCATTGGCACGAATTCCTTTTTCATCATATAAATGAAACGGAGTTGGGTATTCTTTCACAATTTCTTTTAACTGTTCATAGGTTACAAATGGTTCTTTTTTCATAATGACTGCTCCTTCTTCTCACTTATTTCTTATCTTTTACGCCTAATTCTATTAAACGTATCTCATTCTTCATGGAATCCTTAAATACTTGTACAAAATTCACTTGTCCGGAATACAGGCAAGTACTTTCCTTGCCTCTCCCCAGTTCACCAGTCAGTACATATCTGGAATCTGTAATAATTCCAATCTGATTTTTCTTATTCTGTGTCTGATAGACCTTTGCTCCACTTAATACAAAGGACTTGTCTGTCAAAATAACTACTTTTATCTTTTTTTCTACAAGAGCTTCTAACTCCGTTTTTATTCCTGCCAATAAATTCTGTGCCATAGAAATATAAACACGTTTTTCCGCTCTTTCCAGCATATTTTTTACCTTATCAGAAATATTTTCATCAGAACGGATAGTAATATACCCTTCCGTGTCTTCTTTTTCTCTCGGCATATGCTCAATCAGATATTCTTTTCGTTCCTGTAAGGTTCTTATCTTATTCTGACAAAATTCTTCAATTCCTACCGCCGTGTACTTTTTGGCAGTTCCCTCACTGACACAGGCAGCGCCCTTATCCACCAATCCTTCCAGTGCTTTATAGGCATTGGAACGAGAAATTCCAGTAACCTTAGAGACTTCATATCCTGTACTTTTTCCGGAACGATTCAGTTCCAAGTATACCAAAGCCTCTTGACCTGTCAAGCCAAAAGCAACCAGATATTCAATCAGATTCTTCGTATCCATAGGTTTCCTTTCATTAGTGGTACTTTTTAGGAACACTATAATATGTTTTATAGGAAATGTCAATATGATTTAATGAGATTATTTATCACAAAAAACTTTTATTTTACGATTTCCATCGCTTTTCTCTGCATTCGCTCAGTAATAAATTCTTCTACCTTTTCTTTTTCCATATCCAGTACAATTGCCAGTTCTCCATATAGGCTATCCTGTGCTATCTTGAAATACTTTCGGTCACTGTTGGTAATCTTCTTTCCTTCCGCCAGTCTTTCCTGCATTCTCTGATATACTGTCTTGATAATCTTTATCAATTCTTTGCAATCACAGGTTGCCAGTTCTTCCTTATATACTTCTTCACGCTGTTTTTCATTGCTTATCCACAAGGTTTCAATTTCTTCAATTCCATCTATCAGCTGCATTGCTTCCTCTTTTAAAATCAATGGACGAATCAAAACTTTCTGATTATCCACCGGGGTATATATGGTACTTCCTTTGATATAGAGAGGCTTTAGCGTATAATATATTTTATCCTTAGGAATGCCCGGAATGGTATCTATCGTACCTACGCTTTCTACCTGACATACTCCACTATTTCCATATATCATGTAATCACCTGTCTGAAACATGGCTTTCACTCCTTCTACACACTTGTACAATTGTTACTTTTATTTTAGCACCGAAAAATTTTTTTCGTCAGCGTTTTCTTCCGGATTGTAAAATTTTTGTAACAAATTACAATATATGCGTAGAAGGAAATTGTGCACTTTTATATAACTTTTTTCCATTTATATTATAGCCAAATCTTTCCTTCGCCCTTGACTTTCTTCCCGAACACCTTCAAAATAAAACTATTAAAATCTCAAAACATTACCATACCCTAAAGGAGAATGACTTATGGATATTTTACATACACCAATTTTTGAAGGACGACCAGAAAATACCACAAATCGTTTGGACAAGGAAATCCGTACATATGATTTATTGGATTCTCTTCATATCCCCTATCAACGTATTGACCACGAAGCTATGCCAACTATCGAGGCATGTCATGACGTAGATAAAAGGCTTGGAATCCACGTTTGCAAAAATCTTTTCCTGTGCAATACACAGAAAACTAATTTTTACCTGTTGATGATGCCTGGAGAGAAAAAATTCCAAACTAAAGTTGTATCGAAACAGCTCGGCGTTGCAAGACTTTCCTTTGCACCGGAAGAATATATGTTAGAACTTTTAGACATCACTCCCGGCTCTGTCAGTGTCATGGGACTGATGAATGATTCTGAAAATAAAATACAGCTTCTGATGGACCGGGATTTGCTGAAAGAAGAATATCTTGGATGTCATCCTTGCATCAACACTTCCAGTTTGAAACTTTCCACAAAGGATATTTTGGAAAAATTTCTGCCTGCGGTTCACCACGAAGCTGTATTTGTAGATTTATAATTTCTTATGCTACCTAATCCTCAAAAACTGGTTCGACATACGCTCGAATCAGTTTTATTCTATCTTTGGCATGTGGTACAAAAAGAGAAGCAATCGAAACTACCATTTCCTTCTCTTCATTAACATAAATCACATTTCCTCCATCTCCCATAGCTGCATAAGCACGTTCTTTCTCATCGATAATCCACCACAAATAACCATAGGATAGTTTCCATTGGTTACATCTGCTCTGTTCCCTGGTACTCTCTTCTATCCAATGGGACGATACAATTTGCTTTCCTTCCCACATTCCGTCATCTAAGTACAGCTGACCTATTTTTGCCATATCCATCGTGGTCAGATTGAGCCCCCAACCTGCTGTATTTATTCCGGTTGGGTCAGCCACCCAGCCACTCACATTTTTTGCTTTATAAAATGCCAGTTGTTCCTCTTCATCATGAAAAATAATATTATTCTCCACATGAATCCCCAATGGAGTGAATAAATATTCTGTTGCAAACTCAAGTACAGACTGCCCGGTTGCTTTTGTGAGAATCCCTGACAAAATATCCGGTCCAATGACTGGTGCATATCTGAATTCTCCTATTTTCCCCTTACCTCCCAATAAATCAAGGGCAGCTTTCACCCAACTATCACTTGAAAAATATTCCTTGTAAGGTTCTGACTTATATCTATATGGAGCTGTCATTGTCAGCATATCTTTCAACGTAACACTCTGTATTGTTTTTTCTCCTTTTTTCACCGTATAATCCGGAAAAAATTCCAATACTTTCTGTTCAACACTTTCGATGTACCCTTTCTCGATGGCAATACCGATTAATATTGAAACGATGCTTTTGGTTACTGAGAAAACATGAAATGTAGTATCTGCACTACATTCATTAAAGTAGTTTTCATATACGGTTTTCCCTTTTTTCTGTACAATGATACCTCCCATGTTTTTGTAACTGCTACTTATGATTCTTTCCATCTTTGTTTTTGGTGTCATATCAGATACCTCCCTGTCTTAGAATTGGCATTATTCCGTAGTTGCTCCGGTGTTCCCTCTGCAATAATTTCGCCACCTTTGTCTCCCCCTTCCGGTCCCAGTTCGATAATATAATCACAATTCTTTAAGACCTCTGTATTTTGCTCAATAACAATCACGGAATTTCCGCTGATAACCAGCTGTTCCAATAGCCTTAACAGCAATGCCGTATCATACATACTAAGTCCGGTTGTTGGCTCGTCCAGTACATAAAGCATATTTCCTCTGCGTTGTTTTCCAAGTTCTTTAGCAAGTTTAACCCTCTGTGCCTCACCGCCGCTTAAAGAAGAAGTTGGCTGTCCAAGCGTTAAGTATCCCATCCCCATCTGTTCTAAAATACGCAGCGGTTTTACAATACTGCTTTGGTCTGCAAAGAAAATGACTGCTTCAGCAATACTCATCTCTAATACATCGGCAATATTTTTCCCTCTATATTCCACCAAAAGACTCTCTTCCTGAAAACGCTTGCCATGGCACTCGGGACAGACCTTATCTACGGAAAAATCCGCTGTCAGAAAAATTCTTTCATAACCACTTCCGCCACACTCCGGACATGCTCCCTTCGAATGGAAGGAAAAGTGTCCTGCATCCATATCTCTATCCCGTGCTTCCGGTTGCTTGGCAAAAAGTTCCCGGATTTTATCCCAGATTCCTATATACGAAGCGGGTGTCGAACTGGCACTCTTTCCAATAGGCTCCTGCGATATCTTGACAAAACCATTGATTCGTTCTACTCCTGATATGCCATCCACATGACCATATTTTTTTGCGCTGGCAAGACGCTTTAAGAGCGTCTCCTCAATCAACGAACTTTTTCCACTTCCTGATAATCCGGCAATTCCAACCATCGCATGAAGTGGAAATTCTACTGCTAAATCCTTTAAATAATGGGTATTGGCATGTATTAACTTCAGACAATCTTCCTTTTCAAAGACCGTCTTATGCCCCTTTCGTTCCGGTACCACGCCTTTCACAAAAAGATACTTACTAAGTAGTGTATCCGCTTTCTCATATTCCTGACAGTCTCCCTGATAAACTACCCTTCCACCTTCAATTCCTGCTTTCGGTCCAATCTCTATGATATGATCAGCCTGACAAATCATCTCTTTATCATGTTCTACCACAATCACTGTATTCCACAAATCCCTTAATCTTTTTACGGCCTCTATCATACTCTGCTTCTCCGAGGGATGCAATCCTGCCATAGGCTCATCAAAAACATAAATCAGAGAATCCAGTCCCGATTCCATATGAAGATGTAGAAAAATACGTTGTACCTCACCGCCGCTTAAAGACGACATCTCTCGGTAAAGATTCAAATGTCCTAAACGAAATTCGATAAGATGCCTTAACTTTTTCCTCACATTTTTTACTACATTTCTTCCAAACTGGGACAGTTCCTCTTCCGCTATTCCATCTAGAAATTCAAGCAAACTGTTCAAAGTCATCTGTCCCAATTCCCCAATCCGTTTTCCACAAAAAAGGACTTCTCTCGCCTCATCACCCACTCTTTCCCCATGGCACTCCGGACAAATTGTTTTGACATAGACTTCCTCTACATCTTCCCCTTTTTCATATGCATTTCTCAGTGCCCGTTCCAGACAATAGCTCTGTTTTCCATTGTCATAAGTTCCATACACTACTTCGTCCCTAACATCTTCCGGAAGCTGCCAGAATGGTGTTTCAAAATGAATACCATATTTTTTCTTTAAAATCCGTAAAAAACCTGAAGTCACCTTTAGATTATCATAAACTTCTGCCAGAGTTGTTGTTTTGTCCGGGATTAACTTTTCCAGATTGACATCATAATAAGAACCTCTCCCCTGACAGTTGATGCACATACCGTCAGCTGTTGTATACAAAAAATCCCCCGGTGAAAGGTGCTCCCTATCCTCATCTAAGTTTTTTCCGTCACTGGCATAAACAAATGCCAATTGATTAAGAATTCCGGTCTTGGTGCCAACCGTAGAACGTGGATTACTCTGTCGAATGGTATTCTGGCGTACTGCTACCGTCGGACCAATACCTTCAATCATATCGAACCGGTCTTCGTTATCCAGTCCTGCCAGAATGCCAATCGACCGCAAATACTGGTTCTTGCCTTCTTCAAACAGAACATCAAATGCAAGGCTGGATTTTCCGGAACCACTCATACCAGTGATAACTACTAATTGATTTTTAGGAATGACTAGATTGATATTTTTTAGATTATGAATTCGCGCTCCCTGAATCTTGATTTCTTCCATATGCTTACCTCCGAATGATAAAATCAATCCGCAGCGTATTGTAATTTAGAAAGAAATGGGCTCAATTGGAACGTAGATATCCACCACATTGATATGTTTTTCATCCTCTTCAGGATTGTTACAATACACTTCAAAAGGATAAGAATTTCTCGGAACGTAACCACTGCAGGTAAGCCATTCCTGATACATATAATTCCATGCATCAGGATACTGTTCCGGTTGAATCCGAAAATGCCCAACCGCATACAGACCACCCTCTAACTTCATCTTTCCAAGAATCTCATCTTCATGCACTGCCACATCATCCGGAACTGTCAGACACAAACTGGTACGAAACTGACTTTCCTCTCCAAATTCCGGATTGTCATGATAAATCGCAAGCACCCAGTTCTGTCCATCCCAAAGAAGATTCTGTTTCTTTGCATGAGCAAATAGCTTCTGTATCAGCCCTGCATACTCTTGCGCTAAGGTCTCATAAGTACCGGTATGTCTGACGTAAACCAGTTGCTTCTCTTCCAGACTTTCTATGGTAATCTGCCCAGTCACCGGAAATGGATTATCTGCCACTTCTTTCTTTGCTGCCTTCTTATTGTATTCGGATAATAAAAAAGTTTCTTTGCAATTCTTGCTATATTCCTGCCGATATTCTCTTGGGCTGATGCCATAATAATTTTTGAATGTCCGGGAAAACACTGCAGAATCCGAAAAACCAAGTTCATAGGCAATATCCGTCATATTTTTATCTACCCGATGTGCCAGCAAAAACAATGCCAACTCCATACGAATGCGATTCACATAATGTGCCGGCGACTCATGTAACATTCCCTGAAAAATGCGGCTAAAATGATACTTCGAAAAACCGGCAGCTTCTGAAAGATCCTCAATAGACATTGACTGTCCAATATGTTGTTCAATATAATCCTGAACTTTATGAATTCTTCGCATGTATTCTTCCCTACATCTCTGATCTGACATATGGTTTCCTCCTCAATCAGTATGCTCTAGCAAATCTTCCGGTTCACAAACTAAAACTTTTGAAAGAGAAATTACATACTCAGCAGAAGCTTTGTTGATATTTTTCTGTCTTTGCTCGTACTGTTGAATGGTACGAAGTGGAATTTCCGACTGCTCTGCCAGTTCTTTCTGACTAAGACCTGCCCGCTTTCTCAACATTTTTAGATTTGTATCCGGCTTTGCTACTCTATACAGTTCGTTCATCTTATCTGCAAACTGTTGAATATCCATTTCATGGTATGGTGTATACATTTTTACTATTTTCTCAATCGAGATATATGTTACAATTTCAGAAAATGAAAGTGCTGTTTTCCACTGATAATATGCCAATGCCCAGCCCGTCCAATATTCTTCACTACGGTTGCCCGCATATCGTGGTTTTACCCTTTCTTCCATTTTCCCAACCTTTTCTAAAACCTCATACGCAAGTTCCACACCAGACTTTCCTACAAGAATTGTCGTATCTCCTTTTTCAAAACGCTCTGCCAGACCGGACTCTAAAAACATTTCAAAAAAATCCGAAATATTATAATGCAAATCATAGACTGCAAAATCAAGCATTCTTGCCAGAGAGGCTCTTGCCTTTTCAAGATATATCTTATCGTAAGCGTGAATCATCTGCCTTCATCTCCTCATCCATTATCTGTGTAATGTATAGATCACCTTTTTGACGCTTATTTCGCTCTATGTCAAAATATTCTCTTCTTGCCGACTTGTCACGAAGTTCTTTTTTTGCAAACCACTCATTACTGTCTGCCACTTCATATCCAACAAATTGAATTCTCTCAAATGCTTTCTCGCTTTTTAAGACAAATTGCTGTCCCTGCCTTCCAAAATGCATTGCATTATTTAACTGACGATACGAAATTGTACCATTGACAAAATCCTGTGCAAAAGAAAAATAACTGTCATCTGCCCGATACCCAATTATAATATCACTTCTTTTATAATCCACCTGAAAATATTTTAAAATGTATTCTTTTGCTTCTACCGCCAAGGCAGATGGCATATCAAATTCCCTGTTTTCAAGCAAAACCGCAAGCCAATGCAAAATACAATATTCTTCACTATTTAAATCAAGAATAGTCAGTCCATCACACTCAATCTCATACGCATTAGCATAACCATTCCTATTCCAACCTACACCCCATTCCTTTGCTAATTCCAAACTATCTGTGCAATAAAAACCCAAACCATAGTCATTATATTTTTTTCCTAAACCAAATATGGGTTTTTCAATAATATCTTTTGAACCATGATATATTTTTTTCATTGTGATTCCCTCTTTCCTGTTGTTTTCAACATACTCCCTTAGGAGTATATTGTCAAGTGATATAAAAAATCTCCATGCACCTCAAATTGACACATGGAGATTTTTCTCACACACTATTTCTTATGCTGTTGCTTCCTCAAACTGAGAATTATAAAGTTCTGCGTAAAATCCGCCCTGTTCAAGCAGTTCTTCATGATTTCCCTGTTCAATGATGTCTCCATCTTTCATTACCAGAATGATGTCTGCATCCTTAATAGTAGAAAGACGATGTGCTATAACGAAGCTGGTTCTTCCCTTCATCAGGTTATTCATTGCCTTCTGAATTCGTTCTTCGGTACGGGTATCTACAGAAGATGTCGCTTCATCCAGAATCAAAATAGGATTATCGGCTAAGATTGCTCTTGCAATAGTAAGCAACTGTTTCTGCCCCTGAGATACATTACTTGCATCTTCATTCAATTCCATATTATAGCCACCCGGCAATGTAGTAATGAAGTGGTGAGCATGCGCTGCCTTAGCTGCTGCAATGACCTCTTCTTCTGTAGCATCCAATCTGCCGTAACGGATATTTTCCATAATAGTTCCTTTGAACAACCAGGTATCCTGCAATACCATACCAAAGTTTTCTCTCAAATCTGCTCGATTGAAATTTCTCAAATCATGTCCATCTACCTTGATACTTCCACCGTTGACATCATAAAAACGCATCAACAATTTTACCATGGTAGTCTTACCTGCTCCGGTAGGCCCTACAATTGCTACCATCTGTCCCGGCTCAACCTTACAGTTGAAATCGTTTACAATAATTTTATCCGGATTGTATCCGAACTTAACATGCTCAAAGGATACATTTCCTTCCATATGTTCCAGTTTTACCGGCTGTTCTACCGTCAAATCCTCTTCCTCTTCGTCAAGGAATTCAAAGACACGTTCTGCTGCCGCTGCCGTAGACTGAAGCATGTTAGATACCTGTGCCACTTGTGAAATCGGCTGTGTAAAATTCTTTACATACTGAATAAACGACTGAATATCTCCTACTTCAATATGTCCGTTGATTACCTGAATTCCACCAACTACTGCAACTGCCACATATCCAAGATTTCCCACAAAGTTCATAATTGGCATCATCATTCCTGACAAAAACTGCGACTTCCATGCAGATTGGAACAAAATTCCGTTGGTCTCATCGAATTCTTTCAGCATATCTTCTTCTTTATTAAATGCCTTTACAATATTATGACCGCTATATACTTCTTCCACCTGACTGTTGATTTTTCCTAAGTATTTCTGCTGCGAAACGAAATACTTCTGGGAATGTTTTACTACAACACCTATCATGATACCGGATACCGGAAGAATAATTACTGCAATTAATGTCATCAGGGGGCTAATCGTCAGCATCATAATCAAAATACCGATAAGAGTCGTCACCGAAGTTATCAACTGTGTTACACTCTGATTCATTCCCTGTCCCAGTGTATCTACGTCATTCGTAATTCTGGATAACACTTCTCCGACTGTTCTGGATTCAAAATATTTCATTGGCATCCGATTGATTTTCTTTGAAATATCTTCACGGAATCTGAAACAAATCTTCTGTGTAATTCCACTCATAATCCATCCCTGTACAAAGGAGCATATTGCACTAATCAGGTAAACACCTAACAAGAACAACAAAATCTTTCCGATTTTATCAAAATCAATACCTCCAGCACCGGAAACCTTGGATACCAGTCCATTAAAAAGCTCTGTAGTAGCCTTTCCTAAGATTTTGGGTCCTGCGATACTAAACACGGTAGATGCAACCGCAAATACAAAAACTACCAGCACACCCAGTTTATATTTTCCCATATATTTTAACAGCTGTGCTACCGTTCCTTTAAAATTCTTTGCCTTTTCTCCCGGTGCCATTCCTGCTCCCGGTCCGTGTCCCATTCCAGAACGTCTCTTATGTTCGCTCATTATACAAGACCTCCTTTCAGTTCCTTTTCAGACAACTGGGACTTTGCAATTTCCTGATATGTTTCACAGGACTGCATCAGTTCCTCATGAGTTCCTTTTCCAACAACTTTTCCTTCATCCAACACAATAATCTGGTCAGCATGAAGAATTGTACTGATTCTCTGAGCTACAATAATCACAGTAGCATCTGATATTTTCTCATTTAATGCTTTTCTTAAGACCACGTCCGTCTTATAATCTAATGCTGAAAAACTGTCATCAAATAAAAATACTTTTGGATTCTTTGCAATGGCTCTTGCAATGGACAAACGTTGTTTCTGTCCACCGGATACATTCGTTCCGCCCTGTGCAATCGGGCTCTCATATCCCTCTTCTTTTGCAGAAATAAATTCTTCTGCTTGTGCAATTTGTGCGGCCTCCTGTATCTTTTCTTCTGATACCTCTCCCGCAAATCCGATATTCGTGGCAATCGTTCCGGAGAACAATACCCCTTTCTGCGGAACATATCCAAGTAAACTCCTCAGCTTGTTCTGAGTAATATCGCGAATATCCACGCCATCAACTGTAATTTTTCCTTCTGTCACATCATAGAATCTTGGAATCAGATTTAGCAATGTAGACTTACCACATCCTGTACTTCCAATAATAGCTGTAGTTTTGCCCGGCTCTGCCTTAAAAGAAATATGTTCAATTGCATTTTCATCTGCTCCCGGATACTGGAAGCATACATCATCAAATACAATTTCTCCCTTCCACTGCTCATTGACACCGTCCTTAGGTTCCTTCGGATCTAAAATCTCTGCTTCTGTATTTAAAACTTCATCAATACGATTTGCTGCAACTCCTGCTCTTGGAAGCATAACAGATACCATAGTAATCATCAAAAATGACATGACAATTATCATCGTATAAGTGATAAATGCCATCATGTCGCCTACCTGAAGATTTCCAAGGTCTACGCCCTTAGAACCAAACCACACAATTGCAACCGTAATACAGTTCATAATCATCATCATAAGCGGCATCATCATAGACATAACACGGTTGGTGAACAACTGTGTTTTCATCAATTCCTTATTCGCTCCTTCAAAACGCTTTTCCTCAAATTTTTCTCGGGAAAAAGCTCTGATGACAGGAACTCCTGTTAATATTTCTCTGGATACCAGATTCAAACGGTCTACCAAAGTCTGCATTTTCTTAAATTTTGGCATAGCAACAACCATTAATAATCCTACAACGAGAATGATTACTCCCACTGCTACTCCAATAATCCAGCTCATCCCTGTTCTGGTATTTGCCACTTTAATCACGCCACCAATACCAATGATTGGTGCATAAATTACCATACGAAGCAGCATAACCTCCACCATCTGTATCTGTTGAATATCATTAGTACTTCTTGTAATCAAAGATGCGGTGGAAAAACGTTCTATTTCACTATTTGAAAAAGAAACTACTTTTTTAAATACCTTATCTCTTAAATCTCTACCAACACCGGCTGATACATAGGATGCAAGCATACCTGCAAAAATCGCTGCTGCCATCATAATAACAGACATAGCAATCATCTTTCCACCGGTGCGAAGCATATAACTATTCTGGTAATCTCCCATATCCCAGCCTAATGCCTCATACTCTGATTTCACTCCCAGTAATGCCTTTTGATTAATAATGGTATCACTCATATCCCCGAGTTGTTCTTCTACTGCATCTTCCTGCTGCAGAATCTGCTCTTTGGTCATCATACCACTTTCCAATGCCGCCCGAATGGTTTCCATATCCATTCCTTCCTGTTCCTCCATCGAAGACATTACTAACATTGGCAAGCCCAGAATCTCATCCAGTTTTTCTATCTCATCCTTCTTTACTGTCAGTTCATAGTTTCCTTCTTCATTTTTTTCATAAGCTCCCTTTACTGTTTCAGCATCTTCATCAGACATAAATACACAGAGATTTTCCAATGTCTCTTCTCGCATCTCCTCTGGTGCTACATGTTCAATTCCTCCCTGCTGTATACCAATATCCACGATATCGGACATATACTGCGGCAGGGATAAATCACAGTATGCCTGTACAATCAGTAAAAGAATTATACCTGCAACAATCGCTTTATATTCCTTTAAGTATTTGAATATCTTTCCCATGCGTTTCTTCCTTTCTTAATTATTTTTTCTGTTTTCCTTCACTTGTTCTTTCAATTCCTTCTCCATAACATCAGATAATTCTCTACATAACCCAATCAACTCTTTCATTCTTTCCTCACCCATCTGGTTCAAAACCCCTTCAAAATAAACCTGCATTTTCTCATGAACACGTTGACAGACTTCTTTTCCATTTTCCGTTAAAAAAACATATGTATTTCTCCGATCTTTGGTATCAACGCTCCTTCCTATGAGTTCACGTTCTTCCAGATTCTTTAGCATTCTGGAAGTTTGGGATGATGCAATCCGCAAATTTCCTGCTATTTCTGACACATAAATTCCTTCCCGTTCCGGATACTTTTTCTGATACACTCCAATAATCTGTAATGCTAAAAATTCACCCTTTGATACTTCCATCATAGAAGAAATATTAACCTTCTGAATCCGGTGGAATGCTTCCATTAATTCGGTATGCATGATTTTTAAATTGTCATTTTCCATAGGCTCATCCCCTAAAAATATTTAACATTGTTATCTATTTACAAGATAACATATTATTCTTGTAACGACTATTTGTCAATGGGAGTAATTCTAAACTTTTTATAAAAATTATAAAAACAATATTTACTTATTATATAGCGAAATATACGATACGATATTATGTGCAATTCCGAAAATCACCATAAAAATTACAGCCACATAATTATGTAACCAAATTGCTGCAAACAGGTAATACAGTACAGGAAATATTGCTAAGGGCAGAGGAATAAACAAAAAGGATTTCCCCAAAAGTTTCACGTCGCGTCCTCCAATAAAATATCGCATCCACACAATGTAATACAAAATCAAAAACACCAATCCCAAAATAAACCATGGACTCTTAAAATTGATTTTCTGATTGCTTACTAAAATACAGATAGCAATTGCATACAAAACTCTTGTAATACCCTCTATGCTTTCCCAAATCTTATTTACATTTGTAGCTTCTTCTACCGCATTTATTGGTGGAAAGATTACATACACAATATTTATCAACATCGGAATCATAAAAACAATAAACCCAAAAAAAGAAAACTTAAACCGTAAATCACACATCTTTCTTACCTCCTGCTTTTAATACCTCTTCTACCTCTTTACACCATTCCAAATATGTTTCATATACCTTTACTCCAAATAATGCTGTCAACATAATGTATTTATGCTCCTCTTCCAAATCAGGTTCCTTAAGTTGGCTCACAGACGTTTTTAGAAATGGGAGTTCCTTTTCTATTTTTTCTCCAAACCTATGAATATGCTCCAATGTCATATTCTCCCCTATTTCACTCCCGAAAAAGAGTTTTAGTAAAGTTTCATACCTTAGTTCATCCTTTACAGCAGGTTTTTTCAGCCACTCCTTTAAAACATCTCTTCCATCTTCTGTAATTGTGTATCGGATTTTATCACGCCCTTTTTCCTCTAATTCTTCCTTTTTTACTAAACCCTCTTTTTCCAACTCATTTAATGTAGGATAAATACTCCCATAACTAGCATTCCAAAACAACCTCAACCGTGTATCCAATCTCTTCTTAATTTCATAACCTGTCAATGATTCTAATATATCAATCTGATATATTTGTCAAGAAAAAAAATTTCACAAGATAAGTAAAAAGGGTTGACCTAAATCAACCCATAATGTTTCAAACCGTTATAAATTCCATCTTCCCACAATGCTGTAGTCACATATTCTGCTGCATCCTTGGCTTCCTGCATCCCATCGCCCATTGCTACGGAATGTGCTACATACTGCAACATGTCTAAATCATTGGTACTATCACCAAACGCATAAGTATCTTCATGTGCAATTCCTAGAATCTTGCACATCTCCTGAATTCCGGTCGCCTTATTAAATCCCTTTGGCACAATTTCCATAAAACCGCCATCTCTATGAATAATAAAATAATCCTGTTCCAATTCCTGCTCTAACTCTTTCTGCCCCTGTTTTACATAATTGACGCAGAATTTACTAATCTCTATATTATCTTCATTTTCACTAACCCGAAGAAGCTTGTCCCCAAGTTCCTTGCTTATCTGATCATAAAATCTGTAATCCGGGTGAAAACATTCCCTATCCATGTAAAGGGCGTATCTTCCCTCAAGAACAAATCCTGTATTTAACTTTTTCAGATAGCCGCACAGTCTTTCCACCTGTTCCTTTTCTAACTTGTGATAAAACTTTGTCTCTCCCTGAAACTCTCCGTATGTACCACATCCTGCCACTATTCCGTCAAACCCAAGAGGCATTAACTCCTTATCCGGAATAAACACCCTAGTTCTTCCGCTACATATAAACAGATAATGTCCATTTTCTTTTAATAACCTAAGTGCTTCTCTCGTGCTATCCGGTATCTGCTGTTTTTCATCCCAAAGAGTTCCATCAATATCAAAAAATACTGCTTTTTTCATTTGCTATCCTCTCCATCTCTCAAAGTACTTGCTTATTGTATCATATTTTTTCGAAAAAATGCTATTTTTTAAATACACAAAGTTAAATTCTCTCTGAATCACAAAATCTTCTACCGGTATCTCAAAAATTCTTTCTAGCTCTAAATCTTCTTCCACTACCGCTTTATACAAAAAACTAATGCCACATTCTGCCATTACAAGTTTACGGATTGTCTCCATATTAGAAACCTCCAATACCCCTGCAAACTTATCTACAGACTGTTTATGCTCTTTTAAAAATTGTTCTAAAATCCCTCTGGTTCCGGACCCTTCTTCTCTTACAATAAGCCGCTCTTTCATTAATTCTTCCACGGATACATATCTTTTCTCCTTATGTTTTTCATAAAAATCCCTTCCACACACACCGATGTATTTTTCTTCTGAAATCCTGTGATATTCATAAGCACTTTTGTCGAATCTTCCCTCTATTACAGCAAATTCTATCTCGCCAGCCTCCAACATTTTCAGCAATATTTCTGTATTCTGAACCGTCACTGATATATCTGTTTCGGGAAAATCTTTTAAATATTCCGGTAACACCACAGGCACTACAAACTCTCCTACCGTAAGTGTAGCACCAAATCGAATGGTTTTCTTCTCTTGAACACTATCCCTTAGTTCTTTATGAATCTGCTGCTCATCCACACACATAGCCGATGCCATCTGCCGTAAAAGTTCTCCCTGCCTGGTCGGAAACATCTTCTTCCCTTTCATTTCAAATAATTTAACTTCATAAATCTCCTCCAGATAATGAATCTGTTGTGTCACTGCCGGCTGGGTAATATGAAGGTTTTCAGCAGTTCTGGTATAATTTAAAGTTTTACATACATCCAAAAATGTATATATCCTATTATCTATCATTTTCATCGCTCCTTATCCTGACTTCCTAATCATAACATATTTTTATTATTTTATAAATATTTATAATTTCATTTTATGCATTATTCATGCTACTATATCAATAGAATAAGAAAACAAACTTTTGCAAATACTATTATTATTTTTCAGGAGGTTATCATGGTAAAGGATTATGTAGCAGAGTTCCGCGAGGATTTAAAAGAATTTCATGAAATGACACAGAAATTTTATAAAAAGGAAATTACGGTTCCACAATATAAGGGATTTTCCGGTGGATTCGGTAGTTATGCACAGCGGGGTGGCAAAGCCAGTATGCTACGTCTGCGTCTTACAGGTGGTGAAGTAGATAAAGAGCAGCTTTCCTTCATTGCTGACAGCATCGAAAAATACAATATCAATCTGGCGCATCTTACCACCTGCGAAAGCATTCAACTTCATAACTTAAATGAATTACAGGTATGTTCCTTGATTGAAGAGGCCTTTGACCATGGTATTATTACCCGTGGAGGCGGGGGAGACTTTCCACGCAATGTAATGTGCTCACCTCTTTCCGGAGTACAAACAGACGAATATCTCGATGTGCTTCCCTATGCAAAAGCTGCCGGAGATTATCTCCTTGGCTTCATTAAAACGGTAAAACTGCCTCGAAAATTAAAAGTATGTTTTTCCAATGGTATTGATAACAGCATCCATGCTACTTTCCGTGATTTAGGATTTGTCGCTGAAAAGGATGGCACATTCACTGTCTACAGTGCCGGCGGACTTGGACGTAATCCTCGTATGGGTGCAAAAGTTGCAGAACATGTAGAACCTTCTAAAATTCTATATTATATCAAGGCAATGGTAGAGACTTTTATTGCTTATGGAAATTACGAAAATCGTGCTGCTGCAAGAACTCGTTTCATGCAGGAAACCCTTGGTACAGATGGCTATATCAAGGCTTATCAGGAAAAACTGACACAAGTTCTTGCTACTGAAAAACTGGATATTGAAATCACTCCCTCTACTGTTGCAAAGACTGGTGAAGGCAACATTAGCCACCCAAGAGCAATTGCACAAAAACAGCCGGGACTTTACGCAGTTGCTTATCATCCTCTTGGTGGCAATCCTGACCCTGAATTCTTCCGTAATCTCTCTAATACTATAAAGGATATGGAAGATGTAAAAGTACGAATTGCACCGGATGAAAGCCTTTACATTATCAATCTGACTGCTTCCGAAGCAGAAAAAATACTTGCCTTGACGAATGACGGTGCCAACACTTTATTCGAGACCTCTGTTGCCTGCATTGGTGCTTCTATCTGCCAGGTAGGCGCCAGAGATTCCCAAGGTCTTTTAGACGCATGCATTAAACGTGTTCGTCAGGAGAACTTTATGAATGGGGTGCTTCCTAAAATTCACATTTCCGGATGTCCTTCTTCCTGTTCTGCTCACCAGATTGGTGCCTTAGGCTTCCGTGGCGGTGTAAAACAGACTCCTGACGGTCCAAAACCTGCCTTTGCTGTATATGAAAAAGGCTCTGACTCCTTTGGAACTGAAACTTTCGGTACAGACTTGGGGGTTATGTTAGAAGAAGAAATTCCTGAATTTCTTGTGGAGCTTGGAAAAGCCATTACTGCTGTCGGAACTACTTATGATTCTTTCGCAAAAAATAATCGCGATGCATTTATGGCCATTGTTGAGAAATATATCTAAATCAAAAAGGGTATCCTTGCCATTTGTTTTACATACAACATCTGACTTAGGATACCCTTTCTTGTACTACTTTCTATTCTATTTTTTCTAATAATTCTCTGCCTTCACCTGGAAATATGCCTGTGGATGATTACATACCGGGCAAACCTCCGGTGCCTTCTTACCAATGCAGATATGTCCGCAGTTGGTACACTGCCAGATAACATCTCCATCTTTTGAAAATACTAAATCCCCTTGAATATTTGCCAGAAGCTTACGGTATCTTTCTTCATGTTCTTTTTCAATAGCAGCTACTCCTTCAAATAAGTCTGCAATCTCATCAAATCCTTCTTCTCTTGCTTCTTTTGCAAAGGTTGCATACATATCTGTCCATTCGTAGTTTTCACCATTTGCTGCCTCTACTAAGTTCTCCGGGGTACTCTTGATCGCCCCACCATTTAACAGCTTATACCACATCTTCGCATGTTCTTTTTCGTTATTTGCAGTTTCTTCAAAAATATTAGCAATCTGAACATAACCATCCTTTTTGGCCTTACTTGCAAAATAAGTATACTTATTTCTTGCCTCTGATTCTCCTGCAAACGCAGTCTTTAAATTTGCCTCTGTCTTGCTGCCTTTTAATTCCATAAGTCCTTCCTCCTTTATAGTAATTCCCATTTCAACCAATACACAAAAATGGTTTAATATTAGTAACTTTCACTAATATTAAACCATTTTTTCTTTTACTTGTCAACAATGTGCACAATCGTTATGCTTTCAGATTTGTATATCCCATTAAGCTTGCATCCACTTCGCGTGCAACCTCACGTCCTTCATGAATTGCCCATACGACCAGAGACTGTCCTCTATGCATATCTCCTGCAGTAAATACATTTTTTACATTTGTCTCATACTGTTCTTTTGCAGTTTCCACGTTAGTTCTTTCATTTAGCTTCAATCCAAATGCATCTGCAACATACTTCTCTGTTCCTAAGAATCCAGCTGCAATGAGTACCATATCTGCTTCCATTTTAGTTTCAGAACCAGGTACTTCTACCATCATCATACGTCCGGTCTTTTCATCCTTCTTGCTCTCTAACTTTACAATTACAAGACCACTTAAGTTACCATTCTTATCCTTTAAGAATTCTTTTACAGTAGTCTGATAGATTCTTGGATCATTGCCGAATACTGCAATAGCTTCTTCCTGACCATAATCTGTCTTGCAGACCTTTGGCCACTCTGGCCATGGATTGTTCTCTGCGCGGCTATCCGGCAGCTTTGGCATCATCTCTAACTGTACTACAGATGCTGCACCATGACGGATGGAAGTACCCACACAGTCATTTCCGGTATCTCCACCACCGATGATTACTACTTTCTTACCTTTTGCAGAAATATATTTGTTATCCTTAAGGTTAGAATCTAGCAAGCTCTTTGTTGTTGCTGCAAGGAAATCCACTGCAAAGTAAATACCCTTTGCATCACGTCCCGGAGCCTTGATATCTCTTGGATTTTTTGCACCACATGCTAAAATCACACGATCATAGTCCTTCAATAACTTTGCAGCCTTAATGTCTTTTCCTACATTCACACCTGTGATGAATTCAATACCTTCTTCCTTCATCACATTGATTTTACGGTCAATTATCTGTTTTTCCAATTTCATATTTGGAATACCATACATCAAAAGTCCACCTACACGGTCATCTCTTTCATATACAGTTACAGAATGTCCACGTTTATTCAGCTGGTCTGCTGCTGCAAGTCCGGCAGGACCCGAACCAATAACCGCTACCTTCTTGCCGGTTCTTACCTTTGGTGGTTTTGCTGCTGCATATCCCTGTTCGTACGCATTTTCAATGATTCCATGCTCATTTTCCTTTACGGAAACAGATTCACCGTAATGTCCGCAGGTACACGCTGCCTCACAAAGTGCCGGACATACTCTTGAAGTAAATTCCGGGAAGTTATTTGTTTTTGTAAGACGGTTATAAGCCTGCTCCCAATTTCCTGTGTATACCAGATCATTCCATTCCGGTACCAGATTGTGTAATGGGCAGCCGGAGGTCATTCCCATGATCTCCATGCCTGCCTGGCAGAAAGGTACACCACATGCCATACAACGTGCACCCTGCTTCTGCTGCTCTTCCTTTGACAGAGGGGTATGGAACTCGTTAAAGTTCTTAATACGCTCTTTTGGTGCTACCGCCTCTGCTGTCTGTCTATTATATTCCATAAATCCTGTTGGTTTTCCCATTTTGCGTTCCCTCCTTAATTCTTTGTATTTGCGTAAAACGCTTCAATCTGTGCCTGTTCAGAGCTTAATCCCTTTTCTTCCATCTGAACAATTGCCATCATCATTCTGTTGTAATCGTAAGGAACGATTTTCTTAAACTTCGGCAGATATTCACTGAAGTTGTCCAAAATCTCTTTTCCCTTCACGGAATTTGTCAAAGATACATGTTCCTTAATCATATCTTTTAATTCCATAACATCATATTTCGATGTAATTTCCTCAGAGAATACCATCTCTTTATTAATTCTGGTATACAGGTCATTATCTTCATCCAGCACATATGCGATACCACCGCTCATACCTGCTGCGAAGTTCTTTCCGGTTTTTCCAAGAACAACGACACGTCCACCTGTCATATATTCACAACCATGATCACCAACACCTTCTACGACTGCATTGGCACCAGAGTTACGAACACAGAAACGTTCTCCTGCTACACCATTGATAAATGCTTTACCACTGGTTGCTCCATACATTGCAACGTTACCAATGATAATATTTTCATCCTGCTTATATGTTACTCCTGTTGGCGGATATACTACCAGCTTACCACCGGAAAGTCCTTTTCCGAAGTAGTCATTACTGTCTCCTACCAGTTCCAGAGTCAATCCCTTTGGAATGAATGCTCCAAAACTCTGTCCACCTGCTCCTGTACATTTTACGATAAAGGTATCTTCTTCTAATGTATCATCATATCTCTTCGTAATCTCTGAACCGAAAATAGTACCAAAGGAACGGTCTGTATTGGTTACTTCCACATCAATACTTCTCTTCTGTCCACTTTCTAACGCTGGCTTTAACTGCTTCATCAGTACAGTTTCATCCTTTGTCTTCTCCAGTTCAAAATCATATACCTGTCTTGGATCAAAGGTTACTTTTTCCTTTGGTCCTGCAAATGGATTATTGATGATTCTGGATAAATCCAGTTCTTTTTCTCTTTCATTCAGGTCATCGCGTACCTTTAACAAGTCGCCTCTTCCTACCAGTTCATCTACGGTACGAACGCCAAGTCTTGCCATGTATTCTCTCAAATCCTGCGCAATGAACTTCATAAAGTTAATAACGTATTCCGGCTTTCCGCTGAAACGTTTTCTTAACTCCGGATTCTGAGTTGCAATACCTGCCGGACAGGTATCCAGATTACATACACGCATCATAACACATCCCAGTGTTACCAATGGAGCGGTTGCAAATCCGAACTCTTCTGCTCCCAGCATTGCTGCTACTGCTACATCACGTCCGGTCATGAGCTTACCATCTGTTTCAATTCTTACCTTATTACGAAGTCCATTCATAATTAAGGTCTGATGTGTCTCAGAAAGGCCTAACTCCCATGGAAGTCCTGCATTATGGATGGAACTGCTTGGTGCTGCACCGGTTCCTCCGTCATATCCGGAAATCAATACAACCTGTGCTCCTGCTTTTGCAACACCTGCTGCTACCGTACCTACTCCAGCCTCAGATACCAGTTTTACTGAAATTCTTGCATCCTTATTGGAGTTTTTCAAATCGTAGATTAACTGCTCCAAGTCTTCGATGGAATAAATATCATGGTGTGGCGGCGGTGAAATCAATGACACACCCGGAGTAGAAAGTCTGGTCTTTGCAATCCACGGATATACTTTCTTTCCTGGAAGATGTCCACCTTCACCTGGTTTTGCTCCCTGTGCCATCTTAATCTGGATTTCTTTTGCACTTACCAGATAACGGCTGGTTACACCAAATCGTCCGGAAGCTACCTGTTTGATAGCAGAACAACGATTCAATCCGTCTTTTCCAACAGTAAGACGTTCCGGGCTTTCTCCACCTTCACCACTATTTGACTTACCATGAAGTGTATTCATCGCAATTGCCAATGTCTCATGTGCTTCCTGAGAAATAGAACCGTAAGACATCGCGCCTGTTTTAAAACGTGTTACGATAGAATCTACACTTTCTACTTCTTCTAACGGAATTCCCTTTTTCGGGAAGTTAAAGTCTAACATACCACGGATATTTGCATTCTTCTCTTCTGCATTTACCGCATCTGTATACTGTTTGAACAGTTCATAATCTCCACGTCTGGTTGCTTCCTGCAACAGATGAATGGTCTTAGGATTATATAAATGACTGTCTGCACCACTTCTCATCTTGTGACGTCCGCGGCTTTCCAGTGTCAAGTCTGTCTCTAATCCAAGTGGGTCATATGCACTGGAATGTAATGCATTCACATCATTTTCAATATCTTTCATAGTAATTCCGCCAATACGACTTACTGTATCGGTGAAATATTTGTTAATTACATCAGAGTCAATTCCGATTGCCTCAAAAATCTTAGAACCCTGATAAGACTGGATAGTGGAAATACCCATCTTTGCTGCAATCTTTACAATTCCGTGAAGAATTGCATTGTTATAATCGGACACAGCTGCGTAATAATCCTTGTCCAACATATGCTCGTCTATCAGCTGTTTTACAGTATCCTGTGCCAGATACGGGTTAATAGCACAGGCTCCGTATCCTAACAATGTTGCAAAATGATGTACCTCTCTTGGTTCACCGGATTCCAGAATCATTGCTACTGCAGTTCTCTTCTTTGTCTTAATCAGATGCTGCTGTAATGCAGATACTGCTAATAAGGAAGGAATCGGTACATGGTTTTCATCCACACCACGGTCAGAAAGAATCAAAATGTTAGCTCCGTCACGGTATGCACGGTCTGCTTCTACATACAAATGCTCGATTGCTTTTTCCAGGCTGGTGTTTTTGTAATATATAATAGGAAGTTCTACTACTTTGAATCCTTCCACTTTCATATTCTTGATTTTCATCAGGTCTGTATTGGTCAAAATTGGATTGTTAACCTTTAATACCTGACAGTTGATTGCCTTTTCCTCTAATAAGTTACCGTCTTCTCCAATGTATACGGTAGTGGATGTTACCACTTCCTCACGAATAGAGTCGATTGGTGGGTTGGTTACCTGTGCAAACAACTGTTTAAAATAGTTAAATAATGGCTGATGGTCTCCTGCCAATGCTGCTAACGGTGTATCAATACCCATAGCTGCGGTACTTTCAGCACCATTCTGTGCCATCGGAAGAATCGCTTCCTTCAAAGATTCATAGGTATATCCAAAAGCCTTCTGCATTCTCTGACGTTCTTCTTTGGTATACTCCGGTACACGCTGATTTGGAATCTTTAAGTCTTCCAAATTAATTAGATTACGGTCTAACCATTCACCATAAGGCTGTCTACCTGCATATCTTTCTTTTAATTCATCATCATCAATGACTCTTCCCTGAACGGTATCTACCAAAAGCATTTTTCCCGGACGAAGACGTTCTTTTACTACAATCTTAGTTGGGTCGATATCTAACACTCCGACTTCGGAAGAAAGAATCAGGTAATCGTCATTGGTAATGTAATAACGGGAAGGACGTAATCCGTTACGGTCTAATACCGCACCCATTAAGTCACCATCACTAAATACGATAGAAGCCGGTCCATCCCATGGCTCCATCATAGTTGCATAATACTGATAGAAATCCTTCTTCTTCTGGCTCATGATACCATTGTTTGCCCATGGCTCCGGAATGGTAATCATAACTGCTAATGGAAGCTCCATACCACTCATTACTAAGAATTCCAAGGTGTTATCTAACATTGCAGAGTCAGAACCTTCGGTATTTACTACCGGAAGTACCTTCTGAAGTTCTCCCTCTAAATGTTCAGACTCCATGGTCTCCTCACGTGCTAACATCTTATCTGCATTACCGCGAATGGTATTAATCTCTCCGTTATGTACAATGAAACGGTTCGGATGTGCACGTTCCCAACTTGGATTCGTGTTAGTAGAGAATCTGGAATGTACTGTTGCAATTGCAGATACATAATCCTTATCCTGTAAATCTGCAAAGAACAGACGTAGCTGCTCTACTAAGAACATTCCTTTGTATACGATAGTTCTGCTGGATAAAGACACTACATAAGTATCATCATTAGACTGTTCAAATACACGGCGTGCCACATAGAGTTTACGGTCAAAATCCAGGCCTTTATTTACATTCGCCGGACGTTTTACAAATCCCTGCATAATATAAGGCATGCAATCTACTGCCTTCTGTCCCAACTGTGTTGGATCAATCGGTACTTCTCTCCAACCGAGGAACTCCATACCTTCCTTCTCTATGATAACTTCAAACATCTTCTTCGCCTGATTACGCTTCAATTCATCCTGTGGGAAGAAGAACATTCCGATACCATAATCTCTCTCTTCTCCGATTTCAATTCCTGCTTCCTTAGCAGCCTTACTGAAAAACTTATGAGAAATCTGTAACAGGATACCTACACCGTCTCCTGTCTTTCCCTCTGCATCCTTACCTGCTCTGTGTTTCAGGTTTTCAACAATCTTCAATGCATTTTCTACTGTTTCGTGGGTTTTGATACCTTTAATGTTTACAACAGCTCCAATACCACAGTTATCATGCTCAAACCGTGGGTCATACATACCTACTGCTGTTCTGTCCTTTTCCTGCATCTTCTCATCCTTTCTAAGCTATACGTTTTTCTGCTGTATACCCTATATATTGCTAAAATACTGTGTTGAAATAAATATACACCTATTTTTTCGTCTTGTAAACAACTTTTTTTGCTATATTGTCAGATAATTCGACTATTCAATATTTAACATCTTATTTTCTGTATTTTATATTATTTTTTTGCATCAAAATAGGCTGACAGAAACAATTTTAATTTGTTTTCAAAAAAACTTTTTAAAATTATTTTCTATCAGCCTTGTCAATTCTTTGATTTTTATTAAATTGTTTGGAAATTGTTTTCTACTTCTTTTGTACCATTCTTACTATATTTTCCAATAATGACCAGAAGTAATATTGTTATAACCACACAGATAACCGTTGACATAATAAAGCATGTCTTGCTGCTTTCCATCCACTTAAGTATTGGCGTTTCCATGCGTAATACAGACATAAGATTCGCACCAATATGCGCTATCACCGCTCCATACAAATGTCCTGACTTTTCTACGAACCACGACAACATGATTCCAAGAATCGTCGCATATATAAACTGGACAATATTCATATGCATCATACCGAAAATTAATGCTGTAAAGACGATTGCCATAATACGACTATTTCGATTCCGTTTCTTCTTCGCCTCCGTATCTTCCACCTGATACGGAATAAAAATATCACAGATTCTTCCATATAATACGCTTCGATAAAGCATCTCCTCTAAAATCGGTATTAATAGACACGAGCCTATCACTTCAAACAAAACTCCCCCGCCGAAGAATTGGCTTTCCACCTCCTGATACCCCTTAGACAGTTCCTCCAAAGCAGTCATTGCCATCAGATTATTTAAGGTAACTCCTGCCACTGCTCCTGTCAGGAACATCATAATTCCATCCCAAAGTTTTTCCTTTGTGGACTTCCCTTCAAATATCTCTGAAAGATGTTGTTGACATGCAGTAGGCTCCAACCTGTCCTTACGATAAAAATAAAAAACAAATGGAATAGTTACTGCTGTTGCTATTGTCTGCAACGCCATATACTGCTCTTTAGGATCTACTCCCATTTTCATTGCAATGGCGGTACAAATATTCATTGCAATGGTAATTACTACAAAATAAACTAACATTGGGTACACCACACCCGCTGCGGAGAATAAGCCTCCGTACATTGTGTTTTTCTGATTCATATTGTCTCCTTCTTCTTGTCCTTTTGTTATGCATAAAATGCCACGTCTTCACCTTTTTTCAGTACCTGAAGTCCACTGGTCTCATCCTCAATCTGCTGCTGAATCTGTTTTAGTTTGTTATACTGGGCAAGGGCGCGCATAATACGGTTCTGATCTTCCGGTGAAAACATTCCGATTGCCTTTGACAAACTATCAAGATTATCCAGATTCACCTTTAAATATCCTCCATCCGATAATTGTATCGTAAGTACATTATCAGGATTCGTCATATCCCCCAAACATAAGGAATTACTGTCCATATCTCCTACAAAGGTCACACCATTATATTCAATGATACCATTTTCATCAGCCAATGTAGAATACGGCATTTTACCACGATTTCCCACAATCTTTTGAATGGCCTCTTCAGAAACAAAATCATTTACGGAATTCTCCATATCTATGTTTTCTTCCTCTTCCTGCTCCGACGAAAACATACTTTCATTCAAACGTTGAAAGCGCATGCTCTGCAATACACCGCCACGCATGACATTTTGTTCAAATTCTTCATTAACATTTCTACATAAGGCAGCTGTTTCCGCTTTTTTCTTCTGTTGCTCTTTTGCTTCCTCTTCTCGTTCCTTTAAGTCCTCTTTATAAGCCTCCAGTGCATTATCTACTTTGCTTAACAGCTTGTCCCATTCTTCATTGGAGAATTCTCCGATTGTCTTACCCTTGGTTTCTCCAAAATCTGTACTAAATACGCTTCTTCCAGAATTTAACTTATCTAATAACATAATTTTCCTCCCACATCTTAAAGCAATATGCAGCCGCAAATTGACTTCTTGTTAATTGTATCATATAACCTGATAACACGCAAAAGGCACTTATATCTCTCCATAGAAATAAGTGCCATCCGTAGCTATTGTTTATATCGGTAATTTATGGAAAATCTTTACATTATTGTTCCAAGTACTCCACTACTTCCTCCAACGTCTCGCAAATATACGCTCCTGCCTCCCGCATGGTATCCATATCATGTTCAAAACCATAAGTAATTCCAATACAATCAATTCCAACTTCTTTTGCACCTTGCGCATCATATCTGGTATCTCCAATTAACAATACTTCTTCCTTATTCTCAACACCAAAACGTTTCAATGCATCTGTCAGAACCGCTGACTTTGTTCCTGCCTTTCCGTCGGACACTGCGCCGGCAATCACTTCAAAATACTGGTCAATCCCAAAATGTTTCATCAAAATCGGGCAAAACTTCTGAGGTTTAGAGGATGCTACTCCAATCCGATAACCTTTTTCAGACAAAAGTTCCAATGTTTCTTTCACATCCGGATAAAGTTCACACTCCCATACCCCAATATCATCATATCTTTCCCTATAATATGCAACTGCCTTCCAGGCATCTTCTTCCGAAAATCCATACTCACGCTGAAAAGAATCAGCAAGAGGCGGACCAATAAAACGTCTTATTTTTTTCTGGTCGTTCTCTTCAATTCCAAATTTTTCAAGGGCATATCTTACGCATTTTGAGATTCCCTCTTCTGTATTCAACAATGTTCCATCTAAATCAAATAGTATCACTTTCTTTTTCATGTCTTTCTCCTCATACTAGTCTTCTACTGCATACGTTCCAACAGTTTTTTTCTTTTATCATCAAAGAGCAGTTCCTTATTATACTGATAATAACGCTCGCAGTCTGTTTCCTGTAAAAATGCTACGCTATTGGCATTGGAATTCAATTCCGTAATAAACATTACCATCTCTTGACTATTGCCAAAAGCACCTTCCATAAAGTCAAAGGCATATTCTAACTTTTCTTCCGCTTCTTGCTGTTTTTTCTCATACTGCTCATTTTCTTGTTCAAACATTTCCTTTGCCTTGCAAAAACACTCACTTGCACCTTCTATGGATAGCAACTTCATTTCCTGCAGTATCTTTTCCAACATCCGAATTACCTGACGATACCGGTAATCCTCTTCTCTTGTCAACAATTCTGCTGTTTTCTTCCTCTTGTATTCCACAGATGCCTTCTGGCAAATGTTAAAAAACAACTGCTGACCATCCAACCCTTCTGTTATATTTTCCGTCACTTCCTTATATTCCAACAAGTAGGACTGTAACAATTCCATATAAGATTCTTTTCGTACCGCATTGCTGACTGCCTCATTTACTTTAGATAAAATCAGACCTACTACACTTAATTTTTCATCGAAGGAAGCATGAGATATCTTTTTCAACAGCACTTCGTCCAGTTTTCCCTGAAAAATCTCTTCTAGCTGATAATCTGTCTGGTATTTATAATAAAGTTCCAGATAATTAGCAAAGTCTTTTGCAATCTTCGGAAACTGAATATACTGTTCCACCACTTCCCGGTCTACGCATTTTTCCAGTTTTTCATAAACCTGAATGATATTAGACAAATCTTCCCATCCACGGGGGGTTGCAAAATGCATGCCATCTACCGTATTTTCCATCTGATAAAAATTTTGTTTTCTGGTATTTAAATAAGAAATCACTGCTCCATGCAGCTGGTGCTCATAAGCATATTCTTTCCATACACTAAAGTCTGCTTCTACCTCAATTTTCTTCACACGGTCCATGGTTACTACGTCAAATTCCCGCACAGACTTGTTGTATTCCGGCGGATTTCCAGCCGCTACAATCACCCACCCCTCCGGAATCTTGTGATTTCCAAAGGATTTACACTGTAAAAACTGTAACATAGCAGGTGCCAGAGTTTCCGATACGCAGTTAATTTCATCAATAAAAAGGATTCCTTCTTTTAATCCGGTCTCCTCCATTTTTTCATAAATGGAACCTACAATTTCACTCATAGTATACTCTGTAACAGCATACTCTTTGTCTCCAAACTGCTTTTTTGAAATAAAAGGAAGTCCTATTGCGCTCTGTCTGGTGTGGTGTGTAATCGTATACGCCACCAACCCGATACCACACTCCTTGGATATCTGTTCCATAATCTGTGTTTTTCCGATTCCGGGCGAACCTAATAAAAATACCGGTCGCTGGCGAATGGACGGTATCTGATAATTTCCGAATTCATCTTTTAACAAGTAAGCGGAAATAGTATTTTTAATTTCTTCCTTCGTTCGTTTTATATTCATGTTCTACTTGCCTCCACCGTATTTCCAATGTCTTCTTCACCTAATATCAACTTAATTGCCCAAGCCGGTACATCTACATCCAGATAGTCTTCTTTAAAAAACACAAATGCCACATCATATAATGGCTTCTTTAAGGGAAATGTTCCATATCCATCCGTAAAATAAATCAATCCACGCAGCTTCTGAAAAGCTTTTTCTGTCAGCAAGCGATTTACATATTCAAATGCCGGACGAAAATCCGTACCACCCATGCCTTTCACTTCGAACTGTTCCATATAGTCCCGCAACTGTTGCGCTTTCTCAATCACCACATCTGACTGCACCCGCTCATCACACTGAATTATATGAATCCGAAAACGACGGTAAAAAGATTCTGCCTGACTTAAAATACTATAGGTTTCTTCCAAAAATTTCTGTACCAGCTCTGTCTTACATGACATTGAGGTATCAATCACAATTACAAAATCTTCGATTTTCTTGACCTCTTTTGTCTCCTGCGGCTCAATCAATGGCATGTTTCCATACATCTCCATGCCGTAATTATAAAAAATATAGTCAAAGCTGTCCATATCTACCTGCATTTCTTCTTTTAAAACACAGAATTTTTTTAAGAAAGTCCGATAATCGTATCGTTCCCGATTTTCTACTTTCAACTGTTCCACCAGGCTTTTAGAGTCCTCCGCTGCTTCCTTGGAAAAAGTTTCAAGCTCCGTTTCCATCTTATCCCGAATATCCTTCCACTGGTTCTGCTGTTCCATTGGAGCATTAGGTGCATTTTCCTGTCTTTGCCACAAATCATGTTCATCCACCAGAAACTCCAGCATCAACCTTGCCTGCGCTCTGGGATCCATGGAATTTTTCTCTAATACATGGAACACTGCCTCTGCATTAATGACCGGCATCTGCTCCAGCAAATTATTGTACACCAACTTACGATAGGGATTAGAATGGTTTCTCAGACAACGATAATACAAATTATCCATAATGTATTCCACTGTAATATCACAAGCAAGATTCCATAAATCTTCCTTTTCTTTCTCTACCGGATGCCAAAGATGACCAAAAAGACAATGTAACACACTATGTAGATAACAACGATTTGTTTTCTGGCTACTCTCCTTGTACTGTTCTATCAAATATTCCGGATTAAAATAATATCCTACTCCGTCTGTTGCAGTACGCTCCCGTTCCATAGTAGACTGCAAAGAAAAGGTATTCAACGCCACATCCAGAAAACGCATATTCAGATATAATTCATTTTTCGTATCTCGTAAAATTTCCTGACAAATATTTACTTTTTCCAGTAACTGCTCTTCAAACATAGTAACCTCTTCTACTACACACTTTTTATAGGGAAAATTTCTTCTTTTTTTCTTGAAATCTGCCATGTTGAATATCCATCAACATACTTACTGCTTCCGTCTGTTCCTGGTCCATTGCCGCCTTCACAAAAACTTCCACCTGTTCCTTTGTAACAGCAAATTCTTCTGCCATCCAGCGAACTTTTTCCTTTTCTTCCTTTTCTAGTAACACACTTGCCGCCTGTTCCAAATGTTGTAGCAAAAATTCCCGATAACACTTTTCTACTTTTTCTTCCAATTCAATCGGATACATAAGCCTTGCTATTGAAATCTCTATTCCACTAATTAAATCAACATTATATTTTCCACTTTCAAACAATTTATCATATTCTCGAAAAATCACCTTCGTATCACGAAAAGCATTTCGATACTGAATCCCCATTCCATGAGTAACCGTATTGATAATCCTTGCAGGTGTATTCTCTTCTGCTTCTTCAAAGAATTCCGGATAAATCAATTCATACTGACAAACTTCTCCCCGATATACCTTTACCTGTACTGCCTGTTTTAAGTCCGAAAGAATTTCCCGAAGGCATGACTTTTCTTCCGGTACTTCTTGCATTCTCAAATAAGAAAGCCTTTCGCAACCGGTAAACGCTCCAGCTCCCATAAATGCAATATTACTATAAAAAAACAATTTCTGAAACTGGGTACAATTATAGAAAATATATCTGCCCAACCTTTTTATCGTTTCCGGCAAATGCAATTCCTGCAAATCTTCTCCACAAATACAGGACAGCCCACTGTTATTTTCCGGCTCACTGTCTATCTCTCTTGCAAAAGCATAATCAGCAAGCTCTGTTACGGGCTGTCCTTCTATCTGTTCCGGTATTCGTACACAGCCATTTCTTCCATAGCAACGTAGAATCCGAATTCCATATTCTGTTTTTTCATATGCAAATTTCTGATGTTCCATTTCTAATTACCTATTCTCTTCCATACGCCATAGCCATCTGATGTTTCCTCATCCTGCTTTCCTGTGCTTTTTTTTGATATGCAAGCTGCTCTTGACGTTCTTCTATAGAAACATTGCGTCCCTTCATCATTTCCATCTGCGTCAACAATGAGGAATAGGTATGAGTTCTATCTGCTTCCTTCGAAACACATTCTTCTGAAATTACCGAAGTCTGCTTTTTCTGCGTAGACGCATAATGCTCTACCTGTTTTTCCGCTTCTTGATAATTCCCCTGCTGCATTCTTCCTTTTTCCACACGAAACACTCGTATTTCTTTTTCACGATGCTTCTCTACAGGACTTACGATAAAATAGAATTCTCTCATACCTATTCCTCCTTCCCTGGATGGAATCTGTATTATTAGTTCCTCTTATCTATTTTATCGGTTAATTTTATATTTTACTTTAGTATTTTCTGTTAATTTCTTTCTATTGAACTAATTCTTCTAACAGTTTTTTCACCGTTTTTCCTAAAATCGGATGACGATACCATGGTGCTAATTCTGCTAAAGGTTCCAGAACAAATTTACGATTCTGCATATCAGCATGTGGGATGGTAAGCTTCGGAGTATCCAAAACCAAATCATCATAAAAAATAATATCCATATCCAATGTTCGTGGTCCCCAGTGAATGTTACGTTCCCGTTTAGCCTCTGCCTCTATTTCATTTAGCTTATTTAATAATTCTAACGGACGAAATAATGTTCTTACCTGAAGCATTCCATTCAAAAAATCCGGCTGATCCGTGACACCATAAGGTGCTGTTACAATCAGTTCCGATTCCTTTTCCACCACACAGTCCTCGCACGCTTTTAACGCTTCTATGCCCTTGCTAATATACTCTCCCCGGTCTCCCAGATTAGAACCGGTTGCAATAAAAGCCTGATGCCATCCTCTGCTGATTTCCACTGATACGGATTCCAATGGAAGTCCAATCGGCGCCCATGGTTTTTGAATCTCCAAATCAATCCACTTAAGATGTTCAAACTGCAATAGTAACGCCTTTGCAAGCTGTTCCGCCACAGTCTCAATCAATTGAAAGGTATGTTCCATCATATATTTCGTGATAAAATGAGATACCTCACCATAGTGAATAGATTTCGTCAAATCATCTGTTCTTCCCGCTTCTCTGGTACTTGTATAAAGCACTGCATTCACTAGAAATTTCTGTCCAAGCTTGTTTTCTTCCGGAAATACACCATGTTTTCCGAAAACCTCAAGATTCTTGATATGAATCTTGTCCCATGCTTCCTTTTCCACTATCTCCATCCCTCCCGGATTGCTTCTGCCATCTGAATTGCCCGTTTGTTTTCCTTTACGTCATGTACTCTTACAAAAGAATATTTCTTCATTACTGCTAACACTGTTGTTACAAGAGTTCCTTCTACGCGTTCTGTTACCGGAAGGTCCAGTGTCAATCCTATTACAGACTTTCTGGATGTTCCAAGCAACAACGGGTAGCCCAATTCGTCCAATTCTTCTAACTTATAAATTGTCTCCAGATTATGTTCATAAGTCTTTCCGAATCCCACTCCGGGATCTAACATAATCTTCTCATCTGCAATACCTGCCTTTTTGGCTAAAGCAATCGTCTCACGCAAATCCTGCTTCATATCCTCTATAAAGTTCTGATAATCATGGTTATCACGATTGTGCATCAAACAACATGCTACACCAGACTTTGCAATAACATCTGCTATTTTTTCATCATACTTAAGTCCCCAGATATCGTTCACCAAATCAGCTCCTGCATCTACTGCTGCCTGCGCCACCTTAGCCTTATATGTATCAATGGATATAGGTATATCAAATTCAGATTTAATTATTTCTATTATCGGTGCAGTACGCTCAATTTCTTCCTCTTCCGTTATCTGCACATGCCCCGGTCTGGTAGACTCTCCACCAATATCAATAATATCAGCTCCTTCTTCCATCATCTGCTCTGTATGCGCCAAAGCCGCATCTAAATGATTGAACTTTCCTCCATCAGAAAAGGAGTCTGGAGTTACGTTTAATATTCCCATAATATAAGTGTGTTTGTCTGTCTCAAAGTTCCTGTTTCCAATCTTCATTTTCTGTCTCCTCTATATCCATGCTTAATCTACAATTGTATCGTTCTTCCGTTCCTCACTCCACTTACATTCTTTCGTCACTTCGCAAAAAAAGCAATTTCGTGAGCTGTTATCTGCCTTCCTAATTGTATTTATAAAATCTTCATTTAATTTATTCTTATTTCGATGTTCTTCTATGGTTTCATAAATAAGTGCACATTTTTCTTTCGGATACCCAATCTGCTCTAAATACATTCTCGCCATAGTTACCCCTGCCTCATGATGCGGAATCCCTTTCTGATACTCTGCGATTCTTCCCAAATCATGCAGTAACGCCGTTAGATAAACCATTTCTTTTTCTAATGAAAGCTGTTCTTCCAGCACCTGTATCCACGCGATTCTTGCCACATCCAACACATGATTCAGACCATGCCGGCAAAATTTTCTCTCTTTTTCCAGCTCTTCTAACTGTTTCATCTGTTCCAGATAATCCGTTTCCTGAATCAGCCTTCTCACATACTCCATTTCATTCTGTCTTTCCATTTATTTTATCGTCCTAACATATGCCAGAAAGTATTTTGCAGTTTCTCATCTTCTGCAAATACTCCTCTTGTCACACAGGTTACAGTCTGTGCGCCGGGCTTTTTGATTCCCCGCATGGTCATACACATATGCTCTGCCTCAATCACAACCATAGCCCCCTGCGGTCCTAAATATTCCATCAGGGCATCTGCAATCTGGGCTGTTAACTGCTCCTGCAATTGCGGGCGCTTTGCGTATACCTCTACGGTCCTTGCCAATTTACTTAACCCAACCACTTTGCCATTTGGTATGTATGCTACATGTGCCTTACCATAAAAGGGCAGTAAATGATGTTCACATGTGGAATAGAATACAATATCCTTTTCCAACACCATATTGTTGTCCTTTACAGAAAAAGTTTTTGAAAGATGTTCTTCCGGAGTCTGTTCCAATCCGCCAAAAATTTCTTCATACATTCGGGCAATCCGCTGGGGCGTCTCCACCAGACCTTCTCGATTTATGTCTTCTCCCATTCCTTCTAGCAAAAGTTTTACACCTGCTTCTATTTTTTTCTTATCTACCATGTATTTTTATCTCCTTAAGAGCATTTTTTACTTCGCCAAGGTAAGACAACGATCCAAAAGAAAGTACCATTCCCTGTTCTTTATCTGCTGCTTCCATTGCCAGGCTTACTGCCTCTTTTATCTCCGAAACAAAAGTAACGTCCTTATGATATTTACCGGCTTCTTCTGCTAACAGCTTTCCATTCAGCGCCCTTGGATTATGTGGCGTAACCGTAAATACCTTTTCTGCAAGCGGAAGCATGAGTCTTAACATTTTTTCATGCTCTTTATCTGCAAGTACCCCTATTATATATATAATTTTGCATTTTGTAAAACCCATTTCCAAAGTTTCCCGTAATTTTTTTGCCGCATCCTCATTATGGGCCCCATCTATCACAAAAAAAGGTTTCTCCGAAAGAACAGAAAAACGCCCTTCCCACTCTGCCTGTTCTAGTCCTTTTTTTAACTGTTCCGCAGAAATAGCATACCCCTGTTTCACCAATTGTTTCACTGTTTCTATGGCACACAGCGCGTTCTGAACCTGATAGTTTCCTATCATTTTCAATTTTATCTCTCCTAATTCATCATGAAAGAAACACAGCTTATTCTCTGCAATATGTACATTATCAACCTGCTCTGACTTTGTATAAACTACAGATGCTTTTTTTCTCTTACAAGTTTCATCTATGACACGACGTACTCCTTCTTCCGGACATAGGGCAACAACTCTTCCATTTTCCTTCACAATTCCTGCCTTAACTGCTGCGATTTCTTCTAAGGTATCTCCCAAAAATCCCATATGATCCCGACTAATGGAAGTCAATACACTGACCAAAGACTTCCTTATTATATTAGTCGCATCTGTTGCTCCTCCCATTCCAGTTTCCAAAATGACAATTTCACAGTTTTCCCGGTAAAAATGCAAAAATGCTGCTGCTGTCTCCACTTCAAATACTGTAGGCTGATTCAAACCTCGTTCCACCATTCGGTCACAAGCTGCTTTCACTTGACTGATTACCTCTATATAGTCTCTCTCACCAATATTTCTTCCATTGACCCGATACCGCTCTGTATTCTCAAATACTGCCGGTGAAGTATACTTTCCGACCCGATACCCAGCCTCCATGAGAATAGACTCTAACATAGCGCATACGGAACCCTTTCCATTCGTTCCTGCCACATGAATGACAGACAGTTCATTCTGCACATTTGACAACTCTTTCATCAATTCACGGATACTGTCTAAACCAAGAATACTTCCTGTCTTTTCAATTTCCCTTATATAGTTATTTAGCTCCTTTTTGCTCAATATCTTGTATTTTTCCATTTCTTTACATGCCCTTTACTTATAATTTTCACCAATTTTTAAAGACTTTCTTAATTTTTATTATAATAAACGTAAATTTTCCCCCATTCTAGTTGACTTTTCCCCCATTTTGAGCTAATCTTTGCTATGGTAAACGAGATTATTTATTATTTTAACCACATATAATAATAGAGGATGAGGAGAATATGTACAAGAGTATAAAAGAAACTTTACACAATTTTTATTTAAATTACAAGTCATGGAAGGAGAAACGGGCTGCAAGGGGGAAAAAACATCTCCTGAAGCCACAGCAAAAAGAACGGCTGCTATACATACTAAATCGCTATTCCTTGATTTTTCATTACCTGTTAGCATGCCTTGTATGCTTTTTCATTGAAGTGATTTCCAGACATTCTTTTGCAGATGCATTTTCATTCATGTTTGACCGGAGTCTTGTATTCCTATACAACTCTCTGATTGTTTTCACTTCACTGCATTTGGTATATTTCTTCCGCAGAAGAGCCTTGATGCGTACATTGATTAGTGTCATCTGGCTGTTCCTTGGAACCATTAACGGATGTGTACTTTTAAAGCGTGTTACACCTTTTAGCTATACTGATTTGAAACTGGTAAATGATTTGTTTACCATGAAAAGTAACTACTTTACCAATACCGAAGCGTTTATTGTTATCACTTTAGTTATAGCTGTTATTTTATCCTTGATTGTTTTTTGGAAAAAGGGACCGAAATACACCGGAAAACAACATCGTGTCTTAAGCATTGTGTCTGTTGGCGCCTTTGCTTTGCTTATTCCAATGGTAACTCAAGCTGCTGTTAGCAACAACATTTTAGCAAGCTACTTTGAGAATATTGCACAAGGTTACAAAGATTACGGATTCGTATACAGCTTTTCCGCCAGTGTTGTTGACCGCGGTATGAGTGCTCCTGATGATTATTCTAATAAAACCGTTCAGGCTGCTCTGGATAAAGTAATAACACAGGAAACAGATGCTTCCGTGGAAAAGCCGAACATTATTTGTGTATTGCTGGAATCTTTTGTTGACCCAAATGAAATCAACTTCTTGGAATGTTCTGAGAATCCGGTTCCTAACTTTGAGAATCTGGCTGCTAACTACTCTTCCGGTTACCTTACCGTTCCGGTAGTAGGTGCAGGTACTGCCAATACAGAATTTGAAATTTTAACCGGTATGGGAATGCAATACTTTGGACTTGGTGAATATCCATACAAAACCATCTTAAAGACAAATTCTTGTGAAAGTATTGCCAGTGATCTTAAAAACCTTGGTTATGGTACAGAAGTTGTCCACAATAACGGTGGAAATTTCTACAGCCGTGCAAATGCCTTTTCTCAAATGGGATTTGATAACTTTACAAGTAAGGAAATGATGAATATTACAGAATATACACCACTTGGCACATGGCCAACCGATGATATTCTGGTAAGCGAAGTAGCAAAAGCTCTGGACTCTACTCCACAGCAGGACTTTGTATATACCATTACCGTACAGGGACATGGAGCATATCCAACCGAAAAAGTGATTGAAAATCCTGAAATCACTGTAACCGGTGCTGAAACAGAAGAGGCTAATAACGAATGGGAATATTATGTAAACGAAATTCACGAAGTAGATAAGTTTATTGCAAACTTAACCAATATGTTATCTCAGCGTGATGAAAAAACAATTGTTGTTTTCTTTGGTGACCACCTCCCTACTATGGGACTGGAAGAAAGTGATATGAAGAGTGGAAGTATCTTCAAGACAAGATATGTTACTTGGAACAATTTTGGTCTGGAAAAGGTTGACCGTGACCTTACTTCTTATCAGTTGCTTGCAGCTGTAACAAACCAGCTCGGCATCCACGAAGGTACTATGTTCCGTCTCCATCAGAACAATAACTTCCAAGATATTGACACTTACTCAAGCGATATGGAATTATTACAATATGATATTCTTTATGGTGATCGCTATACTTATGGTCAAAAAGACCTCTATCCTGCCTCTGACTTAATCATGGGTGTACAGGATGTCGTCATTGAGAATCTTTCTGTAGACAATAACGTTTTATATTTGACCGGACAGAACTTCACTCGTTGGAGTAAAGTATTTGTAAATGGAGAAAAGGTTTCCACCACTTATCTTGATGGAACCCACTTAAAGATTTCTCTCAACTCCCTTGATGAGGGAACAAACAGTATTATGGTAAATCAGATGGGCTCCTCGGATACAATATTCCGAAGCTCCAATGAAATAAGCTTTGATAAGCCAGAGATTGTAGAATCCGATACCACAGAAAATACCATAGAAGATTCTGATATCTTAAACGATGCAGAATCTGCCGATGAAACTTTAGAAAATAATATTTCCGGCGAAGTAGAAGATACACCTTTAGATTAGAACTAAAAAAGGATTGCTGTAACCCAGCAATCCTTTTTGTTTTTCGAAATATTGGCAATTTAAATATTGAACTTTTCAATTTCGTTTTTAAGAAGTTCTGCACTCTTTCGTGTTTTTGTTACCTGCTGTAATACTGCTTCTGATTCCTGTGCAATATCAGATGCCTTCTGTGCAATATCTGTAGTTCCTAAAGCTCCCTCATCCGCTGCTTTTGAAATATCCTGCATAGAAGTACGGATACCCTCCATATTGGCAAATAACTGCTGTGCGGTAGCACTGAAATCACTTACCAAACTTTCAATATAAATCGCATCCTGACTGTACTGTTCTCCGATTTCAAGAAACTCTTCATAATCCGCTGCCACATCAGTTACTACGAAATCCAATAACTTCTTTGCATTATCTGACAGATTTCCTACCGCTTCCGTTACACCCTGAGTAACGTTTTGAATCTTCATTACAGTTTCTCTGGACTGGTCTGCAAGATTTCCAATTTCTCCTGCCACTACAGCAAATCCTTTTCCTGCTTCTCCTGCTCTTGCCGCTTCAATAGAAGCATTTAATGCCAACAGATTTGTCTGTGAGGTAATCTCCATAATTGCATCTGCCAATTCGTATATCTGCTCTACTACTTTTACATTTTCTAAAGAGTTCTCCAATTCCTGCTGTATTTCTTTTCTAAGTATTGAAGTCTTTTCCTTTGCATCTATAACCTTCTGTTTTGTTTCCTCTGCCCGATTATTAATTTCTGCTGCCTTTTCTGCTCCATCCTGAGAACGCTGTGCAATATTTTGTACTGCCGCATGCATTTCCTCAGAAGATTCATTTACTACTGTTGTTGTGGCTGCAGTTTCTTCCATACCTGCCGATAACTCTTCAGTGGTAGCAGATACGCCTTCAATACCACCATTTAACTCAATTACCCGCTCATTTACCACACCTACTACCTGATTAATAGTCTCAGATTCCTCTTTTACCTTGCTAATCAATACTACTGTAGCATCTCGCATATCCGTAATACATTTTGCAAGTTCGCCAAAATCATCTTTACGATTTTTATATTTTTCAGGAAAACTATGTGTGTAATCTCCCTCTGCCATATGATTCATAAACTTCATGGATATTCTTAAGGAACCAGAAATATCCCTTACAATTGTAAGTGCCAGTAACATCAGCGCAACCATAATAACAACTACCGCTATAATTACTATCACTTTCGTTTGCTGGAACATTGCCTCCTGAGCTGCATTATTCTCTGCTACTATCTCTTCCAACTCATCTATATAATTACCGGTACCAATCACCCACTGATACGGTTCAAATGATTTACTATAGGCACGTTTCGGATAAACTTCTGTACTACCTTCCTTTGTAAAGTAATAATCCGTAAATCCGCCCCCCTCTTTTTGACCATTCTTAATGATATCTTTCACCATCTGATAACCATTCACGTCTACAGTATCCATACGATTAGTTCCTTCTGAATCGCCTCCCAGAAGAACTACATTATCTCCTTCATAAGTATCAATCCAAAAATATCCGCTCGTACCGTAACGAAGATCTCGTACGATATCAGCGGCCAGCTTCCTAGCTTCCTCTTCTGTATATTCTCCGCTCTGCTGTTTTGCATAAACCCCCTCCAACAACGTTATGACATTCTCCACCTGTCCCTGAATCTGTTCGTCATAATCGCTGTAGAGTTCCTCTCTCATAGACTCCACGGACTGTTTGTAAGATTCTTCCATCCTGGACATATTGACAATTTCCATAATAATCATGGACACAATTGCAATAACCACCAATAAAATTAGTTTTGTACGTACCTTTAAATTTGCAAACATTGCTCCGCCCTCCGTTCTTTTTATTATTCCTGTCTACAGCATACTCTCTTTATCCTTCTTTTTCAATCTTTTTTGGTCATTTTTCCTGTTTTTCGTGATTTTTCACTATTTCTTTTGTATTTTTCTACAAAAATAGACTATTGACAAAAAATTTTGTAATAGTCTATTTCTAATAACATATCTTACGGATTACACCTCTTACAAGGCTCATACCCCGCTTCTATCATTTCTTCCCTACTCTTATTAGTATATTCCCGATTTTTCTCTGATATCTGTTCTACGCTGCTACAAGAGGGCTTGTGAAACTTCCCTGTATTAGTATTTAGGACATAAGCCGCATTATCGACCTCCTGTCCTGGTTCTTTTTGTAGTTCTTCCTGTAGCTGTGACGTTTCTTGCCCTGCATCGCTAACAGTAGGTTCCCCTGCCTTCCAACTTTCACTTGCACTGCAATTCCAGATAATATTTTCGCCATCCGAATATACTACAATAGTTCCCTGCTCATCTGTCCGATAAACCTCTACTCCCATCTGCCGTAACTGATTCATAACTGCCGCCCGCGGATGTCCATAGCTATTTTCCACACCACAGCTAATTACTACTGCATCTGGATCTACCGTTTCCAAAAAATCCTCTGTATTCGCAGTATCACTTCCATGATGAGCTGCTTTAAACACATCTGCCGATAAATCCATTCCACTTGCCAGCATATCCTGTTCCGCTTCCTCTTCTGCATCTCCCGTAAAAAGAAAGTGATTCTCTCCGAACTCTAACCGAAGTCCAATAGAATAATTATTGCTATTATCTCCATAATCATTTTTCTGCGGGCAGACTATAGTAAATTCTGCCATACCAAGCGAATAGGTCTCCCCTGCCTTTGGTACTGTAACCTGCCTGTTCTTATCCTGAATTACTTTTATTACATCTTCATACGTTCTGGTATCCTTATCCACATCCGGCATCATCACTGTGTCCCACTCAAATTTATACAAAATAACATCCAAACCGCCAATGTGATCTGAATCAGGATGTGTTCCGATGACATAGTCCAATTTTTCTATATTCTGCATTTGCAGATATGCCTGTACTGCCGTTCCCTTGCTGTTATCTCCTGCATCAATAAGCATGGCATGTTCTCCCTGCCGAATCAGCGTAGCATCTCCTTGACCAACATCAATAAAATGCACTTCTAAATTCTCTTTCGACTCTGTGAACGCAGAATCTTCTGTTCTCTCTGTACTTTGCTGTTGGTTCTGCCCTATGCAGCCTGACAGTAAGAGCATTGATAGCACAACCGCAAGCAGTCTCTTCCCTTTATCTTTCACGTTTTGCTCTCTCCAATAATATATGATAAAGATATCCTCTTACAATAAAATTTTCTGCATTTTTTCCATTATACTCTGAATACCTTCCCTGTTCAGCTGATAATATGCTTTATTCTCTTCTTTTTCCATAAATACCAGTTTCAACAGAATTAAAGTATTCATATGATGAGAAATGGTAGCTGTCGTAAGGTTTAATGCTTCCGCAAGCTCGCTACCATACATTCTTTTCTCCTTCAGTAACAAAAGAATTCCTAACTTACTTTTATCCGATAAGCATTTCATTACCTGCATCAGATATTCCTTTTCATCTTGTTCCCTTCCTGTCGGATGCGTAAGTATTTTAAAATTTTCCAGGGTAGAAAACAGTGCTCCTATGCGAAGAATGTCCCTTTGCTTTTCTTTTACATCTGAAAAGTACCATAACTTATTGCAACTCATAATTTCGGGAATCAAAATCACTCCATTTGGATTCTCATCTAAGGTTACATTCATATATTCCTGAAACAGCTTCTTAAGTCCATATTCTTCAAGATACTCTTCCCAATTCTCTGCGATTTCCTGAATTAATGGCTGCCACTCTTTTTGATATTCAAAAAACAGTTCTTGCGCTTCTATCAGTAAAGGTTTTATCTTTTTAAAATGTTCTTTGGGCTTGGCAGCTACTTGCATAATCTGCCATTTTTGTTCCTTGGAAAGTCCTGTTTCCTCCAACACATCTATCACTGTGCTAAAAGAATCCTCTGTCTCTTCCATCTCCATCATTGTCAAAATTCTATGGCTGATAACTTTTTCTGACGCATTTTCTACTTCTTTTTCAATCTGCTCGAGCGCATTATCATACCGTCTTTCCGGTGCTAACAATGCAACCTCTGCCAAAGTCAGTATTTGCTCATCCTGAACAGTCATAGTTGAAAAAAATTCCTTTATCAGTTCCATTTTTCCAGCAAACTTTTTTTCCGCTTTTTTTAATATCTTTCCAACTACCGCAACCACCGGTTCATAGGTTTCTTCTGCAAGGTTAATTTCCATTAGCCTTGTTTTCATTTTTTCTATATTCTTTCCTTCTGCAAGCCATATCAGCAACTGTATTGCCTCTGACACCGCATCCGGTTCACGTTGTATTTTTACTCTCATTTTTACCTCCGGCAGATTATTCCTCTGCAAATTTTACTTTTCCTATTCCCATACAGATAAATAATACCATAGAAAGCACTCCACATACAACGAGAACTGTTTTTACATTCAAAACTGCCACCAATGGTGTAATAAGCACTGATATCACCGGTATGGCTGCGGTTCCAATTGCATTAAAGACAGAGCCCGCGCGAGCCATATATTCCTGATCTACCTGTTTCATAAACTGTACATTCAAAACTGCCATTAATATGCTGGCAGAAATTCCCAATCCCGCTGCACCAAGAATACAGATAATCAATACCAATTGTATATAATCCGCAAATCTTCCTGCCAATGGAAAACTCAAATAAAAGACTCCTATCATAATTCCACTAAGATACACCATTACATTGGATTTTATTTTCTGTGTCAGAAATGGATAACAAAAGGAACCGATTCCCATTCCAACGGAAAGTGCTATTCCTATTACACTTAAAAATTCACTATCCTGTTTCAGTACCTCTACGACAAGTGGTGTCAAAAGCGAATTCAAAGGTGTTAAAAGAGCATTTAACAAAAATCCCATGATGCAGAAGTTCATAACAATTCTCTTTTTCTTAATATACGAAATTCCTCCTTTGAGTAATTGGAAATATCCGTTCACATCAACCTTCTGCTTTTGCAACCGCTGTTCTTTATATCGAATTCCTGAAATAATTAAGGCAGATAGAAAAAAAGTAACTGCATCAATAAAAATCGCAGTACGAATACCAAATACTGCAATAATCCCTCCTGCTGCTCCTGTTCCCACCAATTCCATCACGGTAGAAAGGGTATTCCCTAATCCGGTTCCTACTTCGAAATACTTTTCTTCCAATATCTTAGGAACAAATGCCATTCCCGCCGGAATTCGAAACGCCTCTACGGTAGAAATAACCAGTGTAAACACCACAAGTACTGTGGGCGTTATCCTATCCATTCCATAGAGTACCGCTAATCCCGCTACAATAATGCCTCGCATAATATCTGTTACAATCATCAGCCTTTTCTTTTTCATTCCTTCCACTAACGCACCTGCAAAAGGTTGTATAAAAATCGTCGGGATGTGATTTAGTCCGAAAATTATTGCAGACCAAGCTGCACTCCCGGTAATGGCATAAACCATCCAGGTAAATGCCAATGCATCTACAGAATCTCCAAAACGATTAATCAGATTTGCCACTATCATCTTTAAATATTCTTTTTGCGTCACCAAATCCCGATATCTAATTTTTTTCTCACTCATGTTATCTGTTTCTCCTTTATCTTTAGATATTTATCTAATATATGTATTGATGTCATTCTATTATATTATTTGATTTTTGTCAACATTTATATTAGACGTATTTCTAATCATCAAGAAACAAAAAAGAAGCTCTACTGTTTTACCAATAGAACTTCCTTTCTCTTTCTTTTCTTATAATAGCGTATCTACATTAACCCCTTTTAGCTCTTCTACTAAAAGCTTCTGTTCTGCTGCAATTTTTTCTGTATTTTCTATAACTTCCTTATACTTTTCATTCATAGTATCCAATATTGCATCTACAGAACCACCTCTTCTTCTTGTACTGTTCACGTGGCTCTCTTCGGCATCTTCTTCTGCCTCCTGGGCTTTTTTCTTCTGCTCTGCCTGAATCTCCTCCAGCTTTGCTTCCATTTCTTCTTTCTTTTCCTTTTGTTCTTCGCCCTTTTCTACCGCATCCTTGATATCTTCCTCAATCTTATCTTTTGCCTCTTCGATGAGCATTCCGGTAACTTCTTTTGATGCAGCCTCTAGAGTAAGCTCCTTTGCCTTCTCCGCATCAATGATACCATGATGTTTTAAAACCTCTAACTTCATACCACGAATAGTCCCAGCCTGCATGGAAATATCCTCCTGCGCAGCCTTTTGCTGTTCCTGCCAAGGGGCTTTCATATTATCATATTCCTTCTCAATTGCCTTATATTCCTCACTACCTTCTTCATAATCTGCCAGCAATTGTTGTTTTTCCTCTTCTAATGCTGAAAGTTCCTTTTGCGCTTCTTTTAAACTCTCCTTGCTCTCAGCAGAACGTCTACGGCACGCTTCAAAGGTATCGTCAATCTCACCATCTGCCTCAAATTGGTTCTTGATAAACTTCATGGCATCCTGCATAGCTTTTTGCTTCTTATTCGCAATATCATCTTCAAATATACTTAATCCCGATGCATTGATAGAACCATTTTCCACCTTGACTGCTTCTCCGGCCTTGGCTCCACCTTCCATACGATTCTTGAGATACCCATTATTGATTATGCTCTCATTTCCAACTGTATTATTAACCTTCATAACTCTGCCCCTTTCAGACCTGATGCTTTTATTCTGACTTTAAAACATATATCGGTCTATTCAAGTCAATTCTTTAGAAGTACTTCCAAAAAAGGAAGCTACTCTCGCAGCTTCCTTTTCACTATTCCATTTTTTTAATTATACTCTCAGTCTTTTGCTTTTTTCCCTTGCATTGCCGGTATAAAACTTCTCCAAACAAAGATACCTGCACAAACAACTGCAAAGATAATTCCTACCGGATATGCAATCTTAGTACTTAACTTAAATCCCTCATCTGCATAAAGGATATATGTCATACTTACTGCCGACATAAAGGTTGCCGGAAGTGCAGCCATAAGGCTTGCCGGTGCACTGACATGACCTGCCAGATATACAGCGCCTGCCCAAAGTGCAATCATTGCTAATGTCTGATTTGACCAAGAGAAGTATCTCCAAACAACAGAGTAATCAATCAAAGAAATTAAGTATCCAACAACCAGCAATGGAATAGATAAGGTCAATCTCTTTTTCATATCCTTCTGATCAATCTTAAACCAATCTGCAATGGTTAAACGTGCACTACGGAAAGCAGTATCACCAGAAGTAATCGGACATGCAATAACTCCTATCATTGCAAGTACACCACCAACAGTTCCCAATAAACCAATAGACATATCGTATACTGTTTCAGAATTACCACCATTCATCGCAAGTAATCCACCTGTTCCATTATAAAATGCAATTCCTGCAGACGCCCAAATCAAAGCAATGATACCTTCCGCAACCATAGCACCATAAAATATCTTTCTTCCATCTTTTTCTCTCTTCAAACACCTTGCTACCATCGGTGACTGTGTTGCATGGAATCCTGAAATTGCTCCACAGGCTACTGTAATGAACATCAGTGGCCAAATTGGTTTTCCATCCGGATGAAGATTTTCTAATGTCAGTTCCATCATCGGATGACTTTCACTCCTTAAAATAGTTGCCCCTCCAATACCTACTGCCATGATAATCAAGCATGCACCAAAGATTGGATACAACTTTCCAATAATTTTATCAATCGGAAGCAATGTAGCCAGAAAATAGTAAAGTAATACAACAATCGTCCAGAACTTAATATCCAATACATTTGGTGTCAGTTTTGCCAAAAGACCTGCTGGTCCTACCATAAATACAACTCCAACCATAACCAGCAGTACAACAGAGAATACACGCATTACATTTTTCATAACCGGTCCCAGATATTTTCCTACAATTTCTGAAATGCTTGCTCCATCATTTCTTACAGATAACATACCACTTAAGAAATCATGTACACCTCCTGCAAAAATCGTACCAAATACAATCCAAAGATATACGCTCGGTCCCCAGATTGCTCCAGATAAGGCTCCAAAGATTGGTCCTAATCCTGCAATGTTCAGCAACTGAATCAAAAATGCACGTCCCGAACCCATTGGTACGTAATCTACTCCGTCTGGATGTTCCATACACGGAGTCTGACGTTCATCCGGTTTAAATACCTTCTCTACGATGGCGCCGTACACAATGTAACCTACAATAAGAATTGCTAACGATACAAAAAAAGATACCATAAAATTACCTCCTTTGTCCAAAAGTCTTTATGCATTTTTAATAATTTATTTATGACTTTTAGTTATTTTTTATACTTTTATGATAATACTTTTTTGTATTATTTCAATTACTTCTGCGTAAACTGCTAATTTTTCTGCATTAACTGTCAAAATTCAAACATTTTTCGCAATTCTTTACATTGATTTCTTCCTATTGGAAAAACTTCTCTTTCTACATACTTAAGACAGACCCCATATCCATTATTATATGAAGGCACAAACTTCTCAATATAGTCTAGATTAATAAGATAACTCTTATAAATTCGAAAAAAATGATATCGTTCCAAACGTTCCTCATAGTAATTCAGCGATTGATTTTGAAAAAAACTTCTATCCTTTAAATGAACTTTACACCCTCTATCCTCTGTACTGATATAAATAATATCTGAAATATCTACAAGTTCTACTCCGGTAGCTTCTGTTATGGTGAGTTTGGAAAATTCCTCTTCCGGCTTTTCTTTCTTAACACTCATACGCTCTTCCATTCGTTTTACTGCCCGTTCTACCTGATCCATAGAATATGGTTTTAACAAATAATCCAATGCGCCTAATTCAAATGCTTTTACTGCATACTCCTGATATGCAGTAGCAAATACCAACGCAAATTCGGGATTTTTCGTAAGTAACATAGAAGCTAAGGTAGTTCCATTCATATCGCCTAACTGAATGTCTACAAATCCCCCATCCAGCACTTCTGTTTCCATAATATGCATCATTTCTTCACAATCTGCAGCTTCTACAATTTTCCAATCCGGTCTGCATTGTTCTAATAAATATCTTAATTCGCTTCTTGCCGGTCGCTCATCATCTACTATAGCAATTTTCATTTGTACTTTCCCTTCCTTTCATGACTATAAGGGTATCTCCATACTTACTTCGCTTCCCCATTCTCCCGTCTCTATTCGCACCCCTTGTTCCTCTGGATAAATGCTGCACAATCGCTCATTTACATTCCAAAGTCCAATTCCTTCTGACACCTTTTTCCTCTTTTTTAATCCTTTGATTACTTCTTTTGGGATTCCATTTCCGTTATCTCTCACACGAATTACTATCTTATTTTTCTGCTGTTCTGCCACTATCTTTACAATCCCCTGGCGTTGTTTCATTGCTCCATGCTTCACTGCATTTTCCACTAATGGTTGTAAAATTAAATTCGGCACCATAACGCCCTCTGCTTCCGGTTCTATCTGGAACTCTACTTGAAGCCGTTCTTCAAACCTTGCTTTTTCAAGCTCTAAATAAGCTCCCGTATGTTGAATTTCCTCCTGCAAAGTCACCATATAATCAGTATTCTTCAAAGAGTTTCGAAAATAAGTACTAAGAGCCAGAATCAATTCTCTTGCCCGCTCCGGCTTTTCTCTGCAAAAATAGGAGATGGTATTTAATGAATTAAATAAAAAATGAGGATTAATTTGTGACTGTAATGCCTGAAGTTCTGCTTTTCGACGTAATTTCTTCTGTTCCTCAAGTTGCGCCAAACTCATCTGTGTAGAACATAAAGTTGCCAAACCTTCCACAAAACTACTATCTGCCTCCGAAGAAAAATCTCGTTTTCTTACCACCATAACCAAACTGGCAATGGATTTCCCGCCTAATTTCAAGGGTGCTCCTACTACAACATTCCTGTGAAACAGAGGTTCGAAAGGGTCTTTATAGCCTGCATATTCCCAACTTAATACACTATCCTGTTCTAATATCTTTTTTACAATTACAGGAGGATGTTCCTCTTCCCATGTAATATGACGAAATATGCTACTCTTTCCAAAATATTGTTTCAAATTCAGCACAGCTGCTCCAATACATTCTCCATTTTCCTCCATGAGAATATCCACGATTTTCTGAAAATTTTCCGGTTCTTTTTCTATTTTTCTAAGATAGGGAAGAGAACGCTCTGCAATACGAAAGGTAAGAAACAGCTTCTGGGCAATATTTTTATCCTGCATCTTATATACACTGGTAATTACCTGAAACAATATTACCATGCCTGCTGCATTTAACGTAATCATAGGAAGTGCAATAACTCTTACAATTTCTACCATCTCTTCTATTGGACCCGAAAAAAATAATGTCAGCAGCATATGTACACTTTCAAATCCTGCCGTAACAGCAAATAAAAAGGTTCCGCTATATCGATGCGTTTTCTGGTAATATTCCTTCCAGATGAAAGCTCCACCAACTCCTTGAATCATAGTAGACAAACAACAGGCAAAGGTCGTTAATCCATGTGGATCTATCAAATACCGGTGACAGACTCCTATCGTTGCCGCCAAAATCCCCGATATCGGACCTCCTAACAATCCTGCTGCTAAGGCTCCAATAACCCGTGCATTCAATAGTGCCCCATCCACTTGTATCCCCATAAGATTAGACATAATACAAAATGCCCCGAAAACAGCTCCCAGGGCAATTTGCTCCCGGATTCTTAATGCTCCGGGATGTAATAAAATTTTCTGCAGAAAAGGTGTACTCACCAATAGTGTCGCCACTGTTACTAATAAACTAATGTTTATAATAATATTATAAAATGCAGACCCCTGCATCTTCTCCACCTCCACAATGTATCTCAATAACTATATCACATAATCCATATTACCTTGAATTTCTCTTTCCCACTCTACCAAATCAGCCAAAGTTACCTTGTCCACCACTCCATTAATGGCATCATATATCATCTGCCACAATCGAAGTGTTACGCAAGAACTGCTTCTTTCACAGGAATTGACCTCTTCCTCCAGGCATGCTACCGGCGCAAGACTTCCTTCTATTTGTCGCAAAATCATACCTACTGTATATTCTTCCGGTCTCTTACTCAGCTTATATCCACCACCCGGTCCTCGCATACTCTTCACATATCCACATTTCTGTAGGACTGATATAATTTGCTCTAAATATTTCACGGAAATTCCCTGGCGTTCCGCCACATCCTTTAACTTTACAACCTGTTCCTCCTCTAGCGCAAGCTCCAACATTAAGCGTAACGCATATCTGCCTTTTGTCGAAATCTTCATTTTCTTTCCATCCTTTTCGATTTTTTCCCGTATACCTCTGCTGCAATTATGGCTACTAATGGAACCGTACACACAATACCAATACTTCCGGCAATACTTCGAATCACTTCTATCGCAACAAAATCCGTATTCATAAGTTGCTGAAAAGTCACACCATATGAATAAATCATCAGCATCATATTCAAAGATTCTCCTGCAAATGCCAAAATCAATGTATTGGACATGGTTCCCATTGCATCTCGCCCAATATTCATTCCAGACCGGAATAACTGCGTTTTTCCCAGCTCCGGATTTACTTCATGAAGTTCCGCTATGGAAGATGTTATGCTCATCGACACATCCATTACAGCTCCCATACATGCAATCAATATCCCACATATAAATAAATCCTGTATTTTCAACGCAGTTCCGGAGGATATGAGCAAAAGACTCTCTGCCTCATCCATCTGAAAGGTAGTCACATCCATCACTACTGCCGCAATTGCCGCAAACAATGTTCCACACAATACTCCTGCCATACTTCCCACAGAAGCTACCACTGTCTTAGTACTAATCCCATCCACCAGAAAAAATGTAATAAAATTACATATCAATATAATTCCAAGAGTAACTGCCAGTGCAGAAAATCCTTTTAGAGATAACGGTAATAAAATAAAGATAATACATACCATGGTAAAAATCAAGCCCAAGGCAGATTTTGCTCCTTTTTTTCCACCAATTAAAATTAAAAGTAGCACAAAAACCCCCACTACTCCTAAAATCTTTGGTACACGGTAGTAATTATAAATTGACACCTGATACTGGTTCTCACCCACAGTATCAATTCGCACTGAAACTTTATCCCCAGCCTCTACATTTACATTATACAACGCACTAAAATAATTTGTAACCTTTACTTTTTCTCCGGCATACCGCCCTGTCAGCACTTCTACCTCCAATTCCATTTCTCCGCGCAAAACATTTTCTGTTGTTTCATCTACCGTGGTATTATCTTCTATCACAGCCGTCACACGTGCTACTTCATATTCTATTCCGGTACTTTCTGTGGTGGTATAACATGGCTTATCTTTATTTGCAAAAAAGAGCAGCCACCCGAAGGCGGCTGCAGCCAGCACCAAAAGTACCAGACGAGCAATCCACTTTTTTTGTGTTCTGCTTTCTGTCTTTCCTTTTGTACTCATCTTTTTATCTCGCTCCTACTCTTCTTTTTTTTAACATATTTGCTATCAGCAATGCAGAAAATCCTAACATTAAAACTGTTCCTGTGGCTTCTGTATTGTCACCGGTCTTAGGCTTCTTTGTGGTTTCACTTGCTGCTACCGTATCCAATACGACGACATAATCTGATGCATGGGTAAAGGTAAAATCTGCATTTCCACTTTCATCCACCTTTACACTTCCTGACAATTCTAACTCTCCGGTAGCCGGGTTGTAATAGTACAAGTTCGCATACATTCCACTATATTCCTTTCCTATTGGAACCTCAATCATTGCTTTAAAGCCAAATTCACCATTATGTGACAAACTGAGCTGTATTGTTGTTTTTCCTTCTGCAACAGACTTGATAAGTTTTTCCGGTATTACTTTAACATTTAATGCAACATTCAAATCAATATCCTTCACTTCACCAGTAATATCTTTTCCATTAATTTTCCATGCTACCCCATTATTTAACCTGAAAACTAAATTCTTGTTCTGTCCTTTTACTGCATTCCACACCTCTGCAGGTACGACAGTATCTGTTCCCACTTTAATTGATATGGTACTTCCTTCCGGGTAATTGTGGATTGAAGCTGCAATATCTTTCCATCCCTCTACTCTTGTGTCTGCTATTTGTGGTATCTGTAGTGCCTCCGGTGTGTCTGGTGTCTGTGGCGTCTCCGGTGTGTCTGGTGTCTGTGGCGTCTCCGGTGTGTCTGGTGTCTGTGGCGTCTCCGGTGTGTCTGGTGTCTGTGGCGTCTCCGGTGTGTCTGGTGTCTGTGGCGTCTCCGGTGTCTGCGGTGCTTCCGCAACTAACTGGATTTCATCACAATTACGCACTCTCAGGCAAGTTACAGGTACATCAGAAGCACCCTCTGGATGTGCATATACCATACCTACGGCAGAAACAGTCGCCCCTTTCTTTACAAAGGATGCCAATTCATTCTTTCCTGTTGTTTCAGACAAAATATATCCATCAATAAATACATTTCCGATTGTACCGCTTCCATCTTCCAACCAGAACTGGGATACCCCTGTTCCTGATGCATTATAAATTACATCTACAACCTTACCTTGCATCTCAACCAATTTACCACCGGACTTCTCATAGTTCATGGCATCTGCTGCCGTCATCTTTTCCGGAGCAATAATATTCGGTTCCTCATCCAATATCTTATAGGACATGACCTGAATTTCCTTATCCCCCTGATACTGGTCTACATAACCTACAATTTCCATCTTAGTACCAATTTCAAGTCCATCCTCTGCAATTGGGAACACCGTAACACCTGCGGTCTCATCCTGTACATACATTGCATCGAAGAATGCATTGCCCTCTTTACGACTGGAAGTTGCATATCCTTGAATACGGAATACATCTTTGTAATTTCCATTACGCATTTCAGCGATTGTACTCACTGGAAGTTCTACCTTAATTCTCTCTAAAATATTTTCTGCAATAGTTCGGTTTGCATATGGCAAATCCCAAATATTATCTAATTCTGCCTTTACTTCAAAATCGGATAAAAATACTCCACCGGCAGTAAAAATCGTTCCACCATACACTGTATCCTGAGCTGCCAAGAACACTGCATTCCCCTTGCTTACTCCTCCTTTTCCGTCTTTATCACTGTCAATGGAATATGTGGTATCAAAACCTTTTACAAGCCACTCTGCATCCTTCACAACACCATTGCCGAATGCATTGGTGATATCGACAGTACATCCGCTATACTGGCTATAAGTCTGTCCCTCTACAATACCACTTGTCCATTTGGAATCAGAATTAAAGGTTGTCGGATAGAGACGATATGCCTGTCCTCCATTTTTCACTTCATCATATGCCTCATCATCATTGATTTTCGTGGTGGCACCGATACCTTCCAAAAGCTTATTCAACTGGTTTGCTGTATGGTAATCTGCATCTGTTGCCTTGGTGTCCTGATAATCAGCCAGACCGCATACTACTACATTTCCACCATTTTCCACATACTTCTTAACAGTAGCGATAAATGCATCATCAAAGTTGCTTGCTACATAGTCTCCTGCATTTGCAGTTCCTGCATTTCTTGCCGGTGCTGAGATGACCAGCAAACTACAATCTGAAAGCATTTCATCGGTAATCGTTTCTTTTACAACCTGTACTTCTACCATATTGTCCGCTGCAATACTAGTAAAATTATTCATATTACCACCATAGTATCCGGTCACATAATCATTGTAGTGACTTCCGTCTACAATCACCTTGCTTACCATTTGCGGAGATACATAATCCAGCTTTAACACTTCCTTATATACCTTCTGTACTCCGTCCATATTAGCAGTAACAATGGCATAGATATTCGTCTGTCCTAAACCACCATGTGTATATGAGAAAGTATAAGACGCTGTGCCCTTTTTTTCGACCTTTGACAAGTTGGTCAAGTCTGCTGTGTGGATGATTTCGTCATCAATGGTAAATACAATGCTTTCAATATTTAAATCTTTTTTCTCGTTATTGTACAAATCCAGTGTCAGATTCATTTCCCTATCCTGTACCGGAAGTACAGCATCGGTGGACAGGCCGGAAATTCCTGCTGCCTCTACCTCACCAACCCATACCGGAGCAGTTACTGCGATATCTCCATCCTTCTGTGTAACTTTAATGTAATAATAAGAATACTTGGATGGAACCTCAAAACTTACAGTTTCTTCGTTATCATTTACCTGTTTAGAAGCAGCACTTAAACCACCATTTACGATAACCTCCACCTTACCAACTGCGCTGTCTGTCGGGTCAGATAATTCTACGTTTAAGTTTACATTTTCACCTACATCATTTTTGTCGAGGATAGTTCCCATAACATTACCATCCAGAGAATACCGAATGGAAAGGTCATTATCTTCTGTGGAATAAACACGATAATTTCTCATAGCATCATAGATATCCTCCTCGGAAAGACTATCTGCCAGAACCACGCTTCGTGCCGTATTCGCATCTCCCCACTTTCCTTTATGGTTGTCTTGGTTATTGGTTGGTGCTACATGCCATCCTTTATCCAGCGCACGGGTATAGTACTCGTAGGACGGGAAATATCCTGAACTTCCTATCATACCTTCTCCGTTACCAACTTCAATCGTGGTAATAAGCTGGTCAATTTCTTCGTCGTAATAAGCAAAATCGCTGAAATCACCAAAAGTCGTACCCGGATGGTTAAACTGGCTAATAGAATCTGCATCTGTCTTTAAGGTTGTATAATAATTCTGCAACGCTGTTGCATATGTACTATAATCCTTCTGGGTACGGCTCTGGAATCCGTCTGTATTGAAGGTGTTAATATGTCCAAGACCATTGGACCATGTCATTTCATATCCAAACAAACCTACAAACTCATCATTTGTGTACTTCTTAGCAAGTTCATGCCCTTCTACCCACTCCGAACTCATAGATCCATCTGCCAGTGAGGCTTTGTCAGCATTATCAAAGGAATTTGAGTGGTCTGTTACCGCCAAAAAGTCCAGATTCTTAACATTCGATGCATGTTCATAAGCATCTTCTGCGGAGCCTGCACCATCAGAATAGCTGGTGTGGGAATGCAACTGTCCAAAATAAATATTATAATTCTCGCTGTTTCTCTCTATAAAGTTACGTGTTACAACTGCACTGTCATTAAATCCTTCTTTTACAGCGTAAGCCTGAATGATCTTCTTTCCAAAACCTTTCTCCAATAGAATCGGATTTGTGTATTCTGTATAATCTTCTGCACCATCCACTTTATAATAGATTGTTGCCCCCTGAGTTTCACAGGAAAGTGTTACACTCACAGCATCTCCGTCAATATAAACACCACCACCATTTGGTGTCATCTTAACCGGTACTACGGATCCTGCTGCATAGGAAAACATACGGGTAATACTGTCCGCTCTACCTGCACATGTAGCTTTTACTTCCAAAATGGTTGGTAACGTACTTGGCAATACCGGCTTACTTGCTACATCATAAGTCTTCCAGTCACCATTTCCGGATTCATCTACAAAACGATAAGAAATCACTGCTCCTTCTGTTGCAGACGTCATTGTCAGCTCTGTACCTGTTGCCACATCCTCTTCCTGTCCATCCGGTGCTACCGTTACATATCCTGTAATATTATCGTCTACAATTGGATGACCGGATAAGGTAACGGAATCAATACGGATGTTTCCGCTCACTGCTCCTGTCGTCCCATCTGCACGTTCTGTACCCGCTACAAGACGAATCAGCAGCTTATCTGCATTTTCTGCTCCCGCAGGTACATCAAAAGTATGGGTTACATAATTAGTTGCTGCCTTAGAAGGTCTTGCCATACCATCCGTAATTTTTCCGGAACCTGAAACCGGTTTGCTTCCATCACTTGTATATTGGGTATACTCATAGGAATATTCTCCTGTAGTGAAGTTTTTAAAGCTTGCACCATTGTCTGTAGAATACTGTAACTGGAAAGAACCCGGTGCTGTCTTTGTAGCACGGATACGGAAGGATAATTTCATATCACCATATCCTGCTGTATTCACTGCAAACTGCATATAATCTCCAGCCGCTTTACCGATATTAGTACCGCCCATGTAATAATTCGTACCACCTGTTGTTGTGCTGGTACTTGTCTGATAAGGTTGTCCTGCCGTACCATTTGCCAGTATTGTAAAGGTAGCATCGTTGTCCTGCATATCGCCTGCCTTATACTTATCCCCTGAAATGGCTGTAGAATTTGCAGCGGTATCGTATGGTCCGCCGCCTCCCCACTGCGCAACCTTCTCTTCCACGGAAGTATCGGTATCATAGCCCTTTACTGCCGGTGCAAATTTCAAAGCAAACATGCCTTCACTGCCGGAATTGATTTTATTGTATCCACTCCAGTATGACTTTGCGTCATACCACTCTATATAGCAACTGCGTCCTACATTCTTTACATAATAGCAGCCATTTCCAGCATCCTCAAGCACCCACTTATCATTTACTTCTCCCAATGTCAGACTGCTATAACTTGCTGCCATGGCAAGTTTCTTTCCACCAAAGGAAATGTTGTAGGTATCATCCTCATTTTTCGTTACATTCCAAATCTCTGCATTGGTGTAACCGGACAACTCAGTGCCATTTAATGTAACATCTACACCATTGTTATAGAAACCGCCATATACACTGGATAATGCTTTATTATAAGCAGGTGCCCAGATGACATAACTACCGCTTTCCGGCTTTCCGGTTTCAGTATTATCATCATCTTCTCCTGTAGACGGGTCAGATGAAGATGGGTTAGAAACTTTTGTTACATCAGAAGCAGATGCAACACGAAGCTGATAACCATTAAAATCTGAAACCACAGCGTACAGGCTTACGGTAGCACCTTCCGAAATATCAGAAAGTTCCGGTATCTTGAAAATATTGATGGTATTTCCATCCTGTGTCAACGTAGTACTGCCACTGGTATTAATCGCCCCAATAACTGCATTTTCAATGTAAACACGGGTACTCTCCAGATTTCCTGTACCAGCATCTGCCTTAATATCTGCAATTGTCTTAGTTACAGCCGGAAGTGTTGCTGCTGTATTTCCGGTTTTTGTATAAGTTACATTGCTCAACTGTTCCAGACCTTTATAGCTTGCTCTTTCTCCGGTAGCCTTTACCTCATCACCGAGGCTTAAATCTGTAGCTGCACTTGTGCAATAAAGGTTAATTCCCCCTGTACTATCCTGAACAGCAACGTTTTTACCATCAATCAAAACAACCGTACCTGTAACGGTGAAATTACCGCTTGCGGCTGCTCTTACATTTGCAATCGTTGTTACTGTATCATCTACAGGCTTACCGGTTTCACCACTATTACCGCCTGTACTTCCGGAATCACCGCTACCACTTTCACCTCCTGCTGAAGTGCCGACTTTGAATACCAGAAGGTCGAAGATATAATCTGTTTTGCCAGCATTTGAGGTAGCATATGCTCCAAATTTCGACGTGCCTGTACTATACGCAATTCCTCTCGACGTTGCTGCTGCAACAAACCGGAATGTATCTGTTCCTTCCTCTGTAACATTCCATGTATAAGCACTTTCATTACTTTTAAAGTTTGTACTACTATTATATGCCAGATAGTTTGTCCCATTTGACAAGCTTACTCTTGCATCTGCATCAGAAGCAGCAATTGTCCATACAGGAATACTATCTCCGGTTACTATACCGTCGGCAACAGTAACTGTCGTTGCATTTATTTTATTTCCAATCGTTGTCCCTAGCGCATAATAATTCTCTCCATTCTGCGCAACTAATACGAAATCACCTCCACCCGTGATTTCATTTACATCCGTTACCTGTGTATATGTGACCTCATCTGCTGCGTACACCGTGGAAGCCCATTGTGGCTTCGAAAAAAAGGATGTAAGCACCATGAGTACAGCCATCAACACAGCTATTCCTCTCTTCACTACTCTTTCTCTTCCCATTTCTTTTTCTCTCTTTCCTGCTAATTCTTAAATAATGTCTCTGTTTCTCCAATATCGAAGAAATCTATTTCCATAATAGGAAGATTTTGTATTAGCCACAAGTAGATTTTGGTAAAAGTTTTGTAAAATTAAAAAGATACTTTTTGATATTTTTCATTCAAAAAGTATCTTTTCCTCTATTCTTATTCCTCTTCTTTTGTCTCTATCAGGCTCTTCTGATAATTCATATGTGAAATTACCATCAATGCAATTTTAAATAACATAGCATCCTCAAAGGTACGGATATCCAGTCCCAGCATCTTTTCAATTCTCTCCAAACGATAAACCAGAGTATTTCTATGCACATATAGTTGACGTGCTGTTTCTGATATGTTCAGGTTGTTTTCAAAAAATTTCTGAATCGTTACCGTAGTTTCTTCATCAAAAATATCCGGTATTTTCTCTCCAAATACTTCCTTTAAGAACATTTCACACAGGCTGATTGGAAGCTGATAAATCAACCTTCCAATCCCCAACTTACTGTAAGAAATTGTATCACTTTCCGCATAGAAAATATTTCCTACCTCCAACGCCATCTTGGCTTCCTGATAGGAACGTGCAATATCTTGAAGAAGATCTACTCGATTACCGAATCCCACACGCACTTTTACCATAGCTTCTGCATGAAGGTTGTCCACTAGCATTTTAGCAAGTTCTACCAGTTTTTCATCCTCCGGCATATCCCGTACATCTTTAACCAGAATGACCGATTTTTCATCTACCTCAGTCACAAAATCTCTTGTAGTAGAAACAAAAAGATTCTTTACGGTCTCCATTACGATACCATCTTTTTTCCCGGACACCTCTATAATAAATACTACCCTTTGGGCAGGCTCAATATGCAACTTTTTCGCTTTATTATACATATCCACAACCAACATATTTCCCAGAACTACGTTCTGCATAAAGCTGTTGCGGTCAAATTGTTCACGATATGCACTCACCATATTACGTAGCTGACACACCGCAAGTCTTCCAATCATATAGGCTTCTTCACTAGTAGCTTTCGCCAAAAGAATATACTCCAGCTCATTCTCTATTAGTACTTTAAAAAAATGGCATCCCGACAACATCTGACTCTCCGCCATAGAATCTGCAAAAAAACGGATTGCCTCCTCCATGTCTCCCTCTTCCTCATAAGTGGACGCCAAAAGCTTTCCTTTATCACTATAAAGAGCAAGATCTATTCTGGAAATTTCCTTAATTTCCTCCAGGGTAACCTGCAATTTATGATTTGATAACATAAGATCTGTATTCCTTTCTTATTCGCGACTTTAAAACATATAACTATCCGCAATAATCTAAAAATCAACATATATTTCATACAATGCCTTTAATTACCTAATCTCTATAGGTGAAACATATGTTGCGCGCCGAGCACCGTCGTTTGCGACAAATTCCTTTGGTGCGAGTGCGCATCTATCTTCCCTCTCCCTATTATATTTACACCCAGTGGAAATATAATAGGGAGTAACACACTCATGTGTTACTCCCAAATCATGCATTGTGTATGAAATTATATTACCGAATTAGTGGGTAATTGTCAATTCTGTTTCCTTATCGAATACATGAATCTTCTCTACATCAATAGCTAAACGAACAGTATCTCCAAGACGTGCTGGTGTTCTGGAATCAACTTTTGCAGTCATGCTTGTTCCTTCTATATTGAAGTATAACAATACTTCAGAACCAAGTAATTCGTATCCTGTTACTGTTGTAGAGAAAGAACTTTCCTTACGTGTTTCAATAGCAATCTGGGAATCATCTACATCTTCTGGACGAATACCAAGTACAACTGTCTTTCCGTTGTATCCACCGTCTGCTAACTTTTTAGCTTTTGCTGGTGGTAATGTGATAGTAGTATCTCCAAAGGATAAGGTAACCTTATCTCCTTCTACTGCACATTTTGCATCGATGAAGTTCATCTGAGGAGATCCAATGAATCCTGCTACGAATAAGTTATCCGGCTCGTTGTATAATATCTGAGGAGAATCTACCTGCTGAATGATACCATCCTTCAATACAACGATTCTGGTTCCCAGTGTCATAGCTTCTGTCTGGTCATGTGTTACATAGATGATAGTAGCACCTAATCTCTGATGTAATGCAGCGATTTCCGCACGCATCTGAACTCTTAACTTAGCATCCAAGTTAGATAATGGTTCGTCCATTAAGAATACCTTTGGCTCACGAACAATTGCACGACCCATAGCAACACGCTGTCTCTGTCCACCAGATAAAGCCTTTGGTTTACGATCTAATAATTTCTCCAGGTCAAGAATTCTAGCTGCTTCTTCTACTTTCTGTTTAATCTCAGCCTTTGGAACTTTTCTTAATTTTAATCCGAATGCCATATTGTCAAATACAGTCATATGTGGATACAATGCGTAGTTCTGGAATACCATTGCGATATCTCTGTCCTTAGGTTCTACATCATTTACAACCTTTCCATCAATAGAAAGTTCTCCAGAAGAAATATCTTCCAAACCTGCAATCATACGAAGTGTAGTAGATTTACCACATCCGGATGGTCCTACAAAGATGATAAATTCTTTGTCTTCTACTTCAAGGTTGAAGTCCTTTACTGCTTCAAATCCATTTGGATATACTTTACAAACGTTCTTTAATGATAAACTTGCCATTTTCCTGTTACCTCCTGTGTGTTATTCTGTCCCGCAGAATTTATTTTCTGAAATAATACTACCAAATTCAGCTAAAAATTGCATCTGTCATATCCACAAAAAACGATATGCTTTCTTGTCAATTCCACCAAGAAAGCATATCGTTTTTTTTCTTCTTCGTCACTTTAACGAATTTCCTTCTCTTTTTTATACACTTTGACGAATACTATAACTTAGAATATCCGAAGCCATTCACCATAGCCTCCACTCTATGTCCCTTTTTACAAAATGGACATTCACTTGCAGGATATGTGGCATATCCCGGTACATCCTCCTCATTAAAAGCACACTCTACCTTGAATCCTTCTACTTCCCTAACGGTACTAAATGCAGAGACAACTCCAACTACACTTCCGCCATAATAACGGATACATTCCAGGCTCTGATGAATGGTAACTCCTGTCGTTGTAGTTGCAAGAAGTAACAATACATGTTTGCCCTGAATTGCAGGAATAGAATTATCTCGAAAAATCATCTGATTGTTGGAATTAAACTCCGGCGGAACTACATATACGGTTTCATGCAAATTGGTAATCGTCATGATATTAAGCTTTTCCAACTCTTCCGCCAGAAACGCTCCCACAACCTCCATACCATCCATACACACAATGGTATCCACTGTAATATTGCTTGTAAACTTTCCCGCCAACAACCTTGCCAATTCTCTTGCCTCACTTACACGGCTCTTAAGACTTGTAATATTAATGTAATAATTGATGTGCGAATGCCCAGTCGAAAAGTGCCCCGGTACTGCATGAATTGCCACCTTATTACTGTCTTTCGCGAAAAACTTTACCATTCGTTCCTCCATAGTAATCCCTCCTGCCTTACATTAGCTATTAATTTTTACCTGTACTTCCAAACCCTCCACGGTTTTCGTTTTTCAAAGAAGCCACCTGTTGAAACTCAATTTTCGGCTGGTTTTCCACAATACGAAACTGGCAGATTCTATCATTTTTCTGAATCACCGTATCTCTGGTAGCATATACCGGCATTCTCCACATATCTTCATCGCCACAATAGCTTCCGTCAATAATACCACAACTGTTCACCTGTAAAACCCCATAATTTTTAAAAGTTGAACTTCTTGGTACTACATGTGCTTCATACCCTGCCGGCAATTCCATTGCTACACCTAAAGGAATCAGTTTAAATTCTCCTGCCTTTAATTCTACCGTCTCACTGGCTCTTAAATCAATCCAATCAGACTTTCCGTCAATATAGGTGAGTTTGTCAATTTCTTCGGTAAAATATTTAATTTTAATTGTTTCCATTCTGTTCTCCTGACTAGTTATTACTGTTTATAATTCCAAGTACCGCCGGGTTGTACTTAATTTCCTGATAAGAATAATAGGAATCGGAAAGCCCTGCCTGTTTCTTCTCTTCTTCCTCTTCCTCGTCCTTTTCCTGTTGTTCCTGCTGCACTTTTGTATACAATTCTACAAATCGAAGATAATCTTCATAGGAAAATAATCGATTCATAATTTCTTTAAAATAATTATCCTCGGCCTCTTCCACAGAAGCTGCTGTAATTGTTCCACTTGCCGTACTTTCTGTAGCTGTACTTGCTGTTCCCGAAGTAGAATAATAAGCATCCGGAACCTGTACCCCGCCATTCATGAAATTCATAACCTTTACCACATAATTCTGTGTTTCTTTGAAAGGAGGTATTCCGCCATACTTAGCTACATTACCACTTCCTGCATTATATGCTGCAAGAGCCAGCTTCACATCACCATCATATTTATTTAACAGCTGGCTAATATATTTTGTTCCTCCCATAACATTCTGGTAAGGATCATATGCATCTGTAACTCCTAATTCCTTTGCAGTTGCAGGCATCAGCTGCATCAACCCCTGTGCCCCGGAACCTGATGTAGCATTTGGATTAAAATCTGACTCCGTCTTAGCTATTGCCTTAATCAAATCTTTCGGTACATTATAACGCTCAGATGCCTCTGTAAAAATTTCCTCTAAAGATGCAGTAGTCTGCAAGTAAGAAGAAAAGTCCTCTGTACTATTTACCGCATTACTTCTATCTACACCCATACTTGCATCCATTCCCTGAATTGCATTTACTCTCATCACCTGTACTCCTTCCATTGTACCTCTTGGTCTACAATTTCAACTTAGAAAGCAAATCACCAAGACTGGTAGATGCACTTTCGTTTGAAACATATTCTTCCACAGGCTCTGCCTGCTCTGTATCTACCATCTCTTCCTCTAATGCTTTCATACTGAGACTTACTTTATTATCATTGGTATTTAATATCTTAACCTTTACCTTCTGTCCTTCTTTTAAAACTTCAGACGGCTTTCCAATTCTCTTCTGGGAAATCTGAGAAATATGCACTAATCCACTAATTCCATCCCCCAAATCTATAAAAGCTCCATAAGGCATAAGATTCTCTACTGTTCCTTCCAGAATACTTCCCGGAACCATCATTGAAATCTTATGGTTGTGTTCTTCCTGTTCCTTTTCCTTTAATATCACTTTGGCAGAAAGCACTAGTTTTTTCTTAGATTCATCTACATTGATGACACGTACTTCCACCGTTCTTCCCAACCATTCTTCTGTCGCTTCTACATAGGAAAGTGCCAATTGAGATGCCGGAATAAATCCTCTCATGCCTTCTACATAAGCAATCACACCACTCGGTACGATTCCTGATATTTTCACTGAAAGCGTTGTTTCTTCTTCCTGATATTCCTTTAATTTTTCCCAAGCCAATACTTCATTCGCTTCCTTTCTGGAAAGCAGAATATTGCCTTGACCATCATCTGTACTTACTACAGTTGCCTCAAGTTCATCACCGATATGTACTTCTTCCATTACTTGAAAGTTCGGATCATTGCTTAAGTCTTCCTTCTTTATGACTCCTTGGGCATAATATTTCAAATCCAGAGTAACTTCTTCTTCCTTTACATCAATGACTGTTCCGGTAATGATATCCCCTTCCTGAATCTTACGGAAGGATGCCTCCAATTCTTCTTTATAATCTTCCATAGACTCTGCCATCTCAAACACTCCTTTATTTCTATTTTCTAAAGGGATTCCTAATGTTAGGAATCCCTGTCTATACATGTACTTTTATTGTATCAGAAACTATTTCAAAATGCCAGTATATTTATGCATATTCTTTCAACTCCTTGGCAAGTCTGTAAATGCCTTCCAGTATTTTTACAAATTCCTCCATCTGCTCCACTGCCGAACCAGAGTGTTTCAATCCTTCTGTAGATGATGCAGCTACCTCTTCACTGGTTGCTGACAGATGTGTAATATTCTCTGAAATAACACCGGTAGATTTGATAATCTGCTCCATATTATTCTCTGTTTTACTGATTACTTCAATCAATTCTGCAACTTCGTCATCAATTACCTGGAACTTATTCTTCGTGGTTTCAATCATCTCATTCTGCTTGTCTACTGATATGCTGGAATTTTCAATGCTCTTTGTTGCCTGATTCGTATACTCAGTCAATTCTTCAATAATATTTGTGATACGGTTAGAAGCTTCCTTTGTCTGTTCTGACAACTCACGTATCTGATCTGCCACAACTGCAAAACCCTTTCCGGCTTCACCTGCTCTGGCTGCTTCAATAGATGCATTTAATGCCAACAAATTTGTCTGGTTGGAAATCTCCAAAATGGTATCAATAATGCCTCGTACTTCCTGCACTTTATCCGTTACTTTCTCGGTTGCCTCTACGGTAATCTCACTAGCCTCTTTTACATTAACAGACTGTTCTTCCAATCCCTGAACTAATTTTGTTCCTTCTTCTACTGCCCGCATTGTATTCTGTGAAGTCTCTATCATCTGTCGTGTCTGTTGCTCTGCCATTGTAATATTTTCCTGGATACCATTGCACATATCAGCCTGTCTCTGAATCGCCTCCGCAGTACTTTCCGTACTTTCTGCAATATTTTCAACTGAGAAATTATTCGTGTCTATACTTTCTTTCACTCCAGACATCATGCTTTGTGTTTCATCAAAATGCTTCATAATATTATCTGCAACAAGAATAATATTATTCGCAATGTTCTTCTGTTCTTGCGCATTTTTCTCGATTACCGCCATGTTTTCTTTTCTAAAGCGAATCAATAACCTGGTGGCAGTAATACTTGCATAAGCACACAACAGAAAAACTACAAAACTGATAGCTATATCATCTGTTGACATAACCCCTTTCTCTTTATGTTTCGACATAAAGATACAATTTTCGTCTTCTGTGTGTATTATACTCCTTTTTTTCTAATAATGATAGACTTTTTTATACATCCGAACATTATTTATTACTTCACTCTTTTCCACTCAGAAGAATGGGTGTCCACAATTTCCCTTACAATCAATACTCCCTCTTCAACTACAAAACGAATATCATACCCCGCATAGTTCATACCATAAATATAATCCGGCTTTTTATTGTAAGCAGCTCTTGGATCCTGAGCAAGAACTTCCAATATTGCTTGTTGCAAATCTTTCGGAATTTTGCATTTCAATTCCTCCGGAAACACTACTTTAATGCCGTCTTCTCTGTGAGCTTCGCCAAAACTTCCCTTTGCCTCCGGATGCGCATCCGTGTAAGGAAGATATGGTTTAATATCATAAATTGGGGTACCATCCAACATATCCGCTCCTGATACAACCAGAACCGGTTCCCCGTTTCTCTCATATCGAACTTCTTCCAAGCGTACGCTAGATAAGCCAATAGAATTCGGTCTGAACGGAGAACGAGTCGCAAATACCCCCTTCCGCTCCTTTCCACCTAATCTTGGTGGAGCCACTGTCAAATTAATGACATCCTTTTTCGCCTTGGAAAATCCCCATAACAACCATAAATGTGAATACTCTTCGATTCCCCGAACAGCATCGGGATTTCGAAACTCTCCTTCAAAATGAATTTCTCCCCTTACAGACGGAACCAATCCACTCTGTCTTGGTATCCCAAATTTTTCTGGAAAATCCGTGTGAATTCTTGCCACTACAATTAATTTTTCATTCATTTTTTTCTTTCTCCTATTCAGATAACAAATAAAGGCCTTTCGAGGTTACTTTCCTCAAAAAGCCTTTATTTCCGCTATTTTACAAAGCTGTTAACGGGAATCGAACCCGTGACCTCCGCCTTACCAAGGCGACGCTCTACCGACTGAGCCATAACAGCACTCTGATTGCTCTCGCAACCGACTTGACTAATATACTATATGTTGTGCCTCTTGTCAAGATATTTTTTGCATTTTCTTTATTCTTCGATGTCCCATAACTTTCCTCGAATCCTCTGTAATGCATTGTCAATTGACTTTGGCTCACGCTCCATACATTCTGCAATTTGACGATAATTCATTCCCTGCAAATGGTACTCCAAGACTTCCCACTCCATCTTACTTAAGGTCTTTTTTGCTTTTTCCCGAATAGCAGCAACATTTTCTCTATCAATCAACATCTGCTCCGGATTCCCATTTTCAAAAGACTCCAGCAGGTCCAAAAAAGAATCACTTCCTTCTGTCCCTGCCTCACTATTCAAAGAAACATATCCATTTAATGGCTGATGCTTTTTCCGTTGAGATGCCTCTACCGCACTATAAATCTGCCTAGCAATACAAATGTCTGCGAAATGAAAAAAGGACGCATCCTTTTTCTTATTGTAATCACGTATCGCCTTAAAAAGACCAATCATCCCCTCCTGAATCAAGTCGTCTGTATCTCCACCAATTAAAAACATAGCATTGGCCCGTTTTCGCACCAAATACTTATACTTATCCATAATATAATCCGTAATGTCGGTCTGGCCTTTTCGTAACTGTTCTATCAATTCTTCATCTGTATATTTCTCATACTCTGTAAATTTTTGCATCTTCCCCTTGTGCTCCTCTTACTGGATTCTCTGTCTTACAATCTCATATGCCAGCACACCTGCTGCCACAGATGCATTCAAAGAATCAATGTCTCCTTTCATAGGAATGGATGCAATAAAATCACAATTTTCCTTTACCAGCTTGCTGACTCCTTCGCCTTCACTTCCAATCACAAGTCCAATCGGTCCTTTTAAATCTAACTGATACATACTGGTTCCACCCATATCTGCACATACAAACCATAACCCTTTATCTTTTAATTCCTTTATCGTATTAGAAAGATTGGTCACCTTTGCCACCGGTGTATAGTTGATTGCTCCTGCAGACGTCTTCGCAACCGTTGCAGTCAATCCTACCGCACGTCTCTTCGGAATAATGACTCCATGAGCGCCTGCCAGATTAGCGGTACGAATAATCGCACCTAGGTTATGCGGATCTTCAATATTATCTAACAATATGATAAAAGGCGGTTCCCCCTTTTCCTCTGCTAGTTTTAAAATATCATCTACTTCAGCATATTCATAAGCCGCTGCAAAGGCAATCACTCCCTGATGTTTTTTTGTTTCAGAGAGCTGATCCAACCGCTCTTTTGTTACATAATTAATAATCGTATCATGCTTCTTTGCTTCTCTGGTAATGGACTTAATTGGTCCATCCTGACATCCATCCAATACAAAAAGCTTGTCTATGGTTTTTCCTGAACGAAATGCTTCTAATACTGCATTTCTTCCTTCTATGGTCAATTCTTCGTATCTCACTATGGTTCCTTTCCTATTCCTGCTAATGCTTTTTTTATTAGTTCCATCATGCGCTCCATCTGGTTCTCCAGATACAAATATCCCATCAACGCCTCAAAGCCCGTAGCTCGTCTGTAATCTGTCATGGTCGCATTTTTTGCCATGGTTGGTGATTTGGCATTTCTTCCACGCTTGTATACCGCCATCTCTTCCTCCGACAGTTCCGGCAACAACACTTCAATCATTTCAGATTGTGTATGAGCTTTCACCAGTTGACTGGTCTGCCGATGGAGCTGATTTGCCTGCGTATTTCCTTTTCCTACAATCATGGAACGAATAACTAAATCATAAATACCATCTCCAATATATGCAAGTGCCAGCGGAGAATAGCTGCGAATATCCACATGTTCCATGCCAAATTGCCTTAATATATATTCATTTAAGCCTTTTTCCATTTTACCCCTTCTCTGGTATCTTCTAATATAATGCCTTTTTCTAACAGTGTATCACGAATTTCATCTGCCCGTGCAAAGTTTTTCTCTTTTTTCGCTGCTTTTCTTTCTTCTATCATCTGAAGGATATAAGCCTCCATTTCTGCATCTACACCGGTGTTTGCTTCTTCTACGGTAGCAGTGAGCAGATTCAAAGACAATACTCTGTCAAAGTCTTCCATCAATGCCCGCTTGGTAGCATCATTCATATCTGCCTTCAATAAATCATAAACAACAGTAATCGCCATTGCAGTATTTAAATCATTGCAAAGTTCATTTTCAAAACGTTCCTTATATTCCTGAAACTTTTCTTGCTCTACAGTTCCATCTTCTTTTAATTCCTGAATTCGTTTGATTAACTTCACATAGGCTGACTTAACATTGTCCAGCGCCTCGTAGGAAAATTCCAATGGTTTCCGGTAATGAGACTGTAAGCAGAACATACGGTATACCACCGGATCATATCCTTTTTCCTCCAACAGAGACACAGTAAGGAAGTCTCCCTTAGATTTGCTCATTTTACCAGACTTATCATTTAAATACTGTACATGGAACCAATAATTACACCACTTATGTCCGGTATAACTTTCTGATTGTGCAATCTCATTGGTATGATGTGGAAAAATATTGTCCACACCGCCGCAATGGATATCCATATATTCGCCCAAATGCTTCATACTGATACAAGAACACTCTATATGCCATCCCGGATATCCGGTTCCCCATGGACTATCCCATTTCAATGCCTGGTCTTCAAACTTTGATTTGGTAAACCACAATACGAAGTCATTTTTATTTTTCTTATTCGCATCTTCTTCCACATCATCACGAACACCTACCAGTAATTCTTTTTCACTTTGGGAAGAAAATACATAGTAATCCTCTAACTTAGAGGTGTCAAAATACACATTTCCACCTGCCTGATATGCATACCCCTTTTCCAAAAGTACCTCTATCATATGGATAAAATCATCAATACAATTAGTAGCAGGCTCTACTACGTCCGGTTTTTTGATGTTAAGTTTTTCACAATCTTCAAAAAACTTATCTGTATAGAATTTTGCAATTTCCATAACAGTCTTGTGCTCTCTTTTGGCACCTTTTAACATCTTATCTTCTCCGGTGTCTGCATCACTGGAAAGATGCCCTACATCGGTAATATTCATAACACGCTTTACATCATAGCCTAAGTAACGCAGTGTTTTTTCCAGTACGTCCTCCATAATATAACTTCGCAGATTTCCAATATGGGCAAAATGATATACAGTAGGACCACATGTATACATGGCAATTTTCCCATCTTCATTTGGAATTACAGTTTCTACCTTTCTACTCAAAGTATTATAAAACTTAAGTTTGTTTTCCATAGGTTTAACTCCATTTCTTATCTTAATTATTTCTGCTGTCCAGATTCCTGACATGATTTGCAGCGCAGTTCTTTTATCTCTTTTTCTAAATCAATCAATTTATTGCACAGTGCAGAATTCTCATGCTGTAATATGGTAATATCTTCCATGACCGGATCTGGCAGATGCACCTGATCCATGTCACTTGCCGGCACCTTCACATTATCTCTCCTCACAATTCTTCCGGGCACACCAACTACAGTACAGTTTGGTGGCACCTCTTCTATAACAACACTTCCTGCACCTATTTTACTATTTTCACCTACAGTAAAGGAACCAATAATCTTAGCTCCTGCACTTACCATAACATTATCACCAAGCGTTGGATGACGCTTTCCGGTTTCCTTTCCGGTTCCTCCCAGGGTAACTCCTTGGTACAATGTTACATTATCGCCAACAATCGCAGTTTCACCAATGATGACACCTGCACCATGGTCAATGAAAAATCCCTTTCCAATGGTAGCCCCCGGATGTATCTCAATTCCGGTTTTTCTGGCTGCACGCTGTGAAATCCATCTTGCACGCACATAATGTCCCTTTAAATATTGCTTATGCGCTTTCCTATAACTTAACATAACACGAAAACTTGGATATAACAAGACTTCCATAGGAGATTTTATCGCCGGATCTCTTTCCTTTATCACTTCAAATTCTTCCTGTATGTACTTGATAAATTTAATTAATCCCATTTTCATTCCTCTTTCCTATATGATTGAGACCAAAGAGTGCTTTGCACTCTTTGCGCGCTGATGCGCGCAAGCGTTAGCTTGCAATTTTCATCTGCGCATCAGTCGCATCCTTAGCGGAGCGTTTTTTTATGCTATAGGGATTGCAACGCAATTTCCTATAGCGTAAAAAAACTTCATCTCTATTTAGAGACGAAGTTATCCGCGGTTCCACTCTAAGTAAATGCACTGCTGCATTTCACTCAAAACACGTAACGTGCGCAAAACGTACCGAAATACTATCATTTCTTCCAGTCGGCTCCCGGAGGCACTTCAATCCTCTTCCTTCCAAAGTTGCTTTCAGCCTCTGGCAACTTCTCTCTGGGAAATTCCAAAAATCTACTCTTTCCGTTCTTTGCCTTTTTCTTATCCTATGTTAGTTTATGCACAAAATTTGTTTTTGTCAATAGATTTATCCCCATTCCCGAATAAAAATTGACATCTTTTTCACAATTTTTTCTGTCACTTCTGATATATCAAGTTTCTGCAAAACTTCCGCCTCGTTTTCCATATCTTCCTCTGACACTTTAGTAACGCTTCCACCTTTCGAATTCCACTCTATTCGCCATGTACCATTATTTTCCGGTACAATTTCATCCTTCACCGAAATCTTCCAAACTTCATTTTTCCCTTTTAACATTCCGGAAAAAGCCTGTAAATCCGTAATGCGAAACATCATCCGCATCTCTTCTTCTTTCCAACCGTTTTTTCCAAATATCCGGTCGCAAATATCCTGTCTGTTTCCCATCTGCTGCCCAGATAACAAAAACTCCTTTATCTCTGCCTGTTCGTCCTTACCGTATGACAAAATTCCAATGTTTTTTCCCTCTGATTCTATCAGTAATACTTCTCCTTGCTCACTTCTCACTTCCTGGACAAGCCGTTCATAGTAAGCAACATCTCTATGGATATACATATCATACTCTTCTGCTAAAATTGCATTAGCGACTTCCACCGCCTGTTGCATTTGTCTATGATTCATACCATCCAAAGGAATACAATTCCATTCCACTTCTTTTCCTTGCTCTTTTTCTACCTTTTTCTCGCCTTCTGACGCAAACACAAAGCCCTGTCCATAATAATATGCAGGATTCGCTGGGAGCAGAAAAGCAAAAGGACAATGCTGTTGTTGCAAATCCCGCAATACACGTTCCATCACCTGCTGCATCTTTCCCTGTCTACGGCAATCCGGTCTGGTAGCTACTGCAACAATATACGGAACCTCTTCTTGTCTCCCACTAATGCAAATCGTATAGGGATTTAAATGCATCATTACTTCATATCCCTTGCTATCCTCTAACACAACCATCTGATTATCTTTTATCTTCCACTGATAATAGTAATCCACAAATTCCTTAGAATCCTCTGCAAAAATGGTTTCATACATCTGCCTGGTATTCTGTTTTTCTTTCTGCTTCAGATAACGTATCTGCTCCACTTCTCTATACCCTCTCTGATATATATATACTGTTTTATATTATCTTACTTTTTCTGACATCCGGCACAACCTGCACAGTTTCTTTCAGTCCCACCTACTGCCATACTGCCCTCATAAAAACTCATAAGGGTACAAATTGCCTGTGAAGAAATTCCTTCCTCTGTTCCGGTAAATCCCAGTCCTTCCTCTGTAGTCGCCTTAACGTTTACCTGTTCAATCGATATTTTCAATACATCTGCTATATTTTTCTCCATCTCTTCGATAAAAGGACGCAGCTTCGGCTTCTGTGCAATCACAGTTGCATCAATATTTCCTACTACATATCCCTTTTCTTCTAAAAGTGCCCCTACATGTTCCAATAACTTCATACTGGAAATCCCCTTATATTTTTCGTCCGTATCCGGAAAATGTTTTCCAATATCACCAAGAGCTGCCGCACCAAGTAGTGCATCCATGATAGCATGCAACAGCACATCCGCATCAGAATGTCCCAATAATCCTAGCGAATGTGGAATCTTCACTCCACCTAGAATCAAATCTCTTCCCTCAACTAATTTATGAACATCATATCCCATTCCTACTCGCATTGTTCTCTCCTTTAAATTAACGTCTTCCTATGAAGTGAAAAAAGGAACTATTCCATATAGCTCCTTTTTCTTCTTAACGATAACCGCTTACTTTCCTTCGTATGTAATAAGACTTTCGATATCGTAACCCTTTAACTTTTCTCTTCCTTTTAAACCGGCAAGTTCCATCACAAAACAAATCTTAACCACTTCTCCGCCTAACTGCTCAATTAATCCGATAATCGCTTCGATTGTTCCTCCGGTTGCAATCAGGTCATCCACAATAACAACCTTCTGTCCCGGCTTAATAGAATCCTTATGCATCTCAATCACTGCACTGCCATATTCTAAATCATACTCTGCTGAAATTGTTTCACATGGAAGTTTTCCTTTTTTTCTTACCGGTACAAAGCTTTTATGTGCCGCATAAGCTACCGGAACACCAAAAATAAATCCTCTTGACTCCGGTCCAATTACTACATCATAATCTACATCTTTTAAAGAATCCAGTAATCCATCAATCGCCAAATGTAATCCATCTGCATCCTGCAAAATAGTGGTTACATCTCGAAAGATGATTCCAGGTTCTGGAAAATCAGGTATACTTCTTACATACTCTTCTAATTTCTTCATTTTGCGTTTCCTCCAAATATTCTTTGGTATTCTCTTCGCTACCCGCGTAAATTATAAACATTTTTCCCGCATTCGTCAACCATTATACACTATCTGGATAATACTTCCCGTGCACATGTTAAAGCTGCTTCTACCGTATCATCCATATCATAATATTTGTACTGGCCCAATCTTCCTCCGAAGATAACATTGCCTTCCTTCTTGGCAAGCTCACTGTATTTTTCATAAAGACTTGCATTTTTCTCATCATTCATTGGATAATAGGGCTCATCCCCCTTCTTCCAAGTCTTCGGATACTCTCTGGTAATTACTGTCTTTGGCTGAGTTCCATATTCAAAATGCTTATGCTCAATGATTCTGGTATACGGCACTTCATATTCTGTATAGTTCACTACTGCATTTCCCTGATAGTTCTCTTCCTCCAACACCTCTGTTTCAAAGCGCAGAGAACGATACTCTAATTCTCCGTAGCAATAATCAAAATATTCATCAATCATTCCGGTATACACCACTTTTTCTGCCAGTTCCTGATACTTTTCTCTGTTTTTCAAGAAATCATCCTCTAACTGCACTTCTGTTCCTTCCAACATCTTTTCTATCATCTTCGTGTAACCGCCTATTGGAATTCCCTGATAGTTATCGTTAAAGTAGTTATTATCATAGGTAAAACGCACCGGCAAACGTTTAATAATGAACGCCGGAAGTTCTGTTGCACGTTTTCCCCACTGTTTTTCGGTATAACCCTTTACCAGTTTGGTATATACATCAGGTCCTACCTGGTTAATGGCCTGTTCTTCCAGATTTTTAGGATTCTCTACCGAATATTCCTTCTTCTGAGCCTCGATTTTCTCTTTTGCTTCCTTTGGAGTTACTACACCCCAAAGCTTATTGAACGTATTCATATTAAAAGGCATATTGTAAATCTCGCCCTTGTAATTTGCAACCGGAGAATTGGTATAACGGTTGAATTCTGCAAACTGATTGACATAATTCCACACTTCTTTATTAGAGGTATGGAAAATATGCGCACCATATTCATGTACCTGAATTCCTTCTACTTCTTTTGTATAGATATTTCCTGCGATGTGACTACGTTTGTCAATCACGAGACACTTTTTTCCTGCTTTTTTTGCTTCCTGCGCAAAAACGGCGCCAAATAAACCGGCTCCTACAATTACATAATCATATTTTTTCATCTTATTTTCCTCATAATTTCTATTCTTGTAAACACAATATCTAGTATAACTCTTTCCATAATCTTCTACAAGTAGTTTTATTTTCCTATTTTTCCTACCAATTTTCTATCCTTTGCACTTTCTTAGCACCCGTTTTGTAACATTTCTGCTATAATATGTATGAGGTGATAAGGATGGCTTATAGCGGTATGTTAAAAAACGAGGATACTGAACTAATCCAAAAGCTACAATCTGAAAACACACTTTTGCTAGAAGAAAATCGGAAATTAAATGACACTATTAGCTGGATGCATGACACCATCTGGCATTTAATACGCACCCGTCATACTGACCGTTAACCCCCCTATGCAGGCTTTCAGCCTGCTTTTTCATATTCTAGGAAAGGCCTTGTTACATTAAAGTGTGAAAGTGAATAACTTTCCTAGAATATAAAAATTCATTTTTAATAACACTATGCTTCTTCTCTTTTCCGCACCAGAATAATCTTTGTAATTCCATTACTGGAATCATCTTTTCTAGTCTGAAGTTCCGGAAAAGATTCTATCATTTTTCCAAACTTTGTATACCCATAATTACGAAAATCAAAATCAGAATAGGTCTTCTGTATCATATTTCCAAGTTCAGATAGATACATCCACCCGTCTTCGTCTGAATTTTCATCCAATAAAGAAAAAATGGTTGCTTTTATAGCTTTTAAATTCGTGATAGGCTCTGCTATTGGTGCCTCCGATACATTTTCCGGCTCACTACTTACTACTTTTATCCGATTTCTTTTTGGCATATATTTTGGTGTTGGTCTCTTCTTCTGCTCTACCGCATTCTCGTATAAGACATCCAGCGTTTTAAACTGTTCACAGGCACGCACAAAGGGCGTAGGGGTCTTGCTCTCTCCCATTCCTACTACATGTTTGCCAGATTCTCTCAAACGCATTGCCAATTTAGTAAAATCACTGTCTGAAGACACCAAAATAAAGCCATCTACATTGTCAGTATACAAAATATCCATTGCATCAATAATAAGCGCAGCATCAGAAGAATTCTTTCTTGTGGTATAGCTGTACTGCTGAATTGGAGAAAGTGCATTATTCAGTAAGCACTCCTTCCACGAATTTTTCAAATTTGATGTCCAGTCTCCGTAGATTCTTCGAATTGTTACATTTCCAAAAGATTGTGCTTCCTTCGTTACAATATCAATATATTTTGATGATACATTATCTGCATCGATTAATAATGCATATCGCTTTTCTTCTTCCATATAATCCCCTTTCTTCGCATATAGAGATAGTATACCACAATCTTTCAGATATTGGATAGACACTTTGGAACATTTTTCCCATTTCTTTACCTGTAAAACTAAAATATGCAGTAATATGTCCTATTTTTCCGCATAAAATATGATAGGAGCAATATAATGTTTTCCCATTGAAAAAGGGGGCGCGCTATGTTTAATACATATGAGGTATTGACGCTTTTATTCCTATTTGGAGGTTTTATATTTGAACTACTTGAATATATCCAAAAAAAGGGAAAATAGAGGCCATTTTACACGCTGCACTCTTTTCTTGGGTGCAGCGCATGTACCTCATATACTGCTCCTGTCACGTTTTTGTTTTATTTGTATATTCTATGGAAGAGGTGATATTATGACTTCCTGCGAATTAGTTACTTTTGTTTCTTCTCTGGCATGTGCCATTTCAAAATCTTGTAACAAAGATGAACTTTCTGTTCTGGCAACCGTTTTTACACAACTTGGGGATTCTCTTGAGACGATTCTGGCACATGAAGCAGTGTGTATGAGAGATGATTCAGAATAAAAAAAGCCTATGATAACAGTATTTATATTGTTACCATAGGCATAATATCATTACATTTAATTCATTAATTACTTTCTTCTATTTGGCTCAAAATATCTTCGATTACCCTCAAAGTCATACGCATCAGAAATGGAGCATCTTGTAAATCACAACTAAAAGTCAAAAACAATTCCCTGCCTTCCATATTCATTATAGAAACTATATTGTATAAGTCTCGTGCAGGTGCGTTTGACTTGAACGTTAATATAGCAGCATTATGTGCCTTTCCCTTTTTCTCCAACAGCTCACCCATAACAAATCCTGGAGCCATACGCGCATAACTACTTTGATACTCTGCAATCCTCTTGCCAACCTGCTCTTTTTCCAATTCATTATTGTTTTTTACAATACCTAAAACTGCTTTTTTCTCCGGTTCTATAAATACACAATCAAATGTAATATTATTATAATACGTTCGGACTTCTTCTTCTGTCATAGTCCTGAATTCATCCGGCAATCTCACATTTATACCTTCATATAATATCTTTTCCATTCTATTTACTTGCCTCACAATCAGAGTCATCATATGTTAAACTTGCATCACTACTTCCGCTCTTTACTAACTTTCCTGTATCTGAATTGTAAATGTTGATAGCCACTCTCCAATCATCACTTCCTACACCTGAAAACAATTGGTAAGAGGCACATAACCATTCAGCATAAACAACATAACTTCCTGCTTTATCCCACGGAAGTTCCTGATTATAATAAACATCCACCTGCGTATATGAATCATTATGTTCTAAACGATAATTCTCGTCATATCCCTTTAACTGTTCTTGTAATTCTTCCAGCAATTCCCCTCTTGAAGTTAGCCAATATTCTTGTTGCCTTTTATTAATTTCCACTGTTATGGTTCCATCTTCATTTTCATAAATATCAAGGCAATTCCCACCGTCTTTCAGTTCCTAAATGGTTTCTTCCGCTGACTTTCCTGAAATATTGAGTGTTTTTTGAGATAGTTCTACTTTAACAATATCATCTTGGCTTTCTTCTTTCTGTCCAGAACTATCCTCAATTTTTAATTCTTTCTCCGTGCTTTTCCGCTGACCACATCCTACATTTGATATGCAAAGTACAAACGCCAGCAGTACTAGACCTATCCTATCTATCCACTTTTTTCTCATAAGTTAATCTCTCCCTATTTACTTGCCTCCCAATCAGAATTGTCGTATTCTAAATCAACATCACTATCTCCAGTTTTTACCAACTTTCCTGTGTCTGAATTATAAACATTGATTGTTACTTTCCAGCCTTCATTTTCTATTCCTGAAAACAATTGATATGATGCACATAGGAATTCAGCATATCTTACATAAACAATTGCTTTATCCGCAGGAAGTTCGAGATTATAATAAGCATCCACTTGGGTATAAGAATCATTATGCTCTAAACGATAGTTCTCATCATATTCTTTAAACTGTTCCTGTAACTCTTCCAATAATTCTCCTCGCGAAGTAATCCAATATTCTTGTTGTTCTTTGGTGATTTCTACTGTTACAGTTCCATCTTCATTTTTATAAACATCAAGACAATTCCCACCATCTTTAATTTCTTCTACTGTTTCCTCAGCTGTCTTTCCTGAAATGTTAATAAATTTGAGATCAAAATTCACCTTAATAATATCTTCTTCGTTCTTCTTGCTAACAACACTGTTCTTAACCTCTATATTTTCATCTTGTGTTTGACTATATCCACAACCTGAAATGCAAAGTGCAAGTACCAATATTAAAATACAACTGTTATTCATATATTTTCTTCTCATAATAACTCCTTACAACACACATAATCCCAAAGATGTTCCTCCTGTCGGTATCGCAAATATGAGGCCTCCTACAAACATGATTCCTCCTATTGCAAATACAACAGTCTCCCAATCATCATCCGTATTTTCAATCTTAGGTATCTCAACTACTTCTGGTTCATATACTGGAACTGGTGATGGAGTCCAACCATTATCATTGGTTTTCTCAATACCAATTGTAGAGGTAATAGTTCCTTTTCCAATTTCTGTTGCTACAGATTCCTCAAAAATTACTTTTTCAAAAGAAAATGATGTTTTTACAGTATATGTCGTATCTCCATCTGTATACGTTGCCATTCCTTCACAAGTACCATTAGCCCCAAATTTTATAGCACCTTTATCCGTCTCCGCAGAAACTTCTACATCTCCCCCCAATAACTCCCCACCAATTTCTATATTATCACCAATCTTACCAGAACCTGAAATCTCCTTAAGTTTCAGTCTCTGATCACTTATCACTAAATCAATGTCAATATCAGAATCATTATCATATTTTCCTGATACAGAATAATAGAGGGTTACATCCGGACCAATTGGAATTTCTATCTTCTCTCCAACTTTAATATTCGGAAGCACATCAATCACACCTGAAATCACTCTACTCAAAACATTTCTTAACTCTTCTTCATCTAAATTCTCTATATCTTCTTGTGTCAGTCCATTTTGACTTAAAATCAGTAGAATTTCCTTTGTTTTCTCATAATCTGTAAAATATGATGATAATCTTCCATTAATCTGGTCGATGCTAAACAATCCCATCGTCGGCTCTATAATCTGATTCAATTCTATAATTAGATTTGTGATAGATTCTAACTGGTTCTTGCATGCTGACATCCTCACTGCATAGCTGGAATCCACCTCTTTTACCTCATTAAAGATATTCTCAATTTCTTAAATTGTTGTATTATTTTTATCAATTACTTTTTTATGATATGCATTTACGTCATTGATATAATGCTGAATATCCAATGTTCCTATCCATGATTCAAAATCATACCATCGATCTCCAACCCAATCTGTAAAATCACACCATTTTTCACTTTCAACCTGAGAAACCAAACTAATTAATTCCTGTTTCGATGTTTCTGAAAAATCCCGTTTCATATTTTTATCCCCTTCTTATACTATTGTTCCCTCTTCATTTTCGTTGCCACTGCCTGATCGCTTTCCACGTAATTCTGCCTGGTATTCTCTAAAAATGATATTGTACTGGACATTAATCCACACATCCGCATATTCAAACCTACATACAGTCTGGCAATCTCTTCCAACTGACTCACAGTACCGCCGCCACCTACTACTGTCGGAGCATTCACTTCATTATTTAGCCAGTTACTCTTTAACGCTTTAAGCTCTGAAATCGAACTATCTAACGCATCAACATCAATGTTAATCTTCCCCATATTATAACCTCCCTAAAAAAGATACTCATCGGCATTATCTACCTGAGTCAAAAAATCATTTACCTGATTTTGGGCAATAACAGAAATCTCTTCTATTTGCTCATCCAGTTTTTTTACATATGTAATATAAACATCTAATGCCTCTGCCACTTCACCTTCTTTTATTGCATTACTCCTAACCTTTTCTACTGCTGCAATATAATCTTTCACCATGGTATTCAATGTTTGCCCCTGAGCGTAAAAATAATTTCCCATACTTTTACAATAATCATCATCAATTACTAATTCGTTTTCTGCCATTTTTTCTTCTCCTTATCCCTTACTTATACTACAAGTTTCTTAGTTGTGTCCTCCAATATGTAATTCTCTGTGTCCGATAATTTAATTTTCCTGATAAATCATCTAATTGCATATAAATTCTATCTAATTCTCTGGTAATAGTACCTTTTGCATCTTCTAGACCATTATACGCATTTATAAACTCAGTCCCATTAAGCAAATCATTCATTCCTGAATAATAACGTGATGCAATCTTTATTTGTGATACTCTACTAGAAACACTTGACAAACAGCGTTTTCTCGCATCTTGCCTTGAACCAAAATTAGTCTGGAGTGTTGTGAATTTATTTTTCAAACATTCCAGACTACTTATTTGTTCTTCCAGTTCTCTCATCTGACCCTGATAAGACTCTACTAACTCTTCATTATACCGTATATTACTTTTTATTTCCTGCTCTGTCACCCCCGTTTCCCCCTCTGTAATTTATTTTTGCTATTTTTTATAAAGCCTCGGAAAAATAATTTTCCGAGGCTTTCTTTCGTAGCGGAAGAGGGATTTGAACCCCCGACACCACGGGTATGAACCGTGTGCTCTCGCCAACTGAGCTATTCCGCCATTTTCAATATATATGGGACCTACAGGGCTCGAACCTGTGACCCTCTGCTTGTAAGGCAGATGCTCTCCCAGCTGAGCTAAGATCCCATATTTTTTCTGTCGTTCTTGACGACTGCTTGACTATTATATAATTATCTGGTGACAAAGTCAACCCCTTTTTTCAAAATTTTTGTAATTTTTTCATTTTTTTCTTTTTTTCTTTTATTCCAACAACTCTTTCCTTTTTCATGTTATACTATCTAACGTAATAAACGTATTTATATCGCCTGGAGGTATCTTATGAAAAACCGAATTCTACTTGCAGCACTTGACTTAGATGGAACTCTCTTTAATTCCAAAAGTTTAATTTCTGATAAAAATAAACAAGCTATTAAAGCAGCTTCTAACGCCGGTACCACTTTTGTCATTGCTACCGGAAGACCATATAGTGGCCTTCCTCTAGAAGATATGAAAGAACTCGGCATCCAATATGCCATTACTACCAATGGAGCCGCTGTCTACAAGGTTCCTGAGAAGGAATGTCTTTTGGAAAATTGTATGCCCTGGAAGGAAACCGCAGATCTGGTCGATGAACTGCTAACCCTTCCAATACACATGGATTTATTCCTACATGGAAGTGCTTACACTCCCGAAGTATGTAAAAAAGTCATTGAAACTGCAACGCACCTTCCAAAAGAATTGAAAGAATACATTTTATCCACCAGAACACTTATTCCTAATATTACAGAATTACTCCGTAACGAAAAGCAGGATGTCCAAAAAGTTACTATGAACTTTCCGGTTACAGAAGACAGTACTATTCTCTATCGAGACAAGGCTATGAAAATTTTAGACCGTTATCCCGATGTATGCTATCTCTCCGGTGGTTTTGGTAATCTGGAATTCACCAGAAAAGACATTTCCAAGGCAAAAGGACTTGCTTTCCTATGTGATTATCTGAATATTCCCATAGAGCAAACTCTTGCCTGTGGGGACAGCGAAAATGATTTAGACATTATTAAAGCCGCTGGTCTTGGCATTGCAATGGCAAATGCACCAGAACATGTAAAAGCAGAGGCAGATGAAATTGCTCCTTCCAATGACGAAGATGGTGTTGCTTCCATCATTGAAAAACGGATTTCATCAATGATTTTAGCTAAAAAGACCTTGTAGAAAGGATTCTCTCCTCTACAAGGTCTTTAAAAATTTCTTTTATTCTCAATTCCTACTTAAAGTAAGCAACTCCGCTTTCGAATATCTTCATATCCTGCTCTCCGTAAATATTAACAGCTACGCTGTCTCCTCTACGCTCGGAGTGAGCCATCTTACCAAGCACACGTCCATCCGGGCTGGTGATACCTTCGATTGCCATGTAGGAACCGTTTACGTTCCACTCTTCGTCCATAGTAGGCTGTCCAGCTTCATTTACATACTGGGTTGCTACCTGTCCGTTTGCAAACAGTTTATCCAACCATTCCTTCGGTGCAACGAAACGTCCTTCTCCGTGGGATGCAGGGTTACAATAGGTCTTTCCTAACTCTGCCTGTGCCAACCATGGGGACTTGTTGGTTACCACTTTGGTGTAAACCATCTTGGAGATGTGGCGACCAATGGTGTTGTAGGTCAATGTCGGTGAATCTTCTGTCTGCTGTCTGATTTCACCATACGGTACTAAACCTAACTTAATCAATGCCTGAAATCCGTTACAGATACCTAACATCAATCCGTCACGCTCCTGTAAGAGCTTGTTCACTGCTTCTGTCATCTTTGCATTACGGAATGCAGTTGCAAAGAACTTAGCACTTCCTTCCGGTTCATCTCCTGCGGAGAATCCACCTGGGAACATGATAATCTGAGACTGCTCAATTGCCTTTACAAATTCATCTACAGAATCACGGATATCTGCTGCATTCAAGTTCTTAAATACCTTAACGATTGCATTTGCTCCTGCACGCTCAAATGCCTTCGCACTATCGTATTCACAGTTGGTTCCCGGGAATACCGGAATAAATACGGTTGGCTTTGCTACTTTATTCTTGCAAACGTAAATGCTATCTGCCTTAAATACATCTGTCTTAACTTCTTCTTTTCCTTCTACTGCTACGGTCGGGAATACCTTTTCCAAAGTACCTGTCCATGCATTCAAAGCTTCCTCCATAGTGATTTCCATATCACCATAGATAAACTTCTGAACATCATTTACTTCACCGATTACCTTGCAGTATGCATCGCAGCCACAGCTATCACAACCCTTTGCAAATTCCTTCATAGCTGCTGCAACTGTTTCTTCTACCAATGCAACCTTATCTGCCGGAACTTCTGCTACCAGATTACCAAAACGAGGTGCAAACATACAGTTCTTGCATGCATCGCTGTCAATGGTAACACCTAATTTATTACCGAATGCCATCTTACTTACGGCTGCTGCAACACCCTTTCCGTCTAAGGCGTAAGCGGATACAATCGCTTTCTTCTGAATTAACTCATGAATCGCATCATATAACTTCATTACCTGTGCATAATCCGGTAAGTCATACTCATCCTTGGCAATCTTGAAGTTCATAATCTTATTGCCGGCCTTCTTCAATTCAGGTGTGATAATATCCTGTTCTTTTGCCACATCCACTGCAAAAGAAACCAGTGTAGGAGGTACATCGATTTCGTTAAAGCTTCCGGACATGGAATCTTTTCCTCCAATGGAAGGAAGTCCAAATCCAATCTGTGCACTGTATGCTCCTAATAATGCTGCAAATGGCTGACTCCAACGATGTGGATTTTCGCTCATTCTGCGGAAGTATTCCTGGAAGGTAAAGCGAATCTTCTTGTAGTCACCACCTGCTGCAACAATTCTTGCTACAGACTCTAATACTGCATAAACTGCTCCATGATATGGGCTCCAGGAAGACAAGTATGGATCAAATCCATAGGACATCATAGTAACCGCATCACATTTTCCAGTCATAACCGGAAGCTTTGCAACCATACTCTGGGTCTCTGTCAACTGATAACGTCCACCATAAGGCATGAACACACTTCCTGCTCCGATGGAACCGTCAAATCTCTCTACCAATCCCTTCTGAGAGCATACATTTAAGTCTGCCAAAGTGGTCATCCAAGCTTTCTTTACATCACCGGCTTTCAATGCTTCTTCCACGCCTGCAACTTCCTTCTTTTCAAAGAAGTTGTCTTCTTTTACCGGAATGTCCACTGCAACTTTTGTTTCCTGATGTGCTCCGTTGGTATCAAGGAATGCTCTGGAAATGTTTACGATTTCCTTTCCTCTCCACTCTAATACCAGTCTTGGTTCTTCCGTTACTACAGCAACTTCAACTGCCTCTAAATTTTCTTCTTTTGCATAATTTAAGAACTTCTCAACATCTTCCGGTGCAATAACAACTGCCATACGTTCCTGAGATTCAGAAATAGCAATTTCTGTTCCATCCAGACCAGCATATTTCTTTGGAACCTTGTCTAACTGTACGCGAAGTCCGTCTGCCAATTCTCCGATAGCAACAGAAACTCCACCTGCACCAAAGTCGTTACATTTCTTAATAATATGAGCCACTTCTTCTCTACGGAACAAACGCTGAATCTTACGCTCTGTAGGAGGATTTCCTTTCTGTACTTCTGCACCACATACAGAAGTAGATTCTGTGTTATGTGCTTTGGAAGAACCGGTTGCACCACCGATTCCGTCACGTCCGGTACGTCCACCTAAAAGAATAATCTTATCGCCCGGATCAGAAGTCAGTCTCTGAACAGCACGTCTTGGAGCTGCACCCATAACGGCACCGATTTCCATACGTTTTGCAACATAATCCGGATGATATATTTCCTTAACATATCCGGTTGCAAGACCAATCTGGTTACCATAAGAACTATATCCATGCGCTGCCTCACGCACCAACTTCTTCTGTGGCAATTTTCCTTCCATCGTATCTTTTACAGATACTGTCGGGTCTGCGGCACCTGTTACACGCATTGCCTGATATACATAAGTACGTCCGGACAATGGGTCACGGATTGCTCCACCAAGACAGGTTGCTGCACCACCGAAAGGCTCAATTTCAGTCGGATGGTTATGTGTTTCATTCTTAAAGTTTACTAACCACTCTTCTGTCTTTCCGTCTACTTCTACCGGAACGACAATAGAACATGCGTTAATTTCATCAGATTCTTCCTGATCATCCAGTTTGCCTTCCTTTTTCAGACGCTTCATAGCCATCAAAGCAATATCCATTAAGCAGACAAACTTATCGTCTCTTCCTTTATATAACTCCTTATGAGTATTCAGGTAATCCTCATAAGTTTCTTCCATTGGCTTCTTATAGAAACCATCACCAAATGCTACATCCTTTAATTCGGTAGAGAATGTGGTATGACGACAATGGTCAGACCAATAAGTATCCAATACACGAATTTCTGTCATAGAAGGATCACGTTTTTCCTCATTCTTAAAATAGTTCTGAATATGAAGGAAATCCTTAAATGTCATAGCAAGTCCCAAAGAATCATATAATTCCTTTAACTCAGCTTCCGGCATACTTTTAAATCCATCAAAAATCTGTACGTCTTCCGGCTCATCAAACTTCTGTACCAAAGTCTCCGGTTTCACAAGATCTGTTTCTCTGGAATCTACCGGATTGATACAGTGTTTCTTAATTGCCTCTAACTGTGCATCATCAATCTCACCTTCAATAACATATGTAGTTGCAGAACGAATAATCGGTTCTTCATTCTCATTTAACAACTTCACACACTGCTCAGCAGAGTCAGCGCGCTGGTCGAACTGTCCCGGTAAAAACTCTACGCTAAATGTTTTTGCATTTCCCAGTTCAAATGTTTCTTCATATACATCATCCACAGGTGGCTCACAGAAAACAGTCATTAATGCTTTCTTATAAGTCTCCTCTGAAATATTTTCAATATCATAGCGGATTAACACACGTACATTCGTTACGGTCTTAATTCCAAGATAACTTTTGATTTCAGACTGCAATTCTTTTGCCTGAATTGCAAATGCAGGCTTCTTTTCCACAAATACACGTCTTACGTTGCTCATAAATACCTCCTGAAATATAATGAAACAAATTTTCTTTCTGTTTTACATTTATAGTATAGCATAGGATGCTATAATTAGTATAATTAATATATTTAATTTCTTTTATAAGTATTATTAATTTTTATCTTTTGATTTATAAGTTTCCATCATGATTGACATACTTATAACTTACGCTTATAATTAAAGTAGTTGTATTTATAAAAAAAGAACGAGGTATATCTATGGATATTAATTATGAATTATACAAGGTGTTTTATTATGTAGCTTCTTCCTTAAGTTTTTCTGAAGCTTCCAAAAAACTTTTTATCTCTCAATCAGCGGTCTCTCAGTCCATTAAGACTCTTGAGAAAAAACTGGAACAGCCATTGTTTATCCGCAGCACAAAAAAAGTTCAGTTAACTCCTGCCGGTCAGATACTGTTAAAACATATTGAACCTGCCATGAATCTGATTCAGCGTGGAGAAAATCAACTGTTAGATGCCAATACCCTTGGCCTTGGACAGCTTCACATAGGAGCCAGCGACACTATCTGCCGTTACTTTCTGGTTCCCTATATCAAGCAGTTCCACAAAAAATTTCCAAATGTACCTATTAAGGTTACAAACGCAACTTCTCTAAACTGTGTATCTTTACTGGAACAAGGCAAAGTGGACCTAATTGTAACCAACTATCCGAACTCCCATATGAATGGCTCTTATATTCAAAAGACCGTTTCTACTTTCCGGGATGTATTTATTGCCAATCCTGCCTACTTTAACTTAAAGCAACAGGAAATTCCATTTTCCGAGTTGAATCAATATCCAATTCTGATGTTAGATCGCAAAAGTACTACCAGTGAATTTTTGCACAACATTTTTCTTCAGCACCAGTTAGAGTTGATTCCTGAGGTAGAATTAAGCAGTAATGACTTGCTTATCGACCTTGCCAAAATCGGACTTGGCATTGCCTTTATCCCAGATTATTGCCTTTCTAAGGATAGCCCGGAACTGTATGTTTTACAGACCAAAGAAAAACTACCGGAACGACAATTGGTAGCAGCCATCAACCCTGTACTTCCGGTCTCTGCTTCTACGGAAGAATTTTTGAAACTTCTTCCGGATGTAAATGCCTAAAAATTCTGGAGTGACTTTTTCTTAATCACTCCAGAATTTTTTTACTTTTTCCTGTACACTTTCTACTGTAACCGTCTCATAATCTTCCCACTCTTTTGGAAACATCCGCAAATACTCTCGCTGTAAAAAACGCTCATCCAATAACACAATAACTCCCTTATCCTCCATGGTGCGAATAACTCTTCCGGCAGATTGCAATACCTTGTTCATCCCCGGGTAACGAAATGCATAGTCAAAACCCTCCCCATAACGTTTATCATAATAATTTTTCAAAATTTCACGTTCGTTACTAATTTGCGGTAATCCTGTTCCTACAATAATAGCTCCTATCAAAGCCTCATTTTTTAAATCGATTCCTTCCGAGAAAATTCCGCCCATAACGCAGAAACCAACCAGTGTGTTCTCACGTTCTACACGGAAACTTTCCAAAAATTCCTCTCGTTCCTGCTCCCGCATTCCTGTTTCCTGCACCACACACTCCATTTCTCCCAGATTCAATGCATAGAACTTTTGAAGCACCTGCTCCATCATTTTATAGGAAGGAAAAAATGCCATATAATTTCCTTTTCTTCCCTTGGCAGTTTCATAAATATACTTAGCAATTTTAGTAAATTCGATATCATTTCTTCTGGTATATTTACTACTGACATCTGTTCCAATCACTAATAGCCTCTGTTCCTTTGAAAATACCGTTTTGGCATATACCGCATAATTATCTTCTTTTGTACTCAGCAGCTTTTTATAATACTGAATCGGCAACAAGGTTGCTGAGAAAAATATGGTGCTTCTTCCTTTATCCAGGCATTCCTGCAAATTTACCGCCGTATCCACACAGTAAAGTTTTAACTTAAATCTTCCATCTGCTTCATGCTCCGTGTAAATCACATAATTTTCGTCTACTCTCTCATACATATTCAGAAAATGCCGTAACTCCAGATAAAAATCCTGTACCTCTTTTTTCTCCGGAAAAGAAATATCCTTTAAGAAAAATTCCTCCAACGCCGCACCTAACTGCATCAATGCAAAAATCAGTGCCCCGATATTATCCAATATCTCATAATTTTCACATTCCCGCTTTAACTCCAACAAATGCGTGTTGCATTTATCAAAAGCTTTTACACATTTCCGACTGTATTCCTTCATGATTTTCTTCATTTTGAGAAAATCTTCTTTATAAAGAACCGCGCTGTACATCTCCCTGCCACGCTCTACCAAATTATGTGCTTCATCAATCAGAAAAAGATAATCTCCCTTTACCCCCTCTGCAAAAAAACGCTTCAAATAAACATTAGGGTCAAACACATAATTGTAATCACAAATAATATCATCTACCCAAAGAGTTGTGTCCAGACACAGTTCAAAAGGACATACCCGAAATTCTTCTGCCTGCTCTATCAGAACCTCTCTTGTAATATCCCTCTCGCGATTAATAAGGTTAAATACCGCCTCATTTACCCTGTCATAATGCCCTTCTGCATACGGACAATGTACCGGATTGCAATCCATCTCCTCACACATGCACAATTTTTCCTTGGCTGTAATGGTAATGACACGCCCCAAATATCCATGACTACGAAGTAGGTCAAACGCCTCTTTTGCCACTGTTCGGGTAATGGTCTTCGCTGTAAGATAAAATATCTTATCTGCCAACTCCTCTCCCACTGCCTTTACTGCCGGGAAAACAGTTGTAATGGTTTTTCCGGTTCCCGTAGGTGCCTGGATAAAAAGATTTTTTTCTCGTTTTATCGTACGATACACCCCTGCTGCCAATTCCCTCTGTCCTTCTCGATAAGGATATGGGAATTCCAATTTAGCAATAGATGCATTCCTCTCTATTCTTGCTTCATATTGGAAATCAGCCCATTTCTCATATAACTTTATTACCATTTCAAACCATGTATTAATTTCCTCAAAAGAATATGTTTCTTTAAATCTTCGAATTTCCTCCGTATCCAAATTGCAGTAAGTCATTTGAACACTGATTTCTTCTAATTCTTCCTTCAATGCAAAAATATAAGCATAACATTTTGCCTGTGCCAAATGAACCTCTACCGGTGATTCCATGGCATGAATGTCCATATAGACACCCTTTATTTCATCTATTGTAACTCCTGTTTCTTCTATAATAATACCATCTGCTCGCCCCTCCACAATGAGCTGGTATCTATCCTTTTGCATTTCTATCTTCAGAGGAACTTCCGGCTGATAAGATGCTCCCATTCTTCTCTGAATCTTCCGATGAATTCTGCTTCCCTCCTGCATTGCTTCCTTCTGAAGCCCTTTTCCCCTTCGGTTGTCAATATCTCCTGAACGCAGTACAAACTCCACCAGATTCCTTACTGAAATCTTTACTTGTTCCATATTCTGTCCTCATATTTCTATCTCAAATATTTCTGTATATACAAAAAAGATGCATAATAACTTTATTATGCATCTTTTCTTCTCTTTTGTCTATCTTTACATGTCCCAGTTTAAGCTACACTGTACTTACTCAATACATTTTCAAATTCAAAATCTTCTCCGCCGTACTTTACTGTCAGTTCCCTTTCCATTCCAAGGCCCATAACTCCTAAAATCGACTTTGCATCAATTACAATACGCTGATAGGATATGTCGATATCGAAGTCACAGTGACCAGCGGCGCGTACAAAATCTTGTACCTCTTCTGCATCTGTTAATTTAATGATTCTTTCATTCATTTTCTTCAATCCTTTCTACATGCCCCCATCGAACATGAAGCAATTATATCATCTTTTTATAATTTGTCAACATTTGGAGGTAAAATTTACCGCATTAAAGCGTTGATTTTTACTGCTTATTAAGTAAATTCTTGTCGAATTTTCTGTTTTAAACACGCAAACTTTTTTGTTTTATCAGGAATAATTCCTATTTTCTTCGTCAATTTGTTTTTTATTTCTACTATTATTCTCCTGTTTTTATTCATTTATACAGTTTTTGGCACTTCTCATTCCTTGACTAATTATTGATAAGATTCTATAATATTTCTTATCATAAAATACTATATGCTGTAAAAAAATAATTGACGCCCACAAGAAATGGGATTGACTAGGAGGTAATGCAAAATGAAAACACTTTTTATTGATTGCAGCATGGGTGCTGCTGGGGACATGCTCATGGGAGCACTTTACGAACTTTTAGAGCCAGCACAACAGGAGGACTTTCTGGATACTATGAATCATCTGCTTTCCCAGAATATTTCTCTAACTGCTTCTTCTTGTGAAAAATGTGGGATTTATGGAACTAAAATGGACGTTTCCATTTATGTAAAAAATGAGGATTCCCATACTAGTTATCCGGAAATTTTAGCACAAATTGACTCTCTTTCTATCTCTTCACGAGTAAAGGAACATGCAAAAGCAATCTATACATTAATTGGAGATGCCGAAAGCTCTGTTCATCACACTGATATTCAGCAGATTCATTTTCATGAAGTCGGCACTCTAGACGCAGTAATGGATGTTGTAGGATGCTGCATCTTACTAGACCTTTTGGCACCGGAACAAATTCTTGCTTCTCCAGTTCATGTTGGCAGCGGTACTGTTCCGTGTGCTCACGGAATTCTTCCTGTTCCAGCTCCTGCAACTGCTGAAATTCTTCAAGGAGTTCCTATTTACAGCGGCACTATCGACGGTGAATTGTGTACTCCTACAGGCGCAGCTCTTTTAAAACATTTTGTTGGACAATTTCTTCCTATGCCACCTATGACTGTACAAAAAACCGGTTATGGCATGGGTACAAAAGACTTTCCTACCGCTAACTGTTTGCGGATTTTTTCTGGTGATATGGACATCATGCCGGTTCCAACAAAACGGCAATTACCGCATATTCAACCTACTAGTACTGTTTCTGTTTCAAATGATTCTGAAACTCATCCAGATTTTTATACAGAGGGATTTCATAATTTAGATCAGATTTTAGAGTTATCCTGCAATTTGGATGATATGACCCCAGAGGCTGTTTCTTATGCTATAGACGTACTTTTCGATGCAGGTGCACTAGATGTATTTACTACTCCGGTCCACATGAAAAAAAATCGCTCCGGTCTTCTATTAACTTGCCTTTGTAACATGGAACAAGAAAGTATTTTCAGCCGCTTACTTCTGGAACATACCACCACTCGTGGAATCCGAATTCATCCTTGCTACCGCCGTATTCTGGATGCCTCTTACGAAAAAGTTTCTACACCTTTTGGTAACATTACCATCAAGGTTAACTCCGGTTATGGTATCCACAAATTCAAACCCGAATACGATGATGTCGCCAAAGCTGCCAAAGAACACGGTGTCACCTTCCAGGAGGTATGGAATTCCGCCAAAGATGCTTACCGCAAGAACAAATAAATAAAAAAATAATTTAATATATAAAGACGTCACAAGATACAAAAAATATCATCCTGTGACGTCTTTATTATTCTGCATTATAAAATACATTTTTATTCCGATACTTGTCTAATCTTCTGAGTCATCCTCATCTACCACACCAGCTACTGCCCCTGCAACAGAAGCCACTACTGCAATAATGACTGCAATCAAAACTACTCCGCCAATTAGAACTGCTAACATATGCTTCATCCCATTTCTTTCAAATTTTTATTTATTTTATGATAACATATCCATCATTATCTGTAAATATTTCACGCAACATTTTCTTCTATAAAAAGTGTTATAAGCAAAGGGGAAACAAATATTTAAGCGCACAAAAAAACTGAGAGTAAAGTACTCTCAGCTTGAGCAGGGGAAGAGGGATTCGAACCCCCGTGAACGGTTTTGGAGACCGCAATACTGCCGCTGTATGATTCCCCTTTACATATGAGACATTCCACGTAATATTATACGTGGAACTTATCTATTCTGTCAATAACTTTTTACATATACCTTAAAAAGTTCACACAGAAATCTTCATCCGTTCTTGGTCAAGCCCTCGACCGATTAGTAACAGTCAGCTACATGCATTACTGCACTTCCACCTCTGCCCTATCTACCTTGTACTCTTCAAGGGGTCTTACTTCCTAAGAATGGGATATCTCATCTTGAGGGGGGCTTCACGCTTAGATGCCTTCAGCGTTTATCCCTTCCGGACTTGGCTACTCTGCCATGGCATTGGTATGCCAACAGATACACCAGTGGTCCGTCCATCCCGGTCCTCTCGTACTAAGGACAGCTCCTCTCAAATATCCTACGCCCGCGCCGGATAGGGACCGAACTGTCTCACGACGTTCTGAACCCAGCTCGCGTACCGCTTTAATGGGCGAACAGCCCAACCCTTGGGACCTGCTACAGCCCCAGGATGCGATGAGCCGACATCGAGGTGCCAAACCACTCCGTCGATGTGAACTCTTGGGAGTGATAAGCCTGTTATCCCCAGGGTAGCTTTTATCCGTTGAGCGATGGCAATCCCACTTTATACCACCGGATCACTAAGTCCTAGTTTCCTACCTGCTCCACCCGTCGGTGTCGCAGTCAAGCTCCCTTCTGCCTTTGCACTCTACAAATGGTTTCCGACCATTCTGAGGGAACCTTTGAGCGCCTCCGATACCCTTTCGGAGGCGACCGCCCCAGTCAAACTCCCCGCCTGGCATTGTCCCACCGCCGGATCACGGCGGCTGGTTAGAAATCCAATACTGCAAGGGTGGTATCCCAACAGTGGCTCCATTGAAACTGGCGTTCCAACTTCTAAGCCTCCCACCTATCCTGTACATGCAGTACCGAATCCCAGTACCAAACTGGAGTAAAGCTCCATGGGGTCTTTCCGTCCTGGCGCGGGTAACCAGCATCTTCACTGGTACTTCAATTTCACCGGGTGCATTGTCGAGACAGTGCTCAAATCATTACGCCTTTCGTGCGGGTCGGAACTTACCCGACAAGGAATTTCGCTACCTTAGGACCGTTATAGTTACGGCCGCCGTTTACTGGGGCTTAAATTCAAAGCTTCGCTTGCGCTAACCTCTCCTCTTAACCTTCCAGCACCGGGCAGGCGTCAGCCCATATACCTCACCTTTCGGTTTTGCATAGACCTGTGTTTTTGCTAAACAGTTGCTTGAGCCTATTCTCTGCGGCCCATCAAAGATGGGCACCCCTTCTCCCGAAGTTACGGGGTCATTTTGCCGAGTTCCTTAACAATGCTTCTCCCGTCGGCCTTAGGATTCTCTCCTCATCCACCTGTGTCGGTTTACGGTACGGGTACAGTATAAACAATAGCGGCTTTTCTTGGTACATGGCTCACATGCTTCGCTACTTTAGTTCGCTCCACATCACGTCTTCGGATTGCTAAGCGGATTTGCCAACTTAACTCCTACCTCGCTTGTACCGGTCTTTCCATTCCCGGCTCATGCTTTCCACATACGTCCCCACAGTTCTGTTATACTGCAGTACAGGAATATCAACCTGTTGTCCATCGACTACGTCTTTCGACCTCGCCTTAGGTCCCGACTTCCCCAGAGCAGATCAGCTTTACTCTGGAAACCTTGGATATTCGGCCGGAAGGATTCTCACCTTCCTCTCGCTACTCATTCCGGCATTCTCTCTTCCTGACACTCCACAGCTCCTTTCGGTACTGCTTCGTCGCGTCAGCAATGCTCCTCTACCGATGTATAAATACATCCCACGGCTTCGGTGTCATGTTTTAGCCCCGGACATTTTCGGCGCAGGACCTCTCGACTAGTGAGCTGTTACGCACTCTTTGAATGAATGGCTGCTTCTGAGCCAACATCCTAGTTGTCTTCGAAATCCCACATCCTTTTCCACTTAACATGCACTTTGGGACCTTAGCCGGTGGTCTGGGCTCTTTCCCTTTTGACTATCCAACTTATCTCGTATAGTCTGACTCCCATGAATCATCTGACTGGCATTCGGAGTTTGATATTCTTCGGTAAGCTTTGACGCCCCCTAGGAAATTCAGTGCTCTACCTCCAGCAGACTCTCATGAGGCTAGCCCTAAAGCTATTTCGAGGAGAACCAGCTATCTCCGGGTTCGATTGGAATTTCTCCCCTACCCACACCTCATCGCCACCCTTTTCAACGGATGTGCGTTCGGTCCTCCATTGCCTTTTACGGCAACTTCAACCTGGACATGGGTAGATCACCCGGTTTCGGGTCTACTCCATCTGACTTAATCGCCCTATTAAGACTTGGTTTCCCTTCGGCTCCAGACCTTCAGTCCTTAACCTTGCCAGATGACGTAACTCGCCGGACCGTTCTACAAAAAGTACGCGGTTCACCACATAAGGATGTTCCACAGCTTGTAAACACAGGGTTTCAGGTTCTCTTTCACTCCCCTCCCGGGGTTCTTTTCACCTTTCCTTCACAGTACTATGCGCTATCGGTCACTAAGGAGTATTTAGCCTTACGGGGTGGTCCCCGCTCATTCCATCAAGGTTTCTCGTGTCTCGATGTACTCTGGATACCGCCATGTCAACTTATTTTTCGCTTACGGGGCTTTCACCCTCTCTGGCTGGCTTTCCCAAAACCATTCTGCTAAACTCGTTGAATCAATTATGCGGTCCGAACCCCGGAATGCACGCATTCCGGTTTGGGCTCTTTCGCGTTCGCTCGCCGCTACTTACGAAATCGATGTTTCTTTCTCTTCCTCCGGCTACTTAGATGTTTCAGTTCACCGGGTTCCCTTCCATACGTTATGGATTGGCGTATGGATGACTGGAGTCTCTCCAGCCGGGTTTCCCCATTCAGATATCTCCGGGTCATAGGATATTTGCTCCTCTCCGAAGCTTTTCGCAGCTTATCACGTCTTTCATCGGCTCTTAGTGCCAAGGCATCCACCCTGCGCTCTTATTTGCTTGACCTCTTTTACGCGCTGACATAGCGTTGTCATCGCGGGTCCGCATCTTTCGATGCTCGTATCTTTGATACTTGTTATTCTCGGATGTTTGATGTCTTGAATCTTATCATCAATCTTTCTATGTGAACTTTTCAAGGTACATTTCTGTTAGAAGTCTTTCCCGGAATCGCCAGGCACCTCTAACGAATGGAGACGGAGAGATTCGAACTCTTGACCCCCTGCTTGCAAGGCAGGTGCTCTCCCAACTGAGCTACGCCCCCGTTTGTAATCTGGCAGCCACCTGCTCTCCCATGCCGTCTCCAGCATAGTACCATCGGCCGCTTAGGTCTTAACCATCGTGTTCGGGATGGGAACGGGTGTGTCCCCTAAGCGCATCACCACCAGAAATTCCTGTCATTAAGTTTTTATAAGGAAGTTCGATTCACTAAATTCGACCTTCGCCTTAGGCTCGTTCTCATTAAGTTCCTTCGAACTAAGTTCGCACTAACTTCATCCTTCGCTTCTGCTCGGATTCACCAAGTGCTCTACTTAATAACTCAACAGTGAAACAACTTCTACTCGATTTTCCTTAGAAAGGAGGTGATCCAGCCGCACCTTCCGATACGGCTACCTTGTTACGACTTCACCCCAGTTATCGAACCTGCCTTCGGCAGCTCCCTCCTTGCGGTTGGGTCACTGACTTCGGGCATTTCCAACTCCCATGGTGTGACGGGCGGTGTGTACAAGACCCGGGAACGTATTCACCGCGACATTCTGATTCGCGATTACTAGCGATTCCAGCTTCATGTAGTCGAGTTGCAGACTACAATCCGAACTGAGACGTTATTTTTGGGATTTGCTCCACCTCACGGCTTCGCTTCCCTTTGTTTACGCCATTGTAGCACGTGTGTAGCCCAAGTCATAAGGGGCATGATGATTTGACGTCATCCCCACCTTCCTCCAGGTTATCCCTGGCAGTCTCTCTAGAGTGCCCGGCCGAACCGCTGGCTACTAAAGATAAGGGTTGCGCTCGTTGCGGGACTTAACCCAACATCTCACGACACGAGCTGACGACAACCATGCACCACCTGTCACCAATGCTCCGAAGAGATAGTACATTACATACTAGGTCATTGGGATGTCAAGACTTGGTAAGGTTCTTCGCGTTGCTTCGAATTAAACCACATGCTCCACCGCTTGTGCGGGTCCCCGTCAATTCCTTTGAGTTTCATTCTTGCGAACGTACTCCCCAGGTGGAATACTTACTGCGTTTGCTGCGGCACCGAAGAGCTTTGCTCCCCGACACCTAGTATTCATCGTTTACGGCGTGGACTACCAGGGTATCTAATCCTGTTTGCTCCCCACGCTTTCGAGCCTCAGCGTCAGTAATCGTCCAGCAAGCCGCCTTCGCCACTGGTGTTCCTCCTAATATCTACGCATTTCACCGCTACACTAGGAATTCCGCTTGCCTCTCCGACACTCCAGCCGAACAGTTTCCAATGCAGTCCCAAGGTTGAGCCCTGGGTTTTCACATCAGACTTGCCCTGCCGCCTACGCTCCCTTTACACCCAGTAAATCCGGATAACGCTTGCTCCATACGTATTACCGCGGCTGCTGGCACGTATTTAGCCGGAGCTTCTTAGTCAGGTACCGTCATTTTCTTCCCTGCTGATAGAGCTTTACATACCGAAATACTTCTTCGCTCACGCGGCGTCGCTGCATCAGGCTTTCGCCCATTGTGCAATATTCCCCACTGCTGCCTCCCGTAGGAGTTTGGGCCGTGTCTCAGTCCCAATGTGGCCGGTCACCCTCTCAGGTCGGCTACTGATCGTCGCCTTGGTGGGCCGTTACCTCACCAACTAGCTAATCAGACGCGGGTCCATCTCACACCACCGGAGTTTTTCACACTGCTTCATGCGAAGCTGTGCGCTTATGCGGTATTAGCAGCCGTTTCCAGCTGTTGTCCCCCTGTGCGAGGCAGGTTACCCACGCGTTACTCACCCGTCCGCCACTCAGTCACAGAACAATCAATTCCGAAGAAAATCAAGTTAAGTGCTTCGTTCGACTTGCATGTGTTAAGCACGCCGCCAGCGTTCATCCTGAGCCAGGATCAAACTCTCTAAAAAAGTTTTTCCTAACCAGAATTGTTTCTGGCTTTTACTGTTTTAAGGTCGCATCTTTTGGATGCTGTCCTGCAAAAATTCTGTCAGTCTTTATTGACTCTTTCGCCTTCTAAAAGGCGAAAACTCTTAGAATCTTTCAAGGTTGTTTCACTGTTCAGTTATCAATGTTGTTTGTTTTGTTGTCTCAAGCGACAACTTCTATATCTTATCACAGTCATCTGCTCTTGTCAACAACTTTTTTATTTTTTTACATATTTTCGTATTTTTCAGATTATTCTGTACAATACTAAATATTTGTATTTTTCATCGCCGTTCTTAGCGACGAATGTTATCTTATCACGTTTGTCGTTTGGTGTCAACAACTTTCTACAATAAAATTAAAGTAAGTTTTCATGCTGTTTTTAGTTGAATTGTTTGAATTGTCTGTATTTTTTATATTATTTTAAATTTTAGCATAATTTCCTTAATATGCCATAATTTCGTACCCCTCTTCGGTTACTGCCACCATGATTTCCCACTGAGCAGAAAGTTTGCCGTCCATTGTATATACTGTCCAGTTATTATTTCCATCGATGTAGATTCCATCCGTCCCCTGATTTACCATAGGTTCAATAGTAAATACCATCCCCGGTACAAACTTTGCTCCAGTTCCTGCTTTTGATACAAAACTTACAAATGGTTCTTCATGAAATTCCAAACCTACTCCATGTCCTCCTATTTGTCTTACCACCGTATAACCATGTTGTAATGCATATTTATGTACAGCATCTCCCATAGTTCCAAATCGATTTCCCGGATATACCTGTTTTAGTCCTTCATCCATAGCTTCTTTCGTAACTTCTACCAGTTTTTTAGCTTCTGCTGATACATTTCCAATACAGAACATTCTGGAAGAATCTGAAAAGTAATCCTTGTATATCGTAGATACATCTACGTTTATGATATCGCCTGATTTTAAAATCACTTTTTCTGATGGAATCCCATGGCATACCTGACTATTTATAGAAGTACATACACTTTTCGGAAATCCTTCATAATTCAATGGAGCGGGAATCCCTCCCAACTTTTTCGTTGTTTCATATACAATACGATCTAGGTCTTCTGTTGACATTCCTTCTTGAATTTTTTCTGCCACTGTATCTAGAATCTCAATATTTCTTTTTCCACTTTCACGTATTCCGTCCAATTGTTCTCTATTTTTCACTATAATCTGTGGCTTTTTTAATATCATGTTTCTACATCTCTTTTCTATATATTAGTATTGCTTTCTTCTTTTGCAAGTTTCACAATTCGACTTGTTCCAAGGCGGTCTGCTCCCAGTGAAACAAATTTTTCTGCATCTTCAAATGAAGCTATTCCTCCTGCTGCTTTTATTTTCACTTCTCGTCCTACATGTTCGGCGAATAACTTTATGTCCTCAAAAGTAGCTCCCTTAGTAGAAAATCCAGTAGACGTCTTAATATAATCTGCTCCTGCCGCTGTCACAATTTCACACATTTTTATTTTCTCTTCTTCGGTAAGCAGACAAGTTTCTATAATTACTTTTAAAATTTTATTTCCACAAGCGGACTTCAAGGTTTTGATTTCCTGTTCTATCAAATCAAACCTTTTATCCTTCACCCAGCCTAAATTAATAACCATATCAATTTCATCTGCACCATTAGCAATGGCATCTTTCACCTCAAATTCTTTTACTGCCGTGGTATTGTATCCATTCGGGAATCCAATTACAGTACAAACTTCCATCTTATCTCCCAAGTATTCATGTGCCTTTTTTACATAGGACGGCGGAATACATACAGATGCTGTACCATAGGCTACTGCATCATCACAAATCTGCTTAATTTCCGCCCATGTAGCTGTCTGTGCCAATAATGTATGATCAACTTTTCCGAAAATTTCTTTTCTTTCCATAATAAGCCTCCTGTTTTTACATTCTGCCAATCGCTTCTTGTATATTTTCTACACCAATGATTTTTATCCCAGCAGTATCTGTAAGTGTCGGTACGCATACTTTAGGCAAAATACACGCTGTAAATCCTAATTTTCGTGCCTCTGTCACTCGCTGTTGCGCCATATTTACAGCACGAACTTCTCCACTTAAACCTACTTCGCCAAAACAAATAGTTTTTTCATCAATAGGCTTATCCCGAAAACTGGAAGCAAGTGCCATAACAATTCCCAAATCAATTGCAGGCTCACTCATACGGATACCTCCTGCAATATTAACATAAGCATCACAATTTGACATAGAAAGCCCTGCCCTTTTTTCCAAAACTGCCATCAAAAGGTTTACACGATTTAAGTCCGTTCCCGCAGCGGTCCTTCGTGGAATCCCAAAACTACTGTGACACACCAACGCCTGTACCTCCAACAGCACCGGACGAGTACCTTCCATAGAGCATGCCACAACAGAACCAGAAGCTCCTTCCGGCTTCCCATTTAGCATAAATTCTGACGGATTTTCTACTTCCCGTAATCCCTCTTCACACATCTCAAATACACCAATTTCATTGGTAGAACCAAAACGATTCTTTACTCCGCGTAATATACGATAGGCTGCATGGCGGTCTCCCTCAAAATAGAGTACCGTATCTACCATATGTTCTAACACACGGGGACCTGCTACTACTCCTTCCTTCGTAACATGGCCTACAATAAACACCGTAACCCCCATTCCCTTTGCAATCTGCATCAAACGTCCGGTAGATTCTCTTACCTGTGAAACACTACCCGGAGCAGAACTTACTTCTTCGTTATACATAGTCTGAATGGAGTCGATGATTACCACACTTGGTTTCTGCCGCTCAATCACTTGTTCTATCCGTTCTAAATTGGTTTCACACAACAACTGCAAATTATCAGAAAAGTTTCCAATCCGCTGGGCACGCATCTTTATCTGTTGTAAAGATTCCTCACCTGAAATATACAAAACGCTCATGGCATCTGCAAGATTCCGGCACACCTGAAGTAAGAGCGTGGACTTTCCAATTCCCGGATCACCACCTACTAATATCATAGACCCCGGAACGATTCCACCGCCTAACACCCGATCCAATTCCGGAAATTGTGTCTTCATCCGTTCTTTTTCCTGCATATCAATCTCTGACAATTTATAGGACTTTAAATCCTGATTACCACCTACTACACTTTTCAGCTTTCCTGCAGTCTTCTTCTCTACGGTTTCTTCTACAAATGTATTCCATTCTTTACACCCCGGACATTGCCCCATCCATTTGGATGATTCGTATCCACAAGATTGACAAAAATATACAGTAACATTCTTCCCCTTCGCCATTTATTTCCTCCTATCCAGTTCCATTTACAAAAGACAAGGGCTGTTGTGGTACACAACAACCCCGTTTTCTTCTCATTGTTATTATTCAGCTGTCTTTTCTATTTTAACCTTTACTGATACGCCTTCATTCAGCTCTACACTTAAATTAAGCTTACCACCAAGATTCGTCTTCATATGTCCTACGTTCACATCATCTACAAATACTTTGTATTCTGCTTCATCTTCCAATTCCAAAGTAATCTGTGCATCTTCATTTCCTTCTACTTCAAATGATACACCTGCCTCTGTTTCCTGCAAATGATGTACTGCAGTTCCAGGTACAGACTCATATACAAACATTCCATTCTTCTCTAATTTGGTAATCTCTTTAAATGTCTTTACCTTATATAAATCTCCACCAAACTCAAAATCTTCCACTTTGGACTTGGATGCCAGTGTATAATTACCAAAACTGATGCTTCCGTCCTCTGTACGAATCAGCTCTTCTATTACAGCCATTTTATTATCCTCCTGTTGACAATCATTTGTCTTACGTTCTTTTTGTATCTAACATTATACAGCTATACCTTCACAAATGCAATTTCTTTTTTCTTTAAAACCACATTTACTGTATCCTGATTTTTTACTCTGCCTGCCAGCACTTCTTCTGCCAGTCCATCCTCAATCTTACTCTGTATCATTCGACGTAACGGTCTGGCACCATACTTCGGATCATATGCCTTATCTACAATATACTTCTTCACTCCGGAAGTAATATTTAAGTTAATTCCCATCTGGCTTTGGCAACGATTGATTAAATTCTTACTTAAAAGCGTCACAATCTTCTTCATGTCTTCCTTGGTCAAGGCATGGAATACAATGGTCTCATCGATACGATTTAAAAATTCCGGTTTGAAAATTCTTCTTACCTCTTCCATAACCCCATTTTTCATCAACTCATAATTATGTTTTGCATCCTCCACTGATGCAAATCCCAGCCGCTTCGGCTCAATAATAGATTGTGCCCCTGCATTTGATGTCATGATGATAATGGTGTTCTTAAAGTCCACTTTTCGTCCCTGAGCATCGGTAATATGACCATCATCTAATACCTGAAGCAGAATGTTGAATACATCCGGATGTGCCTTTTCGATTTCATCAAATAAAATAACAGAATACGGATTACGCCTTACCTTTTCGCTTAGCTGTCCGCCTTCTTCATATCCCACATATCCTGGTGGTGATCCAATCATTTTAGAAACACTGTGTTTCTCCATATATTCTGACATGTCTACTCGAATCATGGCACTTTCTGTTCCAAACATTGCCTCTGCAAGTGTCTTGGATATTTCTGTCTTTCCTACTCCGGTAGGTCCTAAAAACAAGAAAGAACCAATTGGCCGATTAGGATCTTTGAGTCCTACTCTTCCGCGTCGTACTGCTTTGGCAACTGCGCTAACTGCTTCTTCCTGCCCTATCACTCTCTTATGAAGTACAGATTCCAGTTTTCTCAATCGTGCAGTTTCTTCTTCTGCCAGCTTTTTCACCGGAATCTTAGTCCACTGCGAAACCACCTCGGCAATTTCATTTTCTCCCACCTGTGGCTTCTTTCTTCTGCTATCTTTTCCTGCCTTCTCCTGCAGTTTCTTATACTGTTCCTGTAATTCTTCTCTTTTCGTTTTTAACTCTGAGGCCTTATCCAGTTCCATTTGCTGAACTGCTTCTTCCAGTTCTTCTTCCAATTCACGAATTTGAATTTGCATTTCTTGTAAAGGCACTACTGTCTTTACGCCTTGCAGACGCACTCTGGCTGCTGCCTCGTCCATAAGGTCAATTGCCTTATCCGGAAGAAATCGGTCTGAAATATAGCGTTCAGAAAGCTTTACGGCTGCTTCTATTCCTTCATCTGTAATCTTCACCTGATGGTGCTTCTCATATAAACCACGCAATCCTTCTAAAATTTTTATGGTCTCCTCTGCAGATGGTTCTTCCACCATAACCGGCTGGAAACGACGCTCTAAAGCTGCATCTTTTTCTATATATTTCCGATACTCTTCAATTGTGGTTGCGCCAATCAATTGAAGCTCGCCTCTTGCCAAATACGGCTTTAAAATATTGGATGCATCCATGGCACCCTCTGCGCCACCTGCACCAATAATTGTATGAAGTTCATCTAAAAACAATAGAATGTTTCCGGCTGATACCACTTCTCTTATCACTTTTTTTATACGTTCTTCAAACTCACCACGATATTTAGAACCTGCAATCATGCTGGATAAGTCCAATGTTACCACACGTTTTCCTGCCACGGAATCCGGCACTGCTCCCATGGCAATCTGCTGGGCAAGTCCTTCTGCAATAGCTGTCTTTCCTACTCCCGGCTCTCCGATTAAACACGGATTATTCTTTCCTCTTCGACTTAATATCTGAATTACTCTGCGTATTTCCTGCTCTCTTCCGATTACCGGGTCCATCTGACCTTCCTGCGCCAATTTCGTTAAGTCTCTTGAATACTGATCCAACACCGGTGTTGCTTCCAAATTCTTTTTTCTGGACTTAGCGGATTTTAGTTCTTCTTTGGAAAAGCTTCCCTCTTCCCCCATAGCAACCAACAAGTCGATATATAACTTCTGCAGATTAATTCCCATGGTATGCAAAAGTCGTACCGCTGCTGATTCACTTTCCTTTAAAATTGCTAATAAAAGATGCTCTGTTCCTATTTCCTCGTTGCGAAAGCGTTCTGCTTCTTTCCCCGCATTTTCTAAAACATTCGTAGTTCGTGGAGAATAACCGTCTTCATCCAAAATTAATACATCTCCGGCCGGAGCAATCAATTCCTGAATCAAATCCAACAGTTTTTCTGCCTCTACCTTATTCTCCATCAGGACTTGTGCTGCCACTCCGGTTTTTTCCTGAATCAGCCCCAACAGAATATGCTCTGTTCCTATATAATTATGCTGCATCTTTTGTGATAAACGCGCAGCCAGTTCTAGTGCTCTTCTGGCCTTTTGTGTATACTGTTTCTGCATTGCTGTCCTCCTAATAATCCTCTTCAAATATTTCGTCTATCAACTCATGTACTTCTTCCCTCGAAATATTTTTGCATACTGCCTTTGCCAGGATTACCCGTAATGTTTCTTTCATTTCCTGCATTGCCTGTGCCTTTCCTTCTTCCAAAAAAATCACAGCTCCATTTCGCCGGTCTAACTTAATGAAGCCTTCCTGACGTAATACATGATATGCCTTATTTACCGTATGCATATTAATTCCAATACTCTCAGCTAACTGTCGCACCGAAGGGAGCGACTCTCCCTCTTGATACTGATTGGTAGCTATTCCAAACACAATTTGATTGCGCAGTTGCATATAAATAGCTTCATCACTATTAAAATCAATTTCTATATACATAGTATCACCTTTTACAGATCATCTAAATCGATTACTTCAAAATCATCTTCCGGCTTATCTTGTTCCGGTACTTTCTTCTCCGGCACCTTTTTTTCCGGTACCTTCTTCTTTTCTACCATATCGTCTTCCTGCTCTGATTCCTGAGAAGTTTTTTTCTTCCATATACCACGTTTTGGCTTTTCCTCCTCTTCCATATCCTCCGGAAAATCTTCATCTACTCCTTCTATATTCTCTGCTTTCTTTCGGAATCTCTTTGGCACTTCATTAAAATCATCTTCCCACTCATCTTCATTCTTTTTTCCTCGAAGAAAAAGATTTACAATAATAACGACAAGTACTGCTATTACAAAAATCAAAATAGCAATGGCTTTTCTTGTAAAATTTTTTTGACTTGTATACTGTGCATCTAACTTATCATATGCATTCTGCATACTCTTCATGTCAGCATTCAGTACCTCTTCATCTACTGTAGCTTCTTCGGTCTGCTGAACATAACGTTGCAACGTACCTTCCGTCTTATCGTACTGATACCATCCAGTATTTCCGGCATTGCTGACAGCATATATGAGGTAAAAATCACTCAAACTTGGTTCCTGGTTTCCATAGGCGGTCACAGTTCCGTACTCGCCAATTTCTACCGCAGATGCAGCATACATCTCCGGCATCTCTACGTCGGCCGGAGGATTTAATATAATATAGTAACTACTGCCTGCTTCAATTTTAACAAATGGATATATACTACCACTTTGTTGTTCATAAACAGCCAGTGTATTTTTCACCTCGGCATCCGGTGTAGTAAGATATACTAAGACCACATCTCCCATATTAAACTGAAGCGCTTCTACGTCCTGTCCCCTACAATTCGCTGTTACTTTTGTAAAATCTGCTGGCACCTTGTCCGCCGGAATAGTAGCTGACAAATTATATTCATGTCCATTTAGAATAATAGCATCCGGATTCTCTTCGGCTGTTCCTTCGTTTTGGATCTCTTCCGGTGTTTCAGTTGCGCCCCCCTTGTTTACTGCTATCTTATAGGTTGCCTTGGCACCATTCTCAGCTTTCACCACAATACTAATTGTATTGGTTCCTTCTTTTAAACCTGTATTTCCGGTAATGGATTCTATTGTTGCCTTAGCATTAGACGGCTTGGCATCTACAGAAATCTCATTTACATCAGCCCCTACACTTGCTGTATAACTGGTAGTCTTATAACTGAATGCCGGCGATAATGTTCCCGGAGAAATTTTTAATGAGGAAAGACTATTATCCCCTGACTGTGCTGTCGTACTTTCTGTTCCATCGTTTATCGCAATTTTTGTCCCACCTGCAGTTAATCCATCTGAACCACTAACGGAAACAGAAGCACTTCCTGATGCAGTTGCTTTTAAAGTAATAGATGCCTTTGCCGCTGTCACCTCAACCTTTCCGCCTTCACCGCCGGAATAATTGGAATCACTACAACTTACAAAAGAAAACTTACTGCTGTCATAACTAAATCCCAATGTAGTAGACACCTGTTCTCCATTGTCATTCTGAGCTGTTGCAGTTATGGTAACACTATCTCCTATATTTAAACTGGATGCCGACACTGCCACTACCACTTTTCCACTGGCATAAGTTGGCATGGAAGGCAGCACTGCAATTGCCATTATGATTCCCATTATAATCCCTAAATATTTTTTTAACCCTTTCATTCTAGTGCTCCTTTCTCTTCTATTTATTACAAAACATATATTTACCCATTTTCACTTAGTATCATTATAGTTTTTCCTGTCTGATATTGTCAAGGCTTATACGCTAAATATTGTGTGTTTTCGACATTTTTTACTAGATATAGGAACAAAGAGTGCTTTGCACTCTTTGCACGCTATAGGAATTGCAACGCAATTTCCTGTAAAGAAAAAAGAGCAGCCGTAATATACGACTACTCTTTCATAGCTTATGAAAACCAAACATTAGTACAAAACAGTAAAAACAAGAACATAGCGCCGATAAAAATCAAACCTATTACCAGTCCAGCTGCTGTAGCACTGACAATCATACGTCTGGTTTCCTGCTTTGTCAGTTGTTCCTCCTGCTTGTACATACTATCCTGCTGCTCTTTTTCCCGTTCTTCCGGTTCTTTCCGAAGTTCTGCTAACTCTTTTTCCTGATTTGCCAACAATTCATCTATATATCTATCTTTAGAGTTAAAACCTCTGAAATTACTCCTAGTCATACAGGTGACACCTTACCTTATGTCCATTTCCCATATCTTTGGTCTGTGGAGCTTCTTTCTTACAAATTTCCATGCATTCAGAACATCTGGTGTGGAATTTACAACCGGATGGCGGATTTGCCGGAGATGGAATACTTCCTTCCAGAATAATCCGGTCTAACTTTACATCCGGGTCCGGAATTGGAATTGCGCTAAATAATGCCTTGGTATAAGGATGCAATGGATTTTTAAATATATCCTCTGTTGCTCCTGTCTCTACCAATCCACCTAAATACATAACACCCACAGTATCAGAAATATGTTCTACAACTGATAAATCGTGAGAAATAAATAAGTAGGTAAGATTGTATTCTCGCTGCAAATCCTTCAGCAAATTGATTACCTGTGCCTGGATGGACACATCCAATGCTGATACCGGCTCATCACAAACAATAAATTCAGGATTCAACGCGATTGCTCTTGCAATACAGATTCTCTGACGTTGTCCACCGGAAAATTCATGTGGATATCTATCCTTATGATATTCCTGTAAACCACAGGAATTCATAATCTTAGTAATATATGCGTCATACTCTTCTTTTGGAACGAGATTATGCTCCTTCACAGCCTCTCCAATAATTTCTCCAATCGGAAGTCTTGGGGACAAAGAGGAATATGGATCCTGGAAAATAATCTGCATCTTTGTACGCAAATCACGCATTTCCTTTTTACTTACCTTATTAACATCAATTCCGTTAAACAATACTTGTCCGTCGGTCTTTTCAATCAATCTTAAAATAGTACGTCCCGTGGTAGACTTTCCGCAACCGGATTCTCCTACCAATCCCATGGTGGTACCTCTTTTAATGCTAAAACTTACATCATCTACTGCCTTTACAGATCCTTTGGCAGAACCAAGTGCACCTTTAATCGGAAAGTATTTTTTCAGATGACTAACTTCCAGTATATTTTCATCCTTGTGAATAAGAGGCTCCTGTATCTTTTCATTTTCTTTTGACATTTTACTTATCCTCCTTCACAGCATCATTTACATGGCGATAACAGCTTACATAATGTGTATCTGAAATCTTAATTTCTTCCGGATACACGCCATTACATGCTTCTACACACATCTCACAACGGTCCTTGAAATAGCAGTAATTTGGCATATCAATTGGATTTGGTACTTTACCCGGAATACTATAAAGTTTATCAACCTTTTTGCCAACTACCGGCTTGGAGTTCATCAAACCAATAGTATACGGATGACGTGGGTCTTTGAAAATCTCCTGTGCAGTTCCTTTTTCAACTACACGTCCCGCATACATAACTACAACATAATCTGCCATTTCTGCAATAACTCCCAGGTCATGGGTAATCAGCATAATAGAGCTGTTAATTTTATCTTTTAATTCACGCAGCAAATCCAGAATCTGCGCCTGAATAGTAACATCAAGAGCAGTTGTTGGTTCATCTGCAACAATCAATTTCGGATTACATGCAAGTCCCATAGCAATCATAATACGCTGACGCATACCACCAGACAATTCGTGCGGATACATGGAATAAACACCTTTACTATTGGCAATTCCTACTAATTCAAGCATTTCAATAGTTCTTTCTTTCACCTGTTCTTTTGTCATATCCGGATTATGCAATGCAATAACCTCATCTACCTGAGCTCCGATACGGAATACCGGATTCAAGGAAGTCATCGGCTCCTGAAAAATCATCGCCATCTGATTTCCTCTTAACTTCTGCATCTCAGATGTTGGAGTATTTACTACATTATATACCTCGGAACCGGTATTAAAACGAATTTCTCCTTCTACCGTCTGTCCGGTAGGTCTTTGTACCAGCTGCATCATGGAAAGACTGGTAACAGACTTTCCACAACCGGATTCTCCTACAATACCTACTGTCTTTCCTTCCGGTACTTCAAAAGATACACCATCTACTGCTTTTACAACTCCGATATCCGTAAAGAAATATGTGTGCACATTGTCAAATTCTACTACATTCTTCGGATTCTTCATCTTTGTAATATATTCTTCCTTCGGAATATGCTTACGATTTCTCTTTTTCTCTATTTCAGCAGTAATTTTACGATTTTCCTTGGAAATTCGTCTGGATTCTTTTGCTGAAATATAATTTGCACTCTTTTTATCTTTATTTCCAAATAATCCCATACTGCTCACCTACCTCTTCATCTTCGGGTCAAATGCATCTCGAAGTCCGTCACCAATAAAGTTAAATCCTAAAACGGTCAACAAAATCAGCATACCTGCCGGAATCCATACAAACCAGAAATTAGTCATAACATAAGAATCATTTACTGCATTGATAATATTTCCCCAGGAAGCAAATGGGAACTTAACTCCCAAGCCCAAGAAAGATAATGTCGCTTCCGTTAAAATTGTATCACCAAGTCCCATAGTTGCAATAACAATTAACTGTGGAACTACGTTCGGAATCAAGTGAACAAAAATTCTTCTATGGGTACTGATTCCAAGTGCTTCTGCTGCTGTCATAAACTCCTGTTCACGTAAGGACAGAATCTGACCACGTACCATACGTGCAACACCTGCCCATCCAAGAAGACCTAACATGGCACACAATACAAAAATACGAAGCTGTGGGTCAATCTTCCAGAAGTCCATAATGGCACCAAGTATAATGTAGAGTGGCATAGCCGGAATACAGTAGAAAATATCCACCAAACGCATTATCAAGGTATCTACCCAGCCGCCAAAATATCCGGCAACTCCTCCCATAATTACACCGATAAACACCTCTAAAATAACGGTAACAAATCCAACTAACAGAGAAATTCTACCACCAAACATCAAACGTGTCAGTAAATCCATACCATGTCCATCGGTTCCAAACGGATGTGCCTTAGACGGTTTCGCATAATTATCATTTACCTGAGTTTCCACATAATTTCTTACGGTATACTGCTCATTTTTACGTTTTAATACATATTCTGTTTCTTCCCCATTTTCATCCGTAAAGGTAAACTTTTCTGCGCCTTCATCAATTGCTTCTAATGCTGCTCTTCTAAAATCCAGTGTAAGGAATACACCATCATTTACAGCACTAATATTATAAGTAGATACCAGAATATATTCTTCACCATCTTTATAGAATAATGCACCTTCGTCATTTTCCTCGATGGTATAAGTAGTACCTTCTACTTCCATAGAGGTTTCTTTTGCCTCTACTGCTTCTAAAGCTGCGCATTTAAATGCAAAAGAAGCTTCTACATCCTTTGTTGCACCACTAAATACATATTTAGAAGCAATCGCAATGTTTTCTGCAACACTGATGCTGGTAACACGTCCTTCCTGGGTAATGCTGTAATGCACTCCATCTGCATCAAATTCTGTTGCATTTTCCGTAACCGCTGCTTCATAGGCTGCTTTTACACTGTCTGTAAGTGTTCCTGCCGCCACTTCATTATAATTTACTCTTCCGCGAACACTGGTTACTGTAGCAATTTGTTCTCCCTGTACAATATAATACAAATCATCACTCTTTTTCAGTAATCCATAGCTAACATCCTTCGCGCTGAAGCTTGTCTCTCCCTTATTAATTGCAAGAATCATCTGTGCCTGTGCTGCTGCCGGAAAATCCTTTCCCTCTGCTATACTGTATTGCCAGTCTGTATTTTCTGCTACACCGGCATAATCCTTAATAGCAGTTTCCGTTGTACGAAATACCTGTTCTTCGCTGTAAGGAGTAATCATTCCTCCTACAAAAGAAAATAAAAACATACAGACTATAATTACCAAACCAACCATCGCCAGACGGTTACGAAAGAAACGTTTTGCAACCATCATACCTGGTGACAGCACTTTTACTCTTTGCTCATCATCCAAAGAAGTAGATGTGCTACCTTGTTTTGTATCTAAATTCTTCTCTTCGCTCATCCTGCTTCTCCTTCCTAGTGAACTCTTACTCGTGGGTCAACCACTGCATAGAGTATATCTGCAAGCAAGTTTCCCAAAAGTGATAATATAGCTAAAAATGTCAGATAAAACATGGAAAACGGAATATCTCCTCGTGTCATACTTAAATAGGAAGTATACCCAATCCCCGGTATCTGAAATAACTGTTCCGTAATCATGGCTCCTGCAAATAATCCCGGTAAACTTCCACCTAAGATTGTTACAATCGGAATCAAAGTATTACGAAATGCATGATAATTGATAACACGCTTTTCTGAAAGTCCCTTTGCTCTTGCTGTACGGATAAAGTCAGAATTCAATACTTCTAACATGTTGGTTCTTGTATAACGCATCAAGCTTCCTATTCCTACAATGGTCAAAGTTGCAACAGGAAGAATTAAATGCTGTGCATAATCAAGGAACTGTCCAAAGGAACTTAACTGCTCGTGCATACGTCCCACACTACCATATAAATCCAGCCATCCAAGTTTTACAGAAAATATCATCTTCAATATGGTAGCAAAGAAAAAGCTCGGCAATGAAATACCAATCAATGCCAACACCGTAACAGCATAATCTGTTCTTGAATACTGTTTCCTTGCTGCAAGTATTCCTAATGGTATTGCTATGGCTATTTCCAATATGAAGGCACAGGCCCCCAATGCAAAAGAATACCATATAACCTCTTTAAACTTCTCAATAACAGGCATATTCCACTGCCAGGAATCTCCAAAATCACCTGTAAATACATTTCCTATCCAGACCACATATCCCTGAGGAATATTTACATCTAATCCATAAGACTCATTTAATTGGTCTAACCACTCTTCGTATGACTTTGCACCTGGTTTCTGAGACATCTCTCGTGCCTTATTTTCCACATAAGAGCTTGGCATACATCTCATAATGGAATAAATAATAAGTGTTACGAAGAACAGAATAATAACGCTTATTCCTAAACGCTTTGCTATGAACTTCTTCATCGTTCTTCTCTCCTATCTTTCTTTTCTCTTCTATCTCAAATACTTTATTTGCCTAATATAAGTATATTATTTTCTGCCTTAACAATAGCTTTGAGCCCACAATATGCGGGTTCAAAGCCATTTCATAAAATTGAATTATAGATTATATTATATTATTTCATTTCTATATTCTGAACCTCTGCTAACCATCCATAGAATGGTGTAACATCTTTTGTCATAGTATCTTCGTTAATTCTTTCAGGACTGTAAATCACACAGTTCTGTCTCTGATAAGTAGGAAGTTCTACTGCCCAGTCTAAGATAATATCCAAGCACTGCTTGTACTCTGCCTTACGGAATGCCTGATCATCGCTTGTACGTGCCTCCATAATTAAGGAGTCCAAATCTGCATCTGCAAGGTGGTAATGGTTGGAGTCTGTTCCACCCTTTCCTACAATATTAGTGCTGTAGTATACCTGATACATATCAGGGTCAATGGTTGCTCCCCAAGCTGCTGTCCAGAACTGCTGAGTTCCTGCATCTAAACTATCCCAAAGTACATTGGAATCACTTGGGTTATTGATATTTAATGTAATACCAATAGATTCAAAAGCTGCCTTTGCATCTGTTAACAGACCAAATGCAGGATGGTCAGAACCACCTTCTGCCGGAATAAGTGCTTCGTATTCTAAGCTTGCGCCTTCCGGAGCTGCTGTTACTTTACCATTTTCTACGGTATATCCTGCTGCTTCAAAGTATCCTAAAGCTGCCTGTTTTGCTGCTTCATACTTCTCATCTGCGCTCATTCCATCAGTGTAGATTGGATTGCCATCTACATCCTTAGAATATGCTAACTCATAGTCTGCATCAGACTTCTGAGGAGCAGCCCAAGAAGTATTGGAAATTGGGTAATTAATAATAGAAGCTGCATCTCCGTAATAAGAATCAATATTAACATCTCTGTATACAGAGAAAATTGTCATCATAGCTTTTCTTAAGTTCTTAGAAGCATCACTATCAGGTTCACCAGCAACATTTACAGTATCTGCATTACATCCAAGATATCCATATCCTAAATTATCAACGCTACTTGTGATAATCTTGTCTCCACTGGTCTCACCATTGCTGTTAATACCTGCAATCTGCTCAAAGGTTGATTTGCTTCCAGATGGATCTGTTAAATCTACAGTTCCCTGTTCTACAGCAGTAACTTTTTCTGTTTCAGCTGTTTCTTTGAACTGTACATTTTTAATCTTTGGAGCCCCTTTGAAATAATTTTCATTTGCTGTATAGTAAATGGTCTTATTTTCATATTTTTCGAATACGTAAGGACCTGCTCCCATTGGCTTCTCTGTTTTTTCACGTACGATAGATAAGTCTCCACGAGTGAAACCGAAAGAGTTGTTATCATAGTCATATAAACTCTTGTCACCATAGTAATGTAATGGAGCAATTTGAACTGCCAACTGGTAAATAGTTGTTGCGTCGAATCCATCGGTTACTACCTGCACAGTGTAGTCATCTACACGGGTAATACCGGAGATATTTGCAACTTCTTCACCCTGTCCATTTGCTCTCATTTCTTCGATAACTGCTGTTTCTGCAAGACTATTTACATCTTTATCGAAATAAGCCGCATCTCCATAAGCAGTTGCTAATGCTTTATAATCTGTACCATATGATGCAATAATATCTGCTAATACAGTCTCATCATCCTTACCAGTTACATCATAGTCCGCTGGTCCATAAAAAGCCGCAAATGCTTCTGCTGCTGTTACTCCTTCTTCTAATCCATAGGAAGTAGGATCTGTAACTACATCTGACTTTACCCATGCAAATTCGGAAGTAAGAAGCGGTGTAATAAGTTCTTCCTTAACCTGTGTTGCTAATGTCTCAGGCATTTCTTCAATCTTAGCCTCTATCATCTCAGGTGTAACAGAATCTGCTGCTGTAGAGTTGGCACGATATGCTTTCATACCTTTGATTGGCTGTGAATATAAAGTAGAACTTCCATCATAATCTGTGTCAGCTAAAACATACATACTAAAGATTACATCATCGATAGTTACCGGTTCTCCGTCACTGAACTTCATGTCATCACGCATTTTAATGGTGTAAGTAGTATCACCTGTTGCATCATCGATATCCACATCTACATCAGACGCACTGTAGTATGTATAGTCAGTACCGTTATAAGCTGCTGTCTGACCTTCGATACCATCATAAATAACTCCACCAGCTCTGTCAGTCTCGATAAGGGAAACCTGTGTCATTGCTACAGCATCCTGATCGTATGCTGTGTCTGCAAAGAACGGACTGAACTTTGCACTAAACTGTGAATAACCTGCTACCAATGGTGTTTCACCATTGCTTGACTCTTCTGTCTTCTTGTCACCAGAAGAAGTCTTTTTTCCATCGTCAGTTTTACCACATCCTGCAAGCATTCCTGCAGCCATGCATCCAACGAGGAAAAGAGAAAGTAATTTCTTTTTCATAATTTTTCCTCCTATGAATATAGTATATATAAACGCCAAAGCGTCCATATCAAAGTTATTTTGTATCTTTCCGCTCCTGTTTTTCTACTACGACACGCTTCTGCAATCTATTATGATATACCAATGCTACATAATCCATGACCGCCAAAACTATCATAATTCCCCAAAACAGTATCTCCGTCATTGCATCGATTTCATTTTTATTATTCATTAAAAATATTCCATCGGCACACACCGTAAAGACACATAAAAAAAATATTGCCAAAACAGACTTCATCATCCGAAACATAGTCACTTCATATTGATGTTTTTCCATTTTTTCCGGAATGCGAGAAAATCCAACAGCCCCCATTATATAATAAATAAGCGGAAGTATCATACAAAGATATGGTAGTACAATATACACCTTGTAACTTCCAGGACTATTCAATAAGCCTGCAACAACCAGCAATACCAACTGCAATGTCGCAAATAAAACCTGAAAAACAGCACGTCTTTTCTTCTCTGCCTCTTCCATATAAAAGATATAATAATCTCCTACATAAGAAAACTTTTCTTCTCCTGCTTTTCTTTTATAATCCTGGACAAATTTCTTCTTCATACAATCCTCTTCCATGGAATCTGTTTACCAACATCCACCAAACTTTACAATATCATTAGCGATTATAGCACAGCTTCAAATCAGCGACAAGCCAACGCGCTACCGCTTTACTGTTTTACCCTAGTGAATTTCTTGGTTTTGTCCTTTTTGTGGACATTCGTCTTTCTGTGGCAAACACTTTTTTCAATGTCCTAAAGTATATCATAAAGTTTTTCATTGTACTATATATTTCTTCTGGTATTTTTGGGTTATTTTAACTACTTTTTTGCATATATATACTTTTTAAAATTATTTTTATTCATTTCTTTATTTAGATACCGCAATACCGCGATAAATTGTGTGTTATTATTATAATATTTTAAAAACACATTTTCTTTTTTCTTCGTTTTTAGCCCAATTAGCATATTTATTCACTTTTATTTATTATTTATTCTTATAAATAGCTGTACTTTTATAAAGTTATGCTTTTTTAAGTCTTTTGTACTCCTTTTTATTTTCACTACTCAAAAAATACCACCAAAGCAGTCCACTCATGATTACAAATACAGGAATTGCTTTTGCTTTATCCCAAAGCATAATATCTGTATCCGTTACCATTGCAGCCAACATTAAAACAGAAAATGTCAAAACCATTGACATAATCCCTGTTAATAATAACGTTCCCATATCCAGATTTGTTTTCTTCTTATTTTTCATTTGCTTATCCTCTCTTTCTTTTCTCTCCTTAAATATCCCTTAAACATCTTTGATACCATTTTATCAGGATGTGTGTCCAATAAACCGTACTTTACTTTTCCCTGTTGCGTTTTTTTTCGTTCTGGTATAATATGAATACTTAGTGAGTGCAAGCTAAATATGATTTTTAATTAAGGAGAGTTCAAATGAAAAACTGTTTTGTTGCCCAATCTGGCGGCCCTACCGCTGCAATTAACGCCAGCCTTGCCGGCGTAATCAAAGGCGTATTAGAACATTCTGATTTTGACCGTATCTATGGTTCTTTAAATGGAATCACAGGAATTTTAGAAGGAAGATATCTTGATTTGACAGATATTTTTTATAAGGAAGAAACTCTGAATCTTTTAAAACGGACTCCTGCCATGTATCTTGGCTCCTGCCGTTTTAAACTGCCAAAACTCGAAGAAGACAGCAGTCCTTACCAGCTTATTTTTCAAAAATTTGAAGAAATGAATATTGGAGCATTTTTCTATATTGGCGGAAATGATTCTATGGATACTGTAGACAAACTCTCTGCTTATGGTGCTTCCATCGGCAGTGATATCCGCGTCATTGGTATTCCCAAAACAATTGACAATGATTTATGCGTTACTGACCATACTCCGGGATTTGGTTCTGCGGCAAAATACGTAGCTTCCTCTATTCTTGAAATCTCACATGATACTTTAATCTACCATGTAAAAAGTGTAACTATCGTGGAAATTATGGGACGTGATGCCGGCTGGCTTACTGCAGCCACTGCCCTTGCAAGAAATGAATATTCTACCGCTCCTCACTTAATCTACTTACCTGAGCGGGCTTTTGATACCGAAGAATTTTTATCTGATGTAAGCCGCGTGTTAAAGGAACGTAACAATGTAGTCATTGCTGTTTCTGAAGGTATTCGCGATAAAGATGGAAACTATATCAGTGCATCTGCCGGACCTGCCGACACTTTCGGCCACAGTCAATTAAGCGGTGCCGGAAAGGCTCTGGAGTATTTAGTACAAGAGCGTCTTCATGTAAAAGTACGTTCTGTTGAAGTAAATATCCTACAGCGTTGCGGTGGACACATTGCTTCCCTTACAGACCTTAACGAATCCTTTGAAGAAGGACGTTTTGGTGTAACACTTGCCGCAAAGGGAGAAACCGGAAAAATGATTACTATTTCCCGTACCTCCGATGCACCTTATACCGTTTCTTATGGTGCTTCTTCTATTGCAGAAATTGCAAATAAGGTAAAAGGCGTTCCAGACGAATACATTAACGAAGCCGGAAATGATGTAACTTCGGAAATGCTTACTTATCTGAAACCACTGATTCAGGGAGAGCCTGTAGTAGAATTCAAAGACGGACTTCCGGTGTATTTACCGGTCGCACATTTGGTATAAAATATTTTGTTTACAAAAACGGACGAAATTGCGCTTTTGCTTTTTCGTCCGTTTTGTTTCTAAAATCTCTATTTTCCTGTTAGCACTTCAAAATATTGCTTTACTTCCGCCCATGCGGCTTTTGACTCCGGCATCAACATCATTCCCATCTGAAACACATGAAACATTCCCTTGTAAATATGAAGACGTACCCGTACTCCCTGCTGTTTCGCCTTCTGTGCAACTCCTACCGAATCACTCAACAGCATCTCCATCTCACCTACTTGTATCAGCATAGGCGGAAATCCCCAATATTCACCAAACATGGGTGAAATATAAGGATGTCGCGGATCATTTGTTCCCACATAATCTTTGTTATAAATAAGACTATCCCTTGTATTTCCAAATAGTGGATCACATTCATAGTTATCTTCATAAGAAGGCCCACTTGCTGTTAAATCCGTCCAAGGAGACATCAGCACCAAACCACCCGGCAATTTTCGGTTATGATCCTTCAAGTACATGCATAACGCTAACGCAAGTCCCCCTCCCGCAGAATCTCCTACCACAATAATCTGTCTACTATGCCATCCGGCTTTTTTCAACCAATTAAAAGCAGCAACTGCATCCTCTATTGCTGCCGGATAAGGATACTCCGGAGCCACTCGATAGTCAATGGTCAGCACATTCATTCCCTTACTTGCTTCACAATACAATCCGGCGAAGGAACGATACGCATTGCGCATTGCTCCAACGTAACCACCACCATGAAGCTGTAAAATCACATAATCTTTTCTTGGTTTTTCCTTCCGAGACAGGTATTCCATAGTAAAACCCGGCATTTCGATTTCTTCCATCCGAAAACAATCCGGACAACGCCATTTGGGTTCTACCAGTTTCTTACGAAGTTCTCCGGTTTTAATTTTTCTACCAATCAAATTATCATTGGTAACATACGCAATCATTTCCCGGATTACTCTTCCTCTTGTGCTGATTTTTGCCATTTTTCCTCCTATACGTGAAATCTTCGCTTCAATTCTGCCTTTGCTTTACGGTCTCCAAATATTAGTGTTGCTAACAACAGACATGCAGATACCGCGGCTGCAATAATGGAAAGCACCGGTCTGGTAATCACTTCCAAACGCCACATAACAAGACATCCACTCGACACCAGTACCGTACATATCTGCATCAATAGATAACTCTGCCAGTTTGTCATATTTACCAACATCAGTATCATAATAGTGACATCCAGTAATAAAATTGCCCCGGGCATTACATAATTCACAGACCACCCGCGATAGCCAACAATATTATCCACCGCAATTCCCAACAACACTGCTCCAATCACCTGAATCCATATCACACTTCGATAACCTGCATTCTTCTGAATCGAATATTTCAATGTAATATAACAATATAAAATGCTAATACCGGCAATGGCTGACCACCATACACCCTGATATGTCACATAATTTATAATAATCAAAGCTATCTCTGTAACAATTGCAAGAAAGCTATATAGTCTCACCACAAAATTCAACTTTTTTACTGTCTTTTTTACATCAGGATACCCCACTGCTATTCCTTCCGGTTCTTCTGTTTGCTCCAACACATTCTTGCACAGGGGACATACCGCTGTCTCATCCAAAATTTCTACGTTACATTTCTTACATCTTCTCATTCCTCATATACTCCATTCGTTTCTATCTGTACTGCAATTCCATCCTCAGAAAGTCTATGAAAAAATCCCCTCTGTACAGAAGTTTCTGCCAGATTCGAACTTATGGTAAATACCAACTTATTCTTGTAAGAACAGATTGTTCCCTTCACATTCTGCCCCTTTGACATGGACAAAAATGCGGAAAACTGCTCAATATAATCCTCGTATTCCTCTTTCACCTGAATATTTCCAATATTCGTTACTGTGGTAGTATTTGCAAGGGCACTGGTACGGTATACATACTTCATTGCCAGACTCTTTATAAACAATGGAACTGCCCGCAGAATAAAATTCTTCTCATTAGAAACATTATACGCAAACAGATTTTCTAAATTTTCACGGGTAATCTGACTACGCAGACTTTCTGCCACAATCCCTACTACCTCTTCAAAAGTATAATTCTCCTTTTGTGGCTTAAATACCGCAGAAACAATAACAAAAAAGTTCTTCATAGTAATCGAATCAAAATAAGGTCTTAAGTTCACCGGAACACAAGAGCTAATAGGACGTCCATGCTTATTTTTAACACCATGAAGAGAATCCTGATAAATGCTCCACAAAAAAGCAGCTACCAGATATTCATTGATGGATACCCCATAACCTTTGCTGACTCTTTTCAGTTCTTCCACTGACATATATCCATGCATAACACCAAGTTGAAGCGAATCTAATTTTTCCCCTTTTACCATATATGCCCGTTCTGTTTTATACCCTTTTTTATGCCCTTTTTTGTAGTTTTCCAGATAACTATCTTCGCGGTTTAAAGAAGTTTCACTGCTAAGACCATCTCCCAGCTTTTCTGCTAATTCCGGATGCGCCAGGCGAAGATACTGATACGTTAATTCTTTTAAGAAGGTGATTCCACCCATTCCATCCGTCAATACATGAAATACTTCCAAATTAATTCGATTTTTATAATAATTTACCCGGAACAGGTAATTCCTGTTCCGGTTTGGTGAAATATACTGACAGGGATAACGATATTCTTCCTTTACTTCCGGTGCCGGCTTCTGGTTCGTCTCAAAATAGTACCAGAACACCCCGGAACGCATTCGCACATTGAAAACATCAAACCAAGGTAACACTCGCTCTAATGCTTCCTGCAATAGTTCCGGCTGCACCTGCTCTTTTAAGGTTACCGATATGCGGTACACATTGCTCATACTTTCTCCCGCTATAACAGGAAAAAGATGTGCTGTATTATCCAATTTATCCCACTTTATTTCACTTGATTTTCTTTTCATGCCTCTACCTTTATTGTTCTATAATGTTCTGGATTCTCATAATCCTTTTCATATCCATCGTCTTCATAAAGCTCATATTCTGCCTTGTCGGTTACAAAGTGCAAAAGCTTTAATTCCTGCTGTTCTGCCTCTTCCATGAACTGACCACCCATGGTATAAGGAACAATTTTCTCCGGACGGATGAAAAATACCACTTCATCCAGTGCCACATCGACATAGTAGTGTCCCTTTTCCAATACCTCTGTCTTGATGTCATTCATACTCTTCATACGAACCAATTTCATTTTTTCAGGCAAATATACATATCTTCCGGTTGCATTCTGCGTATAAACAGGCGCAATCATAATACTCTCGCCCATCAACAACTGGTCTTCCACCTGCTGTGCCTGTGTATCCTCCGGATATGCAAACGCCAACGGCGTAAACAGCATCTCATTGCGAAGTACTGCCTTCATGTATTCACTATACAAATATGGCATCAGACCATAACGAATTCCTATGATATTCTTGAATGCTTCTTTGTTAGTAAACTGATAAGCCTCCTGCTCTCTGGTTCCAATTGCAGAATGATTACGCATCAACGGTGTAAAGATGCCGAGTGCTAACCAACGCAATACCAAATCTTCTGTGGTATCTGCTCCAAATCCACCTAAATCAGCTCCTGTATATAAGAATCCACACATATTCATAGATGGCAACATCTGTAAATTCATCAGTAAATGAGACCACCAGGACTGGTTGTCTCCCATCCATGTTCCACCATAACGGTGCATTCCAATATAAGAAGCACGAGAATAGATAAGAATACGCTTTTCCGGACATAATTCTTCAAATGCTTCTCCTGCTGCTCTTGTCATATTATAACCATACAAGTTATGTACCTTATCATGGCATATCTTTTTTCCATCCATATTGTGATAAATAGATGCATAATCTTCCGGATTATTTGCAAGTCCATTTACCAAATCACGGAAACCGAATACTTCCCACATATCCATATCACGGTTATCCATTTTCTTTATTTTTTTCATCACTGCATCCAGATTCTTCTCGGAATAAAAAATTGCCGGCTCGTTCATATCATTCCAGAATCCTTCAATCCCCTGATCTAACAGAATCTTGTACTGCTTTCCGAACCATTCTCTGGCATCTTTATTTAAAAAGTCTGGAAAATGAACTCTTCCCGGCCATACAGCCCCTACAAAGTCACTGCCATCCTTTTCTTTACAGAAATATCCCTTTTCCACGCCTTCCTCATAAGTGTCATAGCCTTCTTCAATCTTAACACCTGCATCAATAATAGGTACCAGATGAATATGCTCCTTCTCCATTTCTTTTACAAATTCCGGGAAATCCGGAAAAGTCTCATCGTTTACAGTAAAGTCCTTAAAACGTTCCATGTAGTCAATGTCCATACATACATTGTCAATCGGGATTCCATTCTCACGATACCCCTTTACTACCTCACGGATATCGTCTGCACTTTTATAACCCCAACGGCTCTGAGTATAGCCAAATGCCCACTTTGGCGGAATATAACTGCGCCCGATTAAGGCACGGAATTCTTTTACAATATCAAGAATCTCTTTTCCCTCGATAATATATACATCCATATCCCAATCTTCCGGTGTAATTCGAATCTCATTCATTTTGGTATATCCCATGTCCAGAATCAGTTTCCCCGGATAGTCTATAAATACACCAAACCGCTCTTTTCCATCTACTACAAAAAAGTTATGTGCTCCATAAAGCGAATGCTGTGTTTCTGTATGATTTGGCTGGTCAGCACAATTACTCTCGTAAATCCAACCTCTTTTGTTGATTCCTCTTACATTTTCGCCAAGCCCGTAAATGCGGTCTTCTGTTCCTAACTTATAAACAAAGCTCTTATCTTCTTTTTTTAAATATGGTATCTTTCCCTTTGCTGCTGCAAGTTTTTTTTCAACAGCATCTGTATTAATTGGATTTCCAATACTAAATTTACGAATTTTGCTCATGTTTCTTCCTCCTGATTGCCTCTCCATTTTATCTAAATTACCCTACAGGCATTCTACCATATTATCATAAGAATTTCTATCCTTCTATTCCGGTTTCTTTGATAATTATTCTTTGAAGCATCCAAATACACACAATATTGGGAATTGCCATACAAGAATTAAATAAATCTGAAATTCCCCATACCAGCTCCAAAGACATGACAGCTCCCAGATACACCGCAAACAAATAAAGAATCCGATAATTCTCAATTCCCTTTTCTCCCCATAAATATTCTACTGCACATTCTCCATAGTAGTTCCAGCCAATAATTGTAGCAAAAGCAAATAACACCAAAGATATGGATAAAATCGTATCTCCTCGAACCGGTAGTTCTGAAAAGGCAATAAAACACAATCTGTCTTGTGGTGCATGTATATATTTTTCCGGACTTCGTATCATACTGCTGACAATGGTAATCCCTGTAATGGCACACATAACTACTGTGTCCCAAAAAGTTCCTGTCATAGACACCAATCCCTGCCGCACAGGGGAAATGGTTCTTGCTGTAGCAGCTGCCATGGGCACGGAACCAAGCCCCGCTTCGTTGGTAAATAGTCCCTTGGAAATACCAACCCGCATCGCAGTCATAACAGCAGTTCCGGTAATCCCACCAATGAAAGACTTAGAAGAAAATGCAGAACCTATAATCACTTTTAACGTCTCTGGCAGATAAGACGCATTTTTCCCCATAATAAAAAAGCATCCTCCCAGAAAAAAGATGCTCATTACCGGCACAAGAAAGGTACAGACCTTTGCAATCTGTTTTCCTCCTCCCAGAATCACCACCCCTGCCAGCATTGCTGTTATAATTCCAATGACATGGGGTGAAATCCCCACCTCGCCTCGGATTGCCGCTGAAATAGAATGCGCCTGCACACTGCTTCCAATTCCAAAGGAAGCAAATACTGCAAATACGGAAAAAAGTACCGCCGCCCACTTCTTATGTAATACCTGTTCCAACACATACATAGGTCCTCCTACATAGGAACCATCTTGCCGTCTTACCCGATACTTCACAGATAAAAAACTTTCTGCATAGCAGGTAGCAATTCCAAATACCCCCGTAATCCAACACCAGAATACTGCACCGGGTCCCCCTACGGCAATGGCTGTAGAAATTCCTATGATATTTCCTGTTCCAATGGTGGCAGCCAAAGCTGTTGCTAACGCAGAATAAGGGGAAACATTTCCTGTTTCCCCTTCTGTTTTGGTAAAACTTTTCCGTATACCTTCCGGAATTCTCTTTTGAATCACTCCTAGACGGAATGTAAAATAAACATGAGTTCCTAGCAAAAGCACCAGCATTGGAAAATTCCAGAGATAGGACTGTATGGTTTTGACTACTTTAAAAACTGTATTCATGAACCGCTCCTCTATACTTACTATAATTTAAGTATATTGGCGCCTGTCTCTTTCTATGAAACAAACTTCTACTATTTTCTATTTTCCTCCATCCACTTCACAGCAAAATCTACCAACTCCCGCTGCCGCATAAAGCAGATACTGCTGTTACCTAATGGCACTCTTGTGGTTGTGCCTAACTTTTCAAATGCTTCCCCAATCTCTTCGAAGTCTTCTCCATCTACATAAAGGGTGTCATAAGCTACCCATTCTCTTTTTCCATTTACCATCATAGCACTGTGTTCGGTAGACAAATGCTTTCCCGGATATTCTGCTCTTACATCTGCCAGATGTAAGGAAGTATTCTTGTCATAACCTACTCCAATAAGCAGTACATAACCATCTAATTCATACAACTTTCCAACAGGAGAATCCTCTCCGAAAATATTGGACAAATCATGATTTTCTGTCAGATATTCTGCATATTTTCCATGTGCTGCTACAGAACGTGCCGGATGGTCGCTACGCATCGTTCCCCGCCATTGACGGAACATTTCTGCCACTGCTCCCATGGTATTGGTAGGAGTAATATTCTTATCGTATGCCGGCCACTGTTCCCGAATGGTCTGCCACCATTCCTCTGGCTCTTCCCAATGTACGCCCACTTCCGGGTCCAGATTCTTCCATGACTGAGTCGGCATCATAATAGTTCCTTCTTCTCCGACACTTTCTAAAAGTGCCTCTATCACAATCTGCGCACCTCCGCATACAAATCCAAGGCTACTCAAAGAAGTATGTACCATGATATTCTGTCCCGTTTTTACTCCAACTTTCTCTAATGCTTTTTTAATGTCCTCTTTTAAGACAATTTTTCTTTCCATAATTCTACTTCCTTTCCACTACTCTCTTGTTTCTCTAAACTTCTCATCCAACTCTTTCTGTGGAACACTACCAATGAAATCACTAGTCGCACACATTCCTCTAAAGAAAGAATAAAATAAACATAAGGTATCGACAACTCCAATACAAATGCTGTCAACAATCCCAACGGCACTCCGAATCCCCATGTACCTAGAATATCTATACACATGACATACTTTGTCTTTCCTCCGCTTCGAAGAATTCCTCCGCCTAAAATCATATTAAGTACCTTGACCGGAGCCACCAACGCAAATGCAAAAAGTATCTGCCCTGCTGTTTCTTGTACGCTTTGCTCCACATTATAAATCTGTACATAATATCCTCGGCATACAATCAGTATCAGTGACAATATCAGCGCCCCGCCTAGGCCATACCACATCAGTTTTTTTGACTCCTGATATGCCTTCTCATATTCTTCACCGCCTAAGGACTTACCAATGAGAATTGCTGCTGCCTGGGAAAGTCCACTCAATGCTCCAATCAATAACACCTGAATGGATGATGTCAACGTCATCGCTGCACAGGCATCTGTGCCGATATGCCCATAAATTGCTGCATATACATTTTCCCCAAGACTCCATAAAAACTCACAAACTAAAATGGGCATTAAAATACCAAGATACTGTATTCTTCCACTTTTGTTCATACGAAAAACAAATTCCATATGCAGTAACTGCTGTTTCCGATAATGTCTGAAAAATAATCCCAGAATTAACAAACAGCTAGTACATTGAGATACCACTGTTGCGATTGCCGCTCCAGTCACTCCCAATCTTGGGAACCCAAATTTTCCAAAAATCAGCACATAATTCAACCCAGTGTTGAGCACTGCTGCCAAAATGGTAGAATACAATGGGATGACTGCTGCATCTATACATCGTAACAATGTAGACAGCAAGGTTCCTACTGCAATCGGAATATATGATATTGCAATAATCCTAAGATATCCCGCTGCTACCGCTTTTGTGGCACCATCCTTTGTATAGGCCCCCATAATCTGCCCTGGGAAAACAAGGCACATTCCGGTAAATAGTATTGCTAGTAAAAGTGCTATTATGATATTTACAAAAAAGCTACGGCTAACTTCTCTATCATCCTTTTTCCCCATATACTGTGCAATCATAATTCCTGCTACTGCCGCAATGGCAGAAACCAATACGGAAAAAATAGAATAAAACTTTCCACCCAGACCAATTCCTGCAATGCTTGTACTTCCAAGTTGTCCGGTCATCACCTGGTCGATGACACTAAACGAGGACTGTAATAATGATTGTAAAGTAATAGGAATCGCTATTTTCAATACTGATTTGTAGAATGAATTTTCCTGCTTCATAACTTGCCTCCATCTTAATCTTACTTCATATTTATCTTATTCTACAATCAGCATATTTACAATAGGTTAAACGCGTAACCTGTCACAAAAACACAAGACAGAATTTGTGCAATTTGACCATTTTTATTGCCTGTTTTCCGTTAAGTATGCTTAGCAACACTCTGACGCTCCACCAAAGTCACCGGCAACGTTATAGTCCCACCCGCATTTCCATCTTCCTTCAGTTTCTTTAACATATCAATAGCAATTTCTGCCCGCTTCTTCTTATCTTGACAAATTGTAGTAAGTGCCGGACAAACCATTTCACACAACGGAACATCATCAAAACCAGCAACAGAAATCTCTTCTGGAATTTTTATTCCCTGTTCCTGCAAAAACTGCATTAATTCAATGGCATAATAATCGGAAACTGCAAAAATTGCAGAATATTTTTTCAACACTTCTATTTTCTCCTGATAAAAACTTTTACGTTCTTCCCGTTCCATGGGAATCATAAGAAAATCCGCTCCATCCTCTGCCATACCTGATTGAAATCCCTGAAAACGTTCCTGATCCATACATATATCATTATCTGAAATACACAACACCTTTCTATGTCCCATTTCCCGAAAATATTTACCGACTTGATAACCGCCATCATAATTATCAATTACCAAATTGCATAGCCGCTGTGTCTCCTCTAGGTATCCATCATACACTACAAATGGAATGTGCATACTGTCTCGCAGTTTTTTATAATCCTGTTCACAGAATCCAATAATCACTAACCCTTCCATGTTCCACATAGACGCAAATCGTGGAATCTCCTTCCACTCCTTTGCTGTTTTCACCATCATAAAGTCTCCGGCTTTTTCTATTTCTACGGAAAGCTCGTTCAATGCAGAGGCAATAAAATTATCTTCTAATACATGGTCTTCATACTTTTCATGATTATTCACCACCACACCGATAATACGGGAATTGTTCTGTGCCAGCAAGATTCCCGCCATACTTGGAATATACTGTTTCTGCTCTAACAGTTCCTGCACCCTGTGCACCGTTTCATCTGAAATTTTCTTTGTTTTTCCATGAATTACATTCGACACGGTAGCTGTACTGACCCCTAATTCTTCTGCTATATCAACGATTCGGATTCGTCTGTTTTCCATTTCACTTCCTACCTTTTATCCACTTTTTACTTAAAATTATAGCACATCTCTTTCTAAAACAATATTTTATTTTCTGCATATTTTTTCACATAACTGCATATCCTTATATTATGAGAAAACGAAAAAACTATCTGGATTATATCCCAATGCATAATCCTTTATATGAATACACCTATAATTCAAAAAAGCATATTGAAATCCACGTCCATAATACAGGACTATTCCCACGTATTGCCCAAATACTCTGCAAATGCCCTGAGTACAGCAATATTGAATTGGATGACTTTGGCAGTTTTGTCTGGAAATGCGTTGACGGAAAACATTCCATTTATGAGATTGGAGATGATGTCAGAAAACAATTCGGCGAAAAAGCAGAGCCGCTCTATGAACGTCTCTGCTCCTTTTTCAAAATACTGCACCAGTATAGTTTTATCGTAATGCGTTCCTGACCTCGCCTGCCTTTTCTCCTTCTGTTACAACAAATTCCATTCATCAAATACTTTCTTACAATACCAGTGTTCATCCACCTGTTTTACTACATCCCCCACAGCAATTACCGGATGACTGATATCATTGGGTGGAATATATGCTACCGTTCCAACACTACCATCAGACATTACTACTTGCTTTTTTATAAAATGTTTTACCATATTTTTTACAAAAATAGCTGTCAATGTCTGATCTAATCCCACATAAGTATTTTCTGTAAACTTTTCTAAAATATCAAAAGGAAGACGTGCCTCTTTATAACTTCGTTTAGAAACCATCGCATCATAAACGTCACAAATTGCCGTAATTCTTGCGAACACTGAAACCTTCTCTCCTGAAAGTCCATCCGGATATCCGGTTCCATCCATTCTCTCATGATGATGGAGCACGGCATCTTTTACAACATCAACATACTGATTATCTAAAAGTTCATAAGAAAAAATTGGATGATGTTTAATTACCTCAAATTCCTCTTCTGTTAACTTTCTCGGTGCAAATAAAATCTGTTCCGGTATCTTAGTTTTGCCAATGTCATGCAAAAGCCCTGCCATAACCAACCTCTGAATTTTCTCATATGGTAATTTAAGCCAATATCCCATTATTCCATTCAAAAAAGCTATATTCAGTGAATGACGCTGCAACTCCTCATCCAACTTTCTCGGAACATGAATACATTGAAAAAAGTCACAAAAATCCATTATCTGAATCTTCTGTGCAACTTTCTCCGTTACGGACTCTACCATATCATGTTCTACTTCCGCCACATGTTCAATTATCTCAAGCAAATTCCGTACATCCTTCTTAAGCTCTGTATATCCGAAACGATCTTCTACCACTCTCTGCTGAATCTCCGGTGGCATATTATCCTGACTCATGATTTCACGATAAGAGGTTTCATAAGTCACAACACAATTATCCTCTGTACCCAGATTTTCCAAACGTCTTATGGTACTTTCTGTAATTTTTTCTCCAGCACGTATTAATAATACCCTTCCGTATTCATTATAAAGGTCATCTGACAGTACCATTCCACTCCATAAATATCTGATTGGAACTCTTCTTAACTTCTCCCTGCTCTTCTCTTCTGTCATATTTTACCTACACTTTCTCTTCCGGAACAATATAACGGCATCCATATTCTTCCGTCCACAGACTCTGATTCTGTACCCTTACTACCTCATAATTACCCTGTAACCTGTTATCGCCTAACTCGATAAGAACCTGTATCTGATTCTTTTTCTCAAAGCTTCCCGCCATGGTTTCAATGAGCAAACCATCAGCACTGATATTTCGTGTAGTAAACGCAATCGGCTTTTGCAGTTGAATTTTCTGTTGGTTTACGACAATGCCTTCAACCTTTCCTTCTGCTACAATTTCATACCGCTTTCTTTTTCTATCTTCCTTTTTTCCTCCGCTGTAAAGACTTATCTCATATTCATTTGCAATCATTACTCTCTTGAGATTTCCAAAATATTCAAATAGCTCATTCTTTGAAAAAACCAGCAGAGATACTTCTCTTTCTCCGAAACTATGTATGTCACTTGCACTAATTTTTACTATTTTCTTATTAGAATCATACGCATTAATCCTGGTATCTGCAATAAGCTGATTGCTTTGGATATCTTTCATCTGTGCTCTGCATCCAATTAAATCATTTGTAAATTCTACCACACTATCACGCTCTTTCCATTCTTATATTCTGAAGGTTTCCATGGTGCCCTGAAGGGACTTTATACTTCCTAACACCTCTCCGGTTTCTGTTGTTACATTCTCACTGGCAGAAGTAATCTGCTGAAGATTATCGTTGACTGCATGAACTGCTGCATTCAATTCACCCTGTGACTTTGTAATCATATCTAAAATGCTGTTGATATTCTGAATAGATGCACTGAGTTCCTCTGCTTCAGCCCCTAGTTCTGTACTGACCTCTGCATAATAGGATGCATCCTCTTTATAGCTTCCTGCCAATTCACCCAATCTGTCATAATCTTTCATAACTACCTCATCAAGAAATGATAAAATGGCATTACTTTCGGAAGAAAGTAATTTCACGCTTTCTAATACCTTAGCAGTCAAATCATTCACCTTGCCGATTTCCTGTCCTGTAACATTACTTAGATTCTTAATTTCATCCGCCACAACTGCAAAACCCTTACCAGCTTCTCCAGCTCTTGCGGCTTCTATCGATGCATTTAATGCCAATAAATTCGTCTGAGATGCAATCTCCTGAATTGCCTGAGACACCTCTACAATCTGATTGATAACCTCGGCACTTTTAATTGCCTGCGCAAGTCTTACACGGCTATCCTCCACCATTACAGAAGCACTCTCTTTATCCTGCATCATTTCCGGCACAAGTTTTTCCACTCTCTCCTGAATCTCTCCTGCCTTTGCTGTCATCTCCTGTGCCTCTTCTGCCAACTTATTTACTGCACCCGTTACATCTGCACAAGTTTCATCAATCCTTCGAATACTATTTGTTTGTAATTCCACGCTCGCTCCGGTTTCTTGCATTGTTGCGCTAATTTCCACAATATTTCCGCTGATTGTGGTCACTTTCTGATTCGCATTCGTCATCCTATCCTGTATCACCGAAGACTCCTGCTTTGTCTTACGTATCGTTGCAATAAACCGCTCTTCTAATTCTCCAATCAGGTACTCGATTTCATTTACTTCATTTTTCTGCTCCCTACTGTCTTCTTCTCCAATCACCTTTTCCTTCACAAATTTCTTCATTTTATCCATCGATCTTAACATTCTGCTAATAACCATGTTTAAAAGTGCCACAATGATAATTAGCAAAACTATTCCCATCACCAACGGAAAAATCAGATTATTCCATACCTGCTTATTAATAACACTCGTATTCCGGGTAACTCCTAATTTCCATCCGGTAGACTCAACCTCACCAATAACCCCATACTTCTTCTGACCATCATAATCCGTAAAGGTAAATGCCTTCTCTGAATCCAAATTTATCTTTACCCGGTCTGTCAAAATAGTGTTGCCGTCTTCCTTTGGAAGATACTCCTCATTGGCATGGGTAACAACACTTCCATCCTCTGCCAGAAGAAAAGTTTGCGTACTGTCATCTGTACTAATATTCCGGGTGATTTCAATTAATCTGTCTATCGTAATATCTGCCAAAAGTACCGCCTGTTCGCCTTCTATCTTCAATGGTTTCGCAATGCTGACAATCATCTGTCCGCTAGCAAAATCCGTATACGGTGCTGTATATATCAATCCATTTTCAGAAACAGCTTGTTTCCACCAATCTCTGGTCGTCGGATCTAAATCCAGTTTAGAATGGTCTGCGGGAAATACGCCTCCCTCATATCCAAAACAACAATAGTACATCAATGCATTTTCATTCTCATTCAAATTAACTTCCAGATAATCCATAATTGCATCTGTATCTTTGCTATCTATGTAGGCAAGGGCATTTGCCATAGTATCAACAATCTTTCCTTCTTCTTTTAACCATTCATTGATAATATCTGCGTTGGCTTTCGCTTCTTCCATCAGAAGGTTCTTCGCATCCTGCACCATGATATTTCTGGTAGTCATACTATTTGTCAACGTGTTTAACAAAATGATAAGAACTGTGCAGATTGTCACAAACATTGCAATCCTTCCTTTAATAGTACCCAAAAATCCTATCCCTGTTTTCGTTCTGTTACCCATGATTGTTACCATTCCTTTCATTTGTAAATGTCTACTACCGAATAGAATAATCTGCATATTTATGCAACTATTTTAACATTCTTTTCACTAAAAAGGAACTATCCAAAAGGATAGTTCCCTTACAAAATCTTTAAAACCATAATTTCTGCCCTTGCGCCAAAAACAACAGGAACTTCAACGCGTAATTTCTGGCTAATGGTAAATTTGCATACATCGCCAGGTTTTCTCGGACAGATATCGCAACCTGGGGTAACTACTGCCTTTCCCATACACTGTGTCTTTGCATTACCGGCTTCGCCGAACGGTTTGATTATAACCGGAATACAAACATTCACATCCTGATAGCCGACTGCTGTGCATCCTACTTTGTCTTTTTCTTTCTCTTTTTCGTCACACTCATCCTTATATATTTCCCGATTCAATTCATTGCTCATAATGGTCTCATTTCGAATTGGGAATTGTTTTCTTATTACTTCCCACAATTATGATATGATGAATCAAATAAAACAGTTCCTTTTATCTCCCATTGTTCAAGCGTATAGTACACTCCAAAGCTTCACATACTATCTGCGAAAGTATGGTGTGTTATATGAATCTTGATAAAATCGTATGTAACTGTATGAACATAACAAAAGGATAAAGCCTACTTTAGAAAAAGCTATCCCTTTTAGCAAAAGCCCGTTATTCAGCAGAGTCTCACCCCCACTGTTTCTATATTCAAATGTTTCATTTGAAGAACCAAAAACACACGTCCATTTTCGTTCCTTAATATCCCACAAACCGCAGAAAATCAAGGTTTCTTTGAAAGCAGGCACACAGTTTCAACGGTACTTTCATTGTCCCAATCAAGTTCATATAACTCCTGATCATTGAAAAATACAGGAAAACGGAACTTGAGACTTCTTAAAATCCTACCGTCCTCTTGTTCTGCCTCATAGATATTTACTTCCTCGAGAAAGCTCTTCATAAATGTCTTCTTCTCCATATCCGCAAATCTGTCATACAGCTTATCAAAGAATAATAAGAACTGATACACATTTTCACCGGATATCTTTTCCTGCTTAATATTATACAGTCTTGTCTCTATAGCTTCAATGGAAGTTTCAATTTCCTCTATCTCACCATAAAGCTTATCCAGTCTGACTTGCATATCCTCATACTTCTTGTCATAATGCTTGTCCGATACAGATAAGTTATCCATCTGATTTGCCAGCTTGTTCTTGGCACCGGTTACCTGCTTTAATCGCTCCTGTAAACCTGTATGCTCTCTGTCCAATTCTTCCGTATCAATGCTGTTACCGATGTGCTTCTGAATCTCAGTTTTGAACTTTGGATTGTTTACAAGCTTTCGGATAACTTCTTCCACCGCCGCATTGATTTTATCCTCACTCCACTGCTTACGGTAAGTACATTTGTGACCATTTACAAAGGTTCTGTGCTTGCAGGCATAGTAGAAATAATCTCTGTAATGCCCGCCGTCGGGATGCTTTTTTCGATTTACATTGCCATACATACCGCTTCCGCATATCGGACATTTAATGATACCGGATAAAATATGCTCGTGATCCAGACTGTGAGTTTTGATATTAGCAACACCTGTTTCCTGTCTCTTTTTGTGTACCTGATTCCACAATTCTTCCGAAACAATTGCCTCGTGAATACCATCATTTAACATATAGTTATTCTGCTTTACCACATGATACTCATTTCTTGTACCCGGAATCTTCTCATTCTTTCTTCTACCAAAGGCAAGCTTGCCGCAGTACACCGGATTATCAAGCACACCTTTTACAAAGGATGTGGAAAATCCTTCAATGGTATTGTTCTGGCGAAGCTTTTTCTTGTATCCGCTGTTGTTTAGGAATGTAGCAATTGCGGCAATTCCCATGGTTGTGTTGGCATACTTATCGTAAATAATTCGTATTACCTCAGCTTCATCCTCTGCAATATGCAACTCACCATTAATAAGCTGATATCCATAAGGAGCAAATCCACCATTCCACTTACCTTCTCTTGCCTTCTGTCTGCGACCTTCCATGGTCTGCACCAATATATTTTCACGCTCTATTTCAGCCACTGCGGATAACACGGAAATCATCAGCTTACCCGCGTCTTTAGAACTGTCGATACCATCTTCCACACAGATAAGATTAACACCAAAATCCTGCATTCGCTGAAGAGATGATAAAACATCCGCTGCATTTCGTCCAAATCGGGATAGCTTGAATACGAGTACGAAATCAATGTTGTCTTTACCTGTTTCAATATCCTGAAGCATCTGTTGAAATTGTGGGCGACCCTCCACGCTTTTACCGGATTTACCTTCGTCAGAGTATTCCCCAGCGATAATCATATCTTGGTAATCAGCGTATTTATGCAATTTGTCTTTTTGCGCATCTAAACTGTAGCCATCTACCTGCATGGAGGTGGATACACGGGTGTAGATGTAGCATTTTAGTTGTTTTTTCATAGGTACCTCCTTCTATTTTCTTCCGCAACATTTTTTATACTTCTTTCCCGAACCACACGGACAAGATTCATTAGGATAAATCTTTCTACCAGAATTAAGCTGTATTTTCTTCTCTAATTTCTCAATACTTTTCAAAAGGCTATCTCTATTAGCTCTTCTTTTTCTATCTACTTTCAGTTCATATTCTTCTTTCAAAGATTTTGAAATATTGCTTTCTTCCAATTCAGCAAATTCCTCTGACAATTCCCTATATAAATCTTCCGCATCACGATATTTATTCCCCGCTTTAATGTCAAAATACAAATCCTTCATTATGTCTATATAGTGAGGATTTTTCTGATCCTTAAACAAACGATAATATCCTATCCAACCCCAGCCCCATAAGGGATCAGACTCAAGATATCCTTCATATAACTTATATGCTTTTTCTATTTCACCCATATCTGCATATGTATCCGCAATCTCACGTTTTGCATTTTCGTGAAACAAATCCGTATCACCGTTTCTTGACCACTGAATCTTCAAAATCTGCTCATTAACCGCTATTACATCCTTATACCGTCTGGTATTTTGCAATATCATAGTTGTATCATTTGCCCAATTTCCAATCTGCCAATCTAAAACATTACTACCAAGTTGGTCAGAATAATTGTTTTCCCTTTCCATCAACCCCCATAACAGATTCCATGCTTCCAACGCTTTATCAGCTGTTTCGTCATTCTCGGGCAAATCTGGCAAAAAAGCCATAACAAAAGCATATTCAACTCTTTCTTCATCTCTTTCAGTAATAGCCATACTCATCCCTCTTCAACCCACGGTATTGAATAGTATTCTCCGGCTATAAAGTCATCCATGCCCCAACCAAAACCGGAAAATTTATGCAATATCGTTTCTAACCGATTCTTCCATAATTGATACAACTGTTCATCTCCACTTGCTATAATAACTGCGTCATGATATGCATCACCAAGTGCATCATAAAAAGCTTCATCTATATCGCCATAACACATAGTAAAGTCCGTTGCACATTCTGAAAAATACAATGCAAGGTCACCGTACCACCTGCCATCATCTCCCACACATACATCTGCAAAATCAGACAATACCATCTGTGCTCTTTCTAACGAAAATCCTGTTCTTACAATATCAGAGGGATTAAATATTCTATACAATTGGCTCTTGTATTTCTCTAACAATGTATTTCCATAGTCCTCGCCTAATATCATAAGGCTCAATCCTGCCTCTACAGCCTTATTGGTCTTATAAAAATCAACAATAATATTCATTAACTCTTCTTTTCTCAATGATTCCAATTTTTTAACTAGTGCCTTTTCTGTTAATTTTTTTGCCATATTACCACTCCTTACTGATAATAAAATCCACTTTTTCCTTTAAATCATCACTAAATCCATCTAAATCATCCTTCGAAATCACACCCAGGTTAATCAGAGAAACAATATCATAAATCATATTGCTTTTTCTTAATTCGATAAGCACTCCCGGATTTTTTCTGTCTCTTTTGATTCGTTCTTCCAAATTCCAAAACTTATCTGATGCATTCCCTTCCCCTTTCAGCAAATCAATATATTCTTTTACCAAACGTTCCATATAGTTTTCCTGCCATTCAGCAATACTTGATCTGAATAATTTCCAATCACTTTTTGAAACTTCCATGCAAACATCCTCCAATCTTATGCATAATTTCATACGCTTTATATAGTCCCAACAAAATTATATATCTGTTCCAACATTTTCTCAACCAGTTTTTCTCTTATCAGGTATAAACATATAAACTTCACATAATCCTTATCATAAACCCTTTAAAACTACATATAATATTATTGCAGATTTAGCCAAAATACCGCTTGCATTTAGCGGATAATAATGGTATCATATCTGTTAGTGATCAGGTTGCAGAAACTTGCGATGCCTGCGACCGGAAGGAAGACCTGCGGGCCTTCCTTTTTTTGTACAAAATATATGGAGAAAAATATGCCCAAAAAAGCAATCAAACCTTTTATTACATACTCTGATCAGTTAAATGTTCTGACTCAGAAAAAACAACTTAATATTTCTGATTTGTCATATGCTGAGGGAAAGCTGCATGATATTGGCTACTACTCCTTAATCGATGGATACAAAGATATATTCTACAATCCAATGACAAGAACATATGAGGAAGGCACAAATTTTACGGATATTGTTGCATTATATGAATTTGATGAAAATCTTCGTTCTCTTGTATTTAAATACATTTGTCATGTCGAGCAAAAAATCCGCTCATTGATTTCTTATTCCTTCTGTGAAGTTTTTTCTGAAAATCAGTCAGCGTATTTAAATCCTACCAACTACAATATTTCCAATAAAAACAGTCGTGATATTACTAAACTAATATCTATATTGACATACGAAGCCAATCAGAACACCGAACATAGTTATGTTGTATATCAGAGAAACACATATGGTAATGTCCCATTATGGGTAATCATGAAAACTCTTACTCTTGGACAAACTTCAAAAATGTATTCATTTATGCTCCCAAGCATAAAATCCAAGGTTAGCGTACATTATGGCAATATTACAGAAAAAGAATTAATACAGTATCTAAAGGTACTTACGGTCTTTCGTAATATATGCGCACATAACGAGCGTCTGTTTTCTTATGAATCTAGATTTGAGATTCCTGACACCTCGCTACATAAGAAAATGAGGATACCCCAAAAAGGAATCCAGTATCTTTATGGCAAACACGATATGTTTGCTTTGCTCATAGCTTTTCGATACCTACTGGATAAAGAAGATTTTAAATTTCTAAAGAAAGAATTAACCAAACTGTTTAATACTTTCTCCACTGCCACATCAGCAACCCAAAAAAGCAAATTACTTTATGCAATGCATTTTCCATCTAATTGGGCAAATATTACCCAATATAAACTATAATATATTAATTAACCTCCACCGTAACAGGTGGAGGACAACACTTTCAACCCGACCATTTATATACCACTTATCGGTCAGTTATAAACTTTCATTCTTTCTACATTTGAACGCTCATCCATATGTATACATCCTACTTAATCAATTAAATCTTGCAGGATGCCGGTAATCCTTATGCTACTTTCTGAAAACTCGTTTGAAAGTTCTTCACATAAGCCAAATACCGCAGTCTTTTTCCTTCTGCATCATAGCCCCAAGTTTCCGGATCATAGTGAAGCTCTTCAAGTATATCTTGCATAACCAATAGCCCATATTTCTCCATCATCTCAGCCAGAAATGTGCAACAGCGTTCAAATTCCTTGTTCAAACTGCTTCTCCTTCCATAGTTGCTTCTGCATCGTTTCTTACATATAAAATTGTAATTACTTCATATACCAATGATACAACCACGACTCAGAAAAAGCAATAATTCAAGCATATATAAAAATTTGTCGTTAAATAAAAATTTGTTTTCTGATTATCGAGCTCATAATTCGCTGCAATAATTTTCTCATGTCCATGGCAAGATACGCATTAGAGACGTCTCTGCCTCCTCCAATGCATCTTGTCAGGGAACTTCCCCTAAACCCCCTGTTATTTATACCTTTACTGAAAAATATGGAGTAAAATTGCTCATTTGCACCAAAATATGGAGTATTCCTGCCATTTTCCAGTAAAAAACGGGTGATATGCTTTTGCCCACAAATGAATGGATTTTTAAAGTACAGTAAAATTTGAAGTAAAAAATACATTTCACATTGAAATATGATGTATTTCAGAGCTTTTACCTAAAAAAATAATGTGCTCTTTTTTCCAACTATTTTAGCACATGAAAAACTGATGTAAAAATGAAATTTTACTGTAAAATACGCACCATTATAGTATTAATTTGCATCCATAAACTTTTCACAAAAGTTTAATTTTATGCTACCACAATTGTCGTTATGAGAAGGTTGCTTAATTACTGAATAAGTGTTTCTCCCACTGGATGTCTATACTAATTCGTTGGGACAAAGAAAATGATACAATCTTAACGATTGTACCATTTGGGGTGTTCAAAGGGGTGTTCATTTGAACACCCCTACTAAATGCATTATTTCTTGTTAAATTCAGTATCCTTAACAAAGGTCCAAACTGAAAGTTTTCTACGCATCGCTTTTCTATTTTGGGTGGAATTTGTTAACGAAACTAATTCATCTATATCTAAACAAGTGCGTCCTTTAAATTCCACACGAATGTCTTTTGCTTTTAATATCAATTCCATAACATTTTCCTCCTGTCTATAATCGCATGTTTTCATTTGCTTGTACGCAGGGAAAACCCTGCGATTTTAGCAGGAAAAATTACATGAAAATTAAATACATAAAAATGGCCCTCCTATGAATTTTGTTTTAAATCTAATTTTCTAATCTCAGTTATCATTGGGCAAACTATTGCAATGCAAATAATTAAAATACCTGATAGTAAAAACCAATGATTTACACCGATTCTATCAGCAAAGAATCCAGAAAGAATTAACCCAATTGGCATAGCAAGAGACATGATACTTCCAGTTAAAGAAAATACACGTCCTAAATATTCAGGCTTAATTTTCTCCTGAAAAAGAGCTGTTTGCACACCGCTGTAAAACGGAACCGAAAGCCCCATTATTGCACAGCAGACTACAAATATGAAAAATCCACTTTGGGGAAGTAATCCTGAAATGGTTAAGCTTATCCCCATCATAAAAATGGATGCCGTTATTAATAAGATTCGCTTTTGGTAATTCCCAAATAACCCTAATAATAGACCCCCTATCAACATACCAGAGGCATAAGCAATCTCCGTAATAGAACTATGCATCGGTGTACCATTAAAATATTCCATAGTGATTAAAGGATATAATGCATTTATGGGCATATAAACAAACATATATAATGTTCCAACGAGTAATAAAGCGAATAATCCTTTATTTTGCCGTAGTACAGCCATTCCTTCTTTCATTTCTCGTATGAAATTTGGTTTCAAACTTTGCACTTGATCACCCAGCTTAGGAATACGTACAATTGCTACCGTAATAGATGCAATCACAGCACCCAATACATCGATGGCAATAATAGCATTTAGTTCCCAAACGGAGTATAAGAGTGCTGCAACCGCCGGACTAACAATATAGCTTATAGACTGCAAAGACTGACTATAGCCTGCACATTTCGTAAGCTGTTCTTCTGGTACTAAAAGTGGCGTAACCGCATTGAGAGCCGGGGTGTGAAAAGCTGTTCCAATGCTACGGATAAACAATACTACCATAACCATCCAGATAGGTAGCTCCATATACAATGCAACAATAGCAAGCACTGCCCCAGCTGCTGCGATAATTAAATCAGCACCAATCATTATCTTCTTCCTATCATGACGATCCACTAATACACCAATAGCTGGTCCAAAGACCGCATAGGGTAAAAAACCTACTAGTGAAGCCATAGACAAGACCATCGCAGATCCTGTTTTCTCTGTAAGGTAAAAAATGATCGCCATTTGCAGGATGGCACTAGTGATTAATGATACTGCCTGCCCTGCCCATATTGTATAAAACTTAAGTTTCCAATTGTTGTATTTTTCCATTTATATTATCTCCTGCATATTATTTTGCTTGAATTTCTAACAACAAAAAAGCCTATCATCGGGGATAGATTCTGCTTTTTTTATTGCCAGCTTATCTTAAACGCATTGAGGCTGTCATAGTTTCGGTTCCTCCTAAACTCTTATTTGTATCAGCATATATTTTAACACAATAAGTTGTTTTAAGCAACGTTTAAAATTGAAAAAAGCCACGGACAGCGATATCAAAATACGCAATACCGTCAATGGTCTCGATGAACAGTGCAAGCACTGCCATTGACGGTATTTCTTTATTTTGCTTATGAGCAGACAAGGGCAGTAAGCCAAAAGCTGGCTTACCGCCCCAATCACTCATTCTGTTATGCGTAGATAATCTCGCTGTAAATGATTTCTCTAACTCTGGACTGAATTTCATTCATTTTCTGTACCCACAGCATAGCATTATCTGCTTTCAGTTGCTCGGTCACATTTTCCTGCTCTGCAATTTGCTTTGTCAGCAGGAGCAAACGCTCCTGTGCCTGTCTGTCAATATCTGCAAGGTAGGAGTTTAGTGTACCCTCAATCAGCATTGTGGTATAGAGGAACTGCTTATGCTCCTTTAGATACTGCTTGTGGCGTTGTCCCCACAAACCGATAGGCTGTGTTTCTTTTTCGGAAAGTATCAGACAAGGGATATAATAATCTCCCTGCAATTCATACCATAAACCATTACTCTCATCAAAAATGTACTTGTCCATATAATAAATCCTCCAGTATAATATATTCGCACATACGTCACAGTTCTCCGATTGCCACATTCTGTTATATCTTGTTATCAGATTTTCTTTCCCTTGTGTTTGCCCTTATCAGCTTCCAAGGGAAGAATAAGCATAAGTGAAATCGTATAATAAGTTAAGGTGAGCATTTTGCGATAAACTCTTTATTTTCAAGGCTTTTGGAGGATTTTATTAAAACCCTGTGAGGGTTAATAACCACTTATAAAATTGTGGTTTTCAAATTCAAATTTTTCTAACAGTTTGCTAAATTGGAATTTACAGTTATCTATACTCATTTGGAATTTCGATATGAAATGTCTCACACAACAGCTTCACATCATGTACATCATTTTCATCAAATTCATATCCCAAATGGAACATTACTTGACTATGTGGTTCAATACAAGAAACCTCTATCTCCTCAATTTTTCCTTTGCCAGAAAAAGTTTCTACCGGAAAGTAATCCCCCTCATAAAGAATTTCACCTTCGCCCGTATATTCAAAACAATGCAAATCAACAATCCTGTTTTTCGCATCTTTCCATACAGTATGGTTCAATGTTGTATATTCCATCTTAATCTCATAAAAGTCATTAGCTTTCATTATCTCTATAAAGTTCTGATAATCTTTCTTTTCTACAAAAATATCAATATCGTTATGGACTCTTGACTGATGTCCAAGCAACGCATCTACCCCCCAGCCACCATCAAGAAAGACTTTAATCTCGGCATCTATCGCGAGTTGAAGAATCTGTTTTACATCTGTAATATTGACCATCTTATCATCTCCACAAATTCAAGTTTTTCTAATTCTATTATATCATACGAAATTTAATTTTTCACTCTATATGTTCATGATTGGCTGTCTTTTCATACCATCAAGGATTTGTTTAACAGCCGATTCATAATCAGATTTTATTTTCTGAATCTCACTATATTCCAATGAAATGCTATACTTTGCATCTTCTGGCACATCAAAGTGTTCACTACTTTCAATCTTACCATCCGGGAAACTAAGTGTACCTATCGTAAGGCTTTTAAGTTCAAAAGTACGCTCTTCGTATTCACAAGCCAGCATATAAACTGTGCATCTAATAATCTTCTCTACTAATTCATCAGGAAAATATTGCAGAAAGGCAGCAATCAACAAATTCCCTTCAAAAACAATTCCATGACATTCTACATTACAGTCATTTAACTTTTTAGTCTTTGTCTGAAGACGCAATTTGATTATAAATGGAAGATTAAATTCCTCCCTATACTTATCAATCATTTTACTAACCTTCTTACGGAAGGCTTCCTTTGCCCTCTTCTGCTTATCATATTCCGTGGTACCAAGACCCATTATATGCTTAATAATCTCCTTATCATCACAGTTCTTTGGTGCCACTATTTCCAAGAGACCATTCTCATTCTGTGATGAACTCACTTCTTGACAATCTTCTTTTGTTACACGAAAGAATAAGTTATCCATAAAAACAACCCCATTTCTACCTAATAAATTATATTATACCATATTCATCATTTCCCGGATACAAGATATTCATGATATGCCTCTTCAAATTCGGCTGCAGTCATATTGTCTAACGCTTGTTGACACTCATATAACACTTCCGCTTTTTTATGAACACCACATCCAGATTCTCGTAAAGCTACTGTAACAACACCCATCACGATTCGATTGAAACTTCCGGTATCAAAAATTGCATTAATATCTTTTCCCATACTTTTCTCCTTAAATAAAAATCCTATCATCTAAAATATTCATTACAAAGTTTTTCTCTTCAATCGACCATGATTCATAGGTTTCTTCAATTATCTGACTTTCTTCCCATCTAATTTCATGAACCAACCTAGTGTTAGCATCTAATTAGTACAAAATAAAATGAGATATTCCCTTAAATGTATTATATAATCAATACAAGAGGAGGAACTCATTATGTCACGTAAAAAGCCACAACACACCAAGCAGTTCAAGTTGGATGCTATCAACTATCGCAAGGAACATCCCGACTTAACTCAAACAGAAGTAGCCAAGAATCTCGGTATAGGAGTCAGTACCCTGGCTCGCTGGGAAGCCCAATTCAGAGACTGTGATGGTGACATCCCAGTAAGAGGATCAGGTAACTATGAATCAGACGAAGCAAAGGAAATTGCTCGTCTTAAACGTGAGCTCCGTGATGCTCAGGATGCGCTTGATGTATTAAAAAAAGCCATCAGCATTCTGGGGAAAGATTAACGGAAGCTATCTATACAGAAGTTTCTGCAAAGGTAGAGGCGTCTAAAGTTACTGGACACCGCGTCTCTACTTCCGGAATGCTGAAATTTTTAGGTGTGTCTCGCTCTGGATATCGTTCTTTTCTTAACCGAACAGTCTCTGCTACCAGGCAGCGCAAGGAAGCTATGAAAAAGAAAATCCAGACCATCTATAATGATTCTAAACAGAATTACGGCGCCCCTAAAATAACCCGGGAACTTCGTAAATCCGGCGAAACCATTGCTGAACGCACTGTTGGTAAATACATGCGTGAAATGGGCATTAAAGCTCAGTGGATTAAGCCTTGGACTACTACAACCAGAGATTCTGATTTTAGCAATGAGCTTCTCAACATCCTTGATGAGCAATTCAACCCTGAACGTCCTAACGCTGTCTGGTGCACCGATATCACATATATTTGGACTCAAGACGGCTTTGTTTACCTCAATTGCGTTATGGACTTATTTGCCAGGAAAATCATTGCCTGGACTCTCGCGGACACCATGGAAGTGTCTACTGTTATTGAAACCATTAATAAAGCTAAGGCTCGTCGTAATACCGATTTACCTTTGATAATACATTCAGATCGTGGCAGCCAGTATGTTTCAAATGCCTGGCGTGAAGCCACTGAATCAATGCAGCGAAGCTATTCTCATAGCGGTTATCCTTACGATAATGCTTGTATTGAATCCTTCCATTCCTTGATTAAAAGAGAATGGCTAAACAGGTTCAACATCAGAAACTATAGCCATGCATACAGGCTTGTCTTTGAATACATTGAAACCTTCTATAACACCGTCCGGATTCATAGTCATTGTGACTATATGTCCCCTGACGAATTCGAAAAACTGTATGAAAGGGTGAATGTTCTGCCGGCTGCTTAGCTGGCGGAACCTCTCATTTTAATTTGTACTAAATCTTGACATAAGACCAACCCTTTATGCATATAATAATAGCTACCATATCTTTTTCCGAAGAGTGTGATGTCATTCTCGGATTCCAGTTGTTTCAAATATTCATTTACGAAATCATCGTACTTTTCCTTTCCTATATTATCTGCAATTATCTTCATTTCCTTAGCCATCTTAACACTCCCCCTTCTGTGCTAATAATTTTTTATCATTCTAACACCTAAAATATATTATGTAAACCAAAATAAGCCGACTGGATCCACTCCTGCCGGCTTATAAAACTTGTCACTATTTAATTAATAAAACTGAAAGTTTCAAGCGTTATAGACTTCCCACAAATATCTCTGCATCAATCGTCAAAGTTTTTAGCTTTTTGAAATCAATCTCAGTTTTATCTACATGGAAGAGCAGTGGGGTCATGTCTGCAAAAATTTTAATATCCTCTAACGGCATTTCATATGATTCTGAAACTCTTTTTTGGTAAATAACAGAATACTGCTTCTTGAATAAGTTAATCACATTCTCATTGGAATACTCTTGATTTTTCAAATGTTCTTTTGCAATGTTTCTGAACTCCATCAGATGTTTATTCCCAGGAATAACCTTTACAATATAGCCGCTATCCGTCAGAACTCTATTGAACTCCAAATAATTAGCTGGTGTAAATATGTCCAGTATACAGTCTACTGAGTGGTCTCTAATTGGCATATTTTCCAAATCACCCACAAACCACTTTATAGACTTACTACCGTCTCTTTTTGAAGCAAGGGAAATGGCATCTTTTGAAATATCAAAAGCAACTATATCTGCTTGAAATAGTTCTTTGATTTTTCTAGAATAATATCCTTCACCACATCCGACATCAAGAATAGTTGTTATGTTTTCAAGCTTGCTCAATATATGTGTTATCTCCGTAAGAATATGTGAATAGTATCCCTTTTCTAAAATATCCATTCTGCTTTCAAAAGAAGTTCTGCTATAATGCTTAGATTGCTTTTGATTTAATGCAAAATTCACATATCCTAATTTAGAAATATCGAAACAATGCTTATTACTACACAGCAAACTATTGCCTACCATCTTTAACTTTCGTTTACATATTGGACAACGAAAAAGCTTTTCGCTGTCATTAAATCTAATAATTTTATTCATGACATCCTCCATTATTACATTCTTGCCCGAAAGCGAGTTATGTAATACGGATGTACCGCAACACAACTCGCGGTATTATCTTAATCTCATATATGCTGTCATCTTATCACCTCCTCAAATTCAAATTTTAGCGAGCATATACTTTCGCTCATATAATAAAATATAATATCATAATAACTGTTATGTTTCTACCACAAAAAAATGACACCCAAGCATTTCTGCCTGAGTGCCATCAAATCCTATTTCTATACTCTTACTTCAAATCCGTTCTTGAATATGAATCTTATATCATCCTTGGTCTTAACAATCACTTCCTGCACAAGGCTACTCCAAATCCCGGCATCAAAATCTTCCATTAAGCCATCCTGCTTCTCCAAAGTTCGAATGAAGCCTTTAAATAATTCTCTCTTCGCCTTCTTGCTTTCTATCTGCTCTGCGATGTCATCATACTTAGCTTTTGCCTTTTCATACCTTGCCGTAAGTTCGGCATAGCGTTTTTCATACTCATCCTGGTCTAATGCTACCCGGCTGTTCTCTGCAATGGCAATCTGCATCTGCTCCGAGATGATATTAAGTTCTGTGATGCTATCCTGTAAATCCCTGTCAAGGGAATCCGTTTCACAGACCATTTCCATCATAACTTTGGTATTGGCAAGAATCTCTTCCCTTTCAGAAAATAACTCGTTGGCCGCCTTGATGAACAATTTCTTTAACTCATCCTCGTTGATGTGTGGTGTTTTACACTTGCAACCATCGGCATATTTGTTATTGCATCTGTAGATGACCTTTCTGTACTTATCATTGGAATGCCAAACCTTGGCACCGTACCAAGAACCACATTCTCCACACCTTATTATGGAAGAAAACAATCCCACACCACTATATTTCTGCATACCCTTTCGCCTTAAAATTTCTGCCTGAACTTGGTCGAACTGGTCGGCTGTCACAATGCCTTCATGGTGTCCTTCCACATAGTACTGTGGTACTTCGCCATTGTTAACTACCAGCTTATGAGTTAAGAAGTCCTTTGTAAATGTCTTCTGCAGAAGGGCATCCCCTTTGTACTTTTCATTCTGAAGGATACTCATCACCGAACTTGGATGCCATTTATCTTTCCCGGCAGGGGTCTTCACTCCCATTTCGGTAAGTTCACAGGCAATCTTATATGTGGAATACCCCTCAAGATAGCGCTTGTAAATATATCTGACGGTTACTGCCTGTTCTTCGTTGATGATAAATTCGCCATCGGGTCCTCTGTCATACCCAAGGAAATGTTTAAATCCAATGCTTGCCCTTCCGTCTGCGAACATTTTTCTTTTTCCCCATGTGGTATTCTCTGAAATAGATCTGGATTCCTCCTGTGCAAGGGAACTCATTATCGTAATAAGAAGCTCCCCTTTTGCATCAAGGGTCCAAATATTCTCTTTCTCGAAATAAATCTCCACACCTTTTTCCTTCAGTTCCCTGACTGTTGTTAGGGAATCAACGGTATTTCTCGCAAATCGGCTGACCGACTTTGTAATGATAAGGTCTATCTTTCCGGCAAGGGCATCCTCAATCATCTGATTAAAGCCTTCTCTTCTTTTGGTGTTTGTAGCTGTAATACCCTCATCAGAATACATCCCGACAAAAATCCAATCATCACGGGAAGTAATGTAATTAGTATAATAATCCATCTGAGCCTCATAGCTGGTAGCCTGTTCTTCATGCTCCGTTGAAACTCGGGCATAGCCAGCAACTCTACGCTTGGTCTTCTCTGCTATTGGCTTTGCTGTATATCTGTTGACCGATGCCGGGATTCTCGTTATCGTCTTTGCCATACCTTTTTGCCTCCTTCCTTCATATAAAATTCGATTCTGTCATTGTAAGATATGGTTTTCTCGATATGTAAGTAAATCTCCATATCCAAGTTTTCTTCCGTGCCGAGGATGGATTGGGCTGCACCATACAGTTCTCCATCCGACATAAGTTCATGCTCACATCCGGCTTTATCAGTTTTCTTTACACTACACATCCAACAGGTTCTTCTTTTATTGCCACCCATTCGCACAATACTCGAACCACAGTATCCACAGAAGATTTTTCTTGAAAATGGCGTTTTGTTAAATCCATCTCCCGAATATTTCCTAATGTGACTCTTTACTGTGCCGTCCTTCATAAGGAAATCAATGTGTCCGTCAAATAATGTAATTCGCTCCACATTCTCCCTGCACCCGGCTATCTGCTCCATTATGCCTTTTAACTCCAACTCTCTGATGGGAAGTAAATCACACTCCTTGGTCTTTCTTTTGTTACATTCAATATAAGCCTTGTCTGCAGGTTGCCTATGATAAAGAACATGGTTACAGGCATACCCACACTTACCGCATTTCACAAGTCCTGCAAAGAAAGTCTTTTCATATCCGTGGTTGTCTGCTGCCTTTGCCCTTCTATTTAGCCTTTCCTGAACCTTCGCATAATCTTCTCTGCTAACAAGCGGTTCGTGGGCATTCGATACAAGTATCTGCTCCATTTCACCTTCGTTCAGCTTTGGCTTATGGATTTCCGGGGAGAAATATCTTTGAAGAAGCAAATCTCCCACATAGGTTTCTGTAGAAAGAATCCTGCGAAGTGTTGTCCTTCCCATCAAATCTCCACGCTTACCCCTTACACCTTTTTCCTTTAGGTCAAGGGTTAGCCCTTTAATGGAAGCCCCGGCAAGATACTGTTCATAAATATACTTGACCCATTTACCTTCCTCTTCGTTGATGGTAAGGCTCTTTGTTTCAGGATTCCAATCATATCCAAAGCAAAGGATACCCGTGTTTGGTTCTCCTCTTTCAAATCTCTTTTGAACTGACCATTTCTCATTTGCAGAAATGCTCTCTGCCTCTGCCTGCGCAAAAGAAGCAAGAAGTGTAAGGAGCAACTCTCCCTCGCCCGACATGGAATGGATGCCTTCCCGCTCAAAGAAAACATCAATTCCTAAATCTTTTAGATGCCTTGTGGCATTAAGAGTATCAACCGTATCTCTTGCGAATCGGCTGATGGACTTTACCAGTACAAGGTCAATCTTCCCGGCATCGCAGTCTTTCATCAATCGATTGAACTCATCCCTTTTCTTTGTGGATGTTCCTGTGATACCTTCGTCAGCATCACACGCTCGGAGAACACACACCCAAGGTCAAGCAGTCCGTCTTTTCCAGCCATTGTAAGAGTGTTATTTCTCAAGTCTGGAATTCGATTTTCTGTTGTCATTCTTGTGGCAATTCCCATACTCTTTGAAGTAATACCATCAAAAGTAAATCCCACTGTCTCATCCTCCTTTAAGTAAATCCGTTAGCGCGTCTACCTTGCTGTAGCTGTCTGTATAGCTGTTGCGATATCTTTTTAATGTCATCATCATTTCGTACTGTCATTTCCTTAATTTCAATCAAAGGACCCGCAACAGAACCTGTATCAGATGAACTTGAAGTGCTACTTCTTTCGATAGCAAAATCAGATGGATTTACACTAGCCACAGGACTAATAATCATATCTGATGCAACACCCTCTACCGCTTTGGCAACAACGGCCTTACTCTTATTGATGCCTTTTGCTAGTCCATCCATAAAGTCTGGCATCCATGACTCGTAATCGGTAAGTGGTCCCTCGTCTGGCACAGAGAAGTGAAGGAAAGATTTAATCTTATCTGCCACTCCTTTTACAGCATTTCCTACTGCACTCATGCACGATTTAATACCATTTACGATTCCCATAATCATATCCTTACCCCACTGCAAAGCCTGTGAAGGAAGTGATGTGATAAATTTAATTGCTGTCTGAAATCCTGACTTTATAGCTGATGCAATATTTCCAACGGTACTCTTAATTGCAGACAGCATATTGTTAAACACATTACCTACTGTGGACTTGATACCATTAACAATCGATGTGATTGTAGATTTGATTCCATTCCAAAGATTTGAGATGGTATTTTTTATGGTATTCATCACAGTTGTGATAACCGTGCTAATTGCATTCCATACCGTAGTAATTACAGTTTTTATTGCGTTAATTACTGTGGTAACAGCTGTCTTTATGGCATTCCATATCGTAGAAAAAGTATTAGAAATCGCAGTAAGCGTAGTCGTAAAGAAAGTAGATATTGCTGTCCATACTGTAGTAACGCCCGTCTTTATAGCCTCCCACGCAGCGGATATCGCACCTTTTATCTTCTCCAACACGCCATCAATAAAATTCCTAAAACCTTCGCAATTGTCATACTGTGCTTTTGTCCATTAAAAATAATAATGTCATCCTCTGCAAACTCAATGTCCTTTGGTCTGCTGTTCCTACTGTCATAGAAAAGTGTGGCTGCAAGCTGAACCTCTGCATTATTCTTATCCCTTACCACCTTACCGGATGGCTCCATGCGTACATGAGTAATCTTCTGTTCATCTTTCAATGTCTCGGCTCCCCAGCGGTCATCATCGATTTTTGCATGAGTGACCGTATGAATGAGGAGTTTTTTAGGTATTGCCTTAATAACAGCCACCCCCTCGATAAAGGAATCCTGTAGGGGCAAGCAGGCGCATAGCACGCGGAGCATACATAGACTGTTGTGTACTTTCACTGGTACCAGATGCCTTGGTATAATTAAACTTACCAAGACTAGCACTCTGTAAGTCATTTCCATTGTCCATATCACTTCCACCATTAGCATTCAAATACTCTATCTGGGCGCACACTGCTTTTTTTACTCTTTCCTGCACTTCTTCCGGCATGGCTAATATCGTTACCGATGTCACCCGATACATGGTCATTTCTTCCACAATCTCTGATGCCCTTTCAGAAAGAGATGGGAAGTCGGCATCATCTACCGGCTCCCCGTGGAATGTATTCTTATAATAATCATCTGTCACATAAGACATTTAACCATCTCCTTAGGACGCTGCAACCTCTGTACGCTTAATGTATACAGTCTGCGGCTTTGAAATCTTACGACCCCAAATCTTACGACCCTGTACAGCAGAAGCACCAATATAATTACCGGAACCAGACAAATCCTGAGAATGAACATCTACAGCCCATTCCTGCACACGGTGGCACCAGTTCGGATGACCTGCGATAAACTCAGTGGTAGTCTTTTTACCGGAAGTAATTTTCGTATTTTCAAAAGCAAGGTTGTTTGATTCGAATACCGCAAATCCGGCTACGGAACCAACAGCACCCGCATTTTTCAATTCCTGAGATAAATCCCCCTGACGAATAAAGTGGTCATCCATCATAAGGGTTGACACAAACTCAGGAGAAACAATCAACCATCTTCCATCCTTTGGCACGCCCTGTCTGCCAAGATAGGTCTTAGCGGCAAGAACTTCTTTATATGCTGTAGTATCTGTTGCTGCTGTTTTGGTTGTTGCAACATTTGTTCCAGAAGTCGTTTCCAGACAGTCAATAGAATCCTAATCCATTGCAAGTGCCATAGAATATCCGGCTGAATCCAAACGGTCAGCAACAAGATTATCTGGAACAGATGCGGCATCGTATCCATCAATCAGTTCATTTACTGCCTTGTCTCTGTCGATATTTAAATCCATGTAAGTAGTTGTACCAGTCTCAAGGTCTACACCCTTTGCTTTGTCATAATCTTTTACGGTTACTTCCGTATCTCTTACTGGAATTTTAACCTTGCCAGCTTTTGGGCTTCCTTCGTAGTTGGTATTAAAAATATAATTGTCTCTGGTAACAAGGGTCTGTCTTAATTTTGCATCTACAAGAGAAGACCATCTCTCCTGGTGTGCATGTGCAAATAACTGCAAATTCATTTTAAACATAAAATCATCCTTTCCTAATCAATCTTTATTCCGGGGTTCTTCCTTAAAAAGGCGTCTTCTACTCCAGAAGTTTTCTTTCCTTTGCCTTTCTGTCTTTCGCCCCATGCTTTTCTTGGTTCTTCTTCCTCTTCATACGGGTCCTGCGCACCCTTTTTGAACTGAGGATATTTCTTTACTACTTTTTCAATAGCATCTTCCAAATCAAGGTCTTCATCAGTTGCCATATAAGAACGTGCAAGAGCAGCTACATCATCCACTGCATCCTTTGCAACATCAGCCTCATAACATGCAACCTTTACTTCAAGCTGAGAAGCCTTGCTAATAGCCTCTTGCTTTTCCTTGTCCTCTTTTTTGCCATCGTCTCCGGGCTCTTCTTCACTACCCGTTTTCTTCTGTTGCTCTCTCTGCCATTTACGACGTTCTCTTGCGATACGCTTTTTAATGGCTTCGTCAACATCCTTTTGGGAAAACTTCTTTTCCTCTTCTCCGTCTTCGTCCGATTCATCATCGTCCTGGTCGTCACCTTCTCCGGAATCGTCTCCGTCTGCACCATCATCACCGCTATCTTCTGCAAATAACTGTAAATCAAGTGTCTGGTATTTCTTCTTCATGTTCATGTACTTCATAATCGTACCTCCTTAAATCTAATCCGCTTAACGCCCGTACGGCGCCATGCTATTTTATTTGCACGTATTCTCTGCCATAAGATTCCGAAATGGAATTTATGCCAATAAAAAAAGAATCAACCAAGAGCTTTCCTCGCTCTGACAGATTCTTAAAATTTATATCAATATGCCCAGGCACCATCCGGTACTCAATGGAATCTCCTGTTAAATCCTTTAAGGATTCAATCAGATTCTGCGCTAGTACCGATACCGCGGCACACACGATATCTTTTCCCGGTTCTGCGTATTCTGCATGACCGTCTACTGTAATACAATTTTCTGTTACACTCACAACAATCAATGTAACCACCTCCTTAAAAATGTGTATAAAAATACCACTGAACTATTAAGACCAGTGGTATTTAATCAATATTTAGTTCCTCAGAAATTTCATCAAGAGATTTCCCATTGTAGAACTTATCTTTCATCACATCTTCAATATTACTGTATGTTTTTACATTATCTCCATATCCAACCTCTATCTTATTTTGATTCCAAGGATTTATGCACGCATACTTTCCTGCATATTGAAATGTGACATCTTGTGTTAAAGATAAAATCAATTCCTTAAGTTCACTAGCTTTCATAAAATATCACTATTCTCCTTTCTTTCCTTTTCCGTCAAATCACGAGTAGTACGATTTACAATTTTCCCATTTTCCCATTCGTAATCATGTGCGTGTTCTCCGTTTTTACCATATGGGTGCTGTTTCGGGTTTACATGAGCCCCAGAGTGAATCTGTTGGCACATTCTACCTTCATTGTCATAAAAGGTACGGTTAATCTGTGTCTGGTCAGCTTTCTTTTCTTCTGTTTCAATAATTGCATTCTTTTTATAGTTCTTGGGAATGGAAACATGACCTCGTGAATTCCAATGGTCAGTTACAATTACTGTCCCGTCTTCATTATATCTTACTTTTCCGTACTTCTCAACAAAATTATTTGCCGCGGTTGCTCTTGCGCTAACACCTCTGTTAAATCCTACTACCTGTTCTCTGTCTCTCCGTCTATGCAAATCATCATGACCATTTACATATTGTTTTAGCCTTTCTTCTTTTGCTTTTAGCTTAACGGCAGCATCATCGAAAGCCTCACTGTCTCCAATTTCATCATAAAGCATGCACTCTCTTTTCTGATTCCTAACATCTCGTTCCAGCGCCCTCTGTACCTGTGTTTCCTTGTACAACCTATCATTTTCTTCCATGTCATCCGCAGGGAAGTATCTCTGTATATTAACTCCAGGAACGAATGGCCACTTATGATGTCTGCAGTTAATGCCTAGGATTCCATCCGGTTTTCCATAGCTTGAAGAACTCCAAGGATAATAATTAATCTTCTTTCCATATAAATCCTCTGTTTCTCCGCTGGTATTATCCAAAGAGAATATTTTCCCTTCTTTGAGTAATGGTGTCATCTCTGTATTTACTTCTGCTGTAAGTAGCATATTTAAAGTCTTTCGGAAGTTTGCTTTTCTTCTTCTTGCTTCTCCAGATGCCTTCCCCCCCATCCTTGCCAGTTCACGTCGTTCTTCCGTTGTTCGACTATCAAAACCTTTCCCTTTTAAGTTATCCTCATTTGCCACAACACCACCTTCCTATCTGTTTGTTTATATATAAATTTTAATTAGTTCCTAACGGGAGGTACCGGACACCCTAAGTTTCATGCGCCCGGCTTTGTTTCCCCATACAAAAAGACACCATGCTTTTCAGCACAGTGCCTTTCGTAATAAAGGGGAGTCTATACGAAAAAATGTAAAGAGTAGTACGCCTTGTCTACCCAACTCGGCTTAATATCATATTACTATATTAAAAGCGGACAGTGTGGACATTATGGACAAAAACCTAATTTTTTTCAACATCCTGTCTACGCTCTCTGCTGCGCTTGACTATGCAATAGAGCCGATGCAATATATACAGTACAATCCGTGTAGCCGAATACGTCTTCCACAGTTTGAAAAAATTGCAAAAGAGAGAACTGTTATCCGCCCGGAAGAATTTCAACGAATTATCACCAGATTTCCGGTAGGTAGTAATTTTTACATTCCACTTGTGATTGGATATTATACTGGATTGCGAATTAGTGAGACATTTGGGCTTACATGGGACAATATTGATTTTGAAAATAGTACGCTTACCGTAAATAAGCAAGTGATAAAGCGCAATTACGGTGTTGATGTCCGCCAAGTACTAAAACAAAAAGGGAAAAAGGAAGAAAAATCCGCTTGGTACTTCGGAACTCCAAAAACGAAAAGTTCCATTCGAACTATTAAAATCGGAAATACATTATTCCAAGCACTGAAATCTGAGAAAATACGTCAACAGAAAAACCGGTTACGCTATGGGGAATATTATACAGAACACTATTTGTCACCAGAAACTGACGAAAAGGGCAACACAATCTACAGGATCATGCCGGGGGAACGTACACTTCGTTCTCCGCTTCAAAAAGTAGAAATGGTGTGTGTACGAGAAAATGGGGAATACATAAGTACAGATTCTTTCAAATACTGCGCAAGAGTTATTCACAATGAATTAAAATTGAAATTTGACTACCACTCTCTCCGGCACACGCACGCAACCATGTTGATAGAAAATGGTGCTAACCCTAAGGATGTTCAAGCAAGGCTGGGGCACTCCAACGTTAGTACTACCTTACAAACTTATACACATGACACAGAGAAGATGCAGAAGGAGACAGTAGAAATATTCGAAAAAGCTGTCTCAATAATATAAAACTTGTCCACGGATTTTTTTACCGTGGACAAATCGTGGACAAATTACCAAATTTAATATTTTGAAACATAAGTTTTCCCTATTTTTCAAGCGTTAGCAAGCAGACGGTTTCAATATTCGCCGTCGCCGGAAACATATCTACGCAACAAATCCGCTCTGCGCGATATCCTCTTGCCTGCAATACTTCCAAATCTCTTGCCAAACTGGTAGGCTTACAGGAAATATACACCAACCTGTCCACACCATAAGCAATAATCTTCTCCAATGCCTTCGGATGAATTCCATCTCTTGGTGGGTCTAACACAATAAAGTCCGGCTTTTCCTCAATTTCATCCAGAACCTTCAGTACATCTCCTGCTAAAAACTCGCAGTTATTTAAACCATTCAGTTCCGCATTTTCTCTTGCTGCTTCTACTGCCTCTTCTACAATCTCTACACCAATGACCTTCTTTGCCACCGGAGCTAAAATTTGAGCAATAGTTCCTGTTCCGCTATACAGGTCATACACTGTTTTTCCATTGCCTGCATCCGCTACATACTCGCGTGCAGTCTCATACAATACTTCCGCACCAAGAGAATTTGTCTGGAAAAAGGAAAATGGCGAGATTCGGAAACGAAGTCCCAAAAGTTCTTCATAAAAATAATCCTGTCCGTACAATACTTCTGTTCCTTCATTGATAACAGCATCTGCTAAACTATCATTATGGGTATTAAGAATTCCCACTAGAGTTCCATCCAATTCCAATGCTCCTAATTTCCCTACAAAACCTCTTAATAATTCCTGCTCTTCTTCTCCTGCTATCTGTGTGGTAGTTACCAAATCCACCAGTATCTCTCCTGTCTTTACTGCTTTACGCACCAGAAGATGACGCAGATATCCAATATGACGCATCTTGTGATAATAAGGCGTCTCTTTTTCCTGAAAATAGGATAATACCGCAGACAAAATCTTAGAATAATCCTCATCTACAATCTTGCATCCCGTTACCGTCACAATATCGTGAAAGCTTCCTCTCTTATGCATTCCAAGAGAAAGGGGCCCATCCTTCACCATATCTCCAAAAGAAAATTCCATCTTATTTCGATAAGCCAACTGTCTTGGACTTCCCTTGATTCCTTCAAAAATTCCTTCATTAATATCATAGTAAGGTGTACAGACTGGCTCTAACAACTCCTTTACCTGCTTTTCCTTCAGTTTTAACTGATTCTCATAATCCAGGCTTAAAAATGTACAGCCACCACAAATTCCAAAATGTTCGCATGGAGACTGTTCCATTTCCAATGGTGATTTTTCCAATACCTCTAACAGTCTGCCCTCGCCCTTCCCCTTTCTGACCTTATTTACGGAAAAAGATATCTTTTGTCCGGGAATCACATTCTTTACTACAGCTGTCTTTCCTTCTTCTAAACGTACAATTCCCTTGTTTGGAAACGCTACCCTTTCTACAATTCCTTCGCAAATCTGTCCTTTTTTCATAGTTCCTCCAATTTTCTCTTGTTCCAGTTCTACATTCTACTCCCGTAGAAAAAGCTCCCGCATCAGCTAATACGGGAGCTTCTTACTGGTCGTTCACTTTCTATTCTTCGGTTTCATCCTCATCATCAAAGAAATCGTCTTCAAAATCGTCGTCGAAGTCATCTTCGAAATCGTCTAAATAATCCGGTGTAAAGAAACGGTATACGCCGTATGCAATTGCTGCTACAGCAGCTACACCACCAATAATAGCAAATATCCAAAGTGTCTTAGACTTTTTTTCTTCCTTTTCTTTTTTGTGCAGTAAATCATTTAATTTCACTGTACTTATTATTTCGTCAATTTTTTCCTTATTCATAATTACCGCTCCTTTTCCATTTATATTTGTTGAAATTTTCAACATTTGAGTTATTTCTAGTATACCACATCTTTATAAGTTCGCATACCAATTTTTATAAATTTTATACTTTTTTTAGTTTTGCAAAGGATGCAAACATCTTCTTCGTTCCTACCTTGTCAAAGTCTACGGTTACCTCATAATCCCGTCCACCTTCTACAATCTGAGTTACAGTTCCTTCTCCAAACTTCATATGCTTCACACGGTCACCGGTTCCATAACTCAAGGAAATCTTACCGGTAGTGTTACTGGAAAAAGAAGTACTCTGATATGGCTTAGTCTCATAGGTATTTCTGGTACTGAATATTGGATTCACCTTGGAATTTGCCTGGCGGAAAGACTGTGTCGGCGCCTCTGACAATGTTTTTGTCACCGATGGATTCCGTACTGCTCCAGTCAGAAGATTCCTTGGGATTTCTTTTACAAACCTTGACACTTTATTATATTGCGTTTCTCCACGAATCATACGTTGTTTCGCACAACTAATTGTCAAATCCTTCATGGCACGGGTAATTCCTACATAGCACAGACGCCGTTCTTCCTCAATTTCTGACGGATCATCTGCGGTAATAGTCATATAACTTGGGAAAACACCATCCTCCATTCCCACCAGATATACATTAGGGAATTCCAGCCCCTTTGCGCTATGTAATGTCATCAATACCACATAATCGTTACCTTCCTGAAGGTCATCAATATCTGCAACCAGTGCTACTTCTTCTAAAAATCCGCTTAAGGTAGGATTCTCTTCGCCTTCTTCATAAGCAACTACTTTACTGATTAATTCGTCAATATTTTCAATACGAGCCTGCGCTTCTTCTGTATTTTCCGCTTCCAACTCTGCCACATACCCGGTTTCTTCAATAATATCCTTTAACAACTGTGATGGAGTCAAATATTCCACCTTACTGCGCATAGACTGAATAAAAGTCACAAATGGCTTTATTTTTACTCCTGCCTTTCCAATAGACGGAATATCCTCTGCCAGCTTCAATGCATTATAAAAACTTAAACCGTTTTCTTCTGCGTAAGTCTGAACTCTAGATAATGTGGTTGCTCCTATTCCTCGCTTTGGTACATTGATAATTCTGCGTACTGCAAGGTCATCCCGACCATTATCAATGGTTTTTAAATATGCCAGCAAATCCTTGATTTCCTTTCTGGCATAGAAATTTACACCGCCCACAATCTTATATGGCGTATTATTTACCACAAAACGCTCTTCAAACAAACGGGATTGTGCATTGGTACGATAAAGAATCGCGCAATCTCCATAATTGTAAGTGCCTTCTTTCACTTTTTTCTGAATATCTTTTATAACATAATCAGCTTCTTCATAGGCAGTATCAAACTGCTGAAAGTTAATTTTTTCTCCTTCGTCATTGTCTGTCCAAAGTACCTTTGACTTTCTTCCTACATTATTAGCAATGACACCATTTGCTGCATCCAAAATGGACTTGGTAGAACGATAATTCTGCTCTAACTTAATTACCTTAGCATTTGGATAAACTTCTTCAAAGTTCAAAATATTTTTAATATTAGCACCACGGAACTTGTAAATAGACTGGTCATCATCACCTACTACACACAGATTCTGATATTTTCCGGCTAGTAACTTAATCAACTGGAACTGAGCTGTATTGGTATCCTGATACTCGTCCACCATAATGTATTTAAAACGTTCCTGATAGTAATCCAATACTTCTGCATCCGTCCGAAACAGTTCTACCGTCTTTACAATCAAATCATCAAAGTCTAAGGCATTATTCTTCCGAAGTTCTGCCTGATATTCCCGATATACGGCAGCCTGTTTCTCCTTGGCAAAATCTCCTGCTGCACGCAAGGTAAACTCCTCCGGTGAAATCAGTTCATCCTTAGCGGAAGAAATCACGCCCATAAAACTCTTTTCCTTATATATCTTGGTATCAATCTGCAATCTTTTACAGATATCCTTCATCAATGTCTTCTGATCATCTGTATCATAAATGGTAAAATTGGTATCATATCCTAAACGGTCGATATAACGTCTCAAAATTCTCACACAGGTGGAATGGAACGTAGATACCCAGATGCTTTCCGATCCAAATCCTACCAGGTCATCAATACGTTCTCGCATCTCACCTGCTGCTTTATTTGTAAAGGTAATCGCCATAATATTATATGGGTTTACGCCCTTTTCTTCTATTAAATATACGGTTCGGTGGGTAAGCACTCTGGTCTTACCGGAACCTGCCCCTGCTAAAATCAGTACCGGTCCCTCCGTATGAAATACAGCCTCCTGCTGCATGGAATTTAGTGTGTCGTACATACTCATATCTTTTATCCTCTCAAAAAACTAGAGAAACCCAATAAATGAGTTTCTCAAATCAAACATATGTTTATTATAATGGATAGTGATAGAGATTTCAACCGTTTTCGAGAAAAGCAACAAAATACTTGTCATCTAGTTTTTAATACTATATAATAAAAGTCGAGGTGAAACGAATGACAATAGACGCAAAAGATTTACTCAACAGCATATTACAAAGTCTTTCCCGCATCGACTACGTAAAGCCGGAAGACCTTCCAAATATAGATTTATACATGGACCAGGTTACTACTTTTATGGATTCTCAGCTTGCTGTATCTAAACGACATCCGGAAGATAAAGTACTTACCAAAACCATGATTAACAACTATGCGAAGAACAACCTGCTTCCGGCACCGGTAAAGAAGAAATACTCTAAGGAACATCTTCTTGCCCTTATTTTTATTTACTACTTTAAAAATATTTTGAGTATCGGAGACATTCAGGAGATTTTAAATCCTATCACTGATAAGTATTTTGCTTCTGACTTGAATTTTAATCTGGAAGATATTTACTCGGAAGTATTTCGTCTGGAAGAAGCCGAGGTATTGAATCTTCAAAAGGATATTACCAAAAAATACAATACCAGCCATCAGACTTTCCAGGACATCCCGGAAGATATTTCCAAAGAAGATAAAGATGACTTACAGCAATTTGCATTTATCTGTATGTTGAGTTTCGATGTATATGTGAAAAAGCAGTTAATTGAAAAGCTCATTGACTTGAAAGTTACAGAACGTGAGAAAAAAGATTCAGAAGCTAATTCTAAGTCTGACTCAAAAAATAAATCTAAAGAAAATAAAAAGGATACAGAATAAGATTCCTTACTAAAATACAACCGGCCTTGACCTTATGTTCACAGGGCTGGCTGTATTTATTTTTTTCCCAAACTCTCTTGCATTTACATTATTGTACTGTTACAATAGTACAATAAACAACAATCTATTTGAAAGGAACGATTATTATGAAGAAAGTATTCAAAAAAATTGGCAGTATCCTGTTCTGTCTTCTACCTTTTTTACTGGCATTTGGTCTGCAACTCATTGTTTCGATTATAGCCGTCGTGGTAAAATCTTTTTCTCTGCTTGCAGAACATCCGGAATTGTTATCTGACATAGAACTTTATCTGTCTACTCTTATGAATTCTATCATGGGAGACTTTTCTATTTGGATTTCAGCTATTTATGCAGTAATTGCGGCTCTCGCTCTTGGATTCTGGTACTGGAAAAAATTCGCTCCTAAAAAGGTTCCAAAGCGTAAACCGGGAGAAATTATCAATCTAAAAATGTTTGTTGGTGTATTAGCACTGATGGTTGGTCTACAATACTTGTCCACCTATATTGTAGGTCTGGTATATCTTATTAATCCAAACTGGTATTACACTTACGAATCCCTGATGGAAAACGTCGGCTTTACAGATATATCTGTAATTCTGGCTATCTACTCCGTTATCATTGCTCCAATCAGCGAAGAACTTATTTTCCGTGGTGTCACACTACATTATGCGAAAAAGACAATGCCTTTCTGGGTTGCAAATATTTTTCAGGCACTTCTTTTCGGTGTCTTCCATGCAAATGTGGTTCAGGGAACTTATGCCTTTGTAGTAGGCCTATTCTGCGGTTATGTATGCTATAAAGGTGACAGTATTTACTTATCCATTTTGTTCCATATGTTATTTAACATTTGGGGCACTTTCGTTCCCGAAAATTTCTTATACAGCGGCAACTCCGTCATATTACAGTTTCTTATGTTTCTGCTTACTGTGGCAATTACTCTTCTTGGCTTTTATCTATACAGTAGCGGAGCGAAAAAGAAAGAAAATACCATATAAGAAAAACAAGGCAGCTCCAATGATGAATTGGATGCTGCCTATTCTTTCATAAACTATTTCAAATCAAAGCTCTTATACATTGAAACGGAATAAAATCACGTCTCCGTCTTTTACGACATACTCTTTTCCTTCTAATCCTACCAGACCTTTTTCCTTGGCTGCTGCAATAGAACCACAATCCAATAAGTCCTGATAATTCACAACCTCTGCACGGATAAATCCACGTTCAAAGTCTGTATGTATCTTTCCTGCTGCCTGCGGAGCCTTTGTTCCTTTCTTAATGGTCCATGCTCTTGTCTCATCCTCGCCGGAAGTAAGATAACTAATTAAGCCCAACAAACTGTAGCTTGCTTTGATTAACTTCTCCAGACCGGATTCTTTTAAGCCAAGTTCTTCTAAGAACATTGCTTTTTCTTCGTCGTCCAACTCTGCAATTTCCTGCTCAATCTGAGCACAGATGACAAATACTTCACAACCTTCCTTCTCTGCATTCTCACGAACTTCCTGAACAAAAGAATTATTTGCCCCATCATCTGCTAAATCATCCTCTGATACATTGGCAGCATAAATTACCGGCTTTGCAGTCAAAAGATTATATCCCTTGAACCACTCTTCTTCGTCCTCGTCTTCTAATTCAAAGGTCTTTGCCAACTGTCCGTTTTCCAGATGTGCCTTAATTCTCTCTAACAACTTCAGCTCTTTTGCAAGAGTCTTGTCCATTCTTGCTCCCTTGCTGGTCTTAGCAATTCTACGTTCCAGAATTTCAATATCAGAAAAAACAAGTTCTAAATTGATTGTTTCGATATCTCGTACCGGATTGATGCTTCCATCAACATGAACAATATTAGTGTCTTCAAAACAACGTACCACATGTACAATCGCATCCACTTCACGAATATTGGATAAGAACTGATTTCCCAGACCTTCTCCCTTGCTGGCACCCTTTACCAGACCTGCAATATCCACGAATTCGATAACAGCAGGTGTTACTTTCTTAGAATGATATAAATCTCCCAGCTTCTTCAGACGCTCATCGGGAACAGTTACGATTCCCACATTCGGGTCTATAGTACAGAACGGATAGTTTGCTGATTCTGCTCCTGCCTTTGTTAATGAGTTAAATAACGTACTTTTTCCTACGTTTGGTAATCCTACGATTCCTAATTTCATAATATATGTTCTCCTTTAAAGTTTCTTTCCCTTTAAATCTTTTTCCATATTATCACTCATTCTCTAACCAGAAAAGAGTCTAATACAACTCACTAAGTGTATCACAAACAGGCTCATTTTTCAATGATGATATATCTGTTACTCTTTTAATCTTTCCCCAATAGCCACTCCACAATATCATATACTTCAATTCCCTCATATGTGTACTTCGGATGCTTTGTTCTCGCAATGATCATCTTTGGGTAGGCATCCTTTACCTGTAATAGTGGAGAATACTCTCTCTCAAAAGTTTCCTGATTAGAAATATTATCGCTAACTTGAATATATATCTTCTCACTGCCACACTGAGCAACAAAATCTATTTCCTTTTGATAAAGCTTTCCTACATAAACCTCATAACCTCTACGCAAAAGTTCCACACATACAATATTTTCATATACACGTCCATAGTCCATATTTCGGCTACCTAATATGGCATAACGCATTCCTGTATCACACATATAGAACTTATCTGAGGTCTCCAAGTACTTCTTACCCCTTATATCATATCTCTTGATATCGTAGAAAACAAATGCTGTGCATAGATATTTAATATACTTTCCTATTGTTACATGATTTGTTGGCACTTCATTTGCCTTCAAAATATCACTCACTCTGTTCGGTGATGTCAAATTGCTGATATTATCCATCAAAAACTCACTCAGTTGACGAAGCACTTGTGTGTCCGGTATATTATACTTTTGCACCAAATCTCTATTCACAATAGTCTCATATACTTCTTTAATGTAGGTTGTTCGATCCAAATCAGTATTATATGCGTACGATCCTGCCAAACCACCTTTCATAAAATACTCATCAAACAATTTGTCTTTATCATTTTCTTCACTATAATATTCACAGTATTCCTTAAAACTAAATGGGAACATGTGAATTTCAATATATCTTCCAGTAAACAGCGTTGCTAGATCAGCACTGAGTAAGAAGGCATTGGATCCAGTTACATAAATATCATATTTGTTTTTTGAATATAGACTATTGATTGCCAATTCAAACTTTGGACATAGTTGTACTTCATCAACAAATAGATAATTTTTCTTATCTTTGTCATATCTATCTTCCACATACTTGTGCAAAGCATGGTATTCCTTTATTTCTTCAAAATCCAAATCCATATAGTCTATAAAGATAATATTTGCATCTTCGAAATTTTCTTTTAAATAATCTATATATACTTGCATTAGATTTGACTTTCCAGAACGTCTAATGCCAGTTATAATTTTTATATCAGGAGTATCTTTTAATGCCTTGATTCTTTCTAAATATCTTTCTCGAATAATTGTCTTCATTCGCTCACCGCTTTCGAAACTTTAATTATTTTATAATTTTGAAACTAACCATATTATACCACCCCCCTTACATGTTATTCAATATGTCACTTTCGAAATTTCAAAACATTTTTATTTTTGAAATAGTTCTGAAATCACACATAAAAAGCGCCACAAATTGAAGAACTTTTCCAATTTTGAAACTAACCATCGTGCGTATCGTTCGGTACACGGCAGTTCAATCAACTTAACAGGTAGTAATCTAACATAGAGATTAGTCCAAATGAGATTGTTGTGATATAACTTATCTCCCAGAATTTAGCCTTATATGTGATTTCTGTTCTTCAGACCAGAGGTTTGCCTACAACTTCTTTCAGATTCCACCTCACGCTGGACACCCTTGCTGTTCGGCTATACATTTCCCACTACCTAGGCATGTTCGGGACTTGTACCCGTTAGAGCGCGCCCATGGCGCGCAAACTAAAAACAGCGTAACAGCCAATAAAACTGCTACGCTTAAAAAGTCTAACTTTTGGGGGGGCACCTCATTACTGAGCTAATTTGATGCCATTTACAACTAATCACATTTTGCTTTTTTCTTCTGGTTACATATTACACAAGCGGACAAACCGATTCCTACAAACAACATAATCATACATCCTTCATAGAAAAATGTATCTCCTGTTTTTGGTGATTTCACCGCTTTCACTGATTCATTACCACCTGACACGTTATTGCTACCCGTTGTGTTAGCACTCGAATTACCTGAGCTATTGTTGGTTGACGAATTTACTCCCGAATTGCCTGACCCATTTCCACTCGACGGATTATCTCCTTCACTACCTGACCCATTTTCGCCCGAAGGAGTATTACTTGCTGCAACAGTTACCGTAGTCTCGGAATAAGTACCACCTTCATAATCAGCGACTTTAATCAGATAACTTCCACTAGCTAAATTAATTGTATCATTGAATGTATGATCATCCCTCACTGATACGGATTCCATAATAATAAGATTTGTACCTGTGCTATCATACACCATAATCGCTACTGCAGTTACCCCATTTTCTGCTGTACCACTGACAGTTGCTGAAGTACTATTTCCCGTTGCACTTACAGTAACAATATTAGCTGCAAATACTGTTTGCTTTTGTATACAGAGAATGCATACGAGAGCAAATGCCATAAAGAATACTTTAAATCTCTTTTTCATGCTTCCATGCCCTCCTAATATTTTATTTCTCTTGCATCAATATCATAGTAAGTACCTGTTCCAGAGCCCAAATATGCGCCTCCAAAGGTATTACCAGACAACGAACCTGCTTCTACTGCGTTATAGGCAATTCCCACCATATCACCGGTATAGGAAATCTCATATTCCGCAAAATACAATCCGGTACCACCATTATTATTCGTTGTAGTTGCTGTAAGTTTCTGCATTTTCTTGCTTCCATCACTATAGAAAATTGTTGCATATACATCGTAGTCAGATGCATTTTGTGAAGTTGGATAATACATCTCACAGATTATTTTTTCATCTTCCTCTTCCGTATTAGGTCCAAAATTGTCATGTACCTGAATCGCAACACGCTCTATTTCAACATAATATGTTTCCGTAGAAGTCTTAACTTCAAATACGACATGATCATAGAAGTTACTAGCATAATTGATTGTCCACTCACCATTTGACTCTGATACACTTACTGCGCCACTTGGCACATCAAGCGCTGTTACACTTGTAATCGCACCAAGAGAATTAGCACCTGTAGCAAACTTAATGTTTGGTTCCTCAACAAAAGCTTCATAAATAGCCGGATTTTCCTTTGTCGTATTGCTAATATCTACCGTACTGGTAAAGAGAATTGGATCCCACCAACCCGGAAAATATGTATAATCATTAGCATCAGCGCTAAATGAAATTGCTTCATATTTGGTATTATCAATAATAACTGCACGGAATTGACGATCCCCGTAAGTTCCTACGCAACTTCCACTATTTTCAAACCCGCAAGGGTCAATCGCATAACTTCTTTTCGTATTCTCATCCGCTTCCAATGTTTCTTTCATAGACGAATATGTCTGATAATTTGGCAAAAATTCTTCCGCATTATCCCACATCCAGTATACGGTATTGGCTGCTGACATTGTAAATGCTTCATTTGTGCTATCATCTTTCACATCTGAAATATTGAAATAATTTGTTGTATCATCCGTCCATCCAGATGTTAGATTTTCAAATTTATGAATGCACAATTTATCATCAATACCTTGCCATACAAAATAAACGGTACCGGAAAATGTATTTCCTCCCGGTTCGTTACCCCCCGGTTCATTTCCTCCCGGTTCATTTCCACCACCGGCATTATTCTTAGCTTCTACCACAAGTTTCAAATCATTTGGTAAACCACCATCACCTTGCTTATTTGCAAGCTTTGTCTTTCCATTTTCTACTGCTAAGGTTGTACTAAATCCATCACTTGCATAAACGCGGACCTGCATTGTCTCTGCATTATAATTGTCACTTAAAGTAATCTCATCATTTTCAGATAAGCTTGCCACGTTATTAGATAAATTGATTGTATCAGGCAAAGTAGCAGTAACCGTTGACTCCCCAATGGTATAGCTAATCACAGATCCGTTAATTGTTCCATCTGAGAAGTCAATATTATAGGTCTGATTTCCATTGTTGTTTCCGCCATTACCTCCTGGATTTTGCGATTGCTGGAACAATTCGAAATTATATTCACTTTGAAGTGCAGTGATTAAAATATATTTTCCTTCTGACCAGCCTTCATTTGTCACATCAGCTCCGTTTAATCGAATTCCCAAGCCTCCTGACTGAACCTGAATTTTCACACTATAGCTACCGTCAATATCTGTAAAGTTAATATTGGTGTAATCACTCGTAGTTACTTGTCCACTTGGAGCACCGTCAACCACAGTATGTGCTTCATCATTTTGCACCACTGTGTAATCCACCCCGTAATTCTGTGGTACGGTTGTACCATCTGCAATTGTAATTTTTACTTGCGTTGACTTAGTTACATTCTCTGCTCTTACTGATTGATTGCCCCCGTACAATCCTGCAATCATGAGTACCATGGCAAGCAGAACCGCCATAACCTTTTTTAGTTTTCTCATTCGTCTACCTCCTCCACCTAATATATAGTAAAATTCTACTATTCTCTCCCTCATTTTTATAGGTGACATATGTCTCAAACTGTGTATCTTTTTAAATTTTCATTCATTTAATTGAGACAAGAAATATCAGTAAGACGAATAATTCTGACTAATTAAAGTGTTTTTGCTTCATATTCTCTCCTTGTAGCTATTCTATTCCCTTGATTCCATCATTAACAAAATGCCGTCCTCAAAAGAAATTTCCGCTTCTTCCTGTGTAATTTCATTGCTGACTCCTAGGGAATGATAGCATTGCAATTCATACTTATGCAAAGGATATTTAAATCCTGTCAACGTTAATCCCTTAACAGTGGGGGTAAAAGGAAACAGCGAGATATAATCGCCGTACTGTTCTGCCTTTTTTAACCGAATCCCATGCTTCAGCATACGAATGCGGTTATGCGCATCCAGCATAATACATTCGCATCCTTGCTCCATTGCCATACCAAGGAGATGAATATTACCTAATACATGGTCCAGACGAGTTCCGGTTGCTCCCAGAAGCCAGATTTTCTCACATCCTGCTTCCATAGCAGTCCGTAAGGCAAGTTCCGTATCGGTCTCATCTTTTTCCGGCTGAAACTTCATAACCTTGATATCCGGATTATTCTTCCGAAAGTACTCTAAAACCCCTTCCTTTACGGAATCAAAATCTCCCACAATTACATTCGGCACTAGTCCGTTCCGATAAAAGAATTCCATACCACTATCTGCTGCTATCATCAAATCACAAGGATTCTCTTTTATAAAATTCAAGGTGAAAGCATCATCAATGTTCCCACCTGTTATAATCAATGTCTGCATATCTATCCCTTTCTATTTCTATCGCACTATACAAAGTTAAAAGACTACTATATCTTGTACAGTTTAGCATATTTAAGGCTCTAAGAAAATACTAAGAAGAGGATAATAAGCTTACTTGCTGATTATCCTCTTCTTTTAATAAAATTCAAGGTGAAAACCTTCTTATTTGTGCATGATATTCAAGAAATCTGTTACATTCTTCTGAACATCTCCATGGAAAATAGCACTTCCCGCAACAATAATATTGGCTCCCGCCTCCATCACGGTCTCTACATTCGAAAGGTTGATTCCTCCATCTACCTCTATATCTGTTTTCAAACCTCTTTCTTCTATCATCTGACGCAGTCTGCGAATTTTTTCGGTAGAATATTCAATATACTTCTGTCCGCCAAACCCTGGATTCACCGTCATAAGCAACACCATATCAAGCTTTGGCAAAACATATTCCAGAACACTCAGGTCTGTAGAAGGATTCAATGCTACTGAAGCCAAAATTCCCTTTTCCTTAATTGCTTCAATGGTACGGTCCAGATGTATGCAACTTTCTGCATGAACGGAAATAATATCTGCACCACAGTTTACAAAATCATCAATATAACGGATTGGCTCATCAATCATAAGATGCACATCAAAAATTTTGTCTGTACACGGACGTATGGACTGTATCACCGGCATTCCATAGGAAATACTGGGTACAAAACTCCCATCCATAACATCAATATGGACATATTCAGCTCCTGCCTCATCAATAAGTTGTACCTGCTCTCCTAACTTTGCAAAATCTGCGGATAATATGGATGGTGATAAACAATTCATAACTTCCTCCTAATATTTCTTTACGTTTTTTAATTCTTCATACATTGACACATAATTTTCATATCTAATTTGGCTTATTTTTCCTTCTTCTAATGCCTGCTTTACACCACAGTCCGGCTCATGAATATGACTACATCCCAAGAATCGGCACTCTGGCTCATACTCTTTGAATTCTTTAAAATATTCCTTTAATTCTTCTTTTTCGAATCCCATCAAATACAGGGAACTAAAACCCGGCGTATCCATAATATAGGTATTATCTTTTATATGAATCAATTGGGAATGGCGAGTAGTATGCTTTCCACGCTCAATTTTTTCACTGATGCTTCCGGTCTCCATTTCAATTTCCGGCTGAAGGAGATTAATGAGAGAAGACTTACCTACTCCGGAAGGTCCTGCTACTGTAGTAGTTTTGCCCTCCAACACTTTTTTCACCTCTTCTACTCCTTCTTCCTTCATAGCACTGGTAAAAAGAATATGATATCCACACTTTTCGTAGGTTTCCTCTAGTTTGCGAAGTTCCTCTTCGGTGGCAAGATCCTGCTTATTGAAGCAAATGACCGTTTCTACCTGCTGCTGTTCCATCATAATCAGAAACCGGTCCAACAAATTAAAATTGGGTTTTGGCTTTGCTGCTGCAAAAATCACCATCGCCTGATCAATATTTGCCACTGCCGGACGAATCAACTGATTCTTCCGTTCCAGAATCCTACTAATGTTTCCAGTCTTTTCTTCCTCACTGATAATATCAATTTCAACATTATCACCGACCAGCGGCTTTATTTTCTCTTTTCGGAAAATTCCCTTTGCTTTACATTCATATACTCCGGCTCCTATTACATGCACATAGTAGAAGCCGGCAATTCCTTTGATAATTTTTCCCTGCATATATACTTCCTGTTCATCTCTGGAAATTTAGTTCTTTGTAAAATTTACACCTTCGATTGTAGTCTGCTTTGTTTCATTTTTTACATTTCCACTTTCATCCGTCACAGTCCATGACCAATCTACTACAAAATATCCACTGCTGCAATTTTCGATATTTCCCTGACTTATATTAAATGGGAATGAAGTTGCAGTCCATGAGTTAATTTTGTCATTTCCCTCGGATTTATACAAGGTAATATTAGCTGAAACACCAGTAGCATTATCTGGAATTTCGCTTAACCTTTCAATCTTATAATTATTTAAAGAGTACGTTTCTACTTTTTTACCAAGGCTAATCGTCAATGTTACAGATGTACCCGGATTCACAAAAGTACCCTCTGAAATACTCTGACTAATCACACTACCTTCCGGTACGGTATCGCTGTAATCAGAACTTACACTTGATACACTAACATTAATTCCTGCCAAAGCATCTCTTGCCTGCTGTTCTGTCATTCCTAAGACATTAATCATCTTTACCTGTTCTGTTCCACGACTAATATAAATGGTAATAGCATCGTCCTTCTTCGCCTTAGCATTTCCCTCCGGAGTCTGACGAATAACATCACCTGCCGGAACATCACTGCTATACTCATACTCTGTCTTTACATTATTAAAGCCTGCTGACTTCAATTTGTCTGTTGCAGCATCTTTATCCAATCCTACCACACTTGGTACCTCAATCTCTCCGGCACCACTGCTTAAGTTAACGGTAATCGTAGTATTCTTCTCTACCATATCCCCGTCTTTTTCACTCTGTCCTACAATGAGACCTTCCTCATATTTATCCGAAGACATGGAATCTCCCTTTTTAATACCTAATCCAATCTCATTCAATGCCTTCTTTGCTTCATCGAAGGTCATTCCGGTGAGGTCAATCATTTCTACCTTATCCGCAGTTTCTTCCTTCTTCGTATCTGTATCTTTGTCTGTATCCTTATCATTACTCTTAAACTTCATTCCACCCATAAGACTGATGGCAATATATGCAACAATGAGTACAATGATTACTGCTGCAACAATTCCCATGATAGTAACGGCCTTTTCCATCTTCGGATTTAAAAAGCCGCCTTCTTCCTCATCATCCTCGTCGTCTTCTTCATTTTCATCTTCATCAGGTTCTTCGTAGTATACCCTTCCGGTCTGCTCCTTAATGGATTCTAATTCTTCCGGTTTCATCACTCTGGTCTTTTCCTGCTGTCCCACCGGAACCATTACAACAAAGTCTTCATCCGGACTAATCAATGCTTTCTTTAAGTCCATCAATAAATCGCTGATGGTCTGATAACGTCTATCCGGGCTCTTCTGTGTACATTTTAAAATAATCTTTTCCATACTGATTGGAAGATTCGGTGCATACGCGCTTGGCACTACCATTTCTTCCTGTAAATGCTGAATAGCAATTGCTACTGTAGACTCTCCATCAAATGGTACTCTTCCGGTTACCATCTCATACATTACAATACCCAGCGAATAGATATCACTTTTTCCATCAACGAATCCATTTCTCGCCTGCTCTGGGGATGCATAATGAACAGAGCCCATTACATCTGCATTAATGGTATTTGTAGTTGCCACTCTGGCAATTCCAAAATCGGTTACCTTTACTTTTCCTTCTGTAGATATAATGATATTCTGAGGCTTAATATCACGATGAATAATATGCTTATTATGAGCAGCCTCAATTCCTCTACCTACCTGAATGGCAATACTTACAGCCTCCTTAAAAGACAGCTGTCCTTTTTTCTCAATATAGGTCTTTAAGGTAATTCCTTCTACATATTCCATTACAATGTAGTACATTCCGTTTTCGCTTCCTACATCGTAAATATTTACAATGTTTGGATGTTCTAATCCTGCTGCGGATTGTGCCTCTGTACGGAACTTTGTCACAAAATTAACATCTTCCGAAAATTCCTGCTTTAATACTTTAATTGCTACGAAACGTCCTAAGGTATGGTCCTTTGCCTTATACACGTCTGACATTCCGCCTGCGCCAACTTTTCCTACTATTTCATATCTGTCTGCCAGATACATTCCCTCTTTTAACATGTCTTCACCTCGTCTGAAAATGGTTCTATCACGACTACCGTAATATTATCGTTACCGCCGTTTTCATTGGCTGTCTCTACTAAACATTCGATTCCTTCTGCCGTGGTTTTCTGTTCCTTTAGTATTTTAAAAATCTCTTCGTCTTCTATCATATCCGTCAATCCATCGGAACACATCAATATGCGGTCAGTATCCTTCAATTCTACTTCAAAGAAATCTACCTCTAACGGATTTCCGCCTCCAACCGCTCTGGTTATGATATTTCGATCCGGATGTACTCTCGCATCCTTCTCATTCAATTCACCTCTGCGGACCATTTCTTGTACATAAGAATGATCTTTCGTAATCTGTTGTATCTCATCTCCAATTACATACAAACGACTATCACCTACATTGGCTACATACATTTCATTCCCAATAATTGTAGTTACCACCACTGTAGTACCCATTCCATCCAAATCAACATCTGTCTTTGCCTTTTCCAGAATTGCCTGATTTGCCTCTTGTACTGCCTTCCCAATAATACATACCGGTTCCTTATCCGTATCCTTTTTTATGGCATCTACAACAGTTTCCACTGTATATCTGGAGGCATAATCTCCCGCATTATGCCCTCCCATTCCATCTGCTAAAATGCACAGATTCGGAAGATTACCAATCTTGCTTTCAGAGGTATATACATAGTCCTGATTCATTTCTCGTTTTTTCCCCTTATCCGTCTTGGAAAATGCTCTCATGATAATCCCTGCCTTTCTGCGTGAGATAGGAACCTCTTTCTCAATTGTCCACAAGCTCCATCGATATCTCTGCCCATTTCCCTTCTAATAGTAACATTTATTCCATATTTTTCAAGTTTATTTTTAAAATTGGAAATCACCTGAGGGTTCGATTGCACATAATCTCTCTCTTTTATCGGGTTTACCGGTATCAGATTCACATGGCAATTTAAGCCTTTTATCAGCCCCGCCAACTGAGCAGCATCCTCATCCGTATCATTGACGCCTCCTACCAGACTATACTCAAAAGTAATTCTTCTTCCTGTCTGTTCAAAATAGTACTTACATGCTTCAATTACTTCTTCTATTTGATATTTATTTGCTACCGGCATCAGTTCCAGACGCTTTTTCTGCGAAGAAGCATGTAAGGACAGTGCTAATGTAATCTGCAATTTTTCCTCTGCAAGCCTTCGCATATTTGGCACAATACCACAAGTGGAAACGGTAAGGTTTCTCTGACTAATATTCAGTCCATTCTCATCTGTCAAAAGATAAATAAACTTCAAAAGATTATCGTAATTATCCATTGGCTCTCCGGTTCCCATTACTACTACGTTAGAAACCCGTTCTCCAATATCCTCCTGTATCCGGTAAATCTGATCCAACATCTCAGAAGGCTTTAATCCTCGTACTAAGCCATCCAGTGTGGAAGCACAAAAACGACAGCCCATGCGGCATCCTACTTGTGAAGAAATACACACACTGTTTCCATGCTTATATTTCATCAAAACACTTTCGACCATATTTCCATCTGCTAAAGCAAATAGATACTTTCTGGTACCATCCAACTTAGACTCTTGCATTTCTACCTTCTGCAATGCCGTCAGTTCACAGTTTTCCTGTAATTGCTCTCTTAATTTTTTTGAAATATCCGTCATATCTTCCCAGTGACTTACATGCTTTACATGCAGCCAGGCGTAAATCTGCTTCGCCCGAAACTTTTTTTCGCCATGAGAAACCAGCAATTCCTCCAGTTCCTTCAGATTCAATGACTTAATATCTGTCTTTTCCATATGAATTCCTTATAACTTCCGCACCATTCTTGCCAAAAAGAATCCGTCATTCTTTCCCTTTTCAGGCAATATCTGCTGCTGTTTTTCTAATACAAATTCCGAATATTCCTTTAGAAACCATTGTACATTTTCTTCATTTTCCTGCTCATTTATAGTACAGGTACTGTACATCAACACTCCGCCCGGTTTCACATATCGCTGCACTGTATGTAAGATTTCTCTTTGTAGTTCCACCAGTTCTAAGCATTTTTCATTTGTCATCTTAAATTTAATATCCGGCTTTTTCCCAATAACGCCTAGTCCCGAACAAGGTAAGTCTGCAATCACGATATCCGCCGTACCTATTCTATCTTCTTCCAGTACTCTGGCATCGGCCTGTTTTGCACAAATATTTTTAAGTCCACATCGCTCTATGTTTTCTTCTATAAGAGACACCTTATATTCCGTTAAATCCCTTGCCTCTACCATACCGGTCCCATGAAGAAGCTGTGCCATGTGTATACTCTTTCCTCCAGGAGCTGCGCATACATCCAATACCTGTGCTCCTTCTTTCGGTTCTGCCCACAAAGACACCAGCATAGAACTTACATCCTGCACATAAAACTTTCCATCTATAAACGCCGGAATTCCTGCCAGAAAATCGTATCCACCAATGTACAATGCATCCGGAATCTCTTCGTTTTCCGTTACTGTAATCTTTTCTTGTTCCAGTTCTTCTTTTAATGCTTCCTTTGTAATCTTCTCTGTATTTACTCGAATAGAGGTTGCGCTTTTGTCCAAAAATGCCTGGAACATTTCCTCCAATTGAGATACCTCATAACATTTCTTCCATTTTTCTACCAACCACTCCGGAATAGAATAAGTAATGGAGAGCCACTTTACCGGCTCTTTTTCCTTATCCGGCATAGAAATATTTTCAAGATTTCTACTGATATTACGAAGCACGCCATTTACAAAACCTTTCAGATTATGAAACCCTTTCTTCTGCGCCAACTTTACTGCCTCATTACAAGTGGCAGATACCGGAACGGAATCCATATACTTCATTTCATAAACACTGCTTCGCAAAATACACCGAATTACCGGTTTCATTTTATTTACTTTTACCTTAGAGAATTGATTGATAATATAGTCAATTAATATCATATTCTCTAAAGTTCCTTCACATACCCGTGTAAAAAAACTGCGCTCCTGTTTTTCCAGATACTGATATTTATCCAATGTATTTTTTATGGCAATGTGACTATATTCCCCATCTCTTGTGACTTCCAAAAGTACATTCAATATCAGTTCGCGCACATTGACGCCATTAGTCATCGTCTCCTCCTCTTCCACCGAACAGGATAATCAGACGCAACAACTGTAAAATTGCAGATGCCGCTCCTGCCACATAGGTAAGAGCCGCCGCTCCTAGCACTTTCTTGGTTCCCTTCAATTCTTCATGTCCTAAAATCCCAGTATTTTCTAATATTTTTACTGCACGGCTGGAAGCATTGAATTCTACCGGAAGTGTAACCAACTGAAACAGCACCGCCAGAGAAAAGCAAATAATTCCGAGGTTGATTAAAAACATTCCCGTACTACTCGTAAAAAATAGACCAATCAAAATCAATGGCCATGCAATGGTAGATCCAAAATTTGCAATTGGTACAATAGCACTCCGAAGCGTAAGCGGTGCATAGCTTGTCTGATGCTGAATCGCATGACCACATTCATGTGCTGCTACTCCTACTGCTGCCACAGAAGCAGAATTGTAAGTACTGTCTGAAAGACTTAGTACCTTATTTCTTGGGTCATAATGATCTGTCAGATTACCGGAAATATGCTGTATACTTACATCATAGATTCCTGCGGAATTTAATATTCTCTCCGCTGCCTGCGCTCCTGTCATACCAGACATACTTCTTACTCTGTTGTACTTGTTAAAGGTAGTTTTTACCTTTGCAGATGCTGCCAGACAAATAACAGCTCCGATAATAACTAAAATATAAGTTGGGTCAAAATAGAATCCATATCTATATGGCATAAGTTATCACTCCTTCTACTTTTCGTTCACTAATTTCCGAGTATCATTCCTGTTTCCAAACTTACTCCCCGCAAAAATGCATCCGTCTGCATCCGTTTCTTGCCTTCTAACTGGATTTCCTCTAACTGTAACATTCCTTTTCCGGTCTGAACTGCAATCGTACTTTTTCCAACTTCTATTGTTCCCGGTTCTTTTCCGGTTTCTTTCTCCAATACAGAAGTTTTCCATATTTTTAATGTTTTCCCATTCAAATGAGTATATGCACTAGGCCATGGATTTAATCCACGTACCAGCCGTTCTAACTCCTGTGCAGATTTTGTCCAGTCGATCTCACCTAGCTGCTTTTTTATCATAGTCGTATGAGTAGCCTCCTCATGATTCTGAGGTGTATATGTTGCCGTTCCATTTTCAATGGCTGTTAAGGTTTTTACGCAAAGCTCTCCTCCGGTCTTTGCTAACCGGTCAAAAAGACTACCGCCTGTTTCCTCTGCATCAAGCTCCACTTCTTCTTTTAAAATCATATCACCGGTATCTATTCCTTCCGCCATCCGCATGGTAGTAACGCCCGTTACTTTTTCTCCATTGATGACTGCCCACTGAATCGGTGCAGCACCACGGTACTTCGGAAGCAAAGAGGCATGCACGTTGATACATCTATACTTCGGCATTTCCAGAATCTCTTTCGGCAATATCTGTCCAAATGCTACTACTACAATAATATCTGCCTCATATTTTCTCAAATACTCTATGCACTCCGGTTCCCGAACTCTTCTTGGCTGATATACTTCAATCCCATGTGCCAAAGCAGCCTCTTTTACCGGAGGATACTGCATAGACTTTCCTCTGCCCTTTGGCTTATCCGGCTGGGTTACTGCCAAGGTAATCTCATGTCCTGCTGCAATCAGGGCTTCCAACGTTCCTACCGAAAAATCCGGTGTTCCCATAAAAATTACTTTCATCTAAAATCTCCTTTCGGATATTATGCTTCTTCGTCTTCCTCATAAACTACATCATGAAGCTCGCCTTCTACCTTTTCTACATACATATGGCCATCTAAGTGGTCAATTTCATGGCAAAAAGCACGAGCAAGAAGCTCTGTTCCTTCCATTTCAAATTCCTGCATATTTTCATCAAATGCTCTTACTTTTACATAATTTGGTCTGGTTACTACACCGGATTTTCCAGGAAGGCTTAAACATCCTTCTTCTCCGGTCTGTGAACCATCTGTTTCCACAATCACCGGATTAATCAGAATAATTGGTCCTTCTCCTACGTCAATCACTACCAGACGTTTTAAAATTCCGACCTGTGGAGCTGCAAGTCCTACGCCATTTGCTTCATACATGGTCTCTAACATATCTTCGATTAATTCCTGAATTCTTGGAGTTACCTCCTTGATTTCTCTACATTTCTTGGTCAATACTTCATCGCCCATTTCACGAATTGTTCTTAATGCCATCTTATTATCCTCCTGCTTTCTACCTTTAGAATCCATTCATGGGATTAAAATCAAATTGTATTACTACATTGGCAAATTCCCGATGCCTGTTTACAAATAATTCTAACGCATCCTTAATCTTTACCAGTTGACTATAATCTTTGGATTTAAAATAAATTACTTTTTTGTATATATCTTTTACCTTTGCCACGGCTGCATCTGCCGGTCCAATGGTTCTTACTCCTGTTATTTTTCCATTTTCCATGGACTGCTGTATCTTTTTCGCCAGAAGTTCTGCACTTAATGCCGCGGTCATTTCATCCTTAGATGCTACTAGCATTACCATCATATGTCCTGCAGGCGGATACTGCATCATCTTGCGGAATTGAATCTCTTTTTCATAAAATCCCTTATAGTCCTGCTTTTCTGCTAAGGTAATACTATAATTATCTGGGCTGTAAGTCTGAATCACCACTTCACCGGGCAGTTTTCCACGGCCTGCCCTTCCTGCAGCCTGTGTTATCAACTGAAATGTCCGTTCCGGTGCATGATAGTCACTAACATAGAGGGATAAGTCTGCGGCCAACACTCCTACTAACGTAACATTTGGGAAATCATGTCCCTTTACAATCATTTGTGTTCCGATTAGCACATCCGCCTCTTGGTTTGAAAAGGCTGATAATATCTTCTCGTAACTATCCTTGTTTCTGGTTGTATCAAAGTCCATGCGGAGTACCCTTGCCTTTGGAAAACGTTTCTTTACAATTTCCTCTATCTTCTGTGTACCTGCTTTAAAACCGCTAATATATTTTGAACCACATTCCGGACACACCTCCGGCACCGGCTCCTCATAACCACAGTAATGGCACACCATTCTTCCATTATTGTGCTGGCTTAAAGACACATCACAGTGCGGACATTTTAACACATGCCCACAGGCACGACAAGATACAAATCCTGACATTCCTCGCCGATTGATAAAAAGCATAGTCTGCTGTCCTTTTTCCAATCGTTCTTCCATCAGTTCCTGCAACTTCTCACTTAGAATAGAACGGTTTCCATGCTTTAATTCTTCCCTTAAATCTATAGTATAACACTGTGGAAGCGGCTTTTCTTCAATTCTTTTTTCCAACTCCAAAAGAATGTATTCTCCATTTTGCGTTTTATAGTAACTGTCAATAGAAGGGGTTGCAGACCCAAGCAAAACAGATGCCCCTGCCATTCTTGCCCGTTCTATTGCCGTTTCTCTGGCATGATACCTTGGAATCGTCTCACTCTTATAGCTGGTCTCATGTTCCTCATCAATAATGATAAGTCCCAAATTTGAAAATGGTGTGAACAATGCTGACCTTGGACCTATCATCACATCCAATTCTCCACCTTTTGCCCGCTCAAACTGGTCGAAACGCTCTCCCGGTGACATCTTGGAATTCAGAATAGAAACCCTTTCTCCAAATCTTTGATAGAACCGTACTACAGTCTGATAAGTCAATGCAATTTCCGGAATCAATACAATTGCCTGCTTTCCTGCCTTTACTACCTTTTCAATCAGTTCTATGTAGACTGCTGTCTTTCCACTTCCGGTAACTCCATGCAATAAATAGGTGTGGTTCTTATTCTTAGAAAAGTTCTGCCATACCGTTTCTACAATATGACTTTGCTCCTCATTCAGTACAATCCGACTTTTTTCCTGCTTCATCTCGCCAAGTGGATTACGATAACTGCGACTGGTTTCTACTTTAAGGATTCCCAGTTCTTCCATTGCCCGTATGACCGTTGCTGTAATACTAAGTTTTCTTGTTACTACTTCGTAGGGCAATATAGGTTCTTCTATGAGCGCTTTTAACAATCTCGCTCTTGCCATACTGTGTTTTTTTTCAAATACTGCAAGTTGCTGTTTCGCCTCTTCCTCGGATAAAAGCAGATGCAAAGACCGCTGCTGTTTCTCTTTTGTCTTCTGCTTTACCGGAAGTACCGTTTTTAGCGCATGATTCATGGTTCCTCCATAATTCCTGCGCATCCACCCTGCTAATGCTATCAGCTGAGACTCTATCGGTATACTTCCTTCTGCTATGGAAATAATCTCCTTCAGTTTCTCAACCTCGTATTCCGGCGTATCCGTCAATTCAACTACATACCCGGTGGTCTTACGGCTGCCCTTTCCAAAGGGAATTTCCACCTGCATACCGATTTTCAGAACCGCTTTTAATACTTCCGGTATCTTGTATTGAAAGGTCTTATCCAGTTTTTCATGAGAAATATCAACAATGATATTGGCATATTCCGCCATCTTCCCACCACCTGTCAATTTAATGTCTGCAATAGAATAAGGTAAAAGGTTTTGAATTCCGACTTCTATTGCTGCAATTCCTGCAACACTTCCTGAATCAGCACGCGCTCATCCATAGGGTATTTCTTACCTTTAATCTCCTGATAATCCTCGTGTCCTTTTCCAGCCAACACGATAACATCTCCCGGTTCACCATGCTCGATAGCATACTTAATCGCTTCCTTACGGTCTGCAATCTCCACATACTTTCCATCTGTCTTTGCCATACCGATTTTAATATCGTCAATAATAGCTTGTGGCTCTTCAAACCTTGGATTATCGGATGTAATAATTGTTAAGTCTGCCAGTTTACCGGAAACCTCTCCCATCTCATAACGACGTAGTTTGGAACGATTTCCACCACATCCAAATAAACATACCAAACTTTTTGGATTATATTCTCTTAAAGAGGTCAGCAGACTTTCCAAACTCATAGCATTATGAGCATAGTCAATCATAAGAGTAAAATCGTCTGATACTTTAATCATTTCGATTCTGCCCTTTACCTTTGCTACCTTCAATGCTTTTTTCATATCCTCTTCTGTTACCTTAAAATGACGACAGATAGCAATAGCGGTCAGAGAATTGTATACACTGAACTTGCCCGGCACATCAATCTCCACATCCATATTTACCAATCCCTGTGCCTGATAAGATACACCAAGATATCCCGGTCTGCTTACAAGCTGTGTATTCACTGCACGCAAGTCTGCCTTTTCGGAAAATCCAAAGGTTTCTATGGTACAAGTATGACCTTCGATAACCTTTTCACAATGCTCATCATCAATATTTACAATACCGGTCTTACACTGTTTAAATAATAAGCCTTTGCATGCCATATATTCCTCAAAAGAAGCATGCTCATTTGGTCCGATATGATCCGGCTCAATATTGGTAAATATTCCGATTTCAAAAGTAAATCCTGCAGTACGATGCATCATCAGTCCCTGGGAAGATACTTCCATAACAACACACTGACATCCTGCTTCTACCATTTTACGGAAATACTGCTGTATGATATAAGACTCCGGTGTGGTATTACTTGCCGGAATAACTTCGTCTCCAATAATTGCTTCAATTGTTCCAATCAGGCCTACCTTATATCCGGCATTCTCCAAAATAGACTTTACCATATAAGTCGTAGTAGTTTTTCCTTTCGTTCCGGTAACACCGATAACCTTTAATTCCTCCGCCGGGTGATGGAACCATGCAGCGGATACCAGTGCCAGACCATAGCGGGTATCCTTTGTCTGAATAACAGTAAGGCTCTCCGGTGCCTCTACCTTATCCTGCACCAGTACAGCCGCTGCACCCTTTTCTGCTGCTTCCTTTACAAAAGTATGACCATCTACTACCGTTCCTTTAATACAAACGAAAAGACATCCCTTTGTAATTTTTCTGGAATCATATACTAAATCTGTAATCTCTATGTCTGTACTACCTTGTACTGTTTCATAGTCCAAACGCTCTAACAGGCTTGTCAACTTCTCCATTTTCATTCCTCTTTTCAAAAAGCATATTCATTTCATTATATGATAAAAATGGGGATTTGGCAAGTGACGGAGAATTTGCAGGAATGATATTAATTTTCCTAATTCGAAACTCGGTTTTTCCCTTCATGCAACTGAACCTGAATACAAAAAATTGGATTTTCATATGTTGAACACTTTGTGTTCTTCTTACAGCAGCATAAAAGAATGAATGGGTATGCCAGAAAGATGTTTGAGGACAGAGAAACATGTTCTTAAATGTGTATCTGTCCGAGTTCTTTTGGCATACCCTTATCAAACATTCTTGTTGCTGCTGTCTAGAAGAACTAGAAGTGTGGGTTCATATGAAAATCCAATTTTTTGTATCAGGTTCTTTGCAGAAGATGGAAAAACCTCAGACAACGAACTTAGAAAATTTATAACAGTACTTGCAACTTCTCCAACAGTTTTTCATAATCCTGCATCATTTCGTCATGATGTTCTCTAATATAAGATAGATTTCTCTCTTTCGCCGCCTGCTCTAGCATTTTTGCCTGCTCGGAAACATTGATTGCTCCGATGGAAAGTGAGGTACTCTTTAACGCATGCACCTGAATCTGATAGTTTTCCCAATCCTGCTTCTCATATAACTCTTTCAAAGCACTATACCGCCCATTATCACGATAAGTGGTCAACATTTCCAGATAAAATTCTTCACTGTCACAGCAATAAGAAAGTCCCATCTCTGTATCCAGGAAATCTAATTTTTCCAAAATGGAGACCTCTGTTTCTCTGTTTTCTACCTTTTCCTCTGGTTTCTTTCCCACATCCTCCTTTATAATCAACTCTTGAGGCAGATACTTCATTATCATATCCTCCAGCTCTGCTTCACGAATGGGCTTCGACAAATAATCATAGAATCCTGCCTTCAAATATTCTTCCTTTGCACCGATAATTGCATTTGCAGTCAACATAATAACCGGGGTATTTTTATTTAGATTGTTCTCCATCTTCTGCATATTATGTAACGTCTCTATTCCATCCATTTCCGGCATCATGTGATCTAAAAATATCATATGATACTGCTTTTTCGCCACCATCTGTATACATTCTTTTCCACTTCCTGCGGTTTCAATCTGCAATTTAGTACTCTTCAGCAATCCCTTCATAACCTTGAGATTCATAGGTACATCATCCACAATTAGAATTTTTCCTTCCGGCGCTTGGAATTTTTCATGATATGCTTCTATTTCACTACTATTCTTCACATATCTTTCTGAAAAATTGCCCAACGGCTCTTCCGAAAGTATTTCCTGGGGAATCTCTACATGAAATACTGACCCTTTTCCATACTCACTCACAACAGAAATACTTCCATCCATCATTTCCAACAGCTGCTTTGTAATTTTAAGTCCCAATCCGGTTCCTTCTATATTGCGGTTTCTCTTTTCCTCTACACGTTGAAAAGACTGAAAGAGTCTTTCCTTGTCTTCCTTGGCGATTCCTATTCCTGTATCCTCTACAGATATTTTCAATAACATTTTCTTTTCATCTATCCTTTCCCAATTCAAGGAAAGAGTAACACTTCCTTCTTTTGTATACTTTATCGCATTTGTCAAAAGATTTACCATAATCTGACGAATGCGAACTTCATCTCCAAATAACCGCCTTGGAATAGTACTGTCATTCTCAATGGTAAAATTTAAATTCTTTTCCCTTGCTCGCATAAATACCATATTATAGCTGTCATTTAAAAGGGAAGCCACCTCGTAATCAACCGGAATAATTTCCATCTTACCGGATTCAATTTTGGAAAAATCAAGAATATCATTTATTAAAGAAAGCAGATTCTGCCCCGCATTCTGGATATCTGCTGCATACTCCCTAATATTTTGTTCATTAGTTTCCCGCAAAATCATAGCATCCATTCCAAGTACCGCATTGATTGGTGTACGAATCTCATGAGACATATTTGCCAGGAAATTACTCTTTGCCGCATTTGCTTCTACAGCCTCTTCTTTTGCTATTACAAGCTGCTTATTCTGCCTTTCTACATTTTCTACTTCTCGTTGTAAAAGTCTTGCATTTTCTTCTACGCTGGCTGAATAACTTCTGATTACTCTTTTAATATGGACAATCGCCATAATCATACAAAATACAGCCGTTCCGTATCTGCTAAATTTCCCAAAATCTCCCACCTTTATAACATAAGATCGAACCACATCTATAACAGCTCCAAGTCCCATACAAAACAACGCAATACATTCGGGAGATATCCCTTTTTTCGCTTTTCTGTAAAAATCATGATAGCTTTTTAGCATCGTGACTATTGTTATAAAAATCAACAAATGGGAAACAAATACCATATTCATAAAATCTACAATATTCAGTATCTGAAGTAAAATCTGCACTATGTTGTTAGCATAAGAAAGGTATAGTAATACAGAAATTCTTTTTTCACACTCCTGTGGCAAATTCTTTTCACAATATAACAGCAAAAGTATTGGCATTCTCATCAAAATCAGAAATACCATAGCAGAATAAAATGTCTGGTTTCCAAAAAATATACTTAATGATTTTGTTTCTATAATCTGATAAAAAAAACATTCTACTCCGAACCATCCTAAATACCACATTCCTTCCGGATTCTTTTTGGATATTCTCTGCATTAAATTAAGTACAGCCAAAACTGTTCCCGCAAAAATAAGCACCATTCCACACAAGATGTTAAACATATTACTTTTAATTAAATGCAAAATAGCGATATCTCGTTTTGCAATTATCATTGTACTGATATTGGCGGCATAATCATCATAAGGAGATACCATTTCGATTCGAATATTTCCTTGTTCCAATTTGCTTGGAATATCTATAAAATTCGTAATACTTCCCGGGGTATGTCCAAAACCTCTTTTATCCTTTGTGCCAAATTCATACACCATTTCCCCATCTATGAATACCTTTAACACCTTGTCTGCCGAAAGAAACGACAGCGTCATCCCCCAATACTTCTCCGGTATGGTATTTTCAAGAACCACCATTTCATCTGCTTTACTCCCTCCGGCAAACGGCAGCTCCTCAATTTTTTCTTGGTCACCATTCTCCCAAAGAATCGTCCAATTCTTGTTAAAATCATAGATTTCACCCTTGTATAAAGTCATATCTCGTATCTGAAATCCAACCACCACATATGTTACTACCATAATCTGAATTACTACTACAATATATGCAAATTTTCGCGGCACCTTCCTGTTCATGTTTATTCACCACCCAGTAAACGATTCACACACTCAAACACATTATCCTTAACCAATGGTTTCGTAATAAATTCCAAAGCTCCCTTCTCCAGTCCCTTCTTCTTTACCTCCGGATCATCTTCTCCCGTAAGGAAAACAACAGGTATATCTTTATATATTTCTTCTGATTTTATTTTTTCTATTACCTCAAATCCATCCATTTCAGGCATACGCAAATCCAGTAAAATCAAATTCGGTCTACTTTTTTTCAAAAACTCCAATGCCTCTGCTCCCGATGCTACGCAACTTACCTGAAATTGTTTTCCTAACATCATCTCCGCAATTCGAAGATTCATCATATCATCATCCACTACCAAAATATGTGCAGATATTTTCTCATAATATGCAAGTGGCATTCTTCTCCCTCCCTTTCCATGTTTTCGAACATTTCAAAAATTTATCAACAAAAATATAACTATTATTATTATTTTATCAAAAATGTTAAAAAATAGCAAACAGGCTGCTGCACTTATCGTGCAACAGCCTGTTCATCTGTTTTTCTATGCTTTTTTTCTTTTTCTTCTTGTCACAACTACAACTGCCGCTCCTCCCACAAAGAGTAATACTACATATAACCCTATTGGTGATGTATCACCTGTCTTCGGTGCACTTGCTGTTGTTTGAGTTGTTGTTGTCTGAGTTGTTGCTGTTGTTGTCGTATTCTGTGTTCCGGAAGCTAATACCGGATTCATATCAGTATCACTGAACACAATTACATACTCAGAAGCATGAGTGAACTCAAACGTTACGGTACCATCTGCATTTACCTTGCAAGCCTGTGTATATTCTAGCTTTCCGGTACTCTCGTTGTAATAGTACAAGTTTGCATATTTTCCGCTGTTCTCTGTTCCAACTTTTAAATTCAAACTTGCATCAAATCCAAATGCTCCATCATGAGCCAAAGAAATCTCAAGTGTGTTATTATCTCCTGCCAGTGCCTTAATCTTATTTGTTGGAATAGAACTACTTCCCATTGTTACACCTAAATCAATTGGTGTTGTAACATTATTTTTAACGTTGTTACCATTTACTATCCAAGTTGCCACATCACTTACTTGAATATTAACAGTTACATCTCTGTTAGAAATAGCATTAAATACCTCTGCCGGTACTACTGCAGTGTTCGCATCTGTATCTGGCATAATTATGGTAATTGTGGTTCCATCTTCTACTTCATTGATGGTATCAATTACCTCTGTGAAGTCATTTCCCGAAACAGGAATCACCGTTCTGACATCCGCATTTTCTTTCTTTTCTCCCAAAACGATGGTACCACCATTCTTTGCTTCCGGAATTGTGATGGAAATCTTCTTATCTGCAGAAACGGTGTATTCCTTGCCATCATACAGATTCGTAAGAACAGTTCCTGCTTCTGCGCTAACCGGAATTACTACATTTTTCGCTGTTCCTGTGATATTCATACCAACATACAGTGTCTCTACGCCATAGCTTCTGCTGATTACTTCATATCCATCGGCATCAGACTGTAATACAGTTGCTCTGTCACCCTTCGCAAATACTTTGCTATAATCATTGCGGATTTTCAACATATTCTTATAGTGATTGTAGATGCTGTTACTGTCTGTTTTCTGTTTCTCCAGTTCTGCCCAATCAAAATCACGACGATTGGTCTGATATGGCCAATTGTTAGCTCCTGCCTGCCCAATTTCCTCACCATAGTAAATAACCGGCTGTCCTTTTGCCGTAATCTGCAATGTTGCTGCAACCTTCATCAAGTTGTATGCTTCTGTTTCAGATAATCCGGATTCATTCACTAATGTATACTGTAAACTGTCCTCATCATGGCTGCTCAGGAAGCTACCCATAGTTGCAGTGTTGTTAATTGCACCATTACGTTTCTGCAGATTTTCTTCAATTTTGGAAATACCTCCGGTCAAAAATTCCTTTGCCCATCCATTAAAATCAAAGTCTAATAAAGAATCCATGCTTCCGGTTCCAAGTTCACCTGCTGTATTAGCATAACCTGCACCTGCATACTCACCAATCATCTTGAAATCAGGATTTACCTTAGTAAGGGAGTTTTTGAACGCCGCCCATGTAGTGTTATCAACATGTTTTACCGTATCTACACGATAATAATCAATGTCAAATTCATCCATCCAATCTGTCTGCCACTCAATCAACTGATTTCTTACTTCCTCATTCTCTGTTACAAAATCCGGAAGTCCTGAAAGGGAATCCAACTTATCATCACCGGATACTGTATTGCCAGAATCACGAATCATATCAATTGCCGAACCGTCTTCTGCAGTCACTATACTATTAAAGTAATCTTCTGTGCCATATCCTGCATGGTTCAGAACTACGTCTACCATAATCTTCATGTTTCTGCTATGAGCTGCATCCAGAAGTGCTTTAAACTCTTCCTTAGTTCCCAGATGCTTGTTAAGTTCTGTGAAATCACTTGCCCAGTAGCCATGGTAACCATAAGTACCGAAACCAGTTTTTGAATCAGGCTGATTGTCTATAATATTTTCTACGATTGGAGTAATCCAGATTGTATTTACTCCCAAATCCTGCAAATAATCTAACTTAGCATTTAAACCTGCGAAGTCTCCTCCATGATAGGAAGAACCGCCATCTTCTCCTGTATTGTAATCTCCTACACCGTAGGCATCGTTATTACTTGCATTACCATCGAAGAAACGGTCTGTTACTGCAAAGTAGATTACAGCCTCATCCCAGTCAAAATCTCCATTACTCTTGTCTCTTGCTGTAACAGTAACAGATGCATTTGTTGTATATACATTACCATATATATCCGTTACAGTTACCGGAAGTGTTTTCACACCTGTAGTAGTCGTATCTTTACATGCAATGGACAGTTCCATCAGTTCTGTATTGATTGCCTGTGTGCTGCTTAATCCCAATGCACTTAAATCTACTGACGCATTTGCAACTTCAAATCCTGCCATAGACTGCCCTGCTGCCGGATTACACTTAACTTTTAAAACATTATTATCATTGTAATCCATGGATGACTGTGACATCTCTGCTGAGATTGTCATATCATATTTTTTATAGGTACACTTGCTACATTCTTCTGAATTGTAAGTACCTTTTTCGCCATTAAATGCATCTAACTGTTTCTCACCATTTATAGTGTAGTAATAATAGTAATCGCCTGGCTCGATACCGGACAAATCATATACGAAACGATCTGTTGCCGCATCATAGGTCATATCGTGAACAGTTCCATTTACAGTAATGCTTACCTTGCCATTCAAAGATGCAAGATTGTTATTTGCTGCTAATACATCATCTCTGTAGTAGAAATGAATCTTTCCATTCGCTCCGTCCATTTGGTAGCCGGTATTGTAAGGAAGAACCTCTGTGATACCTTGATCCTGTACGAACTTCGCCTTTACAACAGTCTGGTTAGCAGGAACATTTACATAATGGTCTCCGCCATCCTTTTTTGCCCAATCTTTTCCAGGTTCACTTCTTCTCATACAGAAGGATAACATTAAATCCGCTGTGGAATCTTTTACCGGAACCTTAGCAACCATCTTGCCACCCAGTTCTTCTACCGGGACAGATACGCTATTTCCAAATCCGCTGTTCCATGTAAAAATATTCCAACCTTCATAATCAGCTTCCGGTCTGTCATACTCTACCAGAACGTAACGTTCTCTTGGCGGAACCAGATCCGGAATAGAAGTGTATGCCTCTTTGCTGTTAGAAGTAAGGTAGATTGTTGTGTTTTCTGCCTGTGTGGTGTTGTCGTAGGAAATGGTATCATTCTGCCAATTCCATGCACCTGCACTTCTTGGAATAATTCTGATATTGTCGTAGAAAGGAACCGTTACTGTTGCCTTCAACCAAGTATTTCCATCTTTTTCTTCTGTTCCAGAGAAAGTATATGCAACTCCTCCTGCACCGCCCTCCTGCCAGAGCCACAAATCTGTAGCATCCGTTGCCATGTGGGTCGGATTAAAATCATAATAGTAAATAGTGTAAGTATATAATTTCTCTACTACCGGAATGGTAATATTTTTTTCAAATCCATTGCAAGTAGCTTTAACAGTCGCATCTGTTCCGGTATAGCTATTCGGAACAGTCAATGTAGTTCCGCTTACTGTCACTCCCTCAGATACTGGTGTATAAGTAACTGGTACTTCACTCTTGTTCCCTTCACCATCATAATATATACCAGTAGATGGTAGAGTCAATACACTATCCTTTTTTATCTGCTTTGCCACATCTACAACCAAGTCTTTGACATATTTGCAAGTGACTTTAATGTCATATGACGTATCTGTTAAATCAATTGTAAATGTAACATCTGCTGGCGCACTCACTTCTACACAACGGTTATACTTACCTCCCCAAGCAAGTTCCCAACCTTTATTAGCCGGATCCTGTAAGATTTGGTACTCATACTTACCTACAGGAACACTTTCAAATGTAATACTATAGATATTTTCATTACTTGTACTTTGCACTAATACATTGCTTGTATCTGTATTATTCCAAGCACTTCCCGCCAATCCAGCGTCTCCAACCAAAACAAAGATATTCTGAACTTCCGCCTCTTTTATTTCTTGAGTTTTATCAGAATCGGCATACCACACCTTATCACTTGTTGAATAATATGCTGTATCATATCCTTGTGCCGTAATTTGAGCATTCCAGCACTTGTATTCCTTTCCTTCTAAATTCACAAACTGTAAACCCTCTACGGTTCCTGATACAGTCACATATCCCCAGCCTGGCAAGTTGTCATCCGCTAGCAATGTAGGGTATGTAGCTCCCTCTCCCCAGTTAGTTGGTCGAAATGCATGAGCACTATCTCCTGAAACAGTAACATCATTCCATGCATTTACCGCCCAATCTGTTGCACTTGTATTTTCTGGTAATTCAAAATACAACTTGACGCTTCCTGCAGCATGCGCCTCCATCTTACCGCCTGGCAATGTCGGAGCCATAGTTACTATCATCGCCAATGCCATGATAAAACTCAGGACTCTGTTTGCCCATTTGTGTTTTGCTTTTCGCATCCTTTTCATACCTTCCTTTTTCTATAATCTTGAAAATTTTACCCCTGGAACAAAATCGTCTGTTCCAAATTTTCTCCATCAAGCATAATAACACATTCTTTTTGTATAAAGTATCGTTTTTTTATGTTTTTATATTGTTTTTTTATGACATTTGCACCGACATCTACAAAATCAAAAAAAGTCTTTCGGCAATCTGCTTTTTAAGACTGCCAAAAGACTTTCATTATTATAGTACTTTTTTTACCACTCTCAATACTTTCGCTTTAAATCTGTGTCATTACAAAAATATCATAAATTGCCTTTACCGCTGCTTCGAAGTCTTCATTTCTTACACCAATAATGACATTTAACTCACTAGACCCCTGGTCAATCATCTTAACATTAACATTAGCATGTGCCAACGCAGAGAAGATTCTTCCTGCTGTTCCACGAGTGGACTTCATTCCACGACCCACTACTGCAATCAATCCTAAGTTAGACTCAATTTCAATAGAATCCGGCTTTGCAAGACGATGAATTGCTGCCAAAACTTCCTGTTCTTTTCCTTCGAATTCTTCCTGATGAACGAATACGGTCATAGTGTCAATACCGGATGGTACATGTTCAAAGGAAATACCTTGTTCTTCGAATGCTTCTAAAACTTTTCTTCCAAATCCTACTTCAGAGTTCATCATAGCCTTTTCAATATTAACTGCTACGAAACCTTTCTTTCCTGCAATTCCGGTAATAGTATATGCAGACTGACGGCAAGTACTCTCTACAATCAGGGTACCTTCATCTTCCGGTGCATTGGTATTACGGATATTAATTGGAATTCCTTCCTTACGAACCGGGAATACTGCATCTTCATGAAGTACAGTTGCTCCCATGTAGGAAAGCTCACGAAGTTCTCTATATGTAATTACCTTGATTGATTCCGGATTTTCAATGATTCTTGGGTCAGCTACTAAGAAACCGGAAACATCTGTCCAGTTCTCATACATATCCGCATGAGCTGCTTTCGCAACAATAGAACCGGTAATATCAGAACCACCTCTGGAAAATGTCTTAACCGTTCCATCTTCCTTTGCACCGTAGAATCCAGGTATAACGGCACGTTCACATTTTGCCAAACGCTCTGATAAAATCTTGTTTGTCTTTTCTGCTTCAAATTCACCATCTTCGTCGAATACAATTACTTCTGCTGCATCAATAAACTCATATCCAAGATAATTCGCCATGATAATACCATTTAAAAATTCACCTCTGGATGCGGCATAATCGCTTCCTGCTTTTTTCTTAAAGTTCTCTGCTATCACTTTGAATTGCTCGTCCAAAGATAATGTTAAGTTCAATCCGTTAATGATAGAATTGTAACGCTCCTGAATCTTCTTCAATGCTGCACTAAAATCCTTATCTTCTTCTGCCAAGGCATAACATTGATACAGCATATCTGTTACCTTGGTGTCTTTGGAATTTCTTTTTCCCGGAGCACTTGGTACTACATATTTACGCGCTTCATCAGAACGAATAATATTTCCTACTTTCACAAACTGCTGGGCACTTGCCAGTGAACTTCCACCAAATTTTACTACTTTTACCATTTCTCTTTTCTGCAGAATTTCGTTATATCCTGCCTCTCCTTTTCCTTTTTGTGTCTAACTTGCATTTTATCACAAGATTTCCTATATAGAAACCCGTTTTTTTATTTTTTCTTAATTTTGCTACTGTACCGCGTTACAGTGATGTATTTTTGGGCAGAATGTACAGAAAATCCTAGTATATCACTGGTGGAACAAAGAATTAAATTCGTAGGAACGTAAGCGTTATTTTTAAAGCCTCTCCGTCTAATTCTGCCGTCATTTCTCCCTCCATAGATTCCATCAGCATTTTTGCAATGGTAAGTCCCAGTCCTGAACCTCCCACAGTTCTGGACTGCTCCTGCATATAGAATCGGTCAAATAAATGTAGTACCTCTTCTTCTGTAAGTCCTCCTGCCGGATTCCGAAATATTATTCTGACATTCTGTTCTGTTGATTCAAAATCTATTTTCCAATAATCTTTTCCATACTTTATGGCATTTCCAATTAAATTGCCGAATACCCTTTCCAAAGCTTGAGCATCTACCATTACCTCATACTGTTTTTCTTCCGGAAGAGTTACTTGTATTCCCTTTGTTTCAAAATCATGATAGTAATTCAGTATCTGATTACAGAAAAATCCATATAACTCCGTTTTTTCCAGATGCAGTGCTTCTGTTCTGTCCTTCATGCTGGCATATTCATACAACTGTCCCACCAGATATTGAAGCTGATTTGTTTTACGTTGAATCACTTCCAGATAACTTTTCCTCTCTTCCTCAGTAATATTCTTATCTTCCAGAAGTCTTAAATATCCTTTCATAGAGGTCAGTGGTGTACGCAAATCATGGGAAATATTCGCTATCTCATCCTTTAATTCCTGTTCTTTCTTCTTCACTGCAAGCTGATTCTCTTTTGTTTTTTCCAGATATGTATGAAATACTTCTAAAAACCTTTCCACATCAGAAGAAGGAGAGCCTAAATGAAGCTCCCCATTTCCTTCTTCTGTGATGAGCATTTGAAATTCCTTTGTCAATGCCCGTAGGTTTCTCTTATCCAATATAATTTTTACAACTGCTGCTAACAATAAAACAACCAAAACTACGATAATTACATTCTCCACATTCTCACCTTAGCGTATTTCCTTTTTCTGGAAACATCTCATACCTATAAACGAAAATACTACAATTGCACTAACTGCAGCAATCATACACTTTACAATTCCGATAGTCGTATCCCAGGTATATGCCCGCGCATATCCTGTTACAGTTTCCGTAAGTTTTACCTGCATCAGATTATACATCAACATATCACTGATTTCCTTCACCTGTGATATCTTATACGCCAAAATACTCATTCCCTTTGGCACAACAACCAGAATGATAATCATAATAGCTGCAGATGTTATACTATTCTTATTCAAAAGGATACAACAATGATAAGCAACCACTGCTCCCAAAAACATAGGAATACATACAAACGTACTTCGAATAAAAGTTTGCGATATCTCGCTTCCACTATCTTCTAACAACAGTTTTCCAAGGCCAAAATGTAATCCCATCAAATACAAGTACATCACCAGGCAAACGCAACTATACACAATTATTCTGCCAAAATAAATCACACTTCGATTTACCCCAAATGCCACAGAATTCTTCATATTTTTCATACTACTGCCATCCAGCATACTGCATATTACAATAATAATATAAATGAATGTCCCCATTGACATATCAATCATTCCATAAGAATGCCGGGTATTCGCATATTGAAAATGCGGTAAATTCTGACACAGATAAAGTATCACATTATATGCAGTGATTAACCCTGTAAAAATTGCAGTAAGGACATATACCTCTTTAGAATGTAAAATCCGATAAAATTCACTTTTGATATAATTTAACATGCCATACTCCCCCTTTCTGCACTTCCGTCTTCGCCAACCATATTCATATAGTAATTTTCCAAATCAACTGTCTTTTGTGACAGTCCCAGTAATCCGATACCATTCTGCACTGCCAATTGACTGATTTCCTGTGCTTTATCCTGATTCTCGTAAATATGAATCACATTCTGCGGATACACCCGGTATCGCATTTTAGGGAAATTCTGTTCTAATAGGACAGACATCTTTTCTCCATCTGATACTTTCAATTCCAGATAGGTCTGACATTTTTCTTCCAGTGCTTCTCTGCTGATTTCTTCTAATATTTTTCCCTTATCCATAAAGCAAAAATAAGTTGCAAGATTGGTAAGTTCTGCCAAAATATGACTGGAAATCAAAATGGTAACTCCCTTTTCTCGATTCAAACGTAAGAGAGTATTACGAATCTCAATAATTCCCTTTGGATCTAGTCCGTTGATTGGCTCATCCAATATCAGAAAATCCGGATGATTCAACAGTGCCAAGGCAATTCCAAGACGCTGTTTCATTCCTAAAGAATAACCTTTTACTTTCTTTTCCGCTGCTTCTGACAATCCCACCTGCATCAGCAATTCTTCTACACCCTGTTTTCCTGGAATCCCAAGCTGAATCCGATAATACTCCAGATTCTGTCTTCCTGTCAGATTTTCAAAAAACGCCGGTGTTTCCAAAAGAGAACCCAACCTTTTTCGCTCTCTTCCAATCTTCTGTGACTGTTCTTTTCCAAAGAGCTGGAGGCTTCCTCCATCCCAAAAAGCAGTTCCTGTAATCATTCGCATCAGTGTAGTCTTTCCAGCACCATTATTTCCAACCAATCCATATATCTGTCCCTGTTTTATGGAAATCGACACATGATTCAAAGCTACTTTTCCTTGGTATAGCTTGGTCATATCCGAAATCCTTAAAATTTCTTCTTCCATTTTCTTCCTCTCCTTCTGTCTCTTTTCTTTTCCTATTATAGGAAAAGAGTTTTTAAAAGTCATAAATGAAGTTTAAAGAAAGTTTAAAGATTTGCCAATTTAAATCCTATGCTCCATACGGTCTTAATATATTCTTCCTCATCCAAGGCTGCAATTTTCTTACGGATATTACTGATATGCACGCTAACCGTACTGTCTTCTCCTATATAATTCTCTTTCCACACTGCCTGATATATGTTTTCCTTAGAGTATACCTTGTCCGGATGTTCCAAAAGCAATGTTAAAATATCAAATTCCAGCACCGTAAGAAAAATCTCTTGTCCTTTTACCTGACAAGTTCTGGCTTCCTTATCCAACACCAGATTTTTAAATTGCAATTTCTGCCCTTCTTTATCTGCACTCTTATTCTTGCAAAACCTACGCAGTCTGGCATTGACTCTCGCCACAACCTCTTCATTTTCAAAAGGCTTTGTCAGATAATCATCTGCACCCAAATTTAATACTGAAACCTTATCTTCCAAAGATGCCTTGGCCGTCACTACCAAAACGGGAATTTCATTTTCTTTTTCCCGAAGTTGCTTTATGACTTCTTCTCCTGAGATTCCCGGAATCATCAAATCTAACAGCATCATATCAAAGTGTTCCACGGAAAGTCGCAGCAATGCTTCACTTCCGGAATAGGCACTTACTGTCTCGAATCCTTCTTTTTCTAAAATTTTACACAATAATCCGTTGATGTCACTGTCATCTTCCACAATTAGTATTTTTTCTTTTTCCATCATTCTCCTCTTACGAGAAAACCGACCAATGCTTTCGCATTTAGCCGGTTCTCTTTCAAAATCATCATTCTTTCAAAGCATTTTATACATTTGTAAAATTCTCCGATTCTTCCTTCAGATTTTTAGCAACTGCACTATTCTCCGTCATCTGTGTGCTAACCTGAGAAATTGACTGTACTAAAGAATCAATGTTCACGGCAGCATCTGTAACCCCTTTCGCACTTTCCTCTACAGCACTATTAATACCATCAATAGACTCTGTCATCTCTGTCATATTAGACATCACTGCTTTTACTTCCGTTGCATATTCTGCCATATTCTGATCAATTTGAGTAGCATCCTCATTATACTGCTGACCACCTTCTACAAAAGAGTCATAATCAAGAAGGATTGTCTCATTCACATATGTAATAATCTTCTCCGAAGCATTTACCAAACCATTTACAGACTGAATTACCATTTCATTAATACTCTGAATTTTATTGGCTGTTTCTCTACTAGAATCTGCAAGTTGACGAATTTCATCTGCAACAACTGCAAATCCTTTTCCAGCTTCACCTGCACGCGCTGCCTCAATGGATGCATTTAAGGCCAACAAATTGGTCTGACTAGAAATACTTAAAATATCCTCGGTAAGCTGTGCAACCTTTTCTACACTCTTGCTATTTTCAAGTGCAACATTCATCTCATCTGTAATTTCACCAACCACTTTACTTGTATGTTCTTTATTATCCTTGGCACTATTTTCAAGTTCAACAGCACGTGCTTTCATTTCTTGAGCATATTTAGAAATAACTTCTGTCTGCTCTGCCATATTTTGAACGCGCTTATTCACTGCCTCTGCATTTGTTGTAACATTATTCGTAGTAGCTGATACTTCCTCCATAGTTGCAGAAAGTTCTTCCATAATAGCAGAAATATCACTTGCATTGTCATTCGAAGTATTCACATTTGTTACAACATTTCCTACTATACCATCCAATACACTTGAATTGGTAATAATCTTTGACATAATATTCTGAAGAGTTTCAATAAATTCATTGATTCCTCTTGAAGAAGCCCCAATTTCATCATTGCTCTTAATCTCTAAACGCTTGGTTAAGTCTCCTCTTCCTTCATTAATCTCTCGAATAATGAGATGTAACTGCTCTGACTGCTTCTTCAGAGGCTTAATAACTAAACAATACACTAAAATTACAGTAATTACAAATGCCAATATAAGTATAATAATCAATACTGCCGATAGTATAAAGCTACGTTCAAAGACTTTTCTCTGATTAGAAACCAAATCATTAATCTGATTATCATTGCCCTCAGTCAACTTATCCAGATTGTCTCCAATCTGCTTAGACCATTCTGTCATTTTTTCATTAAAAACTTTCAATGCAACTTCCGGATTCTTGTCTGCAACTGCAAGTGTCTCTATAATTTCCCCTTGAGCCTGTGAAATCACCTCAAATGTCTCTTCCATCATTTGTTGTTCTTCTTCCGAGAAATCATCCTTGTTCTTCCGAAGTGTATCTTGATATCCTGTTATCTTCTCCGCATAATCGTACAATTCTTCCATTACATATTTTTTAAAATCCACACTATCAGAAGTACAATATGCCAGAGAAAGCTTCATTGTTTTCTCATATTCAAGATTAATCGCGTCCAATGCCGTTAAGTTATCCAGCCCTTCTCCGGTAATCTGGGCGCTAGAATGTTGATTCATATTCAATGCCTTTAGTGTAATGATTCCACCAGCTATTCCTGCCAGCCCTACTATAATCACCGGAATCATAATTTTCCATAATACACTTATGCTCTTTTGTTTTCTCATTTCAAAATTTCAACTCCTTAGTTCCAACTTCTCTTATGGTTTTCTTATATAACTATATAGTACTACAAAAAAGCATAAATGTCTAGAATTCACTACAAAGCTAATATTACCTATTCAATTTTTCTCTTACTACAATTCCTGCTATCAACAAAATCACTGTTCCCACTGCCATCCATGGAATAAAGGAAAAATTATCATTCATCATCCGGAATAACGCCAATTTTCCAAAGTATTTACTTCCGCCAATATTCCCAATAAAATATAGGACGGATACCATATACCCCAACACCACTTGATTGGTAATGCCACTTATACAAAATCCCACGCTTCCCAGAAAACAAGTTTCACAAAAGGAACCAATCCACAGTTTTTTTGTTTGAAATTCACTATTGCCCAGATGAAGAATTCCAATAAACACAGTTACAATAAGTGCCAATATTACTATCGCCTGAAAAACTCTCACCAGGTACACTTGCCATAACGCCATTCTTTTTGACTTCTCCAACAACCAGACTTCTCGATTCTGTTCCGGCATAAACAATGGTGTAAGCAATAATATTCCAACAAATATTACAAACATTTCCATTACCTTTGCAGCTTGCCTAGGCGACAGGTTCCGAAAACTCACAAAAAATCCGGACATAGCACAGAAGAACAATGTAACCAGAAGGTGAGGCAAATACTGTTTTCGAAGGAAACTACTTCCTACGCTTAAATATCTTTCCATAGATAGTCTCTCCCTCCCTACGCTTCTTCTCATATACCAAACAGGTCAATCCAAACAAAACCAGTGACAGTATAAAATAAAATCCCCTGTTGATATACAACTGAGATTTCTGCTGTTCGAACAACGCTGCAGCCCCCGCCTCATTCCAACGTACTATCAGCTTAAATCCAAAACTCCCCTTAAGGATCATACTACTGAATAGACTTGCAATAGCCCAGAATACCTGTACAAAAATAGATATTATATTTTCCGTCATCTCTGTAATAAAAAATGCTACTGCAAGCACTATCATAATTTCGGGCAACAGCCAAATTACATCGTATTTCAAAAATGCCAACACATCTGCTTTCACTCCTAACGTCTGTGCCTGATACTGCCATGGCAACTGAAGTATAAAAGATACAATCAACACCGGTAAAAATGTCATACACACATTTGCCAAATATCTGCTTCCCTGAATCACCCCTGCTCCTGCATTTCTTGCATAAATCACCTGTGAAACCTGGGAACGTTTATCCCTTAAGCATCTGGTTACTCCAAGAAAAATAGGAAGTACCCCTAATATAATTCCGGCATAATCGCAAAACAAACGCATATATGCTCCGGTTACTTTATCTTTTTTACAAATATTATTGTATTCTTCCAACTCCGTTTCATAGTTACTGCTTACTTCTACACCTCCCTCGAAATTTTTCTTCTCATAAGAAGACCCTTTTCCTATAATTTCACAAACTCTCTCCATCTTCTGGCAAAACTCTTCATATGTAAATCCTTTTTTTACTTTTATTCTGTTTTCTGCCATTGCCTGCATGGCACCTTCCATCGTGGTTTGGTCATATTGTTCATAATGTTCAGATACTTGTTTTTTCAAAATATCCATATCCTCTCCTGAACATTCCTCTATAATTCCCTCTAATTCTGCTAATTCTGCATCACTTAGAATAACCTGCTTATAAAATCCCATAGGATAGGTAGCAAATGAATTGATGTCAACCTCCTCAAATAACTCCGCCAAAGTCCGTTCCATAATATCTGTTTCATCCATAGAAACAACCATTCCATAATAGTCCTGCCCCTTTTCCGGCTCTTTTAAATCTTTTACACTATCTCCGCTCATCTGGCTGGTTAAAAATAAAATCAAAATAATCACATAAATATAATAAACCAGACTTTTCAATATCTGTTTACATTCATCTATAAATAATGTTCCAAACATGCTTCCACCTCCTAAGCTACCACTTTTTTGCTATTATGGTGTTTGTACATCAAGTACATATAGGCATCCTCTACATCTCCATTACACACTTGTGCCTCTTCCATCGGTGGTTTCTCAGATACAATTTTTATAGTAGAAGTACTTCCATTGGTAAGAATCCCTGTTACCAAATAGATATCTTTTATCATCGGAAGTTCCATCGTAGATACTTCCATTTTATACACTTTTCCCGTTACCATATCTAACAATTCTGACACCGTTCCTCGGAACAATATTTTGCCTTCATCTAAAACAGCGATATTCTCACAAGTAGCTTCAATGTCTCCTACGATATGCGTAGATAAAATGACGATTCGTTCTCTTGCAATTTCACACAAAAGGTTGCGGAAACGTACTCGTTCTTCCGGATCTAATCCGGCAGTAGGTTCGTCCACTACGATTACTTTCGGATTATGGATAATTGCCTGTGCAATACCTAATCTTCTACGCATACCACCAGACATTGCTTTTACTTTTGTTTTCTGCTGATGTTCCAGATTTACCTTTTCCAACATCTCCGGTACTTTTTTCTTTCTCTCCTTTTTGTCCATACCCGACAATACTGCCAGATAATCTAATGCTTCATAGGCATTCATATTGCCATACATAGAAAAATCTTGCGGCAGATATCCAATCATGCTTCTAATTTGCTTAGAATTTTCCACCGGAACACCACAAATACTTACCTCGCCGCTACTTTTTTTTAATAATGTAGTCAATACTTTCATTAAGGTCGTTTTCCCTGCTCCATTTGGTCCAAGCAATCCAAACATCCCTTGCTTAATCGTCAAATCCACATTAGATAAAGCCTGTTTCTTCCCAAAATTCTTAGAAAGTTGCTTAATTTCAATTTGTGTACTCATATTATATATCCTCCTTCATGATATCTATTATCATAAAAGAACTTTTCCTATAAATTTCCTATCAATCAAAAATTATCTCACTCCGATTCCAAAGGTAGCTGCCGCAATAGCTCCTTCTTTTATACTATTTTGAAAAGTGAGATTTCCATTATGATTTTCGCAAAGAATTTTACAAATAGACAATCCAATGCCAAAATGTTCGCTGCTATCCTTTTCTTCACTAAAATATGCTTGAGCTGCTATTCGCAGTGCTTTCTGTGAAAACCCCGGTCCGTCATCCTTTACATATATAATCAATTCCCTTTTTCCGATTTCTAATTGCACTACAATATGTTGTCGGGCATAACGCACCGCATTATTCAAAAGATTCTCTACAACCTCTTGAATACATTCGCAATCCGCAAAGATTTCCTGCTGTTTCTCCTTGCTCTCTGTTTCTTGCTCTGTGCATATAGAAATTGTTTTCCCATTCATCTGTTCCATGACTTCCATGGATTCTTTCAAACGCTGTTGTAAATCATAAAATTTCATCCACTTACAAGATATTTCCCTTTTCTCGATTCGCTGAAGCTCTGTCATGGTATTTGAAAACCGCAGCAAACGTTCCTCCTGATACTTCATGGTATCCAGTTTTTCCATCAATAATTCCTGTGAAACCTTTCCCTGCGGTACATATTTCTGCAAAAACTCTGTATACCCCCGAATGACTGTTAACGGTGTTCTCATATCATGGGCAAATGCTGCATTAATGTTACGCTGCTCTTCCTGCTGTTCCCATTGTCGGCATTTCTCCCGTATAAGTTTCTTTCTGAGTTCCTCCATCCCTTCTCCAATTCTTCCCATCTCATCGCCACTGTGATATACAATTTCCCTACTATAATCTCCCGCATTTAGGGCACTGAGCATATCCGATATCGTCTCCAATGCCGGATAAAGCTTTTTGGTCCAAAAGACTTTTCCTGCAATCACATATGCAATAAACATATAAATCACAAAACTATTATTATAAATAACAGACAATATCTTCAATATCATGCCATACTTTTTGCTTTGTGAAACAAATAACTTTCCTCCCATATCCAAATCATAATAGTGAATATTCTGAATTCGCATACCAATCACCTGCATCCATACATCACAAATATTTCTAGTAAAAAGCCACAATGCAACTGCACCTATTGAAGTAATACACAAATAACATATTAAACTTCTTACCAGACTGATATTTTTCAAATATTCTTTTAACTTTTCTGCTTTTTCTTCTATCCAATCCATCGGTATCCTACTCCCCACACTGTTTCTATATATGTTTTCTTACTGTATTTTCCAAGTTTATTACGGATTCTTCGCACATGCTCTGCTACGATTCCTGCATCTGCTTCTCCATCAAAGCCACGAACCTTCTCATATATCTGCTCTTTCTCAAATACCTGTCCACTATGGGTCAGCAACAATTCTAAAATCAGATATTCTGTTCTCGTAAATCCCAAATTTTCTCCATCATACAATACCTGATGTCCGGAAAAATCTACCGTCAAATTTTCTTTGATATACACATTGCTCTTTTGACTCTTTCGCTCTTCTCGTCGCAAATGTGCTTCCACTCTCGCCAATAATTCATCTATAGAAAAGGGCTTTATAATGTAATCGTCTCCTCCTGACTTCAACCCATTAACTCTATCTTTTTCTTCTGTTCGTGCTGTAAGGAAAAGAATCGGACAATTTACATAATCTCTTATCTTTTCACACACTTCGTATCCATCCATATCCGGCATATTCACATCCAATAATATTAAATCCGGATTATATTTGATGTTTTCTATGGCTTTACTACCATTTTCTACCGTATATACCAAATACCCTTCTAATTCCAGATATTCTTTTAATAATTTACGGATATCTGTTTCATCATCCACTACCAATATTTTCTTCATATTACAATCCTCCGCTTTTATCATATCTGGAAATTTCCTATACTTTTCCTATATTCTCATATCGCAAAAGGGACTATTGTAAAATATCCTACAATAATCCCTTTCGTCTTATATAGAGCTATCTGTCAGTTTATAGCAATCTGATACTTATTTGTAATTAACAATCTTACCAAAGTCAGCCTTTAAGGAAGCTCCTCCTACAAGACCACCGTCGATGTCTGGTTTTGCAAATAATTCTGCTGCATTTCCTGCGTTTACAGATCCGCCATACTGAATACGGATTGCTTCTGCTGTTGCTTCATCATATACTTCTTTGATGCATGCACGAATTGCTGCACATACTTCTTCTGCCTGATCGGAAGTAGCTGTTTCACCAGTTCCGATAGCCCAGATTGGCTCGTAAGCGATAACTGCTGTCTTAGCCTGATCTGCAGTTACGTTCTGGAACGCAATCTTAATCTGCATACGAATCCAGTCGATGTAGATGCCTTGTTTTCTCTGTGTTAAAGATTCTCCACAGCAGATGATTGGTGTAATACCATGTTCGAAAGCCTTTAATACTTTCTTGTTTACAGTTTCATCTGTTTCTGCGAAGTATTCTCTTCTTTCAGAATGTCCTAATACAACATATTTTACACCAGCGTCTGTTAACATAGCAGGGGAGATTTCTCCTGTGTATGCTCCGCTTTCTTCAAAGTACATATTTTCTGCACCAATGTTGATGTTAGATCCTTTTGCTGCTTCCATAGCTGGGATGATGTCGATAGCCGGTACACAGAATACTACGTCTACTTCATCATTTGCTACTAATGGTTTTAACTCGTTTACTAAAGCTACTGCTTCGCTTGGAGTTTTGTTCATTTTCCAGTTTCCTGCAATAATTTTCTTTCTTGCCATGATTTTATCCTCTTCTCATATTTTTATAAGGAAGTTCGCACTAACTTCACAGTTCGCCTTCGGCTCGTGTTCACTAAGTGCTCTACTTATTATTGATAAGAATTTCCGCCTGGGAATTCGCCGCGCCCGAGCGGTGCCCTTCAGGGCTATCTTCCTCTCCGCGAGGTGCGCAGTTCAAACAGCGGCTAATAACAAATAGATTAGCCGCTTGTGGCTATCTATTTGTTATTAGCTGCTGCTACTCCTGGAAGTTCTTTTCCTTCTAAGAATTCCAAAGAAGCTCCACCACCTGTGGAAATGTGGCTCATCTTGTCACCGAATCCTAACTGGTTAACAGCTGCTGCGGAATCTCCACCACCAATGATTGTTGTTGCATCTGTTTCAGCTAAAGCTTCTGCTACTGCGATAGTTCCTTTTGCAAGTACAGGGTTTTCGAATATACCCATTGGTCCGTTCCATACAACAGTCTTAGCAGATTTAACAGCGTCTGCATATAATTCTGCTGTCTTAGGTCCGATATCGAATCCTGCTTTATCTGCTGGCATAGCTTCTACTGCATATACTTCTACTGGAATCTCAGCATCAATTGGATCTGGGAATGCATCTGCTGCTACTGTATCGATTGGAAGTAATAATTTCTTTCCAAGTTTCTCAGCTTTTGCAATCATTTCCTTACAGTAATCAAGCTTTGTATCATCTACTAAAGATTTTCCGATTTCATATCCCTGTGCCTTTAAGAATGTGAATGCCATACCACCACCAATGATTAAAGTATCACATTTCTCTAATAAGTTGGAGATAACGTTTAACTTATCAGCAACTTTAGCTCCACCAAGAATTGCTACGAAAGGTCTAACTGGGTTTTCTACTGCATTTCCTAAGAAGTCGATTTCTTTCTGCATTAAGTATCCAACTGCTGCAGTGTCAACTAACCCAGCAACACCTACGTTAGAGCAGTGTGCTCTATGAGCAGTACCGAATGCATCATTTACGAAAACATCACATAAAGAAGCAAGTTCTTTAGAGAAAGCTTCTCCGTTCTTTGTTTCTTCTGCTCTGAAACGTGTGTTTTCTAATAAAATAACATCTCCATCATTCATAGCTTCTACAGCTGCTTTTGCATTTGGTCCAACAACCTCTGCATCTGCTGCAAATTTTACTTCCTGTCCTAATAATTCAGAAAGTCTTGTAGCTACTGGTGCAAGAGTCTTTGTTTTCTTGTCTTCGTCTGTCTTCACTTTTCCTAAGTGAGAGCAAAGAATTACTTTTCCACCATCAGCTACTAATTTTTTAATTGTAGGAAGAGCTGCTACCAGACGGTTTTCGTCTGTAATCTTACCATCTTTTAAAGGTACATTGAAATCGCATCTGCAAAGAACGCGTTTTCCTTTTACATTAATATCATCTACAGAAAGTTTGTTTAAAGACATAGTATTTTCTCCTTTTTTATTAAATTACAAAAAGGAGCCCGGTCCCTAAAGACCGGACCCCTTCCTGAGTCTTATCTGCACTCTGGTAGCCTGTCGCTTCACAAAAGTAGTCTACCGTGCAGTGTATTATCATTTGAATAAGGCAGTTCTGTTCGCTAACCTCAAGTTTCGCCAAATACAGGCTCGCTTTCGCTAATCTCACAGAACGGTTTTCATACTAACCTCGGACTTCGCTTTTGGCTCGTCCTCGCTAAGTATTCAATGCCTATGCTAATTCGCTGAAGTATTTGATTGTACGAACCATCTGGCTTGTGTAGCTGTTTTCGTTATCGTACCAAGAAACAACCTGTACTTCATATAAATCATCAGCAACTTTAGAAACCATAGTCTGAGTAGCGTCGAATAAAGAACCAAATCTCATTCCTACGATATCAGAAGATACGATTTCATCTTCGTTGTATCCGAAAGATTCGTTAGCTGCTGCTTTCATAGCTGCATTGATTCCTTCAACAGTTACGTCGTTACCTTTAACAACTGCTGTTAAGATAGTTGTAGAACCTGTTGGGGTAGGTACACGCTGTGCAGAACCGATTAATTTTCCGTTTAATTCTGGAATAACTAATCCGATAGCCTTTGCAGCACCTGTGCTGTTAGGAACGATGTTAACTGCTGCTGCACGAGATCTTCTTAAATCACCTTTTCTCTGAGGTCCGTCTAATGTCATCTGATCTCCTGTGTAAGCATGGATTGTACACATAATACCAGACTGAATTGCTGCATATTTGTTTAAAGCGTCAGCCATTGGAGCTAAGCAGTTTGTTGTACAAGAAGCTGCAGAAATAACTGTATCATCAGCTTTCAGTGTATTGTGGTTTACATTGTAAACGATTGTAGGAAGGTCATTTCCTGCTGGAGCAGAAATAACAACTTTACGAGCACCTGCTTTGATATGAGCAGAAGCTTTTTCTTTGGATGTATAGAATCCTGTACATTCAAGAACAACGTCTACTTTTAATTCTCCCCATGGGCAATTGCTAGCATCAGCTTCAGCGTAGATTTTGATTTCTTTTCCATCAACTGTAATAGAATCTTCTCCAGCTGTTACTTTATCTGCTAATTCATATTTACCCTGAGATGAATCATATTTTAACAAGTGTGCTAACATTTTAGGGCTTGTTAAATCGTTGATTGCTACTACTTCGTATCCTTCTGCACCGAACATCTGTCTGAAAGCTAAACGTCCAATACGTCCAAATCCATTGATTGCTACTCTTACTGACATGTTTAATTCCTCCTAGTTTTGAATGAATTTAATATTTCTTTTTGGATATCAAACCCAAAATCTGTTATCATTGTACCCAATCTTTGTCCAAAATTCAAGTAGGTTTTTTAACTTTGTTAATTTTTTCACTATTTTTTTACATGTAATATACTTTTACCCCACATTTTACTTATTGTGCTGACTTTGCTACTTTGTATTTTGACAAAATAGTGCATTTCATATATAGTAAACTGTGAAATATGAACAAAACCTTGTACAAAAAGGAGACTTTTCTATGCTTTGGGACACACATATGCACACACATTTTTCCGGCGACAGTGAAGCCGATTCACGCGAAATGGTTCATTCTGCCATATCAAAGGGATTGGATGGTCTATGCTTTACGGATCATCTGGATATTGATTATCCCAATGCCCCATCAGAATTTCTGATTGATTTCTCTGCTTATTTTGATGAACTGACTCAGGTGCAGGCAGATTTTTCTTCGGACTTTCCGGTTCTTATTGGTCTGGAACTTGGCTTACAAGCACACCTTTCCAAGAAACTTCCGGAGATTGTATCTACACACCCCTTTGACTTTATAATTGGTTCTTCCCATGTGGTACATGGTATCGACCCTTACTATCCGGAATACTATGTTGGAAAAACAGAAGATGATGCCTATCTGGAATACTTTGAATCCATCCTGGAAAACCTTTCCACATTCGATTGTTTTGATGTATATGGTCATATCGACTATGTGGTACGATACGGTCCTAACCGAAATACTTACTATACCTATGAAAAATTTGCCGATGTGATTGACGAAATCTTAAAAACCTTAATTCAGAAGGGAAAAGGCATTGAAATCAACACAGGCGGCTTCAAATACGGTCTTGGACATCCCAATCCTACGGAAGCAATCCTGAAACGCTATCATGAACTTGGTGGCGAAATTATTACCATTGGTGCTGACGCACACAAACCGGAGCATGTTGCTTTTGACTTTGCAAAGGTACCAAATATCTTAAAAGAAGCCGGATTTTCTTACTATACTGTATTCAAAAACAGAAAACCTGAGTTTTATAAGTTGTAAAAATACGAAAAGGAGCTGATTTGAAATAAAAATTTCAAATCAGCTTTCGCTTTCTAGCTTCCATAACAGCCTCTGCTTTTCCCCTAACTCCCAGTTTTTTATAATTTTCCCTGCAATGATACTTTACTGCACTCTCCGTAATTCCAAGCAACTCCGCAATTTGTGTATTAGAAAGACCTTCTGCCTGAAGCTTGAGAATTTTTACAGCATTATCAGAAAATACTTCTTCTTCCATACTTTTCACTTTCAGATAAGAGGGATAAGCAATGGCAACTGCTTCGGTCTCTTTCAGTACCTGTCTACGATATGCCTTCTGTTCCTTTATTTCTGCATCCTCTGCCTTCCAGCCCACTGACTTCAATAGTTCCCGAATAGCGGCTCCTTCTCTGGAAATAATTCTAACAAAATGATAATCCTCTGCTTCTCTCAACACCTCTAACAGTATCTCTTTCCATGCTACCTCTCCCATTCGATAAAGAGCAATACTCAAAAGTATCTTTGACTCCATGCGGATATACGGACGGTCCATGACCTTTGCGTAATACAAAAGCCGCTCCAACAGACTCTGTGCCCGCTCATACCTCCCATATAAAAGGTATCCTCTGACCTTTGCCAGATAATGATAACGGTTAAAAGTACAGAATTCCTCATCCTCTTTTGGAGCTTTCTCCATCCATTCCTCAATCTGTGCTTTTTCCCCCTGATACAGCGCCAAACGAAACAAAAAAGTATCTATATTCGGAAGAAGCTTGTCCCCATGCTCTTTTACTGCTACATTCCGAAAATGCTTCAAAATCTCTACCGCCTCTTCTATTTGTCCGTTAATCACATGAACCCTTGCCTGAATAGCAGCCGCCACAAAACACTGCTCTAATTTTCCTCCGGCTTCAGCCTGCATTCTTCCCCGACTCACAAGTGAAAGAATCTCATAGTTATCCCCGCCCTTTTCATAAAAACTCTCTGCAAGAGCAATATCTACAAAGCCCTTTCCATATTTTCCAAGCACGACAGCTACCGGCTTTCCTATCGTCTTTGCCAGTTCTCTGTCCCTTCTACTCCATTCACAGAAATCCTTTCCGCCGTTCATCTGCGACGGAAGATTACTGGTAACTGAAAATTCCGGCAGAGTAAGCTGGCGATTCGTGAGTAAAACAAATGCATTCTTCATAATATCAATAAGGCCACCACTTCCTCGATGAGGTAGCGCAATATCCAAATACGCAATCCAGCTTTTTACTGCCTTTCTTTCACTTCCGGTTCTTCTCTTTTCCTGTGCTACCAGATTATCATACCACCGTTCACTCTCTTCCGTATTCATTAGAATAGACTGAAGCATGCACATCCCCGCAGTCAACTCAATACTTTCTGCTATGGTTTCTTCGGGCAAGGTCAGATAATAATGACGTAATTCATATAAATATCCACTGCCCGGATTCTTTCTGGCATTGTCAATCAACAAACTTCCTACTCTGTTTTTGTTCCCGCAGGCTTTATACATACGAAGTGCATCCATTACCATGCCTTCCTGTTCATAAAACAATCCTGCATTGTAAAACAGTTCATCTCTCTGCTGCTTGTTATACCTATTCTGGAAGCTGCGTCTCAGGCTTTCCAACATGGCCGGTTCATAATGGTAAACCCCATTTTCTTCGTAAAGAAAGTTTCCCGTCTCCCATGATTTCTGGATTAAATAAGGTACGTTTGTCTTTCCTGTAATATGTTCTGCCATCTGCATCGTAAAGCTGTCTACCACACTCATCTGCATCAGGAATTCCAACAGTTCTGTATCCCACTGATCATATACATTATAATCCAGATAATCCCAAAATATCTGTTGCACCTGCTTTATCGTATCCTCTGTAAAGGTTTTCCCATCCTGCAACAGCTCTGCAACAATCCTGATTGCCATCCCATGTCCTCTGGCTACCTGATTTACTCGCTGCAGAGTATCTTCATTTGCTACAATACCACTCTGTTCAAAATAGCGTTCCAGCATACCACGATCAAATTTAAGTTCTTCTTCCTCTATTATCATAAATGGATACTGTTTCAAAGTAGCAGCCAGAAGCCACGATGGACAACGGCACCGTCCCACCAGTATAAGCCATATATCCCTTCTTCCGCTCAGTTCCACAATAGCACTTCGCACATCTTCCGGCTCTGCAAGCTGAATATCATCTATCACTACGATAGTTCTTCCCGATTCCCTGTCCCCAATACTTTCTGATATAGCAAGTTCATTAACAAGCACATTTCCTGCGTTGAAATACAAGTATTCCATACGTTTCAGATAGTTCCTGACCAAAGCCGTCTTTCCATATCCGGTAGCCCCATAGAGATACACTGTCTGCGCATTTTTTTGTGCTTCTTTTAGTTTTATTCTTGCCTTTCGTGGCGATATATAGATTTCTTCTTGCATCACCCAGATGCCCCTCCTCCGTATAAAAACATTATCATGACAATTATATTTTATCAGAAATAATTCAGAAATAAAACTGACCGAAAGGATAGTTCTCGTTTTTTACTCAGAAATCTGCTCCAGCAGACTGCCATCTTCAAGACTATAAGCCTCGATTCTTCCATCCCCATACATCAAATAGAAAACGTCTCCGATATACGTTCCACGCACGTCGGCATAAATTCCATCGGCATTTCTGTTACAAGATATTTTCATTTTCTGCAGGAAACCTCCATTTTCATAGGAAAATAGCAAATAGTCCTCTTTTTCCTCTTCTCCGCTCCATCCTTCTGCATAAAATCCAAACAGGTTCTTTTTCGTATCAATCATAACAGCTTTATAGTTGTATAATCCTTCCGAATAGTCATACTCAGAAAGAGCATACTTATCCTGTTCGGTTACATCTGCCGGATTGGAAATATCAAACATAGAAATTTTCATACCTTCTGTACGCCCTATTTCTTCATCTGCTTCCATTCCAATTCCAAGCAACAGATTTTCATTATAAAAATGCAGGTACTCGGAAAATCCACTGATTTTCAGTTCTCCTAATATTTCAGGATTCTTTGGATCTGATAAATCTACAGAGAACAGAGGGTCCGTCTGACGGAACGTAACAAAATATCCCGTATCTCCCATAAACCGCGCAGAATAGATTTGCTCGTCTTCTGCCAACCCTTCGATTTCTCCTACTATTTCCAGATTTTTATCTAAAACATAGAGACTGTTATACTGAGTAGAATCTATGGTCTCATATCCTAGGAAATCCTCAAAAATATCGTCTATTACCCGTTCTCTCTTATAAGAATTCACCGTGACCACCATTCTCAAATATCCATCATACTCATTGATTGCCATATCATCCAGAAGAATTCCTTTCACGCTTCCTTCCGCATCCTTATGCAAGATTCCATTTTCATAATAGAATCTTATTATACTAGTCTTATTGCTATAAACTCCATCCTCGTCCGTCTCACAGTCATAAACATTATCCAGCACATAAATATCTGAATCTGTCACATAGACCCTATCAGCCGCACTTACAACCGCCTTTGTATCTTTAAATTTTTCCGGATTGTCCAAGTCTACCGTTGCCATTACCAGATAACTAGAGCTATCAGCTTCTTCCGGAAAATAGATGGATGAGGCTGACATCGCCTTTCCTTCCAGAACGGGAACATAATCCTCATAATATTTTCGTCCCTGTAACTTATCTACACCACAATTCAAAAAGCAATACAAATATCCGTCTGTAATTCTGGAATCCAAATAGCTACCCTTCATGGTAAAAACATGTTCCTGTTTTGGCTTAGCACGGTCTGTAATATCGTAGATATAAACCTTTTGAAATGCCGTTCCGTACGCCACGTTCCGAACGGAAAATTCACCCCTATCGGCATCTTCATCCACGGTATCTTCTGACCAGCAGGATTCCATAATCACCAGACTGTCCTTCCATACATATAGTTCCAAAATATTATCAAATCCATCTATACGTGTAACTTCTTTTAATCCACCCTGGGTGTCTGCAATCTGTACGGACTGGGAATAATCTTCGTTGGTAACAATCTGATACAGATATCTACCATCATTTTTAATAATATCCGCCTCATCTACCCCTTCCTCTTGCTTGTTGGTATCTGCATACTCTCGATTTCCTTCAACATTTTGTTGATCCGCAGTTGCAGATTCCTCTACTGCATCCTCCATTATCATGTCACCCTTCATAGTGCTATATACCGTATATTCTTTCTCCCTCTTACGAAAGAAATCATACAATTCATCATAAGAAGTATTTTCCTGTATCTGCGCGAAATCTTCTTTCGTTTCTGATTTTGAATCGTTTGGCATGGTTCCTATATTTTTTCCTACAAACACAACTAATACCAGACAAGCCGCCGCTGCTGCCATGCTGTACCATGCGCGAAAATGTTTTTTCTGCTTCTTTCCTGCATTTTCCTCTAAAAACTTTCTCATATTTTCCGGCCTCAGACTTTCCGGTACGTTCTCCTGTTCTGTTGCATCCCTTATGATTTTTTCCAAATCTTTCTCTTCCATATGCTACACCTCCAACTCTTTTTTCATTTTCTGAAGTGCCCTGCGGTATCGGGAGCGTACTGTACTGTGATTTTTTCCGGTAATTTCTGCTATTTCTTCTCCCTTGTATCCGCCAAATAATGATAATCCTACAATCAGTCTTTCTTCTTCCTCCAATTGAAAAAACACCTGCTTTACTGCCGAGTTCATGGCAAAATCCTCTTCTTGCACAAGATTTCGTTCCTCTACTAGAGAAAGTTCCGTAATATCTTCTTCCTTACGAAACCACTTTTTCATTCTCCTTTTGCAACGGTTTACCAAAATTGTCATCATCCAGGAACGAAACTTTTCCTTATCCTTCAATTGATGTCTTTTCTCATAAGCTATTAACACTGCATCCTGAACGGCATCTTCTGCCTCCTGCTGATTTCTCATATAATAATAGGCAACCCGATACAATTCGGGATACACTGCTTCGTACCACTTCATAAATTCTTCCATAAACTCACCTCCGTCAAATTCAAGCATTACTGAAATGCATTTCATATATTAAGAGTCTTTTTTCTTTTAAAATGTTGCATCTATTTTACCAAAAAAAATTAATAAAAAAAAGGAGGCTGATATCAGCCCCTATTTTCCGTTGATTATCTCTAATCCTATATTTCTTTTTTTATGTTATTTACATTAAACTTACTAATATTTTCTACTAATTCATCTGCAACGGTTGTAAGTTGCATTGTAGAATTCTTGCAAGCATCTACTATTTTATCAAATTCTTCCATAGAATCGCTTGTCTCTTTTGCACTGACACTATTCTTCTCTGCTGCATTGCTCAATATCTCAATTCCATTTTCCATATCTTTCTTATATCCTTCCAAACCACTTACTTCAGAAGTAATCTCTGTAATGGAATCACTAACCTGCGCTATTTCAGTGTTCAAAGATGTAAAAATGCTCTCGGTTTCCCTTATCTTCTCATTCTGTTTTACAAATGCTTCTGATACCTGCTGTGTAATATCTACACTTACATTAGAATTCTCAATCAGCTCATTTACAATTGCATTAATCTGCTCTGACGATTCTCTGGACTGATCTGCCAATGTTCGGATTTCTTCTGCTACTACTGCAAATCCCTTTCCCTGCTCGCCAGCTCTTGCTGCTTCAATACTTGCATTCAATGCAAGTAGATTTGTCTGGCTGGAAATTCCGGCAATAATCTCTGTTACCGTACGAATCTGCATAGCCGACTGATTCGTAAGATCTGTCTGATTTCTTACATTTTCTACGGCTGTACTGCTTGTTTTACTGATGGATACCAGTTCTTCCATAATACTGTCTGCCATTCTATTACATTCTTTCATCTTTTCAGCACTATTCGTTAAAATTTCTACATTCTGAACAATTCCATCAATTGCATTGCTCATATCATCAACCTTCTGTTCCATGTCTTCGGTACGCTCGGCCTGTGAAATTGTATTTCCTATGATAGACTCTACTTCCGCGCTAACGTGAACCATAGATTCATTCATGTTTTCAAATGATTCTTGAAAATCCCCAGACACCTCTTTCAAAGTTGCAGAGGCATTATGTATTGCAGATACAATTTTGGCAAAAGACACCACTGTATCATTTACAGAATGTACCATTTCCCCTAATGCATCATTTCTTTCCGCCAATTTATTTTCTTTTACCTCCAGGGAACCATCTGCTATATTCCCTAAATTTTTCATAATCTTTCCTACTCGATCAAGCAACCATTTTACCGCCAATATAACCATAACTAACACCAATACCATTAGCAGTACGGTAAATATAGTTCCCAAAAATACGGACATGTTACCATCTTTCACCTGATTCAAGATAATAACGATAAATATAGCTGCTATAATAATTGGGCATACAATAACTCCGCTCAAAGTAAATAATAAATTCCTATTCTTCTCCTTCTCCATTTTCGTTTCCTCCGTCACGTATTTTTTTCATCCATATACTTTAGTTATCGGTAGTTTTTTAGATAACTTTAGCCTCAGTGCTGACTTCTGAATTAAATTTTGTCCCTCTGAGGCTTTCGTTAAAAACTATGTCTTATTCTGCTGCTAATCCGGGCTTTTTCCCTGTGTATAGCTGGTAATATCTGCCTTGTTCTTCGATCAATTCATCATGTGTACCACGTTCAATGATTCTTCCTTGCTCCAGTACCATGATGCAGTCACTATTGCGCACAGTAGACAATCTGTGTGCAATGACAAAGGTGGTTCTTCCCTTCATCAACTTATCCATACCATCCTGCACCAGGCGCTCTGTTCTGGTATCAATGGAACTGGTGGCTTCATCCAGAATCAATACCGGCGGGTCTGCCACCGCTGCTCTTGCTATAGCCAGAAGCTGTCTCTGCCCCTGACTTAAGTTTGCACCATCTCCGGTCAGTAAAGTGTTATAACCTTCCGGCAGTCTTCGGATAAATCCATCTGCGTTGGCAAGCTTCGCTGCTGCAATCACTTCTTCATCTGTTGCATTTAAATTTCCATAACGGATATTTTCCATAACCGTATTGGTAAACAAATGAGTATCCTGAAGTACGATACCAAGAGAGCGACGTAAGTCTGCCTTTTTTATCTTATTGATGTTAATTCCGTCATAACGAATTTTTCCATCCTGAATATCATAGAAACGATTTATCAGATTGGTAATAGTGGTTTTTCCGGCTCCGGTAGAGCCTACAAAAGCAATTTTCTGTCCGGCGTTGGCGTACATTTTCACATCATGAAGTACGATTTTATCCGAATTGTAACCAAAATCTACACCATCAAATACCACATCACCTGTAAGTTCAATATAATCTGTCGTCCCTTCTGCCTTATGGAAGTGTTTCCAAGCCCAATGTCCGGTACGTTTTTCTGTTTCTTTCAAGGTTTCATCGTCTGCTTTTTCTACATTTACCAGAGTGACATAACCTTCATCCGTTTCCGGTTGTTCATCCAGCAGTTTGAATACTCTCTGTGCACCTGCCAGCGCCATAACCACACTGTTAAACTGCTGGCTGACCTGATTTACCGGCATACTAAAGCTCTTGTTAAAGGTCAGGAAACTTGCAAGTCCTCCTAAGGTAAATCCACCTATTCCATTTAATGCAAGGATACCGCCTACCATGGCACATACTACATAACTTAAATTACCAATTTGTCCGTTCACCGGTCCTAAAAAGTTAACAAAACAGTTTGCCTTATTGGCACTTTCAAACAACTTATCATTCCGTTCATTAAAATCTTTAATGCTCTCTTCTTCATGGCAGAACACTTTAACGACCTTCTGTCCTTCCATCATCTCTTCAATGTAGCCATTTACCTTACCTAAATCTTGTTGTTGCTGAATAAAGTATTTACTACTCTTTCCGCCAAAAACTTTTGTAGCATACAACATAATTCCAATCATAACAAGTGTTACTACAGTAAGTGGAATGTTCAATACCAACATACTAATGAAAACACTGACAATTGTAATAATACTGGATAAAAACTGCGGTAAGCTCTGGCTAATCATCTGTCTTAACGTATCAATATCATTTGTATAAACAGACATAATATCGCCATGGGCATTCGTGTCAAAATAGCGAATCGGAAGACTCTCCATATGGGTAAACATGTCATCCCTTAAATTTCTAAGAGTTCCCTGGGTCACTTTTACCATAATGCGGTTATACGCCCAGGTAGATATCGCACCAATTCCATAAAAAATTGCAACTCTTGTAATAGCACGAGCTAATGGTGCGAAATCCGGATGCTCTGCTCCAATCATCGGAGCAATATATTTATCTATTAATGTCTGCATAAACATCGTTCCCTGCACATTTGCAAGAACTCCTACAAATATAAGAATAACAACAGATATTACATGCCATTTATACTGCGCAAAAATATAGCGCATTAATCGCATAAACAGTTTTCCCGGATTCTCAATCTTAGGCTTTGGTCCCTGTGGCTTTCTTGGTCCCGGCATTATTGCTCACCTCCATTTTCATCAAAATCCCCTGATCCTTTTGTCTGGGATTCATAAACATCACGATAAATCTCACAATTTTTCAATAAATTTTCATGGGTATCAAAATCAACTACTTTTCCATCATCCATTACAATAATACGGTCTGCATTCTGCACACTGGAAATACGCTGTGCAATAATAAGCTTTGTGGTATCCGGTATTTCCGTAGCAAAAGCCTGACGAATCTTACTGTCAGTGGCAGTATCTACCGCACTGGTAGAATCATCCAAAATCAAAATTTTCGGTTTCTTCAACAATGCTCTTGCAATACAAAGTCGTTGTTTCTGTCCACCGGATACGTTACTTCCGCCCTGTTCAATATAAGTATTGTATTTTTCTGGAAAACGTTCTATAAACTCATCTGCACATGCCATCTGACAGGCACGGATACATTCTTCCTCTGTCGCCTCTTTATTTCCCCAGCGCAAGTTTTCCAAAATCGTTCCGGAAAACAGTACGTTTTTCTGTAGTACCACAGATACCTGGTTACGTAGTACTTCCATATCATATTTCCGTACATCCAATCCACCAACAGATACGCTTCCGTCTGTCACATCATAAAGACGACTAATTAAATTTACCAGACTGGACTTGGCACTTCCGGTTCCACCAATAATACCGATTGTCTCTCCTGCATGAATATCAAGGTTAATATCTTTCAATACCGGTTCGTCACTTTCTTTGTTATATGCAAAATTCACATGTTCAAATGCGATGCTTCCATCCTTTACTTCCATTACCGGATTTTGCGGATTAGACAAATCACTCTTTTCATTTAATACCTCTGAAATACGTTTTGCACTAGCAGCACTCATGGTTACCATAACAAAAACCATGGATAGCATCATAAGATTCATAAGAATATTCATACAGTACGCCAGAAGACTCATAAGCTGTCCTGTGGTAAGACTGTCTGTTATAATCATTTTTGCTCCCAACCAGCTTATGATAAGAATACAACTATATACTGTAAGCTGCATTAATGGTGCATTCCATGTAATAATGTTTTCTGCCCTGGTAAACATCTTGTAAATATTTTCACTCGCCTTGGTGAAACGCTTATTTTCATAATCCTCTCTGACATATGCCTTTACCACACGGATTCCGGATACATTTTCCTGTACACTGGCGTTTAACTCATCATACTTTGGAAAAATCTGATTAAAATATCTGGTTGCCTTAATCATAATAAACAAAAGACAGCCACCTAGTAAAATAACAGCTATCAGATAAACACTTGCCAGCTTTGCATTAATCAAAAATGCCATTACCATAGCACATATCATACTAAAAGGCGCTCTGGCACACATTCTAAGCACCATCTGATAAGCATTTTGAACGTTAGTGACATCTGTTGTCAAACGTGTTACCAGACCTGCTGTGGAAAACTTATCAATGTTAGAAAAGGAATATGTCTGAATATTTTCAAACATCGCTCTTCGTAAGTTCCTCGCTAGTCCGGTTGATGCACTTGCACCAAACTTTGCTCCCAGCATACCTGCTACAAGCCCCAGTACTGCAAGTCCTGCCATTACCATACTCACCTTACATATGTAGTTCATATCGCCTTTTTCCACACCATTGTCAATAATTGCCGCCATTAAAAATGGAATCATGGTTTCCAGAATTACTTCCAGAATCATAAATATCGGTGTCAGAATAGAATCTTTTTTGAATTCCTTCACCTGCTTCAATATGGACTTTACCATAATTACATTTCCTCCTTATGCTCTGATTTTTTGTTTGATAAAATATCTTCTTCCAAATTATGTTTTAATTTTTCTGCTACTGCCCAGAAAGTTTTAATTTCTTCTTCGGAAATATTTCGCTGACAGCGTTCTTCCAAAACATCAACATCATTGATATGAAGTTCATGAATCTTACGCCCATTTTCTGTCAATACCAATTTCTTTAAGCGAGCATCCTGTTCTACACTTTCCCGCCTGATATATCCCTTCTTCTCCATTAGCTTTACAATACAGGTCACAGTAGACCTAGCTATGGAAAACTCCGTCTCTATATCCTTCTGGAATATATCCCTTTCCTCATTATCATAAAGAAACCCCAGAATCCAACCATGCATTACCGTTACTTCGTCCATATGCTTCTGTGCAATCTCATAGGACATCAAATTACGGAAAAACAGGTTATCCAGGGTCTTTATCTCATATCCCAGTGTCTCCTTATGCTTCATGGTTTCTCCTTATTTGTTTTATACAAAACTGTTTGTTACGGAATTGTTTGATATAAAACATATTTTATCATAAAAATGAGGAATGTCAATACTTACAACTGTTTATGCCATTCGAAATACCACAGTCACCTGCATCTCCCCTTCTTTTTCCCCCGCATAAATCTCCCCATCCATTTTTTGCATTAACTGACGACAAATATAAAGTCCTAAGCCACTTCCCAGCTGACTTCCCGTATTGGAACCACGCCAAAAACTGTCAAAAATATGTGGAATTTCTTCCTGTTTTAAGGTGCAGCCACTGTTTTTCACCGTAAATAAACGGCAGTCCTCTTCCTCTGCCATTTCAATACTAATATAACCGCCATCACCATACTTAATGGCATTTTCCATGATATTCTGAATCACTTCTACTGCACGTTCCAAATCTCCCTTTACCAAACAGTTCCCTTCCATTTTGCAGGAAAATGGAATCCGAAGAATTTCCAGTTTTTCCACATAATATCCCTTAATCTCATCTACAAGTTCCTGTAAATAAAACTCTTCTCTCTTTACTTCCAGATTTAGAAAATCTTCATTGGAGGCTTTCACGATTTCGCAGACAAATCCTTCGATTTCGTCTGCCTTTTTATTGATATTTTCTGCTATCTGTGTCTGTTTTTCTCTTGTATCATAAAGATTTCGTTCCAATGCCTTTGCATACAACTTAATGGCACTTAGTGGTGTTTTTATGTCATGGGAAATAGACAAAATCAACGTCTGTTTCTCCTTCTGTAAATCAAGCTCTTTTTTTCTCTCATCCTCAAGCTTTTCTCGTAATAAGTCCAGTCCCCAGACAAATTTTCCAAAATACCGATTCCTGTTTTCCTTTACTCCTGCCGTAAGATTTCCCTTGGATAATTCATAAGGAACTTCACTGATTCTTTGAAATGGTTTTATGAGATTATGTCTTATGTAGACTGTTAGGCCAAACATTGCAACTGCCATAATACTAAGTCCCAGATTCATTGTCCAAAACACATTCCGTTCTGTTACTTCCTCGGCTTCATACTCAATCCGATAATAAACACCATTAATCCGACGAATTACATAATCTTCGTCTTCTCCCTGAAAAAACGCATCCAGCTGAACCTGCGTAGCCTCTGCCGGCAACATTGCTATACTCTTTATTTCAGAATATTTCTCTAAAGATACGTTGCCATTTCCTTCTTCCAATTCATGGCAGACACGATTTATCTCTACACGGTATGTTCTACCACTTTCTCCCGTTTTTTGATTCCATACAATTATATTCGCTCCTGCAAAAACAAGAATTGTGATTCCAATTAGCAACAGCCATATACCTCGAAATTTTTTCATAACACTCCTTCATCCATTACTCAAAACGGTATCCTACGCCCCAGACGGTAAGAATCCTTTGGGGTTCTTTGGGATTTTCTTCTATTTTCTCTCGCAGCCACTTAATATGTACCGTCAATGTCTGCGGCTCACTGAAACTGTCAAAGCCCCATACCTTGTTAAACAGCCACTCTTTTTTCAAGGACTTTCCTTTGTTTTCCACCAAAAGCACTAATAACTCATATTCCTTTGCCGTAAGATTCAATTCACGTTCTCCCAGAAAAACAAGACGGCGTACCCGGTCAATCTTAAGATTTCCATCTACCAGACTATCTGATGCATAACGCCTTTTAAAAATTCCTTTTATTTTCGCTAGCAAAATATCGATATCGTAAGGCTTTTCCAAATAATCATCTGCGCCAAGAAGCAGACCATTTAACTTATCTTCCTTTCCAATCTTGGCGCTTAATATGAAAATAGGCGTGTCAGAATCCTCTCGGATTTTCTGACACACCGCAAAGCCGTCCATTCCCGGAAGCATAATATCCAGCACCACCAGACGCACCTGTTCCTGTTCAAAATACTCCACTGCATCTTCGCCTTTTGTTACATGATGCACTGTATAATTCTCTGCTCTTAAGAAGTCACAGAGCAGGTTTCCCAGCTCTGTGTTATCTTCTACTACTAAAATATCCGTCATAATTTCCCCTTTTACCAGCCCATTTCCAACAGCCAGTTATTCAGTGTCCGTTCTCGTTCTTTCAATGACTTTTCATCATTTACATCACATCTGTCTAAATGATACTCTCCTTTGATGTTTCCGTCAACAATAAACATGACTCTTGTACACTTTGCAGCAACCTTTACATCATGGGTCACAAGCATAATCGTAGTTCCCTCCTGATTGATTTTCTGCAATTCTTCCATAACTTCATTGGAAGCAGTGCGGTTCAACGCCCCGGTCGGTTCATCTGCAAAAATCATTTTGGGTTTATTTATCATGCTACGGCAAATGCAAGCACGCTGCAACTGTCCACCGGACACCTCATTGATATCATTTTCTGCAATATTCACGATTCCAAGCTTTCGCATCAGTTCCTGTCCACGGAGTATCTGCTCTCTCCGACTACTGTGGTTCTTTTTTGACTGACGTGCAGGCAGAATGATATTGTCCAGTACCGAAAGATTTTTCAGCATATACATCTTTTGAAAAACAAACCCCATCTCGTCTAACCGAAGTTGTGCCATTTTTTTCTGTGGCAGACTATGTATCTCTTTTCCTGCAAATTTTACATTTCCGGCAGTGATTCCGTCCATTCCGGATACGGCATAGAGCAGAGTTGACTTTCCACTTCCGGATGGCCCCATAACCGCTACCATTTCTCCTTCTTCTACTTGAAAATTTACGTTTCTTAATACATTATTCTGTCTTTTATTGATAATATAGGTTTTACACAAATCCTTTACTTCTAATATGTTTCCCATGTTTTTCCTCCATTTTATTGTTCTATATTGTGGTTACTCAATGTTATTTGTTTCCTGTGCAGAAATGCTGCGAATCTGCTGCATGGAAATAAATGCTCCAACAAGGGTTGCTGCCAATACCAGCAATGGATATTCGACATACACCTCAAATGGCTTTATGACAAATTCAATGTGGGTAGCACCCATCATTTCAAATACTTTTCCAGAAGAAATCTGTGCCACCGGCGTTGCCAGCAAAGCGCCCAATATCACGGATAATACCAGAATGACTCCTATCCTAAGTACCTGCCAACGAATTAAAACAGGATTGTTAAATCCGATTGCCTTAAGCATTCCGATTTCTCCTCTTTCTTTGGCAAGAAACGTCTTTGATACCAGAATCGTCACCAGCATATTGATTGCCATGATTACGATTACTATTAACTGCTTAACAGCATCCAAAGTATCTGCGATACCGCCCATCATATCACTTAGATATTCCCCGCAGGTATACACGGTATAATCCGGATAGAGGTCTGCAATTTTCTCTTCTCGTTCCGCTTTCTCCTTTTCATCCGGCTCATCTGTATAGGTAAGCTGTCTTGCAAAACTTCCTGATGTATAGCTATAATCTATCTCTGCTTTTTCTGAGAAACGAATTCCCTCTCCCATATTGTTCATAGATTGAAAATAGCCAGTGATTACAAACTCTTTCTTCTCTTCTCCCATGGTAATGGTAACAGTATCACCAATCTCTGCACCAATATGTCCGGCTGTCATTCTCGTGATAGCAATTTCATTTGCATATTTCGGAGCAGTTCCCTCTTCATATTTATATCCATCAACTTTGTTTCCTGTCCCCTGTAGGCAAAAAGCATTATATGACTTTTCTTTGAAAGAAACTCGTAAATTAAACATGATCTCCTGAGATACTTTTACCGGAATTCCCTGTTTTTTCAGTTTTTCTTCCATTTCTTTGAAATTGTCCTTCATTCCCTCTCTGCCTTCTTCGCGAACAATTCGGTTATCCTCTTCTTCATTCAGCATACAAATATCCGATTCCTGCATTCCAAACCATGCCACAAGCTTGTCACTTTTTAACGTATTTGCAGTATTTACCGGAACAATAATAAGCAAAATACCAATGGTAAAAATCAACAATAGCACTACAAAACTGCGAAATTTACTCAGAATGTCATTAAAAGCCAGAAATGATACCGGACCTCCATGCCATTTTTCCAATTTTATCAATCCTTTTTTGGTAAAACGCTCTCCGTTACTTCCTTCTCGTATCGCATCAATGGGTGAAAATTTCTTAAGTCTTCCAGTACAGCGATAACAGAATAATACGACAACCAAAAGAATCACTAGGGCACACGCCAAACTCAACAACCAGATGTTTCCTTCTGTCTCCATGACCATATTCCGAGATACCTGCGCCAGAAGCATTTTTCCAAATGGAATTCCTGCAAAAAATCCAATTCCTGCCCCCACCGCAGCAATCATCAAATACTTGATGAGATAGATTCCTCTAATCTGAGTTTCTGAAACTCCGATTGCCTTCATGACTCCGATTTCCCTGAATTCTTCATTCAGAGTAAATACAATGGTGAACCGTAAAATTATCATAGATATCACAATCAAGCAGATACTTACCACTAATAACAGTCCTGCGACTACCATGTCCATGACATAGGTCATCTTAATAAGTTCTCTGTTTCCACTAAACATTTTCTTGATATCTTCTTGATTAAAATCCTCTTCCAACTTTTCCGGCTTTTCAGAGCTTACAGAATAAATCATTCCTTTTAAATCTGAATATTCCTTTACTTTCTCATATCCTTCTTTACTTACCAATATGCGGACGCTTCCCATCATATCAGCACCAAGTAAAGCATCTTTACAACTTCCTGCAATTACAAACTCTGTTTTTTTATCTTCCTTACATAAATAAATGGAATCTCCTGATTTCAGATTATTCGTCTCCATAACTTTTAGTGGAAGATACATTTCATTTTCACCAATATGGGTAATTTTCTGATTCTCACTATTAAAAAACTTCTGTCCTTCAGAACTCATCTGCTGTACCAAAGGAGCACCTTGTAAGGTAAGTTCCTTTCCATCCCTTTTTTCCCACTTTCCTACCGGAACAGAAAGCAATTCTTCTGAATCCCAGTCTTCTACATAAGAATTTGTATTTAGGAAATCCTGAATCTTTTGTTCATTCTTTTCCTCATACGCTGCAATTATGTAATAGTCTTTTAGTTCTGCCCGGTCAAAATAATTCTCCGTAGCATTTAAGATAGAAACCATGTTGTTGACACTGCTGGAAACAAACATGGATGCCATGGCAATAAATATCAGTAAGATAACATTCATGGTCTTTTTTCGTTTTAAATCTTTTTTCAGTATGTTAAAAAACATTTCTCTACTCCTTTCCTTTGATGGTGCTATTGTATCAAAGGAATTATTAAATAATCATTAAATGTTCTAAAAAATCATGAAAGCTGCCGCACAACCTGTACGACAGCCCTGCTTTATGCAATTTCTTCTGAATTTTTTCTAATCTCACTTATGACTCCCATGATTTGCTTTGCTGTTGCCATATCTTCCGCAAAAAGTGTAGTAATACTTCCAACTGTTCTGAACGGATCCTCCGTGAGTACAGAATTATCCACAATGTTTCCGTTTGTAACGATATAATCAACAATTAACCTTACAAACCGAATTTGATTAATATTCAATCTTTCTTCTGACAGAAATTCACTAAATGCTTCATTCACAGCATTTCTATCAACACCTACAATCTGTCTCACCAATCTTCCGATAGGCGTATCACCGTACTCTTTCTCATAATCCTTTTTAGTTCCTAATTCTTTCCACAATACCCGTTCCAGTTCTTTAAAATCACTTTCTGACAACCTTTTATTATTGCGTAATTTATATATTGCAAGCGAATCCTGATGCTCTTTCAAATAATACTCTACCTTCTTTTTATAATTCTTCAATTCATTTGCATTATAGATAGGCTCGCCTTCCTTTTTTTCCAGAATCGTATCAGTAAAGTTTGTGTAATAAATCTGCTGTTTCTTCTTTTCTATATATTTTAATAAATCTCTTAATGCAATTCGTACCTCATCCAGTTCCAGAATATTTGTATTTTCCCAAAATTCCTCTGTTTGAATCTTGTCAATGATATATTTTTGTGCTTTTACATAAGCATTACTGTTATATAGTTTTGATAAATCCTCCGCTGTTTGAATCACAATCTGAATTGGCTGATTAATATTCCTATTTTGAAGCATTCCCAAATCAATACTATATACCAGATAGTCAAATCTTCTTGCAAGTTCATTTTCCTGTTTCGGCATCACCAGTGGCGCAATATGCTCTTTAATATCTGAAACTTCTACCGATTCGAGTTGATTCCATTGCATTTTGTTTCGGTATTTTTCCACAAAGCGCAAATGCTGTTTCACACGAAAGCTCATATCATTCAGTTCTATTACTACATGATACATATCATCTACAAGTTCCCTGCGATACTGCATCATTTCTTCATCGGCACAATATGGTTTTTCCTGTAATTCTCTTGCTATCATCAACTTTGTGTTAAAAATCTTTTCAGCTAAGGACTGCTGTATTCCGTTTTCTGCTCCGTTTGTATTCACTCTGAAATACTCAAAGTTATTACAGAAATCGAAAATCAGGAATTTTTCTTTATCTGCGCCTACTCCCAATAAGTCAGGACACAATCTTGTTCCTCGTCCAATCATCTGCCAAAATTTACTATAAGAACGTACCTTTTTGAAAAATACCAGATTCAAAATTTCAGGAATATCTATACCGGTATCTAACATATCCACAGAAACTGCTATCTGCGGCAACTTTTCCTTCGTACTGAAATCATCAATTAAAGAATCTCCATATTTGATACTATAATCAATCTGTTTGATAAAATCTTCTCCATACTCCGGATATCGTTTATGAAATCTTTCTACAATAGCTTGTGCATGGTTACTGTTTTTTGCAAAAATAATTGTCTTTCCAAGCTTATCTCCACCATCCACTTTTAAACCTTTTTCCATAAGTTCGCTTAGCACCATATCAATCGTATCACCATTAAACAGCCATGTATTTACAGCTGCACTGGAAATGGTATCATCAATGCTCTCATCATCTCCAAATTTCTCCTCGAACTCCTCTTTCTCTTCTTCTGACAAATCCTGATAATGGATTCCTTCTTCCATGACCTTTGATTTGTACTCCAAGGTACTGTAAGTAACAAGGTATCCTTCTTCCACTGCCTTTTCTAACTCATATGCAAAAGTTGGCACTCCACGTTCTAAATCAAATATTCCATATGTATTCTTATCGATTTCGTTTTTCGGTGTAGCAGTCATTCCAAGGAGTAATGCATCAAAATATTCAAAAATATCCTGATACTTTTTATAGATAGAACGGTGCGATTCGTCTATGATAATCAAGTCAAAATGAGCCGGTGTAAATAATTTCTTTCCATATTTATTCTTTTTTTCATCAATAGCATTCATCATAGTCGCATAAGTTGAAAATATCATTCTGCTTTGCTCCGGATCATCCTTACTATCCAGCAAATTACAAAGTGATAAATCCGGCAACAAATTAGCATAATTTTTCTTTGCCTGTTTTACAAGTGCAACCCGGTCTGCCAAAAATAAAATATTTTTTACATAATTATGTTTTCTAAGAACATCCACAATACTGATACTTACTCGTGTTTTTCCGGAACCGGTTGCCTGAACAATCAGCATCTTTCTTTGCTTTTTCTCAATGGCATCACAAACCGCCGTAACAGCTTCTTTCTGATACGGACGATTCGTAATTTCATCATTTATTTCAATATTCTGTAACGGAATTCTTTGCTTTCTTCGATCTATTTCTAGCTGCATTTCTTCCTGAGTAAAAATCCCGGAAACTCTTCTTCTGGCATATCCCGCCGCATCATTGATATAGTAAATTTCAAATCCATTGGTAATAAAAATAAGCGGTCTCTGACCATACTGATTCTGCAGGCAATCTGCGTATAACTTTGCCTGTTGGCTTCCCACAATGGGATTTACCGCTGCCTTCTTCGCCTCAATTACTGCTAATGGCAAATGATTCTTTCCATATAAAACATAATCTACATATCCTGTACCGGTATTATTTGGCATACCTGTAACTTCAACTTCTTCTAGACAATCACTTCCGATATTCCAACCTGCTTCCTGCAAGTCAAGGTCAATATATTTCTTTCTCGTCTGTGCTTCTGTAAGTTTGTCAACTTCAAATACACGGGTCTTTTCATTGCTGATTCGAACCTTTGCCATCTGTTCCCGAAGCTGCTCATTTTCCTTACAAATTTCTTCTAATTTTCTATCCTTTGCACTTAACTTTTCATATAATCCTTTTAATTCTTCCGGCTTTTCTCTCTTATCCTCACCAAATATAAGAATACTTTCATCAAATGTTTTTTCTGTATATTGTTCTGAATAGCAGTAATCAATCCAATCACAAAATTCAAATAAATTTCGTAATGATAATACTGCATCCTCTTTCTTTATCCTGCTATTTGTATGTACTGCAATATTTCCTAATTTAATTGTATATTTTAACATGGGAAATAAACGAGGCTCTATGATTCTTCGAAATGATTCCTCGTGAATAAGACTTGAGATATTATCCCGATAAGGTAATTTCAGTTCTTTATCATATGCATATACCCAGCGAACCGCTAATTCCAGTGCTCTCCTTGCCAAAATCGCACTGGTGGATGATGAAATTGTTAGACTCTTTTCTGCTTCCATCGCCTGCTCTGCAAATGATTCAAATAATTTGTTCTGTTTTAAGAAATTAAAATTAGTGCTCATTCTATCACCCTATCTTTTGTCTTGTTATTCTGCTCTTAGATTAATTCTTCCATGTAAAACTTCCAGATATACCCATAAAATAATAATAACCTATGTTATGAGACATATGCAATATGCAATTTCTCATTGACAAATCAACATATATAACTTACAATAATCAACAAGAAACGAAGTTTACTACCGTACAGCTAGTATTGCTTATGCGGGCTGCTCGTTTCTTTTTTTGTTCTTACAAAATCATATAGATATCTCTTCCCGTCTGCATCACATCTCACAAGCATTCTGGCAGAAAAAATATTGTATCTCTCAAGTTGGCTATTTTCATCATAAACAGGAATCCCAAATCGAGTATCATATCTGTACCAGCCCCACTTTGCCTTTGATTTATGCTTTTGATTGAAGTCTTCAAATTCTGCTTTGTTACTTGCAATTTGAATCAATTCTCCAATTGCAGGTGTCATATTTGCCTTCGCTTTCTCATTCGCACCTTTTAACCTCGTTTTATCTGTTGAATGACAAAATTCATCTGGAAAATCTGAGCCAATATATATTTTTTCTGATGTTTCGGCAATTTCATAAAATTTACCAATATATTCTTTCAAATATTCTTCAACTTTATCCCATGCAATATTACGCCGTGATTTAAATCTCACATCATTTATGATAACAATACTTTTTCCCTGTTCGTCCTGAATAATATTAACATTTTTGTTATTCTTAATGGAGTTTCCTTCCATTCTGATTCTATATGAAAGAAGTCTTAGCAGATAATCTGGCATTTTTCTCCGGCCTGCCTCCCAATCTTCTACTGTCCGAAGCGGTATTCCATGCGCCTTTGCAAACTCTTTTCTGTTTAATCCAGCCAATTCTCTGAGTTTTTTTAATTTCTTTACTTGATACTCCAAATCTGTTTTATTACCAGACATATGTAACCTCCTTGGATTATTCCACGCAATGCGTGGTTATATAGTATCAAATTAAGTTCGTATTTTCAACACTATCGCCCATTTTTTCTTAAAAAACTCCTTAAGCAACCTCATCATGCAAGTTTAAATTTATTGAGTTCTTAGCTTAGATAATATCCCTTTTACTCTTTATGTCCTCCTGTAATTTCAATAGGATTACCATCAGGATCCATAAATGTAAAATACCAATAAGGTGAAAAAACATTTAAATATCTTATCGGTGTTAAATTAATTCCGATTCCCAAATCGTAAATACGCTGATACTCCTTATCTAAATCTTCTACCCCTAAATTAATAAATACTTTCCTTGAATTAGTAGAATTAGCAATAACGCTCATATTATCGTATTCTGGAAATAAAGGTCCTTTCACTTCTTTCTGCTCCGGATATTGTTCATCATAATATCCGTTCATTAGACAAATATTTACCCCCTCATTATTGAACATTGCAAATCTTTTTCCATTTGTAGCGCTTACTTTCATATCTAAAATCTTTTCATAGAAATCTAATGATTTATCAAAATCTTTTACTACCAAATATATTGATCCATATCTCATATAACCACCTCCATAATTCATTAAATTGGAAGTTATCGTTCAATACGATAATATTTGAAATCCCCATCTTCTCTGACAAGTTTGAATCCTACTTTTTCCAAGACATGCTGGCTTCGGGTATTTTTTATAATGGCATCTGCATTAATCGCAATCATCCCAAGTTCGTCAAAAGCATATTTTACTGCCTTAAGCTCGGCTTGCGTTCCAAAACCTTTCCCTTTAACAGTGTCGTTCTGCATATGAATACTCAAAGTACATTCTGCTTTTTCCCAATCTATCTGCTTTAGCTGCAATTCTCCAATAGGTCTATCACCAAGCATAATAACAAACATAATACGCGAAGACTCATTCTTTAAATCAAAATACCTATTAACAGACGCTTCACTATAGGAAAACGTTTTGAACAGTGACATATCCATGTAAATGGACTCATCATTATTCCAATCCTTATACAATTCATGACAAAGTTCCCTTGTCATTTTCTTTAATTCAATCGTTTCCATCTCCACCTCCACAAATTTCAATTTATAGGATTGGATAAATAAGAATTGACCGAGCTCTTTAGAGCGAGGGATGCTTCTTGTCCGAAGGGCAAGAAGATGGGAGAAAGATTCAGAAAAATAAGAATTTGCAAGAATTTAAGCAATATACTTCCTATGTGAAATCTTCACATTATTTTGATTTACCATAGCATAATGCATGGTGGTATCAATCTGCTGATGTCCTAGTAACTTCTGTACTTGCTCGATTGGCATTCCTTTATCAATGGCTTTTGTCGCCATGGAACGTCGAAATTTATGTGGATGGACTTTTTCAATATTTAATTTTTTACCCAAGTTTCTTAATCTTACTTCAACTCCACTTATTTTTAGCCTTTCAAATGGCTTGTCCAACGAAACAAACAATGCCGAATTACTGTCATTTCTACTCGCTATATAATTTTGCAAGTGCAGTTTTGCTCTTGCATCAAAATACACTCTCCGCTCTTTATTCCCTTTTCCATATACGATGCATTCACGTTCTTCAAAATTTATGTCATCTATATCCAGATTTACCAATTCTCCCACACGCATACCTGTAGAATATAACAAATCAATAATTGCCAAATCTCTTTTTTCAGTACATCCGTCTCTAAGTACCTCGATATTTTCATCTGAAAATGTTTCCTTTACCGTTGTTCCTGTTCTTACTTTATGAATTCTTCTGATTGGACTTTTTATAATATAATCCTCATCTTCCAACCATGAAAAAAAACTTGAAAGATTCCTTCTTATATTGTCAATCGTAACTCTTCCACAATTATTTTCTGCCTGATAGTTGGTCAGATATTCTCTCAAAACTTCTGTTGTAATTTGGCGCACCGGGATATGGACTTTTTGAAACATATTCTCAATTGTAGATTTGTAATATGCAATTGTCCTTTCCGAACATCCCTCTATGCTTTTCGCCGCCACAAACATACTCAAATACTCAAGATTTCCTAACGCTTCCACATCTGTGTTATACTCTAATCTTTTTATCAACACTTCCTGCAGTTTTCGCATCTGCTGAATGTTTAATACCTCTGACATATCTTCCAAAATACTTTTTATTTCTTTTTCCATTTTGACATACTCCTTTTTTCAAAAAGTATATCAAACATTATATTTTTCTGCTATTTTTCAAATATTTCAGGCTACTGCTAAAATCCTCCATTCTGATATGCACGTACAATAAAATATGATGGTTCATAATATGCCCCACAATTATAATCATCCAAAGTATCGCATAATTCGTCATTATACACTCTTATCATGCCGTCAACATAATTTTCATCTGACTGCAATGTATCAACAATTAAGCGCATATATACCTTTCCCATCTGTGTTTCTGTGGGAACTTGTTTTACCAATTCTGTATCTACTTCTGTGATATCGAAGTCGCCCACTTGCAATTCATATTCCTGAATCCATTCCTCTTCTATTTTTTCCGGATTCTCACAGTGCAGTACATCAGCCAGACTAATAAGGCGCATCCACTCTTCTCTTGAAATTTGATTTACCACATACTTATTCCTTTGATGTAACCTTCTTGCAATCCGCTCAATCATATAGCACAAAAAGTATAAGTCATTCTCTGTAATTTCTTCATTTTCAAAGAAAATATTTGTCATATCGAATAGCTCCTTTCATACTGCAACGTACTGATTGCCTTTTCTGTACAAAAAACTATTTGATGCGTAGGATATTTAAACTTTACCAATACCCAGAATGCTTCCCTTGTTATTGTTCCCCTGACATAATCTTCTATGTAATCCCAAATGGTATCATCTGCCATCGGACCTTCTACAATATCATAATTATGTTCAATACCTCTGCGACAAGCTACTATAAAGTCTAGCCACTCTTCTGACATTTCAGGGAATTTCAAAATGTTTAACCCACTATCTTCGGTATATTCAAAAACATTAACTATATGCTTTTGCTTCCTTGTTAATGCCCATTTTTTCGCCTGATGTTCAAAATTTGTGCAGTAAAATCCATATCCAAAATCTTTGTAGTGTCCATTTGATAAAACCCTTGGCTTTTCTACGCAAACATTACTACCGTGATATAGTTCCATAGAATCCCTCCCTCATAAAATTTAATCTCTTAACCAAAATATTTTTGCATGAGACTGTCAAACAATTCCTGTGTTTCATCCAATGATTTTTGTACTGCAAGTTTCAATTTGTCGGTTTGTTCTACAAGACTAATATATTCATCTACCATATCATCTGGCGGACAAATTATAGGAAAATCTTCAATATGATTTTTATTTAACTGACGCTTATCAATTCCACCTACGCAAACACTTCTAATATAGTCTCTATACTCATCCGACACTAAAATTCTAAGAATAAATTTATTATTTACACCTGGTTTTAATCTAATAAAATACACATGACCATTAACATTAGCTGCATCGTCTTCACCCATGTATAACGCAGCTCTTCCTAATGAACTGTTCTCAGTATTAATTCTTCCAGTCTTTGTCATAAGAATATCACCATGCTTCAAGCTACTTCTACTCATACTCGCATGAGTTTCTTCATCGATATAAGCAATATCATCCATTTCAATTCTATCTTTCCAAACATTCTGGCTTCTAAAGAACATAATGCCTTTTTCGACATAAACCTGTTCTCCCCCCTTAGGAGTATTTCCGCTATTTATTTGTACTGACAATTCGCCTAACGGCTTCACCGTCCAACCTTTAGGATTATGAACAGGGTCACCAAAGATTTCTATAAATCGGGATTTGATTAGGTCATTTAGAGCAGTTAATTCCTGCTTTCTTTTTTCAATCACCAACTCTACTTTTTCTAAAACTCTCACAATCTCATCTTGCTCTATCAATGCTGGACATTCTATCTCTAACTTAGATAGGTCTTCTTTATTAAACCCAGCTTGTGCAGCTCTTACACCAACATTCAATATTGCATTTTGAAAATAAGGTGACTTTAAGTAATAATACAAATATCTTTTCTGAACTTTACTTGTATCAGGAATTGTACGCATTATTGCAACATTGTACGCTCCTGCTAACCCCGTTAAAATTTTGCCAATCGAAGCACCATATCTTGCAATTAAGATATCATCTGCTTCGCATGTTTTTGTACTATTGCTTACTTTAATATATTCTGGAACCACTCTTTCACTCTGTGTAAAATCTCGTATTTGAAGCATACGAATATATCCATCCTGTTCTTCAAATGACCACTCCTCTTTTGGTGGTTGTGAACCACCTTGAAAATCACAAATATCTGTTAATTTTACTTTTTCCATCTCATCATCCTCTATATGCTACTCGCTTCGCCATTCGCATTCCGCTTCGCTTCATGCTCATGTTCTGCTGTCGCACAATACATCCAATCCGTTCAAAGCACTTATGTAAACAAGCTTCCAACGTGCTTTTGCCGTCTCGTCTGTACTCTACTCATAGCCCTACAACGCTTTCTTTTTCGACTGGAATATTGACCTTCGAACATTTGTTTGGTACAATATATTTGGTGCTACCCTATTCGGTAGGCGGTTAGCCTTCTCCAGAGAGTTATAGCTCTGTTTACATAGAAATCCACTTGTGGAAATCTAACGAGGAGGTTTGTGCTTATGCTTACAACGGAACTTTTTATAGCCATTATCAGCTTATGTTTAACTTGCTTTGCTCTTGGTTATGCCGTTGGGTCTAAGAGCAATGATAAAACACAAAAATAACCGCCCTGTCCTGAGAAAACTTGGCGGTCATTTTTGACTTAAAATAATATCAGGCTAACCGTCTATCGGTAGCACTCTTTGTTATTATACTAGCATCTAACCGCTTTTATGTCAAACAAATATTCTATTTTCAATCATCCCTACGGGCTACTCGCATCGTCCATTCGCATTCCGCTTCGCTTCATGCTCATGTTCTGCTGTCGCACAATACATCCAATCTGTCCAAAGCACTTATGTAAGCAAGCTTCCAACGTGCCTTTGCCGTCTCGTCTGTACTCTGCTCATAGCCCTACAAATCTGAATTTGTCCAATAATAGTTACTGTTTCAATAACTTCTTTAATTCAGACATTTCCTTTTGAATTTCTGTTTCTAGTTCCTCTATACGCCCAATAATAACCTCTGGCGCATCATACTCTATTTTTTCATACTCAATTTCTTTGTACTTATTGATTGATAAATCATAATCATTTTCAATAATCTCTTCCACTGGTACGAAAAAGCTCTGTTCTGTTCGTCTTCTATCTACTTCATTTTCTAAATGATTATATCGTTCAATAATATCCGGAATATCATTTTCTTTTACTTCCTGCCGCTTATCATCCAGACTATAACCATCCGCTTTCATATCATAGAACCAGACTTTATCTGTTCCACCTGAACCTGTTTTCGTAAATATCAAGATTGCGGTAGATACTCCTGCATATGGCTTAAATACTCCACTTGGCATAGAAATAACTGCTTCCAATTTATTATTGTCTAAAATTTCTTTTCTAATTTGTTTATGAGCCTTACTACTTCCAAATAGCACACCATCCGGTACAATAACTGCAGCACGCCCACCCAATTTCAATATTCTAAGAAATAGTGCAAGGAAAAGAAGTTCTGTCTTTTTGGTTTTCGTCACCTTTAATAAATCTGCTGAAACTCCATCATAATCAAGACTTCCTTTAAACGGCGGATTTGCCAACACCAAGGTATATTTTTCAACATCTGTATTTTGTTCGGATAAACTATCCCGATAGGAAATATTAGGATTATCTACACCATGCAACAACATATTCATCGCACCAATACGAAGCATGGTTCTATCCATATCATTTCCATAAAACATCGTATTATTGAAATGTTCTTTTTGCTTTGCATTTAAAAACAGTTCCTTGTGATTATCCCTCAAATATTGTTGTGCTTCAATTAAGAATCCGGCACTTCCCATGGCTGGATCAATGATATAATCTTCGGGTGTAGGTTTTACTAAGTTCACCATCATTTTTATAATATGTCTCGGAGTTCTGAACTGTCCATTTGTTCCGGCAGTTGCTACTTTAGAAAGCAGATACTCATACAAATCTCCTTTTGTATCGGCATCTCCCAATTGCAATCCATCGATACCATCTACAATTTTTGACAACATAGCAGGAGTGGGAATCTTAAATATAGCATCCCCCATGTATCTTGCATAAGCAGACTCTCCATCCTGATGAAGATTTTTAATAAAAGGAAAAACTCCATTTGCTACAATATCATACATTTCTTCCGCTGAACCAAGGTTTTTAAATTTATTCCAACGATATTTTTGACATTCCTCTGGAAATAATCCTTCGTATGGGATTCCTAAGAAATTAGCTTCATTCTCCTTTGTTGTCTCCACGTCATCTAACTGCTTAATAAACAATAAATATGTAAACTGTTCGATTACATCTAACGGATTCGTGATTCCACCAGTCCAAAACGTTTCCCATATTCTGTCTATTTTATTTCTCAATTCTCCAGTAAGCATGTCTTTCTCCTCTTCCAACATATAATATTTTTTATTGTATCACATATCCACAAGTTTTCACACAAAAAATCCCTTGCATTTTATCATTAATGCAAGAGATTTTTACCTTTCCATCCTCTCAATTATCCTTCCACCATTCTCTTTCAGCCACTTCCTTCGCTCCCTATAATCAGGCTGCACTTTCTCCACCTCATCCCAAAACCGCTTAGAATGATTCATCTCCTTACGGTGACACAATTCATGTACTACTACATAATCCTGTATCTCTGGTGGTGTCAACATTAAAAGACAATTAAAATTCAAATTGCCCTTTGCACTACAACTCCCCCAACGTGTTTTCTGATTTCGAATGGTAATTTTGTCATAAGTAACCCCTATACGTTCTGCATAATAGGCTACGCGCTTCGGGAACACTTCCAGAGCCTGTTCTGCCAGTTCCCTTATCTGCTCTGTGGTCAACTTCTCCTGCATTGGCTCTTTCTGCTGCTTTTCCAACATTTTTTGTATATGCTTCTCTATCCAATCAGACTTTTCATTTACAAATCTCTGAATCTCAAAAAGAGGCATATGGTATGGTGCTCGCACCAAAACTTTTGCACTTTTTGTTATTTCGATTATCATGGTTTTTCGATTACTGCGTCGCACCTCAATCTCCATGTTTCTCGTTTCCTTTCCAAAATGGCACTGCATACATCTGTCGCAATGTCTTTGCCACCTTATCATTCTCTTCTTTTTTTACAATTATATCATATTTATCCGGAATGGAGCCAAAAGTTACCGTTTTTTCAAGTCCAGTCATTTTCTTTAAATAATCAAGCATATTTTCTCTGGATGTATTTTTATTATAAATCTTAATATAAGAATATCCCGGATAATCCTCCGATGCATAAAATAATATTTTTAGAGACTTTCCATATCCTTTTTCCTGTAAAAGTTCATAAAACCGCTGAAGACGTTCTGTCTCTGCCAACAGCATAAAATAGACAACACAAACATTTTCTGGCACATTGGCATTAATATAGTTCCGATAAGGAGACGTATGCATTGTCTCAAATACCTTTTTTTCCACTTCATTTTTGAAATCCTGATAAAAAATCAACAGACAATCATCTATAATAACATTAGCAAAACAATTAAGTCCTTCCGCTTTTATAAGCTCTGATATTTCTTTTGATTTTTCACTGGAAATCACAAAACTTTTCACATATGTATTGCTTGAGAAGTCATATAACACTGCTCCATCCATAGCAATAATCGGTATTTGTAGATGAATGCCGTCTAAAACTTTCATCAATGCTGCCGGCGTTCTCATTGTTGATATAGTAAAATTTGCCCCATCATCAATCATTGCATTCAATTCACGTTTACTATAAGTAGAAATCTGTTCTTGTTTTCCAATCAATGTATCATCTACTCCGGATACAAACAATATATCTCTCCGCTTTCTGGTTGGAAGTCGAAAGGAATTAATTCCAATCCCTACTCCAATACCAATCATAGTATCCAGCACACGCTGCCATACAAATAAAAATGGACTGGCATCCCCAATATGAATTACTACAATGCTCAAAAATACTACACAGGAAAAATACGATGCATTCTGTTGATTTAAAAGCAGTGTGGTCTGAATAATGGGTATAATTGTCAAAGAAACCAGTAGAAAATACCCTAATTCATATTGTATTCCCGGCTGACTTAAAAAGGCCTGCTTTATCATAATTACAATCAATCCATACAATGCTCCCACCAACGTCCCTGTTGTTCTCTGAATAGCCATTTCCAAAGTATTTCCAATATAAGGACGAATACACCAAAGTGCAGCCAGCATGGAATAAAAACAGATTCCCTGATGTCCTCTTAATATATAAATAATATAGCAAAATAAAACACTAAGTGCTGACTTTTGAATTCTAAGCCCAATTCTTGGTATTTTTATGTTGCATAATCTCGATTTCATAATCTCTCTCCCACAAAGTCATTTTTTGACACACAATGTTCCCATTATAATTCTTCCGTTCTAAGTATGCAACACCCTGACGTACCATTTTTTTCTACTACTTTATCCACACTTTTATCCATTTGTGTAACATGTTCTTTTCTAATTAATCTTTTACATCAAAAAGGCTATGTCTGCTGTTTCATTCAGACATAGCCTTTTATGTTAACTTCTTTAAATAATCGTTCCGCCACCTACTACAATATCGCCATCATAAAATACTACAGCTTGTCCCGGTGTTATTGCACGAACAGGCTCATGAAACTGACAGACTACCTTGTCCTCTTCTACCTTTCGTATGGTACATGGGGAACCCTTATGACTATAACGAATCTTACCGATTACTTCCATTTCTCCGTCTAAATCCGGAATAGACATAAAGTTAAGATTTTTTGCATACACTGTGGTTCCGAATACGTCCTCGTTGCTACCAATGACTACCTCATTCGTGTCAGGACGAATTGCTGTTACGAATACCGGTTTTCCAAGGGCTATGCCAAGTCCTTTCCGTTGTCCTATGGTATAATGAGTGATTCCTTTGTGCTTTCCAATCACTGTTCCATCTGCCAACACAAAATTACCGGGTGGTGGTACCTGCCCCTTTGCCTCTCTGTCTATAAATCCTGCATAATCATTATCCGGAATAAAGCAAATTTCCTGACTGTCCGGCTTATTTGCTGTCCGAAGTCCGATTTTTTCTGCAATAGCACGAATCTGGTCCTTAGAATAATCTCCTACCGGCATCAGAGTATGAGAAAGCTGATACTGAGTTAGATTGTAAAGTGCGTAGGTCTGATCCTTTGCTGCTGTTACAGACTTTTGCAGTGCATATCTTCCATTGGAAAGCTCCGTAATCTTTGCATAATGCCCGGTAGCAATATAATCCGCGCCAATTTCCATGCTGCGTTTCAACAAAGATTCCCATTTTACATAACGGTTACATGCAATACATGGATTTGGTGTATGTCCTTTTAAATATTCTGCTACAAAGTAATCCATGACATTTTTCTTAAATTCCGCTTTAAAATTCATAACATAATATGGAATATCAAGACTTGCCGCTACTCTTCTCGCATCTTCTACTGCACTTAAGCCACAGCATCCGCCATTTTCCTCTTGCACGAATTCTTCCTCATCCTGCCAAATCTGCATGGTAACTCCAATTACCTCGTAACCCTGTTCCTTTAAAAGATATGCCGCCACGGAGGAATCTACCCCTCCGGACATACCTACTACAACTTTTTTCTTCTCCATACCTTAGTAGTCTTCTTCCTCTTCTTCTTCACTGATATCTGTCTTAGGCTTCTCTAATCCTTCAATTGTAATTCCATTTTTCTCTGCGTAATCCCACAAAGCTGCATGAATTGCTTCTTCTGCTAAAAGAGAACAGTGTACCTTTACTGGTGGAAGTCCGTCTAAAGCTTCCATAACAGCTTTATTTGTTACCTGTAATGCTTCCTGAATGTTCTTTCCCTTTACCAATTCAGTTGCCATGGAACTAGTAGCAACTGCTGCTCCGCATCCAAACGTCTTAAACTTTACATCCTGAATAATTCCATTATCATCAATATCCAGAAAAATTCTCATAATATCGCCGCATTTTGCATTTCCAACAGTTCCTACACCACTGGCGTTTTCTATCTCCCCCATATTTCTCGGGTTCTGAAAGTGGTCCATTACTTTTTCACTGTACATAATTTTTCCTCCAATTTCCGTAATTCTTAAGCTTGTTTCTTCATGTAATCCTCATACAATGGGGACATTTCTCGCAACTGTGCTACGATTTCCTTTATAGCATCAACGGTATAATCAATATCTTCTTTGGTGGTGTCTGCTCCTAATGTCAAACGAAGGGAACCATGTGCTATCTCATGCGGCAGTCCGATTGCCAATAATACATGGGACGGGTCTAAAGAACCTGACGTACATGCAGATCCGGAAGAACCGCAAATCCCCTTCATATCCAGCATAATCAATAAAGACTCTCCTTCAATAAACTGGAAACAAAGGTTTACATTATTCGGTAAACGATTTTTTCTGTGACCATTTACACGAGTAAAAGGTACTTCTTTCAATACACGCTCTATCAGATAATCACGAAGTTCTGCTTCCTTTTCTGTACGTTCCTTCATACTAGCCACTGCCAATTCTGTAGCTTTTCCAAATCCTACAATTCCCGGAACATTTTCAGTTCCTGCACGACGTTTCCGCTCCTGAGCACCTCCATGTACGAAGGAACGAATCTTTACACCCTTTCTAATATATAAGAAACCAATTCCCTTCGGTCCATTCAGCTTATGTCCACTGGTACTTAACATATCAATATTCATTTCGTCTACATTGATTGGTATCTGTCCGAATGCCTGTACTGCATCGGTATGGAATAAAATATCATGTTCCTTTGCAATCTTTCCAATTTCCGCAATTGGCTCTATGGTTCCAATTTCATTATTGGCAAACATAATACTAATCAAAATGGTATCCGGTCGGATTGCCTTTTTCAACTCTTCTAATTTTACCACACCATTCTCGTCTACGTCCAGATAAGTTACTTCATAACCATTCTGTTCTAACCACTGACAGGTATGAAGAATTGCGTGATGTTCTATCTTACTGGTAATAATATGTTTTCCCTTACTCTTATAAGCCTCTGCTGTTGCCTTGAGTGCCCAGTTATCTGATTCACTTCCACCTGCAGTAAAGTAAATCTCATTATCCTTTGCACCAATCGCATTCGCAATCGTTTCTCTCGCCTTAGAAACTGCCTCCTTACTCTTTCCACCAAATTCATACACGGTAGAAGCATTTCCATAAAACTCCGTAAAATACGGAAGCATTGCCTCTACTACTTCAGGTGCGGTTCTGGTAGTTGCCGCATTATCCAGATATATCATTTTTCCCATTTTATTCACCTCTACTGTTCTTTCTTACTTTCCTTTACTAATTCCCCTATATATATGCTGTCCACGGTATCATTAATACTGTCATTAATCTGTTTCCATACAATCTTACTAACACAATGAGCAGAGCCATTACAATGAGTTGTTGCCTTATTGCTGCCAATTCCTGCACAATCTACTGGAGTAAGGTCACCCTCCAGTGCTCTCAAGACATCTCCTACGGAAATCTCCTCTGCCGGCTTTGCAATGACATATCCACCATTTACACCACGGACACTGTTTACAAGTCCTGACTTTTTCAACTTTGCCATAAGCTGTTCTAAATAACTTATGGATATGCCCTGACGTTCCGCAATACTGGTGAGGGATACCGGTTCTTCCTCTCCCCAGACTGCCAAATCAATAAATGCCCGCAGACCATATCTTCCCTTTGTTGATAACTTCATTGCTATCACCTCATTCTTAATTCCGAGTATTTTAGTCGGGTTTTGTACAATCGCATAGTACCACGCTTTGTTTTTTCTGTCAATAGAAGTTATTGGTATTTAGAAGTATTTTTTTACATACATTAAACAGAATCACTTTTTATTTCGGAGGACTTATGAATTCCAAATCCCTGCAAAGCCACCCTCTGCTTACCGGTACGCTCCTTTTAACAATTGCCGGACTAATTTCCCGAATTATCGGTTTCTTCTATAGAATATTCCTTTCCCAAACCATTGGTGCGGAAGGTGTGGGTATTTATCAGTTAATTTTTCCTCTTTACGCCCTTACCTTTTCTCTGACTGTTTCCGGTATTCAGACCGCTATCTCTCGTTTTACTGCCCAAGCAGTCGCTGCTTCTGACAATACCGGCATTCCTCAAAAAAACACAGGACTATGCAATGACCGATGTTATCTTACTGCCGGTCTTATTCTTTCACTGTTTTTGTCCTTTTTATGCACTATTTTTCTTTATCACTTTGCCGAACCTCTGGCAATCTCTTTTCTGGATGAGCCACGTTGCAAGGTCCTATTAGAAATTCTCTCTCTGACAATTCCTTTTGGTGCTATCCATGCCTGCATCAACGGTTACTATTACGGTTTAAAAAAAACCTTCGTTCCTGCTACCTCCCAGCTAATAGAACAAATTGTCCGCGTAGGATGCGTTTTTGTCCTTTACCAAATTTGTCTGGAACAACACAAAACTGTCACTGTCAGTATTGCTGTTTGGGGATTAGTAGCCGGTGAAATTGGTTCTGTACTCTATTCCATTTCTTTTTTGGGACGCGGGAAAAGTTCTGGCAACAGACTTTTAGGATTGAAACAGATTTTTCTTATGTCTACGCCACTATGTGCCAATCGAGTACTCGTAAATCTATTACAAAGTGTAGAAGCCACCATGATTCCGGGACAACTAAAGCACTATGGTTACTCTGTATCTGAAGCATTAAGTGTTTACGGTGTACTCACAGGAATGGCAATGCCTATGGTTCTCTTTCCCTCTGTTATTACAAATTCTGTATCCGTAATGCTACTCCCTGTCATTGCAGAAGCACAGGAAAAAAAAGAACAGCACTACATCCGTAATGCTGTCCGTAAAACATGCTTTTATTGTCTGGTACTTGGCTTCACCTGTACCTTTGCCTTCCTACTCCTTGGCAAATGGATGGGGCGAGTATTATTCGCTAATGAATTAGCCGGTACTTTTATCGTAACCCTTGGCTGGATGTGTCCATTTTTATATCTTTCTACTACATTAAGCAGTGTCTTAAATGGACTTGGTAAAACAACCATTACCTTTCTCTTAAATATTATTGGCCTTGCTATCCGCATTGCTTCTGTGATATGGGGAATTCCCCTGTTCGGCATAAAAGCATACCTTTGGGGAACCCTTATCAGTCAAATTGTAATGGCAATTTCCTCCATTGCTATCCTCGGTAAAAAAGGTTAGACTTCTTATTCCTCTTCGCCAATTGCTTCTAACAATATCTTTTTCGCATAAGAAATTGCCTTTGCCACACTTCCTTCTTCAAATGGTACGGAAAGATTAGCTACCTTTAACAATTCAAGATAACTCTTGCTTCCACCTGCATTACAAAGATTCAGATAATCTTTCCATGCCTGTTCCTTATCCTCTTCATAACGCTTTTTAAACTCCATGGCTCCCATGGTTGTTAATGTATAGTTGATATAATAGAACGGATACAGGAATATGTGAAGTTTATGATACCAGTAGCCTCCACGCTCCATGAATTCATCATCCTCATATTTTCTCCATGGCATGTATTTTTCTTCCAGCTTGTGCCATTCATAGGTACGTTCCTTTGGAGTCAGTTCCGGATGGGCATACACAATATGCTGGAATTCATCTACTGCTACCCCAAATGGTACAAAAGTAATAGCTTCCTGCAAATGTGCAAAACGATATTTATCTGCATCTTTTCCAAAGAACTGTTCTGCATATGGATACGCAAACTGCTCCATTGACATAGAATGAATCTCCGCAATATCTGTAGATTCACTATAATATGCCATGATAGGCTGATGGCGCATTGCCTGATATCCGGCAAACGCATGTCCCAACTCATGACTTAAAACCTGCATATCAAAAATAGTATGATTAAAGCAAGAGAATACATATGGTGCCTTGTAATCCTGCAGATATGTCATATATCCGGTAGATGCTTTGTTTGCCTTATTCTTCAAATCCATCAAATGATGATCAATCATAAAGTCAATGAATTCTCCTGTTTCCGGGCTCATATCATGATACATTTTTCTTGCCTGCTCAATCATGTAATCATCATCTCCGGCTGGCTCTGCATTTCCATCCGGGAAAACAAATTTCTCATCATAGACTTTGATTTCATCCACTCCGATACGCTTTGTCTGCGCTTTGTATAATTTTTCACAAAGAGGTACTATCTCCTTGCGCACTTGTTCACGGAAAGAAGCGACTTCTTCCTGTCCGTAATCACTTCTTCCTTGCTGCTTATAACCCAATGGAATAAAGTTCTCATCGCCAAGAGCCTTTCCCATTTCATTTCGTACGGTTATCAACTCTGCAAAAATCTCTTCCAATTCTGCTTCATTTCCATGATAAAAATCAGAATATGCCTTGAATGCTTCCTTTCTTGTCTGGCGGTCCGGATGCTCAAAGAACTTTTCTATTCCGTATAGATTGTAAGTTTCCCCGCGGAATGGAATCTGAGCAGTTGCCATCATTTTCTGATATCTTGTTGTCAACTCGCCCTCTTTCTGCATAAATGGTACCAATGCGGGATTGAAACTATCCACTTCACGTTGCATAGAAACCAAAACTTCCTTACCATACTCTGCTTCAATGTCCTTCTTAAAAGAACTTTCCAATATTGCCTTATTATATTCCGTCCCAGTTTCTACAATTGTTGGATAAGTATTCTGAATATATTCAATTTCCTTTTCATAGAATTCATCTGTTGTGTCAAGTGTATTTCTAATGTTACAAATAGTCACCAATGTTTGCAGATGACATTCCATCTCTTCCACGCTTTTCATCGCTTCTTTTACTTCTGCATAGGATTTTGCACTTTTTATCTGTTCCGTTGCCTTTTCCCATACTTTCTTCGCTCCTTCAAAATCCGGGCGAACATATTCTAATTCTTCAAATTTAAATGCTTCCATCTTTTTCCCTCTATTTCTCGTCTAATTTTCGAAATTCATTAATATCCTGCACTAGTTCCTTAATACAACGTATCTGATTGTCAAAGACGCCTGCTTTATACAGATTAATCAGTATCATCCCAATAGGAACTGCTATAATCATTCCAATGATACTGCTAAATTTATATCCAATGTACATAAAAATCAAGGTAGCTAACGGATTCATTCCTATACTGTCTCCTACCATCTTAGGCTGAATCAGCTGACGTACCAATTGTGTCACCAGATACAGTATAATCAGTCCCACTGCCATAGTATAATCTTTGGACAATATTTTCAAAATGGCCCACGGACCTAACACTGTTCCTGTTCCAAAAAAAGGAAGTGCATCTAAAAATGCAATCAGCAGTCCTACTAAAAGCACATAGTCAACCTTCAATATCAAAAGTCCAATCACAAGAATGATATACACCACTCCCATAATTTTGAACTGTGCCTTAAAGTAACCACCTACTACATGCTTCAAATCACTAATCACTGTAGAACACCGCTTCCATATTCCATCCGGTATACTTTTTTCAAGCAAATTCAAAATATTTTCCCGATCTGCCGTAAAAAAGTATGCTGATATAATACACATAATAATTCCTATCAATGTTCCCGGTACATTTTTTGCAAAATTTCCGGCAGCTTCAAAGGTCGGTTCTCCAATTGCCTGCACCGCTCCACTGATATATCCTGAAAGATTTTCTGTCGCATTTGATATGCTTTTCTGCATGCTTTTCGGTAATCTATCGTAAAAAATCTGCAGGTTATCTCCAATTTCCTCAAAATCTTCCTGAAAATTTTCATATATCTGGGGAACACTATCAATCAAATTTATAGCTTCTGAAACCAATTTTGCCCCTGCCAGATATCCTACCAGAATCACTGCTGCCAACACACCAATAATTGTAATCATTGAGCCATGCTTTCTCACTACTTTTAATTTTTTTTCCAAAAAATGCACCAACGGATTAGCAATCATGGAGATAATCCATCCGATTACAAATGGCATAAAAAATACCAATAATTTTGGAACTGCAACACACATTAACAGGATTACTAATAATGCCACTAATAAATTAACCAATATTTTTAAATATTTCGTGGACTTTTTCATCTACTCACCCCTTCTTTCGTTTTTTGCATTACTTAGACATCTTTACGTTCCACACCGTACTTTGTTTCCAATTCCTTTACCTTCGCATCATATACTTCTTTCTGCTTATTCTGGATCAACTGCTGATGAATCTGATCTTTCACCTGTTCAAAAGGAATGACAGAACCTTCTTTCTTATCCTCAACACGAATCAGATGATAACCAAATTGTGTCTGAACCGGTCCGATTACCTTTCCAATTTCTCCTTCGAAGGCTGCCTTTTCAAATTCCGGCACCATCTGTCCTCTGGAAAAATATCCTAAATCTCCACCCTGTTCCTTAGAAGGACAGGTAGAATATTTCTTTGCTGCCTCTTCAAATGCAAGACCATCTGCAATTTCTTTTGCAATATCATTAGCAGAATCCTCTGTCTCCACCAAAATATGTTTTGCACTTACCTGTGGCTTTGCTGCAAACAAATCCGGATTCTCTTCATAAAACGCCTTTTCTTCTGCTTCTTCTACTTTTATTCCTTCAATGACACTGGTAGCTGCCATATGGCTTGCTAACTCCACTTGCATCTTCTCTATCATCTCTTTATATTCTTTTGATTCCGGGATTTTCTCATCAATTGCCATTTTATGAAATAAATGGAATGCAATAATCTGCTCCAATACCTGCTGCTTTGCCTGTGGACTAGACATATAGATCTGCTGTTCCGGTGGATAGTTCTTGATTAAATCATTTACTTCCTTTTCTGTAATTTCATGTCCTGCTGCTACTGCTAAAACTTTTTCACTCATGTTCTTTCTACGCGTACTAAAACGCTTCCTTTCTATTAAATACTTGGGAAATTCTGTTATTTTTCGCCTGTTTCTACTCTAACATATCAAGGTTTGTTCGTAAAGAAAAAAGTACCTTTTCTCTTACTTTTTAAGGAAAAAGATACTTTTACTTAAGAAAAAATTTCATTCATGCTTCCAGTTCGATATCCTGCCAAATCCATAGAAACATAGGTAAACCCATATTCCTTTAATTTATTTACAATTTGTTCCCGACATTCTTTTTCTATCAATTTTGAAAATTCCTCCGGCATAACTTCAATTCGCGCCATCTTATCATGAATTCTCACACGCACCTGGTGAAATCCCAAATCAAGCAACAACTGTTCTGCCTGATCTACCATTTTTAACTTTTCTTCACTAATTGTTTCACCATATACAAAACGTGAAGACAGACAAGCAAAGGACTGTTTATCCCAAGTAGGCAATCCAAGTTTCTGGGATAAGTAACGAATCTCTGCCTTAGAAAGTTCTGCATATCTTAGAGGACTCTTTATGCCAAGTTCTGCAACAGCTTGCAATCCCGGGCGATAATCCCCATTATCATCCATGTTAGAACCTTCTGCAATATTTTCCAAGTCATATTCTTTTGCAATTTCTTGAATCTTTTGAAATAATTCCTTTTTACAAAGATAACATCTATTTTTTGGATTTTGACAGAACCCTTCTATTTCCAATTCCTCTGATTTACAAATAATGTGCTGAATCTGCTCTTTTCGGCAAAACTCCTTTGCCTCATTCAGTTCTCTCTTCGGAAAAGAACAGGATTCTGCTGTTACTGCAATCACTTTATCTCCCAATACGTCATGTGCTACTTTTAGCAAAAAAGTGGAATCTACACCACTGGAAAAGGCTACCGCAACACTATGCAAATTTCTCAGATATTCCTTTAATTTTTCCAGTTTCTCTTCTGCATTTTGCTGTTCTATTACTGAAAAATCGCTCATACTTAACCTACGTTTTCCTCCTTCATACCAAAATCTACTTCACTGCCAAACGATTAATCTGAGCTGCCAGATAACCTGCACCGTAACCATTGTCTATATTGACCGTAGCAATTCCATTGGCACAGGAATTAATCATGGTAAGCAACGCCGAAATGCCATTCATACTTGCTCCATATCCTACGGATGTTGGCACTGCTATAACGGGATTGCTTACTAATCCACCAATGACACTTGCCAATGCTCCCTCCATTCCTGCTACTGCCACAACACAATTGGCTTCCTGAACCACATCCATTTCTGATAATAGACGATGAATTCCACAAACTCCCACATCATAAACACGCTCCACATGAGCTCCAAAATACTCCGCGGTCTGTGCTGCCTCCTCTGCCACAGGTATATCTGCTGTCCCGGCAGAACAAACTGCAATACTGCCAATACGCACTTTATCTGCTTTTTCTATCTTCAAGATATGTGATACCTTATCATAATCAATCTGCGGCAATGCCTCTTTTACTATTTCATACTGATGTTCACTTGCTCGGGTACCAAATACTTCTCCGTGCATTTCAAACATTTTTTGATAAATTGATACCAGGTAATCATCTGTTTTCCCACTACAATAAATTACTTCAGGGAATCCTGTACGAACCTCTCTGTGCACATCTAACTTTGCAAATCCCATTTCTTCATAGGGTTGCTTTTTGAAATATCTTTCAGCCTCCTGTATTGAAATTTCTCCGGAACGAACCTTCTCTAATACTTCTCTGGTCTCCATACATTTCACTTCCCATCCAGTCTCTTAAAATTAGACATATAAGTTCTTAAATGTTATGTTTTCTGCCCCACACATAGGTCACAAAATAAATAATTGAAGCAACAATCACTATCATTGGTCCCGTTGCCACATTGGTATAGTAAGAAATAATCAACCCTGTCACCCCGGAAAACATGGAAAACAATACAGAAAAAAAGTGATATTCTCGCATATTCTCTGAAATATTACGGCTGGCCGCTGCCGGAAGAATTAATAATGCATTGATAATAAGAATTCCTACCCACTTAATGGATACCATAACAATCAATGCCGTTAAAATCGCAAATAAATTTTCCATCAATTTCACTGGAATATGTCTGCTCTTTGCCAACGTCCGATTCAAACTTACTGCTAATAGCTTGTTAAATCCAAATATCCAGAAAGCTAATGTAACCGCAAAAATAACAATCAAATATATAATTTCTTCCGGAGTGATACTCAAAATATCCCCAACCAGAATGCTAGAATACTTACTAAAATTGCCACCTTTCGACAATATCGCAAGACCGATTGCCACACTGCAGGAAGAAAAGACAGATATCACCGTATCGGTAGACGCTACTACCTTGCTGCTCAACTGATTCAATAGTACTGCAAACACGATAGCAAACAAAATCATGGATATATTGGTGTTGCTGACTCCAAGCACCACTCCAATGGCAATTCCTGTCAACGCAGAATGTCCCAATGCATCAGAGAAAAAGGCCATTTTTCGATTTACTATCATCGTTCCCATCATCCCAAATAACGGTGTAATAATTAAAATTGCCACAAAGGCATACTTCATAAAGTCATACTGTAACCAGGAGAAAACTTCCATTTATGCCTCCTCCTTTCCACCAAATACCTCTGCAAACTCTGCGCTAGAGAAAACTTCTTTTACACTTCCCTGCTTCAAAATAGTCTCATCTAACAACACCACTTTATCTGCATACCTTTTTACATATTCCAAATCATGCGAAATAAGAATCACCGCTAAGTCGTAGTTCTCTTTTAAATGGTAAATGGTTTTATAAAAAAGTTCCATACCATTTTGGTCTATTCCAGAGACTGGTTCATCTAGAAGAAGTAGATTAGGTTCGTCCATAATTGCCATGGACAACATTACTCTCTGCAATTCTCCACCAGACAGGTTGCACACCTGCTTATCTATCAGATATTCTGCTTCAAATACTCGCAAATGTTCTAGGATGCGTTCTTTCTGTTTCCGGCTTTTCACAGCAAATACTGGTACATTGCTCTGATATGCTGCAATCATATCATATACACTGACCGGTGTCTGTTTTTCAATATTTAACGCCTGAGGCACATATCCAATTTTTAATTTCTGAATCTTGCCATTTTCACTATCCTTAAATTCAATATTTCCGCTATGTGGAATATCTCCAAGAATTGCTCTTATCAAAGTAGATTTTCCTGCACCATTACGTCCAATAATGGCATTTAAGCTTCCACAGTGAATATGAAGATTGATGTCCTTTAAAATCTCCTGTCCGCCAAGTGTCACGCCAAGATGATTTACTTTTATACAATGCAACCCACAAGGCTTTATAATCTTACGCAAACCTGTCATTCCTTTCCTGCTATCTCTTTCATCAGGTCTATGTTTTCCTGCATAGCATTCAGATAGCTATCCTTTTCATATGTTCCACGCACCAGAGCATCCAGATAATACACCTTACAATCGCCTTCTTTTTCCACGGTATTTCCCATGTCTTTCCCATACAGTTCTTCTGCAAAAATCACCGCCACCTGATTGTCACGAATTTGTTCCATTACTTCCGCAACTTCTCCGGCACTGACCTGACGTTCTTCATCCAAATCCATACAATATGTCACATGCATTCCATACTGCTGTGCAACATACTCATATGCTTCATGAAAAATAATAACATTTTTCCCTGAAAGTACTTCCTTTATCTCATCAATCTGATTTGTCAGTTCCTGAATCTTTTCACAATATACGGCAGCATTCTCCTGATACTCCTGCTTATGCTCCTTGTCAACCGCTGAAAGTCCTTGTGCAATATTTTGCACCATTCCTGCATAAAGCTCCGTATCCATCCATGCATGGGCATTTTCATCTCCATGGTCATGCTCTTCTTCGTGAGCGTGTTCTTCTTCTGAATGCTCCTCTTCATGATCATGTTCTTCCTCTTCTAGAAGTTTCAGCCCATCCGTTGCCTGAATAATGGTAAGCTCCGGATAAGATTCTGCCACTTCCGACAAAAAACTTTCAATTCCACCGCCATTTACAATAAAAACATCTGCCTCAGACAAAAGAATCATATCCTGAGGAGTCAGCTGATAATCATGCATACATCCGGTCTGCGGTTCGCTTAAGTTCTTCAAAATCACATCCGGATTGTCACCTATTACATTCTCTGTTGCAATATAAATCGGATAAAAAGAAGTCACTACCTTGATGCTACCATTTTCTTCTCCCGATTTTTCTAATTTTACATATGCAGTTGTAAAAATACCGCCTGCCATAGCAATGGCAAGCAGCATAATCAATACAAAAATATATTTATTCTTTTTCATTCTTTTCCTCAGAAAATCCAAGCAGTGAATCCATCAAATCCCAAATTTCTTCCCTACCCTGCTTTGTTAATGCAGAATAAGGCATAATTGGTGTTCCCGGCTTCACATTCAATCCTGTCCTTAACATCTTTACATGCTTTTGTATCTGGCTTCGATTAATCTTGTCCAGCTTCGTTGCAATAATAATGGGATCATACCCCTGATAAACAATCCAATCATACATCTGCTTATCATTGGCAGATGGCTCATGGCGAATGTCAATCAGTAAAAATACTGCTTTTAGCTGCTTTGAAGTATGCAGATAATTTTCAATCATCTGTCCCCATTTTTCTTTTTCCTTCTGGGACACCTTTGCATAACCATATCCCGGCAAATCCACCAGATACATTGCATCATTGATATTATAATAGTTAATGGTCTGGGTCTTTCCCGGCTGTGCAGAGGTTCTTGCCAGAGATTTTCGATTCATCAGTCCGTTAATCAAGGAAGATTTCCCTACATTGGACTTTCCTGCAAAAGCCACCTCCGGCTTATCGGTATCTGGCAGCTTACTGGTGATTCCGCAGACAATTTCTAATTCTACTGACTTAATTACCATTGATTTCTCCTATTCCTTTACAAATGCGACCTCCAGCACCTGTTCCATCTTTTCTACAAATACAATTTCCAGTCCCTGCTTAATTTCTTTTGCAATTTCCTGAATATCCGGCTCATTCTTCTTTGGAACACAGACAGTCTTAATTCCGGCATTCTTTGCAGCAAGAATCTTTTCCTTCAATCCACCGATTGGAAGCACTCTTCCACGCAAGGTAATCTCTCCTGTCATTGCAACATCTTTGCGCACCTTACGCTTTGTAATTGCAGAAAGCATCGCTGTTGCCATGGTAATTCCGGCAGAAGGACCATCTTTTGGCACTGCACCCTCCGGAATATGAATATGGATATCATGTTCCTTGAAAAATTCCATGTCTATCTGATACTGTTCACTGACAGAACGAATATAACTGATGCCCGCCTGTGCGGATTCTTTCATGACATCTCCAAGCTGTCCCGTCAATTGGAATTCGCCCTTTCCAGGCATAATATTTACCTCGATTTCAAGAGTGTCGCCACCTACGCTGGTCCATGCCAATCCACGAACAATTCCAATCTCATCTGTCTCGTTAATCAAATCATAACTATACTTTTCTTTTCCAAGAATCTTCTCCAAATTACTTTCCGTAATCTTTACCGTTGTTTTTTCCTTCTTGTAGATTTCTTTTGCTGCTTTTCTGCAAAGCTCACCAATCTTACGCTCTAGGTTACGCACACCGGCTTCTCTGGTATAGCCACGAATTAACTTTTCCAATGCTCTGTCACTGATGGAAAGTTCTCCTTCCTTCAGACCGTTCTTTTTCATCTGTTTTGCAATCAAATGCTCTCTGGCAATGTGGCATTTCTCATTTTCTGTATAACTACTAACTTCAATCACTTCCATACGGTCCAAAAGCGGTCTTGGAATGCTCTGTAAATCGTTGGCCGTAGCGATGAAAAGTACTTCAGATAAATCCAAAGGCAATTCCACATAATGATCCCGAAACTTTGTATTCTGTTCTGAATCTAATACCTCCAACAATGCAGATGCGGTATCACCTTTATAATCACTACTCAACTTGTCAATCTCATCCAATAACATCAATGGATTCTTCACACCTGCATATTTCAATCCATTGGCAATACGTCCCGGCATCGCTCCTACATAAGTCTTACGATGTCCGCGAATTTCTGCTTCATCTCGTACACCTCCGAGACTGATACGCACATACTTCTTATCCAAAGCCCGTGCCACTGACTTAGCAATACTAGTCTTACCGGTTCCCGGTGGTCCCACCAGACAGATAATTGGACTTTCACCCTTCTGAGTAAGATTACGCACTGCTAAAAATTCCAGCATACGTTCTTTCACCTTTTCCATGCCATAATGATCTTCATTCAGAATCTCTTCTGCTTCTTGAAGGTTCTTATTATCCTTAGATTCTTTATTCCATGGCAATTCCAAAATGGTCTCAATATATCCGCGAATCACTCCACTTTCAGAAGAATTGGAAGATATGTTTTTGAAACGATCGATTTCCTTTTTCAGTTTGTCTTTTACTTCTTTTCCAGCCTTCAACTTCTTGGTCTCTTCTAAAAAGTGTTCTGCCTCAGAAACCGTATTATCTTCTCCAAGTTCTTCCCGAATCAATTTCATCTGTTCCCGCAGAATATATTCCTTTTGATTCTTATCAACCTTTTCCTTGACTTTTGTCTGAAATTCTTTTTTTATCTGAATGACATTGATTTCATTCATCAGCAAAAGCATCAGAGTCTCATATCTCGCTTCTAATGTCTCAGCCTCTAAAATCTTCTGCTTTTCTTCATATCCTACCGGTAGATTATTGGCAACATAATCAAGAAGCTTATTAAGCTCCTTGATTTCTCCCATCTGACGTGCTATTTCCTTGCCAGGTTTTGGATTTGCGAGACAATAACGTGTAAAGGTTTCCTGAACTCCACGCTTCATAGCCTCCTGCACATCCGTTGGAAGCTCTTCTTCTTCATTTTTATTTGATATTATTTCAACTTCTGCTTCCAGATATTTTTCATATTGGCTAAATCCAACGATTTTAGCACGTTCCATTCCTTCTACCAGAACACGCACAATATTATTCTGTAACTTAATTACCTGTTTTACAATCGCTATTATTCCAACACTATATAAATCTTCCATTCCAGGTTCTTCCTGTTCCACATCTCTTTGTGCTACCAGAAAGATATTCTGATCCTGAAGCATGGCATTTTCCACCGCTTTAACAGACTTCTCACGACTCACATCAAAGTGTGCTACCATTCCTGGAAGAATCGTCATTCCTCTAAGTGCGACTGCTGGAATTTTCCTTTGTTCTTCCCTCATCTTTTGTTCTCCTTTAAGCGGTTTTACTCTCTTTATACTGAATTTCCGGCTCTTCTTCTTCCTCTACTGCTCCTTTTGTAATATTGCAACGAACAATAGATTCATCTGAAGGTACACGATACATAAGATCCAGCATCACTTTTTCCATAATTGCACGAAGACCTCTTGCTCCGGTCTTTCGTTTCAAAGACTTTTCTGCAATTGCTTCAATTGCATCCTCATCAAAGGTCAACTCTACACCATCTAATTCAAACAGCTTTTCATACTGTTTTACTAACGAATTCTTTGGCTCTTTTAGAATACGCACTAATGCTTCCTGGTCTAAAGCATCCAAAGAAACTGTCACCGGTACACGACCTACGAATTCCGGAATTAATCCAAACTTAACAAAATCCTGCGGTAATGCCTGTTTCAACACAACACCGGGATTTTTCTCTCGCTTATCTGCTATCTGTGCATTAAATCCCATGGACTTCTGATCCATTCTAGTCTCAACAATCTTGTCCAGTCCTTCAAAAGCTCCTCCACAGATAAATAAGATATTTGTGGTATCAATCTGGATTAATTCCTGCTGTGGATGCTTTCTTCCTCCCTGAGGTGGAACACTTGCAACAGTTCCTTCTAAAATCTTTAAAAGTGCCTGCTGTACACCTTCGCCTGATACATCACGAGTAATGGACGGATTTTCAGACTTTCTGGTAATCTTATCAATTTCATCAATATAGATGATTCCCTTTTGTGCACGCTCTATATCATAATCTGCTGCCTGAATAATCTTAAGCAGTATATTTTCTACGTCTTCACCAACATAACCAGCCTCTGTCAATGCAGTAGCATCTGCAATGGCAAATGGCACATTCAATATTCTTGCCATTGTCTGGGCAAGCAAAGTCTTACCGGAACCAGTCGGTCCCAACATTAAAATATTACTCTTCTGTAATTCCACCCCTAAATCCTGCGGAGCCAAAATTCTCTTATAATGATTATAAACTGCCACAGAAAGCACCTTTTTTGCTTCCTCTTGACCAATTACATACTCATCCAAAAATGCCTTCATTTCTTCCGGCTTTAACAAATTAATTTCTTCTTCCTCTACTGCTACTGTTTCTTCGCCTTCTAATTCTTCTTCTATGATTTCTGCACAAATATCTACACACTCATCACATATATAAGCACCATTTGGTCCTGCTATCAGCTTTCGCACCTGTCCATCTGTTTTTCCACAGAAGGAACAGCGGATTCTGTCATCCATTCTTCCTGCCATATTTTCACCTCACTAATTTCATTTTAAACTCTTCTTCTATAATTATTATGATGTAAAAAAGTAATTACATTCAACATAAGGGACAGTGGCAAATGCACGCTGTCCCCTGATTCTTTTTACTGTCTGTTTGTAATCACACGGTCAATCAATCCGTATTCCATTGCCTCTGTTGCAGACATGTAATTATCTCTTTCTGTATCTGCCGCAATAACGTCGTATGGCTTTCCGGTATTTTCCGCTAAAATTGTATTTAACTGTCTCTTGGTCTTTTGAATATTATCTGCAACAATCTGAATATCTGTTGCCTGACCTTTTGCACCGCCGGATGGTTGATGAATCATAATCTCTGCATTTGGCAAAGCAAGACGTTTTCCCTTTGTTCCGCCTGCTAATAAAAATGCTCCCATACTTGCGGCAAGTCCGATACAGGTTGTTTCCACATCGCACTTAATATACTGCATAGTATCATAAATTGCTAATCCTGCGGTAACGACTCCTCCCGGAGAGTTAATGTATAAATGGATATCCTTTCCCGGGTCTTCTGACTCTAAAAAAAGGAGCTGTGCAACTACAAGACTTGCAGTTGTCTCATTTACCTCTTCTCCCAAGAAAATAATTCTATCCTTTAACAGTCTGGAATATATATCGTAGGACCGTTCTCCTCTGCTGGTCTGTTCAATGACATAAGGTACTAAACTCATTAATATTCCTCCTTATTTCTTGCCCTGTTCTTGGGGCATTGATTTGCCAAATTTATTTTTCAGCTTCTGCTGCTTCTGCCTCTTTTTCCTTCTTGCTCTTTGGCTTTGCTCTTTCTTTGATGTTTTCCATGATTAAGTCAACAGCCTTCTGAATTGCCATATCTTTCTTCATGGAATCCTTTTCAGCATCTCCCATGTACTCTTTCAGTTTCTCAACTTCCATTCCGTACATCTCAGCCATCTTCTTTAATTCTTCATCGACTTCTTCATCAGAAACTTCGATGTTTTCTTCCTTTGCAATTGCTTCTAATACCAGGCTAGACTGAATACGTTTCAAAGCTTCCGGTTTCATCTGTTCCATCATCTTCTCTACTGTCATACCGGTAAACTGCATGTACTGCTCCATAGATAATCCCTGCTGTGCAATTCTATTTGCGAAGTCATCTACCATAGAACGAGTCTGTGTATCTACCATTGCATCCGGAATCTCCATCTTGGACTTATCAATAATCTTCTGGATTGCTTCATCTTCCTTAGTACGCTTTGCATCTGCTTCTTTTCTCTCAACTAACTTCTTCTCAACACTTTCTTTGTACTCAGCTAAAGTATCGAATTCAGAAACATCCTGTGCGAACTCGTCATCCAATTCTGGCAATTCTTTTGCTTTGATTTCGTTGATTTTTACTTTGAATACTGCTGGCTTTCCTGCTAATTCCGCTGCATGATATTCTTCTGGGAAAGTAACATTTACTTCCACTTCTTCTCCTGCATTCTTACCAACTAACTGTTCTTCAAAAGTATCGATGAAGGAATGGGAACCAATTACCAATGAATGATTTTCTCCCTTACCACCTTCGAATGCAACACCATCAACAAATCCTTCAAAATCAATTACTGCAGTATCGCCATCAGCTACTGGTCTGTCCTCAACAGTAATCATTCTTGCATTGCTTTCTCTTTCTCTATCAATTTCAGCCATAACTTCTTCTTCTGTTACAGATGTATCAATCTTAGTTACCTGTACACCCATGTACTTTCCAAGAGTTACTTCAGGCTTAACTGCTACTTCTGCTGTAAAAATGAAAGACTTTCCTTTTTCAAGCTGTGTAATATCAATAGTAGGACGAGATACAATATCTACACCAGATTCATCAACAGCTTTTGGATACTCCTGATTAATCAGCATATTTGCAGCATCTTCAAAGAAAATCTCTGCGCCATACATTTTTTCAATCATATGTCTTGGTACTTTTCCCTTACGGAAACCTGGAAGGCTAATCTGGCTCTTCTGTTTCATATATGCAGCCTGAATTGCTTTTTCTAATTCTTCTGCGGAAACCTCGATAGTGAGTTTCGCCATATTCTTTTCTAAATTTTCTACCTGTACGCTCATTACAACTATTTCCTCCTTAATATATATCTTATCCTTTCCCATCCATTTTAAGAATGGTGTGCAGACGTACTTTTCTTTTCATATTAATAGGACACAATGCTAGAGCATAATGTCCTACACTACAGTCATTCTGAAATTATAACACACTGTTTTCTAAAATACTAGTGTTTTTTTGATATTCTTACTTAGAATTTAAACTTCCGCGTCTGCTCATTCAAGTTCTCGCTCAAATTCGATAACAAAGAGGTCTCCTCACGGCACTTATCGATACTTCCAGTAAGCGAATGCATTGTTGTACTGGTTTCTTGCGTAGAAGCTTCATTTTCTTGCGCGATTGCTGCAAGCTGTTCAATCACACTGCTAACATCTGCCTTCAACTCATTAATCTTACTGGTCTGTTCAAAAATATTCTTCGAAGCTTCTGATACTTCTGAAATTTCTACCTTCAAACCTTCAAATGATTGTCGTGTTCCATTCAGCTTTTCATGCTGGCATACTGCATTGTTGCTTAGTTCCTCCATTTTAATCACACTGTCTTGAGAATTGCTCATCAGTTCCATGGCAATGCTGTCAATTTCAGCAGCACTTTGCGCCGAATTCTCTGCAAGCTTGCGAATCTCTTCTGCCACAACCGCAAATCCCTTGCCGGCCTCTCCTGCTCTGGCAGCTTCAATACTTGCATTTAAGGACAGTAAATTCGTCTCTTCTGCAATCCCCTGAATAATTGATACTGCTTTCTTAATTCTTTCAGTAGATTCGTTCGTCAAATTCGCCTGATCCATAACCTGTTTGATATTGCCGGTTGTCTGGTCATTAATCTCTACGAGTTCTGCCAACATCATATCTGACTCATTTGCTAATCTATTCATCCTATCAATGGACTCTTCCAAAACACTCACAGCACTGCTATTTGATTCGATTGCCGCTCCAATATAATTTACCTGATTTCCCGCCGAAGTAGTCTCCTGAGTCTGTGAAGTACTTCCCATGGCAATCTGCTCTACTGCGGTATTGACATGAATAATGTTATCTACAATCTCGGTAAACTCCCGTTCAAACTCTACATTACTATTTGCAAGTTTACTTCCCTGTATTTGAATTGCTTCAATAATTTTGCGCAATTCCACATACAGGTTACTAATTGCTCGACTCATCAGACCGACTTCGTCCTTTCGCTTGTTTAAGGTTCCCTGTCCTCTATTTTCTGTAAAATCAAGCATTGCAACCTTATTCACAATTCCTGTCAACTTATTTAGCGGTGCTATCATTCGTCTGGTCATAATCACGCCAAACACCAATAATACAGCCAAAGTAATCAAACCACTCACCAAAATAATAATGGTCATCTGATGAGTTGATTCGAAAATTTCTGCCGAATCCACAGTGATTACCAAAATAAAATCTCCGGTGGAATTTATATAATAAGAAGCATATTTTTCCGTTCCGCCTTCTTCATATTCCGCACATGACGGCTTACTTATTTCATCATTCTCCATATCCTTTAACAGCCCCGTAACAACCTTATCTTCAACAGGCTGCCCTATCAGTTCCTCTGTCGGATGGTACAACACTGTTCCGTCAGCTGAAACCAGATATGCATAACTGGTAGTGGTATCTTTTATATTAACTTCCTCTAGAATACTTTTTAAAAATAGAGGTTTGTCTAAATTTTTCGGATTCTGTATTACCTGCAAACTCAAAATATAGCCATACGCTTTCACTTCATCTAGCATATAATTCTGTGTTACTCTTTTCATGTTACTGCGGACCCTTGGAAGTGTCGTAACCAGACTAACCACTGTAGATAAAATAATACCAACTATCAAAAGTACCAACATTCTAAATTTCATGGAATGCGTAAGTTTAATTTTTTCTTGCATAAGATTAGGGTGTCAAAAGACACATTAATTAATATCTGATTTTGTTTGTACCTTGAAAATTTAACACGAATTGAGTTGTAGCTTTGCTTTAGACCTGTTTGCCAGCGATTGTACAGATGACTTTCTTTGTTGTTTTTATGCTGTTTTAGTTTTTGGAGCACAATTATCTAAGTTATTGATATAATCCAATAACTTTTGAAAATTTAATGCTGCTATTTTAAATCCAAAATGAAATCTGGTTCGATTCTTGCCGCGCGTTGGAATCTTATCTACGTTATATCTTCTTCGTAGAAGGGATGGAACTGCCTCCACTCCATTTCGAAAGCGAGAGTACCGGCTGAATTCTTCGGTCTTCATGTATTGCAGCTGTTTTGCTCTTCCTACTGCTTTCCATGAAACTTCCTTACGGACTTTTGTTTTCAGAAAGCGTGGTTGACAACGGTCTTTATACGGGCATGAACTGCATTCCTCTGTTTTGAAGTGGGCAACTGAGCGTTCATTTCCAGAGTCATAGGTACATTCCTCTGGTGTACATCCATTGATACATTCAAGTAAAAAATGTCCATCATCGGAAAATTTAAAGTCAGCATATATTTCATCTGGCTTACGACCGGTAAAATTTGTTGTTACCAGCTTGAGATTATGTGATGCAGCTATCCGCGAATTCGTTTCGCCGCTATAAGCACCATCCGCTACCATGAAGGCTCCTTCATCAAAAGTATCCTGTTGTTCCAGATAATCTTTCATAAACTGATTGTCAGCATATATATTTTTCTCGTACGCGTAGTCAGTTATAAGGCTTCCTTTTTCACCAACGGATTCAACAACATTTCCAACGTAGCCTAAGTTCTTTCCACCGGCTTTGTATCGAAAAGTAGCCTCTGGATCAGATGGGTTTAATAAAACTTCAGATGGATTTTCAACTTCTTCCTTTTTCCGAAGACGTCTGGTTCCGTCATCATCAATGATTGTTCTTTCTTTTAAGAGGCGAATGAGAAGCTGGTATTCACTGGTATCATCAAGATTACCTGTTTTATCGCAAAGCTCAATAAGTTTTTCGGCGTCATGCATCACAACAATTGTTCGCTCTGTAGCATCAAGATTTCTTTGGTGATATATGCAGCGATTATAATCATCTTTTTCGATGTAGTGGTATTGTTCCTCCGGAAGAGTGATTTCACGTTGATTCATTATTTTCGCAAGGTTGGCAACACATGTATAAAACAGTTCTAACAAAGAAAGATTTTTTATATTAGCTGCAATCATTAAGCTGTCCATTCGTTGCATGTTTGGAGATATATTCATAAATTCAGCTATCTCTTTTGCCATCTTCACAATGCATTCATGAATCAGATCAACATCATGCTCTGTCTCATATGCTAATACTCTTGCCCTAAATCTGCTTAATGTACGATCACTGAGAGGCTGTTCTTCAAAGCTTGTTGTATGAAGAGCATACTGATAACGAACATCAAACATAAGTGCTTCCACTAATTCATCATCAGTATCACCAAGAGCTTCTTTCAGAATCAGTGCCCCAACAATTACATTTACAGGTGTATTGGGACGAGAAGCTTTATCGCTATATAGAACAGAAAAAATACTTTCATCAATAGCTGGAAAAACTTTTTCTGCAAAAGTATTTGCCCATGATTTTTCCAAAACCCTTTTTTCTCTTTGCGTGAGATTAAAAGTGCTATCTGTCAGAGTTAGTTGTTGATTATCATTAGTAACAAAAGCCATTTGAATCACCTCGATATTTGATATTTATATTTTATCAGATATCGTTATGATTTGATATATCGTGTTAAGTTTTCAAGGTACAAATATATATCAAAGGTCAGTAACCTTTTGACACCCTAATCTGCATAAGGAAATCCTCCCACTTGTGCATATTTCTATATAATTAGCTTTATCATACCATTTTATCGACAATATGTCTAAATATTTTCTACATTTTTTGCATTATTTTGACGTTATATTCTCTTCAAGAAAAAATATTCCGAAAATCCATCTTCTTCATTACAATAACTTCCCACCATTTCATAGGAAAGACTTTGGTAAAAATCTTTTCCCTGCCAGTCAAAAGTATCTAAACGAATCATATTCGCTCCAAGTACCTTGGCTCTTTTCTCCAGTTCTTCTATTAATTTTCTTCCGATTCCCTGACGACGATATTTTTCATCCACAAATACGGTAGATACATATAAAATTTTAAACGCAGTCATGCAGGCATCTAATCCTGCTATTAATTCGCCATCTTTTTCCATTCCAATGCTGATGCTTCCTTCCATTTTGTATGTAATATGTTTTTCATCATAGGCATCCAGTCTTTCTTCTATTTCCGCTATCTGATTTTGATTTAGTTCTATTATTTTCAATGTATCCATATTCATTTTTCCTCTCTATTACCGCACTTTCTCATATCAATCTGGCTTTCTTCTTCACTTGCCTCAAACCCAATACTTTCATACAAATGAATTGCTCCCGCGTTCTGCTCATCTGCTGCAAGAAATCCTCTGGTTGCTCCATGACACTTTCCATAATAAAGTGCCTGATTAATTAATCTTCTGGCACCCCCTTGATTTTTCCTTCTGCATCGCGTTCTATAAATACTGTTCTATTCTGTGCATAATCACCATCCTGACTAAGCCACTCCAAGAACCACTCTTCCGTCTGCCCGGTAAAACCACGGCTCAGTCCTCTACAAGTCATAGTAACTTCTGAAGCTTCTTTACAATCCTTCTTTTCTAATAATTCAGTTTCTATGGCACTTTCTCCAATAGATTCCATTGATTTCAGAAAATACTCGTGCCATGCATTACGAACCACAAATCCTTCTTGTTCCATTTCCGGTACCCAAGCATGTGGTATAAAGGTAACAAGTCCTTCCTTCTTTATATTTTGTATCAAATCTTTTGATTTATTTGCAGCCCAATGATACTCCCTTTCCTTTGCTTCCGGATTGTAACCACTTACTAAAATCATTTCCAGATTCATACAAAGAATTTCATATTCCATGACCTCTTCATATTCTGCATATTCCATAGAGGAATACTGAAAATCTTTTAACTTGCTTTTAATTTCTTCAAATTCTTCTCTTTTCATAATATTCTTTCTCACCTATCAAACTTTTTTAACAACTTATCTTTTTTGTATTTTCTTATGGTCTCTTCGATTTCATTATAATCTCGTTCGAAAAGTTCTCCACTTATCTGCTCTTTCAACTGTTCTTTTTCCACTTTGAGAAGTATCTTTTCAATCACAAATGACTTACTCTTTTCCTTATATTTTGGCAATTGGTTCAATTCCTGTATATGAGCAAGTTCCGGTCTCCACAGCAGACTCATTTTATGACTCCAATTCACTTTAGGATTTTCCTTTGGTTCACGCAAAAGATAAAAGTCCGGTATACCATCTTGTAATTCTACTGTAATGATTCCCCACCATTCCGGTACATGCTCTGCAATGTGACCTGCATGACTTGTCCCTGCCACAATATAATTGTAGTCATAATACTGATTGTAGTCTCTCACCTGCCGGCTTAAACGGGCATAGGTGTCAGCATCACTTTTAATTTCAATACCACATAGAGCAGACGGCATAACCATCACCACGTCTGCCCGAGAGCGTCCCATCTGTTTTTCTTCTATAATTCTGATTTTTCCGTAGGTTTCTTCTAAGAAATCAAAAAGTGGTTCCCGAATGTCTTTATCGTATAGCATGAATTACCTGCTTTCTTTTATAAACCTGGTAAGCTGTTTCTGATTTTTGATAACAATACTCTTTTCACTATATTGTCTCATAATATTCTCAAACTTTTCTTTTTTCTCCTTCGTGCGTCCTTCATGAAGAATCCACCAGATAAACTCCATATCCATCTTTTCTTTACATCCTTCTCCCATGGATTCTCTGGTCGTCCCCCGATATTTGAAATATCGGCGAAATGCACGGAAAAGACAAGAAAAACGATTAAAACTTAAAAAGATAATTCTGTCTGCTTCTTCCATACGTCTTTCATATTCCATATAAGAATAATTTCCATCTATTACCCATGAAACATTGGTATCAAGAAAGTTTTTTACAATATCCGCAGACTCTTCTCTTTTTCTGCCTTTCCAGCCGGGCAACCAAAATACACTGTCTAAATATAGCACCGGAATCTGATATAGCTCGCTTAAATATCCGGCAAGGGTGGATTTTCCACAGCCGCTGTAGCCTATAATCGCTACTTTCATGATTCCTCTTCCATTCCAAATGACTCCGGATATACCTCAATTCCGAGTTTTCTTCCAATTGCCACTGCCCATTTTACAAATCCATATGCTACGGATGTAATGATATTATCAGAAACAATATAGCCTTCCGGAATAGGTGATTTCAAATTATCATCCCAGCCTTGCATTCCAGACATATCCTCCATAGTAAATCCTTCTTCTAGCAAATCTTCTTGATTTGCTCCAATCATAAAACATTTTCCTTTTAGCATTCCGGCTTTCAGCAAAAGAACCGGTGCAATAGAAATTGCTCCTATTATTATATCTTCTCCATCAAATTTTTTCACAAATGAAATGATATCCTCATCCTCTACTGCTTCTCTGATATCCATAGCACCTGTCAGTATCAGGCTATCGTATTCTTCTATTTCTAACTCGTCTATTGTTTTATCCGGAAGTACTCGTAAACCTTCTTCACTTCTTACCGGATTTTTATCTTTTGCAAATATGACAATCGGCTTTTCTGCCATAGCAAACATCTCCAGCGCTACACTAAATTCAAAGTTGCAAAATTGATCATAAATTAATACGGCTGTTTTTTTCATAATTGCACCACTCCTTAAGTTGCTTTTCACTATACCTGAAGAATTTTTAAAGAACACTTTTCCATTGTCATACGATGCGTATCAATGGTTAATTTATATCCTTCTTTTGGAAATAAATACTCATAAGAAGCCTCCACAGAACCCAGACATCTGTTTTTGCGTTCTTTCTCTCTTTGTTTTAATATCTCTAAAGGACATGTTACATGTATCAGATGAATACGGTGGGAACAAAACATTTCTTCCAGTTGGTTAAAAATTCGTTCACTGGTAATCACATGATCAATAATAACACCCTGTCCTGCTTTAAGCACTTCTAATGCCTTTTCACATAGCTTTGATGATACTTCAAATACATCATCTTCATATATTACATCTTCGGTTGTCATTTTCAAGAAATCGTCAATGGAAATAATCTCATATCTCTCATTTCTTTTTTCTTCTATAATTTCCTGCAATGTTTTTGCTAATGTAGACTTTCCGCTACTGGATGGACCATTGAGCAAAATGACAAGCGGTTTCCGAACATCTTTATCGTGTAGCATAAATTACCTACTTTCTTTTATAAACCTGGCAACTTGGGATTCATTTACTTATCCATAAAATGTAATAGTGCATTATATTCTCTTAAATACGCACCTCGTTTCATTTCGTTTTCTCTGGCATAATCTTGATACTTAGAAAATATATCTATTGCTTCCTTTATAGAAATCCATCTTGGCTCAAGTCCTACCTCAACTTCTCTTTCCGTTAATTTTCTTTCTGTTTCACCAATATATTCACATATATAATAGTGACTTACAAAAAGCGTTAGTAAGGATATTCAGGTAATAAGTCTCCCAACAACATAACTTTATCCTCACTAACAAGAACTTCTATGTTCTTTGCGTTGATTCCTGTTTGCATCATAAACTCTCGGCAAGCTCCACAAGGAGGCATAATTGTCCCATCTAAATAAACGGAACAAATCCTGTCAATTTCAAATTCTCCATTTGAAAACATTGTTGATATTGCATTTCTCTCTGCACACATCCCAAGAGAACTACTTGTATCTATACAAATACCTGTAAAAATATTTCCACTTTTGCTTAATACTGCCGCACCGACGCTTCCGACCGATATAGTATCTGATATATCTTTAGGATTCGTTGCTTTCTTTGCTAAATCATATAATTCTTTCCATTTATTATCCATTTTAATATTTTCCTCCTATAAATTAGGATTTACCGAGTTCTTTCATATTCATCATTCATAGTGTTTTCCCATAATCTTTAGATTGGTAGCTGCATACATCCCAAATCCCTTATAAAAATGCATATGGTGTTCATCATTAACACTAGTTAGTTCGATATGTTTGGCTCCATATTCCAATACACGTTTCTCGATTTCATTAAGTAACTGTTTTCCATATCCTTTGTTTTGATAACCTGCAAATATAACAATTTCCTCAAGGTAATAAATAGATATATCATCATATTCTTTAAAATATCCAATAACAAATCCAGTTGTATTGGATTCGTCATCTTTTTGGATTAAGCAAAGTGAATCTTCTATCGTAACCATTTGATGAATTCTTTTACATGCCTTTTCATATTTCCAACATCCATCCTCATTATTGTTGTAGTAGTCCATATATAGCTTGGCTATTTCTTCAACGTCAGACTCATTCATTAATAAATAATTCATTTGTTTCGTCTCTCCTTCATAAATTCTAATTTTCTTTATCTCTGCGCCCATACAATTGTCCAATTCTATAACTTTGGCGTTAGCATACTCTTTTCAAATAAACCATATCAACCAATTGTATACCATCCTCGAACATTAGATGATCATAGTTATCTACAAAAAAATTTTTTACTCTATGTGATTCTGTAAAGCCACAGTTATGATAAAAAGAAAGGGTTGAAGGACAATCTCCTGTTCCTACAAACAACACATTGCAATCTGAAAAATGCTTAACAAGAAATTCTATCAAATATTTTCCATAACCCTTACGCTGATAATTCGGTAATACAGCAATGTTTTTAAGTTCATAAACTCCTTCAGATTCTTTTGTAATAACACATTCCGCCTTTACACCATGGTCATCTAAAACAAACATTTCACCACGCTCAAGATATTTATCAATCATATCCTCTTGTTCATCTGCCAATAACAATAAATCCAAATATTGTTTTTTTTCACCCGTTACTTTTTCTATATTCATAGTTCACCTCTACATCTTCTTATTTGTTTACTTCTACAATTTGAAATTTCAATATTCCTTTTTTATTTCATTCAGCCCATAAATTGCCTTAAATCTTTTCTCATCTTCAGCATCTCTTATCAGCATTACTTCAGTAAAATGTGCATCATCATAATTCTTAAAACCTGCCACCTTTTCAAGAATAAATACAATCAGAAATGCTACAAGAATAACTACACCTACAGGATTATAGGCCTCCATAATATCATATGTTCCTATCTTTACCTCCGACGCAATATCTGAAATCATGCATTGCAATGAACACATGTTCAAAAGGAGCAAAAGGTGTCACCGTTGGCTGCTGATTCCTCTACTTTATTTCGCCAATTTGAATACATTTCTTCATAGGAACCTGAAATAGAATCTTTGGAAGGCTCTTCCAAATCTTTTTCTCGCAAAGTGTAACTTTCCGCATATAAAATAAGTAATTTCATAAGATTCTGTAATTCCGAAACATCTTTGCTTTTGGATATTTTTCGCATATTATCTAAAAATGCTGAGTCTATAGGAAATTGTGAGAGTTCCTCAAAAATTCTTTTTACACCTTTGAAAGCTGTGCATGATGGCAACCTGCATCCCACTGCAATCCATCCCAATTTGTACAGTAGAATAAATTCCTATGAGTGCCAATGAATTAGGACATATTATCTCTGCCTTAGCAATACTGCATCTATTATTTTCTGATTTACACTATTCTAGTGTTAGCATCTAATTAGTACAAAATAAAATGAGATATTCCCTTGAAAATATTATATAATACCAAGAGGAGGTACTCATTATGCCAAGAAAACAACACACTAAGCAGTTCAAGTTGGATGCTGTCAACTATCGTAAGGAACACCCTGATCTCACTCAGGCTGAATGTGCCAAGAATCTCGGAATAGGTGTTAGCACCTTAGCCAGGTGGGAAGCTCAATATAGAGACTCTGATGGCGACATCCCAGTTAGAGGATCCGGAAACTATGCCTCTGACGAAGAAAAGGAAATCGCTCGTCTGAAACGGGAGCTTCGTGATGCTCAGGATGCGCTCGATGTGTTAAAAAAAGCCATCAGCATTCTGGGCAAAGACTGACAGAAGCTATCTATACAGAAGTTTCTGCAAAGGTAGAGGCATCTAAAGTTACTAAACGCCGCGTCTCTACTTCTGGAATGCTGAAATTTTTAGGCGTGTCTCGTTCTGGATACAGAGCCTTTCTAAACCGTAAGCTCTCTCCTACTCGACAGCGAAAAGAATCTGTCAAAAAGGAAATCCAGAAAATCTATGATGATTCTAAACAGAATTACGGCGCTCCTAAAATAACACAGGAACTTCGCAAATCTGGCGAAACCATTGCAGAGCGTACTGTAGGTAAATATATGCGCGAAATGGGTATAAAAGCTCAATGGGTCAAGCCTTGGACCACTACTACCAGAGACTCTGATTTTAGCAGTGAACTCCATAACATCCTGAATGAGCAGTTCAACCCTGAACGTCCTAACGCTGTCTGGTGCACCGATATCACTTATATCTGGACACAGGATGGATTTGTCTATCTTAATTGCGTTATGGACTTATTTGCCAGAAAGATTATTGCATGGACGCTCTCTGACACTATGGAAGTATCTTCCGTAATTGAAACAATCAATAAAGCAAAGGCTGTTCGAAATACCGATTTGCCTTTGATTATACATTCAGACCGTGGCAGCCAGTATGTTTCTAACGCATGGCGTGAAGCCACAGAAAATATGCAGCGTAGTTATTCTCACAAGGGCTACCCTTATGACAATGCCTGCATTGAATCCTTCCATTCCCTGATTAAAAGAGAATGGCTTAACAGATTTCATATTCGAAACTACAAGCATGCTTATTCGCTTGTCTTTGAATACATTGAAACCTTTTATAACACCGTCAGAATACATAGTCACTGTGACTATGTGTCTCCTGATGAATTTGAAAAACTGTATGAGAGGGCGAAATTACTGCCGGCAGCTTAGCTGGCAGAACTTCTCATTTTAATTTGTGCTAAATCTTGACATAGGACCATTCATCCTTTTATATCTCCATCAACCTCTAATTTATAAACATATTCGGGATATACAATCTCTGTTCCACTCTTTTGGAAACTTTCTTCTCTTTCCACATGAAATCCAAGCTTTCTCATAATTCCATTAGACCCCGGATTTTCCTTTGCCACATTTGCAGTAAAAACATGTCCACCATTTTGACGACCATACTCGATTAAAGCTTCTACCATTTCTGTTCCATAACCTTGACGCCAATACCTTTTATGTATACAATATCCCAAATCCCATTCTGTTTTATCTTCACTACATCCTATACTGCATGTTCCAATGAGCTCCCCAGTTTCTCTGGATTCAGCCACAAAATAATACCAGTTTTCCTCTGGTTGCGATTCAGGATTAAACTCAAGATAAGTCTCACTCGCTTTTTCTCTGGGTGGATCTGCCAGATATTTTCCCATTTCAGCATCTAACCAAATACTGAAACAGAAAGGCATATCTACCCCTCTGGTTCTTCGAATAATCAGACGTTCCGTTACAATATTGTTTTCCATTATTTATCAACCTCCGCCGGATTCAAAACCGCATACACATAAGTATCCCAGTAAATCGGCTTTCCGTTCTCATCTGCATAAAAAGTTGCATTTTTTATAAAATGCCCTTCCCGTTTCATTCCGATTTTCTCCATCAGTTTCCAAGATGGCGTATTTTCAGGCGCACACTCTGCATAAATTCTATGTACTCCTTCCTGAAATGCCCATGCAACAACGGCTTTTGCTGCTTCGCTTCCATACTCCTTTCCATGATAATGTTCGTTTAATACATAGCCAAGTTCCTTTCCATGAAACTCTCTTTTCCCCAAGTATACATTTCCAATTACTTTTTGTTCTTCTTTTAGCTCAATGGCAAAAAATTCATCACTTCCACAACGAAATTTGATTTCTTCCTCTGCCTTTTCCTTTGTAAAATCAGGATATGCCTCAAACTTTGCATCTACTCGTTGCAACATGTACTCGCACAAATCCTCTTTATCTGCTAATGTATAATTACGAATTATCAAGTGCTCTGTTTCTATTCTCATATTCTTTCTCCTAATTTTTCAGTTCTCCTTTTTACTTTCCCATTGACCTAGGCGTTTGCGAAACGCCAAAAGCCGCATAAATACAGCATTTTTTTGTTGCCAAAATAAAATATCTCCTCAAGGTTTATGGTAAAATAGAATTGTCGAGAAACTAATCAACCATCCACCTGAAAGGAGATATACTCATATGATAACACATAAGCAGCTCACTTTGGCAGAAGTTTTTGAAGATTGTCAAAATAAATTTGACAATGACAAATATCAGTTTCTAATACTTCTTGATGAAGCCATTAACCTTGATGAAATTGTTCCTGTTTCTTTTGTGTCTCATTTTCACGCTCGTACCGGAAGACCTCGCAAACATCAGCTTTATCCTATGCTCAAAGCTCTTCTGATCCAGCGTATCTTCTCAATCCCGACTGATATGCTTCTGATTGTCTTTCTCAAATACTCTCAGGAATTGCGTGATTTCTGTGGATTTGATGTTGTTCCCGATGCCTCAAAATTCACTCGTTTTAAACAGGATTTCTTACTGGACTTACAATCTATGTTCGACCACTTGGTTGATCTGACCGAACCGATCTGCCAAAAGATTGATTCTGCTCTTGCATCCATGACCATCTTCGATACCTCCGGTATAGAAGCCTGGGTCGCTGAAAATAATCCCAAATATGCTAACCGTATTATCAAACAGCTGAAAGCCTTTAAAAAATCCCATAACCTTGATGATTCTTACGACCCTTATAAGGCTGCCTATGGTTCCATGCCTTCCCATGCTGCTTCTAATCAGGCTATCCAACAAATGTACATTAATGGACATTTCTGTTACGCTTACAAGTTTGGCATTATTACAAATGGGCTTGGCATTGTTCGTGATATCACTTTCTATAACAAAGACTTTCTGAATGCTCATCCTGATATCGTTGTGGAGAAAAAATCGGATTCTCCGGACGAAGATAAGTCACTCGCCGACTCAAAAGCATTACTTCCTGTTTTGATTGATTTCTTCCAGAAACATCCGCTTATTGAGCCAAAGACTTTTCTGGGCGATGCAGCCTTTGATACGATTGAAATCTACAAATCTCTTTTTGAAGAAATCGGATTTCAAAAAGCTTTCATTCCCCTTAGAGTAAAACTCTCCATGGAAGAAAACGGCTGCACATTCAACGAGAACGGCATTCCCTGTTGCCCTCACGATCCTTCACTCCCAATGAAAAGAGAAGGAAGTAAATCTCATTTAAAAAGCAAGATTCCAACCATGAAGTTTGTATGCCCCAAAATGAAATGGGAATACAATCCGGCAGATAAATCCAAACGTCGCGTCTGCCACTGCGATAACCCCTGTACAACTTCTTCCTGCGGACGAATGATCTACATCTATCCGGAGAAAAACCTCCGCGCGTATCCGGGTGTCGAACGCGGTTCCGCCGAATGGGATGAAACTTACAAAATCCGAGTCAATGTAGAGAAATCTATCAATCACTTTAAAGATAGTTTCTGTATTGCCGGACGTAAAACTCAAAATGAGAAAACGCTCCATGCAGATCTTCTTCTCGCCGGTATTACCCAGCTTGTTACTGTGATGGTTGCTGATAAAATACATAAACACCAGTATCTTAGAAGTTTGAAACCTCTCATCGCATAGGGCTTACCAATTCCATAAATCCATGGGATTTATTTCGTGTGCCAAAAAATACCTGGTATCCACTTTTCATACCAAGAATCCTGCATTGCAGGATTCTATCCTTGTATTCAATCAGGATTGCGAACTTGTTTCGCAATTACCTATTCCCATTGACCTTTGCAAACGGAATCCTCTTCTTCTGTTTTAATGTCTGATCAAATACAATATGTTCTCTTTTCTTTTTTCCCATATGATTATACCTCCTTCGTATCTCTATAGTGCTAAAGGCCCTTTTTGATTTCCTCCTCTAATAGCCGAAAAACTTTCGCTACCAGATAACCATCTGCTGCTGCATGATTCATTCTTACACTTACCGGCATCACATACCTTCCATTCTCCTCTTGATATCTGCCCCAATTTACAATAGGCATAAAATGCAGATAACCGTCTGGCAATTCTATATGCAGAGACTCATAGGAAAGCCATGAAATGTAGGATGCATCAAAATAATTTGGGTGATTTACGGAATCCAATCCGTACTCACGAGTCTGCTTTGCCTTCTCGATGTCTAATACACACTGCTGATAAAACTTCTGATAATCTTCCTGAAACTCAGTGTATACCACCGTACAAGTTTCTGTATCCTCATGAAATACATAATGTACCGGATTTACCTTATCAAATATTACCAACTGCTGCTTCTCATACAAATATTGCATCCGATAATCTTCTCTTGAATTCAACACTTTCGACAGTACATAAAGAAAATTCACATAGAACTTTGTGTTTGTTTTTTTTGAAAATTCCACTAACTCTGTCACATCTACCTTGTTTGTAATGGACACAGAGCATTTACAATCTTCCGTAAAATGACGATATACGCCCTTACGGTAATATTTCTCCATATCTACAACTTTATAATTCATGTCTAACCTCCCAATTTAACCCTATCCATTTTTACTGAAAAATTCTCTGCATACACTCTACTACTACTTCAACTTCTTCTTTTCCGGGCATAATACCACACGCTGTCCTTACCAGTTGAAAGCCAAAAGCTTCATAAAGTTTACGCGCTGGTAGATTCCCTTCCAGAACTTGCACATTGAGCGGTCGCTTTGACGCATGCTCAATGACATACTGTGTAAGAATTCTTCCAACTCCTCGTTGTGCATAAGCCGGATCCACATACAACCAAGCTAATTCATCCTCTGTGTATGCAGAAAATCCTACTATTTTTTCTTCCATGCACGCAACACAAATCTCATGTTGAAACAATCTTTCTCTGATGGAATCTTCCTTTAACGAAACAAATGCCTGTTCACATTTTGCCCATCGCAGTTCCTCTTTTCGCGCAGCATCATGAACCTCTATCAGTTGATTCCAATCCTTTTCTTCATAACTTCTTATGGTAATCTTCTCTTTCTCCACTTTTCATTCCTCCATGAGAAAACTACTAAATCATCAATTCCATATTAATAGACTTCTCTGTGAATCCACATTTCTCATACATTCGCTTTGCTGCTGCATTTCTGGCATTTACCTGTAACTCTATTCCGTCACACTTCCTGTTTTTCGCCACCTCTTTCAGATAGTCGAACATTTCTGTACCGATTCCTTTTCCACGATATTCTTCGTCCACTGCCATAGTATCCACAAACAATACTCTTCTTTTCACATGAGTAGAATTCTGATATGTACGCTCCAAAAATACAGAAACTGCACATACCATTCCTTCCTGTTCTGCTACTATGATTGCTTCCGTTTCCATCATTTCACGATACTCTTCCACAGGAAGCACTGTTTCTATGGGCTGATAAATATCTGGTCGCCATGCAACATGAAGATTCTGCACCTGCTGCATAATTCTTTCCACTTCTTGGTAATCTTCCATTCTGGCGTTTCTTATCATCGTACTGCTCCTTTATCTTTCTAGTTTTTCACATAACTTTTCAAAATCATATTCCTTGGCAGGCAAGCAAATACAATTCTCTTTTATTACCTCTTCTATAATCATCTTTTCCAACTTTTCTCTTCTCTTAAAATGCTCTATCAAATCTGAAAATTCCTTACATCCATGTTCTTTCCCATAAGGAGAGGTCGTAAAATAATTCATCATAAGAGGATACCACATTTCGTTTCCCTCTTCGTCAGAACGTTCCTTTTTGATTTTCAAAATATCCTGTTCTATGTCCTTAGAAACAAGATATATCATCCGAAAATGTTCCTGCTCCATTTTTTCATAAGCACCACGATAAAATTCTAAAATTTCTTCATCCGAAAGCTGATAAAATAACATCATATCTTCCATTGTATTTTGTAAAAAAGAACATTCAAACAGGTTTCCTGCTCCTCTAAAATTCTGATATCGCTCATAAATAATCTTACGAAACTCCTCAAAAGTTCTTCTTCCATTGTAAATCTCATACTGCTCCATGTATTCATAGAACCTTCTGTCTTCTGCCAAAATCAAGGTATATGCGGTGATATATCTTTCTCCCTCCTGTACGGTATGGGATTGTATTTCCTGCCTTAAATCCGGAAATTCTTCCAAAGCCTTTCCAAATTCTTCCTCTGTCATGCAACTGCACCAGGCAAGCTCTACGGGTGAAATATCCCCCTCCCGATAAACCTTATAATCCTGATACTTCTGGGACAATTTGGCAAGCAAGGTACTCTTTCCAGAACCTTGTAATCCTTCAATAAAAATATTTTTTTCTTTTGCCATAAAACTTCTACCTCCTGCCTTGTGTACACACCTTGTTAGTATTTTTCTGAAAACATTTCTAAAAATACTGGTATAAATCCTGCCTGAATCGCAACTTTTTGTGATTTGATATGAGATTCTACGGTTCCGTAAAATGGCACTTTTCCCTTCTCTAATACTTTATTTTTTAAAACAGAAACCACATAGGTTCCCACACCTTTTCCTTTTCCGGCTTCCGTTACATTCACTCCGAGTTGCCACATATTTTCAGAATCTGCCGTAGCACCAGCCATTCCCAGAATCTCTTCGCCCTCCATGGCACATACTGCAATCATATCCGGCGTATCTTCCTCAAATAAAAGAGCTTCCCCAAAACGCTCGTCCTCTTCGAACTGCATGATTTCATCACCCTCAAAACATTTTATAGGAAACCGCTCTTCTATTTCAGATTCTCCTACCGGAAGATAATAATGATGTACATCTGCAAGACAATGTCCAAATTCTCTCAATTTTTCATTAATTCCACAAAGAACCTGCGGTTCAGAAACCCAAGCCGCATCGCGTCTCAATAACTTTTCCCTACACCAATCAAGAATTTTTTCATCTGCCATGATTAACAACTTTCCCCCGTAACATACGGCTTTAAACATACAATCATCTTCGCCTATCGGTCTCGCGCCAACATTACGTTTCATTGGCTTAATGATATTCTCATTTCCTTGTACTTCTTCTAATGTACAGTTATAATCGATTGCTAATTGTTGTTCTAATACTAATTTATAATTCATGCTATTTACCTCCAAACTCCGCATTTAAATATTCTTGAACTGCGCCATATATAGATTATAGTAATGTCCCTTCTTTTCCATCAGTTCTGCCGGACTTCCCTGCTCTAAGATGCCTCCCTTATCAATCACAAAAATCCTGTCTGCCTTTTGAATCGTAGACAATCGATGTGCAATAACAAAACTGGTACGTCCTTTTAACAGTGCCTCAATTCCCTGCTGTACTAAAATTTCCGTATGGGTATCAATACTTGAGGTCGCCTCATCCAAAATCAGTATTTTGGGCATGCTTACCATAGTTCTTGCAAAAGCAATTAACTGACGCTGTCCAATGGAAAGCCCTGCACCGCGCTCTTTTAATACAGTGTCATAGCCCTTTTCCATTTTCATGATAAAATCATGGGCATTTACTGCCTTAGCTGCCGCTATGATTTCTTCTTCCGTAGCATCCATTTTTCCATAAGCAATATTTTCTCTTATGGTTCCTTGGAAAATAAAGTTTTCCTGAGTCATGACCCCCATCTGTTGGCGAAGACTCTGAATGGACACTTTTTGCACATCATAACCATCTATGAGAATTCTTCCTTTTTGAATATCATAAAAACGGCTGATTAAATTTACAATGGTACTCTTTCCAGCTCCTGTCGGCCCTACTAATGCAATGGTCTCACCCGGCTGTATCTGAAAACTTACATCTTCTAACACCTTTGTTTCTGCCGGTGTTCCCTCATCATAAGTAAAAGACACATGTTCAAATTCTACCTTTCCCTGAATCTCAGGTAATTCTTCTACTTCTTCGGCATCTGTAATATCCGGCTGCGTATCCAAAATCTCAAAAATACGCTCTGCTGCCGTCAGGTTTGTAATAATCTGATTGTAAAAGTTACTCAGATTCATGACCGGATTCCAGAACATACTAATATAAGTTCCGAATGCCACCAGTGTACCTACACTGACATATTCTGCACCAATCATTTTAATACCTGCCCAATATAAAACCATTGCTCCAATTCCCCAACAAAAATCAATTGCACCACCAAACATATCTGCCAGTCGGACTGCCCCAACAAAAGACTGCTCATGCTCCTTTACCAGACCGGAAAAAACTTCCTTTGTCTCATCCTCTGCACGAAAACTTTGTACTACGCTCATTCCTGCAATACTTTCATGTACATAAGCATTCAGATTAGAACCTTTTTTTCTAAAAATCTGCCAACGTACATGGGAAAATTTCTGTATAAACCAGATTGCCAATATCATCAACGGAATGCTACACAAGGATGCCAGAGCAAGCCGCCAATCCTTTACCACCATAATTAACACCACTCCGCAAACAGTAACAAAATCAGGAATCAATGTTGTCACTGCATTGGTAAGCACTTCCTTTAATGAATTTACATCCCCGATAATTCTTGCCAAAATCTTTCCGGTGGGTCTGCTGTCAAAAAAAGAAAATGACAAAGTCTGAATGTGCTCATACAGTTCCTGTCGAATATCCAACAAAATTTTATTCGATATCCTTGCCATCACATACATTCTTATCTTTACCATGATGATAAAAATACCATTCAACACTATTGTAAATATTGCAAGTCTCATAAGTCCTGCCATATCACTTTTTGAAATATATACGTCAATCGCTCTTTCAATGATAAGAGGATTTACCAAAGATATCACTACGGTAATCAACATACAGACTAATACACCAATAACCGCCGTTTTATATTTAAAGAGATACGAAAACAGTCGTTTGAGGGTTTCTTTTTTTCCCATTCCTTCTAACTGTTCATCTTCTCGAAATGAATTAACTGCCACTCTTACACCTACTTTCTCTTTTCAAACTCAAAAAAATGCTTTACATTTTCCTCATTGGCACCCTATCCATACTGTGCCTGATAAGTATCATAATACAGCCCTTTTTGTGCCATCAATTCTTCATGTGTTCCACGTTCTTTTATTTTTCCGTCCTCTAGGAAAATGATTTCATCTGCCCTACGCACCGCAGAAATACGGTGAGCAATAATAATTTTTGTAGTATCTTTCAAAGAATCCAACGCCTTTTGTATTTCATATTCTGTCTCCATATCAAGAGCAGATGTAGAATCATCTAATACTAAAATTGGATTATGTTTTGCTATTGCTCTGGCAATACTAATACGCTGCTTCTGTCCTCCTGACAGACCAACACCACGCTCTCCGATAATGGTATCGTATTCCGAGGGCATCTCCTCAATAAATCCCTTTGCCTGCGCCAGTTCTGTTGCATGCACCATAACAGGATTTTCCATGGTCTCTCGCTGTCCCATCTTGATGTTCTCTTCGATGGTATCGGAAAACAGAAATACATCCTGCATTACGGTAGAAATATTACTGCGAATCTGCTGCAAGCCTAATTCTTTCACATCTACACCGTCCAGTTTGACACTTCCTGCATTTACGTCAAAGAAACGCATTAAAAGATTTACAATAGATGTCTTTCCTGCTCCCGTTGCCCCCATAATTCCAAGGGTCTTTCCTGCCGGAAGTGTAAAGGAAACATCCTCTAAAATTTTCTGATTTCCACGTTCAAAAGAGACATGTTCAAAAGCAACTGTTCCAGTAACTTCTGATAATTTTACCGTTTTTTCTGCTTCCTTGATGGTAGATTCCTGCTGATAAATCTTGTTGATTTTCTTACAGGAAGCAATGGCAGAAGACAAATCATTGGTAAGCCATCCCAACATCTCCATTGGCCACACAATATTGCGGCAATACTCTGAAAATGCTACCAGACTTCCTAATGACATCTTTCCATCAATCACCTGCATACCTCCTATAATAACCATAACAACCGGAAGCAGCTTTCCGGTAAACTGGAAAATAGGATAATACCGCACCAACATTTTGGACTGCTGCATGTTCAAGTCATAATATCGCTTGTTGTGTGACAAAAACTTATCAATCTCAAATTTTTCTCTGGCAAATGCCTTTACGGTACGAACACCTGCAAGATTTTCTTCTGCAATGGTGGTAAGCACTGCGTTTTCCTCGCTGATAGACTCATATACTTTATCCAATTTCCGCTCCATATAAATAGCAGTAAATCCCATAAGAATCATAGCCCCTAACGGAATAAAGGCTAGTTTCCAGTTCAAAGTAAACATACAATACAGCACAATGGATACATGAATAACAACCTCAATAATCAACATTCCCACATATCCAAGGGCGTTCCAGATATGATCTACATCATCTTTTACTCGTGCCATCAACTCTCCTGTATTGGTATCATCAAAATAATCCATAGAAAGACTCTCGATGTGAGCAAACAAATCCTTTCTCAATCTGGATGCTATCTTAACGCTGACACAATCAAAGGTAAATTCCTTAAAATATCCACCCAATGCCCTTCCAATTCCAATTACAAAAATGGTTACAAGCAAACCACCCAGTAATTCTATTTTTCCGTCTATGATAACATCATCCACAATACTTTTTGTAATCATTGGATACAGCATATCCAAAATAATTGCGGTTACCATACATGCGATAGCAAATACATAGGCATACCAGTATTTTGCTATGTATTTCAATATCTTCTTCATGTCTTTTCTTCTCCTTCTGCAACATTTTAAAATCTTTCTCTCATTTGCAGCATCTCCTGTACAGAATTTCTATTTCTTTCAAATTTATTCCACACTGTCTGCTGTTCTAACATATTCTCCATAGTATTTTCATAATATGTTTTCTTTCTCTTCACTCTTTTCACTTTTCTTATCACACCTTCAATTTGAAAAGGTTTGATAAAAAAATGTATACATACGGTATCTCCATACTGTCTAGTTTCCATACTTTTTCCTCCTGTGTCGCTTCCCCGATGATGTTTCTGCTTAATCACGCAAAAAACCCCGCAGTAGATAAATCTACCACGGGGTTTCATTCCGTAAGAATCCAATTCACAAATTTTCATGTAAATTGACACATATTCTATTTTCTTCGCAACTCAACTAAAAATAAAATATGCTATCTCCGTTCTACAACCATCGAGGTAAATTTCTGATTATTGTTTATTAAGTTTGCTGTTGTGTACGCTAAATTAATCATGTTTTTTACCTCGCTTTCTTTTATATTTTTAATTCAGTTTACTAACTCAGTAAATCATATCTGCTAAAATTTGTCAACACATTTTTTTCCAACATACAAAAAATGTTGACTCATGCCGTAAAGTTTTTCGTCTTCTGCTAATGCCATTCCAAGCTCCAACCACTTCTTTTGTTCTTCTTCCGAACGCTTTAAAATTTCTTGTTCTTTACATCCCAACAGATTCTCTACTCCTGCAAATGCCAGTTCCTTCAATCCATACTCATTCATAAGGCTTCTTGCTTCTTCCACACTGGTAAAATAAGCTGTAGTAAATCCAGAACCGTCCTTATTTTCACCATTTTTCAGATAATGCAACAACTCATTTATCTCCCCCTCGTAACCCTCAAAATCAAGATAAGCAAAGCAGTCCTGAATAGGCGCATACTGAGAAATAAATGCAGCCACCAAAATACCATCCTTTTTCAAAAGTTTCAATGCACCTTCTAAAGCTTTCTTCCTGTCCACTTCCTTCGTTAGATGATAAAGCGGTCCCATTCCTCATATTCGTTGTCATACCAGTTTTCAATTTCGTTCATACTCATCCTCTATTCTCCCTTTATTCCATACTCTTTATAAAACTCTTTTACAATCTCCTTCATAATCTCAAGACTTCTTAACACATCTTGCGTATCCTCCATGGAATGTCCCACTCCCTCGAACTGTCGATAAGAAATTCCATGTTCTTCACAATAACTCTGTAATTCTTCTGCCGCTAGATATTTATCTTTTGTCCCTGCAATTACTTTGCATTTTCCCCCTTTAAAAAATGGCAAAGTCTGAGGCAAAGGAGTCAGAAAAATATCTTTATCGTATTTTTCCCACTCTACCTGTGCCAACTCTGATAATACTTTCTTTTTGATATTTTCTCGCCGTTCCTCAATGGAATAACGCTCGTCCTGTGCCAAATTGTCATAAGAAAACAACGTTTTCTCCTGTCCATATCCCCACCGGGAAATAATACAGCTAACTTTTTCATTATTTTTCCTCTCCCGCAAGAAAAATAATAGATTTTTTCAAGCTTTCCGCCTTCTGCTCTGAAACAAGATACGCTGTCAGTCTTAATGCAAATGGAATTGCAGTTCCCATTCCGCGGCTGGTAATCACATTTCCAGCTTCTGCCACTTCTTCAAAAGTTACTTCTGCTCCCAAAAGCTTTTCTTCAAATCCCGGATAGCATGCTGCCTTTTTCCCTTTTAAAATTCCATTTTCGCCCAAAACACTTGGTGCAGCACAAATTGCCGCAACCAATTTTCCTTGTTCTGCAAATGCAACAATTTGCTCCTTCACACCTTCATGTGCACCGAGATTGGTAGTTCCGGGCATTCCTCCCGGAAGCACTACACCATCTAATTCGTCGAAGGCTACCTCTTCATATAATGCATCTGCCAATACGGTAATCTGATGTGCTCCGTGAATCTCTTTTCTTCCCATAATAGAAATAGTATTTACCTCCACACCTGCCCGACGCAAAATGTCTACTACCGTAAGACCTTCAATTTCTTCAAATCCATCTGCTAAAAAAACTCCTATTTTTGCCATAATTCCCTCCTAAAAGCTAAAATCTATCTATAGATTATCACTTTAAGTCGTTCATGTCCATAACCCCAGCGCAGTAATATTTCCTATGCCTTTAGCTTATTTATTATTTCCATATCCGGCCAATATCCCCAAGACTCTGTTACCTTTCCGTCTATCAGTTTAAAATGTTCCAGCGCTTCAAAAGCAATTTCTTTCCCGGTAGGTGCAATCCCTGCAAATTCTCCAACATGTATTCCCCGAAACAGCAGTCTGACTGCAACCATTCCCTCTTCTTCAAATAAATCCAATACCTCTACCCGCATGTTTTCAAAAGTTTTTGCTGCTCCCTTTAGTATTTCCACTGCATCTTTATTGCTTTTCGCCCCTGCTGGACTATGATCTAAATAGTCCTCTGAAAAATATTCCATTACAAAATCATAATCCTGTTCTTCGTATGCCTTTTGAAAAAATCCTTTTACAATTTCCTTATTTGTCATTTTTCTTCCTCCTAATCTTACTCACACTCTAATACAATCACTTCACAGCTTACCAATTTCAGCGTCTGCTCCGGCTTCTGCATTTTTTCCTTTGCTGCGCTCTCCTGATTCGATAACACAACGCGCTTAACCGGATATTCCAACTTTACCTCTGCTACTTCTTTTCCAAAGTTTGCAGCTACCAACATCCTCTTATTTTCGTCCACACGGTAGTATGCCATAATCGTCTCCGTATTCTCATATGCCGGAGCAAATTCGCCATAGGTAAATACTTCTCTATATTCCGCAGATTTACGCAACGCTACCAGCTTACGGTAATAATTCAATACAGAATCCGCATCTTTTTCCTGACTTTCCACATTGATTTCTTTATAGTTGGAATTTACCTTAAGCCATGGCGTTCCGGTAGTAAATCCTGCATTTTCCTTATCACTCCACTGTACCGGAGTTCGGGCATTATCTCGACTCATTCTGCCACAAACTTCTAATGCCTCCTCATCAGAAAGCCCTGCTTCTCTTGCAATATGATACTGATCCTTGGTACTAATGTCATCATATTCCTCAATACTATTCCATACTGCGTTCTGCATTCCGATTTCTTGTCCCTGATAGATAAATGGGATTCCTCGAAGCAGGATACTTACAGTTCCAAGCATTTTAGTTCCGGCTGGAGTTCTGGCATATTCCGGTAAAAATCGGGACGCCCCTCTCGGCTCATCATGATTCTCAATAATGTTTGCTTCAAATCCACTTTTTTGTACTTCAAGCTGAGAGTTTAATACTGTTTCCCGCCACTTCTTAAAATCCACCTGTGGCGCATCATACCATCCATGTTCTCCATCGCTTAAAGAATGAGCACTGAAATCAAAAATCGTAGAAAAATGTCCATCTTCTCCAATAAACTGTGGAAGTTCTCCCTCCTTCATGTTAAATACCTCTGCTACGGTAAAGGCATCATGTTTCTGGAAAGTATTTTTCTTTAAATCCTCTAAAAACTCTCCTACACCATCCACACTTTCTACCATTTTCCAGCAACCAGCCATTCCATCCGTTCCATCCGGCTCAAAATCAGGAAATTCCAGATTCTTCTTAATATTGATAATAGCATCAATACGGAACCCAGCCAATCCCTTTTCCAACCACCAGTTCACCATGTTGTAAAGTTCTTGTCGCAGTTTCGGATTCTCCCAATTCAAATCCGGCTGTTCCTTTGCAAACATATGAAAATAATATTTGTCAGTTCCCGGCACCGGCTCCCAACAACTACCGCCAAAGTAAGAACGATAATTACTTGGAGGATTTCCATTTTTTCCTTTTCTGAAATAAAAATAATCCGCATATTCTCCGTCCGGGTCTGCCAATGCCTTCCGGAACCATTCATGCTTATCGGAACAGTGATTGATAACCAAGTCCATGATAATGTACATATTCCGCTTTTTTGCTTCTGCCAGCAATTCATCAAATTCTTCCATGGTTCCGAATTCTTCTGCTATGGCATAATAATCTGCAATGTCATAGCCCTGGTCTACAAAAGGAGATTTGTAGATTGGGGAAAGCCAGATAATATCAACTCCCAATTCTTTTAAATAATCCAACTTTGAAATAATTCCCCGCAAATCTCCGATACCGTCTCCGTTGGTATCTAAAAAGCTCTTTGGATAAATTTGATATGCTACTTTGTCATGCCACCATTTTCTTTTCATTTTTCATACCTCTCTTCTCATTTTTCATAAAAATTTTTTTCACGCTTTATTCTCTGTTGAGATATTATGTTCTTTGTATTATACTGCTATTATAGATTGTATTTTTCACTTTTTCTTGCAATATATTTGCCTATTATAACACGATACTGCTCTATTGGATTTTTTAGAAAAAAGGAGAAAACTATGAAAAAACTACATTCACTTGCCTTAGAACAAAAGGAAGATGCCAAACACGGAGAATCTTTTTTCCCAGTGCAAAAATACCTTACCCGACTAGCTTCTGATTATCCGGTAGTCACTACCCATTGGCATGAGGAAGCAGAACTTACCCTAATTACAAAAGGCAACTGTTTTTATCAGATTGATTTGATTGATTATGAGGTGAATGAAGGCGATATTTTATTTATTCCACCGTTGCTCCTTCACTCCATTTCCCTTAACACTAGTGAAGAAATTTTTTCTGAAACATATGTATTTCATATAAATTTTCTAGGTGGAAATTCCACAGATATTTGCTCCACTCGCTATCTGACTCCACTAATAAATCAGGAATTTTCCATGCCCTGCCTGATAACACCAGAGCATCCCGTTTATGCTTCTTTACGAAGAATATTCGGACAGATTAATTCTTTGTATAGTGAAACAGTTCCCGGATATGAACTTGCCTTAAAATCCCTGTTGTTACAGGTCATTTTTCTGCTGCTACAGTATAGTGAAAGAAACTCTTCTTCTGATACCGGAACTTCCTCTGATAAGTTAAAACAGGTCCTTGACTACATTGAGCTTCATTATGCCGAAACGCTTACTGTTTCAGACTTAGCAAAGCTGTGTTACTTCAGCGACTATCATTTTATGCGCTTTTTTAAAAAGCATATGAACATGACATGTGTAGAATACATCAATAATCTACGTCTGGAAAAGTCTGTGGAACTGTTCGAGCAGGGAAATTCCTCTATTTTGGATGTTTCTTTGTCCGTTGGATTTCACAACCTTTCTTACTTTCATAAGGTTTTTAAGCGCAAATATCATATGACACCCAAAGCCTTCTTAAAACAGTTGGAACAATAAATTTTAAAATAGTTACCGAAAATTGCCATTATATTTTTCTTTTCTTTGCAAATAATAACACCATGATAAGCGACAACGTTTTGAAAAGGACATCATTCCTCAGAATGAGCCGATTCAGAATGATGTCCTTATCAAAAATAAAAGATAAAATTTGGAGGTGAATCACATGAGTGGATCTAATAACTCTGGTTCTAACACAAGTAAAATGGCAGTACCTCAGGCAAAGGAAGCTATGAATCGTTTTAAACAGGAAGTTGCATCTGAAATCGGTGTACCTTTAAAGGAAGGTTACAATGGTGACTTAACTTCTGCACAGGCTGGTTCTATCGGTGGTGAAATGGTCAAAAAAATGATCATGAAACAGGAACAGCAGATGTCTGGCGGACAGCAGTAGGCATAACCGCAGCAGGCATAGCCATAGAATATATGGTGCATAAAAACAGCAGACTCCTTTATGGGGCTGCTGTTTTTCTTTACTTTTCTTTCTTTTTTTTCTATAATAATTCCAGAATATCATCCGCATACATACGGCTAGCTGATACAACTTTTTTCAATCCTCAGGAGGTCATTTATGGAAATTGAACGTAAATTTTTAATTGATACTTTACCGGAAACTCTCTCCCAGTATCCTTTTCGTCAGTTGGAACAGGGGTATTTATGTACCGAACCGGTTGTACGAATCCGAAGAGAAGATGACGATTACTATCTCACCTATAAGTCAAAAGGTCTGATGGTTCGAGAAGAATATAACCTTCCATTAACAAAAGATGCTTATGAGCATCTCTTACCGAAGGTTGATGGCATCGTAATTTCCAAGAAACGTTATCTGATACCGCTTACAGAAAAACTAACCATTGAATTGGATGTTTTTGAGGGAGAACTGGCACCACTGCTTCTTGCAGAAGTGGAATTTGAAACGGAAGAGGAAGCCAATGCTTTCGTTCCTCCTGAATGGTTCGGAGAAGATGTTACTTATTCCAGTAAATATCATAACAGCACCCTGAGCCGGAAGAACCTTTAGTTCTTCCGCTCAGGGTACTGTTTTCATTTTCTTAACTATCTTGAAACCCAAGCACCACAACTTAATTTACTTTAATTTCGTCAAAAGATAAGGAACAACCCCTTCCATCGGTATCACTTCCTGTTCCATACTATCTCTATCACGAATGGTAATTGTTCCATTCTCTAATGTGTTATCATCAATGGTAACTGCAAATGGTATTCCAATTGCATCTCCACGACGATATCGTTTTCCAATGCTTCCTGTTTCATCATAATTCACCATCATATACGGCATCAATTGATGATATACCTGCTTTGCCATTTCAGAATGCTTCTTTTTAATCAACGGCAAAACATTTACTTTTATTGGTGCTAATTTAGGCGCAATATTTAAAACAATTCTTTTATCTGACTCTCCTACCATCTCTTCGTGCAGATTTTCAAATAGCAATGCTAATATAATCCGGTCTAATCCATATGTGGATTCAATTACATATGGCACGAATTTTTCTCCTGTCTCTTCCTCTAAATAATCCATTGATTTTTTTGAAAATTCCTGATGTCTTGTCAAATCAAAATCAGTACGGTTATGGGTTCCATTGATTTCCCCCCATCCCAAAGGAAAAGCATACTCAATATCGCATGCCTCTTTGGCATAATGTGCTAATTTCTCATGGTCATGAAATCTCAATTTTTCCTTAGGTAATCCTAGGTATTGAAAAAATTCCATTCCATATTCCTTAAAATATTCATAAGTTTCACTATCTGTTCCCTTCTTGCAAAATGTCTGGTATTCCATTTGTTCAAATTCAATGGTTCGAAAGGTGAAATTTCCCGGTGTTATTTCGTTACGAAAAGCCTTTCCAATCTGACCGATGCTAAAAGGAAGCTTCGCTCGCATAGTTCTTTGTACGTTAAGAAAATTTACATATTCACCCTGGGCATTTTCCGGTCTTAGATAAATCATAGCCCCACTTTCTTCTGTGACACCCCTTTTCGTACCAAACATCAAGTTGAACTGACGTATTTCTGTAAAGTTGGACTTTCCACACACCGGACAGATTACCTTATGTTCTTTGATATATGCATTCATTTCTTCTTGTGTCATCGCATCAGCATTGGCTTCTGGCGCAAAATCATCAATTAAATTATCTGCTCTGTGCCTTGTTTTACACTCCTTACAATCCACCAACGGGTCGGAAAATCCTGAAACGTGTCCACTTGCTTCCCACACTTTTGAATTCATTAAAATATCTGCATCCACTTCATTGCTTCGCTCTCTCTTTTGTATAAAATAATACCGCCATGCGTCCCTATCTCCCATACTTCCATAGTAGATATCCTGTGCACCTTCTATAGAATCGCACACACCTATGATTCCTTCCATGAATCCTAATGTAAAATCCCGCTTGGAGAATTTTTTTATAAAAGAAACGCACCCTTTTTCAACATTATATTACTAAGAATACGTTACCATCAATATATTTTATTTTGTAATATTCGTGTACCCAACTCGGCAAAATTTCGCTATCGTCTATTAATTAGCATCATGGATTTCTTGATTGCTTCACAACAGCCATGATGGTTAATTAATAGACGGGCATGGGGTTAAGTTTTTGGGAGTCCCAAAGTATAACCTCTAATTAAATACATTTAATATTTAAACACGTCATTCAATGCTCCATCTAAGTTATGCTCAGATAAAAAGAAAAATATCATATCACAAAACAATTTTAAATCACTTTCCTTTACCACATAACTTAAAGTTTTAAAATTTCCCTTTTCACCTTCAACCTCATACTTTATCTTTCTATCTTGAATTTCTTCTTCAAATCCCCACATCCCCATTGGCATAATAACATTATGTCCCTTATAATCAACATAGACTCTGCATTTGTCTTCAAAATATTCAATTTTTAAAGTGCATACATTACTTGTCCAAATATCAAAAGTTTCTTTTTTTTGTACTTGCCACATTCTATTTTCCTCCATGATAAATATCACCTGAATCCGTGAAACTTAGTTGTTTTTTTACAGGAACTGCCCAGAATCAATGTTATTCATTGCTTTACACCGAATTTTAGTACACAATTCCTGTTTGTTGCGAGATTTATATCTATTTGCAGCTTATAAGGTGCAAAAATGACGCACCTTAACAAGCCTTTTTCTGTTTTGTATTCTTAGGCCAGAGCAAAACGCTTATAAACATCCATAAATGCATGACGCCATACATTACTGCAACCAATTGCCAAGACAATCCGTCGTCCATGAGTTGTTACATGTCCGGCGATTTGAATCAGATTCCCTATCACGGTTCTGATACGTCTTCTTTTAACAGGGTGTTTTGTTTTAGGAGCTCGCCTGCTTTTTAACGACTCCTGACCTATTAATCGCAAAATATTATACGCAAGCACAGTTAATTCAAGGACCAGCTCATTTGTATCAAATTTGCCGGATGGAAGTCTTTCAACATCCATATCCGTCTTGATTTCACTGTGAAACTGTTCGCATTCGCCGTGAGCATGATAGCCATTTATGATATCATCATCGCTCCAGCCGAGATTGGTCCATATCGTATTGCACTCGATATCCGGAACCAGAAGGAACTGTCCGTTTTTATCGGTTGTTCGTTCAATCACCTCATATACAATGCGCATGGTAATGGTTTTTGATTCTCCTTCGGAATCTGTATACGCTACATCTTTCCACGAAGAACCTATGTAAACAGTTTTTCCATCACGAGGATTACGGATGTCCTTACAGCATTCCTTTACTTTGGCAATCCAATCTTCTTTGGATTCACCTCTTCGAAGATTTCTTTTTACAATAAACCAGGAACCGTCTTCGATTAGAATGCCTAAGTTTTCAGCAGCATCATTCCCTGCGTCCATACGAACCAACAGTTGCTTGTCTGTCAGTTGATGTCCAAGCCGAAGTGTCTGCTTTAAAAATGCGGGTGTATTGCACTGGCAATGCTGACTTCCTTCCCGTAGCTCCGTATTTGCAAGAAAGCCTTCTGTGCCAATGTATGCCATCATTGGTGCATAACCATCAAATCCTTTGTATGTGTGTGCAACTCCTTCCTTATGTGTTTTTGAATTATCCATAGGAGTGACGTCAAGATCCAAAGGAACTAACCCGGATTCTAATGCGGAAGGCTGAACATGGAAGGTATGAAACATGGCAACATTTGCATTTAGGATTTCTTCCCTCAATGAAGACCCTATATCATCCATACGCTGACGTAAGGTCTCAGCAGATGGAATCGCCCTTGTGATACCAAGAGCAAGCTTGTAATACTCAGGATCATCAGACATCTCATTGATAGCATCATAAGAAGTCTTGCCCTGACAAAGAAGTCCGATATAAGAAAGAAGAATATCTCCGTTTTTGATTTGGCTCTGGGAACGTTTGCCATCAACCTTCATGTTATTGCACTTTTTAATGAAGCTGCTTTTGCCAAGCATCTGTCCCACAAGAGATAATCCGCTGGGAGTAATTAGTCTTTCATTGGAAAATTCGATTACGAGTTTTTTCATAAATATCCACCTCATATATTGATACTTATATTTTACTATATGAGGTGCTAAAAACACAGAGGAAATATGAGAAAGTCATATGTTTTTATCTTCACCCATTGGGTGAAAACAAAAACTAGAAATGAAACCGTGTTACACCCAGTATTTATCGGGTATACGCCCGAAATAAGGTTATCAAGTTTCACGGATTAAGGTATATGACAAATCTGCCCTAATTCTCCGTTCATTGCTTTCTCCTCCCATTACTTTTTAAGAATGACTTTCATCCAGCACCTCATTCTCAATCCACTTCGCAATATTTGAAAACTCAATTTCAAGCTCCCCATTATAAATTCCTATAGGCACAGAATGATCCAATCCGTAAATCACAGGACACACTTCGCTTTCAAAAAAATATACCAGAAGTTTTCTCTGATAAGGGTCTAAAATCCAATATTCTCTTACTCCGGCTTCCATATACTTTGACAACTTCTTTGTGTAATCTTTTCGTTTCGTGGATGGAGAAATCACCTCTAACACAAAATCCGGTGCGCCATATACGCCCCATCTCTTCACTTTATCGTCATGACACAAAATTGCCACATCCGGTTGAACCATAGTCTTCTCGTCACAATCCAGTTGAATGTCTACCGGCGCAATAAGGGGCAAGCAACCTCCACCGTTATCCATAATAAAATTGGCAATTTGCCGATGTATCTCTCCTCCAATCCGCTGATGTAAAAAGTTCGGAGACGCCATATCATAAAAATATCCGTCAATCAGCTCCACTCGCTGTTCTTCCGGTAATGCACGGTAGTCATCAACAGTATAACTACCCTGTGTATGCTGCTTATTTACCCGATAGCCACTCTCTTCACACACCATGGATATATCTGCAAACAAACGCTCCAATGCCTGCAAGGTATCATAACGCGGACTTGTTGTTTCCCCCGAAAAAATCTTCTGAACCGTTCCTAACGGCACACCCGATAATTCCGCTATCTGCGCATATGTATAACCCTTTTCCTGTTTTTTCTTCTTCATTTCCTGGACTGTCATATAAAAACCTCCTGCATATTAGGCTCTCATAAGCTATCTATAACTTGCTACTTTGAGTATATGCAGGAGGTTTCCATTTGTCAACCGAATTTTATTATATTTTTAACCGTTTTAATTTTTAAATCTCTTTTGTCATTTGTACATAAGATAATTCCTGATACCCGCACTTCTTATATACACCAATTGCCCGCGCATTATCTTTCTCTACTTCAAGTCTTAACCGAACTGCGTTTTCTCCATACTGTTCTTCCAGGTAGGAAAAGAACTGTGTACCAATACCACTTCCGCGATATTCCGGCTTGATATAAAGGTCTTCTATCCAAATACAAATTCCACCGTATTCCGTAGAATAACTCTTTGCAATCATTGAATAGCCTGCAATCTTGTTCTCCTTCTCAAACACAAAACCTTCCACAAAAGGAACATCTCTTACGCAATCTCTAATGTCTCGTCTTAATACTTCTTCGGAAGCCTTGTGCAAAATTGCAGGCGAATCATAAAATACCTTCATCATAGCCAGCACTTCTTCCGTGTCTCTATTTTCCATCGGTCTTATTGTAAACATTTTTTATCATACCTTCCTTTAATGAATATCTAATTTAGGTGGTACATCAATTTCGTCTGATACATATTTTCCATTCTTTTTGCGCTGTCTGACACATTCGGTCAGAAGATATTCTATCTGACCATTTACAGAACGAAAATCATCTTCTGCCCAGGCTGCAATTGCGTCATAAAGCTTTGGTGAAAGCCGAAGTGGTACCTGTTTTTTTGTATTATCTGCCATATATTATACTAATAAAGGCTTCCTGAATTTACAACCGGCTGCGCATCATGATTTCCACAAAGTACAACCAGAAGATTAGATACCATTGCAGCCTTTCTTTCTTCATCTAATGTTACAACCTGATTTTCGTTCAAACGCTCTAATGCCATTTCCACCATACCAACAGCTCCATCAACAATCATTTTTCTTGCATCAATGATAGCAGATGCCTGCTGACGCTGAAGCATAACTGCTGCAATCTCAGGTGCATATGCAAGGTATGTGATACGAGCCTCCACCACTTCAATGCCTGCCTCATTTACTCTTGCCTGAATTTCATCACGAATCCTTGCGGCTACTGTTTCACTGGAACCGCGAAGGCTGCCCTCGTCTGCAACACCATCTCCTGTAGTATCTACATTTGGTGCGACGTCATATGGATAAAGACGTACAATATTTCTCAAAGCACTATCACACTGAAGGGACAAAAATTCTTTGTAATTGTCTACATTAAATACTGCTTTTGCTGTATCTGTAATACGCCATGTAACTGCGATACCGATTTCTACCGGATTTCCAAGACAATCATTGATTTTCTGCCGATTATTATTTAAAGTCATAATCTTCAATGAGATTTTCTTTGTAGGTACTTCTGTGGTTGTAGCATTTTTACCGGAACCATCATGCACATCACCACTCTGATTTAAAACGGTCTTCGCTGCCGGATTTACTGCTGTACAAAACGGATTTACAAAATAAAAACCCGGCTCTTTTAATGTGCCGATATATTTTCCAAACAAAGTAAGCACTAATGCTTCTTGAGGTCTTAACACCTTAAGTCCAGGCCAAAGCAACCATGTAGTACTAAGAAAAATAATACTAACAATTAAAAGTACCGGATTTCCACCGTCCTCAACCATAAGACCACCCACAACTGTTCCGGCAATTGCTGCCGCATAGATAAGAAGTGAAAGCAACAGAATCAACATACCATTTTTCTTTCTTTTTAAAATTTTTTCTTCCATAGTGAAATACCTTCTTTCTTTTTGATATCACTATGATATCACAACAATTTCACTTATGCAACTACAATTTAAAAAAGTGTCCCATATTGGTTATTGAAACCAATATGGGACACTTTTTCTATATTTTCTCTGCAATTTTTTTGATATATTTCTTTTAAACTGATCATTTCTTTTATATTTGCGTTTCTCTGCCATAAATATGTAATATCCCTCACTATTTATGTATTTTACTCCGCCAAAGACAGATTGTATTTTATTTTTATACCAATCAAACCTTTTTGTAACCATCACAAGCCATCCACCTGTCTGCAGATGCTTATAACTTCCTTCGATAAATTCTTTCGCAACAGAAAAATTCGTATGATATGGGGGATTGGAAATAATAAGCGTGAAGTCAGATTCATATATTTTCTCAAAACCATTGCTATGGATTATTTTAATTTCATTCTGATTATTCTGATTTGCATTTTCTCTAGCCATTTCCAATGCATCCATATTAACATCTGCCATTACAACATTTTTAGCTCCAATCTTTTTCGCTGCCCAAATTCCAACAACTCCATATCCACATCCCAAATCCAAAACCTTATTGTTTTGCATCATTTCTATATGTTCTATCATTTGAATTGTTCCCTTATCCACTTGCTTATACGAAAACAGCGAATCTAAGGTGTGAAATATGTATTCCACACCTTCATATTCCCATTTTATGGTATGCTTTTCCATATCTTTTCTTCCTGCTTCCATACAAACTCGAATATTTTATAAGCATCTTCCGCACAACGTACATCCTTCTGGTCTTCAAAATAGGAAACAAACAGTAATTCAATACATTCCATTACATAAGGAACTGCTTTCTTCTCCTCTTCGGACAACTGCAGTTTCTTTTCATATCCCGTAAAAACATCCCTTACCAGTTCAAACCATATATCCGCTGTTATCTCTAATTTTTCTTTCTCTGACAGCATTCCAAGCAAAAAGTAACAAATATCGAAAATACGTATATTTCTCTGACTCAAATCAAAGTCTATGTAACCGGAAAATTTTCCTTTTTCAAATAGAAAATTGCCGAAATGTACATCTCTGTGAATGAGCTGTACCGGTAACTTATGGTATATGGCTGTTAATTCTGATAGGATTTTCTCATAATTTTCTTTACTTATATACTTCCAGTTATTTTTTTGGAAATTTTCTTTGACCCAGCCATTCATTTCATCCAATAGACTGTTATTCCAAAATACTTCCCCGTCTTCGCACTTTTTAAAAGCAATATGAAGATCGGCAATGATTTCTCCCATCAACAAGGCAATATTCTTGTCATTACCAATCTGTACTATATTACTACCCGGAAGCTTTTTCGAAAGAAAATAAAAAGCATCCTCCTCGGATACATATTGTTTCTTCTCATTGGTAGGTACAATTTGCCCCACAGGAATATTCATTGCATCTAATGTCTGCAATATTTTTATGTTTCTCTCCATCATATCCAAATCTGAATATACCTTCAGCACATAATGTTCCCCTACCTGCCAAGTCGTATCGTATATTTGTTTTACTTCGTCGTCCTGCAATCCCCATTCAGTAAGTATCTTGTGAATTTTTTCTCTCATCATTCTATAACCCTTCCGTTGTTTAATAATGATTCTTCTAATACTGGATTCCGACAGATGATATATCTCCGCAAGCCGCTTATTCCCAAGACCTTCTAAATACCTTGTATAAATATGTGCATCACGCTTTTCCAATTCCATTTTATAGTCAGTGAGCGACTCTGATTGGAATTTCTCTTTTATAGGTATGTAAATATATTCTCCCTGCACATATTCCTGTATCATTTCAATTAATTCTTCTGGCAATACATGGTTGGCATTTCGATATTTCATACTATCAGCTCCTAAAAACATCATTTTAAACATTGTACCATGGATAACAGGACTTTTCTTGTTTATCCTTCTTTCTGTAAAACATATAGACATAATACAAGATTGCAGAATTTGTTCCATTCTGCAATCTCATGATAATTCTGCCCCTTCCTACTAGGTTATATCGTATAATTGATATTGGCCTTCCTTGCCTGAGCCATTAGTTGCTTTGTAGGTATTGTGTATTGTTTCCCTTCTTTCATAAAATAGGTTCCACACTGCCGAAATTCAAAATTCACTTGCTTTTTCATACACTGATTCCTTATATCTAATACCCAGTCATAATCCAGCGGACGTGCATTTCGATCTGATTCTCCACCTACCACAACTAATTCAACACCATCAAGATATTTTTCAATGTTGATGGCCTCAATGAGGGGCTGACAAATAATATTCTTATGCTTTATTGGTAATTTTGAAAAAATATTCAAACGAAAATCTGCTCTATCCTGATTTTCAATGGTGCATCCTACCGTCACATTTTCATAACCGTCACCCCAATCATCAGGAATACAATCCATAAACCGTTCAATACGTTTTGTCAGAAACAGAAAATGCAAATCAGAACGTTCTTTCATTACCTGCCAACATTCCTCTCTCCATAAATCTGCATCCTCTAATAAAAAATCTGTAGAAAAACAAACATATACCGTTTGCCCAGATTTCATCTTGTAATTTCCACTTTTATCCTTTGCCAATGGTGCATAGAAATTCGTAGCTTTTACAATGATATTCGTATTAACGCCTCTTTTCGAATCCCCCTTGTGGATATAACAGTATTTACAACCTTCACTACATTTATGGCAACCACGCCACGGATTCCACATACTCATACTGTACTCTTCCCATTCTTTCCTATTTTTTTACAACAGGAATCCATACTTCAAACACCGCATTCTCCGGATCTGGATTCAGGTATACCTCAATATCCGGTGCATTACCATATTCATATCCGGATGTTGGCAACCATTCCTTTACGATTCTTACCTCTAATTCCTGAACGGAAGTACCTGTTCCTTCTCCAGTAAAAATTGCCCATGTTGCTGCCGGAATTTCATATTCTTCAAACTGTTCCGGCGTATCTAATGTACTTGCAACTGCAATATAATATCTCCATTCCTCTAAATCATTACAAGCACTTACTCCAAGCACTCCTTTTACTTCGCTATTCATCATGGTTGTAAGTGTTGGAATAGTTCCATCCGTACTTGCTTTTTCCCACATCTTTGGAACAATTTCAAAGTTCTTTTCAAGTTCTTTTTCCAATGGCATGGATACACCAATAATCTTAAACGCTTCTTTCTTAACAATTCGATAATCCATTTCTCTCTCTCCTTTGATTGTAATGTGGAAATGAATTGGTGGATAGGCTTTCAGCACAACTCCTTCTTCACTGATTTTTGAAGGTGCTACGCCGTGAACATTCTTAAATGCACGATTAAAAGCGGTTGGCGATTCATATCCATATTTTAACGCAACATCAATGACTTTGTTTTCTCCGCTTAATAATTCTGTAGCAGCTAATGACATTCTCCTTCTGCGAATATACTCAGACAGAGGCACCTCCGCCATGTATGCAAACATTCTCTGAAAATGATAAGAGGAACATCCTGCAATACTCGCAACTTTTTCCATATCAATTTCATTTTCAATCTGTTCTTCTATGTAGTTAATTGCACTATTTAATCTACAAATCCAATCCATAAATTCATCTCCTATACATCAAGTATATGGCATATCCAACCAATACACCTCTCATTTTCTGTTCAAAAAAAGAGAGATAAAATTATCTTACACATTAACAGGCGGTTTCCACGGTGGTGGCGATAAAAGTGTTGTTTTCTCTATATCCGGTAAAACATCATAGATAGAACATCCCATTTTTGCCTCAAAATATTCTTTGATTTCAAATGTCTTATTCCATCCCTCTATATATTTTTCCAAAATTCCGTATCTGCGTGTTACATCTACAAATCTTTTCTCAATTATAACAAATCCATAATCGGTTGCTAACGAATCACACAACTGAATAAGCAAATCATAATCATCTGTCTGACAATTTAATATGTATTTTTTTATTTCAATCTCTTCTTTTGTTATGGGTTCGTAATCAAATTCCTCTTGCATCAACACATACGAATGTGTCATACATATTTTTGCAACCTCATCCCAACCTTTTTCCATACAAAAAGAATATCCTTCATACACATGTTTCGGTATATTGACGATACCTGCACGCCTACCTATGTCATGTAATATTCCGACTATATATGCTTTATCCTCATCTAAATCCGGAATCTTTTCTGCTATATTTCGTGCAGCTATTCCAACATTTAAAGAGTGTTTTTCCCATGGTCCGGGATTTAATTCTCCTGCAATTTTCAATTCCTTTTCCGCTTCTATTATTGACGGTAACATCATTGCTCTCCTCTGTTAACTTATATTTTATTCTACATCTTGGGAGTTATCTATTTCTTTACAATCTTCCAATCCTCTCCCTCAATAACATATTGAAATTCATTTAATGTATCATCAAGCATTACATCAATTAAATCATTAAAGTCATTTACCAAATTCACTTTTGTTAATTCTTCTTTGCTTATCCAATACATTTTACCCTCTTTAGAGTGTCTGAGTTCCCCTTCAAATTGACTTGTTTCAAAAAGAAAAACTAAATATCTACCGTTATCAATCGGAAATTGCTTAACTCCACACAGTTTAGGATTGATAATTGTTAATCCTGTTTCCTCTTTCATTTCCCTTATAACAGCATCAACAATGGATTCTCCTTTTTCAATATGTCCTCCTGGAAGAGTAAATCCTTTCCAATCATTATTTACTCTATCCTGCAACAAATATTGTCCATCTTTATGAACCAAACACAAAACTGTAAGTTCAACATTTTCTGTTCGCATTTATTTACCTCCATTCCCCTTATATTACAGAGCTACAAGTTCTAATTTTACTGCCTATTGGCAGTATTAATTAATAATAATCCAAGTATCCAACACATAAATGACAAAACATATGCTATAAACTCAACTGCCCCTGCCACATATGTGCCAACTGACTGTGGCATAAGCGCGATACCAATAAATACTCCAATGACGCCTATCACCTTGAGGCTTCTTTTACTGAATTTTTCAAGCAACCATTTAACCACTTGCTCATCCGCAAGAAACTTAAGGAAAATCATTACATGGACAATAAGAAATACTAATATTATCCAATCTTTCTTAGTTACACAAGAAAAAAATGCTACTAAAATTGCTGCAATAAATAAAGAAATAATTCCGATTATAATTTTCGCTTTGCTTTCTTTCATATCTATTCACCCTCCAAAAATTCTTTCTATTCATTATTCCGACTTTTTCTCTATATTATCATGAAAATTGTTTTCCATTTCCTCTTCGGGCAACTCCGTACTATACTCAATTATTGTGTCACCTCCGATAATCGTATTGTGGTCAATCTCGTTATTTCTGCTACGCTGCACCGCAATCTGAACCGGATTATCAATCAATGTATTTTGATAAAAATGACACTCTACAGTAAAACCACGCTCCGAATCATACCCTCCGAAAGCCAATCCCGCAAATCCTGTGCACTCAGTAATTTTATTTTCATACACCTTTATACCTGTAACCTGAAATAACGGGTTATCCCTCGGATTATGCTCTGTTGCAACTTCAATGCCGATATCACAGTTTGAAATTTCATTATCATATATCGCGATATTTTGACCACCATCCACATAAATCCCAGCTGCACAAAGGCTATACTCACCCTCCTCTAAATATGCATTATTTCCAGATGCAGAAATGTTAAAAACCGTATTTCCATAACATTTTCCATTCCGAACAAAATCAACATCATAGATGTTACCATCATAGGAATCATCATGTAATGCTGTTCCCTCAAATCCTATCATATCAATCCCAATATTGTTATTGTGATGAACAACATTTTGCCTAATCTCAAATCCATCAATATTTCCATTTATGACCACTGACTCACTGTCACCACACCGGCAATCATATACTTCACATTCTTCTATCACAAGCCCCATTACCGGAACTCGGTCATTCGTAGCATAAACAGCGATACCATGTACTCCTTTCACATCATGAACCCGGCAATTACGAATCGTAATACCACTCAACACTGTACTCTCAGCATCTGTATTGCTTTCGTAATAAATACCATGTGTTCCTCCGGAAATTTCTAACCCATCAAGACAAATATTCGAAACATTCTCCATATCAATTCCAATAGAATTCTCCGCAACGCTTCCATCGGGCACTCGAATAACAGGATGTGTTCCATCTGCGGCTCTAATAATAGTCCTCTTTTCTTCTTTTCCTGAAGAATCTTCTAAAATTGTAAAGGGCTCATATTCTCCTTCTCCAATAATGATTTCCGAACCTGCCACTGAATTATTTACAGCTTCCTGAATCGTCGAGAACGGATACTCTAAACTCCCATCTGCCCTATCGCAGTCTGCTGATGCTGAAACATATATAACATCTACATTGCATTCCGCGGTTACACCATTTTCTGAATCATGTCTACAACCACTTAATAAAGCAATACTTACTATTGTTATTACCAACCATCCGCGTTTCATTCTTTCCCCCTTACAAATTAACTCCTATAAATAATATCATTAAAACTGCCATAAAGGCAATTAGCGAAATATGTTTCTTCCTTGTCAAACTCAAATAACCGATAAATTCTCGGATAAGGGCATTTAATGTGAAATACCACTTAGTTTTTGAGCCAAATCCTACACATTTTATGCCTTGTTTTCTTGCCAAAATTAATGCTCTGAAAACATGATAAGATGTTGTAACAATAGCAATTCTAGACCTTTCCCCACTCATAAGTTCCCTTGAAAATTTAAGGTTTTCTTCTGTTGATACAGATTTTCGTTCAATTATTATTCTTTCTGCATCCACACCCTTGTCAATCGCATATGCTGCCATTGCTTCGCCTTCCGGAATATCTTCTCCACGCCCCTGACCACCTGACATGATTAACATTGCATTAGAATTGTAATTCAATAATTCTATACCTCTTTCGATTCTACCTGCAAGTAATGGTGTTATCTTTGTACCCTTTATTCCGGAACCAAGCACAACGATATAATCCAATTTCCTACTTTTTTTCAAATGAATAAGATTAAGAATAGCAGAAAGTGAATACATTGCCATTAAAGATAATATGTATACCACTGAAAAACTAATAAGCACATAAATAGCAACACCTACGATATTCTTACTTAAATTACCAAGCATCGGCCATACACACAAATAGGCGAATAACAAAATCGAAAACAATATAGATAACAAATTGGCTGGTTTTAATCCTTCATGCTTTATAACCTTTAATCCCTCTATAAAAAACATAATTAGCAATATTGCTGGAAAGAGTAGAACACAAACAAACACTATTCCCAATAAAATCCATAATATTCCAACCAGAAATTCATTCTTCCCTAATGCCTGTGAATATTCTAGAAAAATAAGTAAAAGTACAACTCCTAGGTTTAACATCATTATAAAGAATGAAAAACCAGTCCATAATGTTCTGGAATCATATATCATAATCCCACAAAATATACAAAATAATATTAAAAAAGTAATAAATGTAAATTGTAACATAAAATCCTCCTAAATCTCACAGCACATTATAACACAAAATTTTGCATAATAAACATATAAATTCTTCAGCACAACCATGAGCGCTTCTTTTACAATTATAATTATGTGATTATAAAAAATAATTTAGTCTTGACATTTCTCCTCCGTTTAGTTACTATACTGTATAGTTACTAAACAGAGGAGAAATGGATAGAAATGAATGATTTTAAAAAAATTTCCAGATTAACCGAAAAAGTGCTACATAAGTACTACCAATTGGAAAAACAACCACGTGAATATAGCCCTGGCGTTGTTCTAAAACAAGCCGAAATTCATACAATTTCACTTATTGGTGATTATCCGGATATTAATGTATCGACTCTTGCCAAAATGCGCGGAATAACAAGAGGTGGCGCCTCGCAGATGGTTTATAAGCTTGAAGAAAAAGGGTTGATTCGTAAACGTATTTCGCCTACTACAGACAATGAAGTATGCTTATCTCTTACAGATATTGGACAAAAAGCCTATCAAGCACATATACAATATCACAAAGAAACCAATTCCGATTTTTTCAAAGAACTAGAAAATATGCCTGAAGAATACGCCACTTATTTGATAAAATTGCTTGAACACTTTGATAAATCCATCGATGAACGCTTACAAGCTAAAACAAAGGAGTAACATAATGAAAAACAAAAATAACAGACCAATATATTTTGAAGAATACAAAAAAATCAATGGCATTGAACAATATCTGTTTCATGCAGGCACATCCTACGAAAATCCTGTAATTCTTTTTCTTCATGCTTTCGCAAGTGCCGAGTCATTAATGACAAATATTTTCCAAAAAAACTGGGAAGAAATTTTCACAGTAGTACATTTAGATCAACGAGGTGCCGGCAAAACCTTTACGAAAAATCCAACAGCAGCACCAACAATGGAATTACAATTAGAAGATATTCATGAAACCATTTTGTACTTAAAGGAACGATATCAAAAGGAAAAAATAATTTTAGTAGGTCATTCATGGGGCTCTGTATTGGGAAGTATCTATGCAAAACGTCATCCTGAAAATGTTGCATATTATGTTGGAACTGGCCAGGTAATTAGTGTTTTAAAAGGAGAAAGAGCAGGATACGAAAAAGCGATGGAAATCGCAATGCAAAGAAAAGATATGAAATCCCAAAAGAAACTTGAAAGTATTGCGCGCTATCCCTATGGTGAACCAGAAGATTTCATAAAAGAATGCACCTTACTTCGCACTGTCCAGCAAAAGTATCATCTCGCCCCAAGCAAACTATCATATATCCCCCTGCTAAAAGCCATGGTGACCAGTCCAATTTTTCAATTTTCAGATATCCATGCATTTTTAGGTGCTGAAAAAATAAACAGTAGCCTGAACGATGAAATGATGAACTTTGATTTAGACGAAGAATCCTATGAGTATAAAGTACCCATTTACTATATACTTGGTGCAGATGACTGGCAGGTTCCCTATACCTTGTCAAAGGACTATTTCCAAAAAATCGAAGCACCTCGTAAAAAATTGTATATGCTGAAAGGAGCAGGTCATTTTACAATGGATGACAAACCCAAAGAATTTTTTGAAGCATTGGCAGATATTAATGCAAATGAGGAAAAATGCTGATAAACAAGGAGGAGAGTATGTTTCTTTCGAAACATACTCTCTCTACTTGATAGAAGAATGACTATAAATATAAAACTCTTCCTGACTTACTCTGTATTCTTTTTCTTTTGGCTCAAATGTTTGATCAAATTTTTCTGCTTCTTTTTCATCAGTCTCGTAAACCGGGCTTTCATAATAAGTCCATTTTCTTCCATCCAGAACTCCTGTTTTAAGTTCTTTCACAAGCATTGCCGTAGGGTAATAATCATTTTCAATGCATACATTATATTTCTTACAACTTTTGAATCCGGAAGATACATAATTCCCCGGATGTCCGAAAATAACAATGCAGTCATATCCTAATTCCATTGCTTTCTTAAAAGAATGATTTAATAATAATTTCCCAATGCCTTTTCTTTGATATTCCGGCAAAATACTGAAAGGTCCAAATGTCAAAACTATCTTTTCGCACCCGTTTTCATCTACTAACTTTGCTTTTGTATAAACAATATTTCCAACAATTTTTCCTTCTGTCTCTGCCACAAAATCAAGTTCCGGTATGAAATCATTATGTTCACGCATGACATGGACCAGATAATGCTCATTGCACCCTGGAACATGCAGATTCCAAAATGCTTCTCTTGTTAAATTTTCAACAATCCGATAATCATTTCTGGACTCATTTCTTACATTTATTTTCTCCATTCTCGTTCTCCCATACAAATCTGTTTCCTTTTTCTGTTTTTTCATAAACTTTGAACCCTAAGCTTTCAAAACACTTTCTTGAAGCAATATTGAATTCATAGATTTCATTTACAAATAACTTATCATATCCCAATAATTTTCCACGTTCCATCAAGGTACATATCACTTTTTTCCCAATACCTTTTCCACGATATGACTTATCGCCGATTACAATCGGCATGTCCTCTTTCCAGAACGTAACATCTCCTATAGGAACATAGGTATCCTGGTTCTTAACTTCTATAAAATACAGTTCGCCCTTTTTATTAAGATATTCATACATACACTTTAATGTCTCCTGACTGTATAGTTTTTTCATCCACCTGTAGAAATTCAGGTTGTTCCACTCCTTCTATTGCCATTATGCATACCTCCGAATTGAATCGAATAATTTATTTATTTTCCAAATCCTTTGCCATACACAATGATTCCGGTATATCCACATATGGACCATAATTGGGAATCACCTGAAATCCAATCTTTTTATATACGGCACAAGCTTCCGATAATATTTTTCCCGTCTCAAGAATTATTCTTTTATATCCTAATTCCGCAGCCCATTCTACTAACAAGGAAACGAGCTTTGTTCCTACGCCGTGTCCCTGATATTCCGAATGTACAAACACTCTTTTTAATTCTATATCTTCCTCATCATATTTTCTTATAGCACCACCACCAATTGGCTTATTATCTTCATAAACGACAATCGCTTCTTGTATTTCATCTAACTGATTATACTTATTGTATTTATCCCTTTGTATTTCGTTTCCAACACGTCTATCCAAATCCATATCAAGAAGTATACAATTTTCTATAAAGTCCTTATTTTTTCCATTTGTTCTTTTAAATTCCATTAAAATTTTCTCCATAAACTTCTGTTTTTTCTAATAATATTTATAAGCGCAAAGCTACTTCTAAAGCAATATATAATTTTTCAAAATCATGGTTTGCATCACGAAGACCTTCTACTTCATATCCACTGGATTCTAAGACATCTCCCGCTTCAAGAAAATCATACAGTTCTAAATCATAAAAATCACATGCAGCCTGTACCCCTGCCAATTCCATTTCAACAGCAATACAACCTTCGTTTTTTCTCTTGGAAACCAGTCCCCTTGTTTCTCTGACCATTGACTCTGTCGTCCATACTTTTCCTTGAACATATGGCACACCTAAATCACTAAATATTGAAGCAAGTTTATTGCTATTTTTTATCTCAATGTAATCGGATGGTTCGGCAAAATAATAAGAACACCCTTCCCCACGATAACTCTCTGTTGGAACAATGAATTTACCATCCGTTTTTTCTCTATCCAGGCTTCCACAAGAACCAAACATAATAAATTTCTTTGCTCCTGTTAGCCAGCTTGCTTCATAGCAGTACGCTGATGCAACTGCAGAACCGATTGCTGTTAAATAAAATGCGATTTCTGTTCCTTTATAATTCATCTTGTAAATGGAATTATTTCCGTTACAAGCGCTTATTTTAGCTATTTCAACGCAATCAAACGTATCCAATAAATTTCTATGTATTTCTTTCGAGAAAATAATGAGACATATATCCACAATATGCTTGGGTTCTCCATAGAAATCCCGCAAGCTAATAATAGGCTCTGTTTCAATATCATAAGAATCTGTAATCATCGTTATCTCTCCTTCCGTCAATCATATCTATTATTTTTTCAATGTCTTTTTAAAACAAACAATACGATTTGCTTCTTCAAATCCCATCTTCCTGTGAAATGCTAAACTGTCCTCATTTTCAAGTTCACAATCGCTGGCAAACTCTACACAGCCTTGTTCTTTTGCCCATTCTTCACACTTTGATAATAACATTTTAGCATACCCCTGTTTTCTATATTCCTGCCCGATAAATATACCCTCCAAGTACCCCACAGGACTGGTTTTCGTACCCTCAACATAATCATGGCGTAATTGACATTGTGCAAAACCTATTTTTTTATCATCAATAGAAACTATAAAAATTGCACTTTCTTTATCTTGTATTACAGCTTCGAATTCTTCTATAAGTTCTTCCACTGTATGATTTTCCCACATCAGGATAGCTAATTTGGCAATATCCATACAATCACTTTTTGTTGCCTTATCTATCATCTCATCAGACCTCCCAAAAAATTTCATTCCTAACTTTGCAGCTAATTCTAATTCGAAACTACCTTCCGCAACAACATATACGCAATTTCTCTACTTTGATATAAGCAATGATTCACTGTATGCCATACTTACTTGAAAATTCCCCTCGGATTTCATCAAAGTTCATGACCTGTAGCGGACAATCCAGGTGCTTAGAAATACATTTTTCCATCCACACCATGTTATACCATTTACCGAATTTATACCCACATTTATGAAATTCACCTACAAATTTGTATCCCAAATGTTCATGATATTGAACACTATTCTTTGTAAGGTATTCATCCTCAATAATTGGATAACCGATACAAGCATTCAAATTTATAATATTCTGTAATGCCAAAGCATTTTCTAATGCCATATACAATTCCTTGCCAAATCCCCTCTTTCTCGCATCTTTGGCAATGTAAATCGTTGTTTCTACCGCCCAGTCATATGCCCTACGTTCTTTAAAAGCACTAGCATATGCATAACCAACAATCCTCCCTTCACATTCTGCTACAAGATAAGGATACTTGCTAAGTGTCCGGCGAATTCTTCCTCTAAATTCATCAACAGATGGCACTTCATATTCAAAAGTAATTGCTGTATTCTCAACATAATAAGAATATATCTCAAGTAATTTCTCTGCATCATTTTCTGTTGCTATTCTAATCATCTTATCACCCTATTTTATATTAATTGAGTATTTACATAACTAATTCCATACAAATATACTCGTCTTCGTCTATAGGTATAAATCCGTTTTTTCTCCAAAAAGCATTGCTCTGTGGATTTCCCTTGTCTACACCAAGACGAATTTTCTTATAACCTAACGTTTGTAGATAATTTCTGCATTCAGAGATGATTTTCGAACCAATACCATTTTTCTGATATTCTACATTCATCATAAACAATCCTATAAAGGATATTTTTTCTGCCGGAAAATCAAGAATTAAGTCCATGATTGCTACCAAACTTTCACCTTCAAAAAATCCAATATAGAACTTATCATTATATCCCTTGCCAGGTGGCAATGCCTTCATATCATCCATAATACTTTCTTTTGTAACAACAGGTGGATGATATTGATAGAAAATCTTGTTTTTACAACTCATTTCATAAATTATCTCAACATCTTCAGCCGTTAATTTACGAACCTCAAATATGTTTGATAAGTTTTTTATCTCCATACAATTTGTCTCCATAACTTCTTATTTATCGTCTTATCAAAATGCCTTTCATATATTGTGTTTCATTATGTGTCTGATACACAATCTGTTTTTCTTCTTCTGTGCATCCTATCAATATCTTTATTTCCGAATCCCGTTTCATTAAATCAACAGTACACATTATGGCATCTATTTGTTTATCTCCAGAACCAACCCAAACATCAATACCTGCCCCATCCATTGACGAAGTATTCTTCAAATATCCATAATCAACCTTGTATATAAAATCAGGATATCTTGGATGTGCAGTTCCTTTTGGTCTATCTATAACTATTTCTGAATTATTTACTAATGAATCCAATGCTTTCCAAAAATCATTATTAAAAGTATTCATATATCCTCCACAAATTATTTTATTGCTATTGCGGTAAACTCTCCTGGTATCTTCTCATTCGTCCACGCAGGATGTTCATCAAATTTTTTCAAACATAATCCATTACTAATTATAGAATTTATAATTTCACTGATTGTATATTTTCTATAACTGCATTTAGGCATTTTCTGTCGCACATCTTCGTCAAAAAATCGCGCATGTGCCATCTCACCTTCAAAAACATCCGTAGAAAAATAACTCATCGTTGGTTGTTGCAAATTCAAGATATCAGATATCTTTGTAAATGGATGAAAGTCACTACAAATCAACTTTCCTCCCTTTTTGAGAATGGAATATATAACGCTCATGAATTCATCAATGTCGTGAAAATAATGTAAAATTCCACCTTCCATAAACACTACATCAAAATAATTTTCATATTGAGACAGATCTATTTCTAATATATCACAAACTTCAAAATTCAAATTGACATTGGCTGCTTTAGCCACTTCAAGAGCATATTTTTTGTTATCCTCTGAAATATCAAAGATAGTAACTTCTGAGCCAAGTAATGCTAATGGAATTGCCTTTTTTCCACATGAACCACATATATTTGCAACTTTTATTCCATCATATGAATCAAAATATTCAGTATATCGTTTCAACATTCCCATTGGATTTTCAACATCTTTTTTTGCCCTTTCAGTCGGTATTCCTAATGTTCTAACCCAAAACTCATAGGCATTATATTCCCACGCTTTTTTATTTTGTACACTGTAATCCTTCACTACTTCAACACCTCTACAAATTCTGATATGTCCAATTCTATAAATTTGGATTTGTGCGTTTCTACGAGCGGTGCGAAGATGCACCGAATTGGCTGACGGGAGCTTGCTCACAGGCAGACATATTCGAGTGCAGCTGCATAGCGCGACAGCGCGACATAAGCATGAAGCGCAGCGAAATGCGAATGGCACCGCTCGATAACTTGGGCTTTGTATTACTCTATCCAATAAGAATGCATGCCATGATTAAAAACTTTCGCATTCTTTGGTACTTGCCTTATAGCATTATAAACATTTGCAAAATCTCCCATTGACATAAATGTCATCATCCAAGTTAATACCATTATGCAAATAATCCATTCCGCTTCCAAAATTGGAGCAACAATATACCAAATAAAGAACGGTATAATTCCCAAAATAATGGATGGTGCGAGACAAAGAACTATAAATCTGATTTTAGTTACCTCAGCATCACAATATACAAAATAAGCCCCTTGTTTTAAGTCTTTCCAAACAGTCTTTTCTGCTTCTTTCGGATAGAAAATGGCATGAATAAACTCATGTAGATAGATTAGCACCTGTCTTAATAATACTGTTATTACTATAGCAACAATAAGACTGCCATCAAACTCCAAATGTTTATCAAGCTCTGAACACCTAATTACAGACAAAATGACCATTGGTAACATTATCGGTAAGCTAAGCACAAATCCAAGTCGAAAGGCCTCTAAAAGAGTTCTGCCTTCTTTAAATTGAACTGCTTTTTGAGAAAGTTCTTTCCCCTGAAGCAGTTGTGCCTCATTTTCAAATTTTCCTTTAATATGTATATTGAACATTACGCACCTCAACAAATTCTTATTTTTCTGAATCTTTCTCCCATCTTCTTGCCCTTCGGACAAGAAGCATCCCTCGCTCTAAAGAGCTCGGTCAATTCTTATTTATCCAATTCTATAAATTGGGATTTCTGTCTATGAATTAGACAAGCCTTTAAGAGACTTCTTATAAATAGTTACTTCTCCACCCATGTATTCATATCCCTTATCAAAAGCAATCCATCCAGTTTTTTCATAGTAATTAACTAAATCAGTATATAAGTATATTTCTTCGTAGTTTTTATTTCTACAATATTCTTCAATAAATAGTTGTAGCCTTTGGCCAATCTTTTGATTTCTATAATCCTGATTAACAACTAATGCAGATAACCATGGAAATAAATCTTGCCGTGAAAGTAAATCTCCTCTCCAAAGGCCAACCGTACCTACTAAGACATCATTATCAATTGCTACAAATGTTATTGGAAGTTTATCTTCTTCCATGCTATGTTCTATTAACTCTTTATAAAATCCATAACTTGTTTTACATCCAAATTCTTGATTTAACCATTCTATCACCTGCTCTTTATACTTAGGGCAATATTTTAATGGCATAATATTCATATAAATCATCCTTTCAGAAAAAAACTACCAATATTACTATAACTATTGAGAAATCTTCCATTTAAAGAGGCGGTTTCTTACGAAACCGCCCTACTTCATAGTATACCTCATATGAATTGTAAGTGCAAGCAAATGATTAACTCTGCAGGACTCCCTGCTTTCACGCAGTGTAACTTCGATTCCACTTCGTTCCATCTCAGTTCGGGCTGGTACACGCCTCCAACCTCGATTCCACTTTGTTCCATCTCGGTTTGGGCTGGCGCACTATGAAAATCATTTACTCCGCAGGACTCCCCGCTTACGCTGGGAGTGGGCTATCGCCCTTTCAGAATAGAAAAAGACAGTTTTAAGAAAATAAATTTTCCAAAACTGTCTTTTCCTATCCTTTCCTGCTCACTGTCTCCGGTGAGACCCTGTGAGTAATGGACTTTCCATACTGCTTGTAGCTTTAAATGTTTTTGACTTTCGCAATATCTACAAGATTCAGTTCACTATTTTCACTTGCATGTTCAAGGCTTCGTGCCAGTGCATTTGCAGTATCCATTGCTGTGATACAGTAAACACCTGTCTCAATAGCATTTCTACGGATTAAGAAACCATCTCTTGTCTTATCACGTCCCTGAGTAGGTGTATCAATAACAAGGTCTATCTTATGTCCGAGAATCAAGTCCATAACGTTTGGAGATTCCTGAGAAATCTTGTTGATTCTCAGTGCATCTACACCATGCTCCTGCAAGTATTTCGCAGTACTTCTGGTTGCATAAATCTTATATCCCAGTTTTTCAAAACGCTTTGCCACACCTACGGCTTCCGGCTTATCTGCGTCTTTTACAGTCATAATCATCTGTTTATGCTTTGGAAGCTCTACTCCGGCACCTAGGAATGCCTTATACAATGCTTCATCAAAGCTCTTACCGATACCCAGACACTCTCCGGTGGACTTCATTTCCGGTCCAAGGCTGATTTCTGCACCACGCAGTTTCTCAAAAGAGAATACCGGCATCTTGATTGCAATATAATCTGCTTCCGGTGCAAGTCCGGTCGGATAACCCATACCTTTTAAGGTGTTTCCAATGATTACCTTGGTTGCAAGGTCTACGATTGGAATTCCGGTTACCTTACTGATATATGGTACGGTTCTGGAAGAACGTGGATTTACTTCGATAACATACACTTCTTCACCCATTGCAATAAACTGAATGTTAATCAAACCAATAACGTGAAGTGCTCTTGCCAATCTTCCAGTGTAATCTACAATTTTATCTTTTACTTCCTGGCTGATAGTTGGTGCCGGGTATACAGAGATACTGTCTCCGGAATGAACTCCGGTACGCTCGATGTGCTCCATAATACCAGGAATCAAAATATCCTCACCGTCGCATACCGCATCTACTTCGATTTCTTTTCCCTGTAAATATTTATCTACCAGAATTGGATGATCCTGTGCAATTCTGTTGATGATTTCCATAAATTCTTCGATTTCCTGGTCTGAATATGCAATCTGCATTCCCTGTCCACCTAATACATAGGAAGGACGAACCAGTACCGGATAACCTAAACGGTTTGCAACTTCTTTTGCTTCTTCTGCAGTAAATACAGTTCCTCCGGCAGCTCTTGGAATCTCGGTCTGCTCTAATATCTTATCAAATAACTCACGGTCTTCTGCTGCATCTACATCTTCTGCCTTTGTTCCTAAAATCGGAACTCCCATCTTCATAAGGCTTTCTGTCAACTTAATTGCTGTCTGTCCACCGAACTGAACAACTGCCCCGTCTGGTTTTTCCAGACGTACAATACTTTCTACATCTTCCGGTGTTAATGGCTCAAAGTACAGTTTATCTGCAATATCAAAGTCGGTAGATACGGTTTCCGGGTTATTATTTACAATAATTGTTTCATAACCTTCCTTGGCAAATGCCCAAGTACAATGTACGGAACAATAGTCAAATTCGATACCCTGTCCGATACGGATTGGTCCTGAACCAAGTACCAGAACTTTCTTTCTGTCGTTGGTTTCAACAGCTTCGTTTTCACTACCAAAGCAAGAATAATAATATGGTGTTTCTGCTGCAAATTCTGCCGCACAGGTATCAACCATTTTATACGCTGCTGTAATACCATTTGCATAACGCATATCGCGAATCTCTGTTTCTTCTTTTCCAGTCAGACGCGCAATCACGTTATCCGGGAACTCAATACGTTTTGCTTCTTTTAGCAGTTCTACAGTAAGTTCTTCTTTCTTCAGACGCTCTTCCATTTCTACTAAAATAGCAATCTTATCAATGAACCAGTGGTCAATCATGGTAATGGCATGAATCTCATCATAAGTAACACCCTTACGAAGTGCTTCTGCAATTACCCAGATTCTACGATCATCTACTACTTCTAACTGTTTCAACACTTCTTCTTTAGAAAGCTCACTGAAGTCATAAGACATCATGCAGTCTACATGCTGCTCTAAAGAACGAATTGCCTTCATCAAAGCACCTTCAAAGTTAGTACAGATACTCATAACTTCTCCGGTCGCCTTCATCTGAGTTGTCAAAGTTCTCTTTGCTGTAATGAACTTATCAAATGGAAGTCTTGGAATCTTAACAACACAGTAGTCAAGCATTGGCTCAAAACTTGCATATGTTTTTCCTGTAATTGCATTCTTAATTTCATCCAATGTGTAGCCCAATGCAATCTTTGCTGCAACTTTTGCAATCGGATATCCGGTTGCCTTACTTGCCAATGCAGAAGAACGGCTTACACGAGGATTTACTTCGATAACGCAATATTCAAAACTGTTTGGATTTAACGCATACTGTACGTTACATCCACCGGTAATATTCAGTTCAGAAATAATGTTCAATGCAGAAGTACGTAACATCTGATACTCTTTATCACTTAAGGTCTGAGAAGGTGCTACTACGATACTATCTCCCGTATGCACACCAACCGGGTCAATATTTTCCATATTACATACTGTGATACAGTTACCTGCTGCATCACGCATTACTTCGTACTCAACTTCCTTCCAGCCTGCGATACAACGCTCTACTAAAACCTCACCGACACGGCTTAAACGCAATCCGTTGGTCAGAATATCGATTAACTCTGTTTCGTTGTGAGCGATACCACCGCCACTTCCACCTAAGGTGTATGCCGGTCTTAAAACTACCGGATAACCGATAGTATTAGTAAATGCAATACCATCTTCTACATTATGCACAACAAGGGATGGGGCACATGGTTCACCAATCTTTTCCATGGTATCCTTAAATGCCTGACGGTCTTCTGCCTTGAAAATGGTTTCTGCTGTGGTACCAATGAGCTTTACTCCGTTTTTCTCTAAAAATCCGGATTCTGCTAACTCCATTCCAAGATTCAATCCAGCCTGTCCTCCTAAGGTAGGAAGTACACTATCCGGCTTTTCTTTTAAAATAATCTGCTCTAATACCGGTGCAGTTAATGGCTCAATATATACCTTATCTGCTATCTCTTTATCTGTCATGATTGTTGCAGGATTAGAGTTTACCAAAATTACTTCAACGCCTTCTTCCTTCAAAGAACGGCATGCCTGAGTTCCTGCATAATCAAATTCTGCTGCCTGTCCGATAACGATAGGACCGGAACCGATTACTAATACTTTCTTGATATTTGGATTCTTTGGCATTACTGGTTCCCTCCCATCATATTGATAAATCTGTCAAATAAGTATCCGCTGTCCTGTGGTCCCGGACATGCTTCCGGATGAAACTGTACCGTAAAAATATTCTTTCCGGTGTATTTCAATCCTTCGTTTGTTCCGTCATTTACATTTACAAATGCCGGAACTGCCACCTTAGGATCAAGGTTATCCGTATCAACTACATATCCATGATTCTGTGAAGAAATATATACTCTTCCGGTCTCTAAATCCTTTACAGGATGGTTACCACCACGATGTCCGTATTTCATCTTATGAGTATCTGCTCCATTCGCTAATGCCATCAGCTGATGTCCCAAACAAATTGCAAAAATTGGCACCTCTGAATCATACAGTTTCTTGATTTCTTTGATAATCTCTGTACATTCCTTTGGATCTCCAGGTCCATTACTTAACATAATTCCGTCCGGCTTAGAAGCTAAAATCTCTTCCGCACTGGTATGTGCCGGATAAATAGTTACTTCGCATCCACGTTCATTCAAAGAACGGGCAATATTCTTCTTTGCACCAAAGTCCATCAATGCAACCTTCTTTCCCTTACCACTCAGAGTAGAAGGTGTTTCGCATGTTACTTTATCAACTACATTTCCTGTAGTATATTCCCTTAATCTTGGAATAATTTCATCTATATTATAATTTTCATTCGTGGTAATCATACCATTCATGGTTCCCTTTTCACGGAGAATCTTTGTCAATGCTCTGGTATCGACTCCTGCAATTCCAGGAATATCATGTTTCTTCAAGAAATCCTGAATGGTTCCTTCACAACGGAAGTTACTCGGCATTCTGGATAATTCTCTTACAATATATCCATCCGGCCATGGCTTTGTTGACTCCATATCCGGTGTAATACCATAATTTCCAATTAATGGATATGTCATGACTACTGCCTGTCCAGCGTAAGACGGGTCTGTTAAGACCTCAAGATAACCTGTCATTGACGTGTTAAAAACGATTTCACTGATGATTTCCTTGGTAGAACCAATGCTTGTACCTTCAAACACAGTTCCATCTTCCAATATTAGAAATGCTTTCATTTATTTACCTTGCCCTTTCTATATGAATCTCTTATGTCACCTAATTTTTTACAAAAAAAAAGAGGGATTCTTTTTTTTCATAAGGGTTTCCAAGACATATGTGCTTCTTCCTATTATAAATGTAGACGCATTCGCACTGTATGCCTAAATTGTAAAAATTCTATCATAATCAGCGCTTTTTTTCAACTGTTTTTTTACACAAATTTTTCCCAATTTAAACCTTCTTATTGAACTTTGATTCTTCCTGCTCTTTTTCCATCTCAAAATATCTGTCTCTGTCATTATGTGGAAATAACATTTCCATATACAAATTTCCTAATAAATTTTTCACTTTTTCTGATTTTACTTTCTGCACCGGAAGTTCCTTTGCCTCTAGTTTCTGCAAGTTTTCAAGCAACATCTCCATACTTTCTCTTTTAGGTGCAATTGGCTCTCCAACAATTTCTTCCTTCTTCTCTTCCATTATTTCTTCCGTTCTGTGTTCTGCTTTTTCGTCTGCTTTCATCAATTCTTTTGTCTCCGGAATGTTATAGACAAGATTCTGACAAGTCTTGGCAAAACATTCCGGGTCATACTTTGATAAAAACTTTAAATCATCCATGGTCAATTGGCGCTTATTATATATTTTGACGTAAATATCTGCAAGACGTACCTTCTTTTCCATAAACCTCATCCTCCTACTATATTACATCATAACATATTGAAACGCTTTTTCCCATATATTTATACATACATCCTCCAATAATGTCTGGGATCCTGATACGTTGCATCTTCTATTCCCATAATCTGAACCAAAGGTAAACTATCCTTAACCTGCACATATGCAAGACCATTGTTATTCCAAAACAGTTCTGTTGTGGATAATGCACATATCCGATCTACCGGATAACTGCATCTTGTGTATTTATCTGTACTATAACAAGTTGCAGAAGACTCAAACAGGAAATACGTATTTTCTCCATCACACACAAGTTCTTCTGCCATTGGCGGAAACTTACAAGAACCGTAATTGTAATACAGATTTCCATCACTGCATATATCTTTCGCTATCTGGTAAAAATATATCTCAGAATGGAAATAACGACCTTGTGATGTAGATACTGCCATATAAGTCTTTCCTTCATTTTCCATAAAAGAAACACCATTCGCAAATCCCGGAATTGTTATTTCTTCTCGTTTTACAAGTTTCAACTGCTCTTCCTCTACAATATCATAGCTTCGCAGTGTTCCCATACCACTGTTACGGTTAGAGTAAGTTCCCACCCAAATACGATTATCATAATAAGTAATAAAGGATGCTACTGCTCCACAACTCACATTCTGTGTATACTCCTCCAGAAAATAACTGCTCTTTCCGGAAGCCACTGCTGCTTCAATCATATCATAATCAATCACACTGCATTTACGGGTAGTACTTTTTGCAATCCAGACACGTGTTCCATCATAAGCAATTCCGCCTACATGATTGGCATCCGGAAGTACTATGGTAGTCAATAACTGCCGTTCTCTTGGATTCTGATTTGCCAAAACATAAATGACAGAATTAGCTCCGGAGCTATCATACGCTGTAACCAACATATAATCTTCGGCAATACAAATCCCCTGTGGCACCATCTGTGTACTGATACTTCCCATTACATCGGTTGCTGTCAATCCCGGAATTGCAGAGGAATATTCTTCTTGATATAAATTCTGGAATGTTCTATAGCGATTTAAAGTTTTTTCAAACTCTTCGCTATAACGATAATCCGTGCTGGTAACATTCTGGGCAGCAACTGTTTTTTCCAAATTATGAAAAAATGAAACGACCGCACTAGCTCCACCTCCTGCTACCAGGAGCCACCATGCAGTCGTTATCATTACAAAAATCACACTATATTTAAATAATCTTATTCTATCTTTTCTCATATGCTGTCGCCACCTTTGCTGTTATACTACATTTTGTACAACTACTTTTCTTGTAATTATAGTATACCCAACTTTTATTTAGACAGCATTAACAAAAAATGTACATTTTGTTAACATTTTTTATTTATTTATGCTAATTTATTCCATTTTTTCGGAGATGCATTTTACCAATATTTCCTCAGATGGCAATTTTCCAATTTCAACGTCTCCATTTACCTGCATTCCTTCTTCCGGCAAAATAATTTCATAGCCAAACCGTTCCAATTTTTGCAAATTTTCCTGCACAATTGGATTTTGATACATATTATGATTCATGGAAGGCGAAATTAAAATCGGACAGTTACACCCCATCACGGTGGTTGTCAGCATATCGTCAGCGATTCCATTTGCAATTTTTCCAATCACATTTGCCGTAGCCGGCGCTATCAGCACTGCGTCTGCCTGCTTTGCCAAAGATACATGTTCTACGGAAAATTCAAAATTCCGGTCAAAGGTGTCAATCAGACACTTATTTCCTGTTACTGTTTCAAACGTTTCTGCTGTAGCAAAGTTTGTGGCATTTTCTGTCATAAGTACATGAACATTGCACTGAAGCTTCTTTAGCATATGTGCCACATTTGGCATCTTATAAGCGGCAGCACCACCGGATACTGCCAATAATACCGTTTTTCCCTGCAACATATTTTTCCTTTCCACTTTACATGGAAATCTGTCCATGTTTCTCGTATGTCGTTACTTTTTTGATTTTGTTTTCTTCGTCTACGAATACTACCTGTGGATGGAATTCTGCTGCTTCCTCCGGTGTCATCTGAGCATATGCCATAATAATGACATGGTCTCCGGTAAGAACCTGTCTTGCAGCTGCACCATTCAGGCAAATCATTCCACTTCCCGGCTCTCCTGCTATGGTATAAGTTTCAAAACGATTTCCATTCTCTACATCTACAATCTGTACATTTTCGTATTCCAAAATTCCTGCTGCCGCCATAAGCTCCGGATCAACAGTAATACTTCCTACATAGTTCAATTCTGCCTGCTTTACAACTGCACGGTGAATTTTTCCTTTTAACATTTTTAAATACATTTTCTTTTCCTTTCTATAACATAACGTTGTCAATAAGTCTGGTTTTTCCAATATAAACTGCAATTGCTACTAATACTGAAGAGTTAATCTGCTCCATTGGCTCCATATTTTCGCTGTTTACAATTTCTACATAATCAATTTTTGCCAATGGCTCTGTCTGAAGGCTCTTGGTAATTGCTTCGCGAACTTTTTCTACATCTTTTTCGCCTGCTTCAATCATCTCTTTTCCAATGGTCAGGGATTTATTTAAAATAAGTGCTGCCTTACGTTCTTCTGCATTCAAATATGTATTTCTGGAACTTAAAGCCAGTCCATCTGCTTCTCTCACAATTGGACATCCTACAATCGTAATATCAAAGTTCAAATCACGCACCATACGTTTGATAACAGCAAGCTGTTGTGCATCTTTCTGGCCAAAATAAGCACGATCCGGTGTTACGATATTAAAAAGCTTGGATACTACAGTACAGACTCCGGAAAAATGTACCGGTCTTGTTTTTCCACAAAGTCCCTTTGTCAACTTATCCATATCCACAAAAGTACATTTATCCGGGAAGTACATTTCTTCCGGTTCCGGATGGAAAATGATATCTGCTCCTGCAGCTTCACAAAGTGCCGCATCTCTTTCAATATCTCTTGGATAGCTGGATAAGTCCTCATTTGCTCCAAACTGAGTTGGATTAACAAAATCACTAACTACGACCTTGTCATTTTCTGATACTGCCTTTACAATCAAGCTTTTGTGTCCGTCATGAAGATATCCCATAGTAGGTACCAAACCTACGGTAAGCCCTTCTCTTTTCCATCCCTTAATAATAGGACGGAGTTCTTCGATTGTTTTTATAATTTTCATTGTCTTCCTCCTAGTATAACTTTTCTATTACTTCATCATCTATTTTAAAAGTATGTTCCTGTGCCGGGAACACGCCACTTTTGACTTCTTCACTATATGCCGCAAAAGCCGCCTTCATCGCTTCGCCAATCTGTGCAAAATGCTTTACAAACTTCGGTTTGAAATCACTGAACATTGCCAACATATCTTGATATACCAACACCTGTCCATCGCAACCTGCTCCGGCTCCAATACCGATGGTTGGAATTGTAAGTCTTTTACTAATCAATTCTGCTAATTTTGCAGGTACACACTCTAAAACAACGGCTACTGCACCTGCTTCTTCTACTGCAATAGCGTCCTCTAATAATTTTTTCGCTGCTGCTTCGGATTTACCCTGTACCTTAAATCCACCAAATGCGTTTAAGGACTGTGGTGTTAATCCAAGATGTGCTACTACCGGAATGGAAGCATTGGTAATTGCTCTAATGTGCTCTGTTACTTCTCTTCCACCCTCAAGCTTTACTGCTTGTGCACGTCCTTCTTTCATCAGTCTTCCTGCATTTACTACTGCATCATATACCGAAGTCTGGTAAGACATAAATGGCATATCTGCCACAATTAACGCATTTTTTGCTCCTCGCGCTACTGCTGCAGTATGATGAATCATGTCTTCCATAGTAACAGACAGGGTATCTTCATATCCTAACATTACCATACCAAGAGAATCTCCTACCAGAATCATATTGATTCCTGCTTCATCTATTAATTTTGCCATGGAATAATCGTAGGCAGTAAGCATCGTAACTTTTTCCCCGTTTTCTTTTGCCTGCTGAATTGTAACTACTGTGTTCTTCATTTTTTCCTCCAATTTTCACTTACTTTCTCTTAACAACTGCTCTATTTCACCATAATCTTTGTCTGGATTTTTTTCCTTTGCCAGTTCTGTCACAAGACTTCCTGCTGCTCGATATGCCTGATTCCACAACGGCTTTTCCAAAGCTTTCAAGTGCTTTTCCACCGTTCCCAAGTCGCCTCTTTCAATCGGTCCGGTCAGTGCTTCTTTGCATCCATTGAAAAAAATCGTATCGATACTGTTTTTTACCAATGGTTCTAACATATCGTAGGCAATTTCTTCCGTGATACCTGATTCCTTTAGTAGTTCTATTGCCATCCACAAAAGTCCTGTCACCTGATTGCTGGCTATACTGGCAGCCGCATGATACTTTGCCTTTGCATTCGTCGGAATCTCTACTATCCGGTTCGGTAAAAGTGCAAACACTTCCTGCATACGCTTTAACGCCTCGGCATCTCCTTCTACCGTAAATAGTGCTTCTGTTAAGTTCTGATAAGCTGTGAATTTATTACTGAACGCGTAAATTGGATGGACAGAACAGACAATTGCGCCTGAACTCTCCTTATTTGAAAAAATATCACTTGATAATGAGCCACTAAAGTGGCAGATGACTTTTCCCTTCACATTCTTTTTCGCAATGCAATCCCATATCTCTTTTATCGCTCCATCATTTGTAGTAATAAAAAGGGTATCGCTTACTTCAATCAGTGAATCTAAATCCTTAAAATAATTTGTGTTACAAAACTGTGCCGCTTCTCTTGCACTGTCAGGTGTTCTACTGTAGAATCCCTGCACGTTTCCGCCATGAACCATAATGTACTTTCCCATAGTGGTCCCTACTCTGCCGGCACCTATAATTCCTATTTCTATATGTATTCGCCTCCATTTCATTCTTCTGCATTACGCATGAATCCAAAAAGGGATGGCATTATCAAAATGATACAGTTTCTTTCCAGAATACCGTTCGTTAATAAATTAACACATATGGGAATTTTTTACAACCTGTTTTTGAGCCTTTCTTTTTTCAATACCTAGAAAAGTACTTATGAGAAGTTCCAAACATTTTGTATTCAGGTTCCGTTGCATGAAGGGAAAAACCGAGTTTCGAATTAGGGAAATTAATAGCATTCCTGCAAATACAATATCTAGCCATGCTAAAAAGTGCGTCCGGCTTTGCACGTTCAAATCTGAATAAAATCAGAAAGAAAAAAGCTTCAACTTCTCATAAGTACTTTTATATATCTTCTTCCTCCATCAGTCTCATTCCCGCTGTTGCAGACACCGGAAGTGAAAATACAATAGCCTTTGCCTTACTTTCTAATCCCGCCTTATCCATAATGGCTCTCATAATCTCGTTCTTCTGCTCTTTTTTCACTACAATGAATACCATTTCCTTTTCCGCAACCAACGTAACTCCCAGGAATTTTTCTGCCTTTTCTACACCTGTCCCTTTGGCATGAATCACGGTACCTCCTGCTGCATGCACCTCTCTTGCGGCATCCATGACAAGTTCTGTATATCCTTGATTTGCAATGGCAACTAAAAGTTCATATTTTGTTTCCTTCAATGTGGATTCCTCCTCTTTTACGAATTCCTGTCCGCTTGTAAGATAATTCAATGCTTTTTTTCCACCAATACTGCTTAAGGGCACCAAAAATGCAATTCCCATTCCGGGCAAATCAATTTTCATTTTCTGCTGCAGTTCTCTTTTTACCTCCCGCCATTTATCGTTGGTAACAATATGAAACAGCACACTTTTTTCAGTGCCTTCTAAACCAAAATAATCCAGAATCTCACTGGCAGCCGTCCCCATACCTACCGTTATTGCCGAAATATCCAATCCCTTTTCTTTATAAAAATGTACAAATTTTTTTGTAAGATTACGATTGGTTATCGTAACCATCATATGCAGCTGGCTCATATCTCATATCCTTTCTGCTACAGTTCAATAATCGCATCTTCATCCAGTTCCGCAAAGTTAAGTTCCACAGGTGACATTTCGCTTCTGCTTTCTTTTACCTTATAAATCATTCCAAGTATCTGAATGGAAATAAGCGGTGTCATAGCAACCATTGCTACCACACCAAAGGCATCTGACACGTCCCCGCCCATTGCAATACAAACTCCCTGGGCAAGTGGCAGTAAAAAGGTGGCTGTCATAGGTCCTGATGCAACTCCACCGGAGTCAAAAGCAATAGCAGTAAATATTTTCGGTACGAAAAAAGATAATCCAATAGCAATGGCATATCCCGGTATCAAAAAGTACATCAATGGAATATCACATAGAATCCGCACTATGGATAACCCAATAGAAAAAGCCACACCAATAGAAAGACTGATACCCATGGCACTTGCCGCTATGGCACCATCCGTTATCTCCTCTACCTGATGATTCAACACATAGACCGCCGGTTCCGCTTTTACAATAAAATATCCCATCAAGGCCCCAATTGGAATAATAATCCAACGATAATCCAACGACGCAAGCGTCCGTCCAAGATAATTTCCAGATGGAATAAACCCTACATTGGCTCCCGTCAAAAATAATACTAGTCCAATATATGTATAAACCAGCCCAATTATAATTTTTGCAAGAGTCTTACCAGAAAGTTTTAAAGAAAATATCTGAAATAGGCCAAAAAATACTACAATCGGTAATAACGAAATAGCAATCTCTTTCATATACGCCGGCAATTCTACCCCAAATAACTTCCATAATTCCACTGAATCGTTAATTTCCGGAATTGCTACGAGACTATAATCACTTTCTCCCGGACGATAAATCATACCCAGAATCAATACCGCCAAAATAGGTCCAATAGAACAAAGTGCTACCAGACCGAAACTGTCGTTTGCCGCATGATGGTCATTACGAATGGAAGAAATACCAATTCCCAATGCCATAATAAATGGAACCGTCATAGGCCCAGTGGTCACTCCTCCCGAATCAAAGGCAACTCCCTGAAAACTTTCCGGTACCAGAAATACCAGTCCAAACACAATCAAATAGGAAAATACCAGAAGCGGCGGAAGGGCAACTCCAAGAAACATACGAAGAAATGCTATTACCAGGAAAAATCCTACCCCTGCAGCCACTGCTAAAATCAAAGTAGCATTCGGTACAGACGGAACCTGCTGTGCTAAGACCTGAAGGTCAGGTTCTGAAATCGTAATAATAACTCCAAGAATAAAAGATAGAACGACAATCACAAAAATATTTTTACTCTTTGTCATACCGGTTCCCAGTCGTTCTCCCATAGGTGTCATTGACATTTCTGCACCCAGAGTAAAAAACATCATTCCAATAATCAAAAATACTGCTCCTATCAAGAAACTTAGGAGAGTGCTCGGTATAATGGGCGCAATGGAAAAACTCAAAACAAGTACAATTCCTACTATAGGCAATACTGCCCGCAATGCTTCCTCCATCTTCATTTTCAATTTCCCTGTGTATTTTTCCAAACGACCGCCTCTTTTCTGTTTACATAATATTTGATTTCTATTGTATCATAGTCTTCCATGAAATCTCAAAAGTTTTTTTCAATCTTAGCATTTTATTAACAAAAGACCCTTTATACCGGCATCTATGCCAATATAAAGGGTCTGATATCAAATGTTTTATTTTGCGGATGGTACAATCTTTTCTGTTCCACCCATGTATGGTCGTAATGCTTCCGGAATTCTTACACTTCCATCTGCCTGCAAATTGTTTTCTAAGAAAGCAATCAGCATTCGTGGCGGTGCCACAACTGTATTGTTCAGAGTATGTGCAAAATATTTGCCATCTTTTCCATTTACACGAATCTTCAAACGACGTGCCTGAGCATCTCCTAAGTTTGAACAACTTCCTACTTCAAAGTATTTCTTCTGTCTTGGAGACCATGCTTCTACGTCAATAGATTTTACCTTAAGGTCTGCAAGGTCACCGGAACAACATTCCAATGTACGCACAGGAATATCCAAAGAGCGGAATAAATCTACTGTATTCTGCCACAACTTGTCAAACCATTCTTTCGAATCTTCCGGTTTACAAACTACAATCATTTCCTGCTTTTCGAACTGATGGATGCGATAAACACCACGTTCCTCGATACCGTGAGCTCCCTTTTCCTTACGGAAACACGGAGAATAACTTGTCAATGTCTGTGGCAACTGCTCTTCATTTAAGATGGTATCAATGAACTTACCAATCATAGAATGTTCACTGGTTCCGATTAAGTACAAATCTTCTCCTTCAATCTTGTACATCATTTCATCCATTTCCTTGAAGCTCATAACACCGCTTACCACGTTGCTTCGAATCATGAAAGGAGGTACACAGTAAGTAAATCCACGGTTAATCATAAAGTCTCTTGCATAAGAAATCACTGCTGAATGAATTCTTGCAATATCTCCCATGAGATAATAGAATCCGTTTCCGGCTACCTTTCTTGCACTATCCAAGTCTAATCCGTTGAAGCTTTCCATAATTTCTGCATGATATGGAATTTCAAAATCAGGAACTACCGGTTCACCAAATTTCTGAACTTCTACATTCTCACTATCATCTTTTCCAATTGGAACTGATGGGTCAATAATGTTTGGAATGGTCATCATAATCTTAGTAACTTTTTCCTGTAACTCTGCTTCCTGCTTTTCCAATTCAGCCAGACGGTCTGCACTTGCATTTACCTGAGCCTTTACTGCTTCTGCTTCCTCTTTCTTGCCCTGTCCCATCAAAGCACCAATCTGCTTGGACAGTTTCTTACGCTCTGCACGAAGCGCATCTGCCTCCTGCTGTGTCTTTCTTGCCTGAGCATCCAACTCAATTACTTCATCTACCAATGGAAGCTTTGTATCCTGAAACTTGTTGCGAATGTTCTGTTTTACTACTTCCGGATTTTCTCTTAAAAATTTTAAGTCTATCATTTTCTTCCTCCTAAAAATAAATTCCTATAAAGTATAAAAAAATGCCTTCATCCCCTGCACATTCATGCATGGGACGAAGGCTTATGCTCCGCGTTGCCACCCAAATTGCCACATTTCTGCGACCACTCGACAGTATGTTAAGGAATACCACCCCGTGGTTCTTCACCACTGACTCTGAAAGTGGAAAGATTGTATTCTGTACCGATTCACACCCCCATCGGCTCTCTGTTACAGCATTTCAATCGTAGCTTTCATCAAACGTCACTTTTTATTCTTCGCTTATTATAACGCGATTATTCTTGAGGTGCAAGCACTTTTTCTTAATTATATGTCGGATTATCTAATGTCTGTTCCTGATAAATCCCATTTCTTCTTTCTGCAACCGTCTCTATCATTGCCTGTCGATTCTGATTAAATGCATTATTTAACTGATCATCATACCCTACAAACAGATAAGGCAATACATTAGCAATATGTTCCAAAGCAGCTTCCGACTTTTTCTTATTCTTCATCATCACTTCAGTTCTGCTACCATCAGCATTTGCCAGTATGATAGAATATGTCTTACATACCGGAATCAAATTAACAGAATGTCTTACCACATGCTGATATGCCCAGATAATACTTTTTGTTTCACCAAAAATTGCCCTATTCCCTTTTGCAGAAAGATAAAATTCCGGTGAAATGCGAATTCCACAAACCTCAGGTGTCATTTCATAAAAACGCTCTAATCTTTCTTTCATTACTTCCGGATTACCAGATGCTTCGCAGTACTTTCTGATATTTTTCATATAATTCCCTTTAATTCCCCATATCAGCCAAATAATACCAATAACAAAGCATACTGCAGCAATTACCAGCATAATCACAAATTCACCCTTATTAGACTCACCAATATACCCAACCTTCAAGACATATGGCAAAAATAATTCCTTTTCTTCTTCTGTCCATTCCAATTCATCAACATATTGGTTATAATACATTGCTTCTTCTCCTGTTAAGGGTAGAATTGTACCGGTTACGTGAATGGTCTCAATCTGGTCTAATGCTCCTATATCGCCTTCCATATAATCCCATGTAGCATTCATATTATCGTCCGCTGTTGAAATATCAGACCCGTTCATAGCAACGCCCATATACTCTTCTTCCCCTATCGGGATAAAATATTCCTTTTCATCAACCTTACTATTTTTCGTAGAGTAAGTATAATAATCATAAAGGACTTCAATATCTGCATCCACCCGCATAGGAGTTGTAATCTCATCCACCTTTAATTCATCCAAATTTTTCTTAGGTGCTAACAAGACCTTAATGTCACCAATTTTTATTGCAAGAAACACCATACCTATAACAAACATAAAAATTGAAACCACTAAGTGCTTAACCAAATATTTTTTCTTTAGTTCTTGAAACATTTTTATCCTCCCTATCATTTCCAAATTCCATAACATGATAACAATTGTTTCTCTTGCTTGTCAATCACATAATGCTTTTCCTGGGGCTCTAGTACATAAATTCCCGGTTCATCATCCTCATTTCTCCACTTAAATCCTTCTGGTTTTGCTTCTTCTGTCATGACTTCTATCAGATATAATCCTACTTTATCCGGTTCTTCATCATACTTCGGAATAGTTATAACTCTTACCTGATACTCTTGCCCATCATTTTCTAATGTATAACCACTATCTAATATCCAAATCCCATAATTTTTCCCACCTTCTGCACTATAAAGTTCTCCTTCTCTTTTACTATCACTCCCTTGATAAAATTCCAATAGTTTCTCACTTTTTTCATCCAAATTCTCCGCATGTTCCAAAGCATATGGCGAAAATAACTCTTTCAAAGCTTCCTTATCCTGCTTTTCTAATGCATCCACAATAGATTGCATCATTTTCTCTCCCATATCTTCGTCTTCTCTTATGACCTTTGCTCTATATTCTTCAGCACTTTTAGAATTACAACCTAAAAGATTGAAAATCAACACACTGCCTATCAGTAGCAATGTTATCCCCTTTTTTTCTCTATGCAATTTCTTACCACTGATAATTTGCAACCATATTTTCTTCTTCAAAACTTTCTCCGCTCCTCGCTTACCAGTGCTTCTCCTGTGGTTCTAGCACATATATTCCCGGTTCATCATCCTCATTTCTCCACTTAAATCCTTCTGGTTCTGCTTCTTCTGTCATAACTTCTATCAGATATAGCCCCTCTTTTTCTGGCTCTTCATCATTTTGTGGTATTACTATGAATCTCACTTCATAGTTCTTTTCCTCACCCGTCACATCATAAGTTCCTCGCAATATTACTGTTATATCCCCGTAATTTCTCGCGCCTCCCATACTACAATTTCCTTCATATCCGCTTTCATTTCCCGGATAAAAATCCATCAATTCAGCTATCTTTTCATCTATGTTTTCCATATGTTCTAATGCATATGGAGAAAATAAATCTTTCAGTTTTTCTGCATCTTTTGCTTTAAGCGCATTCATAATAGACTGCATGGTCTCATCCGACTGTTCTTGATATGTTTCCTCCTCCTTTCCCATACGCTCCAATCGGTTACTAGGTGCGCAACCTGATATGTTTATCAATATCATACACGCTAACAATACTACTACCATTTTCTTACCACTGATAATTTGCAACCATATTTTCTTCATCAAAACACCATCCTTCTTCATTTTCATATTCTGCAAAAAATGCTTCCCATAATTCCGGTTCCTTTGAAAAATCAATGCTTCCATATACAGCCAGTTCACTTGCATTTCTATCCTGATATTTGGGGGCTGGATTGAATCCGGTAATCCACCATTGTGGGGCATCCGGATTATATTCAAATATCATCTGTCCGGTTCTTTTATCATAAAGAGACAGTGTCATGTGCAGATTAGTATCTGTAGCACAGTTTTTGTGGAATCCATCTCCATAATAGATTCCTGTCTCGCATCCTGCTCCCAGATTCAAATAATCTCCCTTCCACATCCAAATAGTATAGGTTGTTCCATCTTTAACAGTAAACGGATACATTTGCGGTTCCATTGACGTAGCTGCATCAAAGACATAATCATAAAAACTATTATATCCAAAATACTGCTGCCAACAATCCCTGTCAGAATGATATACTCCATCATCCGTTCTGGTAAAGGAAAAAACATCCAAAAATGCTTCTCCAATAGGAGTCATTGAACCAATTGCCATAAAATCACTTATATCCAGTCCAAAAAATATATCTTTCTCTATTCCTTCACGCACTGTTCCGACAATCTCTCTGCCGCTCTCTGCAATTTTCCCTTGTATTTCACCGGAAATATAATTCTCCCACACAAACTCAGCACCATTAAAGAAACTGGTTGTAGCTGTAATAGCCACCTCACCTGCTGCCGTAGCTGCATCTTCTAACCAATCACCAACTACCTCTCTTCCGGTTTCCACTGCTTCTGTAATCTCTTCCCAGCTTGGGAAAGCACCATCGCGGTCTGCAAAGTTTAATGGACGGTTCCAGCAATAGCTATATTCATTCAGTGTGTAAGGTGCTTTCTGTACCCCTTTCACAATATCCCTTGCCGTAAATCTTCCTGTTTGTGGCATATATTCTCGTGCTTGCGCAAAGTATGTGTCCGCTACCGTATCCCGATAAAATCCCACATATCCAAAAGGCTGAACCTGTTCTTTTTTCTTTTGCAAATCATTTCCAAATTCATCAAAAACATAGCTTTCCTTAATGTTTCCTTCTGCTTCCAGATAACGCAGTGGACTGCCTTGCTCATCCAACATATAATAATGCACGCCTTCCTTATTGGTTTCTCCTATTACACTGCCATCCCATAGAAACTGACGCATATTGTCTTTTTCTACCTGCTGCAACAGATTATGATAGCGTCTGGTCTGATCTAAGACAAATTCAATGCTTCTGACTGGATTTTCCACTTCTAAAATCCCCGGTAGTCCTTCATTTGTAAATGATATTCCTTCAAACATCTGTTGCCCTACTCTTTTTCCAAGTCCATTGTAGTTATAAACAGACATTCTTCCTGCATCATCTGCTGCCCGGTACATATGATTTCTGCAATCGTACTCATAGATATGTTTACATGCATTATTTTCCAATATCTGAACTAAATTTCCTCGCTTATCATAAGAATAATCTGTAACCTGTTCTTCATTTACAGAACGCATCAGCTGATTTGCTTCATTATAGAAATAATCTGTTCTAGTCTGCTCATCTTCCATAAAGCTACGATTTCCAAAGGTATCATAACCATAACTACGTAACATTGCACCATCTTTTTGCACACCAACTAAGCGATTCAATGCATCATAGTCATAACGATACACACCACTTTCTGTCTGAAGCCCTCTTCGCTGCCGTTTTATTTCTATTTTATTGCCTACTGAATCATACTGATACTCAATGCCTTCCAGAAGTCCTTCTTTATCCCAGTGGGTAAGACTTTCCAGTGCACCCGTTATACCATAGGTATAATTTGTCCGCATAGCATTCGGGAACAATTTCTCACTTAATCTGCCATTTTCATCATAAGCATAGCTAAATTCGCCACTTTCATCCCGTAGAGAAATTAATCGTCTCCACTGGTCATAGCCATACTCCACTTTTTTTCCTCCCGGATACTGCATGGCAACACACTGTCCCAACTCGTTACGGGAGTAAACAACTTCTCTGCCTTTCTGGTCTGTGACCTTCTCAGCCCTTCCCAGCTCATCAACCTCTATGGTGGTGATTCCAAGCCAGTCACTAATCTCTACCAACTGCTTTAACGGATTATAGCTTAGTTTCACTGAATTTCCATCAGCATATTGAATTCCGGACAACTGACCTCCTTTTGTATAGCATAATCTCTCGGAATCTTTAAGCCAGTAAATATAAGGCTTAAAGATTCCTTTTTTTATAAAATCCCCCACTTTTTTGTCAAAAACACTTGACAATCGCATCAAAAAATGCGGCGCTTCGCGCCTATTGATTAATAAGAACCGTCGTTTGCGGCGGCAATCATTTTTCGATATGGAGGCGATTTTTATGTTACCTGTTAACTGTGGCAGTCATACTGACTACCAAAACTTTGTTGTTACTAATCTTCGTAAATATTATCCTAACCCTGATGTTCTTGCTCGTTCAACTTGGGATATCATTGAACGTTTCTGGAACCTTGATTTATCTGAAACCGATGTTATTCTGGCTGATAAATATTCCAAATTCGGACCTGCTCCAAGAACTCCATCCTGCATGCAGCGTTCCTATCTTTTATCCATCGATTTTAAAGTTACTTCCTTAACAGAATGGGCTGCTCAGCTTAAAATCAATCCTCTTTATGCCATTCTTAGCGGATTTGAAGTAAGCAACACTCCTGGTGTTGGAACTTTTTATGATTTCATTAACCGTTGTCTGTGGGACTCCGATGATAGTCATATGTCTTCTCATATCCATCCCCTTAAGACAAAGGTTAAAAAACCTAAATCTAAAGGAACAAAAGCGGATTCTGTAGAAAAAGTTACCGTTGCTGAACTCCTTCCCGAGTTAGAAAACACGGAGTTTCATCTGGATGATCAGCCTTATGCTTCTCTGTTTAAAATCTATAAAAAAGAATTCCTTGATAGTTCTGTCGATAAAGGACTTATTCATAAAAATGCTTTAGCACTTGCCGGAGATGGAACTCCTGTTGTCACTTCACACAGAGAACGTAAGCATCGTGTCTGCAAATGCAAAGAAAACGGTATTACTGACTGCAAATGTGACCGTTACTTTTCCCAGCCCGACTGCGATATCGGATGGGATTCATCTCGTGATTGTTTTTATCATGGGTATGACTTATACATGCTTGTCGACGCTGAAAGCGACTTGCCTGTATTTCCTCACTATTCCTGTGCCTCCAAGCATGATTCACATGGATTTTTACATGCTTTTTTCAGAATGAAATCATTCCTGCCAGACTATAAAATCTCAAAGGTACTATTAGATTCTGCCCATGATGCCATGCCTTATTATCAATACTTTCAGCGTGAAAATATCACGCCTTTTATCGATCTTAACGGCAAAGGTGGCAGACCACCTGTCTATAAAAACGACTTTACCATTGATAAGGATGGTGTACCAATCTGTCCATGTGGTTTTCGTATGCGCCGTGATGGTATTGAAATTTCAAAAGGCAGAATGAAATTCAAGTGTCCAAAAATCAGCAGGAAAAATGGTTGTATTTCCTGCACCTGCGATAATCCGTGCTCTGATGCCAAATATGGGCGTACCGTTCATTTGGTAATGAATGATAACCCAAGATTATTTAATAATCCACCAAGAAGCAGCAATGAATGGAAGCTGGAGTATAACGCAAGAACATCTGCGGAACGTTCAAATAAACGTGAGAAATTAGACTTTAAATTAGAAGACGGCAGACACCGCTCAACAAAGATGTGGTACTGCCGACTCTATCACATCCTGATGCTACAACATCTGGATGCATGGGATTTGCCATTTGAATCTACCCTCAGAAAGTTGATTTTGAATGCAGCATAATCCTATTGTCTATAATACCACTTTTTGAAACATAGTGAAAGCTATGTTTATTTCTCGTCAGCATTGAAAGGTAAATTTGTTTTATAGCCTACCATTTCCGTAAAATGCTTATCTTCGACATTTCGTGTGAAAATGTCTTAAGTTATCCACATTGCATACTTACACAAATTCCTGTCAAAAAAAATTGTGAATAAATTTTGCATTTTCCTCTTGGCAGGCATCACCTTCTTTGCTACAATTAATTCAGTTTTGAACTGAGTTATTCAGTTGAACTGGTATATCTTCTGTTTCTGTTAGTTGCCGTCCAAAGCTGGCTAACAATTCAGGAGATATATTTTTTTGCAGCTTTTTTATTCCATTTTTTTCAAGATAGAAATACTCATATAGCTGCTTCACAAAATCCGCTATCTGTTCCATCAGATAGTGATTCTTCTGTGCCCGCTCATTCCAACTACATGCGTGCTCTATATCTCCCTGCCAATGCTTCTGGCGGTTAAATCCCTGATTTTCTATTTTCCATCTGTTACGTCCGGCACGTACGATTTTTTTTGCATTACTTTTCGTAATCTCGATGCTTGTAATCCAGGCAAACTCTCTTTCTTTCTCTTCACCTTTTACAATCCACCTTTCCCGATAATAGATTAGATTCACGTCAAAGTCATTGAACATGATTTTATTCTGATACTCTATATCAGTTCCAATTGTTTCTTTTTCCGGAAGTGCACGGTATTCTTTAGCTATTGATGAAGCGCAGCCTTCTTTATATCGGATAATGTAATCCCAATGATAATCTTTACATATCTGTAAAACTGTTTTTGTAACATACAGTCCATCTGCCGTAATGATAATTGGCAGCCTCGGGAATTTCTGTTTGATTTTGGCAGCAAGTCTTACAAAAGCTTTACTTTCGCAATCCTGTTTTACTGCTTCATCACTTTGATTTATATATTTCTCCGAATTTTCTATTGTTTCTGATGCAATACTGCATACAAGATTTTCTCCAAAGTATATTTTTGCCTCAAGTATGCTTCTGTGATACTTAATGTACTCTTTATCTGAGCCTCTGTTGTAACACCGGCTCAGATAATGCTCATTCTTCTTTTGGTATCCTTCGTCCAATTCGGTTGCATCTACAATAATCTGCCATTTCTTTAACACCTTGGCATTATCAAAGGTCTTTCGACGAATCATGGAATATACGATATTCTGCTGAACATTCTCTAACTCCCTTGGATCTAATCTTTCCAGAAATTCATTTTCTGTCACACCATGGGGCATATAATCTTTTACTTCTTCTCCCATGAATCTGTATAAATTTCTGCAGATTTTCTCATCATTAAAGGTTCTTGTCATTTCCTGCATGCTCGAAATCCCTGCAATACTTTTATAGTACATAGTTCCAAGCATGACTCTTGAAGAATAATCAATGTAACTCTGATTACGGGGATCTTTTACTCTGCCGAACATCGAAAATAGTTCCGGACAAAATCTGTTCTGAATCTTATTACATTCAGCAATGGGATTGTTTTCAAGTTTCTTTCTGATTCTTTCCTGCTCTCGGCTCATTTTGCACCTCTGCGATAAAGTTTTTCTTCTATTTTACCTTATTACAGAGAAAACCACAGTAATTTCATATGATTTAGTGCGAATTATTTTTACCTTTCAATGCTGATTTCTCGTGCGATTTTTTCGTTCCACATATAATATTTACTTTTCAAAGTACAATGCCGGGTTTCCGCCGGCATGAACACTCAGGATTCCGAGAGTTCATTAGCTATACTTTGTGACGAAGCCTTCTTTATCCTGTTTTTCAATCATACGTCCTTTGTTGTCATATTCATAATGTTCTTCTCTTCCCAGAGCATCTACAGTTGTTTCTACCTGACCCAAAACATCACGTTTGTATTGCATAAAATACAGGTTTTTATTATCTTCATTCAGTTTACATGCCTCTGACAGTTCTTTTTCCTCACCATATTGTGAAATTTCTGACAAACTGCCCATTTCATCATAATTATATTCCGTACAGTTTCCCAAGGCATCTATCACGCGTATCAAACGTCCTGCCGGCGAATAAAAATATTGTGTCGTATTTCCATTGGCATCTGTCGCAGAACTTACATGTCCGGTTAAATCATAGGTATAATTCTTTTTCTGCCCCTCGCTACTTTCAATCTGTATGATTCTATTCATGGAATCATAGGTATAATAAAAAGTATATCCTTTCTGATTCCTGCTACTCTTTACATTACGATTTGTATCATAAGTGTAACTTACATAGGTTCCGTCAGCATAAGTAATCTTTTCCAACAATCCACCGGGCAGATAATCGTAAATCGTCTCCCTATCTGCCGGGTCAATAATCTTGCTGATTTTTCCCATGGAATTATATTGATATGTAGTTTTATTTCCTCTGGCATCTATCACACCGATTCGCTGCCCTGCTTTGTCATACACGTTTCTCCGCACATTTCCCATGGCATCAATAGTCTTTATCTTCTGTCCAAACTGATTGTACGCCATATGACTAACTGCTCCATCAGCATCTGTTAAGGCAATCAGGCGATTCAGGGCATCATATTCCATCTTTACAACTCCGCCATCTGAGTCCTTGACTTTTGTACGGTTCCCATTCTGGTCATATTCATATTGTACTTCTGCACCTTTTGCATTGATGACACGTTCCAGATGATTCAGCTTGTCATAAACAAATCTTGTTTTTCCACCATTTGCTGCTGTCCGGCAAGTCATATTCCACATTTTATCATATTCATATAAAGTAACATTGCCTTCCTGGTCAATTACCTTACATGGTTTATTGATTTCATTATATTCACATTGCAGCCGACTTCCGTCAAAATCTTCAACACAAGTTATTTTTCCACTCTCGTTATAATAAATGTGCTTTGTATTTCCTTCTGCATTTGTTACCGCAATAATATTTCCCCGGCGATTATAGGCATATTCCGTACGATTGCCGTTTCCGTCAATAGTCGCAGTTACCTGTCCTAACATATCATACTCATACTGAGTCTCACCACCCAGGGGTCCACGAATAGAACTGATATTACCATGTTCATCATATCTTAATGCTATGATACTTCCATCCGGCTGCTTCAGTTCTATTGGTTTTCCATTCTTATTGTAAGATACTACAATTTCCCTTCCAAGAGCGTCTTTTCTACGAACCAGATTTCCTCTTAAATCATACTGGTTGCGTAAGAATTCTTCTCCACATATCTTGATTCCGGTCATCAGTTTCATGGCATTATATGTCATTTCCATTTTTTCTCCCATAGGATTTTCCACCATGGTTAGATTTCCGGCATCATCATAATCGTAAGTCGTCTTATTTCCTTTTTTATCTATAATCTGCGTCTTTTGATTCTGGTCATTATAAGCATATTGTATTCGCCCATCTGAAAATACTGTCTCTACACTTCGGAAACGTTCATCATGAATATAATCAATTTCATTTCCATTCTGCTCCGTTACATGTATCTTTCTGGAATTATCATCATACTCCAGCCGCATCTGCCCACCATCCGGATAGAACTGTTTTGTTACACGCCCCTCGGCATCATATTCATTCCGAATACTCTCAATATTTCTGGCATTGGTAACTCCACATATATTTCCGGCGCTGTCATATTTATATTGAAATGTATGATTTTCTTCATCTCTTACTTGTGTCAGACATCCATCTTTATAAGAAAGGCTCACAGCGCGTCCTGTTCCATCTGATACTTCTGACATAAGCCCTTCCTCACCATATCGATAAAACAACGCTTCTCCCGATATACTTTTTGCCTCTTTCAGTCTTCCCTCTGCGTCATAAGAAAACTTCAGCCAGTTATCATTACGGTCTTCTACTCTGGTATTTTTTCCTTGAGAATCAAAAACATATTTTATCCCAAGATCTGTCTTATAAACCATGCCCTCAGATGTTTCCATTAGAATTTCCCGTTTTCCAAGCAAATGAGAATACTGTCCATTTTCTTCTTTCAGGAAGGTCTCTTCCCTGCCATCTGACCAATGTAGCACAACTCTCTGTTGTTCTTTTCTCAGATAAATTTGATAATTATGTACCCATCCTTTTCCCAACACACTGCTTTGCTGTTCCATAGAATTATAAAACATTACAAACTCTAATGGATAGAGCCCTTTTTGTCTCAAATATTCCCGATGAAAAATAAAATTTCCGGTAGCAAGATTAATTGGGTCACCACCATACTCACAACTATTCAGATTCAGTCCCTTTAACATTCTAATTAACTCTTTTAGAATGTTGTTCATGTTAAAGTCGCCACATGCAATAGAAAGTCGATTCAGTAAGGAACTAACACTGTTAGACCAACCTTCCGGCATCTGTAGCTGTTCCATCTGCGCCACCATTACGTTCTCTAATTCTTCCACATTATTCTGATAGGAATCCATCGCCCTTTGTAGTTCCTGAAGCATCTGCTGCACTTCATGAATCTTACCAATCGCACTACTGATTTGTGTTCCTATAGAAAATCCGGAATAACATAACTGTCCATCTAAATTACTTAATGCCGTTAATTGTTCTGCGTAGCCCTCATATTTTCCGACCAAGTTTTGACATAACCGGCACATTTCCGTCTTGCCACTCCAATCCAGACTGACTGTGGCAGTTCCGCTACTGTTCCCTGCACTACCACCCACATAACTTGCCATAGAGCTTGCCTGGCTGTCTAACGACTCCACTCTCGGCATAATCTGTCCTTGCAACGTACTATGCATCTTATTTAAATTTTCAAGATACTTTTGAAAATTATCTCGCCATTCGAATGTATTTTCCTGGAATTTTCTTGCAGACTTTCCTGACCAGTGATAACCTGTCAATTCTGTATTCGTTCGCAAAATTTTTATCTTCAGTGCATTAATTTGTTGTATCGACTGCTCCAATTTGTTGATTGTCTCCTGGAGCACAGACATGTCAATAGAAAATTTCTTCATTTTTCTCCCCCTTATTTCTTATTTCTTATTTCTTATTTCTTCTCTCTTCTTGCTTTCTGTGATAATCCCTATCTTCACTTTTCATACATCTATAGGTATTTTCCAAACGACTTTTTTCACCTATACAATCACTCAACATCTGACTTCGTAAATTACTGATAGGATGATTCAATTTCTGTTCACTTGATGTAAGTTCGCCAATGTTTTGCGGTGTAATAGATACACCGCTCACATCGGCAAGATTATTTAATTCGGTATTTATACTGGTATCTTCCTGTTCCAACTGTGTCAATCGACTAATCATTTGACCCAAAGTTGAAATATCTCGACTACATCTACTCATTTCAGAGCAACGACAACTCATTTTTTACCCCTCCTTATTTTTCTTCAATGGCTTGTTTTAAAGTCTTATCGGCATCTTTAAATGTTCTTTCTGCAAATGACGTTTCTCGTTTCAAGTTATCTAATGTCAACTGTGCCATTAACATCTCGCATAAGAGTTCATTGCTTCCTTGCCGGAAAGCATCTCCACTCTTTCCCTTCCAGCTACTTTTCATTGCTCCAAACACACTCTTCTGTGTACCGTAAATCTCTTGCAATTCTGCAACTGCTGACTTTTGAAGTGCCTTTGCCTTCTGAACTCCAATGTCCTTTAGCTTAATTTCACTCATTGCTTTCCTCCCCTCCTCATAAAGATAAAAGTCAATTCGTTTTTTATTCTAACCTATTTGTAATTCCACGTCAATCCTTTACAGTGATAAATCCCTCCTGCCAAACCACCATATTCCACTACTAAACAAAATAATTGCTACAACAGCCATAACAACATTTTGTCCCCATATTCCACTTTCTCCTTTTACGATTTCTGCTGTCGGAAGCAAGGTGTAAATTGTTAAATATTTTAACTTTTCCAACTTATCTCCCATATTAGAAATCATCTGTATAAGAAAAAATAGAATTGGAAGTCCTGCTCCTAACGCATAATAATTCTTTGACTCACTACATACGCAGGCTGCCAAAAATGCTATTCCGCATACCAGAAGTTGCATCAGCAGAGTACTTCCATTCAACATAATATAGCGCTTCACATCCAGTTCTCCCGGAAACATAATCTGACTTCCCGCAATCCCCATAACAGTAACCGCTACCATTAGAATTCCCATCCATAAAATAATGGATAATGCCTGTGTACAAATAATCTTTCTTCTGGAATTAGGAGTTGACAGTAAGTTCGCCATAGAACCATTATCAATATAACTCATAACCAATTTCTGTACCATAATAATGACAAAAATCAATGGAAACAAAATCATCAGAAAACCATACAAATATATCTGCATCCATTCTAATAAATTAGACGCAACTCCTGTCATTCCTGCGGCGGCCATCATTCCCGAAAATGCCTCCTGATACTGATTCAACATATCTGCCAGTTCCGGATTATACATATAAACAATCACCAGTGTATACATACACAACACTGCATAAATAATCAAAAATGGTTTCACACAAGATGCCATGTTTCTTTTTAATAATGGAATTGAAATCATTTCTTTTCCTCCTCTCCATAAAAATGCATAAATAATTCTTCTAAACTCTGCGTCTTAATATCCAGGTCTATCGGCTGATATTTTGCAATCAGTTGCAGTGTTTCCGGAATCTGATTCTTTACCGTAAGCTGTACCCGATTCCCTGTTATTCCCTGCACTTCCACCCCGGATTCTTTTACAAATCGTTCGGCTGTCTGCGCATCCGGCAATGTAACCGTATATATTTTTTTACGTTTCTCAGAAAGTGACTGCATATCCTCGATTGCCACAATCCTTCCTGCCCGGATAATTGCAGTACGGTCACAAGTTTTCTCTACTTCTTCAAAAATATGGGAAGACATCAGAATGGTTGTGCCCTTTCTTTTTTCTTCCAAAATCAACTCTACAAACCGATTCTGCATCAACGGATCTAACCCACTGGTCGGTTCATCTAAAATGACTGCCTTGGGATTCCCCATAAATGCACACACCAGTCCAACCTTTTGTTTCATTCCCTTAGACATCTTTCGCATTTTTCCCTGAGGATTTAATTCAAACCGCTCTATCAACTCTTCCATTCTGGACAAATCCTTTATTCCCTTCATCCGTGCCATAAACTCCAAAAATTTTCTTCCGGTCATATCTTCCATAAAAGCAAGTTCCCCGGCAAGATAACCTATTTCACTTTGAATTTCGCTTGCCTGTGCAAAACAGTCCTTCCCAAAAATCTGACACGTTCCTGCCTGTGGATGAATAAATCCCATCAACTGGCGAATCGTGGTACTTTTCCCTGCTCCGTTTGGTCCCAGATAACCGAATACTTCCCCTTCCTTTACGGAAAAAGATACGTCAAACACTCCCTTTCCGCTTCCGTAATCCTTCGTTACATTTTGTAATTCGATTACATTCTTCATTTCACATCCTCCTTTTTCCGTTTTTTCAACAAATCATTCATTTCTCTGGTATCTTCCAGATAAAAATATTTCAAAAACAACCATATCATCACAAAAAAACATATCATGCATACATAAAAAGCTACTGCAATTCCAACTGACACTTCAGAAAACCAATGAAATCCATTTCCTGTAAGAATAATAAGAAAAACAGGAATGACGCACCAAAGAACCTCTCGCAAGAGATATTCTCGTTTTGTATATGCCTTTTCTTTAAAAAACAATCCCTTTTGCGCCCATGCTATCACATATCCCAATAAAAGTTGTTGAAAAATAATAGCAAATGGCACGTCATCTACACCACCAAGCCATTGTAAAAAGCCATACATAAACGTCATAGATGCCCCATGTACGCAAGCAAAGAATTCCACATCTGCTTCTGTCTTTAAATATTTTTTCAACTTATTCATGATTCTTCCCTCCTCGCAGTAGTTCTCGAAAGACCTTCGCATACCTTCTGGATATAATCACATGCTCCTGATTATCCAAAAGTGCATCAATACGATTTCCCATTTCACTTCGCACGGATGCAATGTGATTGATATTCACAACAAAGGATTTATTACACCGGAAAAATCCGTAGGAATTTAACTTTTCTTCTGCCTCTGCCAGTGTGAGTGCCACCTGATATTCGTTTTCACTGGTATAAGCAAACAATTTTTCATCTACACTTTCAAAATAATATATTTCTCTAGGCTGAATACGATACTGTCTCTCTCCGCTTTTTCCCACGACAAAAACCGATTCTCTCTTTAATGACTCTATGATTCTTTTAATTTCAGGTGTCATTTCTTTATATTTAACAAGAATCTCATCCTCACCGGATGCAATTTGTTCTGTACGTACTTTCATAATCTCCTCCTTGCAAGATTTACTATACCTTTTTCCAATTGTTTCTGCAATAAAATTTCGGGGAGATGCATGTTTTCTCCGTTAAGATGCATTTTATTGAGGTAGAAAAAAAGAACTTCCATTATTTGAAAGTTCTTTTTCTCTTAATTTTATTCGTGCCGCAACGAATCAATCGGATTCAAATTAGCAGCCTTATAGGATGGTAGCAATCCAAAAATAATTCCAATTACCATGGAGAAAATCACGGCTATCACCGCTGCCGGTGCACTAATGGCAACCTTTGTCTCCATTACCTTGGATATTACCTCTGCTAACACAATTCCAACCACAACACCAAGTAGACCACCAAGGCTGGTCAAAACCGCCGCTTCTGTTAAAAACTGGCCTAAAATCTTCCCTTTTCTGGCTCCGATTGCTTTTTTCAGACCAATTTCCTGCGTACGTTCCGTTACTGATACCAGCATGATATTCATAACACCAATACCACCTACCAGAAGTGAAATTCCTGCAATCCAGATTAACATAGTATTTGTAGATTGACTCAATTCCTGAATCTCCTTTGCCTGTTCCAGAAGATTTGCCGCCTTATATTTCAAGGTGTCATCTTCTACCTCAAGATTGGCATTCAAAATCTCCTCCACCTGTTTTCCTGCCGCTGTCATGTTATCCGTATTATCCAACTTCAACACCAACGCCTGCGGTTCGTCATAGGAATAAATAACCGGCCAAGTGGTATCAGGCACATATACAGAGCCACTACTGTCATCCGCATACATATAATAATCCTCTATGGAATTAATTACAGGCTCGAATTTAGATGATTTCTCCACTACTCCAATTACCACATACGGCTCTTGTTTAATCTCAATGGTTTTTCCTACCGGATCTTCCCCTTCGAAAAGCGTTTCTGCTGAATCTACATCCAAAATTGCCACCTTACGATACTTACTATAATCTGACTCTGCGAAATTTCTTCCACTTCTTATTTTATAATTACAGGTTGCAAAGTAATTCTGGTCTATTCCGTATATTTTTCCTCCGGATAAACCGGTATTTTGATGATATACCGTATTATATCCTTCTCGGTAAGTATACAAAGCAACATTTTCTACATGATCAAGTTCCAATATTTCCTGTCTGACATCTTCCGAAATAACCGGTACACCATCCGGTATTCCATTGTATTCCATCTCGTATGCCCAATCTCCCTGATTCAACTGTACTGTTACTGTATTATCTCCCGAACCTACTAAATTCTCTTTAATCTGTTCGTTCGTTCCTTTAATTGTAGAAACAATTGCAATAATTGCTGCAATACCAATAATAATTCCCAACATGGTAAGAAAGGAACGCATTTTATGTGACCAAATTCCTTGAAAGGACAGTCTTATATTTTCTAGCATAATGTTTCCTCCTTATCAATAATAAAACATTCCGCCACCGGAAGCATCTTCTACCTTGGCACCTTCTTTGGCTGACTTACCATATGGAAATGCAATTCTATCCTCCAGAGTAAGTCCTGATACAATTTCTACAGCCTCTCCCCAGAGGGTCTTTCCAGTAACAACATATTGTTTTACAAGTCGATCATTTTCATCTGCTTTTAATACATAGGACTTTCCATCTTCTTCTCTCACATACGCTTTTTGAATATAGATGCTGTCGGAATTCTCCATATTATTTGTCATGGTAAGCTCTACAGACTCACCGTTTTTCAACCCCTGTGTGTCCTCGATATATGCAGTGTATGGATAGTAAGAAACATTTGGATTACCGTCTCCGCTCAACACATCTCTGTTTTCCGTCGGATAAGTGGATATTTCAGTAATTGTAGCCTCAAAGCTCATTCCACTCTCCCATGAATTGGCATATACAGACTGTCCTACTTCCATCTCTCCCAACATCAATTCACTTACAGCTCCCTTTACATATAGCCCTTCTGAACCGCTGACTGTCAAAAATGGTGTTCCGTCTGTAGGTGGATTGTCCTTATTTCCTACTTTTTTAACAACTCCGTTTACTGTAGCAGAAACCACACCATTTTCTGAGATTTTTTTCATCTGTTCCAGTTCTAATTCTGCTTTACGTTTACTCAAATCAAGGTCTCTGATTTCTCCTTCCTTATCAGAAATCAGCTTCGCCAATTCCTTGGCTGTATAGCCCTGTGGTTCTTCTACCGTCGGTTCTGTTACCGGAATGTCCTCTATTGGTTCTTGTATCTCTCCCATCAGCTCATCTTCGATTTGTGACTTCGTACTAACTGCCCATTTGGAGTCTTCTGCCATCTGCGGTAATCCACTATTTCCACTCACACTCCATGAAGTCAGCAATGTGCCTTCCAATGTGTTATTCTCATGAATCTCAAATACTGCAAACTTTGGATTAGATACGTCTTCTGACAAACTATTCAAGTATTCTCCCAACACATAGCACTCCGGTGTGCACAAGAACACATATGGATCATCCACCGTTCCAGTTCCCTTATTTGGTATAGAATTCAATGTGATGTAATTGTATGCTTCTCCTGTTTTCTCCGGTAACTGAGGTTCTTCCGGCACGGTTGGCGTTTCAGGTACAGTTGGCGTTTCAGGTACCGTCGGCGTTTCTGAAATTGGAGTTGTATTCTTCAACTTTTCCAATTCCTTTTTCGCTGCTGTAAGCTTATTATTATAGGTATCCACATCCAATTCCTTCATTTCCATCTGAAGATTTGCCATAGTCATATCATAAGAAACTAATGGGTCACCAATCGAAACCGTCTGTCCTTCCGTTACAAATACTTCTTCTATGGTCTGACTTTCCAATAAATATACATCCTGAGACGTATCGTTTGTTACCATTCCATAGCTACTCATTCCACTGCCACCATATCCCCAATTCAGGTTAGAAACAGATTGCACCTCTACCGTAGTATTTTTTGATTTATACCAACGGTATGTAAAAATCCCCCCCACTGCTAACGCAACTACTACAACGATAGAAACTATTATTACAATTATTTTTTTCTTACTCATGGACTACCTCCTCACTGCCCTCTTCTGTAATCACACCATCTATGATGTGTACAATACGTTTTGCATTCGAGGCTATATTTCTATCATGGGTAATCATTACAATCGTAACGCCTTCTTCATTCAGCTTCTCAAATAGTTCCATGATCTGCTGTCCAGACTTAGAGTCCAGTGCACCGGTAGGTTCATCCGCCAAAAGAATCTTAGGGTTATTTACCATCGCTCTTGCAATAGCAACACGTTGCTTTTGTCCACCTGAAAGCTGTGTAGGTTTGAAATCCACACGTTCTCCCAGTCCTACGCGTTCCAGTGCTGCTGCTGCCCTCTGTCTTCTTTCCTTTTTCTTCACACCTGCATAGCTTAACGGAAGCGCTACATTATCTAACGCTGACTGTCTTGGCAACAAATGAAAGCTCTGAAAAACAAACCCAATTCTTCTCAATCGCAAGTCAGACATTTCTTTGTCTTTATACTTTAATACATTCTCACCAGCCAATTCATAAGTTCCTGAAGTTGGTCTGTCCAGACATCCGATAATATTCATTAATGTAGTTTTCCCGGAACCGGATGGTCCCATAATTGCTACATATTCTCCCTCTTCCACTTGAAGAGAAACATCCTTCAATACCGGAACCACGAGCTTATCCTGCTGATAATCTTTAAAAATATTCTGTAAATTTAATATCATTCTACTCATCCCTCCGGTTGCTCTTCTACTGGTTCTTCTATTGATTCCTCTGCACCGTCTTCCAGACTACCTCCCTCTGGTAACATTTCATCCTCCGGCACTTCATCTTCCGGTAACATTGTATCATCTATCACTTCATCTTCCATCATTTCGTCTTCCATACCGCCTTCCTGATTATAAAGCGGAGAAGAATAGTCTACCTCTGCTGCATCCGTTACCGTAGTAACACCTTCATAAAGGCCAAACATTGGATATGCGATATAATCTTCCTCAGATAGTCCTGATTTAATCTCATACTCTCCTAATTCTTCGTCATATTCTCCCAATTCTACTCTTCGTTTTTCCAGTTTATCCTTATCATTGGCAGCCCACACATATGGTTCTTCTTCATCCATGCCTATATAACCCTCAAACAACCAGATACCTTCTTTTGCTTCATTCTGGCCTTCATCCAGTTCTATATATACATGCTGTCCTAGTATCAATCCATCAGCAGCATTCAACGTTACATAAAATGGATACTTGGCAGAAGTCATTCCAGATTCAGATTCCATATAATTATTTGTATTTGTTTCCTGATTCTCCATATCTACCTTACTGATAGTTCCATTCCATACCTGTTCTTCATCAATTCTGGAACGAATAATTACACTCTGTCCCTGACTTAAGGAGGCAATATTTTGCTCACTTACCGTTCCTTTGATACGATAATCTCCGGTAGCAAGAATTGTCATATATGCTGAAGCGTTTCCCGATGCATCCACACCATTTTCATTGATAGACTTTACTACTCCTGCAATTTCACTGTTTACCGTGGAATTATCAATAGCTTCCTGCTTCTTCTGCATTTCTATTTTTTTACTCTGGATATTGTACTCTGACTGTTTAATACTATTCTGTAAACTCTGAATCTGCGTAGTATAATTAAACTTTTCATCCTCAGGCGCTGTACTTTTTTCCTCATTTAACTGTTTAATCTGCGCTTGATAGTTCGTAATATCATTCTGCATCCCCTCCAAATCAAGCTTCGCCTGTGCTAATTCAGATTCCAATGCCTCCGTATCATATTCAAACAACGGAGTTCCTACCTCTACCGCATCTCCCTCTGCTACAAAAACCTCTTTTACCGTCTTTTCGCCGTTTTTATTTACCTCCCATGTTTCCTGTGGTTCTACAACTCCGGAATACCGGTTCTGTACTCCGGAATCTGCCGAAACTAATGATGCTACTGATTCTACATACACTTTATCCGCACTTTTTCCTCCGGAACCCTTTCCACTCAAGAAATACCACAACCCACCCCCAGCTACTGCCACAACCACTACAGCTACTGCAATGATAATTCCCACTTTCTTTTTACTCATTGTTCTCCTCCTATTATTAATAATTATGTATGATATAAAAAATGGCTATAATGCATAATGCCTCATAGCCATCTTATCACGAAATACTTATAAACTTCTACGAAGTTTATTAATATTTCCTTAATGTTCTTAAACTAATGGATATTTTTCTGTCAGTTCTTTTACCATTGCTCTTACTTCATCAGATGCAGCCTCGCCTTCCTTAATCATCCGTGCGATACACTCTGCCACCCTATCCATATCCTCCGTATTGAATCCTCTGGAAGTAACAGCCGGTGTTCCAAGACGAATACCACTTGTCACAAATGGAGACTTCGGATCATTCGGAATTGTATTCTTATTTGAAGTAATGTTAACAGAATCCAGTAACTTTTCTACTGCCTTTCCGGTTAAATCATACGGTGTCAAATCCACCAACATCAAATGATTATCTGTTCCACCGGAAACAATTTTAATATCACGCTTCATAAGTCCCTTACACAACGCCTGTGCATTATCAATAATATTCTTCTGGTATACCTTAAAGCTATCATCTAACGCTTCTTTAAAACATACTGCCTTTGCTGCAATTACATGCATTAATGGGCCACCCTGAATTCCCGGGAAAATAGCCTTGTTAAAATTAAACTTATCTGCCATTTCCTGACTTGCAAGAATCATTCCACCTCTTGGTCCACGCAAAGTTTTATGGGTAGTAGTAGTTACTACATGTGCATATGGAATTGGGCTTGGATGAAGTCCAGCAGCTACTAAACCTGCAATATGTGCCATATCTACCATCAGATATGCACCTACTTCATCTGCAATTTCTCGAAATCTCTTGAAATCAATAGTTCTTGCATACGCACTTGCACCAGCAATAATAAGCTTCGGCTTGCACTCTAATGCAATCTCTCTTACCTTATCATAATCAATAAATCCTTCATCATTTACACCATAAGGCACAATCTTAAAATATGTTCCGGAGAAGTTAACAGGACTTCCATGTGTCAGATGTCCGCCATGGTCTAAGTTCATTCCCATTACGGTATCTCCCGGCTCTAACATAGCAAACTGCACTGCCATATTTGCCTGCGCTCCGGAATGTGGCTGCACATTAGCGTATTCACAACCAAACAACTCTTTGGCACGTTCAATTGCAAGATTCTCTACTACGTCCACACAGTCACATCCGCCATAATATCTCTTTCCCGGATAACCTTCTGCATATTTGTTTGTCATTGGGCTTCCCATAGCAGCCATAACTGCCTTGCTTACCCAGTTTTCTGATGCAATCAATTCGATATGGCTATTCTGTCTTGCCATTTCATCTGTGATTGCCTGTGCCACCTGTGAATCAACTGCTTTTACTTCATCAAATGAATACATATCTTCTTATCCTTCCTATTTTTTATTCCCAGCCGGCATAACCCGCCAGCTTAATATCACTGCTACATCTATGATATTATTTTACATTTTGAATGTCAATAATAATATCACTTGTACCACTAGAATAAGTGGCATACCTATTACAAAGTACCAGTGCTTTGTCTTATGGTGAAACACATACATTCCTGTCCATGTTCCAATACTTCCCAAAAGGAGCGCCACAAAAAATAACGTTTTTTCCGGTATTCGCCACTGATGTTTTCTAGCTCTTTGCTTATCTATTCCCATAAGCGCAAAACCAATGATATTTATTATCACACCATATAAAAGAGCTATTTTTTCTAAGGTACTCATGTTTCTATTCTTCTCCCAGTTTCATAGCAGCTACAACACCTACCACAAGCGCCACAATTCCAGTAAGTACCGTTACTACTGTAATCTTTCCAAACTGATTCATCATCATAATTGCAAAAGGTGATGCTACAATCAATCCAATAATTGCCCAATATGCCACATATGGAAACTTTTTAAAAATCAACTCAATAATTTTAGCAATCGCAACAATTCCAACTACTACACCGATTCCAAAAGGCACTAACACTGCGCACCCATCCAGTAATCCCGGTACATTAAAACTTACCAGATTGTCGATGAATCGATTCACTTCGTTTAAAACCGGGTTATAATATCCTATCAGCATCAGAATCATAGAACCGCTAACACCAGGAATTACCATAGTTGCAGAAGCAATAATTCCCACACCGAATAGTTTCATTATATTTACCGCATTAATACTTAGGTCTGCCGCAGCACCTTCTGTTTCACCGATTGCTGCAAGCCCTACCACAAAGGCAAAAAACAAAACACAGGCAATAATATGTGACAATCGGATACTCTGTCCCTTTACCTTCTTTGTCATCGCCGGAAGTCCACCTACAATCAAACCAACAAACAATAAATTCGTCTGGAATGGTGCCTTATCAAACATCATCTGAATGAGTCTTGCTACCACCACTAACCCAAGACCTGCACCGATTAAGATAGGAATTAGTATCTTCATGCTCTTCTTAAACTCAGACAGAAAATGGGTTGCCGCATGAATTATTTTATCGTAAATCCCCATGGAAACAGCCATAGTTCCGCCACTAACACCGGGAATGATATTGGCAACACCAATTACCACACCCTTTAAAATCATTTTTAACATAAGTTCTCTCCAATTCTTTTATTGTATTTATTTCATATATTTTTTTAAAAATGCAATCAATTCATCCATTTCTGCATCCGTTCCGATGGAAATACGCAGATAATTATCAATTCTTGGTTTATTAAAATAGCGTACATAGATGCCGGCCTTTTTTAGCTCTTCAAACAACTCTTTCGCTGAATATTTCGGATGACTGGCGAAAATAAAGTTACTCTTAGAATCCTGGAAAACAAATCCCAGTTCTTTCAGTTCACCTTTCACACGCTCTCTGGTATTTATTACCTTCTGCAATGTTTCTCTGAAATACGCTTCATCCTTTACTGCCTCTACTCCAAGGGTGAGTGCCGGCATATTCATGGTATAGGAATTAAAGGAATATTTCACATCATTGAGATACTTAATGAGCTTTGGAGCTCCTATTGCATAACCAATTCGCATTCCTGCCATACTTCTGGACTTAGAAAAAGTCTGAACTACCAAAAGGTTCTCATACTTTGGTAGTAGCGCTAATGCGGAATCCGCCCCAAAATCAACATATGCTTCATCAATAATAACGATTACATCCGGATTTCTCTGCAAAATTTCTTCCACTCGTGACAGTTCCATCGCTACTCCGGTAGGCGCATTTGGATTCGGGATTACAATTCCCCCACATTCCTTTTTATAGTCCTCCACACGAATCTGAAAATTTTCATCTAAAGGCTGACATTCATAGGGAATCCGAAATACATCTGCCCAAACATCATAAAAGGAATAGGTGATGTCCGGAAACAAAATAGGTTTCTTCGAATTAAAAAATGTCATAAAACTCATAGCAAGTACATCATCTGAACCAACTCCTACAAATACCTGCTCCGGTTTTACCTGATAATATTCTGCAAGTACATCCACAAGTGGTTTTGTTTCCGCATCCGGATACTTTCTAAATTCATTTACATCTATTTCACGCAATGCCTTTTCCACCCCCGGTGCCGGTGGATAGGGATTCTCATTTGTATTCAACTTAATTATGTTTTTCGATTTTGGCTGTTCTCCCGGTGTATAGGGAACTACCTTACGCACATTTTCTTCCCATGCTGCCATATTCGTTCCTCCTCTATTTTTTATTCGCACCTTATCATCTTATCACAGCAAAGTGAAAAATCATACATTTTTTTCCATCCATTTTTTTACTTCTATAAGATTTGGCAATATTATAATACTTTTTTCCTTCATTTCTTCATCAGGCTCCATTATATCCGGCACCATAATAGCGCTCATTCCTGCACTGTACGCAGCACGAATGCCATTATAAGAGTCCTCTATGGCATAACTTTCCTCAGGCAGAACCTGTAATTGTTCACATGCCATTAGATAAATATCCGGCTCTGGTTTGCTTTTCTCCAACATGTCACCACAAACCACTTCGTCAAAGTAAGACAGAACGTCAAGATTTCCCAGAGACTTTTTTGCAACGCTTTCTCTTGTCGACGTCGCGAGCCCAATCCGGTAATTCTGTTCTTTCAGCCATTGCAACAGTTCTTTTACTCCCGGCTTTAGCATTAGTTCTTCTGCTTCTCTCTCATGGAATAGGTCCGCCATTTCCTTTTTGTATCTTTCATAAGGAAAATCATTTCCATAATATTTCAAAAAAATTTCTTTGGCGGCTTCTTTATTTAACCCCAGACACTTTTTACACAATATTTCCACATCATGAATGCCATACTTTTCTGCAATTTGTTTCCAACAATCTGCTACCAGCCATTCAGAATCAATCACGACACCATCCATATCAAAAACTACTGCTTTCATTTCTGCCTCCTATTCTGTCATGTACGCTGTTCTCTATTATTGTGGACATTCTACCACGAAAAAACGTAAATGAAAAGAAATTTAGCAAGAACAACTTGATTATATTGTCAATCTGCATTGCATTATGCTAATATATTTCTATTGAATTCATTTCGCACATCATAGTTGGAGGATACAAAAGTATGAATGACACCACCCCTACTTTAAAAGACAAATTCGGAAACGAAATCTACTCAGATGAATGGTACGAAATCAGCAGAAAACGTGAAGGTACCGTTGCACTAATCATGATAACTATTCTGATGGGACTATTAGGTTTCATTCTTTTCCATAACATTTCTGCAATTGATGACAAAAAAATAAGCGGGATTGTCCTGCTTCTATTTTTTGTACTAGCATGGGCTCTATATCGTAAGCCACTTTGTAGAGTTTTCGGAAAAAGAATCTGGGTCAAAGTAATCAGCGACAGGCCTAATGTACATTTTTATCCTGACGACGAAAAAACAAGAATCTGTATAAAATTATCTGATGGAAATAGAAGTTGGCGAAAAACACGGGAATTTGATGATGAAGCTTCCTTTTATAGATTTTTTAACAATACGGATAATCCCATTGCAATGTACAAATTAGGAACCATACACGTTATTAATTGGTCTCATAGAATGACTCAAAAATAAATTTTCATATGAATATTCTAAAAGGGAACTGCTTTCACCCAGCAGTTCCCTTTTCTTTATACAATTCCTTTAAAACTAAACTTCAACTCCAGTGGCTTTGTTACATCCAACAAATATTCCTCATGGGTTTTTGCTCCCCAACTATTGTCACCGCCAACTCCCATCTGTTGCTTTGCAACTCTTACTACTGTATAGTGTATCTGCGGCAACTCATATGGATGCATTGCATTTTCCATTTCATGTGGAGTATAAGGCAATGCAGAAAAACTTAAGTGTTCCCCGCTGAACATGATTCCCTTTCCGGTATTGTCAGTAATCTTTGCCCAGCGTACCTCCGTCTTATTGCCACATTCCTGCGGAACCAAATACTTTGCCACATTGTCTATCACTTTATTTTTATAGATTCCTAGTTTAGAACCATGCTGTCTGTCACAGTAGGTTTCTGACGGTCCATTTCCATACCACTCTACATTTTCATAATCTGCATTGAATTTAAACATCATACCAAATTCCGGCATATCTGCCAATTCTTTTACCGGGTCATAGAATAGTGTAGTAGTAATGGTTCCATCTCCGAACACCTCATAACTTACCCTGCATTTGCTTACAGGTGTAGTAGGCATTGCATAATAGAACGTAATCACTGCACTGTGTTCTTTTTCCTGAAGGTTCGGATTTTCTTTTACTTCAGGGTCCATCCAGCAGTACATGCTGGCAATTTTCCACTGAGCATATCGTGCCATCATCTTATTTCCACAATCATTGTCGATTGGTGCACGCCAAAAGTTTGGCATTGGTATCTTCTCTATCATCTCCTTACCGCCATAACGATAAGATGCAAGTCCTCCATTCAAGAAACTAAACATACACTCAAAATGTTCTCCACGAACACCTATATTGAGTTTTCCACGAATTACAGTCAACGGCTCTGTAATTGGTTTCTTTTCCTCTTCTATTCTAAATACACCTTGTCCAAAAGCCACCTCATGTCCAATCGGTGCCCAATCTTCTGCTTCTTTCAAACGGAAGGATACAGTAATCACATATTCTCCGGGATAAGCCGGTATCTGCAATGGAAGCGGATATTCTTTTTCACTCAAAGGCTCTACCGCTGTTATAAGCTGTGCCTGTTCCACTAACTTTCCATTTTTCTCTAGCAATACCACACAGTCATATTTATCTGTATTCACAAACAGATTTTTATTTTTCACCAACACCTTATCCTTAGAAACTTCGGCACTGATATTCTGATAATTGAATTTTACCTCCTGCATCTTTGGCGATTCATCTCGTTCTCCACCGTATACAATTCCATTTCCGCTAAAATTATAATCGCATGGATGGTCGCCAAAATCACCACCATATGCCTGGAATTTGTTTCCGTAACGGTCTTTTTTCTCGATGGATTGGTCAATGTAATCCCAGATAAATCCACCCTGATAAGACGGCTCCATATCCGTCAAATCAGTATACTTATGCATTGCACCACAGGAATTTCCCATTGCATGAGCATATTCACAGCAGATAAAGGGTTTACTCCTATCCTTTGCTAAAAATGCTTTGATATCCTCTACACTTGGATACATCTGACTTTCCATATCACTGGTCTCATTGCAACGTCGGTCATTAAACACACCTTCGTAATGTACCAATCTTGTGTTATCCAATTTACGGAACAAGTCTGCCATATCCCGAATCACCGTACCGCCAAATGATTCATTTCCACAAGACCAGATTACAATTGCCGGATGGTTCTTATCACGCTGATAACAAGAATTTACTCTATCAAGCATCATAGGCTCCCAATCTTTGTTATTTCCAGGAATAGCAGTCTCAATATCTGCCTCTCCACGTATAATCGGATCCCACGATCCATGACTCTCCATATTGTTTTCTGCAATCATGTAAAGTCCATACTTATCACAAAGTGCATAAATTCTGGAATCATTCGGATAATGGCTGGTACGAATGGCATTGATATTATTCCGTTTCATAGTCATAATATCCTTAATAATTTCTTCATCCGCTACTGCGCGTCCCGTCTTAGAACTGAATTCGTGCCGGTTAACTCCCTTGAACACAATTCGTTTTCCATTAATATGCATGATATTGTTTTTCATTTCAAAACGACGGAAACCTACCATCTGTGAAATTACTTCCACAATGTTTCCGCTCTCATCCATCACTTCGAAAAGCAATTCATACAGATTCGGTTCTTCTGCACTCCAAAGTGCCGGCTCTTTTACATTTTCAAGAATTGTCAGCTCCTTTTTCAGCATCTCTTCTGCCTGAAGAACTGTTTCTTCTCCATCCTTCAAAGTTACTTTTACTTTGCCACTTCCTATTATCTTACAGGTAATCTGAAGGTCTGCATCCTGATAGGAATCATCCAGTAATGTTCTAATTTGAATATCTTCTATATGGGCTTCCGGTATAGTATACAGATATACACTTCGATAGATACCGGAAAAACGAAAGAAGTCCTGGTCCTCACACCAACTGCTTGCTGTCCACTTGAACACCTGCACTGCCAGTTTGTTTTCTCCTTCTTTCAGATATGGAGTCAATTCAAATTCTGACGGTGTAAAACTGTCCTCGCTATATCCAACATATTTCCCATTGATCCACAATGCCATTCCACTTTCTACCCCCTGAAAGGAAATATAAATGGGTTTTCCCTGCATATGCTCCGGTACTGTAAAATATTTTACATAGCTTGCTACCGGATTAAAATATTCGGGTACTTCTCCCGGTTCAATCTGTTCTCTGCCATCCCATGGATACTGTACATTGGCATACTGTGGCACATCATATCCTTCCATCTGGATGTGTGCCGGAACACGAATATCGCCCCATGACTTGCAGTCATAATCTTCTGCCTCGAACCCTTTTATTGCAGAATTGTAATTTTTCGCATAAGAAAACTTCCAAAGTCCATTTAAGGAATACCGAAAGCTCGTCTTCTTCCGGCTCAGTTCTTCCATAGATGCATAGCAAACATGATCTGAATGAGCCTCCTTACGATTTTCTGCAAATATCAACGGATTTTTTACTTTTTCATAGTTGAAACAAGACATAACAATTCCTCCATTATGACATATTTTTCTTTATACTGGTTCGGCAGCACCGAAAAACAGTGCTGCCGAACTTGTTCTTATGCATTCAAATATGAGATTATTTCACTGCTCCAGTAATACCTTCTGCAAAACTCTTCTGTAAGAGGAAGAAGATAATTACAGTCGGTAAGGTACATAACAGAACGGCTACCATCAGCATACCGTAATCAGTCACATATCCCTGTGTCAGGTTTGCCACCAACATCGGCATTGTAATACTAGTATCATCCAGCATGATTACCTTTGGCCATAAGTAATTGTTCCACGCATTCATGAATGTAATCGTCATTGCTGCTGCATAGGTAGAACGCATGGTAGGAATGAACATACGGAAGAAAATCTGTATTTCACTCAAACCATCGATTCTTGCTGCTTCTATGATATCATGAGGAAAGCTTCTTGCACTCTGTCGAAACATCATAATCAAAAACGGTGTTGAAATCGTCGGAAGGATAAATCCTAACGTTGAATTCAACAATCCGGCGGAAGAAAACATCCGGAATAATGGAATCATAGTTGCAACAAACGGTACCATCATTGCCAACAATAAAATTGACATTACTGCATCTTTTCCCCTGTCATGATAAATTTCAAATCCATAACCGGCAAGAGAACAGATAATCAGGGAACAAATCGTAAGTATTACTGCATATTTAAAAGAATTAACCATTGCTGCCCCTACATTCTGCGATGCCAGCAGATTCTTGATATTATCCATCAAATGAGTCCCCGGTAACAAGGTTCCACTTAAGACATCTGCACTCTTATTAGTTGCAGATACTGCCATCCAATAAATCGGAAATACCGAAATAATAGATACAATCGTTAAAAAGATATACATGAAAACATTGTTTCTCTTAGTCTTAGTCACGTTTGTCACCTACTTTCATCTGTATGAATGCCAAAACAGCTACCAGAATAAAGATCAAGAAGGACATTGCTGCTGCATAACCAAAGTTTGGCACATACTTAAAGGATACATTATAAATGTAATGAGACATCGTAATTGTGGAGTTTGCAGGACCTCCAGCAGTCAGGTTTACTGATTCATCAAACAGCTGCAATGTTCCGTTGGTGGACATAATTGCTGTTAAAAGAATGGTCGGTTTCAATAATGGAACCGTTATCTTAAAAAATGTCTGCATCGGATTTGCTCCATCGATTTTGGCTGCTTCATACACAGAATATTCTATATTTTGTAATCCGGAAAGGTAAAATACCATGTTGTATCCGGTCCATCTCCAAACTAATGCAATAATGATAATAATTTTTGCGCTTGTGGCATGTCCCAGGAAATTATATCCTGTATTTAAAATTCCTAACTTTATTAAAATTGTGTTTACAAATCCGTCTACTGCAAACAGAGAACGGAAAATAATTGCATAAGAAACAAGTGAGGTTGCACAAGGAAGGAAAATTGCTGTACGGAATATTCCTTTTCCCCGAAGGTTCTTATTGTTCAACATAGATGCCAGAATCAGTGCTAATATTAACATAATCGGCACCTGAATAATCAGATATACAAATGTATTTATAATAGACTGTCTAAACACACTGTCTTGAAACATTCGTACATAGTTACCAAATCCGGTAAATGTCAGGTCTGTTCCTTTTCCTTTCTGTAAGGACAAAATAAATGCCTGAATCATAGGCAGGAAGCTCATTACCGCAATCATAATGGTTGCCGGTGTCAGAAATGCCCAACCTGTAAGATTGTGTTTTTTGTTTAATGTCATTTTTTTGCTTTTGGGTTTTGTTGACTGGCTCACGTTTATGCCCCCTTTATGTAATGGGGAACAGCTTAGCTGTTCCCCATATATTTATTTCTTAATTCCTTACTGCTCCATTGCAAAGTTTACAGTATCCTGTGCTTTCTGTAATTCACTATCAATGTCTGCACCATTTACAATATTGGTGATTGCAGTTCCGACAGCGTCACGAGCTTCATAGTAGTAAACACCAGTATTATTGGATGGAACTTTTCCTGCAAATTCAGTAATCTTAGCAAATACAGCGTCGCCACCGAAGAATTCAGAAGGTTTTGCGTATGCATCAGAATCACCTGCCGGCAAGTATGTTGCCAATGCTCCAGAGCTCGGAAGAATTGTTTCATAGAAGGAAACGCTTCCTGCAAATGTACTTGCCATAAAGTCTTCTGCTAATTCAACATTCTTGCAGTTAGAAGTAATTGCCCATGAAGAACCTCCGTTGTTAGAGTAGTTAGTTGCTCCATCAACGCCTTCCATTTTTGGCATATTAGTAATTGCCCATTTTCCACTCTGATCTTCTGCTGTCTGGATAGATCCCATAATCCAACATCCGTTGATAGTTCCTGCTACAGTACTGTTGGTCATAGTTCCTACATACTGATCCCAGTCATTAACTTCAACCATAACACCAGTCTCAATTAATTCCTGATATGTTTCCATAACTTTCTTTAAAGCTTCATTATCTACCATATCCGGATTTCCTTCATCATCAAACAGAGAAGAACCAGTGGACTGAAGCATCATGGTAATAACATCAGATTCACCAGCCACACAAGAAAGTAATGGTTTTCCTGTCTTAGCCAGAATATCTTTTCCCTTTTCGATGTATTCTGACCATGTAATGTCTGTAAAGTCATCTACAGTATATCCTGCCTCTTCTAAAATATCAGTTCTGTAACATGCGATAACAGCACCGTTATCAAATGGTACACCATAGTTCTTTCCATCTACTACAGAGTAAGCTGTTTTTCCTTCTGCAAACTGTGAAAAATCAATCTTACTGTCTGTTAGATCTGTAAATGCATCCGGATAAGAAATAACATTTTTCTGGAATGCATTGTCCTGCATCAAGAAGATATCAGGTAAGGTATCATATTTTCCACTAGTTGCCGCTGTAGTCAGCTTGGTCTGAACATCATCCCAAGGAGTTTCTACTACATTAACAGTAACATCCGGATGATCTTTCTGGTATTCTTTTGCTGCTTCTTCCATTGCATAGATGTTAAATGCCGGATCCCAACACCATACGGTCAATGTGTTCTCATCCCCAGATGCAGCACCACCATTTGAGCTGTCTCCACCGCTCTTGCTGTTATTTGAGTCCCCGCAACCTACCAGCACAGTTGTTGCTGCCATTGCTACACAAAGTAACACGCTTAAAAGTTTTTTCTTCATATCTTTTCCCTCCCATGAAAAAATTGTTCAATCGGTTGTTCTATAATCAAAGTTTACCAAATAATTATCTTGTTGTAAATGTATGTTTTTTCTATTTTTATCATTTTGTTTTTGTGTATTTTTTCTAAGATTTTTTCGTCATTTTCACTAGTTCTTTTCATTGCGCAATCGGTTGTCCCCTTAAAAACATGGTATTATTTCCATTTTTTCAAACAGTGGTTTGTTCTGGTAACGTTACCATTGCCACAAACACGTTATTCTTTTTTGTTTATTATTCTATTTTTTTACCTTTAGTAAATTTTTACTCATTTTCACCCATGCTTTTTACTAAACTTTCACACTTGCAAGGTGCGCATAAAAAAAGACCACTGTACCTCTACAGTGATCTTTTACTTTTACTATTTGGTGGATTCCTTTAATATTACTTCATACCCTAGTAACGTTCGTCTCGCTACCTTTTTTCCTTCTATCATATCCAGCACTGTCCGGCAAGCTGTCATTCCAAGTTCCCTTACATTAAAGGAAAGAGATGTAATGGAAGGCATATGATTCTCCAATACCGAGCTATCATAAAAAGAGGCTACCTTCATATCTTCCGGTACTCTGATATTTTCCTTTCGTAGTTTATTCAATACTTGCATGCATACAGCATCGTCCAGACACACAATACAATCCACATCCGCACCCAGAAGTTTTTCAACAGCCCGCTCTATCATAGCCTCTCTGTCTGCATTTACATGTATAATACTCTTATCTACTGTAAGCCCGGCATTCTCATACGCTTCTATGTATCCCTGCAAACGACTTTGAGTTACTACATGAGATTCAATTCCGCCTACAATCCCAATTCGTTGCATTTTTTTCATCAAAAGAATAGAAATCAACTCTCGGCAAGCATTCTTATGATCGTTGTCTACCTGAATCACTTCAGGATAATTTGTACTTCCTATTGTTACAAAAGGAATTCCTGTTTTCTTCAAATATTCTACACTTTGATCTTTGGTAAAGGTACGCATAAGAATGATACCATCAACTTTATGATTTTCCACCATACGCATCAATTGTGTATTTTCGTTTTCTCTTCCCATGGTCAGTAAAATATCATAGTCCATACTTACCGCAACTTCACTAATTCCCATAAGACATGTTTGAAAAAATGGCAAATCCACCAGTGTATAATCCTCCGGCAATACGACACCAATATTATACGTCTTTAACTGTGCCAATCCCTTTGCCAAAGCATTTGGTTTATAATTATGCTCTTTTATATAAGTCAAAACCCTTTCCCTTGTCTCAGCTCCGATTCTTCCTTTTCCTGAAATAGCTCTGGAAACCGTAGTTTTCGACACCCCTAACGCTTCTGCCACATCAGAAATCGTAATTTTTTTCTCATTTTCCTTTTGATGCTCCATACCTACTCTCTACTCCTTCGATATTCTATAACCCACTTTCCAATGTTGCTATAATTTTCTCCGCCTCTGTAAGTACTGTATAATTTGTTACTTTTGCTTTTGCTGCATCTGATAATGCATCATACTGTCTTCGTATTTCCTGCACAATTCCCTTCTTGTCCAAAGTGATTGCCTGATTTACCAAATTATTATTAATCGCATCAATAACCGGCTGCGCCTGACTTTGTGCTTGTTGGTCAGCTGCTGCCGCTGCAGCTTGAGCATCCAGTGCTGCAAGCTGCGCTTCTGCCGCAGTCAAAACATCATAATTTGTTACATAACCTTTTGCCGTTTCGTCTAACGCATCATATTGCGCTCTTGCACTACTAATTGCGCCTCGGCTATCCTGAGATACACTACCGATAGCATTGATAGCACTTATCACTGCGGCTGCTGCATCCTGTGCCTTTGCCTTGGCACTCTCTGTTCCCGCAAGTGTATATACAAATACGGGACAACCGGAGTCAATATTTTCATATAACTTCTTTGCCGCACTATAAGGCAGATTTATACATCCATGAGATCCACTCTTCCGATAGTAATTTCCGCCAAAATCACTACGCCATGTAGCATCATGGAAACCTACTCCTCCATTAAAAGGCATCCAGAAAGATACCGGGGTTGCATATCCTTCGCCGCGTAACGTCTTATCCTTTTGTTTATAATACAGGCCATATACTCCTGTAGGAGTATTCCATCCCTTAGCTTCATTTCCGGATACGAAATCAGCTTCCATAATCAATGTTCCATTTTCGTAATAATACATATGCTGCGCTGTCAAGTTTACTTCTGCATAAGTATTTCCATAATCATTTTCATCATGGCTATTGGCTGTCTTAGCATATGTAGGCTCTTTTGAAATCTTGTCTCCCGCCTTAATGTTTTCAATTAAATTTTCTGTTTCTGCCCCTTTATCAATCTTCCAACCATAATCTCCACCACTTACCGTAATCGTAGTCCCATAAGAAGTTTTAAATGACTTTGCCTTTCCGGCTGTATTATAGTTATCTGCAAGAGAAGCTACATATTCACTTACCTTCTCCTGAGAAATCTCTACTTCCATATTATCATTTACTGTAATCCATTGGCTAATCGTCTTTCCATCCAATGTTTCACTTTTACTTCCAAATTCATAGGTAACTTCTGTTCCAACATATTGATTCATGGTATCTACTAATGTTTTCAGTTCCTGTGAATCCTTTGTAATCTCTGGTTCGGTATAACATCCTTCCTCGTCCAAAGACACCTTCTTTTGGAGATTTTTAACAGCGCCATCTACCACTTCTAAAAACTTAGTATATTCAATCTCTGTGCCATCCTTCTCCGGAACAATTTCATATCCGTTCGCTTCTGAATATTCTGAAACAAATGCATTCTCTGCCTTTACCATCTTTCCTTCATCCATACATGCAAGATTTTGAAGTTCTACTTCCAGACTTGCCTTATCATAGGTTATCATTGCCTCTACTTCTATTTCTGATGGTTTAAATAAATATATCGGCCATGCAAATCCATTCTGTTTCTTCAGTTCTTTTTCTAAACTCCCGTCAAATTCTGTCCTTAATCCAATTTGACTTCCTTTTAAAACCTCTGACTTATTTTCCCTTTCTTCTAAAGTCAGTTCATATCCGTCTATCTCTTTTTTTATCTGCTGTTCTATCTGCTTCAGCGTTTTGCCGGTTGCACTGACTCCATTCACTGTGGTACGAAATCCAAAACGACTGTAAAAAAAGATTGCGATTCCCACATAACTAATCAGAAGCACCAGAAATGTAACCCCCACGATTCCCAGTACCCTCTGCTTCTTGGTTAAATTCTTCATTATGCTCATATCACTTACCTTCCCTTATTTTCTATCCTTTCTTTTATTATATAATCATTTCTTGTGAAGTCAAATGATTTCGGTCAAATGATTTCAAAGGATTTCAAGGCAGCATTGAAAGGTAAAAATAATTCGCACTAAATCATATGAAATTACTGTGGTTTTCTCTGTAATAAGGTAAAATAGAAGAAAAACTTTATCGCAGAGGTGCAAAATGAGCCGAGAGCAGGAAAGAATCAGAAAGAAACTTGAAAACAATCCCATTGCTGAATGTAATAAGATTCAGAACAGATTTTGTCCGGAACTATTTTCGATGTTCGGCAGAGTAAAAGATCCCCGTAATCAGAGTTACATTGATTATTCTTCAAGAGTCATGCTTGGAACTATGTACTATAAAAGTATTGCAGGGATTTCGAGCATGCAGGAAATGACAAGAACCTTTAATGATGAGAAAATCTGCAGAAATTTATACAGATTCATGGGAGAAGAAGTAAAAGATTATATGCCCCATGGTGTGACAGAAAATGAATTTCTGGAAAGATTAGATCCAAGGGAGTTAGAGAATGTTCAGCAGAATATCGTATATTCCATGATTCGTCGAAAGACCTTTGATAATGCCAAGGTGTTAAAGAAATGGCAGATTATTGTAGATGCAACCGAATTGGACGAAGGATACCAAAAGAAGAATGAGCATTATCTGAGCCGGTGTTACAACAGAGGCTCAGATAAAGAGTACATTAAGTATCACAGAAGCATACTTGAGGCAAAAATATACTTTGGAGAAAATCTTGTATGCAGTATTGCATCAGAAACAATAGAAAATTCGGAGAAATATATAAATCAAAGTGATGAAGCAGTAAAACAGGATTGCGAAAGTAAAGCTTTTGTAAGACTTGCTGCCAAAATCAAACAGAAATTCCCGAGGCTGCCAATTATCATTACGGCAGATGGACTGTATGTTACAAAAACAGTTTTACAGATATGTAAAGATTATCATTGGGATTACATTATCCGATATAAAGAAGGCTGCGCTTCATCAATAGCTAAAGAATACCGTGCACTTCCGGAAAAAGAAACAATTGGAACTGATATAGAGTATCAGAATAAAATCATGTTCAATGACTTTGACGTGAATCTAATCTATTATCGGGAAAGGTGGATTGTAAAAGGTGAAGAGAAAGAAAGAGAGTTTGCCTGGATTACAAGCATCGAGATTACGAAAAGTAATGCAAAAAAAATCGTACGTGCCGGACGTAACAGATGGAAAATAGAAAATCAGGGATTTAACCGCCAGAAGCATTGGCAGGGAGATATAGAGCACGCATGTAGTTGGAATGAGCGGGCACAGAAGAATCACTATCTGATGGAACAGATAGCGGATTTTGTGAAGCAGCTATATGAGTATTTCTATCTTGAAAAAAATGGAATAAAAAAGCTGCAAAAAAATATATCTCCTGAATTGTTAGCCAGCTTTGGACGGCAACTAACAGAAACAGAAGATATACCAGTTCAACTGAATAACTCAGTTCAAAACTGAATTAATTGTAGCAAAGAAGGTGATGCCTGCCAAGAGGAAAATGCAAAATTTATTCACAATTTTTTTTGACAGGAATTTGTGTAAGTATGCAATGTGGATAACTTAAGACATTTTCACACGAAATGTCGAAGATAAGCATTTTACGGAAATGGTAGGCTATAAAACAAATTTACCTTTCAATGCTGATTTCAAGGATTTTTCGGTTGCCTTATTGTATAATTTGTGATACAATACTTTGGTTACGGGGTATGGCTCAGCTTGGCTAGAGCGCACGGCTGGGGGCCGTGAGGTCGCAGGTTCGAATCCTGTTACCCCGATTTTTTCTTGAAAAATCAATGTTCTATATAAATTCAACGCTTTCATTAAAAATATGTCCTTCAACTGCAACTAAATCACTAATCAAAACGCTTGTCCCGTCGTCCATGATTATCCTATGTTCGTACTCATCTATTTTCTTTACTGTTCCTGTAACTGTTAAATAAGAACCTCCCTCTTTCTTTTCATCCGGCTTAAAGTAAGAAAGAGTAACAATTGGTTTCTCTAACAATCGTTCTTTTAGTAATTGTAATTTTATATCTAGTACTTCTACACTATTCTCATCCAAATCCAAGCGTTCCTCTGTAAGTCTGGCTGCTTCTGTTATAGCAGCTCCATGCCCTGTTAGTGCTGCAAATGGTGCAAACTGTGCTGCTCTATCCAATGGAGGCATCTGTGGATGCTTTTTTGACACATGATGGGGCATATTTATAATATCGTCATATTTGTTGTGTTCATCATTATAATTCATGCCTTATGCCCTCCTATCTGCTTATTTCGCTCTATCGTCATTGCACCTTCCTGAAGATTCATACCTTTTAGCATAGCATTTTTCCCATATTTCTTCTTTACTTCAAGCATTGCTTCTTGTAGCTTACGTTCTTTGGATAAAGCTTCTTTTTCCTTTTCTTGTTCTTTCTGTAATGCTGCATAGTCTGTAAAAAGGTCTAATTGCTCATAATTAGCATTATCTGCAACAGACTTTTCATCTACCAAACGATTTGCAGTTACAGTTATTCGTCTAACCAACAGATTAGAATCAACGATTCTATCATATAAATCCATCATTGCATCTATAATAATCCTTGTTGATGAAGTCTGACTGCTTAAATTAGCTGTTCCATGTGCGTGTTTTGGTGTCTTTCTCCCATAACGGTCAACTGTAACCTCTCCTTTATAATTTTTCATTCTATCCGCATCTGATAAATTATCAATATCATATCCTACAGTTAATACTATTTGGTCTGTTACCAGTCTTTTTTCTACCAAATCTAAAACAAGTAAATCCATCATTTCACGGACAATAAGTTTCCCTTTTTCAAAATCATAAGGACATTGTAGTACCTGTCCGGAACTTAAACTATTTGCACTTGGCTTATAAGCCTTTATCAATTCGATAGTTGTTGGTTCCCATCCCCATGCATGGTCAATCAACAATTCCGCATTTACACCAAATAATTTATACAATAAATCTTCATTATAGTAATCATTGGATTCTCCTATAGAACATCTGGCAATATCACCCATAGTATAAAGTCCTGCTGATTCTAATTTCTTTCGATACCCTTGACCAACCCGCCAAAAATCTGTAAGTGGTCTATGATTCCATAACAACTTTCGATAACTCATTTCATCAAGTTCGGCTATACGAACTCCATTCTCCGGTGCAACATGTTTCGCCATAATATCCATTGCAACCTTACATAAATATAGGTTCGTTCCTATTCCTGCTGTTGCTGTTATCCCAGTTTCCTCATATACATTTTGTATTATTTTTGTTGTTAATTCCCTTGCAGTCATCCGATAAGTATTAAGATAGTGAGTTACATCCATAAATACCTCATCAATGGAATAAACATGTATATCTTCCGATGCAATATATTTTAGATAAATATTATAAATTCGGGTACTGTACTCCATATAAAGTGCCATTCTTGGCGTTGCCGTAATATAAGAAACTTCCATTTCCGGACATCTATTTAACTCTTCTTCCAAATATGATTTTCCTGTAAATTTCTGCCCTGGTGCTTTCCTTTTACGCTCTATATTGACTTCTTTTACTTTCTGAACTACTTCAAAAAGCCTTGCTCTTCCAGGAATACCGTACTTTTTTAGTGATGGTGACACAGCAAGACAAATAGTTTTCTCTGTTCTACTAGAATCAGCCACTACTAAATTTGTATTAAGAGGATTTAACTGCCTCTCGATACACTCTACAGAGGCATAGAATGATTTTAAATCTATTGCAATATAAGTATGTTTTTCTTCCATTACGTTATACCTCCGTCTTTTTAATCATGTAGACATTCAAAATCCCTGAAAAAAACAAGAGAGCAGTCACATCACGCCGTGGCTGCTCTCTTGTCCTTTTCTATATCTGCCGATACTGTCGTTCGTACACACGCTTTCTGTTTTCCTGCCAATTGCTTCCATATACAAAGGAATACATCACTACAGCTGTAACTCCTGCCGTAATTACATCAAAGACAGAATGCTGTTTTAAGAACATCGTAGATGCAATTATGGATACCATCAAAATGAAGGACCCTCTTTGAATCCACTTCTTATTCCTCAACTGTTCACTATGGCTGATTGCAATATGTACCCCAAGAGAATTGTACACATGAATACTCGGAAACAAATTCGTTGGTGTATCAGTAGCATACAGCCATTGTACAATACTTACAAAAATATTTTCCCGTTCAAACACCCTCGGTCTCAAATAGTGTCCATTGGGATATATTGTAGATGCCACAAGGAATATTGTCATTCCTACAAACAAAAAACAACACAGTTTATAATAATCCTGAACATTCTTAAAAAAGAAATAGATAATAGCCGCTGCAACATAAGCAAACCACAGTAAATATGGAACAACAAACACTTCCATAAAAGGAATATAGTCATCCACTGCCATATGAATTACATGAAAACGTCTCGTTACTGTATTCTCCAAATATGCAAACCACAGTAAATATATCAATAGATAAGATAAAATCCACCCATGCCGATATCGGTACAAAAAGTCTTTTAACTTTTCTTTCATAGAAATCACCCTTTTTAATTATAATCTATCAAAAGGATTATAGCACAGGCTTTCTTTAGAAACAATGAATTTTTCCGATATTTAAGAAATTCTTAGGAAATCATTTATGACACTTTTGCAGTTTATATTTTTTGTGCATTTCGTCCAATTATTTACACATTCAAGTTTGACTTTTATTTATTTTAATGGTAGGATTCTAATAAGAGGTAACTATTTTATGTTTTTCAACAGGAGGGTTTTATATGGCAAGATTTACATTACCAAGAGATTTATATCACGGAAAAGGTTCTTTAGAAGAACTGAAAAACTTAACCGGTAAAAAAGCAATTGTAGTTGTAGGCGGCGGTTCCATGCGTCGTTTTGGTTTCCTTGACAGGGCAGTTGACTATTTGAAAGAAGCTGGTATGGAGGTTGCTCTTTTTGAAAACGTGGAACCAGACCCAAGTGTAGATACCGTTATGAAAGGTGCAGCAAAAATGCAAGAATTCCAGCCGGACTGGATTGTTGCCATGGGCGGTGGTTCTCCTATTGATGCAGCAAAGGCAATGTGGGCTTTCTATGAATACCCAGACACAACATTCGAGGACTTGATTACTCCATTCAACTTCCCTACATTAAGAACGAAAGCAAAATTCTGTGCTATTCCTTCTACTTCAGGAACTGCTACAGAAGTAACTGCTTTTTCTGTTATTACTGATTATGAAAAAGGAATCAAATATCCACTGGCAGATTTCAATATCACACCAGATGTTGCTATTGTTGATCCTGAATTAGCAGAAAAAATGCCAAAAAAATTGACAGCACACACCGGAATGGATGCTATGACTCATGCAATTGAAGCATATGTTTCCACTCTTCACTGTGATTATACCGATCCATTGGCATTGCATGCCATTAAAATGATTCACAATGATTTAAAAGCTTCCTTTGATGGCAATATGGAAGCTCGTGATCGTATGCACAACGCACAATGCCTTGCAGGAATGGCATTCTCCAATGCATTACTTGGCATCGTTCACTCCATGGCTCATAAGACCGGAGCTGCTTACAGCGGTGGACATATCGTACATGGATGCGCCAATGCTATGTATTTGCCAAAGGTCATAAAATATAACGCTAAGAATCCGGAAGCCGCAAAACGTTATGCTGAAATTGCACGTTTTATTGACCTGAAGGGTTCCTCCGATGCTGAATTGGTAGATGCGCTGATTGCAGAATTAAAGTCCATGAATGTTTCTCTTGAAATTCCATCCTGTATCAAAGAGTATGAAGGTGGTATTATCGACGAGAAAGAATTTATGGATAAATTACCTGAAGTTGCAAAACTGGCTATTTCCGATGCATGTACCGGTTCCAATCCAAGAATTCCTACTCCGGAAGAAATGGAAAAGCTGTTAAAAGCTTGTTACTATGATGAGGAGATTGATTTCTAAATAAATTCAATGTACAAAAGAGTTGCCATTTTTATTGGCAACTCTTTTTATATGTTATCTTCTAATCCTATTTCAAGATTCGTTTGAGCACTTCATCTTCACGCAATAACTGTTTTGCCTGTTCACGATACTTATCTTCATGAAGATAAGTATGACGATAAGGTTTTATAGAGGGCGCAAGGTCAATAGCTCTCTCATAATCTTCCCGTTTCAATTCCAAAGTCTCCACATAATCCCAGAATCCCGTATCAGTAAATATAGTATTTACTCTCTTATAACGATGATTCTGTACCAGACTCATGATATAAGTGGCAACCCCCACCTGTATTCCATGGAGTTGCGGTGTTTCCAACATCTTATCCAATGCATGCGAAATCAGATGTTCACTTCCACTGGTAGGAGCACTGCTTCCTGCAATTTCATTTGCAATACCACTCATGGCAAGGGAATCCAAAAGTTCTCTCAAAAACAAATCATCCTGAATACTCTCAAAAGGTGTTCGCACAAAGCTGTTTACTGCCTTCTTGGCAATCATCATAGCAAAATCATTCAACACCGTATATCCATTTTCATCCTCATATACCCAGTCATAAAGCGCGGTTATTTTTGATACCAAATCACCGATTCCGGAATAAAGAAACTTTTCCGGTGCACTTTTAATAATATCCGTATCTGCAATGATACCATATGCCATTCTTGCAGGTACAGAATTTCTTCTGCCATCTACTAAAAGAGATGCACTGGCACTAGAAAATCCATCGCTGGAAGCCGAAGTCGGAACACTGATAAACGGAATCTTACGCAAATATGCCGCATATTTTGCAGCATCAATCACTTTCCCGCCACCGATTCCTACAATGACCTGTGTCTTTACATCAATGGAAAATGCCAATTCAATAATATCTTCAATTTGGATAGAATCCAACTCGCGATATTCCAGCACCTTTATTCCTTCTTCTTTCAAGGACTGCATTACCATGGTTCCAAACATATCAATCAAACCATTTCCAAAATAGATTACTGCATTTTTCATACCATTGGTTCGAAGATACATTCCCAGATTTCCTAATGTTCCCTTTCCTACTTTTAATATCGTAGGAATTGCAATATGGCTTCCTGCCATTCTAACATCCCCTATCTTTCTTCCTACTCTTAAATCATTGGAAGCATATGTTCTACTAATGCTGCTGAATGAGCTGCTGCTGCTTTTTCAAAAGTTGGATAATCCATTTCTGCACTATCATCCGCCTTATCCGAAATAGCACGGATAATTACAAATGGTACATGATTCAAATAAGCTGCATGGGCGATAGAAGCTCCTTCCATCTCCACACAGAATCCGTCAAAATTAGAAATAATGTTGTCCTTCACCTGCTTGTCACTAATGAATTGGTCTCCACTGACAATTCTTCCGCTATATACGGAAATATCCTTGTTCACTTCCTTGCAACATTCCACTGCAAGTGCATTCAACTTCTCATCTGCCGGAAACGCAAGACATCCCATCTGAGGAACTTCTCCCAACGGATAACCAAATACTCTTACATCTACATCATGATGAAGTGCATCTGTAGATACTACAATATCTCCAATATTGATTTCATTTTTCAACGAACCTGCCACTCCGGTATTAATAATATGGGTTACGTCAAACATATCACATAAAATCTGAGTACAAAGTGCTGCATTTACTTTTCCGATCCCACTTTGTACAATTACCACATCTGTTCCGTTTAACATTCCCTCTAAAAATTCCATAGAGGCTCTCTCTTCCTTACGAGTAATTTCCATCTTACTCTTCAGTTCCTCTACTTCCAGCGCCATAGCACCAATAATTCCAACTCTTTTCATGTGTTCTCTCCTTCTATTATGCCAAACTTCTACTCCGGATATACCAGATGTTTCTCATCAATTCCATATAATGTATTTTCCAAATAGCGTTTTGCAAGATAATTTGCCATACCCAGATTCATATCCAGATAGTTTCCACAGTCTTTTGCACTGGCTCCCGGAACTTCTCCCTTAAAATCTCTCATAAATTCATACATATTTGTTACCAGTTTCACGATGTCCTTGGACTCATAATCTCCTGCCAATAGCAAATAGAATCCGGTACGACATCCCATAGGACCAAAGTAAATAACCTTGTCTTTATATTCCGGATCATTTCGTAAAAACGTTGCCCCAAGATGCTCTAAGGTATGTACCTCCGCTGTATTCATCACTGGCTCATCATTTGGACTAGTCATACGAAGGTCAAAGGTAGTAATCACCTCTGCCCCTACATGGTCCTTTCTGGAAACATAAATTCCCGGTTCCAATTTTATATGGTCAATGGTAAAACTTGCAATTTTTTCCATAATAGCGCTCCTTATTCTCCTAAAAGTTCTTTTACTGTTTTTGGTAGTTCTGAAAGTTTCTGGATAAACGGAACATCTGCATTTACTGTTCCATACCCTGTTCTTGCATGGATAAAAGGAAGTCCTGCCTGCATAGTAGCATCGTAATCGCCCTGAATATCTCCTACATAAACCGCCTTGTCCAGATGATTCCGGTCTGCCACTAATCGAATATTCTCGCCCTTTGGCCGACCGGTTCCACCATAACTCTCAAAATCATCAAAATATTTTCCCAGCTTATGATATTCTAAAAATGCCTCAATATATCCCACCTGACAATTACTTACAATATAAAGATGATATCCCTCTTCCTTCAATTCCTTCAAGGTTTCTTCCAATCCTTCAAACAACTTACCACCATGAGTTCGAATATATTCTCTCTCTACCTCACAGCAATGTTCCAACAATTCCTGCCGTTTTTCAGAATCATACTCCTCGAAGAGAATATCAGCAATGTCTTTCATGGTCTTTCCCATAACGTTCTGGATATCTTCCATGGTAATCTCTTTTTCCACATCTGAACGCTGTTCCAATGCTTTCATCCACGAAAAAGCCACTTCCTCAGAAGAATCCCATAATGTTCCATCTAAATCAAACAAAATTCCTTTTTTCATATTCTGCTCCTTTGTCCGACATTTCTCATTATTTTATCACGTTTTCATGGGAAAGTCCATGTTTTCCCCCTTCTATTTCTTTTTACAAATCATTCTGACGTAAAATATCTTTTAATATATCTGCAGATTCTTTCAACCTTCTTATTTCATCCTGGTCCAGGGAAATCGGCACTCTATTTTCTATTCCGTGCTTTCCTACGATTGCAGGCATAGAAAGTACGATATCTTCAATCCCATATTCTCCGTGCATCATACTAGAGATAGGAAGAATGGATTTTTCGTCACGCAAAATGGCCTCACAGATTCTTCGAACAGCCATGGCAATTCCATAATAGGTTGCATGCTTTTTCGAAATAATGTCATAAGCACTGTTCTTTACTTTTTCAGCAATCATTTCTGTTGCCTCATCATGCTGATAATGTCCGCGCATTTCGCAAAAATCATCTACTGCAATTCCGGACACATTAGCACTGCTCCATGCTGCTATTTCACTGTCACCATGCTCTCCAATAATAAATGCATGTACACTTCGGCTATCTACCTGTAAATGCTCTCCTAACATATATTTCAGTCGTGCAGTATCCAATACTGTACCGGAACCGATAACTCTGTTTTCTTCAAATCCACTCAACTTCAATGCCGTATAAGTGAGTATGTCTACCGGATTAGATACCACTAGCAAAATTCCTTTGCAGTCACGCTTGGCAATTTCCGGAATAATAGACTTAAAAATTCCAATATTTTTATGAACCAAGTCCAGGCGAGTCTCGTCCGGCTTCTGATTTGCTCCGGCAGTAATGATAATAATAGCTGCATCTACAATATCATCATAATCTCCTGCATAAATTTTCATTGGTCTTGCAAACGGTACTCCATGACTAATATCCAGAGCTTCTCCCTCTGCTTTTTTCTTATCGGCATCAATCAACACCATTTCAGAAAATAATCCACTCTGCATCAAACTAAATGCAGAAGCTGAACCTACAAAACCACAACCAATCATTGCCACTTTTCTTAAATTTACACATCCACAATCTTTTTCCACTTGAAATTTTTCCATATAAATTCCTTCTTTCTATGTTGAATTTGTTATTTGGTACCGTATTTGTAGTGTTTCTAAAATCTTGCTGTTTCATTCCTCGTTTTCTTGTATACAGTATACTACATACAATATACTTTGTGTGTTTTTTCTTTCATACATGATAATTATATACCAAAAAGGAGCATTACATTCTGTAACGCTCCTAACTCTATGCTTGAAATACTCGCCCTAATTTTCATTTCCTGATATCCCCCTCATAGATATCAGGAAACCCCTCTTTCACAAAATTCTTCTTTATTATACATGAAACTTCCATATTTTTCTATTATGGGACTCCATATAAAGCAAAGAGGGTTTAGGTATGGAGATTACAATATTTTTTCTAGTTTCTTTACTGCTTCTGCTCTCCCTTTCACGTTTAACTTTCGATATATATTAGATAATGCCTTTTCCACTGTTACAGTCGCTATGTTCAAAGTTTTTCCAATTTCTCCGTTCTTATACCCGGTCTTTACAAGCTGAAGTATCTCAAGTTCTCGTTCCGTCAGCAATCCTGCTTCTTTTGGACCTTCTCCCTTATTCTGAATCCGACTCAATCCGGTCTGATACTGCTGACAATGGAATATTACTTTTTTCAGGTATTCCTTATCAATTTCTTTTTCCTGTACCAGCTTCAAAATAGGCAAAAGTTCTCCTGCATTTTCCATAAATAGTCCAATCAGTTCATCCTTCTGAGCTATCTTAAGAACCTTTTCCAATTCTTCCCCTGCAGCTTCTTCCCCAAAAAGATGGTACTTTGCGATTGTCAGATAAATTCCACCTTTAATTCTCAGATAACAACTGGAACTCCACTCCCGATACTCCATCATATCCTCTGCAATCGCGGTCAAATGAGCATACTTTCCCTCTTCTATCAGGATTCTGCCATAGGTAATCGTTCCTGCGCAAGTGATTTTTAAATAGTTATTATACGGAATAAGTTCATAATTTTTAAGCCATTCCGGGATTCCCGGTTCTCCCATGCATTGCTTAATATATCCTTTTACCAAATCATAAAGAACTGTAATCGTCTCTTTTTTATCTATTCCCCTTACCGTTTCTTCTAACACTTCTAAGCATTCTACCAGTTCTGTATACTTACCAAGATAAATGTAACACTTCATTTTTAAGAAAGCTGTACTTATGATTGCTGCTGCTTCCTTTCGAAAGCATGCCTTTTGAAAAGCAATCTCGCTAATCTCAACAGCTTGCTGAATATTCCCCATCAAGTAGTGATATTCACCCTCTGCCATCCATTCCCAACCGGAATCTTTTGCATTCACCAATACTAAGTAATATCTACTGAATTTCTTTATTTTCTCGATAGAAAACAGCAATTTACCAGCTTCACTATAATGAATCCCATAAAGTTCCGGAACCATGTACATAGCAATAAAACGCTTATCAAATATCTCAGATGGTTTTCCCTCTAATACCTCATAAGCTTTTTGAATCGTCTCCGCCATCTCTCCGATATGGTCAATGCTCATAATGCTACGCATAATCAACATCTCACCATATATTCGTTTATTCTGCGGCTGTTTATCCATCCCCTGTTCCAAAAACCAATATTCTGTCTGTTCAAAATCCTTACGGGCATTTTCTTTATTTCCATATACTTCCCAATAATAGATGTATATTAAGTACGCCTTTAAATGTTCTATCTTCTGGGATACCTCTATCTCTTTAAAAAAGTTTTCAAAAACCTTAGGTGCGGATTTATAAATTTCTAACGTATTATCTTTTTCTAATACCCTAAAAACTTGTTCTACCGCTCCAATCCTCATATAAATATTAATGGCTTCTGTTCCATTGCCTTGCTGCTCATGCCACATAGCAGAACGTCTCCAAACTTCCTCTACCGAATTTCCTCTGTCAGTATACTCTTTTTCCGCAATGAGACGCAGTAAATGATGAAGACGAAATGTTCGTGGAACCATATCGTACTCCATAAAATTCGTCTCCAACGCACAATTCTGGAGTTCTATCTGACACTCCGGCATCTGTGTTACATAAATAGCTTCTTGCAACGTAAAGTTCTCCAATGGTGACAATTTCATGATAATATCACGCTCTGTTTCTGATAATGTATCAAAAACAAGCTCTTTCATAAAATTCCACGCACTAAAGTAACTGTTTAACCTTCCGGTCCGCACATAATCCAACAAAATCAAGCAGATTACAGAAGTCCATCCTTCTGTATATTGATAGATTGCTTTTCTTTCCTTAAAGGACAAATCAATTCCATTAATTCTGAAATATGCACCAATTTCCTCTTCTGTAAAACTCAATACGTTTTTACGAATTACATTGCATTTTCTATTCAAAATCAATTTACCACAACGAAAACCTGACATTTTCTGGCAAATTAATATGATATGCAAATGCTCCAATTCTGCCTCTGCAATATCCTCCAGTAAAAGGTCAAATTCTTCACTGTGGTTACTCTGATATTTATCTTCAATTACTACAACTAAATCTTCTTGTATATTCTGACTTAGTTGATTGATAAATTCCTGTCTCTCCTCTGATGTCTGTGGAAAACGAATTTCCAAAAATTCCCTCCTATCTTTCTCCCCTTCGGGATCCAGAACCTCTGCAATTCGCTTTCCTAACCATTCATCATCGTATTCGTTCTCTTTTAACAAATACCAAAAATATCTTACTCCTGTTTCCTCAAAAAAATCTCGTACAGCAGTTTTCTTTCCCATTCCTGCGGATGCCTGTACAACACACAAAGGCACCTTGACAGCCTCTGTAAGGCAGTCAGTAATCCGCTGTCTTTTCAATTCTTTCGGCTGGAATAGTTCTTCTTTCACTGTCCTCTTCTCCCAAAACTTAAGTCTCCTAACTTAAGTATAATATTTCTTAAATATTATCATTTATTTGGAAGTTCGTCAAATATTTCAATAGGCTCTATTGTTACATTTTTCTCTTCATCAATTCGAAATGCTTTAAGAATTGGATTTCCCTCTTCCATTAGCGAAAGGATAAGGTAGTTTGCTTTAGAATCATATGCAAGGCGCTTATCCTCTTCGGAAGGTCTAGAAGGAGATTCCGGATGAGAATGGAAGTTTCCAAGAGGCTCATAGCCATTGGTACGCATATCCTTTACTGCGGCAAACTGTTCCTTGGGATCCATAGAAAAATGCTCCCTGCTCTCATCCACATTTGTCAGCAGATATACCTTTTCTACATATTGATTTTCTCCCTCTTTTCTGCCGCCTATAAGACCGCATGCTTCATTTGGAAGTCCTTTTTCGCAATGCTCTAGTATTTTTTTATAATCCTGCTGTTTCAAAAATAACATAGTTCTCCTCCTTGATGATTTTATTTTCCGTCACATTCTACCTGTTCGTAGTCGATTAACTCTGTTATAGTAGGATGATCTCCGCAAATACCGCAATCCGGCACATGTTTTGGCAACTTTACGGTACGAAATTCCATTTTTAACGCATCATAGGTCAACAATTTTCCTGTCAACAATTCGCCTACACCTACGATATATTTAATTGCTTCCATAGCCTGAAGGCTTCCGATAACACCACCCATAGCGCCTATAACGCCGGCCTGCTTACAGGTCGGAACCGCATCCTTTGGCGGTGGATTCTTGAATACACAACGATAGCATGGTCCTTCTCCCGGAACATAAGTCATAAGCTGTCCCTGGAAACGGATGATTCCTGCATGGGAAAATGGTTTTTTCGCCATAACACATGCATCGTTAATCAAGAACTTTGCCGGGAAATTGTCTGTTCCATCAATAATAAAGTCATAGTCTTTTATCAAATCCATGATATTTTCTGATGTAACAAAAGTACGATATGTATTTACAGTTACATCCGGATTCATCTCATTAATCGTTTCTTTTGCGGATTTTACCTTTGCTTTTCCTACATCCTTTGTAGCATGGATAATCTGTCTCTGAAGGTTAGACAAATCTACCTCATCCGCATCGGCAATTCCGATTGTTCCAACTCCTGCTGCCGCAAGATACATTGCTGCCGGAGCTCCAAGTCCACCGGCACCGATAATAAGAACCTTACTGTTTAACAGCTTCTTCTGCCCTTTTACGCCTACCTCCTGCAAAATAATATGTCTGGAGTAACGCTCCATTTGTTCATTTGTAAATGCCATTAAAAAGCCCCTCCTCCCATGAAATACAAGAATTCAATATTATCTCCTTCTTTGATTACTGTGGTTTCAAAAGCTGCTCTATCCAGAAACTCCTCATTCAGAGTAACTGTAACATATTCTGCATTTTCTACCTTTTCGTCCACGATTAACTTTGCAATTGTTGTTCCTTCTGCGATTTCTTTGTTTACTCCTGCGATTATTGCTTTCATTTCTTTCCTCCACTTTTTCTAAATAGTTATAATTTTTCTTATATCAATGATTTGATAATTGTTTCCAATTCTTCTTTTTTTACCAAGCCTCGGGTTCGATTCACCTCAGCGCCATCCTTGAAAAATAAAACAGTAGGCGATGCCATTACCTCATATTCCGCTGCCAGGTCTGCATCAAAGTTTACATTGATTTTTACAACCTTAAGCTTATCTTCGTAATCATCCTCAATATCCCCTAAAATGGGAGATAACTGCTTACATGGAATACAGGAATCAGAATAAAATTCTGCCAGTACCGGAATCGCACTTTTCAGTACTTCCTGTTCAAACTGCTCTTGATTTACTCTCGCTGCCATGATTTCCTCCTTAGTCTTCTAACTTCTTTACAATAAGGTCATAAGTTCCGTTCCCGTTATCAATCAATTTAAGAATCTGCTGACCTTCTTCCTTAAAGCTTCTTGGTACATTCTGCACCGGTTCACCATCATTCATAGTAACAGCAAGAACCTGTCCAATTTCTAATTCCTCCATTGCTACCTTTGCCTTTACAAAAGTCATTGGGCAAACCACATCGGTAATATCTACTCTTTCATCAATTTCAAACTCAGCCATTGTACGCCTCCTCTAACACTTTCTGTAATTTATCAACACCTACTCTGTCAATCGTGAACTTAAAACGTTCTCCCGGATTGGCATTATCATCAAAGAACTGAATTGCCGCATCTGTTACGCGAAGCAACTGCTCTTCTGATGTAATCACCGGAAGTAAGGATTCTCCCTTGTTAATCTGATTGCCGAAAAGTCCTCCGAAAGATACAATGTATCCCTGCTGTCCTTCCCATGCATCTGTTGGACATGATTTTACACATCTGCCACAGTAATTACATTTTTCCCTATCCAGCTTGATTTCACCATCCTGAATAGAAATGGCTCCCTCACGGCATGCCTTTTCACAAACACCGCACATAATGCAGTCTTCTTTCTTCCAGTTTACAATTTGGGCACCCTTAATTCCCACATCATTTTCCTCTGCCTTTAAACAGTTGTTCTGACATCCGGTAACGCCAAACTTGAACTTATGAGGCAACTCTCTTGCAAAATACTTCTCATCCAGTATCTGGGCAATATGATATGTATCAATATTTCCACTTGGACAAATTTCAGATCCCTGACAGGCAGTTACAGTACGAACACGTGGACCACAGATTCCCGGTCTGCATCCGCCTTTTGCCAATTCTGCCTTCACTGCTTCCACGTCATCTACTTTAATGAATGGAATCTCTACACTCTGTCTAGAGGTGAGATGTACATGACCATCTCCATATTTTTCTGCAACCTCTGCAATGATTCTTAAGTTTTCCGTAGTTAAGTTACCACCGACTACCTTTACTCTCAAAGAAAAATTATTTTTCTGTTTCTGACGCATGAATCCGCCTTTTTTTAATGCTGCATAATCAACTGCCATTCCTTTTCTCCTTTCGTATCCCTTTTTATAATGGACTCTTTTCAATTGCTTGCTTAAAATCAGCAATTAAATCTTCAATATCTTCAATTCCTACACTAATCCGAATCAAATCATCAAATACACCGGCATTTGTCTTTTCTTCCTCTGTACTATGTACATTCAGGGTAGATTCCGGATGAATCACCAGCGACTTGGTGTCACCGATATTTGAAACAATCATCGGTATTTTCAAGTTATCTATAATGGAAAATGCCCGTTCTTTGCTTCCTACCCGTATGGTCAAAATTGCACCAAATCCACGGGAAAGTTGTTTCTTTGCCAATTGATGCCACGGACTTTTTTCCAGTCCCGGATAATTGACTTCAATTCCATCAATCCCATCCAGATATTCTGCAAGTTTAAAAGCATTTTCACATTCCCGCTCCATCCGAAGTCCCAGTGTTTCCATTCCTAACAGATTATAATAAGCTGTCTGTGGTGCCATACAGGCTCCTGTATTTCGGAACAACCCATTCCTCAGTTTTGCTGTGTAAGCAAATTTTCCAAACTTTTTGTATTCCTTCATTCCCGGATACTTTTCCGCATCCCAAGTAAAATTTCCGCTATCGTTAATGACACCACTGATGGCATCGCTATGGCCATTGATATACTTGGATGTAGAATTGATTACAACATCTGCTCCAAGTTCCAGAGGTTTTACCAGATACGCCGTTGCCACTGTGTTATCCATGATAAGGGGCAATCCATGTTTATGTGCCAGTTCACTCAATGTCCGAATATCTGTTACATCCAGCCTTGGATTACCAATGGTTTCTGCAAAAAAAACTCTGGTCTTTTCTGTAATACTCTGTTCTATCTGTTCCCAGTCATTATTTTTCACATAAATCGTATGTATCCCAAAGGCTTCCAAATCCCGGAACAAATCAATGCTGCCACCATACAGGCTGGCACTGGAGATAATTTCATCTCCGGCCTGTAAAATATTTAACAGGGCATTGGTCAATGCCGCCATCCCCGAAGCACAGGCGATAGATGCAACGCCGCCCTCCAATTTTGTCATCCGCTCTTCAAAAGCGGTAATGGTAGGATTTCCAATTCTTGTATAGGAATATCCCGGTGCCTGATTGTGAAATAATTTTTCATGTTGGCTGGCAGAAGGCTGATAAAAGGCACTGGACTGATAAATAGGAGTCAGTGTTGCCCCGGTACTCTTATCGCCTTCGATACAGCTATGTAAAAGCGAGGTATTAAATCCCGTCGATTCTGTCATCTATCTGCTACCTCCTTAAATAATCCAGAAGTTATCATGGAATGTAATGCTCCTGTAGATTTCAAATTTCATCCACTTATCCAAAAGCTCTGCATCCGGATTCTCTCCGGTTTTTCCAAAGTCTGCAATGAATTCCTGATACTGCTCTCTGGATTCTACTCTGATTGCAAATCCTCTTCCATTTACTAATGGATATCCGCTGTAATCATATTCTGAAAGTGATTTAATTGCAGCTACTTTTTCTTCACGAATTTCTACTGCCACTTTGTCACGAAGCACTAAAATATCGAAATTATCCGGATAGTGATAACTCTCACCCTTTACCGGGATAGTATCTCCTACTGTATAAACATCCTTTACCGGTTTCGCCTTAGCAATGTTCAGACTCTCCATGTTATAATAGAATTCTTCAAAAACATCGCCTCTTGCCTTAATGTCACCTGATATGAATGAATAGATTCCATCTTCCTGTCCCTGCTTCACTTCTTCTACTACACCGCAGGCTGAAGTCATATTGGTAATACGGTCAATTAAAATCAACTCGCCTAATGTTTTATGATGTTTAAAAGTATCTACAACGATATTTTCCTGTAAGGAAATCTCACACAATGCAATTTCATTTTTCACCAAACGGTCTGCATCTAAAAATTCTCCGGTATTTACATCTACTTTATGCTTGATTCCGGTCAGCACACCCGGTATCTGTCTTGTTCCAAGCTTTACCAGATAATCCTTTCCAATTACCAGTTCTTCATCGTCCATCCACAAAAGTGTTACTGCAATCTGGTTGCTTACCGGAAGATTACTTCCATTTACCAATACACAACCTCTGGAAACATCCACTTCTTTATCCAGCTGAATCGTAACCGGTTTTCCTTTCTCAGCACTCTGACTTTCCTTATCGCCTACCAGAATACTTTTTACCTTTGCTTCTTCTCGGCTTGGCAAGGTAGTAACCACATCTCCTACCCGGATACTTCCTGATTCTACCTGTCCCTGGAATCCACGGAAGGTATGGTTTGGACGGCACACACGCTGTACCGGCAAATAAAATCCTTCTTCCTTCGATTTTTCCGATACGTCTACCTGCTCTAAGTAACTCAGTAATGCTTCTCCTGTATACCATGGCGTGTGTTCGGATTTCTTTGTTACATTGTCACCCTCCGTTGCAGATACCGGAATAATCTCTACACTGGCAAGTTCCAGTTCTTTGGTAAGTTCATCAATCTGTGCTTTAATTTCCTTAAAACGATTTTCATCATATCCTACCAAGTCCATTTTATTTACTGCAAATACAAAGTAACGAATTCCCATCAAAGAGCAGATTCTTGCATGTCTTCTGGTCTGTACCAGAACTCCCTGTTTTGCATCTACAAGAATAACTGCTAAATCTGCGAAGGATGCTCCTACTGCCATGTTTCTGGTGTATTCTTCATGTCCCGGTGTATCTGCTACAATAAAGCTTCGGTTATCTGTGGTAAAGTAACGATATGCTACATCTATGGTAATTCCCTGTTCTCTTTCTGCCATCAAACCATCTAACAATAGAGAATAGTCAATAGCTCCGCCTCGACTTCCTACCTTACTGTCTAATTCCAACGCCTTTTCCTGATCTGCATATAGCAGCTTGGCGTCATACAAAATATGTCCGATTAAGGTGGACTTTCCATCATCTACGCTTCCGCAGGTAATAAATTTTAATAATCCGCTCATCTTAGAAATATCCCTCCCTTTTTCTTCTTTCCATGCTGCCGACTTCTTCACTATCAATTACTCTGGTAGTTCTTTCAGAGGACACTGCACTTAACGTCTCTTCAATGATTTCATCTAAGGTGGTTGCTGTAGATTCACATCCTCCGGTCAATGGATAGCAGCCAAGTGTACGGAATCTTACACTCTTATGCTCAATCTTCTCTCCAGGCAATAACTTCATTCTGTCATCATCCACCATGATGATATTTCCATCCCGATATACTACCGGACGTTCCTTAGCGAAGTACAATGGTACAATATCAATATTTTCTCGTTTGATGTACTGCCAGATATCCTTTTCTGTCCAGTTGGAAATAGGGAATACTCGAATGCTTTCACCCTTGTGAATCTTGGTATTATACAACTTCCACATTTCCGGTCTCTGGTTCTTCGGGTCCCATGCATGTGCTTCATTTCGGAAAGAAAAAATTCGTTCCTTGGCTCTGGACTTTTCTTCATCACGTCTACCGCCTCCAAATGCTGCGGTAAATCCATATTTATTTAATGCCTGCTTCAATGCCTGTGTTTTCATAATATCTGTATAGGCAGAACCGTGGTCAAAAGGATTGATACCCTGCTTTACACCTTCTTCGTTAATGTACTCCAGCATCTCAATTCCCTTTTCCTTTGCGACTCTGTCACGAAATTCTATCATTTCCTTAAATTTCCATGTGGTATTTACATGAAGGAATGGAAAAGGTGGTTTTTCCGGGTAAAAGGCTTTCATCGCCAAATGAAGCATAACGGAGCTGTCCTTTCCAATCGAATATAACATTACAGGTTTCTCGCATTCTGCCGCCACCTCACGAATGATATAAATAGCTTCTGCTTCTAATTCATCAAGATGTGATAATTCACTCATATCTGCTCTCCTTTTCTAATATTGGTTGGACTTTGTCCTGTCAATTTCTATGGTTTCTATTTCACCGTCAGGTCTTTCAATATTCCAGTAAATCATATCTCCCTGACTCTTTACTCTCATTTTACTTCCTCTGCCGCCGATATCTGCTCCCAGATAAAAATCAATGGCATCTTTCTTACATTCCTTTACGCAAGAGACACATCCCCAACAATCTTTTGGGTATTTGATATATGCCTTTCCTTCCTGGTCAAGTTTAATGAGACTTCCCGGACATACCTGGGTACACATTCGGCATCCCACACATTTTTCCTTATTGATTACTATGCTCATAGGTCTCTCCTCCCTTCACCAGTTCACGGAAAATCATTTTTACTTTTCCATTTTCCATTTTGGAATTGACGTATTTTAACCATTCCTCGCTTTTTTCCGGGTAATCCAGATTTTCAGCAAAACTGTGCCATCTGGTTTCCTTTCTTGCTCTCAAGTGTGCAATCAATACTTTACATACCGTAAGCCGTTCTTTTAACTCATAGACAAACATCAACTCATGCATGTCTTCTGCTGCAAGGCCTTCTGCTAACTGCTCAATCTGATTGATTTTTTCCTCTGCCAGAGAAAGTTGTTTTTCATTGAACTGATAGTGACTGCCAATTCCACCTGCGTAAGTGTCCATTACTTTCTGCATGGCTTCCTCTAGCTGCTCCACCGTGAAAACAGGATTTTCAAAACTTAAGATACGATTGTATTCTTCTGTTTTTTCCTTCAAGAGCTGTTCTTCTTCCTGCTCTGTCAAGCTTTCTGTCGGCTCTTTACTTTTATGGATAATGGATTCTGCTGCAATCTCACCCTCTACCAAAGCACCTGTTACATACTTCTGCGGACATCCACCTGCCACATCTCCTGCTGCATATAATCCTCGAATGGTAGTCTCACGATTGGTATCTACCCAATAACCACTGGCAGTATGACCGCCTACTACATATGGCTCTGTTCCCTCGATTTCAACATTCTGCTGACTTGGATTCTTTCCCGCCTCTATCCACTTCAATGTCTGGCTAGGTGCCATGTTAAGGTATGCCTTTAATAACTCTTCATCCTGTTTTTCGGTAATACCTTCTGTTCGAAGATAACAAGGTCCTCGTCCTTCCAGATTCTCTTTTACGGTTCCATAGACACGTTGGGAAGTAGTAAGTCCGTATTTATTCTCATACACTTCACCCAATGCATTGATCTGCTTGGCTCCTACTCCCTGAGCAATGGTTCCTGTCGGAGCAATGGTATCTTTACATCTTAAAGCAATAAACCGCATCTCGAAGGTAGTCATTTCTGCTCCGGCACGAATTCCCATAGCATATCCGGCTCCAGTGTTAAACGGCGGATACCACATCTTATGTCTGGAAAATCCCGGATTGTTTGGCTTGTATAATCCAGAGGCTCCTCCGGTGGCACAAATCACTGCCTTTGCTCGTATCTCATAAGCGATTCCATTTTCGATATCGAATCCAAATGCTCCTAAAATCTGATTATTTTTCACAATATAATCTGTAATATTTAAGTGATTGATGACCGTTACATCTTCCAACTGCTTTACTGCATCTGCTAAAATCGGTTTAATATTTTCACCGTTAATTTTGATGTTTCGGTTTCCTCTCGCCACATACTCTCCATTTTCATCTTTCAAAATCACAAGTCCCAGCTGCTCCAGCTTTGCTGTTACCCGATTCAGTCCTTCCGACATGGTAAGAAGCAAATCTTCTCTCACAATACCGTCTGCATCCTTTTTCGCATAATCGACATAATCTTGTGGTTTACGCCCCTTCACGATATATGCATTGATGGCATTTACTCCTGCTGCTAGACAGCCACTTCGTTTGATATTCGCTTTTTCTGCAATCACCACAGACAGTTTAGACTGTTCTCTTATGGTAAGAGCTGCATAACATCCGGCAGTTCCGCCTCCTATGATTAAAACATCTGTATGAATGATTTTTCTGTCCTGAATCTTCATAACTGCCTCCTCGGTTAATTAGAATAATTAGATATAGAACACGTCGTTTTCTTGCATTGCACTGTTTTCCATCAGATATGTTCTGTTCTCATCAAATATGTATAATCGGTAAATCAATACCTGTACCTTTTCTCCTACACTGACCGGATCCTTTTCTAACGAACGCTCTGCCTTGATGGATATTCCCTTGAAATTAATCGTAAGCTCCAGATGATTGCCTCGGAACACTACCTCTTCTACCGTTCCTTCCTCTGCTGCACTCATGTACTGCTCTAGTTTTCCACTCTTAGAAACGCGAACAAACTCTGGTCGAATAACTGCCTGCGATGCTCCAGCTACTGCTTCAAACCCATTTAGCTGTTCATAGTGATTTACCACTGTGGAACGACCAATAAACTGTGCCACAAATGGTGTTTCCGGTGTCTTGTAAATCTCCATTGGCGTCCCCGCCTGCTCTATTTTTCCATGGTTTGTAATGATAATCTCATCTGCCACTTCTACTGCTTCGTCCTGGTCGTGTGTCACAAAAATACTGGTAATTCCTACCTTGTGAATCATGTCTTTTAGCCAGTTGCGAAGCTCCGTTCTTACCTTAGCATCAATCGCCGCAAAGGGTTCATCTAACAAAAGTACTTGCGGATTAGGAGCAAGTGCTCTGGCAAATGCCACTCTCTGACGCTGTCCACCGGACAACTGACTGGGATAACGCTTTTCCATACCGGAAAGCCCGGTCAATTCGATAAGCTCCATTACTCTTTCCTTAATCTGTGCTTTCGGCACCTTTTGCACCTCCAGACCGAAGGCAATGTTGTCAAATACCGTCATATAACGAAATAACGCATAATTCTGAAATACAAATCCAATTCCTCGCTTTGCTGCCGGAATATCATTGATTCGCTTTCCGTCAATAAGGATATCTCCTGAATCCGGATTTTCCAATCCTGCCAGCATACGGAGTATGGTGGTCTTGCCACTTCCACTTGGGCCAAGCAATGCTACCAGCTTTCCTTTTTCTATTCCAAAATTTACATTATCAGAAGCCTTAAAATCTCCATAATGTTTTTCAATATTTTTCATTTCCACGTACATGCCTTCACCTCCTATGCCTTTCCTTTCTTTGATGCCTTATATTCTACAAAATTCCGAAGTATCAACACGAACACTGCAATGATAACTAACAGGGAAGATACTGCAAATGCAGATGTAATGGAATCCGCAGAACCTGCCAGATAAAGAGCATCGATTTCAAGTGGTAACGTAAAAGTCTCACCTCTGGTCTTTGACAATGCATTGACTGCTCCGAATTCGCCTAAAGCTCTTGCTGTACAGAGAATAATGCCATAAAGCAATGCCCATTTTATGTGTGGAAGTGTAATTTTGCGAAAAATCTGAAATCCGCCTGCCCCCATAAGTGTGGCTGCTTCTTCTTCCTCTTTTCCCTGTGCATTCAACACCGGAATGATTTCTCTTGATACAAAAGGGAAGGTAACAAATATCGTAGCAAGCACTACGCCCGGAACTGCAAATACAATCTTAATATCTGTTCCAAGTGCTTCATTGATGGCATCGATATATTTTCCTGCCCATCCCAGTCTTCCGAAGGTCATTAAAAAAGCAAGTCCTGCAATGACCGGTGAAATGGAAAATGGAATATCAATCAACGTTGCAAGTATATGCTTTCCTCGGAAGGAGAACTTTGTCAGAAGCCATGCAGCCATAATTCCAAAAAAAGTATTTACTACCACAGCAATTACTGTTGCAAGTAATGTAACCCCCAATGCGGATATCACATACTCAGAAGCCAATGACTTAAAATAAAATCCTATTCCCTCTTTCAGAGAATTTGTCAACACAGATATCAATGGCAGTACTAACATACAAACAATAAAGAGTACACCTATGGTAATCAGTATAATTTCTGTTTTACTTCGCTTTTTCTGTTTCTTTTTCTCCATAACTGCCTCCTTATGCTGTCCGTTTTGCCTGATGTACCTGCACCATGTTTACCAGAAACAAAATCAGAAAGGAAAGTATCAGCATTACCAGCGCAATGGCTGTAGCACCGGCATAATCTACATAATTTAACTTTTGCATAATAACATAGGATACTACCTGTGTATGCTTTCTGGCACTATTACCTGATATGTAAATGACACTTCCATATTCTCCTACCCCTCTTGCAAATGCCAATCCAAAGCCTGTTAATAAAGCCGGACGAAGTTCAGGTAAAATTATTTTTAGAAATATTCGCGCACTCCCTGCGCCTAGCATATTTCCTGCTTCTTCATAAGATGAATCTAACTTTTCCAACACCGGCTGTATGGCTCTTACTACAAAAGGAATTCCTACAAATATCAGTGCAATGGTAAGACCTATTTTCGTATAAGATACATGAATTCCAAGCTTTGCCAGATACTTTCCCGGAAAACCGGTATCGGCATACATTTTAGATAAAGTAATACCTGCCACTGCGGTAGGCAATGCAAATGGAAGTTCAATCAATCCATCTAGCAATCGCTTTCCCGGAAATTCATACCGTACCAAAATCCAGGCCAGAATCACTCCAAAGATACAATTTATCACTGCCGCAATAAAGGAACACAGAATACTGGTGGAGAATGCATTTACTACTTCTTTTCTTCCAATCAGTTGAAAGAATTCACTAGGTGATAATTTCAACGAATAAATCATTACGGATGCCAATGGAATCAATACCAACAGTGACAACATAGTTACCGTCACTCCCATGGTAAGTCCAAATCCCGGTATTACCCTACAGGTTTTTCCTTGCTTTTTCTTTCTCAACCCTTTCATGGTTCCTCCTCTTGTCATTCTCTAGTTATCATATATCTCATCAAAAATTCCGCCATCTACGAAAAAGGTCTCATATGCGGCATCCCATCCGCCAAAATCATCTATAGTGCATAAATTAATATTTAAATTAAATTTATCGGAAAACTCTTGTAAAATATCCGGATTAAATGGTCTATAACCCTTTTCTCCAATAATTCTCTGAGCCTCGTCAGAATAAAGATATTCCAGATAATCTTTGGCTGCTTCCTGGGTACCATCCTTATCTGCATTCTCATCTACAATAGCAACACTTGGCTCTGCCAAAATACTTACACTTGGAGTAATGATTTCATATTTGTCTGGATATTCTTCCACCGTAGATAATGCTTCATTTTCCCAGGCAATCAACACATCACCCTGCCCGTTTTCCACAAAAGTAGTTGTTGCACCTCTGGCTCCGGAATCCATTACCGACACATTCTTGTATAAAGCAGTTACAAACTCCTTTACTTCCTCTTCAGAGCCATATGTTTCACTGGCATATTCCCATGCTGCCAAAAAGTTCCAGCAAGCTCCACCACTACTTTTGGGGTCTGGTGTAATTACATCTACACCTTCTTTTACTAAGTCATCCCAGTCCTTAATTTCCTTTTCATTTCCCTTTCGTACCAGAAATACAATAGTAGAGGTATAAGGAGAAGAATTTCCTTCAAACTCCTTCAGCCAACCACTCTCAATCAATCCTGCCTTTTCAATTAAGGTAATGTCGTGAGCAAGTGCTAGTGTTACCACATCTGCATCGCTTCCTTCAATTACAGATCTTGCCTGGCTTCCGGAACCTCCGTGAGACTGAACAATTTCAATTTTCTTCCCCGTTTCCTCTTGATAGTGTTTTTGAAATGCCTTGTTATATTCCTCATATAGTTCACGGGTAGGGTCATAGGAAACATTGGTAAGTGTCAGTGTTCCATCTTCCTTTTTTTCTTTTCCACATGCCGGTAAAAATGTCATGGCCAATACTGCTGCAAGAGTAAACGCCGTTATCCTTGTTCCATTCTTTTTCATAAATACTCCTCCTGTTTTTATTCAAATAATGCAGTAGATAAATAGCGCTCTCCTGTATCAGGCAATAGAACTACAATATTTTTTCCCTTATTTTCCGGACGTCTTGCCAGTACATCTGCTGCATAAAGAGCTGCACCTGCTGAAATTCCCACTAGCAATCCGTCTGTCTTTGCCACCTTTCTGGCTGTTTCAAATGCTGCATCGCTTTCTACCGGAATAATCTCATCAATTAATCCCGTATCCAGAACCTTTGGCACAAATCCTGCTCCAATTCCCTGAATCTTATGAGGTCCCGGCTGTCCACCGGAAAGTACTGCAGAATCTTTTGGCTCTACTGCAACAATCTTTACATTCGGATTCTTTTCTTTTAATCCTGCTCCGGTTCCGGTTAAAGTTCCTCCGGTTCCTACAGCTGATACAAAGATATCTACCTTTCCGTCGGTATCTTCCCAAATCTCTTTTGCTGTTGTTTCTTTATGAATTGCCGGATTGGCTGCATTCTCAAACTGCTGTGGAATAATTGCATTTCCATACTCTTCTTTTAACTGCTCTGCCTTTGCAATGGCACCTTTCATACCTTCCTTGCCCGGTGTAAGAACAATTTCTGCTCCCAATGCAGAAACAATTTTTCTTCGCTCCACACTCATGGTATCCGGCATGGTCAAAATCAAGTGAAGCCCTTTGGAAGCCGCTACAAAAGCAAGACCGATTCCGGTGTTTCCACTTGTTGGCTCAATGATTACTGTCTCACTGTTAATCGTTCCTTTTTTTATTCCATCCTCTATCATGGAATATGCAACGCGATCCTTTACACTTCCAAGCGGATTGAAATATTCCAATTTTCCAATAATCTTAGCTTCCAATCCGTTTTCCTTTTCATAATTTGTAAGCTCCAATAAAGGAGTATTTCCTATCAGTTCTGTTAAATGTTCTGCTATTTTACTCATCGTTCTCTTCCTTTCCTCTCCAAATCTTATATAGAATAGTTATATGCATTTTCATTTTTCCAGGTAAGCATATCTTCCAAAGTTACCGTGTCAATTACACTGCTGACCGCATCATCAATCTGATTCCATAGAATCTTGCTGGCATCTTCCTCTGTTTCTGCATCCTTTGCGAAACAGCTTTCCGTCATTCGTAAAATTTCGCCTACCTTGTAATCATATGGTTTTCGTACCAGACGATATCCTCCCTGAGGTCCTCGTATGCTACGTACCAATCCTGCCTTATTCAACAAGGACACAACTTGTTCCAGGTATTTCTCGGAAATCTCCTGCCTTACTGCAATGTCCTTCAGGCTTACCGGCTCACCAAAATCATGCTCTGCTAAATCCAGCATCAATCTTACCGCATACTTTCCTTTCATTGATATTTTCATTTGTGTCCTATCACCTCCTGGTCTCTTTTTCTTTGATACTATCTGTTATATCATTTATTTCCTACTTTGTCAATAGGTTTTATATGTTATGTAGGAAATTTTTTCGTCTATAGAAAAATTTACCAGAATAGTATAGAATATACAAGAATAAATTAAATATGAAATGAGGTTTTACTATGTCTGAAAAGAATAAAGGAATTTTTTACATTATATTGGCAGCATTGTGTTTTTCTCTGATGAGTCTGTTTGTCCGCCTTTCCGGGGACATCCCTTCCATGCAGAAAAGCTTTTTCCGCAACCTTGTTGCATTGATTTTTTCTCTCTTTATATTATGGAAAGAAAAAATCCCCTTCCACGCCGGAAAGGGAAATACCATTTATCTTATCTTACGGGCAGCTTTTGGCACATTAGGTCTTTTCTGCAACTTCTATGCCATTGACCATCTGGCACTATCCGATGCAAACATGCTGAACAAACTGTCACCATTTTTTGCTATTATTTTTTCTTACTTTTTATTAAAAGAGAAAGTGGCACCATATCAGCTCATCTGTGTTATTACCGCATTTATTGGGACACTTTTTATTTTGCGTCCCGGATTTGGCAATCTTGTGACCTTCCCGGCTCTTATTGGACTCTTAGGTGGATTAGGTGCCGGTATTGCCTACACTATGGTGCGTGTTTTAAGTGGCCAAGGTGTAAAAGGACCTTTTATCGTTTTCTTCTTTTCCGCCTTTTCCTGCATTGTAACACTGCCCTTTTTCATTTTCAATTACACCCCTATGAAACCCTGGCAACTTGGATTTCTACTGTTAGCAGGACTTGCAGCTTCCGGAGGCCAATTCTCCATTACTGCCGCCTACTCCCATGCTCCTGCAAAGGAAATCTCTGTCTATGACTACACACAAATTATCTTTTCTTCCCTTTGGGGCATCTTGTTCTTAGGCGAACTGCCTAACTGGATGAGCGTCACCGGATACGTAATTATCTTTGGTGCTTCTCTTACTATGTTTCTGAAAAGACAAAAAGAAGCACAAAAGAGGGAGAACTAGCTGTTCTCCCCATCATCTGGTAATTAATTCTTTCTCTCTCCATTTTCCACTCTTCCAACGGAAAAACATACAGATTGCACGAATACATTCATCCATTGCCAAACCAATATAGGCACCTACTACCATCATTTCCATCCGGATTCCAAATAGGTAAGTACCACCTACCGCACACAAATACATAAATATCGACGCAATTACTGTAGTAAACACAGCATCTCCACTGGTCTTTAAAGCATTTCCAAACACCAGATTGCTGACACGCCCGATTTCCAGAACAATATCAATTGCCAGAAGTTTTCCCACCAATTCAAGCATTACAGAATCATCTGTAAATAAAAGCAGTAACTTTCCGGAAGAAAGAGCAATTAAAGTTTCCATTATAGTTGCTACGCAAATCCCTACAATAGCAGCTTTTCTGGTTCCCCGATCACATTCCTCATATTCCTGCGCTCCAATCCGCCAACCTGTCATAATTGCATTTGCCTGCGCCAACGCTGCTCCCACACAATAAGAAAAATTAGTAATCTGAACTGCATAGGAACGTGCTGTCACATTGATTCCATCTGAATCCATCTGATTAAGAAAACGTATCACTAGTGTCATTGCCACATTGTAAAGAGCTGTCTCCAATGCAGACGGCAATCCAATATGTACAATCTGCCCTAAAACCTCACGATTAGGTAAACGTTCCGGTTCTTCTCCTGCATGTACAAGCCGGTGAGAGAAATATACTACAATCAACAGGTTCAGAATTCTCGATATTACTGTGGCAATAGCCACTCCCATAACTCCCAAATCAAATATGAATAGAAAAACCGCATTCAATATCAGATTTAGTATATTTCCCACAATCGTAGCTGCAAGAGGCTCTCTGGTATGTCCAAACGCCCTTAGATAACTGGAGAAAATAGGAATAAGTGCATTCAAAATGCAACTTCCTCCCACAATCTTAAGATATGTCTTAGCATAATCCATAAGAAGCTCTGCCACACCTACTGTTTCCAGCACTGTACCTGCACCAAAAAACAAGAATAAAGACAATAACATTCCCAAGATAGCATTAAATATTAGCCCAATCTGCCTTGCTTGATACGCTACTCCCACTCTCCCTGCACCAATGTACTGCGTCATTACTGCAATCATTCCTGAAGATATTACAGAAAACATAATAATAAAAATTCCAATGTATGTATTTGCTGTTCCCACAGCCCCAACTGCTTTATCCCCCGCAGAAGACAGCATCAATGTATCTATCATTCCCGCCAACATATAACATAGCGTTTCCAGACAAATAGGAATGAATAATTGTGTCAGGCTCTTTCTTTCTACCTCCATACTCCTTCTCCTTTTTGCTCTCTTTTTTCTACAATTTTACCTCTAATTTCTATGAAATGCTTGCACTTTTTCAGTGAAAAAATTGCACTATTCTACTTTTTTGATAAAATCGATGTAGAAAATGATTTGCAAGACAGCAAAAAGCAACTAATTAAATTCGCTTCTCCCGCAGTTTATCGAAAAGATGAATTTTTTCCATATCAAATGTCATACGGATCGTATCTCCTCTTTGAACCGCAGTATCTGCCGGCACTCTTACAGATACCTTCTGTCCGGCATAATTAAAATACAAGTATGCATAATCTCCCAACATTTCGTATACTTCTACTGTACCTTCCAATTCTCCATCTGCCGCCAGTTTAATATCTTCCGCACGTATTCCTACTATGATATCCTGGTTAATATAATTCTTTCTTCTAATATTTTCCGCTATCTGCTCCGGTAATGGAAATAACGCATCTCCTACCTGTATATGTAACACCCCATTTACCGGAACGCAAGCTCCTTCCCAAAGATTCATAGGAGGTGTACCTATAAATCCTGCTACAAACACATTTGCAGGATAATTATAAAGTTCCTGCGGTGTAGCGACCTGTTGAATCTCACCATCCTTTAACACGACGATTTTGGTACCAAGTGTCATTGCTTCTACCTGATCGTGCGTTACATAAATAAAGGTACTATCTAACTCCTGATAAAGTTTGGAAATCTCACCACGCATCTGATTTCTGAGTTTTGCATCCAGGTTTGACAAAGGCTCATCCATTAAAAATACTTTTGGCTTACGCACAATGGCACGTCCCATTGCCACACGCTGTTTCTGACCACCGGAAAGTTCCTTAGGTTTGCGATTCAGTACCTCGGAAAGACCCAGTTTCTCCGCCACCTCTTCTACCTTTTTCTTTATCTCAGCCTTAGGCACCTTTTTCAGTTTCATACTGTAGGCAATATTGTCGTAAACAGACATATGAGGATACAATGCATAATTCTGAAATACCATTGCCATATCCCGGTCACAGGAAGGCACATCATTCATACGTTTTCCATCTATAAGAAGTTCACCGTCTGAAATCTTCTCTAATCCTGCAATCATTCGAAGTGTCGTAGACTTACCACATCCGGAAGGTCCTACAAAAATCACAAATTCCTTATCTTTAATGCATAGGTCGAAATCCTTTACCGCCGTTACTCCACCTTCAAAATTCTTATACATATGTTTTAACTGAATCTCTGCCACAGTATTTCCTCCTTATCTTAAATCCTGTCTAATAATTCCGGCAATTCACGGATAGACGCAATGACATAATCCGCTTCATTTCCAAAATCGGCTGCCTCGCTGACACCACTTAGCACTCCAATTGCAATTCCACCATTTTTTCTTGCAAAAATCATATCATTATAAGTATCCCCTACTACTGCAATTTCCTCCGGTCTTAAAGAAAACTGTTCTGCAAATTCCAAAAACATTTCTTTGTCCGGTTTCGGTTTTCGTCGTCCATCATCTGCACCAATATAGTCAAAAAATTCCTTTACTCCAATAGAATCCAAACAGTTTTTTGCCGAAATCTCCGTATCTGCTGTAGCCAGCCCGATTACAATATTCCGGGATTTTAAATTTTCCATTAGTACATTCATGTCCGTGAACAACTGAAATTTTGCATCCCGTCTGGTCACATTCTCATTAAAAAGTTCTTCTAACTGCTTCCTTGCTTCTGTTACCGAAACCGTCTTTCCTTTTTCTGAAAGCGCTACACAGACATCTTCTGCAATTTCTCCATAAGACTTATAGGCAAGCGCTCCCCTAGGGTCTACTTCCCCTTTGTCCACTCCAATGGTTCGAAGCAGATGTTGCACTAACTCTTTTGAATCCTCTATTCCATTTCTCCTTAAAAACACCGGTATTACTGCCGTCGCCGCCTGAAGCCAGAGCGAAAAGAAATCCACCAGAGTTCCATCCTTATCAAACAATATTCCTTTTATCATGTTAGTTTTCTCCCATTTTCTCCCATATTTCTTCTATGGTACTGCAAACAGAATCCATTGCTCCACAATAAACAGGATTTACATATCCCAAGAATGCTCCCTGTCGTTGTCTTACCTCAAGTCTGACCCAATTCCATGTCTGGTCATTCAGTTCTATTTCTTCTTTGATATAAAAATCTCCCGATGTCTTCTCATATACCTTTACCGGCAGTTTTTCTCCATTTTTCACTAAAAATACTTTTGGTCTTTCCTTAATTCCTTTGATTTGTGCTTCATAAATAAGAACTATATTTTCTCCGTTTTCTGTAATCTTATCGCCCGGAAGATATTCCTTCCCTTCTACTGTAATTTGGGGAATAATTTTGCAGAATCTTGTAACACACATGTGTCCCTTTCTCACCTGTTCCATCAAGTTCTTTGGTGACAATCCTTCGCAAAATACATAAGTACCCGGATCGCCTGCAATAGACGGAAGGTCTGCCCCTTCATAACGCTCTTCTATCAGATTATGGGAGTCACTTCCCCCCACTCCCCAAATCTTGTGCCCGTCCTTCCAAAGTTCATCCAGAAAACAAATTGCCTGGTCATTAGATGATGGAGCATCCTGATAAGTAGGGTCATTGACAATCTCCACACATTGAAAATCCTCAAGACTTGTTTTTCCATACTTCCATTTCCAAACGGTAAGAAATGGATGATTCAAACTAACAATCCATCCCTTCTTGTTTGCTTCTTTTATAGTCTCTTCCACATACTTTTCCATCTGTGGCGTTCCATTGTACATTACAATTTCCAGTAATTTTTCCGGCATTTCCGTAATACCAAACAAATTAAAATGTCCATCCTCGGTAGTAATCTCAATTCCCGGCAAAATGCAAAGATCTGTATCACACCACCCAGTGTGCATCAGATTGTGCTCAGTAGGCACATAAAAGTCCATTTCCATGTCCTTTGCTTTTTTCATGGCATTTCTTATGGTTTCCTTCCCATCAGATAATCTGGTATGGGTATGAAAATCGCCTTTATACCATCTTGTTTCCGCCTGATATATCTGATTCCAATCATATTTTTCCGGTGATATATGAAAACTACCTTCCTCTACCCAAATCCATTTTCCAATTGGCTCTGTTATCTCAGAGATTTCATCTGTCACTACCGTTTCCAATACTATAGTCTTATCCCCCAATTGCTGTTTTACAGTCTCTGTAAAAATACCAAAATAAATTTTCCATTCTCCCGGTAAAATTCTTCCCGGTACCCCACCAATTGCAGTATGAGTGCCTTCTGTTCCAACTGCCAGTTTCTGCGCTCCGTAGCCTAACAGCTTTTGAAGCCGGATAGCACCAGTCTCATCCCGTAAAACAACAAATCCTATATAGCTGCATCCTTCCGGCACTTTAATATCTAAATATAATGTTTTTAATTCATGAGGAATCACAAAGGATTCCTCATGAAGATTTTCTGCCTCCCGGCTGATTGTAAAGTTAATTATTTCTCTCATGTTCTATATCTTCTCTATTTATTAATACTGTCCAATGCTTCCTGAGCAGTCTTTTGTGCCTCATCTAATGCTTCTTTTGCAGGAACATTTTCCAATTCTACTTTATCTGCTGCAATACTTAATGCATCAAAAATCTTTCCTCCGGTTGGATCAGTTAAAGCAGGAGTTCCATGGGATGCCTGTGAAATCGGAACCAGTGCCTGTGGATTTTCTTCTGTATATGCCTTAAATTCCTCTACTTCCAGCGTAGACTGACGTACTGCTACATATCCTGTTGCCATGGACCATTTTGCCTGATTTTCCGGTGAAGTAAAGTATTTCATAAATTCATATACTCCCTGTTTTGTCTCATCATCGGAATCTTCCAGCATAACCAACTGTAATGCATCTGCGGTCGGTGCAGAAGGATTGTCATTAAATCCCGGCTGTTCCATTGCTGCTACAATGCTAAAATCAAGGTCTGCCTGGTCTCCGGAAGAACCTGTGTATCCACCAGCTTTGTTCTGAAGCACGTCATCAATGGTAGTATACCAGTACTCCCAGCCCTGTCCGCCGGAATTTACCTTCATAATCTTGTCATCATGAATCCACTGACGGAAGGACTCCCATACTTCTACCCATTCTTCAGAATTAATCATAACAGTCTTTCCATCTTCGCTTAACAGAGATGCGCCATTACTTAATGCTGCATCTACCAGGTTTGGACTTCCCCACATTGGCTCCCATCCTACAAAAGAACCATCTGCACTTGTCATAGCCGCTGCTGCTTCTGCTAAATCCTGCCATGTCTGAATGGACTCTGGATCAATACCTGCCTTTTCAAAAGCTGCTATATTGTAATAAAAAATCTGTGTTGTTCCATATGCAGGCAGTGCAAAAGTTTTTCCATCTTCATTGACACCCTGATCAAAAAATACACTTAAGTAATCATCTTTCTGGAAATCAGAATCTTCGTCGATAAATTTGCTTAAATCTGCTACCAGATTTTTTTCAGAAAGGTTTCTAGACTTATCTACATCTAAAAGTGCCATATCCGGCGCATTGTTTCCTGCAATTCCTGCCTGAAGTTTTTCGTAGGTTTCCGTATAATCTGCCTGCGTAGTTGTTACAATTTCATATTTGTCCTGAGATGCATTAAAATCATCCACAATATCCTGAAATACGTTTACTGCTGTTTTTCCACCTGAATACCAGAAATCAATCTGAATCTTTCCATCTGCTGTTTTTGTTGCTTCTTTTGAACCATTGCTTCCACATCCGGTAAGCAATCCCGCAACCATTGTCATTCCTAACAATGCTGCTAATAATCTTTTTTTCATGTTTTTCTCTCCTTGTTTTTGCTGTTTATTATTTCTATATATAAAAGGGATTTACCCCTTCATACCGGTATCTCCACCAATTCCATTGATAAACCATTTCTGGGTAAATGCAAACAGAATCAACAGTGGTAATACAATCAAGGCACTTCCCGCCATAACAAGAGGCCATTCTGTTCCATATGCGCCTCCTTCAATAAAGAACTTTCGAAGTCCCTGAGAAACCATCATTTTTTCATTAGAATCTGTAATCAGAGAAGGCCACATATAACTGTTGTAACAGGTAATAAAATTCATCAGTCCAAAGGTAATAAAAGAGGACTTTGTCATAGGGCATACCACCTGCCACAAAATTTTCCATTGGGATGCCCCGTCAATCCTTGCCGCCTCTATTACTCCCACAGGCACCTGCATAAATGCCTGCCGAAGCAGAAAGATTCCGAAAATACTGACACAGTTAGATAAAATCAAACCGGTAAAAGTATTAAGCAAACTGAGTTTAGAAAGAATAATGTAACTCGGAATATAAGTGGCTGCCGTTGGCAGCATATAAGTTCCCATGATAATGGCAAACAGTATTTTTCTTCCCTTAAACTTCATAAACACAATGGCATAAGCAATCATAGCTGCTGTTACAATCTGAATTGCTAATGTAAGAACTGATACAAATAAACTGTTCCATACATATTTCAGTAATGGCGAATTGAAAATAACCTCATAAAAATTATTCCATTGAAACTCTGCCGGAAAAAACTTTGACACATCCATAATCTCCGCTTTTGTCTTCAACGCACTCAGCATCATCCATAGAAAAGGAAATGCCGTAAATACACTGAATACAAAAAGCAATAACACTTTTCCCGTCTTTTGCAATCCTATTTTTATCTTCATCTTGTTTCCGCCTCCTCTTTAGTAATGTACCCATTTCTTAGAACCGGTGAATTGAACCACAGACAGCAGCACGGTAATCAGAATCAACACAATGGCTACCGCAGTTGCCTGTCCCATGTTAAATTCCTCAAATCCTAACTGGTAATACATATAGAGTAACGTTCTGGTGCTACCGGAAGGTCCTCCCTGGGTCAAAATCTGAATCTGGTCATATGCCTGAAGAGAATTGACCATGGTAATAATCATTAGGAAAAAAGTGGTAGGTGAGATACACGGAATGGTCACATCCCGAAATCTCTGCCAGCTCTTTGCTCCGTCCATTCCACTTGCTTCATAGAGTTCCTTGGGCACCTTTTCCAACGCTGATAAATAAAATATCATAGCATATCCAAGACTCTTCCAGACCGTTACAATAATTACGGCAATCATCGCCGTTTGCGAACTCTTAATCCACTGAAGTCCCGGCAGCCCCAAAAAGTCCAGTATGGCATTGGCGATACCGGAACTTGGATCATAAATCCATGTCCATACAATGGAAACTGCAACGGTCGGTGTAACCCATGGCGAAAAAAGAATGAATTTAATAATTCCACTTCCTTTAAAAGACTTTTGCATCAACAATGCCAATAACAATCCCAGCACAATTGTTGGAATCAAGGTTCCAATAGTAAATACTACCGTATTCCACAAAACATCATAAAAACGCTGGTCTTTGAACAATGCTATAAAATTATCAAAAAATACAAAATTATAGTTTGGAGACATATAGTCCCAATCGGTAAAACTAATGTATATGGATCTCAAAATAGGATAAATCCAAAATACAATCAAAGGTATCAGTGCCGGAATTACAAACAACCACGCACTACTTATTTTCTTTACTGTCAATTTCCTTTTCATTTCTTATCCTTCCTCGTTTTTCTATCACTAAAATCAGTTTATAAATAAGAAGCATACATCCCGCCGTTACCGGAAAGGCAATCCATACTCCATTGATTTCTGCAAATACCGGAAAAAGATACAATAACACCGGCGCAATCAGAAAGCTCTCTACATAAGTATGAAAAACCGCCTTTTTTGTCTGCATGGTAGCATTCAAATATGCCGTATTAAACTTTACAAATCCAAGCAAAAGAAAAGCTGATGCACTGATTCTCATTCCTGTCCAAAAATACCCCAAAGCTCCACCGGACAAGCCGAACCATCTTCCTATGTACGAAGATAATCCTACTGTTAATACTGTAGCTGTTACTCCAATGATACACGCAAGCATATAAGCAATTTTTCGAATCTGTTTTACTTCTTCCTGTTTTCCTGCTCCATAATAATAGCTCATTAATGGCTGAGTCCCATCTCCAATTCCGGATAACATATACTGCACCGGAAAGGTAATATAAGATATGACTGCATAACACGCTACTGCTTCTTCTCCTCCGTAAACAAGACACTGCCAATTCGTAAAAATCAGTGTAACAGACGGCGCTATGGACATTCCAAATGCTGTAATTCCTGTCTTTATGATGTTACTGCATAACTGCCTTTCCAGATAAGGCTTCACCTTCTGCTTTCTCCACAAAAGAATCATACTAATACAAACTACAATTCCTTGCGCAATCACAGTTCCATAGGCCGCTCCCTGAATCCCAAGTCCCTGTTCAAACATCAGATAGTAATTCACACTAATATTGGCAATCAACCCTGTAATCATACTTACCATAGCAGCCACTGACATATTCATATTTCTAAGAATGGGAAGCATACCGGTTCCCAATATCTGAAGAATACTGCCCTTTACTATAATCTCACTATATTTCTCCGCTTCCTCATATACTACATTTTGTGCACCCAATATTTTTAAAATCTCTTGGTAGCACACCAAAAGCAAAATTGTAATAGCTACACCTGCCACTGTCAGCAGTGTAACTGTATTATTTCCTGCCCGTTGACTTTCTTCTTGTTCTCCCTGTCCTCTGGAATGAGAAATCAGAACACTTCCTCCGACTCCAATTCCAATGCCAATTGCTGTAATCACTGCTGTAATAGGCCATGCAATATTTATTGCTGCCAATCCGATATCTCCGGTGGCCTTTCCAATAAACAGACCATCCACCACACTATACATTCCAGATAAAGTCAGAGAAACAATCGTAGGCAAAGAGTCTTTCAAGATTTTCTTCAGCATGACTGTTCCTTTCTGTCATTTTCCTTTCACGTCCTGCATAATAACACATCTTTTTTAGAGCAATCATCAAATCTATGTAAAATCTTGGTAAACGAATTTTGCCTAAAACCAAGAAAAAATCGGAGCAATGCTCCGACTTTTCCTCTTACTGTTCTTTATTCCATTTGCTTTGCACGCTCCGAAATATCCTCTTCAAATTCCCTGGTAGATTTACTAAGCTGCTCACTAAAACGTTCCATATCACTTTCCATAATGGCTGCACAAAGTGTATCCACAAATGCAATCTGTGAAATCCGGGATGCTATCCATCTGCTGACCTCATGTGCATAAATGGTGGGAGTTACAAATACATAATCTGCACATTCTGCCAATGTTGATTCTGCATCTCCTGTTACCGCTACTGTAACTGCTCCACACTGCTTCGCTGCCTTTAACGCCTCGATAACAGCTATGGTTTCTCCCGAAATGGAAAAACTCACTGCCACATCTTTCTCTCCCAAATGTCCTGCACTAATTTTTTGAAAAAATAAATCTGAATAATTCCTACTGGTAAGTCCCAGATGTAAAAGTCTTCCTGAAAGTTCTGCTGCTGCATTTGCTGAATTATCTGTTCCATAGACATCAATAATTTTTGCCCTTTTCATAATTTTTACCACTTGATTCAACTGATTCATATCCAAATGACCTGCCATATCCGCTATCATCTGAATATCATCTCGAATAATCTGAAGAACACCATTTTCCTTTCGTCCTTCCCCTCTTTTCCGAAATCCCTCCGCAATCTCAAGAACCGTTCCTTCTTCTTTCTGTCCCATGTTTTTCCAAACCTCATGCTGAAAAGCAGACCAGCTCTCATACCCACATACTTTCAGCATCCGTAATACAGTGGGCTGCCCGACTTCTGCTCCCTTGGCACATTCCCGAATCGTCATGGTTCCAGCTCGTTCCTCCTGCTGCAATAAATAATCCGCTACTTGTTGCTGCTGTTTACTAAGTTTGGGATAGTGTACCTTCAATTCAATCTTCCACATAATTCTCCTCCGTCTTTTGCGTAGCATTGCTCCGTTTTTTTCTTTTTTCATTATAGCACAGAGGATTTTACAAAGTCTGGGATTTTACGAAGATTTTACACAAGAAATGCTAAAACCAATCTACTACTCTCGATACTAATTCACTGTCACACCCTTATTTCTTTGTCATATTCTAAAAGAAAAAGAAGATTTCCTATGCCGAATGATTTTGACCGCTGGCGTGGCTGTCCTCCATGCCGTTGCGACCGTGACCGCAGAGATGATAGACGTGATGGCCGTAGAGATGACAGACGTGACGACCGCAGAGACGATAGACGTGACGACCGCCGTGATAGACGCGACTAGTATTAATACGGTATTAATATAATAAAGAGCCCAGTATTTACTGGGCTCTTGGAGAGCGATAGACGGGGCTCGAACCCGATTAGCAAAAAAGTACCAATCTTAGGAAAGAAAGGAGCTTCGTACATCTTCGTTCTCTGATTTTAACCAATTTTTAACCACATTAAGTTTTAACCAGATTTTCAATGTTTGCCATAGGAGCCTGTCAATCCCTTTACCGTAGGCACTCGCAGAGTGGGGATTTACTGGCGGTAGTAAATTTCATCAATCCCCCATCATGGGAAAAGGGACATTCCAATGCACTTTATTGGAATATCCCTTGATTACTACTTTACAACTACAAAAAAGAGAATCCCCTAATAAGAGATTCCCTATATATATTCATGGTTATTTTGTTGCACCACATTCACTACACTGATAGCCGATTGTTACTACTTCGTCCCATGCTTCCTTTACGGTCACTGTTACGATGTTGGATACCCATTCTTGGTGAGTCACAGCTTCGTGGTGGATTGTTTCTGTACCTATTTGTGGATAATCTACTGTTTGAACTGAATATTCACCCATATTATAATGCCAACTAATATGGTCATGTAATCTCTGAACCCCATCAGACCCTTCGAAATAAACTACTTCCCCTCTATTTCTATAGCATGTCATACAGACATTTCTATGCTTAATAGATTTAGGAACTTCCTCATCCCACGCTGGTTCATCTACTACTGTCTCATAATGACCCATATCAGACTGATACATTTCTGGCGCATGCCATATTCTTTGAGTTATTCCCACAAAATTATGATTATGAATAGGCATTTCAACTGCTGATTTTACTGGAAATGTACCTAATAAATGTCCGTCTGTCATATCCATGCTATAGTAAGTAATCCCATCTGTGATAAGTCCCCTCGCAACCATTCCATTCCAATGACAGAAAATAATTCGTCCCCATGGGTCAAAGAAAAATTTTCCTGCATTTAGCGTTCCGTCTCCATTTGCATATCCATAGTCTCGTCCATTGGCAAACTGAAACCAACCACTTTGTTCCATTGCTCCGTTTGCATTCAGATAATACACCTTATCTCCTACAAATGTAATCTGGTCTTTATAGAGATACCCCTGTGAATCAAAATAACAAGTATATCCTACACTTTGGCAATACTGAAATGCACCAAATACTTCATGTCCATAGGCATCCAGATAAATGACATGTTCTCCATCAGGATGATAAGTAAGTTTGTTTCTCATCGGAGTTCCATCTGCCTGTAAGTAATAGGTATATGTTCCATCGAAGAAAAATGCATCTGTTACCAGTGTTCCGTCTGGGAGCGTGTAATGGATGCCATCCCAGTTTCCTCCTACTTCTGTAATATTGTAATGTGGAACTGTTCGACCACTTCCCTCTGCATGTACTGAAGTGGCAGTTCCTTGAAACAATAATGCAGTCGCTAATAAAATTGCTAAAATTTTCCTTTTCATCTCATTTTCTCCTTGTATTCTAGATATAGACACAAATCTTTTTATACCTTAATTGGTACATTATTCCTAGTTATACACTGATATATTTCATACTTCAATTATAAAATATTAACTACAAATGGATATTTTAGCTTCATTATTACACCTATTTTCTTTTTACATGTTTCCTCTATAGAACAATTTATTTTTCCAAAAGTATTTTGAAATTGCAAACATCTAAACCTTTCACTAAAAGATTGTGTGTTATTATCTGCTCTCAAAGTTTCATAGGGTCCAAAATCAAAATCGATTTCCTCGTCTAAAATCTCATAAGATTCAACCACATATGCTTGATAATTCTTTCCTTCAGTATACGTTGTCTTAATTCCATCAGGAATATTCATTTCACCATTTGGGCCAAACATTTTCTTCGCAGTGGTGATTTTATCAGTTTTAACCGGATCCTTAGCCTTTTTATTTACTTTACATAACACAAACACTTCATCATTTTCATTTAACTGCCATACCTGTTCTACTGATTTCTTATCAATTTTTGCAGACCATAAACCAAATCCACATTTTTGAATCTCTTCTGCTTTTCGTTCAATTATCTCATCAACGGTCTCATCAGCATGTTTACCAATTACGCTATAAAATAAATAATCCATAGTACATCATCCTTTCTCATAAAAACAAGCGTTTTTTATTTAATATACTATCACAAAAAAGAGAGAATGTATAGATGAACCTCCTTGAGTTTCCGTACTTTTATCCACAAAGCCCCGTTTTCACAGTCATCGTCATAAGTCTGTTAACAGAAGTTGCAGATCAGCTCCACGAACCTTCCAAAAAGATCAACATTGTTGACCGTTTATCCAGACACCTTGAAAAAGCTACTCCTGCGGTTGCAGCTGCTTCTTATCTTCAGTTAATTAAAAAGTGGATTCCATCAGATCCAGTCATTCATATCTATGACAGTGATGTTGTAAAACCTGATGGATATCAGTTTGAGTCTCTCGGCATAGTCCGGGATGGTTCAGAAAGCACATCAACAAAAAGTGTTTACAAAAAGGGCTATCATGTTAATGACATTGCTTATTTACTAGATTTTCTTGTATCAGTAAAATAATTTTATTACCATTAAATTAAGTAGAAAAACAGTAATTTGCAACACAATGCAACACGGAATATTAGTTTTTTCCGGCTCGCTACCGTAGGAATGGAAAAGCCCCGGGGAACCAGGGCGTAGATTACTTTTTCTTTTACTTGGATATATTTTTTTCTTTCTTCATCTTCTCGTACTTCTCCTCATCTATTTCTTCGTCATCCTCTTTTATTACTGGGTTATCTCTAAATGCAATCTTCATTATAACTGATATAACCCTATATGATGATAAAGAGAAATATACAAGAAAAAATAACCACCCATATTTAAGAATGAAATGTATCAGATTAATTACATTTTCAAACATAGCATCTATTGTAACACGAAAAAAAATAATAATTGTAAATAATATCAGTATAAATCCTGATATTATCGCACTAAAGAAGTATCTTTTTAGCAACTTTTTATATCTGCTATCACCCATAACCAATACAACAATACTATTTACCGGTGAACCAAATAGAATTGATATTACTACACCTAAAAAACCTATAATAATTGCTGTAAAATTCAGAACAGCGCTAAGAATAGAATTTACATCATCCTCTATTTTTATATTACGAAATACTACACTACAGGCAACAGATATAATTATCGAAATAACAAGTGGATAAAAATTTTCTATTATCCAAGACCTTTTATCATCTTTTTCCATTATCTGCTACCTCCACTCTATTTTATTCATTTATGGCTCTTAAAATATCTTCCTTGCTTCTATTATACTTCATGTGTATTTGTTCAACCAAATCACTGAACTCTATAGATTCTCGTTTTTCAACTTTATAAAATATAAAATCATGGTATTTCATAGTAAATAAATCTATTACATCTACTGGATCTGTTTCAGAATATTTTACGCTAACCTCTGCTCCAGTTACAATTCCGTCTGTATTGTTGATATCATCTATTGCTTCATATATTGTAGTTTCATCTAACGTACCTTTTCTAGTCCTTCCAAGCGAAATTGTTAAGGTGGCTGTTTTTGATTCAAATTTATCTAGATATTGAAACAACCTTGAAAATGATGTATTCTTCACATCCGTTTTTTTCAACTCAGTTGCTGTTGCAAATTTCATTGTAAATTTCCTAAATACTTTTGCACGATTTATTTTTTCATTAATCCCTCTTATCGGTACAGGTAGTAAAAAAATACCATTATCTTTTTCTCCACACAATTCTGTTAAATACTGCTCAATTCCATTGGCACTCAAACTATCACGATTCCTTTGTAATGCTAAAATATGATTTTTGCAATCATATACTGCGCTTACATCTTCACCTATATATTCATCTTCTGCTAAATGCATTGATGTAGCCTCTTCTGTCTTTTTTGCTCTAACCGGAAGCTTTGTTTGTCTTAATCTTACAAAGTTTAAATACCAATAGTCATCCACTTTATTATACAAAAATTTATCCAAACGTGCCTCTTCTTGGTAATACTGAAATATTCTTTCTTCTGGAGGTAATTCATTAGCTTTCAATATCAATTTTTCTAATTTGTACAACCTTCCTGAATCATTTCCTCCTATCGGTGCTTTTACAACTTGAAAATACTCAATTCTTATCTTTCTTGTCTGTGCCATAAGCTCTCTCCTAACTTTTTTCTTACATATTACAACTTTCAACATAATTTTCAATAAGTTCGAGAGATTTATCTTTATTTTCAGCAATTTTCATTTAACATCATGTTCAAATTCATTACTATATGTTATTATATAATTTTATGATACTTTTTGTATAGAACTTATGTTCTTATTCTATCACTATGTTTGCATTTTTTCAATGATACATTTTACCATTTTATTACTGAAAATTACGGAAACTCAAGTCGATTATAGATTGAAGTATGTTATATATCGATATATAATAAAGAGAAATAGGAAAAATATACCAAGTTAGCAATGGAAAAGAGTTATATATCTAAGATATGGAGGAAATGACATGAAAAAAAAGATTTTAGCAACCTTATTAGCGATTACATTACTGTTTCAGGGAACTGCTACTTCGGTACATGCAGAGGGAAGTGGACGTACGGTTCCGCATTATAATATTATGCAAGTAGGAGGAAACTGGGATGGCATCCATTACACGCTCCCAGACGGAACACTGGTAACAGATGCATTTTTCTTCGACGGAACATATACCTATTACTTACAGGCGGATGGAACTCCAATGAGAAACAAACTTACTTATCATCCCGATGGAGAACATATTATTTATCTGGATGCCTATGGACATGAAGTATTTGGTGCATTTCAGTATTGCCAAAGTGTAGGATATACTTGTTATTTTGATTCACAGGGGTATCTCTATAAAGACCAGATTACATTTGTAGGAGATAAGGTGTATTATCTGAATGCAAACGGAGCAATGGAACAAAGTGGTTGGTTTCAGTTTGCCAATGGACGAGACTATGGATATGCAAATGGAGACGGAACGCTAAATGCAGGAAAATTTTTCTTTGACCCATGGGGACGAATTATTTTCTGTCATTGGAATGGAATGGTTGCGAGGGGACTTATCACAGATGGGATTACTTACTATAGCATGGATATGACAGACGGACATTTATTAGGTACATTTCCAGTAAAATCAGCAGTTGAAATGCCTATTCATAATCATAATTTTGTGGGAATAACTCAAAGAATATGGCATGCGCCAGAAATGTATCAGTCTGATATGGGACATTATGAGACAGTTGTAGACCAAGCAGCATATGATGAAGAAGTACCTATTATGGAACGTGGTTGTTTTTGCTTAACTTGTTATAACAGGGGTACAGTAATTAAGTTTAATAACCAGGCTGAATTAGATGCTCATATTGATTATCATTACAATACATATTCAGAAGGTTGTCAATATGTAACTAAAACTCTACAGACTGGTACAGAAAAAATTCACCACGACGCCATCACACACCAAGAATGGGTATCTAACATCGTAACAGTGACCGTAAAGGAAGCATGGGACGAAGTAGTAACAATCGGCTACCAGTGTTCTGAATGTGGTGCAACAAAATAACCAGCGTGGTATTCGAAGAGAATCTCTTTATAGAGGTTCTCTTTTTATGTGCTAGAGTGCTTAATACAAATAATTGCAGTCTAGCATTTAATAACCTCTATTTCATCCATAATAATGCATAAAATAGAGGTCATTCCATATCTACAAAAGACAATTCTTAAGTTCTTCTTCCAGTTCTTCTCGCAATTCTATATAATCACAAAAATACATATTTTCTAACGCAATAAAATAATTTCCTATCACAAATGATTTGAGAGACTATCTGACCCGATTAAAAGACATACACGACAGATTCTATCCAAAATCAGAATTTCTATTTCCTGCTGATACGGAAAATGGTGTCATCACGAATAATGTTGTTTATGAATTCTATCGTCGGATGTGCAAGAAGCTCAACATTGTACAAGTGGAAGGTGTGATAAAAGGAACACACTCCTTCCGTAGAAACAATATTACAGATGTGGCAGAGAAAAATTATTACACAGGTGCAAATTTAGCAGTCGCAAAACAGGCTCTGGAATCACGAAATTTTTTAACCAACTTTTAACCAGTTTCAGCAATTCCAGAGAATATAAAAAATGCTGAAACCCAGTAAATTCAAGGATTTCAGCACCTAGCTATTAGAGCGATAGACGGGGCTCGAACCCGCGGTCTCGACCTTGGCAAGGTCGCGCGTTACCAACTACGCCACTATCGCATATTTTATTTGTGAGACACATTTAGCATATTACTATAAAATTTTCCCATTGTCAATAGTATATTTTATCCTCTTTTTTCATATAGTAAATCAAACAGATTCTTAGGAGGACTCCTGTGAGTTCAAAAACCAAAATTGTTGTTCTGCATATGAAAGAGTTGGTTTATACAGCCATTTTTGCCGTACTTGGAATTCTACTGATTCTACTGCTGATTTTTATGTTCCTGCCGGATGACAAAACAAATGGACAGACAGAAGAAACCATGCGGTATGTAGCGGGGGTATACACCTCCTCCATACAATTAAACGACAACGCTATTGACGTGGAAGTGGCGGTAGATGCCAATCATATCAATTCCATCTCACTGATAAATCTGGATGAAACAACTGCTGCCATGTATCCCCTCATGCAGCCGGCACTGGATAACCTGACACAACAGATTTATGAAAAACAGTCTCTGGATGACATTTCTTATGGGGAAGACACCCAGTATACTTCTACCGTGCTGTTAAATGCCATCCGCTCTGCTCTTGAAAAAGCCGCTTATGTTCCAGAAGACTAAAAACTACATACATTAATACAAAACAGGAGCATATCACAACTAAATATAAGCTGTAATATGCTCCTGTTTCCTACTTTTCTCTATACCACCATAATAACTCCGCCATCATTTGCATACATACTGCTGATTCCTGCCGTATCAAGCACTAGCACATCTTTGAACTTCCCAAGACTCTTCACCTTTTCCACTACACTCAGTGCACGTTGCGGACAATTACAATGAGAAATTGCTAATACCTTCTGCTCCGGATTCCTTACTTTGGACATCATGGTAGTAACCATTTTATCCAAAGCTTTTCCCATTCCTCTTGCCTGACTGAGCTGACAAATAGTTCCCTCTGGTGTGGAACCCATAATCGGTTTAATATTAAGAGCACTTGCTACAAATGCCTTTATATTACTTAATCTTCCATTTTTACGAAGTGTTTCCAATGTTTCTAATACAAAGTAAGTATTCTGCTCTGCTATATAAGCATCCACTTTTGCAACTACTTCTTCAAAACTTAAGCCTGCCTCCTCACACTCCTGAATCTTCATTGCAATCAATGTTTCCCCTACAGAAGCTGACTTAGAATCAAATACATGTATTTTCTTTTCACCTTTTTCCTCCAGATACAGTTTTCTTCCAAGTTCTGCACTGTTATAAGAACCACTAAGCTGTGCAGACAAGGTTACTGCATACACATGCTCTGCCTCACAGTCATAAGCCTCCTCATATGCTTCCGGAGAAGGACATGCGGACTTGGGACAATTCGGGCTTTCCTTTACCTTTCTTAAAAACTCCTTCTGATTAAAATTCTCATCATCTACTACATGATAATCATCTACAAAAAGTTCTAAGGATACGGTCTGAAAGTGTCCATCTTCCTTTAACTTTACCGGCAGCTCACCACAACTATCTACCACAATTTTATATTTCATTGTATTCCTCCTGAATATTTCTGCTTTATATAGTATTCTTTCTCATCCAATTTGATATTCAAAATAACATTATAAAATATTCAAATTTCTTTATGTAGTTTTAAATACTACTTAATACTAGCATAAATATTCAGCTTTGAAAAGCCCTTTTTTATTCCAAAAAGCAAAAACTTATTTCCAGCCATTCTTCTTCTGTCATATAATTGATTTCTTCCAAATTCGGGCAATATTCCGCTATATTTCCCGCCTCTATAAAATAGCTTACCGCATGGTCATACAATTGTCGATTTGCAAACCGAAGTGTAACCATTCCTTTTTCTTCATATGCCTTTGAAAAAAATGTCCCTATTACATCCGGTTTCCACTCTTGTATATACTTTCCTTCCTGCCTGTAATAATTATCTTCTACCGCTGTACACTCCGGCAGATTCAACTGGGCATCCGGGACATGGCTACGCATCATTTCCTCTGTAGTCATTGCCATATATTTGTAATCTACAAAATATTTTTCTATCTCATCCTCAATATACCTTCCTCTTCCCCAGGTCACATCCATGTAATAATATTCTCCATTCATCTGAAAAAGATTCCAGGCATGAGCATCTCCCAGCGCCGTTCCTGACACAATAACACAAGGAATTCCCAGTTGTTTCATCAGATACTGTACTGCACAGGCATATCCCTGACATACCGTCTGTCCATTCAAAAATACACTGATGATATTCTGACTGTTTTCTGCTCCTTCTACATATTCTGTATTGGTACTGAGCAAGTCATAAATATACTTTACCTTATCATAATCTGTGTCTGTTATAGAAATGCCACCCAGCCACTGGTCTACTACGCTGTCTATCTGCTGCTGGATTTGCTGACGTTCTTCTTCTGTCATGGTATAACTTGGAGCGAATTCCAATCCTACCGTTTCTTCACCCTGAGTATATTTGGTAAATACATAGCCATTTACCCAAAATAATCCACCGTAGTCTGCACAAACTGCTGCATACGCTTTACGCATCATTTCTGTATCAGTACAGGACAGGGTTATTTTCTCTCGATGATTTAAAATCACAGACAGTATCTCATCATATACCTGCCGTTCCTCCTGCGTAAGTCCTTCATAGGCATAATTTCCATCAGAAATCTTCGATACCTCTACTGCCTCGTCGTTGGCCCCGGTCTGATAGCTTTCCGGCTCTACTTGTCCAGTCTGCTGCTTTGTCATCTCTGTACATGCTACTATCTGACTGCTTAAAATCCCCAAAGTCAAAAAGAGCAACAAACACTTTTTTCCCTTCACTTTATTCTCTCCCTTTCTTCATTTAGATGCTAAAATATTCTCGCACCAATCCTGTTAATGACTCCATATCCTCTTTTCCCATCGTTTCTACTGCAGAATGCATTGCCAAAAGCGGAACTCCAACATCCACCGTAGGTATTGGCAAAATGCTGGATGCAATGGAACCCAATGTGCCTCCGCCCTGCATATCCGAACGATTTACAAACTTCTGATATGCAATTCCAGCCTTGCAACAAATCTGCTCCACAATAGCAATTGCCTCACAATCCGTTGCATATGACTGTGAACATGATTCTTTAATGCAAAGACCTTTGCCAAGTACAGGCTTATTGGTAATATCCATTTTTCCTGTTTTATTCGGATGAAGTCCATGCGCCACATCCACAGACAATAAAAAGGACTCATAAATACTCTCTTTTGTCTGTGCCATAGTCCTCCCAAAGCTATCACAAATTTTTTCTAACACATTCAATAACAACAAGGAACCTGCCCCCTGTTTGGTATGACTTCCAATTTCTTCATGGTCAAACAGTGCAATCACATTAATTCCGCAGCTCTGTCTGCCTTCAATCAAACCTGTAAGCAACGCCTGCACTGAAGTAAGATTATCCAGACGCGGAGACAACATAAATTCCTCCTGCATCCCAAAGGTTACCGGCTCCTGCATACAATATACCCACAATTCGTAGTCTAGGATATCTTCTACCTTTACGCCTTCTTCTTTTGCTAAAAATTCTAAAAATGCATGTTTCTCATTTAACTCTTCTTCCAAAAGTCCCACAATTGGAAGCATATCTGTCTGACGATTCAGTTCGACTCCCTTATTTACCTCTCGATTCATATGAATTGCCAGATTTGGAATCGACATCAATGGCTTTTCCATGTTGATATACCGCATATCCGGATGCATCACATCATCACTTTTTACTGCCATGCGTCCCGATATACTTAAGGGACGATCCAGCCATGTGTTCAGAATAGCTCCTCCGTATACTTCCACATTTACCTGCGCATATCCATTGGTAACTACATCAGGATTAGGCTTAATTCTAAGACATGGAAAGTCTGTATGTGCTGCCGCAATCCGAAAACCATCTTTAAATTCTACCTGCAGAGGCACTGTAAAAGCAAACAATGTGGTATCATGATGCTTCATATAATATTTGCCACCTTCTGTAAGGCCCCAGGTATTAGAAAAATGCAGTTCCTCAAACCCTGCTTCCACAAGTTGCTGTTCTGCTTCCTTTACCACCATAACAGCACTGGTACCTTTTTTTAATAACTGTAATAATTTCTCTGCCATAATTTCCTCCTGCATTACTTCCGTTTCTTATCATTCTTTTCTTACTATACTATAAATGTCTGTTTTTTTCTAGTATTATAGTAGTTTCATACATTAACGTATTGCTATTCGACCTTTGTTTTATAGGTATCCAGATAAAAATACTTATGGGAAGTTAAATCTTTTCTATTTCTGATTTTATTCAGATTTGATAAGAACAAAGCCAGACACACTTTTTAGCATGTCTAAATATTGCATTTGCAGGAATGATATTAATTTCCCTAATTCGAAACTCGGTTTTTCCCTTCATGCAACGGAACCTGAATACAAAAAATTGGATTTTCATATGTTGAACACTTTGTGTTCTTCTTACAGCAGCATAAAAGAATGAATGGGTATGCCAGAAAGATGTTTGAGGACAGAGAAACATGGTATTGAATGTGTATCTGTCCGAGTTCTTTTGGCATACCCTTATCGAACATTCTTGTTGCTGCTGTATAGAAGACTAGAAGTGTGACTCCATATGAAAATCCAATTTTTTGTATCAGGTTCTTTGCAGAAGAAGGAAAAACCTCAGACAACGAACTTAGGAAAATACATTTTCTCCAAATGCAATATAAGACATGCACAAAAGTGCTTTAGGTTTGCCCTTATCAAATCTGAAAGAAAATCAGAATATAAAATATCTGGAACTTCCCATAAGTATTTTTATATTCATATTTATAAACAAAGGCAGAACAGTGACGTTAAGGTATGAACTCTTCATAATATAAAAAAGAAGCCCGACACTTTTCTGTGTTCAGACTCCTTCTTGCATGTTGAATATATTAAGGTAATACTTCACTTTCGATATTTATCCTGCTTTTCTTCCGCAGTTTACATAATTTGATTTTACTCTTTTATTCTGTAACAACTCCAAAATCTTTCTTTTATACTCTTCGTCCTCTGTAATCCTTGCCAGACTAATCAAACGATATCGATCCAGATGATAAGGAATACTTTTATGAATTGCTAAATCTACCAAATATTTTGCTGATTTAAAACTATTTAGATGGGTGTGACCGTCCTTAAACTCCTTTGCGGTATTATGAATAATAAAACCTCCGGAAGCTTTGTAAATATTGTAGTTCTGCTTGCTGCAAATCTGATTCATCTCTCCACATCCTGTCCTATATTATAGTAATATTATCTGATACCATATGAAGTTGTCTTAATACCATATATAGCAATTGTATTCTCCGGAACCTCTATATATGCTATCTATACTTCAAATGTACACATTCTTTCTTTTATTGTCAAGTGTTTTCGGAAAATTTTACATTCTATTCTATTTTTTTACTTATTTTGTGTTATTTTACAAAGAAATCTTTCATTATATTTGCATAGATTTTTAAGAATTGTCATGGTATAGTAAATATAAACACGAAAAGGAGACGTTTTATGATTGTACTGAAAATCAGCAATGTAAAAGAATTTATGAATATACTTCTGCTTTCTGAGACTTTTGATCATTTCCTACTCTCAGAAGCTTCTATTACTACCTTTGCCACTATGATTTTAGATGGTAAAGCATGTGCAGACTTTTTCAGTCCGGAAGATGACGGTTATGCTTTAGTAGCTAATGAAGCATACGTACCCTTCTCCCTTTTACGTTCTTCCTGTCTGGATTTTATTAAGGGAAAACGTACCCCCGTTTCTTTTAAATTTGTTTTTTTATTATCTAAAGAAAATCAGAAGAAAACGCTTGCTTCCCTTCACAGTTCCTTCGCGCCGGAGGATATCTCCGGAATGTATCTGAACTTAAGATATCAGGCAGGCGAAATCATATGCACTACAGGCATCTCTTATCGCAATTTTTCCATGGATAAATCTTTAGACCAAGCATGGGATGACATGATTATGCGTTTTTTCAGGAATCATAAAATTTTATTTGAATCTTTGACATAATTTTATAAAAATTTTACAATATTTCTCACAATATTCCTTTACTTTTACACTGCAATGTGCTATCCTAATGCTATGTTGCAAGGCAGCATATATTATTTTTTTGGAGGTACTTGACATGCAGGGTACAGTAAAATGGTTTAACAACCAAAAAGGATATGGTTTCATTTCTGATGAAGCTGGAAACGACGTATTTGTTCATTATTCCGGATTGAACATGGAGGGTTTCAAATCCTTAGAAGAAGGCGCTACTGTTGATTTCGAAGTTACCGAAGGTTCTAAAGGACCTCAGGCAGTAAACGTAACTGTAGTACGCTAATTAATCAGGGTTTTCGCAATGTACCTTTGTCTCTAATATAGAAATTTCGGTTTTTTATTAAGATATAAGATATTGATGAAACGCAAGTGATTAGAAAAAAGAGGATGTATATGCATCCTCTTTTTTTGCTGTCTCACTATTTTCTACTTCCAAATATTACAATCAAAATACTTCCCAGAAAAATAAACATATCTGATATATTAAAAACAATTCGATTTAACCGTTCCCAAGGTGTCCGAAAACTGAAATAATCTACCACATGCCCTTTGGTAATTCTATCATACAGATTACTGGCTCCACCGCCTAAGATTAGGCTGATTCCCAGAAGAATTCCTGGATTTTTCTTCTCTCGTAAAAGCAGGTACCAGACAATTCCCAGAATCAATATTATCGCACCACAAATAATTCTTAAAAGCTTTGGACTCTTTTCCATGAGATTCAATGCAGCCCCTCGATTGTAATACTTTCGGATAACAATCTTCCCTTTACAGATTTCTTTTCGTTCTTCCTTGGTTATATGCCTCTCTACCTGTTTTTTTAGAAAAAAATCTCCGGCAAACAATACTGCTACAATGCTTGCGTACACCATCCTTTTTTCCTCCTGTATTTCAACCTTACCTTCCACTACCTAACGCGAAAATTCTCGAATGCCTGATACAAATCAAGTCTTCCATACCCCCACTCTCGATTGGGATATGTTCTTCCCGGGTCCTGCTTTGTTCCCCGTATGAAAATATTTTTAATATCAATGTTACTAATAAGGGTGTAGTTTCCACGAACTACTGCCCATTCCAACATCAATGCCACCGCCCCACTGGTAACTGCCGCTGCAACGCTTGTTCCACTTCGGGTAGTAAATTGATTTCTCTTTCCGGCACCATATACATTAACCCCCGGAGCTGCAAAGTCCGGTTTTACCATTCCTGTCACTGTATATCCTCTGCTTGCATCAATAAAAATACTATTATCCCTTACATCATAAGCAGTCACTGTTATGGCACTATATGCATTTCCCGGTGTAGTAATCGTGGTATCCGGATTGGAACGAATAAAATAAACCTCTCCTGTAAGCATTTCTTCCATTGGCAGCCACATATGATATCGTTCCGCATAGACCGACTGCCTATAAACTCGAATATTCCATATTCCTTGTACCGGCCTTGCAAAACGCATAAAAATCAGCTGATCGCCACCGGAAAGTGTTGTAATCCGATAATCTATGGAAACTGTAGTATTTTCAAGTAAAAAGGTGTACTCTTTCCCTCCGGACAAAATAAATTCCTTGGGAATTCGTTCTCCGGTAGGTGACACAATTTCCACTACAAATAGTTGCGGAGCACTTGCCCACATTTCTAAAATGAAACCAGACACTCCTTCTCCCACACTAATTTCTACATTTTGGTATTCTTGCCCTTCTGAAAGTTCTCCTGCAAAATGATGTCTCTGGTTTCCTTCATTTCCCGCAGCAACCACCACACCTCTCCTTCTTCTTAATGCAGTTGCCTCTAATACGGCCCTCAGCGGATTGTTCCCACTGCCGCGACTTCCTGTATTCGTTCCAACAGAAATACACACAACAAGAGGCATATTCAAATCACTTGCCAACTTCTCCAGATAGGATACCCCTGCCATAATATCATTTTCCTGATAAACCGTTGCATCCTCCGGGATAAAATAAAATTCCCGCAAATTTTCTTTTGCTTCTTTCAATTTTACCATAGCAATCTGTGCATAAGGTGCCGCCCCTGAAAAATCTTCCTGTGGCATTTCACTTCCAGCTGCCACACTGGCAAGAAAAGTTCCATGACCATTAACGTCATTAGAAGGAACTATGTTCTCCGGTCTCTGACTTGCTAATGCTTCATCTATTACTTCCTTCCGGTATTCACTTCCATATAAAAATCCCTCGGGAGGCGTTCCACTTCTCTCTGTCTGATCCCAGATTGCTGCAATTCTACTGCTTCCATCCGGATTTTGGAATACCGGATTACGGTAATCAATTCCGGTATCCACAAATCCAATCAAAACGCCCTGCCCCTTTAAACCTAACGTGGGATAATTATGAAGCCGCAATATTCCACTTGCCTCCAATGCACTTTCATCCATCAGGGCAAAACACTGTGGAATAGCTGAATAGGAATAATTTGCAATGCTTAAGGGAAGTAACCCTTCTCTTGAAGCATAAATAACATCATATACATTGTTGATGTTCTGCATACAATATCCCGAAATTTCTCCAATGATTCCGCTAAATCTTTCTGTTATAAAATCATAATAATCATTGGAATATACTGCCTCTTCACAGTCCATATGTTTCTATCTTTCTTTTTTACTAACATATGATGTATTCCGGTTTTGGTGTCTTTTATACTCCTGCTGTACTTGCTGTACTATTATCTTCCAACTCCGGGCAACCTCTCATAGCAATTACCGGACCTCCCTTATTCTCTATGTAGTCCTCAGTAATTGTAACCGTCCCTATATTATCATCCTTCGGAATTTCATACATAATATCCAGCATGAACTCCTCAATAATAGCACGCAAAGCTCTTGCTCCCACGTCCTTTTTCTTTGCCTTTCTTGCAATAGCACGTAATGCCTCCGGTTCAAACTCCAGCTTCACCTCATCCATTGCCAACAGTTTTTTGTACTGCTTGATAATGGCATTCTTCGGCTCTTCTAAAATTCTTACCAACATATCTTCTGATAACGCATCCAATGCAAAGATAATCGGAAGACGTCCTAAAAATTCCGGAATCATACCATACTTACGAATATCCTCTACTGCAACCTGATGAAGCAGATTCTCTTCTTTATCGTATTTATCCTTTAAATCAGCCTGGAATCCCATAGACGAATGCTTATTTAAACGCTCTTTAATAATCCCTTCTAAATCCGGGAACGCTCCACCACAAATAAAGAGAATATCCTTGGTATTCACTGTCACCATAGGTACCATAGCGTTCTTGCTGTTAGCGCCCACCGGAACTTCAATTTCTGCTCCCTCTAAGAGCTTTAACATCCCCTGCTGCACACTTTCCCCACTGACATCTCTCTGATTGGTATTTTTCTTTTTGGCAATCTTATCAATCTCATCAATGAATATAATTCCATGCTCTGCCCGTTCTACGTCATTATCTGCTGCTGCCAAGAGCTTAGATACTACACTTTCAATATCATCACCGATATATCCGGCCTCTGTAAGAGAGGTTGCATCTGCAATGGCAAGAGGCACATCCAAAAGCTTTGCCAAAGTCTTTACCATGTAAGTCTTACCGCTTCCGGTAGGTCCTACCATCAGCATATTAGACTTCTCAATCTCAATTCCATCCAGATTGTCACAAGCAATTCTCTTATAGTGATTGTATACGGCAACAGACATTACTTTTTTGGCTTTTTCCTGTCCTACCACATATTCATCTAAACTTGCCTTAATCTTGTGTGGTGCCGGAATAGACTTAATATCCAATACCGGCGCTGCTTTCTTATCTTCCTTTGGCTTCTTTTTCTTTAACTTCTGACTCTTTGGCACCATATTCATATTCTGTAAATCAGAAAGATTTACCAGACTGATATTAGGCATGCCATTCATATTTCCGAAATCTCCCATAGGAAATCCTGTATGATTCATACTGTCAAAGGTCTTCTGCATGCAGTCAGAACAAATACAAATATTACTTGGTATTTTTATCATCTTCCCTGCTTTACTCTCAGGTCTTCGACAAATATAGCAAATATCCTCATAATCGTTATCGTCATCTTTTTGTACCTCTGCTTCTTGCTCCGAAACCGAAGTATCTAACTCTGTATCATCAAACTTTTCTTTATCGTCCATTTTCATTCTCCTCTTTTCTTCTGATTCTTATATACAGAATCTGTTTTTATTATAATTCAAGGAGAATTATTGTACAACCGCTTTTTCAAAGGCTTTCGAAAAATTTTAGATTCTATTCATATTTTGTTTATCATTGCATAAAAATATTGTAACCACAAAACTCTTGGTTGACCGGATCATAATATACTCCCCCATAACAATACTCTTTTTGCATAAGCAACAGAATCACATCATTTAGTTCAATAATCTGATAAGAACACTCTTCTTCCTGTGTGTACGCCTCATTTTCTTTCTCCCCCCACTGGAACGAAACTTTCTCATCTGTACTGGAAGACACCTCTAGTACCTTCTGCATTTTCGCAAACGCACTGGCATAGCAATCTTCGTAAAAAGAATTATCTCCATCTGCCATCTCCATTATTTCATCTGTTTCTTCCGTGTCATAAAAACCATCCAAATAGTAATATTCCATATCGTAAACGCACATATTAATCTCATCTTGATACAAATCAAGTATCTTTCTAAGTTTCTCTTTTCCTTCTTCCCAGGCTTCCGTATTTCTTATTCCATCTCCATGATACTTCATGCAACTAAAACTCCATAACATATACTCTGAAAATGCTATCTTTACCTGATATTGTTCGCCTCTCAACTCCAGAATATCCTGATAGAAAAAAATCGGACCATACTCTGTATTAGAAATGGAAACGTTATCCATAATTCCACTTCCTTTTTTTTCATAAAACATTTCTATTGTATCCAGGTCCACACCACAATGTAGTGCCTCCATACAATAAAGCTTCTCTTCTATTCCACTCAGGTTCTCCGGTTCATCCACAAAATTCTCTACATAATTTGACATTTCATTGCGGCCATAATAATTCCATGGAAACAGCTGAATATCATCTTCTATTTTTCCATAAAAAATATTTGAACTGGTGTTTTCAAAGGTAACCTTCTGTGGTTTTTCCTCATTGCAGAGCAGCATTTTTCCACTCTTTACAATTCCTATGTAGCCTACGCTAAGAATCAATATGGCACATAATAACGTTACAAAAAAAGAGCTTGCCTTTTTATTTTTCATCTGACTGCCCTCCCTTCATTTTGACAATCACGCGGGTACCCTGATGAATTTCACTTTCAAACTTCATGGTTCCCTGATGACTTTCTACAATTTCCGCGCACAGTGCAAGTCCAAGTCCTGCACCGCCCTTTTTTCTGCTTCGCGCCTTATCCACCATATAAAATGCTTGTGTTATCTTCTCTAATTCCTCTGTTGGAATTCCAATTCCTTCATCCTCCACAATAATTACAAATTCTTCTCCAATGAAATACCCGTCTACTCGGATTCTTCCACCTTCATTCGAAGCTTTGATAGAATTATCCACAAGATTATAGATAAGAGACTTGAATAATTCCCGATCAATTATCAGTTCTCCTGGTTCCGATTCACAGCTTAATATCATGTTCTGTTTTTCTGCAACTACTTTCAGAGAGGCCCCTATTTCGTCGAACAAGGCCTGCATCTCTTCCTTCTCCCACTCTACATTTGCCTCTCCTACTGTAATAAGCTCCATTAGCTTTCCGGAAAGAGTCCGCATTCTGGATGCCTCTTCCTTAATAATACCGGCATATTCAATCCTTCCCTCTTCGGAAATATCTTTTTTTATCTGAAGCAAGTCTGCAAACCCTAAAATAGAAGTAAGCGGTGTCTTCATTTCATGGGCCAGGTTATCAATAAATTGCTTACGATTTTCTGCTACATCCTCTAATGCCTTTACATTCTTCTCCACAGCCTCTGCCATAGAATTCATATTATGTGCCAGTTCCGATAATTCATCACTGCCCGCTTCCGGAATGCGCTTTTCATATTCTCCCTGAGCAATCGCCTTAGTTCCCGCATTCATTTTCTGCAACGGCAACAACAACAGCTTTACTACAATCAAGAGAATTACCGCTATTCCTATTGCACATCCCATACTGATAATCCGAATTCGCTGAAGCATATCCTCATGAATCTCAATTACATCAGAAATGTCCTGTACTGTAACAAAATAATAATCAACACTCTCAATTCGTTCCTGAGATGCCGTATACATTTTTTTCCCTTTTCCCTGCATACAGGTAACGGTTTCTTTTTCTACCAATGCAAGCAGTTCCTCCGGGATTTCTTCTTTTTTATTTGCACATATTTGCTCACGATTTCCATCTAAAAAAATCGTACTACTGCCGGCATCTTCCTCCATGATTTCCTTCATGAGCCTTTCCACTTTTGCTTCATCCAGCACCACGGAATTTTCCTTTAACCGCTCTGTAATTACCATACTTTTAAAGTTGGAAATAAAAAATTCATGTTCACTATACGCACTCTGTTTTCTCTGGTTCATCGCCAATGAATAGCTGTTTTCCAATAATAAAATACTGGTCACACCTACTGCCAGCATCACCAGTATTAACGTATAGAGAAAAATCTTTTGCCAAAGTTTCATCTCCTACTCCTTTATACTTTCCAAACGATATCCAAGCTTTGGAATCGTTATCAGTTTATCCTTTAGATTCAGTTTCTTTCTCAACTGCTGAATATGAATGTCGATGGTTCTCGTCTCTCCTTCGTATTCATATCCCCATACTGCTGTCAACAGTCGTTCTCTGGAAATTGCCACATCTCTGTGCTGAATAAAAAATACTAACACCTCAAATTCTTTCGGTGTAAGATACACTTCTTCTCCACTGCACTTACAAGTATGTTCCTCTACATTTACAGAAATGTTTCCATAATTATAGGTATTCTCGGTTTTTTTCACTCTCCGTAATATAACCTCAATTCGCGCCAACAGTTCCATTGCCTCGAAAGGCTTTACAATATAGTCCTCAGCACCAAGTCGAAGCCCTCTCACCTTATCTGTCAATTCCTGTTTTGCCGTAATAAAAATAACCGGTGTTTCCGTGTTCGTCCGATTACGCATAATCTCAAAACCGCTCATATCCGGTAGCATTACATCTAAGAGTACCAGATCGTAACTTTGGTTCTCCATTTTTTCAAATGCTTCCTTCCCATTATTACACACCGTTCCCTGATATCCGCCAATGGCAACTGTAGCCTCTATCAACTTTGCTATATTTGGATCGTCTTCCACGATTAATATCTGTATCATTTTTGCCCCGCCTTTTTTATTGTCTATTCTGTGAAAATTATATCAAAGTTTTCTTATGAAATATGCAAAAAGTTGTAAGAGAAATGTAAAAACTTACCTGGTTTCCTTCCTCTTTAAACACTTTGCATATACTAACATAAATAGTAGTATTCCAATCAGACTTCCTATGGAATCAATACAAACATCCAGAAATCTTCCTTCCCTGCCCGGCACAAATAGCTGATGTATCTCATCTGTTGCTGCATACAAAATGCAAAATCCCCAACTCCACCACCAGAATTTTTTGGGCTTTCCCCGATAACAGCATATATGCAATAACGTAAAAATTGCCAATATGGCATATTCCGTCATATGTGCTCCTTTTCTTATTACTAGTTGCATCTGCTCTGCCTGTTGTGACAACTCTTCTGTTGTTTTGTCCAGATGAAAACAATTGCTTATACTCTCTGCAATGCGATATCCTACTGACTGACTTATGTCCGAAGATTTTCCACCCGTCTGGGCAGAAAAATAAAATATCACTGCCATCCAAAAAATTAAAACAAAAAATGTTATTCCTTTTTTCATTGTTATTCGCTCTTTTCTATGTTCTTATTAAAATTTGAATCATCCCCACAACCACTGGTAATACCCCCGCTACCAAAACTGCATATAATAGATTCTGCCATACAAACTGTGGGCAGACAATCAATGTCATCCCTACCTGCTGCACTACTGCAAATCCCATACTTATTCCAATATAACGAAACAACTTTTGCATCAAGCCCTTTCTTATTTGTCTTTTTTCCACCGGAACATAACTAAGTTTTTTATAGATACTGATGCCTTCTCCTTCTTCCCGCTGTACCACATAAGGAGATATTTCACAAAACACAGCTACCGATGAAAGTACCCCCATCATGAGTGGAAAAAACATTGATTCCTTATTTTTTTCAATCACAATATCTATCGGAAAAAACATTCCCATCTCCATAATACCTGCAAATATACAGGTAAGTATCCGATACCCCAAATGCCCAAATCCATTTGTTCCCTTTCCATAATCCGCAAAATGTTCTTCAAACTTTTTTATGCTTTCCATTAAACTTCCCCACTTTCTTTAAAAGATAACAACTTGCCCTTTTCCATAATCCCTATGTAATCCATTCTCTTTTCCATCTCTTCACTACTATGGGTTGTCATCAAAATGGATGCTTCCTCCGTCTGTATCAGTTCTGATAGAATCTGGAAAAACTCTCTTCGAAACATAGGGTCCATACCTGCAGTTGCCTCATCTAAAATATAGAGTGCCGGTTTGTGTGCCATGGCAAACGCCATTTGAAACTTGATAAATTCTCCTCTGGAAAGTGTTCGCAGAATCTTATACCGGGATATCTGCATCCGTTCCGCAGCCTCTTGAAATCTTTCAATCGACCAATTTGTATAAAAGCTACCATAAAGTGTTGCATTATCCCAGACATTATCATTCATAAGAAAATAATTTTCATCTGACACAAATCCTATCCTGTCTAAGGTTTTATTATGATCCTTGTGAATGTCTTCGTCCAACAGGCGAATAGTTCCATGATACTTCTTCTTTTTATCTAAAATATGATGTAACAATGTTGTCTTTCCTGCTCCGTTTTTCCCTGCCAGCCCCATAATGTATCCCGGTTCCAGTGAAAAACTGATATCCTCTACATGAAAATGACGGTTCGTTCCTGTTACATGTTCCAACTCCAATATCATCCTTCTCCCCCCTACTCTACTTCCTCGCACAAGGTCTGTGCCATTTGTGCAATTTCTTCTTTGGTCAATCCTGCTCTTCTGGCATCTGCTATTACTTCTGAAAATCTTTTTTCTAACAGCACCAACTGTTTTTCCCGCAAATAATCCGTATTAAATTCACATACATAGAAGCCCTTACCTGCTACGGAACGTATGAGTCCTTCCTTTTCCAGTTCTTCATAGGCGCGCTTGGTGGTGATAACACTGACCTGAAGTTCCGATGCCAGTGCACGAATGGAGGGAAGCGCTTCTCCTGCCACCAGCTCTTTACTGGAAATTGCCTGCTTCAACTGATTTACAATCTGCTCATAGATTGCCATGGTTCCCTGAGATTGTATGATAATTTTCATGCTGTCACCTTCCTTGCTTCCTCTGTTTCGTAGACTGTTTCATAATTCATCAGCACGGCAAGTGTTCCTTTAAAAAACGTCAACAACTTTAAAGTTAAAAACAAATTTATGACAGTTGAAATCATATAAAACACAAGTGCAGCCCATGGTATGTTTTTCTCGCTGGTCATCTCCTGCCCTACAAACATTACAATAAAATAGAAAACTGCATAAATCTGCTGTCCAATCAGCCAACCCGTATAACCGGAACATCTTTTTTTCAAAGCCCTGTCCTTTGTATCAGAAGGCTGAAAGGCTCTGTCTCCGCCTGCCATATTTATACTTATGGACAACATGGCAATAGAAAAAACAGCCATAAAAGCCGAATACCAAGTTACATATCCCAATGCATAGGGTACTGCCTCTAGAATGCAACTTAACAATATGGAAAGCAAAACCTTTGTTACATAAGAAGTCAACAGATACTTCCTACGTTCTTCTGCTTCCATGGGACACAGGTACATAATTTTAGGCAAACGCATGGGACAAATCGTCCCCAACAGCATACTAAAAACAAACGCTATGGCAAATGCAAAATAAAGAACTGCTGTTTTTATATTCTCAAATGCATCCCATATTAATGGCATAATACATAAAAAATATATCACCCAAAAAAAAGTTATCGAACCATTGTCCTTATTGGATTTGAACCACTTATAATTCCTTATCTGCGTCAGCATATCACGACACACCACGACACACATATTCTTTTTTCTCATATTCTGCCTCCCTTGGTCATAAAATACATCATTTCTTCTATTGTAGCATCCTCTACTACAAGCGTAGCATCAAAAGGATGAAGGCGACTGTTCACAACCAGTGCTTTTGCTCCATATTCGCCCTCTTCCATGTAAATAATGCGTTCCTTTGGCAAAAGTTTTATCTTGTAGCTCTCTCCTCGTATCATTTTGTAGCGACTATGCAATGTTTCAATATTTTCAGAAAAAAGCAATTCTCCTTTCTGTAGAAAGGTAACATAATCTACCACTCGTTCCAACCCTTCTGTCTGGTGTGTGGATAACAATACACTGTGTTCTCCGTCCGATACAAAATCGGTTAACATCCGATAAAAAATCTTCGCAAAATCCGGATCAAAATTTCCTGCGGGCTCATCCATAATCAAATACTTTGGTTTATGTGCTAATGCAAATGCTAATTGAAGTTTCAACTTTTCTCCCTTGGAAAGTACCTTGTACTTCCTAGAACTACCCAATTCAAATTCTTCCATATACTTTCGACAAAGTTCCTTATCATATCTGCTATAGTAATGCCCATAATAATCTACATTTTCCTCGGCACTTAAGCCCGGATCAAATAACTCCTCCTGAAGTACATAACCAATATCCTCACGGATGCCATGTTCTTCGCTTCCATATTCTCTTCCATCAACACGGATACTTCCACTATCCGGTGTAAAAATCCCAAGCAACATTTTAATCAACGTAGTCTTACCAGAGCCGTTTGCTCCTACCAGTCCCATAATGTATCCATCCGGAAGCTGAATACTGATATTCTTCATGGAAAAGTTTCCTTTTCTCTTACTGACATCTACTATCTCTAGCATAAAAATCCTCCTGACCTGATTTTTTCTGTAAACTGCGCAAGGCGTGTATATACTGTATATGTTTATATATACAGTATATACACGCCTTTGTCAATAGGCTTTTGCAAATTTACAATAATTCTTTCAAAATTTGATTTACCATTCCAGGATTTGCTTTTCCCTTCATAGCCTTCATTGTCTGACCTACTAAGAATCCGATTGCTTTTTCCTTACCATTGCGGTAGTCTTCTACAGACTGTGGATTATCCTTGATAATCTGTTCAATAGTCTCTCTTAAAGCACCTTCGTCATTAACGGTCTTTAATCCTTTTTCCTCTACATATTTATCCGGGTCAATGTCCTCAGTAAATACTTTTTCAAAAACTTCCTTAGCTACAGAACCATTAATAGTTCCTGCTTCTGTCAGTTCGATGATTTTTGCCAGATTGATTGGAGAGAACTTGATGTCTTCTGCATCCATATCATGCTCTTTTAAAAGACGCATGGTCTCTCCCATAAGCCAGTTAGACACTTTCTTTGGCTTTTTACATAATTCAGTGGTAGCCTCAAACAAATCTGCCAACTTCTTGGTTGAAGTTAAAATCTTTGCATCGTATTCCGGTAAACCGAATTCTGCTTCGTAACGCGCCAATTTTTCGTCCTGAAGCTCCGGCTGATTGTCCTTTACCTGCTGTAACCATTCATCGCTGATTACAATTGGTACTAAGTCCGGTTCCGGGAAATAACGATAATCCTGTGCATCCTCTTTCGAACGCATTGCATAGGAATATCCCTGGTCATCATTCCAACGTCTGGTCTCCTGTACCACTTTTTCCCCAGACTCGATTAAATCAATCTGACGTGCAGTTTCCGCTTCAATAGCTCTTGCAATGGCTTTTAAAGAACCAATATTCTTCATTTCAGTACGGGTTCCAAATTCCTTGGCACCTACTTCACGAACAGACAAGTTTACATCTGCACGCATAGAGCCTTCCTGCATCTTACAGTCAGAAGCACCAAGGTATTGAATAATCATTCTCAGTTTTTCCAGATAAGCGATAACTTCCTCTGCGGAACGCATATCCGGCTCGGAAACAATTTCTATCAATGGTACACCGGAACGGTTATAGTCTACTAAGGATACCTCATCCCAATCATCATGCACCAATTTTCCTGCATCCTCTTCCATATGAATCTCATGAATACCGATGGTCTTTTTTCCTGCTTCTGTCTCAATCTCAATACCACCATCATGGCAAATCGGAAGATACAACTGGGAAATCTGATAGTTCTGAGGATTATCAGGATAAAAATAATTCTTTCTGTCAAACTTGCTGTACTGGTTAATCTGACAGTTGGTTGCAACACCTACTGCCATGGCATATTCTACCACCTGCTTATTTAACACCGGAAGAGACCCCGGCATACCGGTACATACCGGACAGGTATGGGTATTTGGTGCACTTCCGAAAGCTGTGGAACAGGAGCAGAAGATTTTTGTTTTTGTTGCTAATTCTACATGGACTTCCAGTCCAATGACGGTTTCGTATTCTTTACTCATAATCTTCTCTCCTTTCTAGTCCTGTGCCACCGGACTGTGTTGATATGTTCTGGTCTGTTCATAAGCGTAAGCTGCACGAATAATATTTTTCTCTTTAAAGCAGTCACCAATCATCTGAAGTCCGATTGGCAATCCCTTGGAATCCAGTCCGCATGGTAAGCTAATTCCCGGAAGTCCTGCTAAATTTACAGAAACAGTGTACACGTCTCCCAAATACATCTTCAACGGATCACTTAAGGATTCTCCCAATTTTGGGGCAGTGGTTGGTGCTGCCGGTCCTAAGATAACGTCATATTTTTCAAATGCCTTATCAAATGCCTGCTTAATCAATGCTTTCGTACGCAGTGCTTTCAGATAATATGCATCATAGTATCCGGAACTTAATACAAAGGATCCTAACATAATACGACGTTTCACCTCCGGTCCAAAGCCTTCGGAACGGGATTTCTTATACATATTGTGAAGTCCTTCGTACTCCTTGGTACGATAGCCGTATTTTACACCATCAAAACGTGCTAAGTTAGAACTTGCTTCTGCTGCTGCAATAACATAATAAGCCGGAATCGCATATTCCACCAGACTTAAGTCGAACTCTTCTACAACAGCACCTTTTTCTTCTAAGGTCTTTGCTGCTGCAAGAATAGCTTCCTTTACCTCCGGGTCTAATCCTTCGCCCAGATAATCTCTTGGAATACCGATTTTCATACCTTTTACATCATCTACTAATGCAGAAGTAAAATCAGTATCTTCTCGCTGTACAGAAGTGGAATCTTTTTTGTCATAAGAAGTAATTGCTTCTAAAATGGTTGCGCAGTCAGTTACATCTTTTGCCACCGGTCCAATCTGGTCTAAAGAAGAACCGTAAGCAATCAGTCCATAACGTGAAACGGTTCCGTAAGTAGGCTTAATTCCTGTCACACCACAGAAAGAACTAGGCTGACGAATCGATCCGCCTGTATCAGAGCCTAATGCATAAAAGCACTCCTCTGCGGCTACTGCTGCACAGCTTCCACCGGATGAACCACCCGGAACGTGTTCTGTATTCCATGGGTTCTTGGTTACGCCATAGGCAGAAGTCTCTGTAGTACTTCCCATAGCAAATTCGTCCATATTAGTTTTTCCAATAATAACTGCTCCTGCCTTTTCCAGATTGATAACTGCCTCTGCGGTATAGGTTGGAACAAAGTTTTCCAATATCTTAGAACTACAGGTCGTAAGCATTCCCTTGGTACAAAGATTGTCTTTGATTGCCACCGGAACACCTGCTAATGGTCCTGTCAAAGTTCCATCATCAATTAATTTCTGTACTTCCTTGGCGCGCTTCATAGCACCTTCTTCATCTATTGTCACAAAGCTGTGAACCTTTTCTTCTTTCGCCTTAATGGCATCCAGTGCGGCTTTGGTGGCTTCCTCTACCGTCACTTCACCGGCTTTGATTTTCTTTCCCAGTTCTACAGCCGTTAATTCTAAAAGTTTCATATTCTGCCACCTCTCTTTACTGGTCTACGGTCTTAGGTACCACAAACGCCCGGTCTCTGCGCTCCGGAGCATTCGCAAGGGTATCCTCACCGCCGTCGCCATTTTCTACTACGTCTTCCCGGAATACATTTTTTACCGGGAAAACATGAGACATTGGTTCTACATTTGAAGTATCTAATTCGTTTAATTTATCAATATAATCAAGCATACTTTCCATGTCTTTTTTTGCTGCTTCCTTTTCTTCCTCAGACAGCTCTAACTTGGCAAGGATGCCTACATATTCCATGGTTTCGTCTGAAATTATATTTGCCATCTTTCTTCCTCCTTTTATAAGGATAATTCTTAATCTCTTACTTTAATATGCACTTCACGAAGCTGCTGCTCAGTTACTTCATTTGGTGCCCCACACATCAAATCCTGTGCATTTCCGTTCATTGGGAATGCAATGACTTCACGTATATTTTCTTCACCTCGCAGAAGCATAATCATACGGTCTACACCCGGTGCCATTCCTGCATGTGGCGGTGCTCCGAACTGGAATGCATTGTATAATGCTCCAAACTTGTTCTTCAGCACTTCCTTATCATAACCTGCAATCTCAAATGCTTTTTCCATAATCTGCATATCGTGGTTACGAACTGCACCTGAGGATAATTCGATACCATTACATACAATATCGTACTGGTAAGCTAAAATATCCAATGGGTCTTTATTTTCTAATGCTTCCAATCCGCCCTGTGGCATGGAGAATGGGTTATGGGTAAATCCAATCTTCTTTGTTTCCGGGTCACGCTCAAACATTGGGAAGTCATTTACATAGCAGAAACGGAATGCATTTTTCTCAATTAAATCTAACTTTTCTCCTAACTCGGTACGAATCATACCTGCATAGTATGCGGCACGTTCTTCCTTGTCAGCCATGAAGAAAATAGTATCTCCTACTTCTAATCCGGCAAGGCTGCGGAACTCTTCCTTTAATTCTGCCGGAATAAACTTATCGATTGGTCCTTTGTAGCTTCCATCTTCTAATACTTCCAGATAACCAAGACCACCCATACCGATTCCGGTAGCGAATTTCAACAATTTCTCATGGAATCCCTTGGACATATCTGCATGTACTTTAATAGCTCTTACTGTTTTTCCGATAAATGGCTTAAAGGTACATTTCTGGAAGAAATCTGTTACATCGATGATACGAAGTGGATTTCTTAAATCCGGCTTATCTGTACCAAATTCCAACATCGCCTGCTTGTAGCTAATGATTGGATAAGGAGCCTGTGTTACAATGCTTCCTTCCGGTGCGAATTTTTCAAAGGTTGCAGATAATACTTCTTCTCCTACTGCAAATACATCTTCCTGTGTAGCAAAGCTCATTTCAAAGTCTAACTGATAGAACTCTCCCGGAGAACGGTCTGCTCTTGCATCTTCATCACGGAAACATGGCGCAATCTGGAAATACTTATCAAAACCAGATACCATCAACAACTGCTTATACTGCTGTGGTGCCTGTGGCAATGCATAAAACTTACCTTTATATTTTCTGGACGGCACAATATAGTCTCTTGCACCTTCCGGAGAGGATGCACAAAGGATTGGTGTCTGAACCTCTAAAAATCCCATCTCTGTCATTTTTTCTCTTAAATAGGAAATCACCTTGGAACGGAAAATAATATTATCCTTAACCTTTTGATTTCTAAGGTCTAAGTAACGATATTTTAAACGAACATCTTCTCTTACTTCCTTACTTGTCATGATTTCAAAAGGAAGTGTGGTGTATACCTCTCCTAAGACCTGAATATCCTTTGCATCTAATTCAATAGTTCCGGTAGGAATCTTAGGATTGTATGTTTCTTCATCTCTCTTTTCAATAATTCCTTCAATAGAAAGTGCCTGCTCTTTGCGGATACCCTCTAATAACTTACTATCACGGATAACAATCTGCATCACAGCATACATATCTCTTAAATCAATAAAAGATACTCCACCATGGTCACGGATGTTCTCTACCCATCCTGCTACTCGGATTGTCTTTCCAATATCATTTTCGCTTACCTGATTCAATGTTACATCTCTGTAAATGTTGCTCATGTTCTTCTACTCCTTTTCTTCATTCCGGAGCATATAAAGAACCCCGGAATACTGATTTGTATTCCGGGGCGAATAATTCATATATTATCCGCGGTACCACCCGCATTGAAAAATGACTGACGTCATCTTCCCTCTCTATGTGCGTAACGTGCACTGACGTACTGACCTACTTAAGTTCAACCAGTCTGCTCCAGAGTGTTCCCTTTGCTTTCTCTTCCAAGCGGCGCTCTCAGTCGGTGACGCCCCATTCCTGTCGGCTTCTGAAAGTAAGAGTCTCCTTCAACGCTTTACTTTGCTAATGTCTTTTCGATGTTGATTATGATAGCACAGTTTTTTTTATTTGGCAAGAAAAAAATATTATCTTTTATCAATAATTTTATCAATCAATCCATATTTGAGTGCTTCTTCCGCAGACATATAATTATCACGTTCTGTATCAACGCTGATTTCTTCTATCGTTTTTCCTGTATTTTCTGATAAAATGCGGTTTAATCGTTGTTTGCTTTTTTGTATATGATCTGACACAATTTTTATATCTGTCGCCTGCCCCTGTACACCATTCCCATGAATTGCCGGTTGATGTATCATAATCTCTGCATTTGGAAGCGCGATACGTTTTCCTTTCGCTCCTCCAGCTAAGAGAAATGCCCCAAAGCTAGCTGCAAGTCCTATACATATTGTAGAAACATCACATTTGATATATTGCATTGTATCATAAATAGCAAATCCTGCTGTAATAGAACCACCCGGACTATTGATATATAGTTGAATATCTTTTTCCGGATCTTGTGCTTCTAAAAATAACATCTGTGCAATGACTAAGCTTGCCGAAGCATCATTTACTTCCTCTCCCAAAAATATTATTCTATCTGATAAAAGCCTCGAAAAAATGTCATAACTTCTTTCTCCATGACTTGTTTGCTCAATAACATAAGGAATTGTACTCATGCTGCAATCTTACCTCCTTTGATATGATTTGTATATGACAAATGGAACAACGCACTTCTCATGCCAATGCTCAATTGCTTTGGAGAAAAAATCCCTTTTTTTCTATATATTTGTGGTGTACATAAATACAATTGACTAAATGCTAAAGTGAATGCCTGTTGTGAATTGTAATGTGCTTCATAGGCGATTTCTATAATAGGCTTTTGGGTTTCAACCAGCTTCTGAGCTGCTAATGTTAATCTGCGTCCCTGTATATACTTGTAAATTGTACCTCCTGTTTTTTCTGAAAACGTTCTTGCAATATAAAACTTTGAATAATTCAAATCTTTTGCTATTTTATCCAATGATAAATCTTCATTCAAATGCTTCTCTATATAATTCACTATTTTTTCTACAACAGTAATTTCGTCCATTTATTTTCACTCCTTTCTTTGGTTAGTATAGCACAAACTTTTTCATTCGTCTTAATAGAAATTGCCCAATTAGCTTTTTATATAAAAAGAAGTTATCTCAAAACATTTTGTTCTAAGACAACCTCAATAATAAATGCAATAGTATTATAATATATCATTCTTCTAACTTCGAAGTGACCGAACCACTTCTATATCTAACTCTACCTTTTCCGCAATTACTTCATCTGAAAGAATATCCAGAAGGTTTCTGGCAACATTGATTTTATTCTGTGCGATTCCACGGGCTTCCCCTATTTCAATTCCGCGCGCTTCTCCTATTGCAATTCCCTTATTGGTCATTTCTTCTGCAAATGTACACATTGTTATCACCTCTCCTGTCTTTGCTCTTTCAATTATTCCTGCTTCTATTTTGTCATAGGTCGTATCATTTGTAAATACCTGAATCATATTTAATACTGCTTCCACATGCTTTATCTTTTCCTTATGTTTTTCCGGATTATAGATTCCCAGACGCTTTTCCGCAAAGAAATCTGCCACTATCTTAAAATCACTTTTGAACTTATCTCTGGTCTCTTTGGTTAAAAATGCGATGTTAAAAACATGAATCTTATAATCATTCACATAAGGTTGCAATTTTTTCGGTATATCCAGTATGTCATACAAGGACATTGGACTCTTCCACTCCGTATCACTAAAATTAAGAACTGTTGTGATAACAGGATATCTTCTGTTATCCTCACTGTCTATCTGGGAACGGTATGCCGTATAATCATATCCCATAATACGGATAGGTATATCCTTCTCTATTTTGCTTTCATTTTCGATTCCCAGAAGCGCCAGCTTATACACGCTGTTCCGGTAATACTTTGAGGTATCACGAAACTGGTTACGAACATTTCCCTCTTCTGCTTTATATGTACTCTCCGTCGGACCATCTTCCAGTTCTTCTTCCCGAATCAACTCCTCCTGAAACAATAATACATTATGAATGTCGGCAAAAACATCAGAAAATGATTCTAAATATTTCTCCGTCAGATCTTTCTCTGCCAAGCTTTCTTTTTCCTCCAGTTTATCTAAATAATCTCTCGGAATCTTTAAGCCAGTAAATATAAGGCTTAAAGATTCCTTTTTTTATAAAATCCCCCACTTTTTTGTCAAAAACACTTGACAATCGCATCAAAAAATGCGGCGCTTCGCGCCTATTGATTAATAAGAACCGTCGTTTGCGGCGGCAATCATTTTTCGATATGGAGGCGATTTTTATGTTACCTGTTAACTGTGGCAGTCATACTGACTACCAAAACTTTGTTGTTACTAATCTTCGTAAATATTATCCTAACCCTGATGTTCTTGCTCGTTCAACTTGGGATATCATTGAACGTTTCTGGAACCTTGATTTATCTGAAACCGATGTTATTCTGGCTGATAAATATTCCAAATTCGGACCTGCTCCAAGAACTCCATCCTGCATGCAGCGTTCCTATCTTTTATCCATCGATTTTAAAGTTACTTCCTTAACAGAATGGGCTGCTCAGCTTAAAATCAATCCTCTTTATGCCATTCTTAGCGGATTTGAAGTAAGCAACACTCCTGGTGTTGGAACTTTTTATGATTTCATTAACCGTTGTCTGTGGGACTCCGATGATAGTCATATGTCTTCTCATATCCATCCCCTTAAGACAAAGGTTAAAAAACCTAAATCTAAAGGAACAAAAGCGGATTCTGTAGAAAAAGTTACCGTTGCTGAACTCCTTCCCGAGTTAGAAAACACGGAGTTTCATCTGGATGATCAGCCTTATGCTTCTCTGTTTAAAATCTATAAAAAAGAATTCCTTGATAGTTCTGTCGATAAAGGACTTATTCATAAAAATGCTTTAGCACTTGCCGGAGATGGAACTCCTGTTGTCACTTCACACAGAGAACGTAAGCATCGTGTCTGCAAATGCAAAGAAAACGGTATTACTGACTGCAAATGTGACCGTTACTTTTCCCAGCCCGACTGCGATATCGGATGGGATTCATCTCGTGATTGTTTTTATCATGGGTATGACTTATACATGCTTGTCGACGCTGAAAGCGACTTGCCTGTATTTCCTCACTATTCCTGTGCCTCCAAGCATGATTCACATGGATTTTTACATGCTTTTTTCAGAATGAAATCATTCCTGCCAGACTATAAAATCTCAAAGGTACTATTAGATTCTGCCCATGATGCCATGCCTTATTATCAATACTTTCAGCGTGAAAATATCACGCCTTTTATCGATCTTAACGGCAAAGGTGGCAGACCACCTGTCTATAAAAACGACTTTACCATTGATAAGGATGGTGTACCAATCTGTCCATGTGGTTTTCGTATGCGCCGTGATGGTATTGAAATTTCAAAAGGCAGAATGAAATTCAAGTGTCCAAAAATCAGCAGGAAAAATGGTTGTATTTCCTGCACCTGCGATAATCCGTGCTCTGATGCCAAATATGGGCGTACCGTTCATTTGGTAATGAATGATAACCCAAGATTATTTAATAATCCACCAAGAAGCAGCAATGAATGGAAGCTGGAGTATAACGCAAGAACATCTGCGGAACGTTCAAATAAACGTGAGAAATTAGACTTTAAATTAGAAGACGGCAGACACCGCTCAACAAAGATGTGGTACTGCCGACTCTATCACATCCTGATGCTACAACATCTGGATGCATGGGATTTGCCATTTGAATCTACCCTCAGAAAGTTGATTTTGAATGCAGCATAATCCTATTGTCTATAATACCACTTTTTGAAACATAGTGAAAGCTATGTTTATTTCTCGTGCGATTTTTTCGTTCCACATATAATATTTACTTTTCAAAGTACAATGCCGGGTTTCCGCCGGCATGAACACTCAGGATTCCGAGAGTTCATCTAATTTTCTTATTTTTCAATGCTTGCTTTCTGACTCCTGAAATGGAATCTTAGAAATTTTTATTTAAGAACTTCCCAGATATGTATTTCTAACATATATCACTATATAGAAATATCCCAGAAAGCACAAGTGCCTTCCGGGATATTTTAGAATACTTTCAGAACTTTCATAAAAACTTTATACTAATTGAAAAAATACTACCAACTTACCCAATGTCCAGTTATCTTACTCCAAACCTTCTCAAAAACTTCTTTCCAACAAACTGTAATAACTTATCAGCCAGAAATCCAATGATTCCAAGTGTAAAGATACCGATAAATATCCAATCCGTCTTATAGTAAAGTCTTGAGGTATAAATCAGATATCCGATTCCTTCAGATGCCGCTAACATTTCAGCTGCTACAATACAAATAATGGCTCCGCTCAATCCCAATCGTACTCCGGTAAAAATGTGAGGAACTGCAGAAGGTACAATCACACTGAAAAAAGTTTTCACTCCTGTGGCTCCCAAAGATTGAGATGCCTCTACCAACGCACCATCTACCGTTCTTACCCCTGCAATCGTATTAATCATGACCGGGAATATTACCGCATAAAAGATAAGTGCTACCTTGGATTTTTCTCCTACACCAAACCACATTAAAAATAATGTAATAAAACCAATGGCCGGTACAAACCGGAAAAAGTTCAAGAATGGTTCAAAAACAAGACCTATTTTCTTAAAATGTCCAATGCAAAGTCCTGCCGGAATTGCAAACGCAATGCCCAAAAGCCATCCCTTTAACACACGTTGCATACTAATCAAGATATCTCTTCCAAGGTCACCGCTCGCCACCAGTTTTCCCGCTCCTGAAAAGGTAGTAATTGGTCCGGGTAAGAAATCATCACTATAAAACAAAGAGCCAAACTGCCATATCAGCAGTAACAGAACCCATGTAATAATTCCGCACTTCAAAATGATATTTATTACTTTCTTCATCTCCACACTTCCCTTCCTAAATATAGAACATTTCATGTTCTTGCAATCCTTCATTCTGTAAAAGATGGGCTTCATTTTCATCTACTACATAGAGACGATATACAATTACTTCTACCTTTTCTCCTTTTTCAAAAGGTTCTTCCTCAAAGGACTGAATTGCCTTTAATTGAATTCCATTTACATTTACGATAAGTTCCAGGCAGTTTCCACGAAACGAAGTCTGCTCCACAATACCTTCCGCATACAAGCTCTGATATTGCTTCGCTCCTCCATACTTTACTACTTTTACAAATTCCGGACGGACAATGGCATTTCGCTTTCCGTTATAAAGTTCAAATCCCTTTAACCTATCATAGTCTGTCAACACTGTGGATTCCCCTATAAACTGTGCCACAAATGGAGTTTTCGGATTCTTATAGATTTCTGTAGGTGTTCCCATCTGTTCCACTCGTCCTAAATTTGTTACGATAATTTCATCTGCCACTTCTACGGCTTCGTCCTGGTCATGTGTTACAAAGATACTGGTAATACCGATTTTTTCAATCATTTCTTTTAACCAGCTTCGCAGCTCTTTTCTGACTTTGGCATCAATTGCTGCAAAAGGTTCATCTAGCAGTAAAACCTGTGGATTCGGTGCCAATGCTCTTGCAAACGCTACACGCTGTCTCTGGCCTCCGGAAAGTTGTGCCGGATAACGTTTCTCCAACCCCGGAAGTCCTACCAGTTCCAACAGTTCTGTCACTCTCTTTTTAATGACTTCCTTATCTTCCTTACGCACCTTTAATCCATATGCAATATTGTCGAATACTGTCATATATGGAAACAATGCATAATTTTGAAAAACAAATCCAATGCCACGTTCTCTTACCGGAACTTCATTGACGCACTTTCCATCAATATAGATATCTCCGGTGTCTTGGTGCTCCAGACCGGCTATCATACGAAGAATTGTTGTTTTTCCACTTCCACTCGGTCCTAAAAGTGCAATCAGTTTTCCCTTTTCAATCCCAAAATTTACATTATCGGATGCTTTATAATCTCCAAACGTTTTATTAATATTTTTTAATTCTATGTACATCGCCGGTCTCCTTTTCTTATTCTTTTACTTATTAGGCGTTTGCGAAACGCCAAAAGCCGCATAAATACAGCATTTTTTTGTTGCCAAAATAAAATATCTCCTCAAGGTTTATGGTAAAATAGAATTGTCGAGAAACTAATCAACCATCCACCTGAAAGGAGATATACTCATATGATAACACATAAGCAGCTCACTTTGGCAGAAGTTTTTGAAGATTGTCAAAATAAATTTGACAATGACAAATATCAGTTTCTAATACTTCTTGATGAAGCCATTAACCTTGATGAAATTGTTCCTGTTTCTTTTGTGTCTCATTTTCACGCTCGTACCGGAAGACCTCGCAAACATCAGCTTTATCCTATGCTCAAAGCTCTTCTGATCCAGCGTATCTTCTCAATCCCGACTGATATGCTTCTGATTGTCTTTCTCAAATACTCTCAGGAATTGCGTGATTTCTGTGGATTTGATGTTGTTCCCGATGCCTCAAAATTCACTCGTTTTAAACAGGATTTCTTACTGGACTTACAATCTATGTTCGACCACTTGGTTGATCTGACCGAACCGATCTGCCAAAAGATTGATTCTGCTCTTGCATCCATGACCATCTTCGATACCTCCGGTATAGAAGCCTGGGTCGCTGAAAATAATCCCAAATATGCTAACCGTATTATCAAACAGCTGAAAGCCTTTAAAAAATCCCATAACCTTGATGATTCTTACGACCCTTATAAGGCTGCCTATGGTTCCATGCCTTCCCATGCTGCTTCTAATCAGGCTATCCAACAAATGTACATTAATGGACATTTCTGTTACGCTTACAAGTTTGGCATTATTACAAATGGGCTTGGCATTGTTCGTGATATCACTTTCTATAACAAAGACTTTCTGAATGCTCATCCTGATATCGTTGTGGAGAAAAAATCGGATTCTCCGGACGAAGATAAGTCACTCGCCGACTCAAAAGCATTACTTCCTGTTTTGATTGATTTCTTCCAGAAACATCCGCTTATTGAGCCAAAGACTTTTCTGGGCGATGCAGCCTTTGATACGATTGAAATCTACAAATCTCTTTTTGAAGAAATCGGATTTCAAAAAGCTTTCATTCCCCTTAGAGTAAAACTCTCCATGGAAGAAAACGGCTGCACATTCAACGAGAACGGCATTCCCTGTTGCCCTCACGATCCTTCACTCCCAATGAAAAGAGAAGGAAGTAAATCTCATTTAAAAAGCAAGATTCCAACCATGAAGTTTGTATGCCCCAAAATGAAATGGGAATACAATCCGGCAGATAAATCCAAACGTCGCGTCTGCCACTGCGATAACCCCTGTACAACTTCTTCCTGCGGACGAATGATCTACATCTATCCGGAGAAAAACCTCCGCGCGTATCCGGGTGTCGAACGCGGTTCCGCCGAATGGGATGAAACTTACAAAATCCGAGTCAATGTAGAGAAATCTATCAATCACTTTAAAGATAGTTTCTGTATTGCCGGACGTAAAACTCAAAATGAGAAAACGCTCCATGCAGATCTTCTTCTCGCCGGTATTACCCAGCTTGTTACTGTGATGGTTGCTGATAAAATACATAAACACCAGTATCTTAGAAGTTTGAAACCTCTCATCGCATAGGGCTTACCAATTCCATAAATCCATGGGATTTATTTCGTGTGCCAAAAAATACCTGGTATCCACTTTTCATACCAAGAATCCTGCATTGCAGGATTCTATCCTTGTATTCAATCAGGATTGCGAACTTGTTTCGCAATTACCTATTCTTTTACTTATCCTATAAAATCTGCCGTATTACCGGTGGTTTCCATTCTCCTGAAATTACCGTTTCTTTTGTCAAATAAATACGCAAAATCAAATTAAATGCTTCATTTCCAGATGGTAGCCAATTAGAAACCCATTTTTCTTCCGGTCTTTCCTGCTGTACCAAAATATCAATGCTGCCATCCTCATTTTCCTTAAGTTTATCCCTGTCGTTGATTCCATAACGATGAATTTCATTTTCTACTAAATAGCGCTCCTTACTATCATATAAGGTAATAGACCAAAAACCATGCTCTTTTACAGGTGGAAGCTGCCCTTTTTCAAAATGAATCTGATAACGTTTTCTTCCATCTAATGGATTTCCCTCTGAATCTACATATGTGGCTGGGTAAACGCACATTGTCACCGGGTTTGCTCCCAAACCATTTCGCGCGACATTGGCACGAAGCAGATAATCTGTCTTATAAATTCCAATGGTATCATCCGGATAACTCCAGTAATTAACTGTTCCTCCTTCTGTTAATCCTCTGCTTGTTTCCTCTAAAAATTTTTGTTTTACCTCATTTTCTATTTTTCTTATCTCTTCATCACTAGTGAAAGTTTCTCCAGCTCCTATGCCATAGTCTTTCCACTGTTTCAATTCACCTTGTGGCGCATATTTATCCGGATTTCCGATTAACAATTCATTGAAAATTGTAAAAAATTCTTCCAATGAGAGATTTGTGATTTTTTCAATCGGTTTAAATACAAAATCAGAACGATATGCCGGATTAATTACCTCCTGCTTTGCATTTCCATAAGTTTTGAACTGTAGCTTACTCTGAATCTCTTTTACTGCTTCAACATCATCTTTTCCATAAATAATGGTACGAACGATTACCCAATTCTTATTTGTTGGAAGCGCAAGCTGTTTATATCCCTCCGGCACTTCACCTGTAAAATTCGGACCGGTAATCAGATAATTTTCCTTTTGATTTCCATCTCCCCCTGTACCAATAATATTTTCGCAGTTCGTGTAGGCATCCAAAAATGCAATGGATACATATCGATCTAATTCCGGTTTTTCAAAAATCAATGCACCTTCGCTCAAATCCAACCACGCTTGTGAATAAACAGTATCAATATTCGGTGCAACCACATTTTTAAAAGAAGCATCTGCCAATGCAGTGGTATGATATAAGGTATTTGTCTTTAAGCTTTGCTTCCCATCCTTGGATGGATTCAACGAAACTCTTCTTGTCAACTCAAGAATTACTGCCGGGTAAGCATATACATATGCGTTATAAAGATCTTGAAATACTTTTTTATTATTAGCCATTGTTATCTCTCCTTTTCTTTTTCATTATTACTTTTTAATATGCTACATCATCTGGGAACAATTTTTCTAAAGCGGTTGTGTCCACAAAGTCTTTGATTTCATAATCCTTTTCAAAAAGCCCTGCTTTTACAGCCCATTCTTTAATTTCATTTAAATGTTCAATGGAATCCTGTTTAAAATCGAGAACTAACTGGCTTGCTTCCAAGTTCTCAACTACCTGTTCTTGAGGAACTCCTATTTTTTCTTCTACAATTTTTGCCGCTTCTGTTTGATTTTCTTCTACCCACTCTTCTGTCTCTTTAATAGCAGAAAGGAAGTTTTCCACGGTTTCTTCATGATCCGCAAGAAATGCATCTGAAGAAACAAAATAAGCATCTACGGAAAGTCCTAAATCCTCCATAGTCAAAAACTCTTTCAGTCCTAGCTCTTCAAGTTTTTTTGCTGTTGTACCGGTTGTCCAGTATGCTACAGCATCTCCACTGTCAAGAACTCCCAACAATGTCTGACCACTGTCAATGTTTACAAGCTTTTGGTCTTCTTCTTTAATATTCGCTTTTTCATAAGTAAGTGCATTGTAATAATCAAGAATCGTGCCCGGACTTGTTGCAAATCCTTTTCCAGCCAAATCTTCCAATTTCGTCACTTCATCCGGATTTACATATAGACTGTAGCTCTTTGCTGTTGTATATCGTCCAATGATACGAACATTGAAATCCTCCTGGGTATTTCCAATTCGATTCACTCCTGCAAAATCTGCAATCATTCCAAGGTCTGACTGCCCTGTTACAATAGCATCTATTGTATTAATTCCTGCTGCATACTCGGTAACTTGAAGATCGATTCCATATTTTTCAAAAATTCCTTGTTCTTTTCCAACTACTGCCAGATAATGGTCTATACCTCCTGTCCACACTCCCAACCGAACTGTTTCTAATGAGCCTTCCTCTGATGTTTGTTTTTCCTCTCCATTCGCTCCGGTATTTTTGGTAGCATTACTATTTCCGCATCCTGTTGCACCAACCGTAAGTCCTAATACTAATAACAGTGATAATAATTTCTTTTTCATAATAATTCCTCCTCTTTTTACTTTTAATTTTGTTTTCGTTTTCGCTTTGACGTCTTGCTTGATGTATTTATACCCTATATTCCTATAGGTTTTCTAGTCTTATTTTTGTAATCGTTTTCATGCAAATGCAAATTTTTCTGTTTTTCAAACATTTTTCCCTTGTTTTTTTACATTTTCTTATTATTTTCATGTAAAAAAATCGTTTTTCTTGTAAACGTTTACTCCCCTATTTTCTTCTACTTATTTCGTTTTTTAAAGTGTTTTTTTATCTGTTTTTCTCTATTTTTTCGCTTTTTCATGTAAGCGTTTACATTTTTACTGTCATAAGAGTGCAAAAAAAGAAGCAGTTCCAAAGAACTACTCCTTTTTCCTAAATATAATACTCCAATCTGTTTGTATTTTCCACCGGTGTACAGCTTTCTCGAATTATCAGCTTTCCTTCCAACTCTGTCCGGACAATTCCCTTATGACCGCCATTTAGACGATCTAACAATAGGTAAAGTGCAAACTTTCCCATCTCCTCCTTGGGTAACCGAACCGTTGTAAGCATCGGCCTGGTATACTGTGCTTCTTCTATGTCATCACTGGAAATAATAGAAGGTACATAGTAACGATTCTTATACCGATTCAGGCACTTTAACATACCGATTGCAATCATATCATTGGCACAGTAAATAGCTGTGGGAACATCACTACGCTGAATAAGGCTCTCCATGACAGCATACCCTTCTGCCTCCGTGTGCTCTGTTTCTATTACATAATTGATATCCATATCGATATTATACATAAACAAGGTATCCTGATATCCTTTATATCTTGACTCATTATGGCAATCTCCCACATATCCGATTTTCCGGTGTCCTAATTGAATCAAATATTCCACAGCTGTTGCAGCTATCCGCATTCCGTCACAAATAACCTCATCCACTAAGTAATTTGTGGAATTCCGATTCACGGATACGATACCTCGATATTTGGCTGAAAGTTTTTTGAGAACATTATCATTACATTTTCCAATAATAATCAGTCCATCGCTTTTTTGCTCGTTTCCCTGTTCCATTTCCTCCAGAATCTTATCAATATTTTCTATCTGACACTTTCTGTCATTGGAAAATATCGGTTGATGCCAGACTCTCGTCAAAATACACCTTTGCTTATGAATTTCACTTTCGATAATTCGAAGCAATTCACTAAAAAAGGGATCTGCCTCCATACTTCCGGTACGCGTCATCAAAATATCGATATACCATATTTTTTGTCCTGTATCGATAATTCCCTTTTTCAGATTACGCGCAGCTTCATTTGGCAGATAGTTTAGTTCACGAGCAATCTGCCATATCTTTTCCCGAAGTTCTTCGGAAGAACACTTATATTCCGGATTATTCAACACCCGCGATACCGTTGCTGTGGAAACTCCGGCTTTTTCTGCAATCTTTTTAATAGACAAAAATTCCGCCCCATTTCTTTTCCTAGTATCTCTATATGATATCAGGATAATAAAATGGTTTGGAATTTTTGTCAAGTCCCTTTTATAAATTTTCTGATTCTTCTGTTTCTAATTCCTCTGTTTCTGGAACCTCTGCCTGAACTGTTTCCATTTCCGTAACAGGTTTGTTCTTTTTAAAACGGATAATAAATATCACAATCGCAATTACTACTAAAAGAATACCACCTGCAAACATCAGTCGTTCTGTCTGCATAGAAGCCGGCTGTTCAATATAATAGAACTCTCCCATACCTGAGATTTCCTCATTCGTGTATCCGATTTCCTGAAGATACTCTTTAAATAAACCTGACATTTCCTCATCCATTTTAGTCATTCGGCCCTCTGCCATAATCTTTGTAGAAGGCTCTTCTCCACCTGACAAATACTCATAAGTCTCATCTGCCAGAGTTTCCATATCAACCTTATCATCTACCGCTACTTCCAGTCCGATAAAATTATCTCCCTCGCCCGGAATTGCATAGTAATAATGAGAGGTTTTTGCCGGTGTTCTGGAACCATCTTTGTTTTCTTTCCATGTTTCCTCATATGCATAACAGTCAAAGGCATACTGCACTTCTCCCTTAATATGCATTCCTTCCTTTGCTTCCTTTTCCATCAAATCCTCAAAGTCATTTTCAGGCATCAAGGAAGTAATCGTCATTTTTCCGCTTACTACCATCAGCATGATACCAAATACTAGCAGCACAAAAATTCCCCTTGATAAACTATTCGATATTCTTTCCATACTCTTTCTCTCCTTCTTCTGTTTAAGTCAATCTTTACTATTTTACCATACAAAAAAATTTTTTCCACTACTTTTTTGTCAATGCACCAGATTCACCACAACGTATTCACAATGCCCTCCGGTTCTTATAGGATACCCCCACCCTGCAATTCCCCCCAGAATTCGAAACGCCTCCTGAATCTCTTCAAAGGAAGATGCTTCATCCACAATATCTCCTCCTAAAACCACAATATCCGGTTTCTTTTTTGACTGACCCGCACAATTATCATTCGAATCACATCAATTACCAGTGCAGTTCCTAAAATGTATAAAACAACAACTGCCCAAAGCCTGAAAATATTTATCACCGGTATTGTCAAGATAGCAACAACACAACCCAAAAAGCATTTCTGCTTCTTTGTATTCTTCCATCCTTTCAACAGACTGACTACTCTCTTTAAAAAGCAATACATGTAAATAGCCACCGAAATCAGCAGAACTATCAAAAATATTATGTATGAAATCAAATAAGCCTTACTTAAAGTATTGTTTTACTTTTAAGAAAGCATCCTATATAATGATGTTACTCACATATCACTTGACGGAAAGGAGCATTCTTATGACAACCACTTTCAAAACTCCGCAACTAGGAAAAAATGTTTTCGTTGCACAAGGCGCCATTCTTTGTGGAGACATAACGATTGGTGACAATTCCAGTATCTGGTTCAACGCTGTTGTTCGTGCCGATATGGCTTCGATTCAAATCGGTAAAGACACAAATGTACAGGATAATTGTGTCCTCCATGTAGACGACGGAGCACCTCTCTGTATTGGAAATCAGGTTACCATCGGACATGGAGCCATCGTTCATGGATGCACGGTAGGAGACAATACGCTAATCGGAATGGGCGCCATTATTCTCAATCACGCTGTAATAGGAAAAAACTGCATCATTGGTGCCGGTGCGTTGATTACTCAAAATACAATAATTCCGGATAATTCATTAGTAGTCGGAAGTCCCGGAAAAGTAAAACGTACTTTAACTTCTGAAGAAATTGAAGATATCAGTAGCAATGCAGCACACTATGTAAAAGAAGCTGCAATCTATCGGAGCCAATTTTAAGGTCTCCGATTGTATTGCAGCCTCTTTTATAATATTATATGTATTTTTAACTTTTTCATTATTCTTTTATTTTCTGACATATTTCGCAGGGTTCGCTGTACAGTTCTCTAATCCACTCTTCCATTATTTTTTCTTTTTCCTTGGACAACTCTTCTGAAACAGTAAGATTGAATACCCGTTTCTTTTCTACTTTTTTCTGTTCATTTACGAATTCTACTGTACTGATTTCCACCTTTTCCACTTCCGGAAATAAAATCCGGATTTGTTTTGTTATGGATTCGATACTTACATTTTCCTTTTCAAATCCGGTTAAGGATTCCTTATCTGCATTCGTATTCTGTACCATAATGTATGCTACAACTATACTTGGCAATATCATGATAATGGTATTTCGTATAATCGCCTTTTTCAACCTTTTCCATTGTTCCGGCGTAATCTCTCTAATCTCTTTTTTCTTGGGTACTTTCAACACCAATAAGATTGCCGCGGAAGAGAAAAAAATGAAATAGGAATTCACAAGAAACAGATACCCTGCTCCTAAAAGGAATCTCCACTGTCCGGTTGCAATTCCATACCCGCAGGTGCAAAGCGGCGGCATCAGCGCTGTTGCAATAGCCACACCCGGAATCACATTAGACTTTTCCTTTCTGGTAATTCCTATAATTCCGGCAAGCCCTCCAAACAATGCTATCAAAACATCCCAAATCGTTGGCTGGGTTCTTGCAAGTAATTCGGATGTCGTGGTAGAAATAGGTGAAATCAAAAAATATAATGTAGATGTAATTAAACACACTGCCACTTGGAACATTAGTCCTATCATAGATTTTCGAAACAGTCTCAAATCAGCTGTGGCCGTTCCATAGGCCGCCGCCTGAATACTTCCCATCAATGGCGAAATCAACATGGCACCGATAATCACCGCGGTAGAGTTCATATTTAACCCAATGGATGCAATAAAAATCGCCAGCATCAGAACACACATATTGGTTCCGGTAACCTGACCTCCCTCTACCAGTCTGTTCCTGATTTCTTCGTGATCTGCCGTGTCACTTTTTAAGGAAAATGCATCCTTCAGTATTTCTTTTACTGTCATTTTCATAGTCTTCTTTTGCGCCTCTTTCTCTTCTTTTCCTATCCTCTTTCATTTATTTTACTATTGCATAACTTTCCATACCAGTCAATCTTTTATTTTTCTACGTTACTTAAAATGTGTGCCAGCAAACCTTCACATCCCGCTACCACATCTTCGTATGTCTTGTCAAAATCTCCAGTGTACCATGGGTCCGCCACATCCCTGGGATGGTCTGTATAATCCAGTAGCAGGCTTATTTTCTGCTCCGGGTCTTCGCCTACAATGCGAAGCATGTTTTTGTAATTCCAACTGTCCATGCCCACAATGTAATCATATTTTTTGTAATCACTGCGTTCCATGCGTACTGCATATTTTCCGGCTGTGGAAATACCATATTGCGCCAGTTTGTTTCTGGTGCCGTGGTGTACCGGATTGCCGATTTCTTCCATACTGGTAGCAGCAGAGGCGATGTAAAAATCATCGGCGATGCCGCGCTTGGCTACCATGTCTTTTAATACGAATTCTGCCATGGGGGAACGGCAAATGTTGCCGTGGCAAACAAATAAAATCTTGATTTTTCTCATATTTCCAGTATTTTCGGGCTTTTCAAGCCTTTTTACCTTTCTTCATTTTTCACTTATTCTGGCATATTTGGGCATATCTTTGCATATTTTTGTCATCAATTTTGGTAAAAACTTTGGTAAATTTCAAGTCTGTACCAAAGGCAAATCTGCCATTGGGAATCGACAGGTAAGAAATTGGGGATTAAGATAAATACTGGCATTCAGCCATTTTTCTCTCATTTTCATCAGGTCATTATGAATTGATTGCTTTTTGAAAATCTTCCTGTGCATCCTGAAATTTAACATGAGTATAGGTATTCATCGTAACACTGATATCCGAGTGTCCCATAATATACTGAAGCATCTTCGGATTCATTCCCGACTTAGCCATATTAGAACAAAATGTATGACGACACACATGCGGTGTGATTGGCGGCATCTGAACCTTATATATACTATTATACTTTTCCCGAATATGCTGAAAATACTTTTCCCAATGTAATGCCACCATAGGCATATCATTCTTATCAAGGAATAAAAATCCTGTCATTCCATCAACCATCGGTTCAACTTTGGGATTGACCCTGTCCTTAAGTATTCTCTTGAAACAAGCCACCACCTCATCAGACATTGGAACATATCTCTCGCCGCTTTCTGTCTTAGGCTTTTCAATGATATACTGCATCTGACTTGTTCTCTGTAATTGATGATTTACCCGTATTCTTTTGTTTTTAAAATCCAAATCTGATTTTGTAAGCCCACAGAACTCTGATATACGAAGTCCTGTGTTAAAAAGGATAAATATTGCATCATAGTACTTGCAAAAATGCGTATCTTCTTTTATGAATCTTAGAAATTCACGCTCCTGCTTTCTTGTGACAGCTTCTCTTCTCACACTATCATTCACAATCACATTGACTAATTCAAAGCTAAATGGATTCTTGCGAATCAAGTCATCTTCTTCCGCCATCTGGAATGCCGGTCTTAATACACCACGGATAGTATGAATTGAACTATAACCTTTTCCATCTACCCTCTGAAGCTTGATCAACCAGGCTTTCGCATCTGATAATTTCACTTTGTCGATTCTTTTTTTGCCAAAATCATCTTTTTTCAGCAGATTAATTACCGTCTTATAACCAGCATAAGTACTCTGTCTGACCCCTATTTTAAGACTTACATATTTCTCCACTAATTCAAGAACTGTAAGCCCTCCACCTCCTGGAACAAGTCCGTTAAACATATCCTGTTCCAGCTGTTTTTCCTTTTCTCTTAAAGAAAGCTCCATTTTCTTTCCTTTAGGTATAGGATCATTATGGTCCAAACGCCAACTATATAAATTCCCTTCATTTCCATGAATATCTACATATCTAAAACGATAACGTCCATCTGCTCTCTGGTACTCTCCTTCGTGAAGAATTCTATTGCGATTATCTCGTCTTTTCTCACTCATAGCTTTGTCTCCTTTCAAAAAAGAGAGCCCTAGCATGGTTATTGTACCACATTTGTGCCCCCTTTTCTACTACTTTACATATTAAATTGCAGTTGACTCTGCCAGAAATTGCTCAAATTGCTCTTTCTTAAATAAAACTTTGTTTCCTACTAACAGATAAAACTCCCCATTGGGATGGATATCTACAATTTGTCTAAGTCTCTTTTCACCAATGTGATAAAATTGTGCCGCTTCAGTTACAGAAAGCAAATATCGCCTCCATATAGGAATATCTATACTCTGATTCTCTAATTCATTTTCATCATCCATCATATTCTCCAATCTGCAGCTGTCTGACTAACATCGCATCAATCTTTTTTATTGCATCTGTGCTGACAATCATCCCGGCAGTCTGTATTATCTGTTCCTCATTTATTGTGACCAGCTGCTCCGGTAAAAACATTGTTGTATGTCTTAAAAATCCTCTAATTTCTGAAGGCTCAATATTAAAATGTACTGGAATATAATCCTTTCTCATCTTAGTTGTCCCCGGAACAACTGTGTATACAGGTGATTTTCCGTTTGCTTTGTCGCAGCTTATTACAATACATGGTCTCCTTCCAGCTTGTATATGCCTGAGTCCACTTTTTAATTCAGCCCACACAATCATATTTCTCTTTATCTTCACTGCAGATCACCTCTCTTTGGTGGAATATACAAGTCAACCTTTGGTTCCTTCTCATCTACACTGAATAATCTAAACCCAGCTTCCCTTACTGCTCCAATTTTTAAATAAGAATCTGCTATTCCGTCTGAAATAGCATCGAGATTTGTTACGATAAGCGCATCTGCCTTTCCTGCTCTCATATATCTTATTGCCTTATAAAACACTTCATCCCTTAATCGTCGTCCAAAAATTCCTCTTCGGAATACTTTCATAGGAATAAGATTGTTATTGTCAGCAAATTCCATGATTCGTTTCAACTGCTTATCTTCCTTTTTCTCTGCTACAATACAGTCATGCTCCTCATCAGAAGACAACATCACAACACACTTTATTGGCTGTATGGTCAGTGGCTTTTTCTTTCTTCCTGCTCTTCTCATTTCAAACCACTTCCTTTCTTGCCTCTAAGCCTTCAATAAAAATCAAACATGTAGACATTGCATATTCTCTATCACTTGGTTTAAGCATCTGCAATTTATCTTCCAATACAGACAAATCTTTATTCGCATGTTTTTCCCTGCTTTCAATTCCAAACAATGTATTAGGATCTACTCCATACTTTGTTACAATCTTCAGCATAAGATCCAGACTCATCCTATGTCTTCCCTGCTCAATTTGCGAATAATGAATATAACTTACATCAAGGCTCTCCGCCATATCGTTCTGTGTATATCCATATTTATTTCTAATACTTCTCAAAGTATTACCAACTGCATAAATATCATATATCATCCTGAATAACCTCACTATCTAACCGATTCCTGATGTATTCCACAGCCTCAGCCTCTGTTGGGCATTTGATGACTGGCTTCCCATAGTCATCAAATACCACTGTTTCAGAAGCAAATACAATGTAGGAATACCTGCCTAAATTCCTAACACTCAATCGCATAATTGTTGTACCTCGCACTCATAGTACCAAGGTCAAATATTGTCACCCCCAAACCATTTATGCGATCCATCATTGACTTTAAATCTTCAGGATTTCTTGTAATCTCATAAATATCTTCTACGACAAGCACCTTGTAATCTGAAGCCTCAAGAATTTCCACCAGCTGACGCATCTGAGGTCTGTCAACCGATGTAGATGCTCCATCATCTACCACAGTCTGCTCACACTCAATTCCCACACTTAATGCATATGTCTGATCAAGTTCTTTCTGTCTGTTCACATTATTCATACTCATCATGGACTTTATAAACAAAAGTCCTTTGTAAAGTTCTTTTCCGTTATACTTTTTCATGGCTATTACCTTCCTTAATTAAAATATTAAAGAAAGCATTGTGCACGCCGCTTTCAAATTCTGTGCTGTATCTCAAGCACAAGTATATTGTAATCTGCCACACCTTAATTGCCGACCGTGTACAAGCGACACTTATGTCGTGTAAACACGACAATTACTTTTCTGCTGTCACACTTTTCATCGCTTTCATCATTGCAAGCCACTGTCTAATCTGCAATTCATCCATATCTGAAAGAACATCCATTGCCTCAGATAACAGTTCTGATTTTTCTTCATTCTCCCCATACATAATGAAATCAACAGATACACCTAGTACGATTGCCAGATTATCTAATGTCTGTGTCTTAAAATCCCCACCGTTTTCAATCGCAGATAATGCTTGTCTACCTATACCTACTCTATGAGCTAACTCATCCTGTGATAATCCCATCGCCTTTCTCCTATCAGCAATTCGTAATCCTCTCTCATAATCCTTTTCTCTTGTCTGTGCTTTACTGCTCATAAATCCTCCTTGCCGCCCTTGGAAACGAACAAGTCGGATTACCTTTACAGCACAAAAAAAGACGCACGAGGAAACCAGTATCATAAATACTGTTCGTTTCCCCTGCGTCTCTGGTGCTTCCATCTTTCGATGTGCCCTTATCAGGTGGGCTGTAATTTAATTGTCAATCGTTATATTCTGAAAGTCCCATTCTCAGAATGTTCCTTCATCATTCCCTCGGAATACTTCTTGAGTATCATCACTCGCTTGCATCTGTCACACTTAATTCCAATATTCTGAAGTGCCACAGCAGAATCATCTCCGCATACAAAGTATTCCATCATTAATTTGTTGCATTTTTTACATCTAATTTCTAAAACATTTCCTTTATTCAATTCAGTTCGCTCCTTATTCATACAAAATCATCAATCTACAATTCTGTACTCGTAAAGGAAAGGGAAATCACCTTTGCAAGCCTTTTGCCGGGAGTTCCGATGAATGTCTGCACATTCCCCGGCTTTGCTGATCTAAAGCCAACTGATATGAATTGTGCTTTCAGCACACAATCACATCAGGCTCCGGCTCTTTCCATAAACCACATATTGTTATCTTCATAGAAAAGGAATATTTCCTTTCCATCTACCACACAAGTATATCTCTCTCCGACACCACCAGCCTTTGTACTGGCTGCTCTGCGCTTGTCTTTTACTCGGGTAATTTCATACTTTCTGCCATCTTCCCATGTTATCTCTTTTGGAATAAGCAGTCCGTCCTTTGAAAACTCTGCAAGTACATCAACATATACCTTATTGCTCAATATAATCACCTTCCTTACAAGATTGCTATTGCTCTCGGACATTCCATCTTCCTTGCAATATAGCCTTTTTCTTCTAATATTTTCAGATGTGCATAAACACTTGAAGTCGATGCCACCCCTACCATCTTGCATATCTCCCTGATAGTAGGAGCATAACCATTCACACGCTGATATTGCATAATACTTTCATACACATTCTGCTGCTTCTCCGTCAATGGTGCTCTGTCTACCAGCTCAATTCTTGCTGCTTCGCTCATGTTCCGCCTCCCTCTTTATCCAAAGTATCCATGTGGATGTACTGTGTGTTCTTCTTTTGCATTGACTGACGACAAAATCCTATCCCGGTACATGAGTCCCCTCTGGATACTGTAAAATCCAAATCTTCTGCGTATCTCATCCACCGCCAAATCCATCTTCATCTGCTTTTCACGCTTCTCCACACTTGAGAACAAATCAATCTGTTCCCAATAATTATCTGTTACTAGGTCTGCACCTCGGACACCAACACTGCGGATTGGTTTGCTCCAGTTATAGTTTTCCTTAAATATCTGATAAGCATATGCAGCTATCTCTCCGGTGATGTTTGTTGCATGGTCAATCTTTTTCTGACGGGTAAAAGAGAATAGCTCATTATCCCTGACACTTATCTCAACCACTCTGCACCTGAATCCATTCTCACGAAGTCTTGCTGCAACACTCTCAGCCAGAATATAAAGAACAATCTTTACATCCTCATCGCATACTAAATCCTTTGGTGTTGTTGTGCTGTTTCCCACTGATTTAATTGGAGCGTGGGTATTCTCCAGCTTGACAGGTGAATCATCATAGCCATTAGCAAACGACCATAAGATACTGCCCATCTTTCCAAGGTGACTGTTAAGCACATCTTCATCTGCTCTTGCAAGATCACCTATGGTTTTGATACCAAATAATGCAAGCTTTCTGTTCGTACTTTTGCCAACGTATAGAAGATCTGCCACCGGAAGTGACCATGCCTTCTGCTTAAACTCACTCTTATACATAGTTGTGATTGCATCAGGTTTCTTATAGTCTGAACCAAGCTTTGCAAATATCTTATTGAAAGAAACACCAACACTCACTGTGATGCCAAGCTCTGACTTCATTCTCCTGCTGATTTCCTGTGCGATAAGCAATCCATCTCCTTTAAGGGAACTGCTCCCTGTCACATCAAGCCAGCACTCATCAATCCCATATGGCTCCTGCCTGTCCGTATATTCTGCATATATCTCATGTGCCATTCTTGAGAACCGAAGATATAAGTCCATTCTTGGTGAAACAAATGTTATGTCAGGGCAGACCTGCTTTGCCTGCCAGAGTGCCATTCCTGTTTTCACACCGTACTTCTTAGCAATATAGTCGGCTGTTAAGACAATCCCATGTCTTGCCTCCGGGTCACCGCCTACTGCCAGTGGCTTTCCTGCAAGCTCCGGATGATGCAGATGCTCAATCGAGGCATAACAACAGTTGATATCTGAATGAAGTATTACCCTGTCTCCCATCTTCATCACCTCCTGCATTTAATCTGTCACTACCATAACCTTTAGTCCAAGTATATGAGTAATGTTTCTTACAGGGCATAGTATAACCCCAAGAATAATCGACTGTCAACGGACACATGTGTCCTTTTTCTCATTATATTGGATTTTTAACTTGAATAACTGGCACTATTGCTATATACTATGGAGTGAAAAGAGACATTTGAAATCAACAAAATGAAAGAAAAGAGGCGTATGTATGTACTCAATCGGAGAAATCATTTCAACATATAGAAAAAAGAAAGGCTTGCTCCAACAGGATCTCGCTGATGAACTGGCAAAGGAAGGCATTACCATTTCCTATAAAGCCATATCCAACTGGGAGAGAAATCTTGCTGAACCAAGCGTTACCATATTTTACAAAGTGTGTAGAATCCTTGGTATTACTAACATGTATGAAGCATATTTTGGAGTAAATCCTGCCGATCCTTTCTCTTCACTTACTGATGAAGGCAGGGAAAAAGCTACGGATTATATCAATCTGCTCCACGCATCCGGAATGTATGAAAAGCAGACTGCTAAGATAATTCCATTCCGAAGCATTGATATTTTTGAAAATGCCGTATCAGCCGGAACCGGTAACTTCCTTGTAGACGGACCGAAAGAGACTGTACGCATAGATGAATCTATCCTGCCGGAAGATACTACTTTCGGTGTACGCATTAGTGGTGACAGTATGGAACCTGAATTCCACGATGGTCAGATTGCATGGGTATTACAACAGGAATCTGTTGCTAATGGAGAAATCGGCATCTTCGCTCTTAACGGAGAAGCCTATATTAAGAAATTACAAAACGATAAAGACGGAATTTTCCTTATCTCGCTTAACGAAAAGTATGCACCTATCAAGGTTGGAGAAAATGACCGCTTAGACATATTTGGAAAAGTTCTTGGAAAATCTGATGCTTCTGCTATTACAGGACATTGCCGATAAAATTGCAAGTCCTTTTTATCGGACACATTATTTTGCATAATTGACAATAAGAAAATATCTATAGAACTGAAAGAAGGGATTTTTATGGCGGTTACCAATAATATCAGAGAAATCCGGGAGCAGCGTGGCATTTACCAAGATGACCTTGCCGCTGCTATCGGATACAGCACCAAAACTGTCGGCAGGATAGAACGTGGGGACAGTACCCCATCTGCCGAATTTATGCTGCGGATATCAAAATACTTTAATATGCTGGTGGAAGATGTATTCCATGTGGAAGATTGAGCTGGGCACATGACACTAATTATATAAATCTCTTTTCAATATCATCTTCTATCAACAATTTATCTCGTAAACACCATTTGAAATAATCTATTATCAAACACGCGAGCATCTTCTATGCGGTCAACATATTGAATATATCTTTTTGAATATATCTTTCTCCTGTAAAACAATACCGTTTAATGACTGCTTATTTTTTGTCCGTTTTCCTTTGTAAATAAAATATCGCTTTACTTCCACATAACAAACTTGCTTTTTCACACAGTTCTTCAACATACTCTTTCTTCGTTATCTCATCTAACCAGTCTTTCGGTATTGCATCTGCGCCATAATACAGTCCAGCAAGTCCACCTGCAACTGCTGCCACAGTATCTGTATCATGTCCCATATTTACTACTTTTAATAAACACTCTTTCAAGGAATCTGTGGTAATCAGGCACCATACCGCTGCTTCAATGGTTTCAATCACGTAACCTCCGCTTCTCATATCCCTTTCCTCTGTCTGTTGCAGTTCATCCAGATGAAACAACCTTGTGAAATGTGTCATTTCATAGTAATTTTCCCTGTCCTTGCCGTAAAACTTTAGTCCATTATCAATACCCGTTTGCAAAACTTCCTTCAATGATGATTTGTCTCTGTGATGAAGCAGTGCATCAACCATTGCATAATATAATCCGCATGCCATTTTACTTCTGAGATGATTATGTGTTAATCCGGACACTTTATGAATAAGAGCCATCTTATCCTCTTCCGCAGTCTCCTGAGCTAATGCCAGAAATATACACGCCGGGAGAATCCTCATTAAAGAACCATTACCATTAGAGTTTTCGCCTGTGCATCCGCAGGTATCAATTTTCTTGTCCTTTATATAACGATAAATGGCTTCTGTACAGGTATTTCCCTGATCAAAGGCTTCTCCATACTGAGTATATTTTCCTTCTAATTCCCACTTACAGAAGCATTCCATAATGTCCGTCAGATCAATTCTCTTATTATTTACAATACTGTCAAGAGTAGCAAGTACCATACTTCCATCGTCCGACCATGTACCTGCCGGCATATTATAAACACCACCAGATTCCATCCCCCTCACCGGTCCGACTTCTCTTGTAGTAATTTCCTCTTTCTCCATAAACTGTACCGGAACACCTAGTGCGTCCCCTACAATCAGTCCCATCATACCGTCAAGCCATATATTCCTGTCCATATCAAGACCTCCTTCACATTCATCAAGAAGAAAATACCATAGCCATTACCAGAAATGGTCGCCTGTTGTGCGACAAAGCTTCTACACATAGAATATCTTCTCATCATCCAATCTTAAGCATGCCAGTTTCGCATTTGACCTTCTATTTCTGGATGCACATCCGCAATCGATATCGTAGAAAGTACAATCCATTTCTTCGTCATATGATTTATAAACATTTCCATCATTGTATGGCAATTCCTCTTCCAATGTTGTCGGCGTATGCCCGGCTACAACGATACCATGCTCCAAACCACCATATATGTAAGCATCGTCTCTTGCATATAAATAAAAATCTTCTAATGTATCAAAAGTATCATCGGTATCCACACCAGCCAAACTTTCAATATACCCAGCATGAACTACAACAATTTGTTTTCCGCTTACCTCCAGACGATAGAAAAAAGCCATATTCCTAATTCTATCCGCCCATCTCTTTAACACTTCCAAGGTTACGCCTTGTTTTTCAATCAATTCCCGGATTGTCCCATAATGATCAAAGAAATTCACTCCATTACCCTGCTTTAAAGATAATTGCCTAAGCAGTTCATAGATAAGCTTTGTATCATCCAGCGAGGATTCTGAACATTCATTTTGTGACAAAATTCCATACATCAAATCAATACTGTATGCAAATTCTTCATCATGATTTCCTCTAAGAAATATCACATTTTTCGGATTCGACTCAATCCATTTTAACATTTCAAAGCTTTGAGAACCTCTGTCAATATAATCGCCGGCAAAAATCAATGTATCCTCATCAGCAAACGCAATCTGTTCATGCATTTTTATCATATCATCATAGAAGCCATGAATGTCGGACATTACATAATAACTCGTAGAAATCGCCTCCTAGAACATTTTGTTACCTGTTTTCGCTAATATAAGTGCATCATCATAGCTACAATTATTCTCTCTTGCATATTGCATAATTGCACGAGCCAAATATGGATACTTACGAGGATCAACAAATCCATAATTTGCCTCAACCAACGCTCTATGGTAAAGTGCCTGAAGTTTTTCATCGTTAATATCAAATAATCCCATAATGTTTTCTTCCTTTATTTATTATTTCTTACATATCTGTATATAGCTTATCTACTTCACCTTCATAAATTCTATCTGTCTCATTGTCAAATAAAACCCATTCAACAAGGTCAAAGCTATCAGGATTTTCATTCATGAATCTGCTTACTGTTTTTACTGCAATCTTTGCTGCCAGCTCAACCGGAAAACTATACACTCCGGTTGATATGGATGGAAAAGCAATCGTTCTTATTCCATGTTCAAGTGCCAATTTCATAGTATTAAAATAACAGCTTGCAAGTAGTTCCTCTTCCTTACTTCTGCCGCCATTCCAAATCGGACCCACAGTATGTATCACATAATCGCATGGCAGATTATATGCTTTTGTAATCTTTGCCTGACCTGTCTCACAGCCATGAAGAGTTCTACACTCAGCTAAAAGTTCCGGTCCTGCTGCCCTGTGAATAGCACCATCAACTCCACCGCCTCCTAAAAGAGAGTTATTTGCAGCATTTACGATTGCCTGAACATCTGTAATTTTCGTAATATCACCTTTTACCGTTTTGATTAAATACATCTTTTGCCTCTTATCCTTATTTTTCAATGCCTCATACCACATATCAATGACTTCATTTGCAACCATGTGATTACACCCGTATGCCTTTACCAGCTTATCTTCCAATCTATGCATATGCTGACTGGACATATTCTGAATTTTGTTTATCTCCTGTGGTATTCCTTCTTCCAAACATCCAAATAACATATTTCTCTTTAATTTATCATCCGGAATATAATCTAATAACAGTGCCTTAAATAATCTCATATCCGTTAATATGTCTGGATATTTGCTTAATATAGTATTCAAGACATTGTTCTTCATAATGCTATCGTTCTGATTTGAAACCACTTCATAAATCAGTCTAACATGATTTCGATATATATGTTCCCCTGATGCTTTTAGTCGTTTTTCAAACTCTGGTTCAAGCTTTTCTTTGAGATAAAGGTAGTTTCCCATCCCCATACTTACACACTTCATCCCTTTAGGTTCCTTTGTTATAGTGTTGGGAAATCTACTTTTCAATTCATCCTCTAATCTCTCATTTTGTATATAATTAAATCTATACAGCCACATGGTATTTCCATGAATTGTGATAATCGTAATCTCACCAGGGCACCCCATTGCTCCAGGATGAGCAAATGTCCAAGCTATAATATCAGATTCAGCAATCTCATTAATATTCTGCATTGTCAAATAAATGGGGTTATTTGCTCTGTTCTGTATCAATTTCTTTATTTGCTCCTTACTGTCATTTTTTCTCTGAATATTCATAACAAATATCGGATCAGCCTTCACTATATCCATAATCTCATCTCTTGTAGAATCCCCAATATTCACATAAAACATCCCACAGTACCGGCATTTTTTCAGTGAATACTTTTCCTTAAATAAATGTTCATTACATACCAAGCAATGATTCAAATCCTCACTTTTTCTGTACTTATACGGATTGTCGCTTCTCTCAAGCTTCTCTTTTTTCGGTTCAAGACTCCTCTTGTATTTTTCAATATTTTCTCTTTCAATCTGTTCAGCATTTTTTCTGCTCTCCTGTAGTTTCTTAAAATCCTCATACGACTCAGAATAGTCCATACAATGACTCGAACCTACACATTTTCCAGAATAATTTGCTCTCCATCCACATTGACCATCTCTATAGTGAATGCATCTTGCCTTGTGTCTTCGTGGATCATCTTCTTGCTTCTTCGCATATCCTATATGCCAGGGTGTGTCTGGCAATTTGTTGTTATCTACCATGCTTTCACCAACTTTCTCTGTATGCAATTTCTATTGCCAACCTGCCTGCTTACCTACTTCATCGCCTATGATAAAGCCAAGTATTGCAACAAAATAATTGATATTTTTAGTCATCAATCCAATTACACAAATTACAATAATTGCACCTGTTCCAACCCATATTGCTGAACTCCCTTGATTGTGATTCTTTCTAACCTTATGTAACAACCATTGAAGAAAAATAGTACATATAAAAAATCCTACTGCATATAGTATTATCTCCAGCATAAAATCCCCCCTCTTTACTATATCTCTTCCGGCTTTAAAAAGTGCCCACAATTACATCTGATATATGGACCATACTTACCTAATCCACCTCTCAATTCACCGCCGTCCTTCTTCGGGCATTTTACATTATGTGAATTGATGTACCAATTCATCAAGTCAACTGTAAGATATTTCGTCTCTTTGCAAGCTTTATTGGAACATTTTAGATATGCTGTTCCCCGAGCATTTTTAGCAAGCACCATATGACTTTTACATGCCGGACAAAATTCTTTTTTCTCAATAAATGCTCCAAGTCCGTAATTTGATATTGCTCCACTATCAGCAGTATTTCCACTAATTGCAGCCATTGTACCTTTTTTCTTTACTAATTTTCTTGTATTTTGACCAACGACAATGGTTTCTAATTCCGTTAAAGCCTTAATCATGTCGACTGTATTTTTCCCTTTAATTCTTATCATCGTATGTACGACAGTAATCATGGAAGTGGTCTTGTCAACTTGAAATTTCCACTTTGCTGTAGGCAATCCATACCATGCAACCTCATCATCAATAACAATAAGCGGAAATGTTGCATTTTCCGTTCCAAAACAGTATTCCTTCCATTGTCCTGGAAGATTGGCATAATCATTGGATTTCATTTTAATATCAATGCCTCTACTATCTGCATCATCCAGTATTTCAAATACTTGATTTTCAGTTTCCCTTAATTCACCACTTGGAAGAGAAACTACTGTCTGCCACTTTGCCTTTCTCATATCTTGCTCGAACATTGCAATTGCATCTTGTTCATTCATAAAGATATTAATCATCCTACCAGGATTTACCGCCTCGATGTATGGCTGAAGTGTTTTATCATGGTTCTCTATTACATGATGCTTTCCATTCTTAATATGCTGTAATAACTTATAGAACACATGATTTGTACCCTTAAAGACATTCTCCCAGAATCTGGCATTTGCAACTGTAATTACTTTTCCCTTACCTCGTGTAATTGCTACATTTATCAATCGTGCTACCTGGTTACGATCTTTTCCCATCAGATACCCTACAGCACTCTTTGGATAACTCTCTACTGCATCAAAAACTATCACATCGGATTCTGAACCTTGGAACTGATGTACTGTTGCACAACTTACAGTAGTCGTCCCTTTTGCATAATAATCCTTTATCATTGCACGGATTAATCTTGTCTGGGCAGCATATGGGGTGATAATTCCAATGGTATCAATATTATTCTGCTCTGCCTTAACCGCAGTCGAAAATGAAATAACAGCACTAAGTATATTGAATCTGGAACCATCTGTGTTCTTATCTGCTGCACAATATGTTCCGGCAAGGTCTATTAAGTTTAATGCATCCCCCGGCAATGGCTCACTCTTAATAACAGCATCTCCTTTATGTAACACAGAAGGATGATCCTTTAAGAGTCGGTTATAAATGAATTTATTTGGAAATTCTGATATTGCCGGTGTCATTCGCCTTTGCTCATTCAGCATGACAAGCCAAGGATGCCAATACATATTTCCCTTACCATCTACTATCTGTAAATAAGAGAATATGTCCACCTGCAGCACATGTGCATCCGGATTCTGAGAAATAGGTGCCAGCTGTCTAAAGTCACCTACACACATAAACTTTTCTTTCGCCAATGCTGCTGCCGCTATTACCTGCGGTACATATGCCATCGAAACCTCATCAAACATTACGAGGTCAAATTGTCTCTCTTCAAACATTGGATCAACCGTTGCTCTTGAAATAGTTGTACCAATCACCTGTGCTCTCTGCACATATCTTCTTTCTTCTTTTCTTATCTCACTGCGAAGTTCTTTGATTTTATGCTCGACTTCATCATACTCTTTAGACTTCATGCTATTTTTGGCACGCAATTCGTCTCGTTTTGCAGTCAAATGATCCAGCTGCCTTGCATAACTGTCGCACTTGCTAAGTGTATAATTAAAGGATGTTGCATATGGATTCTGAGCAAGCTCATCATCTCTTACATATCCGAAACGCAAAATCTTTCCATCCTCAAGATAAGACTGCATATCCGTATCCAACATCTCAACAACTTTCTTGATTACACCATCCACTGATACATTACTGTGAGATACAATAAGAACAGATTTGTTCTGAGCAATATACTTCTTAGCAATCTTTGCCATTGTATATGTCTTACCGGTTCCGGGAGGTCCCCATACCGTTACAATATCATCTGTTTCCAACTTTCTTTCTACAGCCGGTTGTCCTTTCGGTACACTGGCAATATCAGTATCTGTAGATAAGTCCGGACCTTCTTCCATGATTTTAATTGCAAGCTTATTGATATTCGGATTAAGAGAGTTCATTCTCTTATCCAAGGCTTCAAGAAGCTTCCATGGTTCTACCATCAAATGAGCTGAACTTACCTTATCAGTGAGATCCCTGTCTAATAACAAAATCATCTGAAAATCTTCACATGATAAAACCGTACCAACTGCTCTAAGACCTCCTACCGTTTCTACCACCACCGGAGCATCATCCGGAAGATGTAGTTCTGTTTCCATCTCGAATGAATATGTATAGATTCCCTTATCACTTTTATTTAATTTGATTCCGTTGACAATCTTGTATTTCTTACCTTTTCCTAATTTAAGGAAATGAATTTCTCTTCTTAATGCATCGGAATATTCCTTTATATCAGAGGAAGTATATGCAGGTTGTTCATTCGTTGCTGAAACATTACTACCCTCCACCGCTATAGGATTGATATTCTTAACTACGTTATCCATCGTCTTGATAAGTAATCCAACAATATCAATTGTTCTGTTATATTCTTCGTCTGTCATCTGACATACTGCTACCTGCATCAACATAGTTGTCTTAGATATGTTAATCTTATATGATGTCGTAATCCTCTTATGATTACTGCACAGGAAAACAAATTCAATAGTTGCTCCGCTGACATAAATTTTTTTATCCTCTACAGGAATACTGATTGTTACACTCTTTGACTTATCATGTGTCAACAATTCATAGTCCATTCTTGAAGAATGCATTGTCCCAAATTTATCAGTAATAATGCATTTTTCAAGCACGGTATCAACTTCCTCGCCTTTATTGATATACATAAACTTAAATGATGCGTCTACCCGATCTACAAACTCTTTGATTACAGGTAAAGTCATCTTGAAATGTGAGTCATTGAAGTTTTTGGATATAACAGGCTGGTATGGACTCTTTACCTCTGTGTTGACTCCTTTATCTACAAATGCTAATCGCATAACTTCAAGAACATTTTCCCTGACACTACTCTCTATCGCCTGTGCCATCAAAAACTTATCAATATTAGAAAGTCCCATTTTAAGCTCTCTTTCACTCTTAAATGGGACTCCCTTCATAGCCTCTCCAAGCCCAGCCTGAAAAAGCATCTGCATAATATTCTTTTCGACTGAATAATCAGCTAATAAATCATTGCACAATGCGGCACACAATTTTCTGTTCTGATATATTTCATATCCATATTCATCTGTTATCTTCTCAAATATCTTTACAAGTTCTGTTGTATGCCACATAATGCTCACTCTCCAATACTTAGTATATTCTGATCCAGTAAGTTCCAACCTTCTCATTTGGAATCTGCTGGACTTTAACTGCTCTGCTCTGTCCTCCTGCTGCAATCTTTGCAACCATACCTGCAAGCTCTGACTGTCTTAGTTTCGGAAATAAACCATCTATCCGAAAATATAATTTATTCCGACCTTGCTCTATCTCTTGTGTTATATATGCTATCAGCTGACTTCTACTTCTAAATGTCAGCCTGTTTCTTTCAAAATAATTATCTTTTAATGAAATGCATTTCGGCATCTCATCTTCAAAACTATGTGTCTTGCTTATAATTTCATCTGTAACATTGAAATAATCATATGCAATTCTTCCCTTGGAAGCTCCGATATCCCATGTCACATCCACCTGATAGGGACTACCATCAATATCAATAACATTCCAAGCATGGTGTTCTTTCTTACCACTTGCCTCTGCTTCCCCGGTAGCCACAATACACTTGATATCTACTGCATTCAGCAATACTTTTACAGCTTTGGCAATTCCCTCACACTGGGCTTTCTGTTTTGCAAAAACTCCTACAATATTATGTGAGAGAACTACTCTAGCTGGTTCGTCCATGTCTGCGCCTTTAAAATCATATTTCACATTTTTACAGAACCAGTCATGGACTCTTACTTCTTTCTCATAATCTGTGCCTTCTGTCAGTCTTAACTGTGCAGCCAGATTATTCACTGCATTTTCTATGTTACGGTTGTACTTTCGGACAGTTTCCCTGCTGTAAAAATACTGTGGACAGATTGCTGTATGACCAAATGCATCCGTCGCCCAGTTACACGCAGATTGATTGACATAGTATATCAACGGATTATCCCTTGTCATTGCCCGAAATATTTTGTTGAATACTTCTTTTGATATCTGTCCCTTGATTGGAATTGGAATGACATCCTCATGAGCCATCAGTCCATTATAGAAAGCCTTGTAAACCGCCTGTTCCTGCTTATTCAGTTGTGCATAATAGTAGCGGTCTACAATCACATCCGCTTCCTCCTTTATTTGTCTACATAAGCCATAACCACAGTGACATCATCACCGCATCCAAGCTCACTTGTCTCCTTGAGCCACTTTTCAAGATTATCTCTTACTGCCTCGTATCCATGCTCGCCAATCATTTTATAATACTCTCTACAGGTTTTATGGAACTCCTCTTCGTTCACAAAACTGTTGGAAAATCCATCTGTCGAAAGCATATATAAATATGGCACATCATCTGCTGCATTCTTTCTCCTTACGGCTGCTACCGCTTTTCTCCATGCATCCAGTTTGGATAAAGAATGTGTCTCTGTGCCAAGAAATTTCTCTGGCTCTACCAATGGAGAAATCTCATCACCTGTAATATAGTTAATATCTCCATCACCAATCTGAAATGAGAATACAAAGGTATCTGTAATCAGCATACCCAAAAGTGTAGTTCCATACAGAGAGTAAACCTTTTTCCAGTCGGTATTACCTTCTTTGTCTAATACGCTGTCATCTTTGTTCTTATAAAATGATTGTTTTACTCTTGCCTGCCATTCTTCACATATATCCTGTGCGAAGCGCATATCGCCTTCTCTGTTCAGAAATGTTACCAGATTCGTAAGACCATCCTTTTCTTTTCCATAATTGAGCAGATAATTTTTCATTACTGTGCAGAAAGTATTTACCGCAATTAAAGAACCTCTGTCGCTTCTGGGGCACTTTGAGCTGCCATGTCCATCTGCTACAGCTATAATCGTGATCTTATCTGAAATTTCTTCTATCTTGCAGTTATCCTGAAGAGGTAATCCATTTTTTTCGTGAGTAGCGCCTTTTACACTTTTGCCAAATACATAACGCTTCATGAAATCCCTCCTTTTTACCAAACTGCTCCATCGTCAAAGTCATCCGGACTAGGAATATTACTCATATCTATAACAAGCGGCGCTCCTCCATTTGCAGGTGCAAAAGGCTCTCCACTGCCTGCAGGTGTAGATACTGCGTCAGCATTCATAGGTTTGCTTGCTGGAGCGGATACCATAGATGCAGTTGTGGACGCCCATTTAATCATCTTTGCAAGTGCAGCTGCATTATTTGCCTGTAATATCAGTTCTTTGTTACCTGTGAAGTCTTCAAGTACATCATCATCTGCATCGGAACCGATAGAAATCGCAATCTTAACTGCTTTCTTGAACCAAGGAAGTGCTTTTAACTTATTCAATCCATCCTTGTAAGAATCTGTTGGCTGTCCATCAGACAATAAAACAATTACCGGCGGCAATGCTCGTGTTGGCATTGGTGGAATAGAAAGCTGTGCTGCCAGTAATTCAAATGCTTTTCCCATCTCTGTTACACCATTTGCTTCCAAAGGATTCCATGAATATTCCTCAACCGGTACAGGCTTTGCAGTAAGCCAGCTTGCCCCGGATGAAAATTGAAGTGCCCTAATAAGCAGCTGTGCATTTGGGTTATTATCCGCAGCTGATGCCATCTCCGGGATACACTCCTCAATAGCTGTATTTACCACTTCCATCTTTCCGTCATAAGACATTGAACCCGAACAATCCACTACCCAAAAGAAATGAATCGGTCTGCTTGCCAGTTCTCCACCTGGTCTTTGTAAATCTGCCATAACAATTTCCTCCTTTTACTTGAACTCTCCGACTGACTCGGAGAAATGTATTTTCACGCCTGCTGCAATACCTGCTGTTTTTCCTACTTCAACAGGAATTTGTGTTCCATCCGCTTTTTCATAAGTCCAGTTTAATTTATCTTCATTGCGGATTCCCCATAATGCCGGATTCTTTGGATTCTGAACTACTTCTCCAACTACTGTTTCCATATCAAAATCACTATAAATGTGATGATGTAACAGCTTACTGTTCTGATTTAGTACCACAGTATTCTTTCCAATCACAATCCTTGTTGGTACTTTCACTGTCTGCTGACAATTCCAACATGTATGTGCCACACCATTTGCTTCCAGACTTTCATCATAGAAAACACTTGCACCACAAGTGCATTTCATCAACCCACTCATCATATTTGCAAACAGGTTCATCCATTCAGGCTCTGTTACTCGCTTGCTTGGATTATTAAGTCCGACTGTAAAAGATTTGATAAACAGCTGACGTAACTGTTCCGGATATAACGGCCAATAAATATTGGCGTTATCATGGATTCCCGGTACTGGTCTATTTGTCTTATTATCCGGATCAAATATAAAAATAGGATCAGTTCCATAGAGCTTTACTCTGGCTGCCATATCCATACACTTGATACTGGCTTCCTGCTTGCCTTCCAATGGGTGATTTACCATAAAGAGGTAAAACAGCAATACCGCTAATGAATATCTGTCTGTATCCCTTGATGGTCTCGCTTCACCTCTTACGATCTCAGGTGCCATAAATCCCGGTGTACCAAGAACTCCTCCCGGCTTGCTGTTGCCATATGATACATTATCATTGTCGCAAATCAAGACATCTCCGTTATCCGGATTAAAGAAAAGATTTCCAAATGAAATATCCTGATACTTTGCCCCGGCAATATGTAGATTTCGATATCCTTTTGTAAGGTTAAATGCTGTCCTGCATATAACATAAAATGATGGATTTACACGATTCTTCATCAAATCCACTATGCTCTTATAATTCTTTGGACGAAGCGGCATGATATATCCAAACAAGTTTCCCTGCGACGGAACAATTAGTTCCATCGGCCAGAGAAACGAACTATCCGGTGCTCCCTTTGCAATAATCTCTTCCAATAATTTCTTCTGCCGTGCTGTAGCACTTCCCTTGAAATACCATTTCAACGCATAATGCTTTCCATCACATTCCACATCATAGACTTCGCCTTGTCCACCGGCACCCAGAAGATTCACTACAGTATACTTATTTCCGCTTTCCGAAGTAAGTATTGTTCCGTTTTTTAACTGTCCCTCCATTATGGAATCTGCCTCCTTTGCTTCACAAGCTGTAATACTTCATATAATAGATTTCCATCATCAACATACATATTGTATGTTTTACTGCCAAACTGCAGTTCACAGGCATCTACATACGGAGTTACCGCTGTTAGATATCTATATGTTTTATCAAACCCCTTTTCAGAAGCTTGAAATACGATTCTCTGATTAGTCACATACAGGATTCCCCGATGCTGTACAAGCTCACCATGCTCAATAGGCTTCGCCACACCCACATTCCAACGATTGCCTTTTAACAATCCAGGTGTACTGTGTCCCACATGCCGGTATTGCTTTACTACCTTGATTTCAAGGTTGATTGCTTTATCAATATAATGGATCTTCTCACCACGCTTGAGAAATAAGCTGTCTGTATTCAATATCGGTAATCTTCCTGCACGAATCTCATTCTTAGCCGCTGTAGGAAGTATGGAATTTATCTTAGGTGGCTGATTATTGCCAAATATTGCATCCAATAAGCCCATACATATCACCTCTTTCCTGTATTCTATCGTAATTTCATACTTTATGTGTCGCATCGCTGGCGACATTACACCAGCTGGTACTTAATCTTATTCTTCCTGCAATACTGCTCAGCAAATGAGCCAAATGAACATTGCACGATAAACATCTCATCCGTTCCCGTAAAAGCATCCTGTCCGATTTGCTGTACACTGTCCGGAATCACAATAAAGTCAAGACTGGAGCAGCCGAAAAATGCTCGTTCACCAATCGCATTTAGACTTTCATGCAGCTCCACCTTCTTCAATCCACTACAATTCATAAACATCCGATCAGTTATCCTTGCAATATTATCCGGTATCTTAATATGCTCCAGCGATTGGCACTCTGCCAATAAATCATCACCTATCCAAAATACACTCTTTGGAATATCCAGTGTCCGTAAACCTGTTCCTTTAAAGGCTGCATCTCCGATTGTCTTAAGCAGTATCGGCAAGGAGATTGATTTTAAGCTGTTACAATTCTCAAATGCTGAGTTTTCAATCTCTTCTACGCTGACTGGCAATACCACCTGATGTAATTTCTCACAATCAGAAAAAGCATTTAAACCTATGTATTTAAAGCCTTCCGTCAGAATTGCCTCTTCTATGGAAGATTTGCTAAAACTGTTATCCGCAATCTCTATAACATTTTCATTGCCAGACCTATTTTGAAATATAATCGTCTGGTTCTTATCTCCACGGAATCCGGTTACAGCCAGTCCGTTGCCTCTGCGACTTTTTTCATATACAAATAAATCTCCATATGATTTTCCCGAAGATGACTTATTATCTTTTATCGCCGGACCACCACCCTGCTTCTGCACTGATATGTCACAGGCTTTTCCCAATACTTTATTACCATAACAAGAACACCATACTGACACAATCCAATCTGCATTCACTCTGCTGATGCCATAGTCATCCATCAACTGCTTCACATACCGGAAAGCAAATGTATTATTGAGCAGATTCGCCTTCTGAATATCCTGTGCAATTCCCATGTTGTATGCCATAAGAATCAGATTGATATTCTTTGCCTCTTCCGGAAATATATCTTTTACCAATGCAGTAAACTGTCGCTTATCATCTATTGAATTTTCATACTGTCGAAGCATTGCTTCAAAATCCTGCTCAAAAATACCTCATCACCTTCTTTTTTTTCCATATGCATGTTTATTATCACTCCAAAACGAATGATACTTCATTTCTTCAATCTTAGACTCCAATGCTATTGCATCATTTATTCTCTTTTCTTTCAGCACATTTTGACAATTTGGATCATCCTTAATAAGTACATCCCATACTTTCCTACCATCAATCTGATACGCACCATATAACTTTTTTTGAGTAATAAGACACTGCTCCTTTATTATCTTTGAAATAAGATATTTGCTCTTCTTACTTCCCGCAATTTTCACAGCGCAAGTCCATTCTTCAAGGTTCATAATTATTCAACTCCCAGTGCCTTATATACTGCTTCTTCCGGAGAAGAATAAAATATCAGACTGAACGCTCCAACTAAGTCAGATGGTACAGTTCCAAGATCTGCTGCCGATGTGATTGGAAGCAGAACTTTTTTTGCTCCACTATCAAGGCATACCTGTAATGTACTTGCTAAATCTTCTACCTTAATAAGTGTTCCACCAATACTAATCTCACCAAGTACTGCAAGACTGCTAATTGGAGGCTTACTAAGTGCTGCCGATGAAATAGCAATCAGTGTAGGAAGTGCGAGATTTCCTGTCATTCCAAGTCCCTGCATATCCTGATAATTGATGATGTAATCCTTAGTTGTTGTACTGATATTTCCAGATATTGCATTGCCGTTTGCCTTCAGATAATTAAATGCTGTATTGGTTGCTTCCTTCGGCTCTTTTCCGGAACCAATACCTGTGCAAGTCAGCTTTCCATTTCCCGGCATCATCTGTGTTTCCAGACGATAGCAGCCTATCATTCCAGTCTTTGACTTTGATACTGTATATAAGCATCCCGGCTTGCCCATACCTTCAGGAATCATCTTTCCGCCGCCCTGCTCCGGTACGGATACAAAATGCTCATCAAAACTATCATTGTCTATGTATGAGAAGTTCACATCATAGAACTCCATTCCACCAATCTTCTTAAGCTGTTCTTTTACTCGTCTACGAAGTTCAAGTGAAATATCCATGATCTCTGCAACTTCTTCCTTGCTGACTTCTCCATCCGGATAAATCAATTTGATAAATCCGGAAATCAGCTTACGAACCGCAATTGCATCTCTCTGATTTAAATTATTTCCTAATTTGAAATACTTCTCTGCTATATTGCTGTAATTATCCTTACGAAGTTCACGCATGAACTCTGATAGATAATCTGTGATAAATCCATAATCATTTGTAAATGAATCCGGTCTATACTTAGGAATCTCCCATCCCGGTATATATGCATGGAAACGGTCAAGGAAAGCAGTATCCGTACCCATTTCAGGAGGAAATGGATCAAACAGGCTTGATGTCTTCTGCAAAGTCTCCACACTCTGATTGATATTACCTACAAAGACCATAGATGCCTTTGCCTGTATCTCAGCCTTGCCACGGGAAAATGCACCTGATGCCATGTATCCCTTCATAATCTGGATACCATCTTTATCCTTAAACTTGATACCAGCAACCTCGTCAAATGCTACAACATCCCACATTCCGACAAGACCTACTGTATTGTTAGACATGTTATAAAACAGATTTGCAACTGTAGTCTGTCCTCCGGCAACAAGGATACTGTTTGGAGAAATCTGCTCATATATGTATGATTTACCTGTAGAACGAGGTCCTAATTCACACATATTAAAGTTGTTCTCAACAAGTGGAATCATACGGGCAATCAATAACCATTTAGCTCTGTCAGAAAGCTTGTCCGGTTCCATACCAGTAGAACGAAGTAGAATATCCATCCACTCTTCCTTTGTAAATGCCTTACGACCATTCTTTACCTCATCCATATCCACATGTGGCATCTGAATCGGTGTCAGCTTTCTGATGCGGATAGGCTGTGTATTCTTCTTATCTTCTTCAATAAACTCATAGTCAAGCTGAAGAATACACCAGATACCTCCACAAAGCAGGCGGTCATAATCCTTCACATAGTCAGCACTGATAGGAATATTCTTAATGCCGAGGTTAGAGAAGGTTGCCTCGTACCGGTCTTCCTTTGTATTAAGAACTACTGTAATCCTGTCAATAACTGTATAGCTTCCTCTCTCTCGAAGAAGTGACAATATCTTCTGTGCTTCATCCGGGCGAACATAGTTATCACGCAGAATACGCTTAACATTGTCTACTCCCTCATCAATAATCTCTGGATCATCAGAATTACAATACTGACCGAGAAGATATTCCAGTACATATACCGGAACATTTGCCCCTTCACGGATTGACTTTGTTAAATCCTTACGAACAATACGACCATCATAATATTGGCGGAGCTTTTGCTTTATGATTTCTCGTCTATCGTCTGTTTCTGATACACTATTGTATTCATTTATCTCATTCATGCTAATTTTCTCCATAACGTTTAATTTGTACCTTGAGATTTCTTCTTATTATTGTCATTACCATGATACTCATAGGTTCTTCTTACAGTTGGAATCTCTTTTGGCTTAATATCCTTTATCGGGTTTTGTTTCACTTCATTATTTTTCTTTTCTTCTCCCATAAAATAAATCTCTCCTTTACATTTTAACTATTGCTACCAAAAACCAAATTAACATTAACGCCAATGCTATATAAAACCATCTCATTGACCATCTAATTAACACAACCTTATTATCATTGACTCTTGATAAATCTTTTTCTACTTTTCCAACCATATCTATCCACTGAATATTTCTTTGAGCCTCGCTTAACGAATCCTCATAATTTTCAACAACAAATTCCTTTAAAACTTCTATGTGTGGAAAATCTTGCCTCTCATATCTTTTTTGAGCCAAGGTTGCCAATACTAAACTAACCACCAATGCAATTGTTATGGTTGAAAAAACAATCAACAAAAAAGCATATGACCAGGGTTCTCTATATTCTACAGCAATAGCTGCAACCATAAACAGTGCCGCTGATGTAAACGAAAAGGCTGTTTGCATTTGCGAGGCTTGATTAATTAACGAATCTTCTCTTCGCAATTCATCTTCATATTTTAATAATGCAAGTTCCTTAATATGTGCTGTTATATCCCTCTGTATTTTATTTTCTTTCATATACTGCATCACCTTAAAATCCAAAATCATCAACAAATGCAATATCAATCATAAACCCATACTGCTGCAAGATATTCTTCTCATCATTTGCATCCGCCAACACAAGATAATACTTGTCTCCATACTTATATTCTCTTGACTTCAAAGTAAACTTCTCATGGAATGTTCTCTTCTCCGGTGCATCTTCCCTACTATTGGCAATCATAGGCACATCAAATGAGATTTTTTCGCCATCTTCCGTAGTAAAGTAAGCCACAATACTTCTTGCTTTCATTGTGTCTGTGACTTTCTCTGTCTGAATGAAATCAAAATATGTGATAAGGTTTGTCACCTTACGGGTAACAGATGTAAGGACAACATCCACATAATCGTATGCCACACCTCTGGTATTCGTTGTAAGTTCAATGACTGGAATCATCATCTCCTGCAGGGATGTACCACCATGTACATAGTTCTGTCCACCTCCGGCAACCCTGAAAATATCTGCTCCTACTGGAGTATCTATATAAAGTTTATTGAAATATGCCATTGTTCTTGCCATGATTCCCTGCTCATTTACTGCATCTTCTGTAATAAGGAATCTCTTGTTTGTGTAAAGGCATTTGTCCTTTGGATATGTAACTTTATCAAACTCCTGTAATCTGTCTCTCTTATACAAAAAGCCATGATCCGCAGTAATGAAAAACTTTGCCGCTGATACATCGCCAATTAACTGTTTTATTAAATCATAAATCTCTGAAATTGCTTCTCTGCATGCATTAAACACTTCATTTTCACTAGCTGGCTTGTCCCCTCTAGCATCAACTTGATTATGATACACATATACAATATTTTTATTTTGAAGCAATTCTTTGGCTCTGTCTCTTTTTCTAAATATCTCATCGAATGAAACCGCAATATTTCTTTCATTATAAGATTTCAGAATCTTATCCTTTTGCTCCATACTTGCACATGCTTGTCCATCAACAGTCACATTCAAGTTGCCATCCACCTGCATCTCTTTATGTGGAAGCAGACTTGCCATTCCAACCGAGGTCACAGAAGGCAGACAGCTAAGCATACACTCCATCTTTGGTGTACACTTCTCGTCTAATTCCAATCTGCTGAAAAGTTCCTTTGCACACTCATATCGGAAAGCATCAGAAATAATCACAATAACCCTCTGCTTTCCATCGTAGCCTCTAAGATAATGCTTATAGAAATCTTCCTGCTTAGGCAGATCTGTAGCATTCATTACCTCATTTGTAAAATTTTCATTCCACTTCGGTGTTATCTTCTGCAAATATGTATTCGCATAGATATTCTCTACTCTCTGTCTTACATCAGAGAATTTACTGTTATCTTCAATCTGGTCATATGCATAATAAAACCATCTATAATATGAATCTATCAAATAAGACTCTTTCTGATAATTTGTAACCAATGTCTTAATATCACATGAAAATTCCATAAGTGATACAGACTTCATCATCAAATACGCATACTTGATAGTCGTATATTCATTCTTGTATCTTTCGCTATAATGATATGCCTTGGACATTCTCTGGTCAGCTACCTGAGCAATATTAAGTCCATCAATCTGTGCATCTAAAATCTCATCATTTAACTGCTCCAATGCCCAATCAATAATAATGTCATCTAACCCTGCAAAAGCATCACATGCAAAAATATCAGACATCTGGAGAGAACTGTCTTTTTTCTTCTCCACGTCTTTCTTTAATCCATCCTGTATTCTTGTTACAAAACGTAATGACTTATCTATTCTTTCTACCAGTTTGTCATAGGCATCCTGATAATTTACATTGTCCATGATATTACGGATAAAGACTACAACATCATTGCGTTTCTTAAGAATATAGGACCTCATTGCTTCCGGTACAGTAGCTTTTAATGTAGATGATGCATATGTTAATATCATACAAGCAGACAAATCATCTATATTCGGCTTTTCAGATTTATATCCAAAGAATTTTTCGCAAAGTTCCCAGAACTTGTCGGTCAATCCATTATCATCCAATGCCTTAAAATACTTCTCATTGTCACCGAGCATCATCTTCTTAACTACTTCCTCAAAATTTGGAGTCTTTACATCCGTGAGTACAGCAATCAAACCAATATCAATTGTCTGAGCATTGTAATGATCAATTCCAAGTTCCTTGAACTTCTCAATACGATGTTTATTTTTCCAGAAATTAGCATACTGTGATAAATGCTCCTTAAAACGATTATCAATGCCAATCTCCTGAGACATCTGCGATACCCTGTCTGTATAATAAGGTGTTGAATAATAATACATATCTGCAAGCGGATTCTCTGCATCACTTGGCTTTGCAAAGGCTGCATAGACAAGATATTTGCTCTCTTTGTTCTCTTCGTTTAATAAATACTTTGAATAGAGCCAGTTTGTACCATCAAGAATATGCAGCTTTACATCACCAAGCTGCAGTTCCGATACCTCATCCTCGTATTCACCTTTATCATCAAACCAGAATATGATTCTTGTCTCTGACTTGGCAAATTCTGTATTTAATTGATCCTGTATGTTCTGTAAATCCATATTTCACCTTCTAATCCATTTGTGCAGTTAGTCTTTGCATAAATATTTTTATTCAGCCTATGCTAATAAGTGTCCGATAAATGGCCACTATCGGTCACTTATCGAACACTTTGTATCCGATAGTCCAAAAAGTGTCCGATAGTGTTCAATAAAGTGTTCAATAAATCGTAAGGCAACCTCTAAATCACATATATTTAGTTGCCGGTCCATTTCCAATCTTCGTAATCAATCCTTTTTCTATCATCTTATCAAGCAATTTTCTTGCTCCTGTCTTTGACTTATAACCACCTATATCAGCAGCTTTTTGAGAAGAAATACTTCCATTCTGCCTAATATACTCAAGTATTTTATCTTCTTTTGACACAGCAGTTGCTTTTTCCTGATTTGTATTCTCATTTCTGATATCAGCAGCTCCCGGAATATATACCACTTGTCCAACTTCAAGCTTTAATGTTACCCTGTCATTGCGCTCTGAGAAATCAAATTCCGGTTTCTTCCAATTTTGTTCTGCCCATGCTGTCATAATCTTATCGACACCACTTCCGGCACGCTCACCGACATTTACAAAACCAAACATTTTTAAGATATTCGGATTTCGTGGATCACTATTACCACCTGCATAAAACTCTTCTTTTGTTACTCTGATAGTACCAGGATTGGAAATACTAAGTTCCTTACCCTTCTTTAAAACAAGGATTCCTCGTCTACCATAATAATTTGCATGTGCCAGCGCATTTGCCAATGCTTCTTCCAATGCATCATGCACATCCACTCTATCTACACGATATCCATCTCGTCTATTTGCAAACGGAACTGCTACATCATCGTCCATTCTGGTACGCACCTTGCAGAAAAAGTCATATATATTACCGCTCCAATCACCTTCGTTAGAATGTGTCCGGAATAACCAGCGCACGGCTTTATCATCACATTCCTCACGATAATCCAGAAAATAATTTGGAAAAACCTCAGTAATATGATAAGCCTCTCCAAAGAATAAAAGTCCTGCTATCGTTGGAGATAATGTACCATTCTTATTCTTTGCTGCTGCCCTTAATTTCATAAGGAACTCGTCATTTTCCAAAGCATTCCAAGGATGTCCACTATGGAGCTGCTCAAAAATGATTCTATAACCTTTTATCGTATCCTGATTCAGCACATCTAATCCGAACTCATCCAGCACTTCCACATCCCCAGATACATCTCTCTGATCTGCAAACATCGCACGGACTGCCTCTTCGGTACAAAGAAAGTCACCTTCATAATCTCTTTTATAAGTGCCTTTCATTGGATCTGTCCCAATATAAACCGGCTTATCGTGTCTGTCTGCCGCTGGAACATCAATTCTTAATATTTTCTTTTCTTCAACAACTACAGGTCTGACATGATGATTCAGTAAGATGTTCTTTGATACCTTATTTCTGTCATTCAATGTACTCCAGAAATCCTTTTGATATTTAACAATCTGCTTATCTGTCAGTCCTTCAACTGTAAAAGAATCTCTGTGTTCCCTAATTCCAAGCAGAATCGTGCCACCATTTGTATTCGCAAAAGAAGAGTAAGTCTCCCATATGCTCTCAGGAAGTCCACCTATTGCCAATTTACATTCTCGCTCATGGTCTTCTTCAAGATTCAATTTATTCAATATTTCATGATTCATCTATAATAAAAACCTCCTGCTTATGATTTATTCACAACTTCAGTCCTTGTAAAAACTATCAATTTTTACTTTTTGCTTGCTGATGTTTGTTTTTGAGAATCTATGATAAATAATTTAGGCGGATTCTCCCCATTTTCCAGCCTAGACTTATGAAGGCTCTCAATCTTATCATCCCGTACAGGATTTCCAACTTTAACATATACAAATACTCTCTGTGTAGTACCCTCAGCTTTTGCATACTCTTCAATTTGATCTTCGTATCCATGAATATAATCAGCATTTGATGAAAGCTTTATCTCAATAACAGTCTTATCATTTCCTCTGCTCATTTTTAGATCCACTGGACCAGGACCTTCATTTGCTTCGAATGCCATATCTATATTATTTTGTGTACAATAATACTTTCCTGAAAGATGTAAAAGTCTTTGTAATGATTTTTCCCTTTTGCTTGTTGATGCTGACAGTATTTCATCCCAGCCTCGATTGTTTTCGATCCAATCTCTAAATATTGAAAGAACTTCTATGGTTGCTTCCAAACTACTCAGTTCTCTTTTCGCAGAATGTGAAAGTATATCAAATATTCCCTCTCTTTTTATCTGCTTAAATGTACTTGCCACCAAATATTCAGCATTACTTTCAATTTCATATGGTGCTATCGTCTGTGTACGATAGTTTTCTATCATCCTACCACATCGCTGAGAATCTTTGAAAATATGTTCTTTCAAATATTCCTTCTTATCTGCCGAACACATTTTTCTCCATTCTTTTCCAACCGCCTCATTTACCTCATCACGAATTGCTTGGTTTTCTTGAATCACTCTATCAATATCGCTCCAAGATTCTGCTATTGGAATCTCATGTAGAACTTCTTCCGGTAAGTAAAGAAGTTCACATTTTTTATATGGGTTAATTGCAATTTCCCCTTGAAATTCAATATTGGGATATTTCTCATTATTTATGTTCAACTTTCTATTTATCTCTATCGTATAATTTCTTATATCCGGCAATATAATAGTTGCTATCATGTCACTCAGGCGATCTGCTGAAACATTCTTTTCAAAAAGCCCTACAAGTTGGAATATTTCCGGCTGTTCTGAACCAGATTTAACTATATCAAAAGCATCATTTATTACTTGTTTCGACAAAATCGGACCAAACCCTGCATCAATTCCAGTTTCTGATACGCCAAGATTAATTCCACTTACTCCAGGGAAATGAAAAAGTTCCAGTGCAGCCCTATATAGCTTATCACCCTTACTTTTGGAAGAATCAAGCAAAACCATTATTTTACGATAGAAGTTATTAATTCTTTCATAAGAACCTTGAAACTCTGGCGTTTTATTTACTTTAAGTCTAAGTAAATTAATAAAAAATGGACTATCTCTATTAATTATAGAATCAAATACACCAAGTTCTTTAAATTCGTTATTCAAGTTCAAAAACTCTGTAATAAAAATATCTTCCATATATAATCCTTTCCAAATATAATTTTGCTTAATTTTAACAACACATTATATCTTTGCCAGCAAATCCACTTTCAATGCTTTCTTACCTTCCTGTGCAACTTCCACGCCTTGGAACTTCGCATAATTTACCTTTACACCATCATCCAGGTCAATCTCAATTCTCTGATTGGCTACATGGGCAATGGCTTCATCATATATCCTCATCTCTGCAAGCTGTTTAGTGTACTTTGTTACCGCCTTTGTGGCTTTCGATTTCTCTGATGACGATGTCGCATTGTCAATCGTATACTGTGCACTCTGCATTGCAGTTTCTACGTACTTCTGCGCCTTATGGAGATAATCTGTTCTAACTCTACCGACTGTATCAGCATCATATCTGTGTATATAAATTAAACATTTAAATGCATTATTCTTTCCAGAACTAAACAACCAATATATTGGTCTTTTCCCCGAAGTAGATACAGAATTTGTGTTACAATGATAAGTGTAAAACTCGTTTATAAAATAATAACGAATTTTTTCCCTTGCTGTATTTCCTTTCGTTTCCAAGACTTCAGATATATAATAGAGATTATCATCTAATACATTATATCCGTATACAGATATAAGCCATTCACATAATCTACTCACAATATCATCAGCAAAACATTCTTCATCTGTTATTGGTATAATTCCATATTCAGCAGCCGAAAAACGAGATGATTTATTTTCAATCCATTCTCCTCCAGCAAAATAAATGCCTTCCTTTTCAACTGTATATCTACCCAACATACATCCAACTGCAAATGACAACAAATTCTGTATGCATTTCCTTTTTTCAGCCAAATGAATTGTTACTTCTTTTTCATCAACACTTGCTGAAACGGAATTGCTCAAATTAAAAGCATTAATGAATATATCGTTTATTCTTTCTTCATTTTCCTTTACTTTATTGAACCTATCATTGCATTCCTTTTCCCATTTTCCATACATATCAGAAATAAGAATATTACAACCCAATTCATTTTTACATGGTACTAAAGGGTCTCCACGATAATCCCATGAATTTTCAAATGAATCCCAATCTTCTTTTGACAATCGTATACATTCATCTACAAGTTGCTCTACTTCTGTTTCATTAATTCTATCTATTACATCAATAGGCAAAGCTGCTATAGTTCCTGGTGGAAAATTAATAGTGGGATTTAAGATTTCCAAATAATTCCTACACACTATACTGTTCAAATAACCTAACAAAACTTTATATCTATCACTATATAAAGCTAGCCCTGCCATATTAGGAATGTATCCTTGAGGCATATACCTAAATGATGTTTTTGCAATGGTAATACGTGACCATGTAACACCTTCCTGAAAGTATTTATCTTTGCCCGTCAATGAAGCTTTCTTAAATGCTTTTAATTCTCTACCATCTTGCTCATAATTTAGCACCTCAAAATTATTGCCATACCACTTTCTGAATTCACCACCTTTTGTATGCTTAATCCATTTAGCTCCACTTTCATCTTTTATGTTTGTTTTATTTATATCTACTTCCGTCCAATACCGTATAAATCTTTCGTTATCACCTGTTTTAAGTCCTTCCTTCACATATGCTATATCTGATATTTTTAATCCGCCAAATGCCGATATCATTTCTTCATTTGCCCAATATGCCAAATTCATTTCTGGAACATACTTAAATATATTTTGCTTTTGTAAAAATGTGGTTTTATTATCTGCTAATAATTGCAATTTTCTTTCTACATCTTCAACGGCACTACTAGAAGAAAATAACCTTTTATAGAATCCCTCATATTTTTCCACTAACTGCCCTTTTATTACAAAACTTGTTGTTCCAAAATCTGCCCCAAAAACGCCTCTTCCAAGATGTAGCATATTAATAATAGTATAATTTTCCAAAATTAATTTTCTAAGTTGTGCATAACTTTTTATGAACATCCAAACTGGTATATTAATCATAGCTAAATAGCCTTCTGGCTTAATTGAATGCAAGTAGGATTCCATAAATACTGTGCTCATATCATTTTTTGAGCTAGGATAATTCATTTTCAACATTTCGCTTAATTTATCATTCATCCCACCATTTCCCATATACGGCGGATTTGTCACAGCAACATCATATTTTCTATTAAGAAGCAATGAAACTTTGTAAAATTCAAACAATTGTTCTTGTGTTTTAGTAAGATGTAATGTTTCAAACGACACTTGTTGTATTTCTTGCATATCATTTATAAAATCATATAGTAACGTGTAATCTAAATTTTCTATTCTGATTATCGAACCATACTCTTTAGCATCAACAAAAGCCATTAGTAATTTTCTTATTTGAGATAATGCCTTGTCTCTCTTTTCTGCTAACATGGTGACTCCAAAAAACTGCAATTGTTCCTTCTTAAACTCATTACTTTCACTTATTGGAAAAACATTTAGTTCAAACTTTTCCTCCTTAAGCAATGTCAGAAATCTCCTATTTACCCCTCTTCCTTTCATCATTATCGCAAAATATGCCAACTGATATGCTCTCTTATCTATATCTATTCCATGAATATTATATTTTACAATCTTTAAAGCAGCATCTCTCTTATCATATCCGGCACTTTCATAGATATCCATTAGCACATCAAACATCGCAATCAAGATATGTCCACTACCCATACAAGGATCAATGCAGCTAATTTCTGTTGGCTTTAGATCTTTGTATGTAGTTCTGATTTCTGCCAATTTTATATTCACTTCGTCTTCTTGCTTTGCTTCTGGAAGATAATATTTCCAGCCAAATTTCTCCGCTGTTGTCTTTTCATCTGTACTTGGATCAACTGCTCGCAAATGTTCAATCCAGATTCTACCTACAGAGTTTTCAACCATGTAACGAACAATCCAGTCAGGAGTAAAAAGCTGTGTTGCTGCAGGTATTCTCTCTTTTGTGATTTTTACATTCTTTTTCAATTTAGCAAAAGTATCATCTTTTAATTCTGTATTGTAATACTGATATAGCCATCCTATAATCTCCACCTGTCCGGTAGGCTGTCCATCTTCTCCAATTGTATTTACATTAAAATCTTCTTCTGGAATTCCTCTCTTTTCATCTACAAGCATACGAATTACATCATCTTCATTCGTAAATGAGATGTTAAGAAGCATTTCTGTATAGTCTTCTGTCTCTTCAAAAAGTCCCGGCAACACTTCATGAAGCAGGTTACACTGTTTGATAAAAAGCATTCTGAATAAATCATCAAGCCTGTTGTTCATCTTTGCATCAATGATTTCTTCTCTCTCTTTATCTGTGAAATCCCAGTCAATTTCTGGAGCCATAGTTACCACATCTGGCTCATTCTTTCCCTCTTTTTCAGAAGAAAGCACACGAACTCTTACAGGATACATATAGTCGTTTACTTCCATAAAACGGATAGCACAGATTCTGTTAAACCATGTATATGCCACTTCTTCCACTACCGCTTCAAAGCCTCTTGCATGAATCTGGTCTACCAGTTTTCTTCTCTGCTCACACTGTTTTTTGTTAAGTGTTACCTCTGTTCCTGCCGCTGTCTTGTATACCTCAAAATCTGCACCTTTTGTAATTGCTTCACTGCAATTATCCGGTGTAATTCCAAGCATACCAGCTTTATCCGTAACGGATGCTATCAGCTTATTTCTTGCATCTATTGCAAATTTCTTAATTGCATTTTTGTTCATGTGCTATATCCTCCAATCAAGCTTATCAGCTCAATGTAATTATTGTGTCTTCTTCCAGTTCATTCATCAATTTCTGCTTCATCTCGGAAAGGAACTTATCAATATCCTGCTCGGTCTCAATCGAATATGTTCTAGCCCCTGCCACATTGCTGATAGAGACATTCTTACGTCTCTTTGTCTTTACTTTAGTCGGTACCGGAGTAGGTTCAATCGGTTCTTTACCAGGTACTATCGGTGCAACAGGTGGTTCCGGTGCAGGCTGATGTGCCCTCTCATATTCATCTATCTCATCCAGACACTTGATTTTTAAAGTGTCACTTTCCAGCTTGATATTCTTAATTGCAGCGATATCACTAGATGTTCTGAGTTTCTCCCAGATTTCATCAAATCTCTGATTGATACGAGGACGGAGTACTTCCGCAAATGGCTTAGTATCCAATACTTCTTTCACTTTAAGGAAGTCGTCATGTACTAATGGATCCATGATAGCTGCTTCCTTTTCAAGCAGTCCCATATGAAGTTCTTCAAATTTCTTATTTAATTCCGGTAATCTCTGAATCTTACCGAAAGGCTTGCTGTCCTTCACGATAGTCTCTATCTCTTCGACTACTTTTAACAGCTCCTGGTCACTTACATAAGTCTTACTGTTGCCAAAATATGCAAGATTCTTCACTGCCTCTTCAAAAATTTTTCTCTGGTCTCCCTTAAAGAAATCAAATACAGGTGCAGTATCTTCTGCATCATCAAGTAGGTCATCTCTCTTCATATCTACTGTCTTGAAGAACTCTGTAGGCTCATTGATATCAAGGATTTCTGCAAGTCTCTTTCTTGCCTCTTCCATCAGTCGCTTACAAGGATATTTCGGATTGATTCTGTATTCTACAAGGATGTCATCGTATACTTCAACTTTATCCTTCGCTCTGTTCTTGAAGTTGCTCATGATTTTGTCATCATCATCACTGGATACAGTAAATCCAAAGTAATCCTTCATAATTTCTTTTGCAGAACGAATCTGTCCGTCCGTTGCTCTTTCTCTGATGTCTATCAAGAGTTTCTCTACATATTCACGCTTTGTAATATATCTGACCAGTTCATCCTGATTCGTTGAAAGTAATGACAGGCTCTGACTGTTAAGAGTAAGGGACACTCTTCCCAGCTTGAACAACATTGCAACAAGCCACTGCACATCCTTTGGATCAAATCCATAAGGTGCTGCACCAAACTTATCCTGTAATGACTTAAGGGATGTCTTCATATGTCTGGCATTATTTAATCCGATTACCTGTACCACTTCCTCTAAAGCAAGCTTATTCGGTGTGGTATCACTTGTGCCAAGGAAACTCATCTGACCATCGTTATGTTTAAAAATGGCACTAATATCTGAAAGCTCAGGTGCTGTCTCCATATAGGTGAGCTTATTGTATTTCATTGCTACGAGCTTACCGAGTGCTTCATTGATTCTTGTTGCCGGCTCCTTAGCTGAAATGGTAGCCTTATCGCCATTTACATAGATGTCGGCATTCTTTAATGCATCCTCAATAAAGATTCGGATTCTGTCCTTCTTCTCAATACGCTCATCCTCTTTTGCCCTACGGATGCTGTCAAAGCTGCCTCTGGCTCCGGACGCATTTTTGTTAAGGAATTTATATATCTTGATGGATTCTGTAATCTCATCAAGAAATGTACTGTCATTTGGCAACTTCACAATCACACTGCTTTCCTGTGCAGAAAGCAGACGAAGTGCAGAGTCTGCATAATCTCCGCCATAAGGTGTAATAACTGTCACTCCGATATCGTTAGACTGATTGCCCTTGAAGAATCGGTCATCCACCTTCTGGTTGAATGGGAATAAGTAACGACTGCTATAACGGTATTTCTTCTCCGTATAGATTTCCTCGAAGATAACTGTAGACGCTTCTCCGATGATTTCTCCCATCTCTACTGACTCATTATTGATAGCATTATTGATTTCCTGCTCCTCATTTGTCAGGAAAATGTATATTTCACCATTCTTCTGTACAAGTGTCTCTTTAATCAGTTTCTTTAATGACTCCTCTATCTTAGAACGGACTTCAATTCTGTCATCATCAATATTTGAAATCATAAGTGTAGTAAGATTATCTACATTTGCCTTAATTTCCTTGACATATTTAATCATAAAGAGAACTTTCAAAAGCTCTACATCGAACTCATCAAGCTTACTATTATTCTCTGCATCTGAGATTACCTGACTGTGCTGGTGGTCAATAAACTTATGCAACGGATCATAGAAGAAGCTAAACGGAATCAATACCCCATCCTCTTTATCCATTACTCTGATTGCCGACTCCTGAAACAGTGCAAGCATAGAACGTGACTGATCCGACAAATGCTTTCCACTTGCGCCATGTGTTCTGACCGCAGTAAGTACCTGTCCTAAAAGATTGAACTGATATGGTATAAACGGATAGCAGTCTGCAAAATCTGCCTTATCTGCATACAGCTTCTTGTCTGCTGTATCCGCTGTAAATGTAATAAGATTCTTGATAATTGATTCTTTCTGCTCATAGAGCAGTCTGAGTGTCTGTGTTGCTGTATCATTCTTTGCAAGCACACGCTTACGGATTACTTCGTCAACATTGGATGCTGAAAGAGAAAGTCTCGTATCAAAACGTCCTTGAATCTTAGAGAAGTCATTTCCCTTTGTCTTTGTAATAGAATCAATATCCTCCTGACTTGTTACGATAACCCATGCCTTACCTTTGCAGGCTGTTCCAAGGTCTTCTACAATTGTCTGGAGGTTGAGCATAAGCTGTGTGTCATCTGCAATATATTGACCGATTTCATCCACCAAGAAGATAACATGATGATTCGGTCCTTTCTTTGCACAATATTCCTGCACAAGTGATACGAACTTCTCGATACTGAGGTCATAGCTGCCCTTTGCATTCTTGCACCAGTTGCGGGCTGCTTCCTCACTCATGAAATCCATCTCGACTAATGTCTTTACTACTTTATCCTGAATAACTGCAAATGCCTGTCTCTTTTTATCCCAAGGTGCTCCTGCATTCGCCTCGAACTTCTCTTTGAACTCTTCAAATCTGCCCTCGTTATCCAACTGGCGTTCAAATTCTGCAAGATAAGGTATTGAACCACAATAACCCTGCATCTCATTGAACACTTTCATAAATACTTCAACGATAGCCTCCTTACCGGAGCCTACCTTTGCAGAACCCTTTGAATCAATATTAAAAAGCATGACGTCTGACTCAATTGTTCCAGCCTTTGTCATCTCTGCAATAAGCATCGGATCTTCTATCTTCTTACCATCTGTAAAATACTCAATGGCTCTTTTACCTTCTACTGTGCTGTTTTTTAATAAATAAGACAGTATTTTTAGGAAGTGAGATTTACCACTTCCAAAGAATCCGGAAATCCAGACACCCATCTTATCTGTATATCCATCTACACCCTTTTCATAATTGTTGAAGAAATCTCTGAAATGCTTCAGAAGTTCCTTTGTCACTACATATTCATCTAATTCCTGATATACATTTTCTTCATCCGACTGACCTACTTTAATAACACCCTTGATGTCACGATCAATCTGCTTTTCAAACATATTTTTAATCTGCATTGTATTTCCTCCTCTACACCAGACGGAATGCCCTGTAATAGTTGTGTGAATCCATCGTTCCAAATAATTTCAAATCCTGTCCGCTATACTCTCCCGGATAGAAAAGCACTACCGGCACACTGTCAAGCACCTGATGCAGGTTATTTAAGATGTTGTGGCTTGCGATTATCGGATGGCACTTGCCTACTCCGGTAAGAAATACCACACTGTCCGTCAAATCTTCCTGCAATATTCTTGATATGATGAGATTCAGTTCATTTGTTTCATCCAGTCCCAATGTCTCTACAAGGCTGTCTGCCATCTCAAAAAATCCATTCTCTTTTTCCAAATCAAAGAATGCTTCCAGATAACCTTCCTCCTGCAATATCTCAATCATAAGATGAAACAGGTCAAACTCAACTATTCTGAAATCTTTGTTTCCGTTGTTTATTCTATCCTTAAGGTATGCTATATGATTTCTCACATACAGCTCCTCTCTTGGATCATAATCGAATATATAATATCCGACTTCATTTCCAAGTCCTTTATTCTCTCTAAACGACTTCTCTGATATTTTGTCTTCTATCTGATTCAGTCTATCATCCAAACTTAACTTTGCCATGCTCAGACTCCTTTCACAGCTTTCAAGTATTCTCCCAGTCCATTTGCAGTCAGCAATTCCTCTGTACGATAGTCAATGTGAATTGGCTTGATTGTTCTTGGTTTTGCACTACTTTCAAGTAATCCCGCCTCAAACATCATTCTAGTAAAGCACTGTTTCAGTTTCCGTATTGCTGTATCCGTCCATCCAGCCACCACATCACTCTGCAACGCTTTATCCGAAAAGAATACATTCAAATCCCTGTCTGTGATTTCCTTTTCTCCCAGTCTGAGCTTTTCATCATACACTTCATGAAGAAATTCAAAAAATAGTCGGCTATCCATAAGGATTGCAATTAAGTTTAAAATCTTTGCTGTCTCCACATCACAAGTGGTAAAAGCCCGAAGCACTGCTTCCGGTAAAGCAGATACTCTACGATAAGTACCATTCAATACCTCATATGCACGATATTCTGCTTTTACTTGATAGATATTCTCTTCCCAGGCTATCTTTCGAATATCCGCCTTACTATATCCATCCAATATGTATCCAGCGGTCTTTCTGGACTCCTGTAGCCAAAACAATTTTGATGTAAGTCCTGCACTATATACTAACTCTGCCATTTTGCACTCTCCAACAAGGTTTATTCTTCATCTTTCACAAACTCACAGATATCGCTAATATCGCAATCCAGATATGTAGCAATCTTGAGTAATACACTCATAGACACTTCTCCATCCTTACGCATCTTTGTAAGGGTATTCGGAGCAATATCTACAGCCTTTCTCAAATCGGCTTTACTCATCTTTTTGTCTACCAATAACTTCCATAATTTATTGTAACTTACTCTCATTCTCACACCTCGTGGCTTCTTCTATAGACATGTTATATTTGTCACAATTGAGTAAAAACTCGCTTTTTAAATTATAGTACAAAACGCTTATTCTTGCAATCAATATAATCGCATTTTCTTGCGAGCTTTAATTATTTTCATTTAAAAGTCATTAGTTTTTGTGAGAAAGAAATTCATAACCTTGCTTTTGAGTATTTCTGTCAATATTTTTGCATTAAGCTAGGCATTGCATAATGCCAAAACGTATAGTTAAAAGGCAGAGTGCCTATCCTGCGCCCTGCCCATTCTTTAATCGTCCAGATACAGTTCCATTGCCTTATATGCATTTAACGTATTTGTATCAGCATCATTGAAAGTACTTGAATATGTCTGCAAACTGCCCGAAGGATCTGTTGCACAGTTGGTAAGTGATATATATGCATCATATAGATCTGATACGGCATCGTATGCATCCTTGTATTCATCTGGTGGATTTTTCAATTTCTTCATCAATGCATTGACTGTATCCTGATTCTCTTCAATACTGCTTATCTTGCTGCTGAAACTCGTATCTGCATACAGATTACCTAACGCATCGTTAAAATCAGATACGAAATATCCTTTGGGACGCGTATACTTATCTGTATTATCATCCCTTTTCTCGTAGATAGCGTTATACCACACCTGCTTAATCAGATTTGCACTTGACTCTGCATCACTTGCACCTGTCAGCATTGTGACAGTAGCTAATTTCAGATTATCAGAATACTCTTCCACCCGTTGTGCATATTCCTCTGCTGCCTTTTTCTTCTGATATTGTGTCACCCCAAATACTGTTGCTCCTCCGACCACCAATAATGCAACCACAATCCCAATAATAACCTTTATCTTCTTAGTCACCTTTACCCCTGTTACCTCTACCTTTTGTGGCTTTTCATCTGTCTCCTGCCCTAGTGTATCATCAACCGGGCAACCACAATTCGGACACTCTGTCATCCCCTCTTCAAGTTCAGCACCGCATTCTGTACAATGCTTCTTCTCTTCTGGTATCAATATTGCACCGCAATGCACACACTTCTTTGCTTTTTCTGATACCTGTTCTCCACAATGTGGACATACAATCATTGCCATAAAATTGTTCTCCCTTCTTACACACCTGCCACCTGCAGGTGGTACTGCTTAATAATTCTTTTTGCCACCATTGCATTTAGATCTTTATTAACTGCAACCGTATAAATACCGTTTGAATACATAAAATGTGAGCCTTTGCATCTTTGATATTCATATCCGTTATTACGAAGTATCTTTTTCATTTCTCTTGCATCTACCATAAATATTACCTACCTTTTTCCTGCCTTCTCATGATATTCTGCAATATCGTCTGCCCAGGCATCATCAAGTTCTATACTACATGTTCTGCTTTTTGTAACGCCTCTCACTGCTCTGCCAACAGCTTCGTAATTGAGTGCAACTCCATCATGATCATTCTCATATGTTACTGACCTGTTTCTTTCAATACCAATTTTTTCAGCTTCTTTGCCTGCATCAATATTTGCTCCAAGAAATAAGAACTCCCAGCCACATTCTTTCTTTGCTTCAATCATTAGCTTAATGTCATTGTAATTAAACTCTGTACTGGAATTTTCTAATCCATCTGTAGTGATTACAAACAATACTTTTCCGGCACGGTGTTCCTCCGGCAAATGTTTCTGCACATTGTCAATTTTGTTAATTGCCTGTCCTACTGCATCAAGCAATGCTGTACATCCCCGGACATAATACTCTTTATCCGTCAACGGCTGAACTGCATCAATCGGGAAACGATCATGAATGATTTCCACTTCATCATCAAAGAGAATTGTAGTCACATTAACTTTTTCTCCTTCTTTTTTCTGTCTCTCTATCATCCCGTTAAATCCACCGATTGTGTCGCTCTCCAGTCCACCCATTGAACCACTTCTGTCCAAAATAAAAACCAGCTCTGTTAATTCCGCATTCATATGATTTACCTCCTTCGGTTTATTGTAATCACATTATATCTACGAAACTAACAGAGCTGGTCGCATGATAGGCGACAATTTCATATCTCCAAGCCTCTATTTTCTTTTTTCATAACTAGGACAGTTTGCAGAACTGCACCATTTATCATATTTGGTACATATTCCTCTCCCCGAAAAATGCACGCAGTTCTTTCCAAGTCTTCCTGTTTTCTTAACTTTGTAAAAACCGCCTGCACTATTTTTTACATGAAGTACGCTTTTTCCTCCGTCGTACATCCGCTTCTTCTTTTTCTGCATATACTTCACCTACTCAAAAATTGGCTGTCCATAAGCATCTAATATCTCATTAATTTCAAACATATCGTATATCTTATTCTGTAAGAAATAAGCCACGATAATATCCGTTTTTGAACTTCTTGAAAACGCAAAACCTGCTGAATTTAGAAGATCCTTCGCTTCGTCAATAGATAGTTCTAATGCTATTGCAAACGCAAGCACAGTCTTCTTATTTGGCGTATAATTCACATCTTTTCTGATTTTTGAGAAATGTCTCCGATCCACATAAGCTTTATTATATGCTTCAGAATCCGTCATCCCTCTCTCATCAATTAAACGCAATAGTCTTTGGGAAAATGTCTCATCCATCTGCCCCATAAGGCTTTCTATATTACGGTTTGTTGCCAATGTCGAAGACATAGAGTCAGTTGCTTTCGTTTTCTGCATACTTTCAACATCAAACGATTCTACGGCACTTTCATCTATCTCAATTTCTGCATCTTCTTCGGCATCACATTTTTTTGTTGCTTTTTTCTTTCTAAATTCCGAGATTCTATCAAATATAGACTTCATTTCTTTATCTAGTTTAATATCATCCGGCTTATCTATGTAATATTTATCTATGTATTTTCCAACTAATTCATATAATTTTTGGTCTCTCATTTCAGACTCCTTTATCTATGCCATATTTTCTGCATCTTGCTCTCTTATCCTGTCTAATATTATATCAATACGGCTCCTTTTATCACCAAGTCTCTTCAACATTCCCTCGTCATGATACTTAATATAGCTTACCACATCATAGAACCTACTGGAAGGCAGTTTCTGTTTGTGATAACCTTCAAAGCACTTTTTATGTATTTTTAAAGCCTCATCCCTTCTTTGTCTGTAGTTTTCATGACGGAGTTTTGTAACCCTGTCATTCTGAATATGTACAATCCACCCGCTGAATGGTGTGCGGATAAACACCATATCTGAGGCAATATTATAATCTAATCGGAATTTGTTGCAAATCATACTCATATTTTCATCTGTAAGCGGCAATTCTCTAAGATATTCTGCACGGTTATTCTGCTTTACACCAGAGCTTACACCCCATTGCAATCTGTTCCATTCATCCTCACAGCCACATATTTTACATACTCTGTTTCCCTGAAAAATCACATGTTTGGCTGCTTGGTTTGTAGCAAGCAAATGATTTTTATTAGAATATCGGCAGCTGCCAGTATGTATTATATGAGTTCTTGGACTCAGATAACATATCTCCTGATTAGTCCACCTCGTGTATTCCTTATAGCATTTGCCAAATAATTGATACATATAATTTGCATCATGCTTTGAATAGTGAAGAAAGTTTTTCTGAAATTCAATGCCCGCCTGTTTCAATGCACGCTCAAAACCAATTTGATTTACTCCATCACTTGCAATATGCATGAGAACTTCTTGAAATACAATAACTCTATGTCTCGGCATTGAATATCCATAAGTGTCCATACCTCTTTTAAACAATTCATAAGTATCCTTTGTCCAAACTACTACATACTTATATTTTGGAAATGACATCTTAATTTTCTGCAATACTATTTCTTCACTATTTGCCTGCATGACAGATTTTAATGTAGAATGTGATAGTACTAATGTATCTGGATTATATTTTTCTTCTGAACTCAGTCGCATCGCTCTGGAAAATGATTTTTTCAAATTCATACTTTCATCAGTCGCTACCACACCAATCTGAATTGGCTCCCTGTCTTCTATCCCATTTGTTCCCGGTGTCTGATTCCATTCGATATCTACAAACAGATATTCAAATTTTTCCAGCTCATGTTTACCTGCCATATTTACCAATCCTCGTCAAATTCATCCATTGCGTCATCCACACCATCGGCATAATCACTATCCCTGTCATACCGATCATAATCATAATCGCCATCCATGTATATATCATCATAGCCATCATCATATGAGTCATATATATTGCTTTTCTTTGAGCTACTTGTCCCAGTAGAGCTTTTCTTTGTACTGCTATTGTACGATGATGCATTGCTTCCAGCTGTCGATTTATTGTTATTACTACTTGAAGAACTGCTACTTGATGATTTATTGGAATATGATGAATTGCTATGTGAAGAACTACTTCCACTATAAGGCTTATGCAGATAACAATAACTGCTATTTGTTGCCTGCTTATTGTCACAGCCTGACTTAATGCACTTAGGCTCACTAGCTTCACTAATAGCACCAATAATGTAAAAAATACCTATTACCACCAAAAATACTGCCAATCCTTGTCCAAACGAATTCTTTTTCATATAAGGCACCTGCTTTCATTTACCTGCATCTTCATTTATCAATCTTTCACAATCATCAATTAATATCCTAATTGCATCCAACTCCATCAGCTTAAATTTCGCTTCAATATCCGCAAAAATAACTGTATTGAAATCATTATTGATTGCTTTCAAATTAGCCTGTAATTTCTTTTCAGTTTGTTGTTTCATCTTGCACTCCTTTAGTCAAAATCATAATCATCCGGATCTAAGCCGGCATCCTCCAATGCCTCTCTTCTTTCATCTGCATCCATATATTCAAGCTCTGTTGCATCTAGTCCTGCCAAGGATAACTCATCTTCTAGTTCATCTACCTCACTTGTATCCGTATCTTCATGACCGAAAACTACATCATCCATTACAGAATACTCATAAGCATTAAGTTTTCCATCTCCATCAAAGTCAAAATCCGAATCATATAATCTTCCATCTGTTCCTAACATATCCCTGTCCTCCTAATTATCGTAATGATTGAATCCACCAAACAAACCTCTGTCACTATGGCTTGTCTTATGTCCATTTTTATCATATGTGTTGACACTTCCAAATAATCCAGGGCGGCTGTATCCTACTTTGTGACCACTATTATCGTAATAATTCATTGTACCAAACAATCCGGGACTGCTATGTCCAACTTTATGTCCATTAGCATCATAGTTGTTCATACTACCAAAGAATCCCGGTCTGCTCTCTCCAATTTTATTGCCATTTGCATCATAATGATTCATTGTGCCAAATAATCCTGGGCGACTATATCCTTCTTTTCTCATATCAATCAGCTCCTTTCAAACAATTTTTACATGTTTTAAAGTTCTTTATACTTACATTATACGCACACCATGTGTCCAATAAAAAGGACAACTATGAATTCAAACGATTCTTATGTCATGTGCTATCATAATTATAACAAGAACCATTTCTTATGTGTCGCATTTCAGGCGACAAAAAAAGGACGCAGAATTTCTCCCACGTCCTCAAAACTATCTGGCTTTATCTTCCCTTACCTTCGATACTTCCTTATGTGCCGCTTCCTGCTTCACCACATCCACACCTCTAGCCTCAAATGCATCTGCATTATACTGATACTCCTGTGGTTCAGCGACCATCGGTGAATATACAATCTCTGCTTCCACTCTCTCTGCTTCTGCCCTCTCCGGCTCTGTCTGTTTCTGCTCCTTCTCCATATGCTTTTCCTTATCAAGCTGGACATTCATAGCCAGATTATCCAGCTTATCAATCGAAGCGTCCAGATGAAGTTCCATTGATACAAGTATCTTTTTCACTGCTTTCATAGGTGCAAGCACCGCCTTTGTAATTGAATGTTTCTGCTCTTTCTGTGAATAATCTACCTCCGGCTTGTCAGCAAAAGTGCGGAATGCATTGGCTACTGTCTGCCCTGCTTCACGAAATCCTTTTGCAAGAAGTGCTGTCTTTGCTATATCCTTATCCGTAGTCTTGATTGCACCTCTTACATTTTCTCGGATATTAAGAAGTCTTTTCTTAATTCCTAAGAACTCAGATACCCTGTATAATGCAGCTCTTCCCTTTGCCTTTGCTTCATCAACTATGCTCTTTGCTGTAGATTTGACCTGTGCTTTCACTTCTGATACCTGCGACTTTATCTGCTCACATCTGGTATTAAGTCGCTCGCGTGCTTCCGACAATGCCTTTTTAGCATTATTGACAAGTGTATCCTCCTGCATTTCTTTGATCTGGTTCTGCATGTTTGTGAGTTCTTCCGTCATGGAATCAATCTTTTTCTCCAGTCCGTCCACATAGCTGCATATCTCAAATACATCGTTTGCCTGCTCTTTCATGGCATTTTTCTTTAATAATTCGAGAAGTTCTCTTATGACCTCCTCATTGGTAAGTGTTTTTCCTGCTTCCATATCCATTCTGTTTCCTCCATTCTATAAGTGGGGCAGCCTTGGCCGCCCCAGTAACATGATTACTGATTATCGAAAGGGCGTTGCCTCTTTGTCCTTCTCTTTATCGGGATTGCCATGATGTTTCTCGGCACTCTCCCTCGCCTTTTCGTTGTTCTTATCCTTTGCTTTCTCATATTCCGAGATAATCTCATTATAGAGTTTTTCCCTGAAATCCTTTGTGACCGGATAGCAGACATCCTGATAGATTGGCTTGCCCTGCTCGTCCACCTGCTTTGTCTTATAAGAAGGCATTGATACAAAGATTTTCTCTTTTCCCTGCACGATATTGATATTATTTACGATGAAACTGTTTTCAAAATAAATGCGGGCAAGTCCCTTGATGTTACTGCCTTCCCTCTCATAAGGTGTCACAGTTACGGAAAACTCCGGCATTTCCTGTGTACGCTCCTGCTTCTGTGTCTCCTCTTTCTCCGGTTCTTTGATTCTTGCATAGGCATCAAGAATATTGGTATAGAGTTCCTCACGAAACTCTGCTGTGATAGGATTGCACACATCCTTATAGATCACACCATTGCTTTCATCACGCTCATTGGAGCGGTATCTTGGCATTGATACGAAAAGCTCTCCCTTATCCTTATTCTCAAGGATTGCAATATTGGTGATCTTAAATGAATCACCGAATACCACTGTTGCAAATCCTTTGATATTGCTGCCCTCTTTTGCCCTTACTTCGTTTACTTTAATTGAATACTTCATATGCTATTCCTCGCTTTCTTTTTGTTCTTTGTTTTGCTCCGGTATGATAAGCTCACACCAAAGCTGTTCTATCTGTTCACAAGACAATCTGCCATTTAACCAGTTGCCAAGTGTAACTACCATTCCGTCCTGCTCGTAGTAGAGCCACTCCTGTGTTTCAATGTTCCCCTCATACACGATAGTCACATCAAAATCAGGCATGAATAATCCTTCCTCCGCATCACATACACAGGCTATTCCCTGTCTGAGTGTCAGATTTAGGCTTTCGACACACACAGACCAGCCGCTTACGACTATCTGAAAGTCATCATCAATCTCTGCAATATCATCCTCGATGTCAATTAGCTCTTCCATTTCTGCTACTGCCTCTTCTATCTCACCTAATCGGTATCTCCTATTCATCCATCACCGCCTCCTTATAAATGCACCTGACCACAAAACGCATGGTTCCTTTCTGGGAACAGGTAAAAAGAGTTAATTCTTTTTCTGTACCCTGTGTCTTGATGCTGTTATCATACGGATTTACTACCTCTGTCTCTGTTACCTCATAGATATGCTTCAGCCCATTTTTGTCGGTTATCATTACTTCATCACCTATGGATATCTGACTTAGTGGTGTAAAAAATGTGCCATATCTGCTGCCATTATGACCGCACAATACACAGTTGCCACTTTCTCCGATTCCTGCAGTCTCTTCTATATGACCAATCCCTGCATTAAGCACTTTACTTGTGGTTCCTTCCATTACCGGATACCTGATATCTAAGCCCGGTATCTCAATGATGCCGATAACACCGCCTTCTTTAAGAATGGCTTCATCCTCTTTACTAATGGAGGTTTGCTCTTCCTCCACATCTGTTTCTTCATCGTAATCATCCTCCAATGTCTGCTCAAATTCACTTATGAGCTGTTCTGTCTGTTTTTCTCCTGTTGCCCGCCAGAAAAAAGGGACTGCCATAATGGCAATCCCTGCTGTAATCAGTAGTCCTGCGACCACTTTTCTTATGCTCATATTATTCACTCTCCTATCGTGTTCTGCCCTCTCTGTCGGCTGGATAAGCACCTTTATCCTCTGCTACAATCGCTGCAGATTCCATCCTGTCATCTGCTTCTCTTTCTTCCTCCGGTCCGCTCAGGTCTGCATCCACAGCCTTTGCGTTCTCAAGATCTAGCTGGGCATTCAGTTCACACTGTCTTGCCAGCTTTTCTTCCAGTTCCTTGCTGTACGTAAATGGCTTGTCATACTCAGTCTTTGATGCTTCAAGGTCATTCTGGTACTGCTCAATCTTCTTTTCTAAAAAATCAATGTTCTCATGAAGTCCATTGAACAGGTTTTCCAACTTCACCATGCTGCCGACAGGACTTGTGGAAAGCTCTGCTTTGTACTCTGTCTTTCCTCGAAGCACCATATAATTGATGCCAAGGAAGTTCTTTTCCACAAGCAGCTCAAATCCGTGAAATTTGCCGATTGCAGTTGTCTCTCCGGTCTTGCACTTGCTGATTGCTTCAAGCATCATCGTTCCACCATCCACACGCTCAGTATAGGTTGCTTTGCCTATGGTAATGGCAAATTCCGGATTATCAATCAGTTCTTTATCCCTTGCCTTTACATCCTCTCTTACATTGGCCAGCTTTTCTGTTGCTGTCTTAATGAGCTTCGGATACTTGATCATAAAGTTATCCTGCAAGCCATATCTCTGATTGTCATAAGATGCCTTTAAAAGCTTAAGTCTCTGGACATCATTATCAATCTCCATCTTTTCTTTGATTAACGGATTGCCAGTTGCAACCGCCTTAATCTCTGCATAAGAAAGAGTTGCCTCGTCGATATCCTCACAGCTTCGGCTTACTGCCTTGCTGGTCATAACCTGACTGATAAAACGCTGCTTATTCTCCACAAGCGACCAGTTGTATGCATCAAAGGTTCCTTTGGTAACATATCTGTATATTGCAACTTCCTTGTTTTCATTACCCTGTCTGATGCCTCGACCTTCTCTTTGCTCGATAGATGAAGGTTTCCAAGGACAATCTACATGATGCATAGCAACAAGGTGTGTCTGTACATTAACTCCAGTTCCACACTTGTCAGTCGAACCGATAAGAACTTTTTTCTTACCTGTCCTCATCTCCTTAAAAAGTGCGTCTCTTTGTGCATCCGTCTTGGCATCATGGATAAATGCTATCTCATCTGCGGGAATACCATACTGGATAAGTGTCTCCTTCAGATAATCATAAATAGTAAAATCCTTATCAGGTCCCGGTGTGCCGATATCCGAAAAAATAAGCTGGCAGCCTATATGACCGTCAGCATTTCCTTTCTCGTATTCTTTCCACACATTCTCCGCAACCTTGTTTAGCTTTCCATCTGGATTGTTTGGAGCATCCTTATCAATCAGCCTTGCATCTGTTCCTAATAATCTTGCCTCATGGGTAATCTTTAAAAAGTTGTCCTCACTCGGATCAACTCCACCACCTCTGATACGCTCTGCTCTTGCAACAAAGTTTTCCATGACCTGCTTTACATACCAGTCCGGCTCTGACTCCACAATGATAGGCTTACCACCACGAAGAGCCGGTACATCAAGAGCAAGCATGTCTGCTGTCTGCACATCGGCTACCTCACGAAAGATATTCATAAGCTCAGGCAGATTCGTAAATTTATTGAACCTGCTCTTAATTCGGAAACCACTTCCCTCAACTGTAAGCTCCAATGCAGTAGTCACCTCACCAAAGTTTGCAGCCCATGAATCAAAGTGATAAATTCCCATCTCTTCAAGAGCCGCCTTCTGCAGGTAAAGCTGCATAACATACATCTCACACATTGTATTGGATATTGGTGTCCCGGTTGCAAATACAATGCCTCTGCCATCATTTATCTCTGACAGATACTGACACTTAAGCTGCATATCCGTTGACTTCTTTGCCCCTGAACTACTGATTCCCGACACATTGTTCATCTTTGAAAATATGGCAAGGTTCTTAAAATTATGTGCTTCGTCCACCATTATGGAATCTACACCAAGCTCCTCAAAGGTAATCAGGTCATCTTTTCTACTCTCATCAGTTAAGGATTTCAGCTGTTCCTCCAGCTTTTTCTTCTGACTCTCCATCTGCTTTACAGTCCAACGCTCTCCGTTACGCTCCTTCATCTCATCAATCGCATAGCTGATTTCTTCAATCTGCTCATTAAGCATCCTCTCCTTTCTCTCTGCCGAGATAGGAATTTTCTCAAACTGCGAATGCGACATGATAATACAGTCATAATCTCCAGTCGCAATCCTTGATACAAACTGCTTTCTGCGACTCTTTTCAAAGTCACGTTCCGTAGCAACCAGGATATTGGCTGACGGATAAAGCCTTAAAAATTCACTTGCAGTCTGCCCGATAAGCGGCTTTGGAACTACCATGATTGTCTTATTGGCAAGTCCAAGTCTTTTCTGTTCCATACAAGCTGCCATCATCTCAAAGGACTTTCCTGCACCAACACAGTGTGCCAATAAGGTATTTCCTCCAAGAAGGATTCTAGCCACAGCATTTTTCTGATGAGGCTTTAACTCAATCGCAGGATTCATTCCTGGAAACTGCAGATGGCTTCCATCATACTCACGCAGGCGGATGTTATTGAATGTTTCATTGTAATACTCCACATACTTCTGTCTGCGTTCCGGCTCTGAAAACAGCCATTCCTTGAACTTTTCCTTGATCATGTTCTGCTTTTCCCTTGCAAGCATTGTCTCATTCTTATTGACTTCGTAATGATACTTGCCATCCCCATCATCAATCCTGTCCCTGACTGTTACAGTTTTCAGATTCAGTGTATCCTCAAAAATAGAATAAGCATCCATGCGGCTTGTACCATAAGTCTTAGTAGCTGCCACTGAATGCTTATCCATGCTTTTATTCTCAATGAACCATTCCATGCTCATTTTATTTAAGTGTACCTGAATACCCGAATTATAATACTGGCTTCTGACTGCCCTTGCTCTCCTTGGTGTATTAAGAAGCTCATAGATAAACTGCTCATAATCAAGCGGCTCAATCCATGTCGTACCAATCTTCACATCAATATCCGAGGCTTCAATCCACTCCGGCTGCACTTTTTCAAGGGCTGCCACATTGCCTGTAAACCTCTCAGCCTGTGGATTATCGGTATCTGCTGCCATAGCCTTAGCTACACGAAGCTTATCCCTTACATTGCCCGACAGATATTCGTCCGCTGTCTCCCAGCCAATATCCGGGTTATTCTCGTTGTAACGGTCGGGATTAAGAAAAATCAGTCCTTCCAGCTCATTAACCAAAGCTGACCTCTTTAATTCCATTGCAGCATCATCACTTAATGAAATCTCTTCCACCGGGTTACCGCTTTCCTTTGCCAGATTCTCCAATGCTCCAGATATATCTGGCTGATAGATAGAAAGCATATATGCAAGATTCACATACCCAAATTCATTGACTGACACATTTAAAGCCTCCACCGCAGTTTCCACTCTGTCTATGACAGTCTTTGCTTTAATCGTCTGCTTATAGAACATATCCGCCTTCTTCACCTCCCCGTCTTCGTTTACTTCCTCAAGACTGCAAAGAAGCGGGTAATCGCTGTCATCTCTGAAGGCAATCCTATTTGCTTTTGAAGTAATGGCTCCATACTGCTTTACAAATGCATCATACTTTACATTAAGAAGTCTCTGTTTATCTGCAAGCTCTTCCTCGCTGCAGCCTTCCATCTGAATATCAATCAATTCTCTTGTTATCTGTCTGATTTCATCTAATTTTAAGATTCTCTCCTCAGCAGTCTGAGATACTTCTTTTCTTACCATCTCGGAATTTTCCCTGTAGTAGAGCTTTCCTTCAAAGAATGTGTAAGTATAATTTCTCACATCGGGATCTGCAGGAATAACTTCCTCAGCCTTTTCTTCACTATCTGCTGCCCTTTCAAAATCTGTCATCTGTGCTTTGATATTGCTGATTGCCTTATTGAGTGCTTCATACATATTAAAGTTCTCATCATCATTCACACAGACTGTGTATCTGCTATCTTGTCCGTAAATTCTTGTATCATATTCCATATGACCAAGAATCATCTCCGGGTGTTCTGCAAAGTATGAATTGACTGCAATACCATCCTCAGTCACACCAAGGTGTACCCAGTCCGGCTCGATATCAATCTTTCTCTCCCTCTTCTGTAAGAACAGAATATCCGCAGTTACTTCGGTTCCTGCATTATCCTTAAATGCAGTATTCGGAAGTCTGATTGCTCCAACAAGCTCTGCCCTCTCTGCCAGATACTTTCTGATGGTAGGATTTGTTTTATCAAGTGTTCCCTTTGTGGTAATTACTGCTACCATCCCTCCCGGTCTTACCTGGTCGAGTGCTTTTGCAAGGAAATAATCATGAATACGGAAGTTATACTTGTTGTACTTTGGATCAAACACCTTGTAATCACCAAATGGCACATTTCCCACAACCACATCAAAAAAGTTATCCGGATATGTGGTATTCTCAAAACCTGTGATACTGATATTCGCATTCTGATAAAGCTGCTTTGCTATTCTTCCTGAAATACTGTCAAGCTCAACTCCATACAACTTACTTCGCTGCATAGGTGCCGGCATACTTCCAAAGAAGTTACCGATACCCATTGATGGCTCTAATATATTGCCACCTCTGAAACCAAACTGGACAAGTGCCGAATTCATGCACATGGCAATTTCCGGAGAAGTATAAAAAGCATTATTTACAGTTGCCCTTGCTGCACTGTATTCATCATCAGATAAAATTTCTTTGAGTTCCTTATACTCTTTATTCCAGCTTGCATTGTTCTCATCAAACGCCTGTGACAGTCCACCCCAGCCGACAAACTTTGACAAAATCTTCTGTTCCTCCGGTGTGGCAAGACGGCTCTCTGATTCTATCTGCTTTAAGGTACGGATTGCATCCATATTCCACTGGTATCTGGTCTTGGCTCCGCCCTTTTCCACCTCCCATAGGTTATAATGAAAGTTATGTTTTTCCTGCCCGGTAATATTCTTCTCAGTATCAAGGCTTTCTACTTGCTGTAATGACTCCTGCTTTGATGTAAAATCTACAGTTTCCTGTAATTCTGTATCAGCCTGAATATCATCCACAGATACTGATACCACATCATCTGAAACCACATATCCATTCTCATCAATCTTGGTTTCCCAGCCATTCGCTATTGCTCTTTCCCTGGTTTCAAGACGATTGGCTTTTACACTATCCTCGATATCAAAGAATCTCTTATAGACCGGATTCATCTTATCCCTGTCAGCCTTCTGCTTTGTCTCCTGATAATACTTCTTCTGGTCTTCTCCACAGTAAAATGGCTGTTTTACCATATAGGATAAAATCTCGTATAACTCACGCCAGTCGAGAGCACCTTCCTTACGCACACCGTTCCTGTTCTTATAGCTGATCTTCACATACCCGCTTCTGATTGAGTACTCCACAAGACCATACTTATTGTTGGAATATGCCTTCCTTTCTGCATTATCTGTCCCTAATGCAATATCCCTGATAAGGTCAAGTTTATTGGGCATAAATGCAAAATCAGACTGCACCACATCCATAAGGAATGCCCTAAACGGAGTGTAGCAGCTGCAATCTGTTACAAGAATCTCCGCCGCATCACGCAGGTCTTCATCAAGCTCCTCAATACGCTTGGCATAATCAATCGGTGTAATATACTTAAGCTCTGATGGATCTTTTTCAGATGTTTCAGCATCTATCTCGGCGTCATATTCTGCCTTTGTTATCATGCGGTCTTCATCGGCAGCTTCCTGTGGTGTCATGCCATATGCAGATACATATGCTTCATTACTTTCCTCATGTGCATCTTCATGCAAATTTGCCACTTTTACAGTTCGGTTAGAAGCATAGCTCTCCGGCTCATCCGGTATTGCATAATCATCAACCTCTGATTCTGCCTCTTCCGGTTCCACTTCCTGATATTCGGCATCAATAACCTCATCATCCTCACGGAGTCCGTCCATCGCAAGCTCATCAATACGAGGTGTCTCAGGCTGGTATTCCCCTGTAAGAATAAGGACACCAAGCTCTTTTTCGATATCTTTCCACGAAACATATCCTTCAACCTCTCCATCCTCATCTCGCCACTGAAAACGCAGTCCATTCCCATGAAATGTGTCATATCCGTGCAGTCCTAGTCCGTCAACCGGCCAGCCTGCACCTCCCTGACCATACTCTGCTTTGATACGCTTTGCTCTGGTTCCTGCGTCAATCTCTGTTTCAAAAATCTTGCATATCCTGCCCTTGCCACCGATAAAACCTGTACCTCTCATAAGCACCTGTTTGATATACTCACTTGGTACTGTGGATGACTTCTTTGGATTCAGGTAA